>CAWISM010000010.1:0-133053 GCA_963838725.1 uncultured cyanobacterium | reverse complement strand
GATACTCCAGCACTTCATAAACTGTAATTCGCAAACCCCGCACACAGGGCTTTCCACCACGCTTATTTGTCTCAACTGTGATGTGGTCTCGGTAGTTCATGTCGCTCGTTTCTAATTGGTTTTAGTGTAACGCTACCAAGCCGCAGGTACGGAATCACTAAAGGTTTCAGCACTCACACAGGATGTGGACAGCTCTGGTCAGCCGATGGCCTCTGCGATCGCACCCCCCAAATCCAGCTTCA
Organism: uncultured cyanobacterium; assembly: GCA_963838725.1. Lineage (GTDB taxonomy): Bacteria > Cyanobacteriota > Cyanobacteriia > Phormidesmidales > Phormidesmidaceae > Phormidesmis. The sequence continues at coordinate 132,811 of CAWISM010000010.1, read as the reverse complement.
AACAGTAGCCCCGCGAAGCAAAATCCTGCGATCGCCAAGCCATTTCCGATGAATACGATCACCTATCTTTCAAGCAAACTGGTCCGCTGGCGAAATCTGTGCTCTACGGCATCTCTAGTCAGTTGACCACTAGCAATACTCAAAAACGTATCGACAAGGTCTGAATTGCTTAGGTCCAACTGCCAACCATTCAGTAAAAGAAATATCTCAGACACTGCTGCCGCGACTCTTTTGTTTCCATCGACGAAAGCATGGGCCATACAAAGGTGATAGGCATAGGTTGCCGCGCAGATGATGACATCTGCCTGCTCATAGTAGTAGCGATTTTCGGCGGCTTTAAGGGCTGACTCAAGCAACCCTCAGTCTCTAAGACCTATCTGACCACCTGTTTCAGCAATGATGATTGCATGAATGGACAATACATCTGTGCTTGAGAAGAACTTCATAGCGCCTAATTAGCGCCTTCAGCTAGCTCTTGGTAGGCGGATCGGCGTCTGTCTAAAACACCTTGAAATGTCTGTAGAAACTCAGAATCAAAGGGTGCAGATTCCGGCAACTGAACGATAAGCGACTGACCTACTAATGTGACTTTCACCTGGCTACCAGGTTGTAACCCTAGTGCTGCCAGTACATCAGCAGGTAGCGGCAGCAGATTTTCACCATCAACGGATCTAATTGTTTCAAGCATTAGCACAGTCCTAGTTCAGAAATTTCAGCAAGTCCTCATAGTGTAGATAGTTCTTGTCAACCAATAACTTCTGCGATCGCGCCCCTCAAATCTAGCTCCAAACAGTAACCCCGCGAAGCAAAATCCTGTGATCGCCAAGCCATCTCCATCGCCTCGCGAACAGACTCAGCAGCATCGGGTGAAGTCAGTGCCAGCAGCGTCGGCCCTGCACCACTGATCACCATCCCCCAGGCTCCGGCTCGCAGAGCAGCGCGGCGCACGTCATCGTAGCCGGGAATCAGCTTTTTGCGGTAGGGCTGATGAATGCGATCGCGCATCCCCCCGCTAATCCAATCACCATTCCCTGTCGCCAGCCCACGCAATAGCAAGCCAATATGAGCCGTATTAAAAACTGCGTCCGCTCGGCTGTATTGCCCCGGCAGCACTCGCCGCGCATCTACTGTCGAGAGCTCAAACTCAGGGATAAGCACGACGGGTACGACTGATTCGTGCCACGGCAAATCGCAGATCTGTAGCTGACCTCGGGCGATCGCACTCAGCCGGGCCCCACCTAACAGCGCTGGCACCACGTTATCGGGATGTCCTTCTAGTTCGTTAGCCAGTTTGGCCAAGGCAGTTTCGTTCAAGGGTAAACCCGCCAGCGTATTAGCCCCGACAATACCGCCTACAATCGCGGTCGAAGAACTACCTAATCCCCGCGAAAGGGGAACGCCTAGATTGATCCTGATATGGACTGGTGGCGCAGGTTTACCAATGCGCTTATAGCATTTGAGATAGGCCCGGTAGACCAGGTTGCTAGCGCCAGTATTGACTCGACTGGCTTCAGTGCCTTCGACGGTGATTTGGAATGACTCACTGTCAGAAAGCGGCGTGAAAGGCGTAAAGTGAAAGCGATTGTAGAGCGTAAAGGCAGCACCTAGACAGTCAAATCCGGGGCCAATATTAGCGGTAGTAGCAGGAACGGTGACCGTGACGGAAGAGGGCACGAAAATATCCCAAGTCGCGTTGGGGTTTAAACAATTCTCGCCATTGTATAGGTATTGATGCGCTCACCGACGAGGAGAGCGCATCAATACCTATACTCAAAATACTTCAACCCTATAGGAAACTTCAAAGACGCCGTTCTGGTCCGATACAATTTGCACCATCCTGGCTGATGCTAGCTCGTAAGCCGCACCATCTGCGGATAAATCCGCCTCGAAATAGGTTTCTGTGACAGAAAATGGCCCCTGGCTTTCACCTTCTTCCATGAGCGCATCGTTTTCAAAGTCGATCATGCTATCGATATCTAGTATCTGTGCGTAGGATAGCGCTTGCGATTTAGATATTCGCTGATAAGGAATTAGAGATGTCTCGGTTGATCCAAAGTCACCGACAGTAGAGACCAGCAACATATCTTTGAATAAATATCTAACGTCACCACAGGTGCCCGTCGACAGACAGTACGAATCTGTTTCTAGAATTTCGGCGTATAGGCGATCGCTAAAGTTCTGTTCTGAATAGGTCGCATCGGCTTCTAGCCATAAACTTTCGTCTATCTTTGGTCCTCTTTCGTCAGAAGCTTCGGAGGCTGTGGAAGAATCGTCACTATAGGGCTCATTCGGCGTTCCAAATTCTGCTTCTACTTCGGCAAGGGCATCTCTCATCTCAGCCGGAGTTGGATTATCGGATAGCTTAGAAATTAGAGCAACCCGGCGATTGCGAGCAGTCTTATCCGCATCGCTTTCAATCTCGCTAGCTTCGCTCTCTATCAGCTCATTTTCTACCTGTTCATTCGCTATCCGGCTACCATCGTCTGCGATGGCAATATCGCTACTGACTTCAGGCGTAGCCGAACAGGAGACCGCCATCAGGCTGACGGAAACAACCAACAGACTTTTGCTGAATAGCTTGCTGGCGAGAAGCGGGCTGCGAAGTGTGCCTTCACTTAGGCAACGGCAAGATAGGCTCTGAAAAAAATAGTGCATAGAAAGCGTGTGCTAGTTGGAACACTCGCTCGCGACTAGATACGAGATCTAGATAGGCCGCTTAGAAATCGCTACGGGTTTTAAGCGCAGTTTCTATACGGTCTAGGACTTCGGTGAGGGCGATCGCACCCAAATCTCCATCCTTTCGCGTGCGAATACTGAGAGTATTCCCTTCCACTTCTTTGTCACCAATTACGGACATTACGGGAATTTTTGCCTTCTCCGAATTGCGAATCATCTTACCTAAACGCTCACCGCTCTTATCCACCTCAACGCGTGTGCCTAGCTGACGTAGCTTAATTGCCGCTTCGTCTGCATAGGCCCAATGGCCTTCTGTCACTGGCAACAGGCGAACCTGCTCGGGTGCCAGCCACAGCGGAAAATCTCCTGCATACTGCTCAATCAAGATACCAATTAGCCGCTCTAGCGAACCAAAGGGGGCGCGGTGAATCATAATCGGACGCTGCCGAGATCCGTCTTCGGCCACGTATTCTAGATCAAACCGCTCTGGCAAGTTGTAGTCGACTTGTACAGTACCTAGCTGCCATTCCCGATCTAGCGCATCACGCACAATAAAGTCCAGCTTCGGACCGTAGAAGGCCGCTTCGCCAATCCCTTCAAAATGGTCCATACCCATCGTCTCTACCGCTTGCCGGATAGCACTTTGCGCCTTTTCCCACGCGTCGTCAGAGCCAATATACTTGCTCTTGTTTTCAGGGTCGCGAAAGCTCAATCTAGCCCGGAAAGACTGATCCATTTGCAGCGATCGCAGCGTCGTCTGGATCAGGTCAACCACCTTTAGAAACTCATCGTTTAGCTGATCGGGCGTGACAAATAGATGAGCATCGTCTTGAGTAAAGCCGCGCACCCGCGTTAGTCCGCCTAGCTCACCCGACTGCTCAAACCGATAGACAGTGCCAAACTCAGCCAGTCTAATAGGTAGCTCTTTGTAAGAACGTAGCTGACTCTTATAGATCTGCACATGAAAAGGACAGTTCATTGCCTTTAGCACGAAGCCCTCATCCTCGCTATCTCCCATCATCGGAAACAGATCGTCGCGGTACTTTTGCCAGTGGCCTGACGTTTTGAACAGATCCACTCGGCCCACATGCGGTGTCACAACGGGCAGATATCCTCTAGCCACCTGCTCCGCTTTCAAAAAGTCCTCTAGCGTAGATCTTAAGACAGTGCCCTTGGGCGTCCACAGCGGTAAACCTGGACCTACTTCATCAGAAAAGACAAACAGACCCAGCTCTTTACCCAGCTTGCGATGGTCCCGGCGCTTGGCCTCTTCTTTTCTCCGCTTGTATTCTTTGAGTTCCTCAGGAGTCTCCCAGGCGGTGCCGTAGATCCTCTGGAGCTGCGCTCTATTTTCGTCACCTCGCCAGTAGGCTCCGGCTACGCTCTCTAGATCAAAGGCTTTGGGATTAAGATCTTTAGTGGTCTCGATATGAGGGCCCGCACACAGATCCCACCACTGATCGCCTAGATGATAGAGCGTGATGGGCTCTTCTAGCCGCTCTAGAATTTCTAGCTTGTAGGGTTCACCTAACTCTTCAATGCGGCGTTTAGCTTCTTCTCTACTGACCTCTTCTCGAATGACGGGCAGTCCTTTTTTGATGATCTTAATCATCTCTTTTTTAATGGACTTTAGATCTTTATCGGTGAAAGGTTCGGGCGCGTCAAAGTCGTAATAAAAGCCATAGTCAATAGAAGGACCGATGGTGACTTGTGCTTTTGGAAAGAGTCGCTGTACAGCCATCGCCATCACGTGAGAGAAGGTATGGCGAATCCGCTCCAGTTTTTCTGATTCACCGGTCCGCAGTAGCTTCAGCGCAGAAGCTGCTGAAGCTGCACCAGAGTCAGAGATAGGTTGAGTAGGGGATTGAGAAGCCACCATAGGAAAAGCGTAAGTGAGAAAGTGTGAGTAAGAGCTACATTGAAACAAAAGCGCCAGGTTGAAAGCTTTATGTTAAAAGCCTCAGCCTAAGGTTAGTCTAGCGTGAAGCTTTCGCTATCGATACATGCAATCGATACAGTTGATAGATGTGCTCACCCATTCTGAGAAATGTTTGCTATAGTAAGCAGGCTGAAGTGAAAAAACCACTTTACACCTTACAAGCCAACGGCCAAGCTAGCGGCTTCAAATTTTCACCATTCAGACTCTCATTTCATTCAAATTCGCATCTCATTCAAACTCGCATCAAAGAGCTAGCGCTCAATAGATGTCTAAGGACAGATGATCTAGGTTTCTAGTTCTTATATGCTTTGCTTGGAAAAAGTAATTCTTGCAAAAAGTAAACTGTGTGAGGAAAGGTTTCACTTATTCGCTATAACTTGTAGCGACCAGTTCGGAAGCTGTGCGTTCCGAATGTGAACTCTGAGTGTGAAATTAATAAAAAAGCGAATCAGCAGAAATTCAAATCTGCTGAGAAGTCAGGGAGCAACTAGTGGCAAAGAGGCGTAGCTATACGTACAGCACCTCTTTCCCGGTAGCCACCCAAATAGTCAAAGAGGAGAACGCTCAATAGGCAGCTTTTTCCTATCTGTTGACTCCTCAAATCCCAATTTTTCCGAATTAAAGTATTCTCGAACCCAAATTTATGACAACCCAATCAACTGCTGCTGTGTCACTCAATAGTCAGGTGTCCAGCCAGCCAGTAGCCGATCATCCAATGGTCAAGTTTCAGCGAAAAGTGCGATCGCTAGTCAACACCAAAGCTATCCAAACCACTGACAGCTTGTGGAAAATTGCCTTTATCTTTGGCGACAAGTGGACCCATTGGAAATCCGAACTAGAAGCCTTTGACTTCACAATGCAAGATTCTATCGGCGATCTGCTAGCTGTAGACTGCTGGGAAGAAGACACAGCAGAAGCCTAAAGCCAGCCTTTTTCTATGGTCTATCGTATGAGTCGAACTACGATCCGCCTTTGTGAATCAAACGATCTAGATCGTTTGGATCAACATCATAAGCCTTGCCAAATCCCAGAACAAAGCGACCTGAACTGGGCTGTAGCTGAAAGATGCGGAAGTCAGGCAGGTCTTTCATCAGCTCGATAATATTGCCGAACTGAGTCTCGAACTTTTGGATGATTTTTCTCCACTGCTCGCTATCTCTAGCAATTAGAGCCGCCGTGCAATCATAGCTCAGCCGTTTGCGAGCAAACATTTGGGTTGTCTTTGATTCGTCTTCTATAAAGAGCGCACTGGCTTTTCCGGTCGTTGATAGGTTTTGAGTGTGCGCAGATAAACCGCTAACGAAAATATAGATATTTTTGGCTTCGTCTATCACACAGGGCGCATAGCTAGCTTGCGGTTGAGCGTTCGGACTAGCTGTGCCTAAGATCACGCTTTCAAACTGACTAGGAAACGTCTGGTAGAGCTGTTGCAGTTTTTCTGAAGATAATCCTTGCATCGCTTTTTAGAAATAAGTGCTTGCTATCGCCTTGATATTAGCCGGATTTCGCCGGCAGCTACGTTTACAAATTCATTTGACGTCTGCGTCGCAACAGAGGTGTGTCTGCGATAAACAACCGAGTTGGCTAAGTTAGTCAGTCAATAGATAGTTATTCAGAATCCACGCGTCCTGCTACTGTAAGGTGGATGTAGCTTAACATTTTGATACAAATCACACAGCCCCCTCCTGCCAACCTCAGAAGCACACTGGTTTTACAAGTACGCCAGCTTTATCAAGCACACCTTTATCAAGCACACTTAGATTCTCTTATTGCATGACTGCCCGATCTTTGCCTGCTGCCCTGATTAGAGAGTCTTTTGTCTCTATCTCGATCGCCACTTTGATTGTATTGCTGTGGCTATCGACTGCCTATGTCAGCCTGTTCATGCTGCCTGACGCTAAGACCCTATCAGCTGCGGCTGTCGCTGCGACTATCGTGGTTCGCTCGTTTTTACACACTGGCTTGTTCATCCTGGCGCACGATGCTATGCATGGAACGCTAATGCCAGCCTATCCGAAGGCAAACGACTGGGCAGGGCGAATTATCTTACGGATATACAGCTTTCTATCCTTCGATATGATGCGGGAGTGCCATCATCAGCATCATCGCACCCCAGCGCAAAGTACCGATCCAGACTTTTATCTAGGTGGCTTTTGGTCTTGGTATTTCAAGTTCATGCGAGTTTATATCCAGGGCGGTCAGGGCTGGACAATCTTCTGGGGAATGTCTGCGTTCTTCTATCCAATGGTGTTGGGCATGGGTGTTCCCGTACTCAACGCGGCACTGTTCTGGCTACTGCCTCAGGCTATTAGCTCCTGGCAGCTGTTTTACTTTGGCACCTATCGCCCTCACAGACGGCCAGATGAAGGCCATACTAATATTCATAGAGCGAATAGCAGCAATGCCTCACCGCTACTGTCGTTCTTTAGCTGCTATCACTTCGACTATCACTGGGAACACCACGAGTATCCGCACCTGCCTTGGTATAAACTGCCATCAGTGCATCAGCGGTAGTGCTCTGTTGGTAGCGCTCTACTGGTATAAGAAGCTATAAGAGTTTTAAGGGGTCTGCTATGGGTTTGTTTTCTTTTTCAGGTACGCGGCCGACAGATTTAGGAGTAACAGACGGTCGGCTAAAGGCTTGTCCGAGTACGCCTAACTGCGTGTGTTCTTACGCGCCAGCCGATGATACTGAACATGCGATCGCCCCTTTTCCCTACACAGGCGCTGCCAAAGATGCGATCGCCAAACTCAAGACAATCATCGAGAGCATGGAGCGCTCCACTATCGATACCGTCAGCGACGATTATCTGTATGCAGAATTTTCTAGCAAGCTAATGGGCTTCGTAGACGATGTAGAATTCTACGCGCCCGCTGGCGAATCGGTCATTCATACCCGTACGGCCGCTCGCCTGGGCAAGTCTGACTTAGGTGTGAACCGGAAGCGAACTGAGGAAATTCGCGAAAAATTCATGGCTAGCTAGCGGATCAGTCCAGTCTGGTCAGCGCCTGGACTGTAGTATAGGTGAGGAATTTGAACGCAAGTGATAGTTGTGTGACCGTCGATGGTAAATACTGTTGAAACTCAGCCATTAGCTCCCGATACAAACGCAGAACACCTGGAAAGGGGGCTAGGTGAACGGCTGTCTACGGAGATAGAAGGTGTCTTAAATCCTACGCTGCGAGAGCGTCTACGACAGGGCGATCACCCAGATCTAGTCCTGGTTGCTATAGATATTGGCACCAACTCTATCCATATGGTGATTGTCAAAATTGACACCACCCTGCCGTCTTTCAACATTATTGGCAAAGAAAAAGACACCGTCCGGTTAGGAGACTTTTGCGAGGAGACTGGCAACCTCACCGAAGCAGCAATGGCAAGAGGAATTGCTTCACTAAAGCGGTGTCTGCAAATTGCCGAGAGCTTTCAGGCAGATGATGTGATCGCCGTTGCTACCAGTGCGGTGCGCGAAGCAGGCAACGGTCAGACCTTTATTGAGCGAGTAAAAGCGGAAACGGGCCTTTCGATTAATTTAATTTCTGGAAATGAAGAAGCCAGACGGATCTATCTGGGCGTAATCTCCACTATGGAGCTAAAAGGCACGCCCCATATCATTGTTGATATTGGCGGCGGCTCCACAGAAATTATTGCAGGTAGAGGAGGTGCTTACGATTTTTTGAGCAGTAGCAAGGTTGGAGCTGTCCGCCTGAGCGCTCGGTTCATTTCAACCGATCCGATTAGTAAAAAGGAATTTGAATATTTAAGAGCCCATGTACGTGGTGTATTGGAGCCGACAACCGACGCGCTAAAAGCAAAGCTAAAGCGAGTGCTTGCTGGAACAGCGCACGAAAAAACACCGCTAAAGATGATTGGCACCTCCGGAACAATTGAGTGCTTGGCAATACTGGCCGCAGTCGATAAAACGGGAGTCGCGCCGGATCCGCTCAACGGTTATTTGCTGACTTATGACGAGCTGACAAGCTGGATTAATCAGCTACGCAAGATGGCCTATGAAGATCGCTTAGCGCTACCAGGCATGTCGGACCGCCGCGCTGAGATTATCGTGCCAGGAGCCATCGTTTTGCAGACGGCGATGGAGCTGTTGGGGATTTCACAGCTACAGATCTGTGAGAGAGCGCTACGAGAAGGCGTTGTCGTGGACTGGATGCTAATTAACGGTCTGATTGAAGACCGGATGGCATTTCAAGAATCGGTGCGCGATCGATCCGTTAGGAAATTAGCAAATAAATACCGAGCCAATGGCGATGCGGTAGCCGAGTTTGCAACGCAGCTATTCGATCAGACTAAGGGCACACTGCACGATTTGGGTCCGCTAGCACGTGAGTATCTCTGGGCAGCAGCGATGCTACACAACAGCGGTCACTATATCAACCACTCAGCGCATCACAAGCACTCTTACTATCTAATTCGCAATGGTAGTTTACTAGGGTTTACCGAAACTGAAGTAGAAATTATTGGGAATATCGCCCGCTATCATCGCAAAAGTCAGCCCAAGAAACGACACGAAAGTTACAACAACTTACCGAGTAAGTCTGAACGTAAGCTAGTGGACCAGCTAGGGGCAATGCTGAGGATTGCGGTAGCCTTAGATAGAGCGCGTAGCCATGCGATCGCCTCTATTCAAACTACGTTCGCTCCTGACAACAGAACACTTACCCTACAGCTCACTCCCTGCGATACGAACAATCAATGCGAGCTAGAGCTGTGGAATATCGACTACAAGAAAGCCTGGTTTGAAGACGTTTTTGAAGTAGCCCTGAAAGCAACAGTTGTCTTTGATCGCAAAGGTATTCAAGGTTAAAGCGGTGCTCTTTCCTCTACTAGCTTGGTCTCTACTAGGCTATTGAGCCTTGCAACTCAAGGACAAGCCGTCACGCGCTGTGGCGATTGACTATCAGCAGTGCGCAGAGCCCTACTCAATGGGCCTTGGCTAAACCTACTGGTTGTGAAAGCATCCTCACCGTCGGGCATATCCTGCCAGCAGTTCGGGCAAAACCAGCGCATCTCACCATGTCGAACATGGCGAAGCAAACAACTACTACAACAAAGACAGCAACTCATCACTCAACTAAACCTCATGTGGGTCTCGAAATCCTCACGCCTACGCAGTGGTCAGCTTGGCGCTTTCGGTAACCTTTGAATTCTCGGTATCTTCCTCGTGCTTGGCAGTCTCTATATCAACAGATTGAGCACGAACTACCAAGACAGAACAGGGCGCGCGGTGCATGACGTAGCTGCTGACGCTGCCAGAGACAAACTCGTTGAGCCCCCTGCGCCCATGTGTGCCGACCACAACTAGATTGGCTTTCCCTTCTCTGGCGCGATCGCAAATCACTGTACCTGGATCGCCAAATTCTTGAGAGCTTTTAGCCTGTATACCCACCTGTGTAGCACGGTGCTGTAGATGAGAGAGCACTTCTCGTCCTCTGTTCCTAATAGTCTCGTATTGCTCTTGATAGGCGCTCCAGGCAGATTCGGGAATCGTAAATGGATAGCCCACCAGGTTGGGATAGGCCATCGAAGCGAGATCGCCTGAGCTATCTGACGACAGCACGCCTAGAATCAGAAGCTCTGCTTGGGTCGTTTGGGCTAAATCAAGCGCTGCCTTGAATACCGTTTCGCAGTGTTCGTTAGTATCTAGTGCAACCAATATTTTTTCAAACATGACGGCCTCCTAAAAAACCTGATCTTGCCTACGTTTTAGCAGTCAATTTTGAAGAATTTGTGAGGGCGGAGGTATAGCAGAATGCAGAAGACCACAGATCGTACTGCCATCTGCGCTCTGGAATATGGCGACACAGCGTGTAGCTCAGCTGCTGACTAGACGACTACAGGAGCTTCACTACAGAAGCTTCACTACAGAAGCTTATCTACAGAAGCTTATCTATGACAGACTGCCAATCTTGCAGACTAGAGCCAGAAGATAGCTCGGTTACTTCTGCGCCGTTGATGAAAAATGTCGGCGTAGACCAAACTCCTTTGATAGTTGCAAAGCGAGCCGGAATACGGGCCTGGGCGTAAACTTCTTCGCTATTCAGTCGGCTAAGGAACTGTTTTTTATCCTTTTGGCCTGTGACCTCGGCAGCGCACTCTGCCAAGAAGCTGTGGAACTCGGTCTGGGTTTTGTCTTTCCAAGCTTCGTTGGCAAATTCGGCTTGTCGACTAAACAAGTAGCTGACAAAATCAATGAACTTTTGAGTATCTGTATCGGCTACTGTGATCGCAGCCTTAGTCGCATCCCAGCTCTGACGATGGTTACCCAGTGACATCGGCTGAAATACCCAGTAGATCTGCTCTGAAGTATAGGCATCTCTTACCTTCATGACGTTGTTCCAGCCCTTTTTAGAGAAAGGACACTCCAGATCAAAGAAAACTTCAACCATGAGTGGCGCGCTGGCACTGCCGATGCGATAACCACTACGACGAGACGGAACGGGAATAGCCATATCTAGCAACGAAAACTACAACAAAAGGACGTATAAAAATCTTTGCATACCAAAACCGCCTTTGACAATTCACCCTATGCCTTATTTGCAGCGCTAATTGACTACAATCAAAACTGAATTGATTTCACCACCGCACTTTTTCGAATGCTCTATCGTCGCTTTGGCCGCACCGAACTACAGATGCCCGTCTTCTCCTGCGGCGGCATGCGCTATCAGCACTCATGGCAAGACGTACCGCCAGCAGATATCCCTCAGAAAAACCAAAATAATCTAGAAGAGACTATCCAACGGGCGATCGCACTGGGCATCAACCATATCGAAACCGCCAGAGGCTACGGCACCTCAGAAATTCAGCTAGGTAAAATACTGCCGACCTTTAAGCGTGACGAGCTAATCGTTCAGTCCAAAGTTTCACCTAAAGCAAACTCCGATGAGTTCTCGCAAACCGTTGAGCTTTCGCTGGCCAATCTGAATCTGGACTACCTAGACCTACTAGGCTTACACGGTATCAATAATGCAGAAACGCTACACCACAGCGTTCGTCCAGGCGGCTGCATCGACACAGCCAAAAAGCTGACAAGCACAAGGCAAAGTTCGTCATATTGGCTTCTCGACCCATGGTCCGACCCAAGTGATTGTCGACGCCATTGAAAGCAACCTGTTCGACTATGTGAATATTCACTGGTACTACATCTTTCAGGACAACTGGCGAGCGATTGAAGCCGCTGCTCAGCGCGATATGGGCGTCTTCATCATCAGCCCTTCTAACAAAGGCGGCAATCTGTACAGTCCACCGCAAAGACTCGTAGAGCTGTGCAAGCCACTCAGTCCAATGGTGTTCAACGATCTGTTTTGCCTTAGCCATCCGCAGGTGCATACGCTGAGTCTGGGCGCAGCGCAGCCCTCTGATTTTGACGAGCATATGAAGGTGCTGCCGCTGGTTGAACAGGCAGATGAGATACTGCCACCTATCCTAGAACGATTGGAGACACGGGCGATCGCAACCCTCGGCGAACGCTGGTATCGCACCTGGCAAGAGGGCCTTCCTGACCTACAATCAACCCCTGGCAATATCAATATTGCGATCGCCCTCTGGCTCGGCAACCTCGTCGAAGCCTTCGACATGGTTGAATACGCCGAATCCCGCTACAACCTGCTCGGCGGAGCCAGCCACTGGTTCCCCGGCAACAAAGCCGCCAACCTCAGCCAGTTCGATCTCACCGACAGCCTCAAAAATAGCCCTCATGCCAACACTATTCCTGAGCGGCTTGCCAGAATTCATAAGAAAATCGGCGGCGCAAACGTGAAAAGATTGTCCCAGCAGTAACACATGCCTCCTTGCTTCAGCGCTCCTACTTCCTCATTCCTTCTCTTTCATGGTTGCCCACGCCGCAAAGTTCCAAGGTCAGTCCGCGCTTCTCTCTAGCGAGCTGCTCAGCTACTACCGCCAGGTCAGCAGTTCACCGCTCACCGTCGTTGATATAGAAACCACAGGAGCCCTTGGACACAATGCTCGCGTGATCGAGGTCTCCGTCCTCCATGCCAGCCTCGCCGATGGACTAGAGCATCAGGAAAGCTATCTGATCAACCCTAAGGTCAAAATTCCTGAATACATCACCAAGATTACTGGCATTACTCCGGAGATGGTCTATCCCTCCCCGCCGCCTGAAGAGATTTGGCCGAAATGTCAGCCGCTGCTAGAAGCTAAGCGCGTCTTTACCGCTCACAACCTTGACTTTGACTATTCCTTCTTGCGCACGGAATACAAACGCCTTGGCATCTGTTTTTACAAGCCGCCGCTCCAAAAGCTCTGCACCGTTATTCTCTCTAGAATGCTGCTAGCCGATTTGCCCTCTCGCAGCCTGCCAAATTTGGTCAAACATTTCAACTTTGATATCAGCACCTCCCATCGCGCCGAAGCGGACACCAAAGCCTGCTGGCTGCTGGCTGAAATTCTGCTCACCCAGATTCAAAATGAGGACGATGACACCCTGCTAAAACGCTTTGGTCAGCAGTGGATTCGACTACAGGATGCTGCCAAAATACTGAACTGTCGCAAAGAAGATGCTCAAAAAAAGCTAGAAACTGCGCAGGTAGAAAGCCGTCTGTCGTTCAAGCGCAAGCTGCCGATGTATCGCCGTTGGGAAGTAGAGCAGTTCTACTACGCACAGCAAGGAGAGCAGATGTCGCTGCTGTAGAAGTTGTTCTAGGGCCTTTCTTTCGAAGGATAGAAACTCTTTCACTCTGGCGCTATGCTAGAGAATGTAGCAACGGTCATCAGTAATGTCTGAACAAGACGGCAAGAAAAATTATTCCTGGAAAGGTAGTTGGGATGCAGGCACCGCACTTATGGTTCTAGTAGGCGTACTGACAGTTGTCTTGTTCGTTGCTGGATTCTCTTACTAAAGCGGTCGAGCGGCGAGCCTACACAGATGCGCTTACCCGATGACAACGAAATAAGTCGTCCTAGCGTCAACATTCTGCCAATGATTGACGTAACTTTTGCGATCCTGGCATTTTTTATACTGTCTACGCTGTATTTGACCAGAGCTGAAGGCTTGCCAGTCAATTTGCCTCAGGCAGTGACTGCAACGCCTCAAGACCAGGTGGACATCACATTGGTGATTACGCCTGAGGGGAACTTGTTTTTGGGCGATGAGGCTGTAGCACTAGAAGAGTTGGCAGATGAGGTGAGGGCGATCGCCCCTACAAATCCCGTTCTAGTCACCATCCGCGCTGATGAATTGACTAGCCACGGCAGGGTAGTCGCCGCGATGGATCAGCTTCGTACCATTGACAGAGTCCGCCTAGGCATTGCCACAGCTCGTCCATAATCATGTAGCGATAACCACAGTTCGAAGGTGCTTCCTTTGTGACGGGTATTCTAGTGCTTGGTCATTCACTAGACCAATAGATAAAAAGCACTATTATAGATGTCCGGAGTAGGGTCTATGGTTCAGTTACAGGCAGAAACTAGCCAACCTCAGCGCAGTCGCGAAGAGCTGGAAAATATGCTTGCGGCGTGCCAACAAGAGCTAGTGATACTGCGAGAAGCACAAGCACAAGAGTCTTTGCATCGTCAGCAGATCGAAGACAAGATGCGAAACGCGCAGCAGCTACTTCAGCTAGTAATGGATACTTTGCCAGAAGCTATCTTCTGGAAAGATTGTGACTTAAATTATCTAGGTTGTAACCAGAACTTCGCAGATGATGCAGGACTAGATAGTCCTGCGCTGCTCATCGGCAAGTCTGACTACGACTTGCCGTGGAAGAAAGAAGAAGCTGATTTCTTTCGAGAGTGCGATCGCAAAGTGATGGATACCAACAAACCAGAGATTGGCATCATTGAACCGCAGCTACACAGCAGCGGCGAGCAAACCTGGCTGGAAACCAATAAAGTCCCACTGCACAATAAAAATGGCAAAGTAATCGGCATTCTAGGCACTTACCAGGACATTACTCAACGCAGAAAGGCAGAAATCAAGCTGCAAGAACTCAATCAACAGCTCCAGCGTCAGGCAATAGAGCTAAACGCTGCGATAGGGGAACTGAAACAATCTCAAATGCTCTTGGTGCAAAATGAGAAAATGTCGGCGCTTGGTAACTTAGTCGCAGGCGTTGCTCACGAAGTCAACAACCCAGTCGGCTTCCTCTCAGGCAATCTTAAGCCAGCTCAGGAGTACATATCAGACCTTTTCGTGCTGATTGACTCCTATCAAACTGCCTTTCCTAATCCAGGTGAGAAGATAGAAGAAACCATCGAAGACATCGATCTAGACTACATTCGCGAAGACCTGCCCAAGCTGCTCTCTTCTATGAGAGAGGGAATCAATCGCGTTCGCAACATCAGCACTAGCCTGCGGACCTTTTCTAGAACAGACACCACTCTGCCAATAGAATACGACATTCACGAAGGCATTGACAGTACGCTGCTAATTCTAAAACATCGTCTAAAAGCGAACGAACGGCGACCCGAAATTCAGGTCATCACTCAATACGGCAATCTACCGATGGTCAGTTGTTTTGCAGGCCAGCTCAATCAGGTATTTATGAACCTATTGGCAAATGCGATTGATGCGCTAGAAGAATCTAGTCAGGGACATAGCTTTAGCGCGATCGCAGCCAACCCCAATCAGATAACCATCACCACGAACGTCAGCGACGATCAGCATTACGTGCAGATTCGGATTGCAGACAACGGACCCGGCATTCCAGCGAACACGCTCACTAGAATATTTGAGCAGTACTTCACAACCAAAGCAGTCGGGAAAGGGACCGGCATTGGACTGGCTATTAGCCATCAGGTCATCGCCGAGAAACACGGCGGTCAGCTAACCGTCAACTCGCAGCCCGGTCAGGGTGCTGAATTTGTAATCACGCTGCCGATCGCAAGTTCAATCAGCTAATTCGCGCTACAAACAAAATAGGCCAAGCAAGAAGCGATGCACCACTACTAGGAAGGTGATACATCGCTTTCTTACTGCCTTAAATATTTCTGCGAAAAGAGTTGGATTTCAACGCTGCCAAAAGCGCTTCTTCTGCGAGGATGGCACGGGTAGCCCCATTGACGTGTGGAACTCTTTTTGCACTTTTCGAGTCAGGCGCTTGGAGACCTGACGAACGATCTGATTAAGTAGCTGATCGCCAGACGCTTTGACCAAATTGTCAGGTAGAGCCTGTACAAAGCGAGGCACCTCCACCCAAGTAGAGAGATTCAGCTCCCATTCTACGTGAGTAGACTTTTCAACGTTGATATCTTCTGGGATATCCTCAGCAGCACCTTCGCACAGGGTCATAGACGCCCGGAAATCGACATCGTAACCTTCGGGCTTGTATCCAGGCACGGGAATAGTTTCTATCCGGTAGATGCCCTCTTCTTGCGGCAGCAGGTTCAGGCCAATCTTCGGCTCTACAACGTGGTTTAGGCTCTTGAACTTGCCAACAGTCAGGCCATAGCCATTTTTACCGATGGGCTCTACTGCCATTGGTTGCGCGCATCGGGGAAACCATTCCTGGTGAGCATCCAGATACCGGGCCACGCTAGCCGCATCTGCATACATCTCCATATGGCCTATGTAGTTGCCTTGAAAATGCAAAGTGTCTTTAAGAGAAGTTACGTTCGTTTTTGAAGTTTTTTGTCCTTCAATCAGACTAGCACCCACCTTAAAAAATTGGGAGCCTGACTGCGGAGAAGGTGCGTTAGAAGGAAGTTGCATAGATTAGTTGCAAAAAACAAACAAGGGACATAGCAGGAGACTGTCAGAATTGTTTTGTACTTGTGGGTTTTGTCAGGCAAGTGTTTGTACGTGCCAGTATTTATTCGCACAAAATCAGTCTGAAGGGTCATGTCAGGATACGTCGCTCTAACCGTACCTACTGATAGCGTTCAATCGCCTTCGTTGATCTACTGATCAATATGACACCAGCTCACCATTAAGACAGTGCCTGTTGCTACGCTTAAACGCCTATACTGCGCTCATGCACGAGTTTAGAAGGGAGCTTTGGCGATGAAAGCATTAGTGGCAGGAGCGACAGGACAAACTGGGAGCCATATTGTAGGGCTATTGCTGGCGAAAGGAATTGAAGTTCGAGCGCTGGTAAGGGATTTAAACAAAGCCAACTCAGAGCTACCCACAGAAGCCGAAAAGGTCGTCGGTAATGTACTTGATAAGGCCAGTCTGACGGCGGCTCTAGTAGATTGCGATGTGCTGGTAAGTGCTACAGGCGCAGCGCCTAGCCTTGATCCTAGCGGTCCTTATCAGGTGGATTACGAGGGCAACAAGAACTTAGTAGACGCCGCTAAAGCAGCAGAAATTAAGCAATTCGTGATGGTGTCGTCTCTGTGCGTGTCTAAGATTTTCCATCCGCTGAACCTGTTCTGGGGAATTTTGTATTGGAAGAAGCAGGCAGAGGACTATCTAAAAGTAAGTGGCGTTCCCTATACGATTGTGCGCCCAGGCGGGCTGAAGGAGGAAAACAACGCGGAGGCGATTGTGATGTCTGCGGCGGATACCTTATTCGAGGGCAGTATTCCTCGGGTGAAGGTGGCGCAGGTCTGCGTAGACGCGCTAGAGCACGAATCGGCAAAAAATAAAGTAGTCGAGATTGTGACCGCCGAAGCGGCAGTAGCGCAACCGATGGACGCGCTGTTTGCGACCGTTAGCTAGCTGATCGTCTGGTCGTCTGATGATGCTGTAGCCAGATAACGGCGAATAGAGCCATCAGAACAAGCGGCCAGCTAATCTGGTTGAGCATGGCCCAGTTGAATCGGTAGAAGATCTGGCCGGAACAGTAGGTGGCGATCGCCACAAAGCCAAACACAGCAAAGTCATGGACCGCCTGCGCCTGCGCTTTCTCCTCTGGGGTGTAGGTTTCTGTCAGCAGCGTTGTAGAGCCGACATACATAAAGTTCCAGCCGAGACCGAGGAGAAGAAGCGCGATCGCAAAGTGCCAAAAACTCGTCCCGGCTAAATTCAACCCCATACAGGCCAGCAGCATCAGTGCCCCGGTCGTAATGATAGTAATCAGGCCAAACCGTTTGATCAGCCAGCCGGTGATTAGCGCTGGGCCGAACATGCCAAAAACGTGCCATTGAATTACAGACGCCGACTGAGAAAAGCTGTGATTTTTCGCCGTCATCGCTAGGGGCGTTGCCGTCATCACAAACGCCATTACGCCATAGCTGATAGTGCTGCCAATGGTTGCAACAAAGAACTTGGGCTGGCGGACAATCTTGAATAGCGATCGCGCATGAGTCGACCTTTTCTGCTTTGCAGTGCGTGGAATCTGGAGCCAGTACAGCAGCAGCGTAGATAGCATCTGCAAAACCAGAACAGCAACAAAAGCACCAATGTACAGCTCGCTATTGAACCAGTCTTTAGAACCGTTCGCCAACCACGGTCCCAAAATAGCAGCAATAATTCCCCCTGCAATCACCCACGAAATCGCCTGTGATCGGAAGGCTTCATCCGCTACATCCGCCGCTGCAAATCGGTAGTAGCCAACAAAGCTATTTGCAAATCCCAGAACGGCCATCGCCAGCGTAAACAGCCAGAAACTGGCCACAATTAGGCTGTAAATACTAAGACCTGCGCCCACTACGCCGATAGCGCTTCCGACCAAAAATCCGCTGCGTCTCCCAATCCGCTGCATCAGCATCGAGGCCGGAATGGTCGCGGTCATAGTCGCGATCTGTCGAGCTGCCAACGGTAGGGTAGCCAGTGCCTTATCTGCGGCGAGCGCGTAGCCAACTAAAGCGGCAGTGGTGATTAAAACGGTATTGGTGGTCATCGCCAGCGCCTGACAAAGCGCTAAGAGCGTGACCTGAGACTTCATAGCGGTAGACGCAGATGACATGAAAGTTACCGTGGAACAAGGGCTGAGCTTATCACGGTCGCTTCGGGTTGGACATCGATTAGATGAGGGCTGTCTATCGATGCAGTTGATGTTGATTCAGTAGGAGAGCCTTAGAAAAACCAGCCGTAGCTATGGAGTCCTTTGCCCAAGATATTCACGCCTAGATAGCAAATCCAGACAACCACAAACCCAGATGCAGCCAGAATCGCGGGTTTTCTACCCTGCCATCCTTTGGTGATCCGAGCGTGCAGATAAGCGGCGAAGACCAGCCAGGTAATCAGCGCCCAGGTTTCCTTTGGGTCCCAGCTCCAGTAAGAGCCCCAGGCTTCATTAGCCCAAACTGCGCCCGCAATAATGCCAATAGTCAGCAGAGGGAAGCCTAGACCGATTATGCGATAGCTGATGTTGTCTAGCGTGTCGGCGAGCGTTAGTCGTTGGAAAGAGAGCCTAGTTTTTTCGGCGGCAGTCTTTTCAGTGCCAGTCTCTTTAGTGACTATAGTTTTAGTAGGCGCGGCTAGAACGGCGGTGCCGCCTCCGGTTGTGCTTCCTCCAGCGGTGATGATCTGCTCTGTAACCGCATTTTCTGCGGCCCGGTCTACTGCTAGCGAGTTAGCGGCTCGCTTTAGCTGATACTTGCGATCGCGAAACCCACCTGTACCGACAGAGCTACCCTTTAGTTCTACAGCCTGACCACGAGTGACGATGAGAAAGGCGATCGCAATCAGAGATCCCACCATCAGCGCCGCATAGCTCAGCAGCATCACACTCACGTGCATCATCAGCCAGTTAGACTTTAGCGCTGGGACTAGCGGCTCAGAGACCTGCATCGTATCGGGCAAAGTCAGCGCCGCAAAAGCAGCAATTCCCATCGCGACCGGAGAAGTCACCGCCCCGACCCAGCGGCTGTCAGTCATCTTTTCAGCCGCGAAATGGACAGCGGTGATCCCCCAGGCAATGAAAAATAGAGACTCGTACAGGTTGCTCAGTGGAAAGTAGCCCCCTTCAATCCAGCGAGCCGTCAGCAGCGCCGCCATCGCCAAATTGCCAGCCGCCATGCCCGCCCCGCCAATAATCGGCAAAGCCTTGACCTGCTCAAACGCTAATCCGCTCCAGTAGGCCAGCATCGCCGCAAACAGCACGACAAAAGCAGCGTTGTCTAACCAGCTTTCTAACCCAGCCAGCGTCAGACTCGAAGCAACACCAGCAGTGCTCAAGCTAGCGAAGCTAACGCAACTGGCAAAATCAAAGGCGATCATAGGAAGACAAAATTTGTTTGAACGTTTTTCTAGGGACTGACGCTAATCCCGCTCTAATATCTTAGCGAGCGGATAGAACCGTGCAAAAGTTTCTAAACCGTTAAGACTTACAAGACGCATGAATGTTAAATTCATTCGGGCTTCTTGCTTGTAAGGGTATAGCGTTAGATACATTGATTTGATGGTACTGCTAAAGCTGAGGGCTCGCTCAGACAGCCAGTCAACCGATTTGACCTGTCATATCGACTTTTGTTGTACAGGTCACGGTTGAGCGCACCAAACTTCAAGTACAAGTCCCTTTAAGACAAGTTAAGAAATATATACGCGGTGAGAGAATAGAGATCATGGAATTGGCAGCACTCTGGGAACGGTATCAGGACTGGCTCTATTACCATGAGGGATTGGGCATCTACGTAGATGTCAGTCGCATGAGCTTTGACGATCCTTATGCCGAGCAGCTAATGCCGAAGTTTGAACAGGCGTTTGCGGCGATGGATGAGCTAGAAAAAGGGGCGATCGCCAACCCAGACGAAGGACGCATGGTCGGCCACTACTGGCTACGCGCGCCCGAGCTAGCCCCTTCTGAAGAGCTGAAGAAAGACATCGTCGAAACGCTTGAGAGCCTAGAATCCTTTGCTGAGAAAATTCGCGCTGGTGAAATTACCCCTCCAGATCAGCCTAAATTCACCGATATTCTCTCTGTCGGTATCGGCGGCTCAGCCCTGGGTCCGCAGTTCGTCTCCAAAGCTCTAGCGCCTGCCGTTCCAGATATCAACATTCACTTTATCGACAACACTGATCCGATCGGGATCGACCACGTGTTTGAAGAGATTGGCGATCGCCTTAAAAGCACCCTAGTCATCATCACTTCCAAATCAGGCGGTACGCCAGAAACCCGCAACGGCATGGTTGAATCCAAAGCAGCCTACGAGCAAGCGGGACTGTCTTTTGCGAAGTATGCAGTTGCCGTAACCGGGATCGATAGCAAGCTAGAGAACATTGCCACCGACGAAGGCTGGCTAGCGACTTTTCCAATGCACGATTGGGTAGGTGGCAGAACCTCTGAGCTGTCTGCGGTCGGGCTATTGCCAGCCGCGCTACAGGGGATTGACATCAGGGAGATGCTAGCAGGCGCTAAAGAAATGGACAAGGCCACCCGCGTCCACGATCTGCGCACCAACCCAGCCGCACTGCTAGCGCTCTCCTGGTACTTTGCTGGTAACGGCACAGGCGAAAAAGATATGGTAGTGCTGCCGTACAAAGATAGCCTGCTGCTGTTTAGCCGCTACCTACAGCAGCTAGTGATGGAGTCACTAGGCAAGGAAAAAGACCTCGATGGCAACACGGTCTATCAGGGAATCGCGGTCTATGGCAACAAGGGATCGACCGACCAGCACGCCTACGTCCAGCAGCTTCGCGAAGGCGTCCCCAACTTTTTTGCGACTTTGATTGAAGTGCTAAAGGATCGCGAAGGGCCTTCCGTAGATGTGGAGCCGGGTGTGACCTCAGGTGATTATCTATCCGGTCTATTGCAGGGAACGCGCCGAGCCCTCTCTGAAAATAACCGCGATTCGATCACCATCACAATTCCCGAAGTTTCGCCGAAAACGGTAGGTGCCTTGATTGCTTTGTACGAGCGGGCGGTGAGTCTGTATGCCAGCCTGGTCAATATCAATGCCTATCATCAGCCTGGTGTAGAGGCTGGGAAAAAAGCCGCCGCCGATGTCCTATCGCTGCAAACAAGTGTCAAAGAAGCGCTGAAGACAGCCGGGACCGCGCTCTCACTAGATGAGCTGGTTAAAAAAATGGGCGCAGAAGACAAAATAGAAAATGTCTATAAAATTGTGCGTCACCTGGATGCGAATGAGCGCGAGCTGAAGATCGAAGGCAGTCCTAGCGATCCGGCAGGCTTGAAGGTGAGTGTTCGGTAGCAGCCAAGACAGCGCTTATTTGCTTGTGAGCAAACCGTACACGCAGAATCGAGCGATGCCTTTTAGAATAAGGACTGGCAGCGCTCTAGAACTGCTGTCGGTTTGCTCTTTGAGTTAATTTTTCATGGCGTTTTCTTCGATTACTCGTGCGATCGCACGCTCACCCCTTGGCCAGGAGCTGGTCACCAAGCTAGAAAAGCAGCAAACCCTACAGCTATCCGGCGCACCTAGACTCCCAAAAGGACTAGTCAGCTCGGCGCTAGCCCAAGCTCAGCAAAAGCCGCTGCTAGTCGTCACCGCGACGCTAGAAGAAGCCGGTCGCTGGGCGGCGCAGTTAGAAATGATGGGCTGGGGCACAGTGGCCTTCTATCCCACTTCAGAGTCCTCGCCATACGACGTATTTGATCCCGAGTCAGAGCTGGTTTGGGGTCAGCTTCAAGTGCTTTCTGACCTGATCAACGGCAAGGCAGATGCGAGTAGTTTACCACCGGGATCGAAGCACCTGGGGGCGATGGCGATTATTGCCACCGAGCGAGCACTACAACCGCACTTACCTCCGGTCGAGATGTTTCGTCCCTACTGCCTAGAAATCAATCTGGGTATGGAGCTGAATCTAAAAGATTTGGGCCTGAGTTTGGCCAAGCTGGGCTACGAGAAGGTGTCTTCTGTTGAAACTGAAGGGCAGTGGAGCCAGCGAGGGGACATTATTGATGTCTTTCCGGTGGCGGCTGAGCTGCCTGTGCGGCTGGAGCTGTTTGGGGATGAGCTAGAGCGGCTGCGCGAATTCGATCCGGCTAATCAGCGATCGCTCGACAAAATCGACACGCTGCTGCTCACCACAACTGACTACGGCCCGTTAATCTCGTCTGCTCTAGAAGAAAAAGGGCTGCTCGAAGACCTGCTGACAGAAGAGGCTCAAGA
Source organism: uncultured cyanobacterium (assembly GCA_963838725.1). GTDB lineage: Bacteria > Cyanobacteriota > Cyanobacteriia > Phormidesmidales > Phormidesmidaceae > Phormidesmis. Next base: position 110,264 of record CAWISM010000010.1, on the reverse strand, counting down.
AACCTTCATCACGACGGGCAAAGTTGAAGGTATCCGCCGATTCATGGGTTTAGCCTTCGAGCCTGCTTCCCTGCTGGACTATCTGCCAGAGAATACGCTAGTTGTACTTGATGAACCGGCGCAGTGTCAGGCCCACGCTGAGCGTTGGGTTGAGACGGTCGAAGATCGCTGGCATGAGGCAAAAGAAACGTTCGAGGCCGATACGGAAATTCAGCTTCCTGAAAGCGGTTTGCCCAAAATCCATCGGCCATTTTCTGAGGCAATAGAAGAGATCAGCCTGTTTCAGCGAATTGAGCTATCTGAAATTGCCGAGGACGGCGTTGGGCTGAATTTGGCTAGCCGCCCGGTGCCGATTTTGCCGCATCAGTTTGGAAAGCTAGCAGATATTTTGAAAGAGGAGCGCGATCGCAAATTTTTCCCCTGGCTAATCTCTGCCCAGCCCTCGCGCTCCGTTGCCCTACTGCAAGAACACGACTGTCCGGCGCAGTTCATTCCCAACCCCAAAGACTATCCAGCCATCGACAAGCTGCAAAATCAGCGTATCCCCGTTGCGGTCAAATACTCAGGTCTAGCTGAACTCGAAGGCTTCATCCTGCCCACCTTCCGCATCGTCGTCGTCACCGACCGCGAGTTCTTTGGTCAGCACACCCTGGCCACGCCTAGCTACGTTCGCAAACGCCGCCGCGCCGCCTCCAAGCAGGTCGATCCGAACAAGCTTCGGCCCAAAGACTACATCGTTCACCGCAACCACGGTATCGGTCAGTTTCTAAAGCTGGAAAGTCTGACGGTCGATAAGGAGACCCGCGAGTATCTAGTCATTCAGTACGCTGACGGTCTGCTGCGCGTGCCCGTCGACCAGATGGGATCGCTCTCCCGCTATCGCACCTCGGTAGAGCAAAAGCCCCAGCTCAACAAGATGACGGGCAAAACCTGGGAGAAGACTAAGGGAAAAGCCCGCAAAGCGATCCAAAAAGTGGCGGTCGATCTGCTCAAACTGTATGCGCAGCGATCGCAGATGCAAGGCTTCACCTATCCAGTGGATATGCCCTGGCAGCAGGAACTAGAAGACTCCTTCCCGTACACCCCCACGCCCGATCAGCTCAAAGCAACTCAGGACGTAAAACGCGATATGGAGAGCGATCGCCCGATGGATCGTCTAGTCTGCGGCGATGTCGGCTTTGGCAAAACCGAAGTCGCTCTCCGCGCCGTTTTCAAAGCGGTGACTGCGGGCAAACAGGTAGCTCTGCTGGCTCCCACAACTATCTTGACCCAGCAGCACTATCACACGCTCAAAGAACGCTTTGCACCCTATCCGATCCAGATCGGACTGCTCAATCGCTTCCGCACGGCAAAAGAGCGCAAAGATATCATGCTGCGACTGATCTCTGGTGAGCTAGATGTGGTAGTCGGCACCCATCAGCTACTAGGCAAGGCCGTGAAGTTCAGAGATCTTGGCCTGCTGGTCGTGGACGAAGAACAGCGCTTCGGGGTGAATCAAAAGGAAAAAATCAAGGCAATGAAGGCACAGGTAGACGTGCTGACACTGAGCGCAACACCGATCCCTCGAACCCTCTACATGGCGCTCTCTGGCGTCCGGGAAATGAGTCTAATCACCACGCCGCCACCGTCTCGCCGTCCGATCAAGACTCACCTATCGCCATACGATCCTGAGAAAGTGCGAGCTGCAATTCGTCAGGAGCTTGATCGCGGTGGGCAGATTTTCTATGTGGTGCCGCGCGTGGAAGGGATTGAGGAGGTGGCAGGGCGGATCAGAGAGGCGGTACCGGGAATTCGACTGGCGATCGCACACGGCCAAATGCCCGAAGGTGAACTCGAAGCCACCATGCTCACCTTCAGCAACGGCGACGCCGATCTGATGGTCTGTACCACCATTATCGAATCAGGGCTCGACATTCCTAGAGTCAACACCATCATCATCGAAGACTCGCAGAAATTTGGCCTTTCGCAGCTCTACCAGCTTAGAGGCCGCGTCGGTCGCTCCGGCATTCAGGCCCACGCATGGTTGCTGTTTCCAAAGCAAAACAAACTGTCGGACAAAGCCCGCAAGCGACTGCGAGCGATTCAGGAATTCACTCAATTAGGATCGGGCTATCAGCTCGCCATGCGCGATATGGAGATTCGCGGCATCGGTAATCTGCTAGGCGCTCAGCAGTCAGGTCAGATGGAAGTAATCGGCTTCGATCTCTACATGGATATGCTAGAAGAGTCCATCGCTGAAATTCGTGGTCAGGAGATTCCGCAGGTAGACGAAACGCAGGTCGATCTAAAGGTAACTGCCTTTATTCCTGCTGACTACATCCCCGACCTTGACCAGAAGATGAGCGTCTATCGTTCTCTAGTGGGCGCTGATACCAAGCGGGATCTGATGGAATTAGTAACGGACCTAAACGATCACTATGGCACTTTGCCAGCGGCGGTTGGTCAGCTAGTCAAGGTTCTAGAGCTGAAGCAGATTGCCAAGCCGTTGGGATTTTCGCGGATTAGAGCTGAAGGTAAGCAGCATGTCGTACTAGAGACGCCAATGGAAAAGCCTGCCTGGGAACTGTTGCATGGTAAGGTGCCTGATCATTTGCGATCGCGTTTCGTTTATGCCCCAGGCAAAGTCACCGTTCGTGGTCTAGGCGTAATGAAGCCTGAAAAGCAGATTGAGAGCCTGATTGAGTGGCTAGGATACATGCAAGCCGCTCTCGAAAAACCAGTAGCTGTCGCTGTCAGCGCTTAATTGTCTGGTCATCTTTACCTGCTAATCACTGTACCTGATCTATGATTTCTGTAGGTGAGTAGATAGGAAGTTTGCTCCCGGTAAAGTCCCTATGATTGCGGGTAATGACTCCATCGAGTTGATTAATTGTTGCGCAAGCAAGTTGGACAGCATCTTCGAAGTCTCTCAGGTCAAAGTTGAGAGCAGTCTCAACTGTTTGACGATCAACAGCACACAGATGAAGACCAATCAGCAGTCGACGTATAGCAATAAGTGCACTTTCACGACCTTCGGCTTTGCGAATAATGTAGAAAATATTTGTGACGGTGGTTGCGGCAATGTGGCCTTCTAGGCTACCACGCTCAATTTGCTCAAAGATGGCGATCGCATCCTCGACAAAAGGCTCTCTTTCCAAAAGCAAGTCGAGGACAACGTTGGTATCAATCAGAACTCTCACAGACTATGCCTATTGGTACTTTTGGATTAGGTAGTCAGTGTACTCCGCTTGTAGTTCAGAATTGCTAGGGGTCGTATCAGCGCATTTGGCAATCCCTCGTAGTCCTGTTAAGGTTCCGGAGGGAATTGCTTTGTGATGTGCAATAGTCAGTTGCTTTTGGTGAAGAAATTCGGCGAAATGAAGAAGCTCATTGATCTGTGCTTCGGGGAGGGTTTTAATTAACTGGTGCAGTTTTTCGGCGGCGGTCATGGTTTGTAAAGGGTGAGTAATTCTGTATTACGATCGGAATGGCTTTTACGTTTCTCGGTTTTGGGTCAAAAAAGAGTGCTGGAGAAACTTTGAAGAAATTCTACTCGCCCGCTAATACGAGCACCTGCTGAAGCAGGGCAGGACTGACGCGCAAACCTACTTGAACAAGATTCTCTAGCTCCTCTCTGACGGATACAACATAGCCTAACTGCTTAGCTAGTACGACTACAGCTAATGTACCTCGGACTGGAACCCGAAGAATTTTGGCTGCTTTCCGTGCGGCTAGATCGTCAATAATTGCTTCATAGTCAGCACACTCAATCGCCTGAGATAAGACTTGACTCTCTCCTAAACCCAGATCCCAACTAGCGACCCTTAAATTGGATTTTTGGAGACGATTGAATAAATGCGTAACCCGCATCTCTAAGCCAAATAACAGCGCTGTCGTTAGATTCACCCTGGTTAATTTCATCCGCAACGCCTTGAGGAATAATAATTTCATCACAGAGTTTGCTAAGCAGATTGACACGGCCGATCTTTGAGAGGCTAATAATGGGCGAGGCGTTCACTACCCAGCGTCTAGCCACGGCTGACTTCCTCCGCAAGTTCTTCGAGTGTCGTCTGAAATGGAGAGACCTCAAATCGGTCTAGCGCTTGTAGAAAGGCTTGGCGACTGATGCCCGCTATTTCGGCACCTTTAGATTGGGAAACTATTCCAACTTCGTACCATTTGATGACGGCAGCAATAAGTAATTCTTGAGCAAACTCGTCTGGGCTGCTGCGAAGGGCAGAAAAGGCACTTTCAGGTAGGCTTAGTTGAATCTGGATCATATTGATTTCTAGAATTATTTTCAGGTGATTGTCTTTATATACAACTCAAATAGGTTTTCCGAGGTGTTCGGTACCGTTCTTGAAGCGGCGACCGACATAGATGTGCTCTAGCATTTCTTGGGTTTACTCGAGTTGTCGCATTTGGAGATTTGCTTTGACCTGTGAGGGCTAAGGCAACTGGAAGAGCCTGAAAGTCAACCGCTCTAGTATTCTAAGTCCTGTTAGTGATCCTTTAATTAATCTGATAGCAGCCTGCGGCTTTTGCACGAAGCTGAATGTCATTTGTAGTGGCTTTAGCGAGCCGTCAGGAGCGATCGCATTCTCAATATCCGGCAAATCACCCGCACAATCGTCACTAACTACTCGCACAATCGCCACCGGAACAGAGAGTTCCTCAAGTAGAACAGCACTTTCCATATCTACTACATCAGCGTTGTAGCGATCGCCTAACTGCCTTTTCTCTTTTACCGATGTGATCACACGATCGCAGCTTATGCCAATCCCACTGGCTATCCCTAATCGTTCCGCAACCACCTTTGTTGTGTCCGGATCACAGGCAAGGGCTTTCTCATCAATAGCATTCCAGACTGTGCGAAGGGCGATCGCCTTCCCTACTTCATGTTCTACCGAAAGACTTCCCCCTAAACCCATTAGCAACAGTCCTTTCCCTTGCAGATCAGGCATTTCCCAACTGTTCAAGAATGTTTTTACCCCTTGGGGTCCGGCTGGAATCGCGACTAGCTGCGGTGGATTCGATACTTTGCGCAAACCCCGTTCTACCGCCTTGTGCTCAGCGCCAGCGGGAACTAATACGGTGTGAATTTTACTGTGCATGCAGTTGAGGAGTAGGCGCCTGGTCGAGGGTGACGCTGCCGTAGTCGAGTTTGATAATGCGATCGGCTAGGTGAAAGTAGCGGTCGTCGTGGCTGATGACGAAAAGCGTTTTACCTTGTGCCTTTAGGTCGGGGAGAAACTGAGTGTAGAAGATGTCCTTGAAGCTGGGATCTTGGTCAGCGGCCCACTCGTCAAACAGGTAAATAGGACGATCTTCTAGATAGGCGCTGAGTAGAGTGAGTCGTTTGCGCTGGCCCTGTGAGAGCGCAGTGGTAGAAAATCTGCCCTGGCTGATGGTGACTTTGTGGGCAAGCTGAAGCTTCTCTAAATAGGCTGCGGCTTTGCGGTCGTTGTCACTGTCACCAAATTCGAGTAGCCGCTCGAATAGATAGAAGTCTGAAAATACAGCAGAGAAGTGCTGACGATACCAGTCTTGATTTTCAGTAGTGATCAGCTGATTATCTAAACAGATAGCGCCAGATTTTGGCTGGTAGAGACCAGTTAGCAATTTGGCAAGTGTTGATTTTCCACTGCCGTTGCCGCCGATGACGAAGATCAGTTCGCCAGGATGGACAGTGAGATCGATGGGGCCAAGCGTGAATTCGCGATCGCCCTGGTCGGTTCGATAAGTATGCGTTGCGCCCTGTAGTGAAAGCTGTTGCCACCGGGGTTCGACTTCGCGCACCCCTCGGTTGCTGATTTTCTGAGTCTGCGGTGCGTGATCGAGACTTAGACCCAGTGATTTTATTTTCTTGAGGGCAATGCTGGCACGGCTGAGGAAAGGGATTTTGTTGACCAGGCTTTCCATCGGACCTAGCACGTAGGTAAAGGTAAGCAGATAGCCAAAGCGGGTTTCTGGGCTGATGCCAATCCAGCGGGGCAAAGCAAAGAGAATTAGGCCAACTGCAAAGAAATAGATAAACTTTCCCCAGCTATCGACTACGGCAAACTGGCTCATGCCCTGTTCATTAGCCTTCTGTACTTGCAGCGCGGTATGCGACAAATCCGCTTCTAAAAAATCTTGCTGTCCAACCGGATGCAGCTTCAGCTCTTTAATTCCATCCACTAGCGTCCGAAAATGTTGAAAGAGTCTGTCCTGATGGTCTCTTGCCTGGTTCAATCCGCGCCAGCCAGCGACTAGAAACCACCGACAGCTAACGGAGGCTATCAGCGTCAGCACAGCGACTAGCGCTAGTACCTGCCACGAGAGCCAGGAAATATAGAGCATACAGCCTGCGGCGCTGGCTGTGTTGATTACTAGCATAGGGACGACGCCTGCGGCGGATGCGATCGCCTGCACATCATCTGTCAGCACTACGAGTAGCTTGGGCAATCCAATTGTTTCTAGTGGCTTCAGCTCAGTTGCTAGAATCTGATGGCTCAACCGCATTTGCAGCTCGAATACGGCAGCTTGAGAGAAGCGGATTAGCAAAATGCGAGAAAGCATTGCTGTGAGTAGAGCGACGACGCCCAAAGCGATGAAAAAGAGAGCGATCGCACCTGAAGGCGACCCTTCTTGCACAGCAGCCTTGCTAATAAGCGCGATTAGACCCGCACTACAGCCACCGCTGACAATACCTGTAAACAGCGCAATAGACAGCGACTTCCAGGAAGATTTGAACAGGAAGACAATTAGATCCATCTAAAAAAAGGGAAGTCGCGCACTAGGAATCGATTTTGAAAGATTGAATTGGGACAATTGGAAATCAGTTTAGAGACTAGAAGCCGACCGCATGCACTGGTACCTAAGGCATCTCTTTAAAGATTGTTCTGCTTGAAGGTTATTCCGCGGACGGTTTATGCCTTCTGAAATAGATCTTTGGGCAGAATGTATAGTTTATTACGATTTTGTCACTAAAACGTAGACTAACAGTCATTTTCTGTTCTTACACTGAGGTTTGTAGAGAGCTTTTAAATTGATAGTCGCTGTAGTCCTCGATCTCTATGACTGCAATGCGCCAATTTTCAAGAGTCTGAAATCTTTACTGTCCATAACTTCTGATAATTAATACATGCGCTTCTCAATTTCTAACAAGTCCTTCAACAAGTTCGCTGGCGTGGCTGCTGCTTTGATGATTTTGCCAGTAGCCGTAGCCTGTGATAGTCAGGTCGCGGAGACTACCGAATCTATTGAGCCAGCTGAGACTGAAATGCCTGCTGATACCGCTGAAGGCGAAACTATCGTAGACGTAGCCGCTGCTAATGGCTCGTTTAATACTTTGGTTGCCGCTATCGAAGCCGCGGGCTAGCAGAAACCCTCAGCGGTGAAGGTCCATTTACCGTTTTCGCGCCTACAGACGAAGCTTTTGCATGCTTTGCCCGAAGGGTGTACTCGCAGCCTACTCGACCTGAAAATCAAGAAGTGCTATCGCAGATCTTGACCTATCATGTCGTGCCTGCTGAAGTGCCCTCTACGAAATTGCACCTGGCGCGGTCGCTACTGTAGAAGGTGGAAACCGTAGAAATCTCCGTAGATGGCGGTACCGTGAGCGTAAACGATGCGACTGTTATAACGCCAGACGTGATGGCGAGCAACGGTGTAATTCACGTAATCGACAGCGTGCTAGTCCCCTCTACTGTCGACGTGTCCGCGCTCTAATTGGTTGCGACAGGTGACTGAGAAGTCTGTACGAGGCATAGCAACAAAATAAAATGCGCTCAGCCGCTGCCCTAATCAAAAGTAGGGGCTGAGTGCGTTTTATCGTCAAGTTCGCTAGTGCATGATGCTTCTTGTGCGGACAGATCCTAATCCACATATCCATTCGCTCTATACCAATCGACTGAGCGCTGTAGTGCTTTGGCAATATCCGTCTGCGGCAAACCTAACTCTCTCACCGCCTTCGACGCATCATAATACATTGTCTTCGTTCCCATTCTCACCCCGTCTAATGGTACGTTTGGCAATTTTCCGAACCGAGCTAGGACGTTCTCCTCTATCCAGGCCACAGTCATTGGCACCGCCACGGGAATCGATTTTTCAGGTGCGCTGACACCTGTAAGTTTCTCCAAAATATCAAGCATGGATTTTAGCTTCATATCCTGATTTCCTAAGATATATCGCTCTCCCGAACGGCCTTTTTCTAGCGCTAGCAGATGGCCTTTGGCCACATCTTGCACATCGATCACGTTTAGCCCGGTATCTAGATAGAAGGGCATTTGCTGCCGTAAAAAGCGTAGAACAATGTTGCCAGTGGGCGTTGGCCGCGCGTCCCATTCACCAATTGGAGAGGTGGGATTAACAATTACAACATCTTGTCCAGCTTTAGCCGCCTTAAAGCTTCTTGTTCTGCCCAGTATTTTGACTTTCTGTAGTGGCCGATCAGCTCATCGGCAGCAGACTGATGGCCTTCATCAACAGGCGTTCCTTTTGGCCCTAGACCAATCGCTGCCGCAGAGCTGGTATAGACCGTTCGCCTGATGCCTGCTTGCTTGGCAGCCGCCAAACAGTTGCGAGTGCCCTCGACGTTGCTGCGGTAGAGCTGTTCTTTGTCGGATTGCCAGAGAGAATAGAACGCGGCGACATGGAAGAGTGCTTCGCAGCCCTGCATCTTTTCAGGATAGGTCCGCATCGTTGAGACTGCCAGTGACTTTCTCTACATCTAAGCCCTCTAGATTGGCTAGGCTGCTATTTCCTCGCACTAGCACCCGAACGGAATGACTCTCTTGAAGCAATAGCCGCACCACATTCGCACCAATAAACCCGGTGCCGCCTGTTAAAAATACCTGCATAGGTCAGTCTCTTCTACTCACTTTCTACTCAACTGATGCCAGCCGTCTTCCAACAAACTGTACAGCACTGGCACCACGACTAGACTCAACAGCGTGGAGGTCAGCAACCCACCAATGATGGCCACTGCTAAAGGCTGTCGCAGTTCGGCTCCTGCGCCTATGCCCAAAGCAATTGGAATCATGCCCAGCACAGTCGAGGCGGTCGTCATTAGGATGGGCCGCAGCCGGACTTGTCCAGTCGTTAGGATTGCTTGCGATCGCATCATTCCTGCTTTTCGCAACTGATTGGCATAATCCATAATCAGCAGCGCATTTTTGTCCAGCAGCCCTAGCAAAAACAACAGCCCTAATACCGAAACCAGCCCAAAGTCACTTCGAGTAATCAGCAGCGCTAACATTGCACCAACCACAGATAGTGGCAAAGTCAGGCCGACAACAGCAGGTTCCAGCAGTCGGCCAAATGGAATCAACAGCACTGCCAGCATACAAACAATCGATAGCGCTAACGTCCGACCAAAGCTGCCAAGCACTTCTCCAATTCGGGCCGAGTCTCCACTTAGGCCGATGCTGATATCTGCCGGAATAATCGATTGAGCAATGTCTACGACCTGATCGGTGGCATCGCCTAGCGCTAGCCCTTCGTCTAAGTTGGCGCTGATAAAGGCAACGCGCTGGCCGTTTTGATGATTAATTTCAACGATATTGTCAGCGCTGTTATCTGCTCCCGAGCGGCGGACATCGGCAAAGCCAGGGCGAGTGGCGACTTCTGTTTGCAGGGCGATCGCACTCTCATTTAGCGCCATCAAATTATCTCCTAACAGCGCCACCTGTAGAGGCTTCGCCCCGCCAGTATCAACAAACTGAATATCCTCGACGCTGGTGGTCACATTGTCTTGTTCGGGCAGATTCTGTCGTAGGGCTGCTTGGATAGCTGCCGTGTTACGAGTGCGATCGCTCGCTAATCTCACATAGATCCGCCCTTGGTTTGGCTGGCCGCGATCGCCCACTGTTGTCAGCGCCGACTCTACTTCTGGTAGTTGAAAGACAGATTCTTCAAGCGCATCCGCCGCCGAAAGCGTTTGCTCTAAAAGCTGCACTCTAGGATCAATCGACGTAGCAGATAGGGAACTGGTCCCCGGCAATCCCGAATCTGGTAATTCCGAACCTGGTGGAATCTGACCGGGCGCTGCCTCTGTCAGTGAGGGCAAATCCACGGTGTAGTTTAGATAAAACTCCCCTCGATCTAGCTGGGGAATAAACCCTTGTGGAATGAGTGGAATGATTGCAATGCCGGCAATAAAGCTGACAATCGCAATGCCGACAACGCTCCAACGGTGCGCCAAAGACCAAGACAGTAGATTGCTGTAGCCTCGCTCTAGCCAAGCTCCTGACGGATTGTGACTCGAATCGGCATCAGCGCGTAAGTCATCTTGATAGCCCTGTTGAGTCGCGCTTACAGACTGACCTGGTTTTAGCCAATAGACCGCCAGCACCGGAGATAAGGTCCGCGCCACTAGCAAAGACACCAGCACCGCTGCCGATACCGTCAGACCAAAAGGCTTGAAAAACTGGCCTACTGTCCCGCCCATGAAAGCCACTGGTAGGAACACTGCCGCAATCGTCAGCGTAGAAGCCGACACCGTCAGACCAATCTCCTCAGTAGCGGCTAGCGCTGCCTGCCGAGGGCTTTTACCCATCTCGATATGTCGGATGATATTTTCTAGCTCGACAATCGCGTCATCTACAACAATGCCAATCACCAGCGCCAGCGCTAGCAGCGTGATTGTCTCTAGATTGAACCCGTAGTAAGCCATCACAATACAGGTGCCGAGCAGCGATAGCGGAATGGCTAGTGCTGTGATCAGCGTGGCTCGCCAGCTGCGCAAGAAGGCAAAAATGACCAAGATGGCAATGGCGATCGCACCCACCAAAGAACTCACCGTCGCCTGCGTCGCGGCCTGAATATACTCTGCCTGGGTTGCAGCTAGAGCGAACTCTACCTGCGGCAGGTCGGAGCGCAGCGTTTGAATGGCTGCTTCTGCCCGCTCTACCACCTCTAGCGTATTAGCATCTGCCTGCTTGATTACCTGCACAGCCAGCGCCGTCTGAGCGTTGAATTTCACCCGAGTGAGATCTTCTCCAAGCAAGTCCGCTCGCAGCACACCGGGTAGTGATTCTAAGGTAGGTAGAACTTCGGCATCGACGAGATCTGCGAGTTCTGCTAGCGACAGGCGATCGCTCGATAGGGCATAGCTGACGGCTGCTGCCTCATTCAAATTGAGCGGAATAATCTCATAAGTAGCTGCCGATGGCAGCTCTGCGGCTTCTACCGCTTGCTCTACCGCCGCTGTGGTTTCTGCTAGCGCCGTCCCGACTCGAAACTCTAGAGTGATCACGCTTCGCCCGGCGAACGTAGAAGAACTGGACCGATTGAGTCCTTCTATATCAGATAGCTGGTTTTCTATGGGTGTAGTTAATAGCGATTCAGTAGCTTCTACTGTTCTAGCTTCTGCGGCTTGTATATCCGCAGTTTCTGTAGTCAGCGTGGCATTGACGACGACGACTGGAAACGTGATATCTGGGAAAAGGGCGTATTTGAGTGAGCCGAATGCGATTAGGCCGATAGTCGCGATCGCAATCCAACAGCAGATCGTCAGCCACGCATTTTGGATAGCTAGGCGAGAAAGGTTGAAGCGATCGCGAAAAGAAGTAAAGGTCAAAGGTAGCGCCGAGAAGTGAAAAGATGCGGGAGAAATAGAGAAATTCGGTCCCTATTCTCCCACTCTATGCAAACTATCTGGCAATTGTGGCGGCAATCTGACCTTTTGTAATCTGACCGACAATCGAGAGCACGTCACTACGGCTAAGCTTCTCTTTTCCCTGTGAAAGCGCATCTAGCGTGCCATGCGCTAATGCCAGCGGAATTCGGCAGAACGTTAGCGCTGGTCCCTTTGGTAGCGCATCGGTATAGGCATCGGCCAAAGCCAAATTGCGCCGAGCGTACTGCTGCATATCAGCGTCTGTCCAACCGGGCGGATAGAACTCGACACTGCGAGTCTTATCTTCAGCGTGGTTTCGCAGGATGTTCACAGACTGGAGCCCCCGTCCGAAACCGATTGCTTCAGTTCGGCTGCTGACTGTGCCATCGTGCCAAGCCCACAGATCAGACAGCATCAGGCCAACCGAGCCCGCCACGCTAAAGCAGTAGCGATCCAAATCTGCCTCACTTTCGATCAGCCAGTTGCGCTCTGCCCAATAGGCCATTCGATCGGCCATCGCCGCTGTTGCATCCCATATTCTTGGTGAGATAGTCTCTGGTGCTAGCAGCGCCCACTCTCCAATTCTTAAAGTCACTTCTTCTAAATCTGCGTCAAATGCCTCCAAGCCTCTAGCAAAATCGGCTGGGCTCGAATTTTGCGTCCCTGCTTGCAAATTTAGACTAAGCTGTCTAAGCAGCTTGGACTTCAAAACAAAGTCCATGTCGGGATGGTCTTCGATCTGATCGATGGCTCTCATGCATAGGTAGGCGGCAGCGACAGCTTCTTTTAATCCAGTAGGCAGAAGGCTAATCGGAATGAAAAAGGTGCGGCTAGTTGCCTTTAGCAAGGCCAGCGCGGGATCAACAGACAGCATACAGTTCTCTCCTCATGTTTAGCTTTGGCCACTTAGCTCGATATACTCGCAATGGCTACAGCCTTTATATGCTGCGGGCTAAATGACAAACTAGAGTACAAATACAGCCATACTCCAGCCATACATCGCCAATATGCGATGCTTTATCTACAAAACAATTAATGCTTAATTAATTTTTCCGAAGTAAAATTTGTCACCATAGCTATTGCAGCTAAGTATGTAAGATAGCGGAAAACATCTAGAGGAGTAAATCGCAGAGTGGGAATTCATTTACAGCAGGCCGTTTCAGTTGGACAGTACCTGGTCTCTCAGCGTCTGAGAGGGCGCAAGCGCTACCCGTTAGTTCTCATGCTTGAGCCTTTATTTCGATGCAATCTGGCCTGCTCAGGCTGCGGAAAAATTCAGCATCCCAAAGAGATCTTGAAGCAAAATCTCTCGCCAGAAGAGTGCTTCGCTGCTGTTGAAGAGTGCGGCGCACCCGTTGTCTCGATTCCAGGGGGAGAGCCGCTGCTACACCCCCAAATCCAGGAGATTGTAGAAGGGCTAGTCAAGCGCAAAAAGTTCGTATACCTGTGTACAAACGGCTTGCTTCTGGAGAAAAGTCTAGATAAATTTAAGCCCTCTGCCTATCTTAGCTTCAGCGTTCATCTTGACGGACTACAAGAACTACACGATGAATGCGTGGATCGAAAAGGCGTCTTCAAAACGGCAGTCAGCGCCATTCGCGCGGCCAAAGCTAGAGGATTTAGAGTGACGACTAACACCACCGTTTTTGAAGGAACAGATCCCAAGCAAATTCAGGATTTATTTGACTTTCTAACTGAAATTGGCGTGGACGGGATGATGGTTTCACCAGGCTACAGCTACGAGTGGGCACCCAATCAGGATCGCTTCCTTAGAAAAGAGCAAACTCGGGCGCTGTTCAGAGAAATCTTAGCTCCTTACAACGACGGTAAAAAAGGCTGGCAGTTTAACCACAATCCGCTGTTCCTGGACTTTTTGACAGGTCAAAAGGATTATGACTGTACGCCGTGGGGCAGTCCTAGCTACAGCGTTTTAGGCTGGCAAAAGCCGTGCTATCTACTAAACGAGGGCCACTACAAGAGCTTCAAAGAGCTGTTAGAAGAAACTGAATGGGACAACTACGGTGCTAAAAGCGGCAAGCCAGAGTGTGTGGACTGTATGGTGCACTGCGGCTATGAGCCGACCGCAGCTGAAGATTCACTTCAGCCGAAGAACATGGCGAGATCGTTTAGCAGTTTGTTTGGTTGATTTTGTGGTCGATTAAACCGCTACGGCACGACATTACACGGGCGGTACTCTAGAAAATATCGACCCGAAATGTCGACCCGAAATGTCGATTCTATAGAACCGCGAATATCTCTTATCTTCTGTGCCTTCTACCCAATCTCGCTCACAGCCTCGTATTCTGCATCCGCTGATGGGGGCCAATCTCAAAACGCTCTTAGCGCTACTCCGCGAGAATGGGCCGGGGCGCTATCCGCTGCACTTAGCAATCATCTGGGCAACGGCGATCGCACGCCTTCCATTTTCGGCCTTTGAGCGGTGGCAGGTAGCGCGATCGCCCTACCCACAGAGCAAACCACCCATCTTCATCGTCGGTCACTGGCGCAGCGGTACCACTTTCCTGCACAGCGTCCTTAGCCAGTCGCCTCAGTTTGCCTACACCTCACCGCTCGCGGTCGGCCTGCCTTGGGATTTTCTTACTTTAGGCAATGCGCTTCGTCCTATTCTAGAAAGCGCCCTGCCCAAAGATCGCTTCATTGACCGGGTACCAGTCAATCCAGACTCACCCCAAGAAGATGAAATCGCCCTTGCGAGCATGCAGCTACTGTCCTTTTATCAAGGTCTCTATTTTCCGCAGCAGTTTACTAAGCACTTCAACGCTGGAATCTTCTTTGAAGGCTGCACTGATGCAGAGATTGAAGCCTGGCAGCAGGCGATGGTGCTCTTTTGCAAAAAGCTCCAGATGCAAAACCCGGACCAGCAGCTACTGATCAAGAATCCTGTCTATACGGCCAGGGTACGGCGACTGCGCAAGCTATGGCCCAAAGCAAAGTTTATTCACATTTATCGCAATCCGTACGTGGTCTATCGCTCTACGCTTAATTTCTATGACAAGCTCTTTCAAGAGCTGTCTTTGCAGGCATTTGATCAGGTACCCATCAATGAGATTGTGCTAAAGAGCTATCCAAAGATGATAGAAACCGTTCTAGAAGACACCGCAGCCTTGCCAAAAGAAGATTTTGCTGAGGTACGGTTTGAAACCTTTGAAGCAAATCCCGTAGAGCAGCTAGAAAGCATATACTCTCGGCTAGAGCTGTCAGGATGGGAGACGGATCTACCCTATTTTCAGCAATACCTAGAATCGCAGAAGCATTACAAAAAGAATGACTATGCCTTTCCAGCCGAGATGATAGAGCAGGTGCGCGATTGCTGGCAGCCACTGCTACAGCGCTGGCACTACGAACCCCCTAGCTAGAATTCCTATGGTTTGCTTTCGAGTACTCATTTCAGGCCGAGTCCAGGGCGTAGGCTATCGCTACAGCACTAGAGAGAAAGCAAAAGCGTTAGGGATAGTCGGCTGGGTGCGAAACTTGCGAAATGGACAGGTAGAGGCGTTGATTGTTGGCGATCGCACCCAAGTAGATCAGCTATTAACCTGGTTTCATCAAGGCCCACCCTCTGCCAAAGTGACCGCTGTCGCAGTGGAAGAGCGACCAGCTCAGCCATTTGAAAGCTTCGAAATTCAGCGGTAGTCCATCTCCTTTAAAGCAAATAAACAAAGGAGTAATACCCTATTTATTTCTGGATTAGGACTGTGCCTGCTAGCAATAGCAAAGCGCCCAGAATACGAGAAGTAGTTAAAGAAATTTGAGCAACGCCGAAGGCCCCTGTTGTATCTAAAATCAATGACATGGTCACCTGTCCAGCGATGACCAACGAAAAAACAGAGGCAACGCCAAGCTTAGGAATAGCAATCAAAGAAGATACTAAATAGTAGGCGGCGAAAACACCTCCTAACCAAGCCCAAACTGGAACAGAATCAAATGCTGGTAGCGAGCCTCTTTCGGCGCTGCCGCTGATCCACAGCAACATTAGCGCTATCAGACTGACCGTTAGCGACACAATCGTTGTCAGCACTGGAGAGCCTGTGGACAGTCGTAACCGGGCATTCCAAGTGCTTTGAACGGCTAGTCCGGCACCACCTAGCATCACTAAAAACAAAAGGATCAGTCGATTCATATGATGCGCGCTAGCTCTACCTTTTGATGAACAAGAGACATCACAAGGATAGAGGATAACGCCCAAATACATCTTCTAGCAGTCTAAGGCATTAACAGAACAGTTAAAGCATACTTGCTATAAGTCTCGACGACAAGATAAAAAACGCTGCTAAAGATGCAGAAGGTAAAGTACAAGAAGCTGCGGGCAAAGCGGTAGATAATAAGGAAGCCTAGATGCAAATACATCTAGGCCACTCTGATATGAAGGAAAAATCGCAATCGGTTGGATTTAGCCCTCAGTCAAACGGTAAGCACCTCTAGCACCCTTGAACCACTCACCATCACGAACGCCACCAGACAAGATGTTTGAAATCCGGTTGCGAGCTTTTAGATATTGGTTCTTAGGCATATCTTCTTTAAAGAGTCCTGACATGACTTCTGCAATCTTGAAGTCTTCTTTAGGCTTAGTCGCCAAGATCAGCTTCACCGCCTCCGGCATCGGCTGATCGCCTACACCTGGGAGCGTATACTTCTGCCAATCAGCCGTTCGACCGTCCTTCTTCTTTGCCTTTCCTTTTGTTTTTGTCTTAGTCTTTGTAGAGGTGGCAGGCTTCGGTTCAGAAGCAGGCGCTTCAACGGCGACAGGCGCAGCTTCTGGAGTCTTACTAGACTCAGCGACCGCTGCGATCGCAGTAGAATCGGCCTCATCAGAGCCGCTAAACATATCAATAACAGAAAGAACAGCATCTTTTCTGGTTTGAATGGCAGTTAGCTGTGCGCTCAGGTTGGATTCTTCAGCTTCTAGGTCAGAGATAACTGCTTGTAACTGAGGTAAAACGGTTTCAGACATAAGTATTCTTACAATCAAATGTTTCAGTAGACGATACTAGCGCATTCACCAAACTAATTGAAGTGTTTTCCTAGATAATAGATAAATAAATAGGTGAAACCAGCTTCACTAAAACAACTTTGGTAAAAAAGCCAAGGAAAAAGGCAATGAAATGGACTAGTTGGGGTAGTCCCAGGAACATACTCAAAGAAGATGCTGGGAAACATACCTAAAGAATAAGACCACAAGGTCATCAGCGCAGAAGAAGAAGTCAAGTGTGGAAGAAATTACTTTTAGCTCGTTCGACGCTGAGCATTCTTTTGTATCTTACAGCATAGAAGCGTTTTGGATACAATAATATTGTATCAACCTGAATTGCTCACTAGACTGCCCACTAGACTGCCCACTAGACAATGAACCGTTAAAGACCTATCCACCCAGTAGACCCCCACTCCTTTATAAATGACTTCAAGCATTGTTCCTATCGAAAGCTCTATCTTTGTTGAAGAGGGCAAAAGCCTGAACCTAACAGCCGTAGCAGTTGGCACAAATGTGCATGACTTGATCTACGAGTGGAATTTTGGAGATGACAGTGCCTCTATTCAAGGTGGAACGGTCCTGCATCGCTATCATCTAGCGGGGCACTACCCACTTAGATTGATTGTCAGAGACGATAAAGGCGCTATAAGCATCATCGAAAAAACTGCAATTGTTGAGACGATGCCTCTAGTTGTCACTAATCTGACAAGCTACATTCTAGATGAGGCAAAAGGAATTGTGGCTTTTGAGGCAGCAGCAGCGGCCTCTAACATTGACAATTCCTTTGCCGATAAACAAATTACCAGTACCCAAACCGCCAGTAACCAAACCGCCAGTAATCAGATAGCTACCCACCAGACTACTAACCAAGCAGTCAACTACATTTGGAACTTTGGCGATGGTGGCAGTCCTGCATCCGGACAAAAAGCAATTCATAAGTTTGCTCAAAGCGGTACATACTACGTTAGTGTGATCGCCTCTAGCGCTTCAGGGGCAACCGCTGCGCAGGTTCATAAGGTTACTTTGAACAAGGTTGTCCAGGATAGCCCCATCAAAAACAATAAAGAAGTACTGCAAGACTATCCGATTACTTTTAATAGTCCTTTTACTGATAAAGATATTTTGAACACCCATACTATCCGCTGGGACTTTGGAGACGGTACGACAGTAGAAAACAAGCTTGCGCCTGAGCACGTCTATCGCCAGGTCGGTAGCTATATAGTCTCGCTAGAGATCACAGATGAAAAAGGAAGTACCACTAATAGTAACATTCCCGTTAAAGTCGTCCCGGCTGTCTCGAAGATTCTCTCTCTATCGGCCAATCCGGCCTCTACACTCGGGGAACCGACAGACTTCGCTGCTATTATCGACAACCCTAACGATGAAGCACTGACTTATAGATGGGATTTTGGAGATGGCCGCAAGAAAAGCTACAGCAAAGAGGCCAAAGGCAAGCAGGTTAGCTGTATCTATACCGAAGAGGGTACCTATACCGTCACGCTAACAGTCGATAGCCCAGCAGGCAGTCATGTGGTAGAAAGTATTCCTATCACGATTAGTAGTATTCCGCAGATCGAGAGTATTGCCTATGCCAATAAAATTAATAGGAATGAAGCAGTTGATTTTAGCGCCATAGCAACTAGCGGACAAAAAGACAGTCTGACCTATCAGTGGCAATTTAAAAGGAACAGTCAGGACGCTGTCGAGAACAGCCGCAAGAGGACGGATGAGAATACTAACGAGGATACAGAGCAGAAAATTGGGCAGACGGTTTCTTTTCCCTTTCTAGAGAGCGGAGACTGGTCCGTAACACTAACAGTTATAGCAGGCACCAAAACAGCTGTTGAGACGTTTAATGTCTTTGTAGCAGAACACAAACTAGCAATTAATGTTCAAGCCAAAGAAAATATCCTAGTCGGACGCAGCGCTGAGTTTCAAGGCTATGTCGATAGCCATAGTGATAGCCGCACTGATGGAGCACCGACTAGCCTTCGGAGGATCGATTGGGACTTTGGTGATGGGACGACGGTGGAAAGCGAGACGCTGGCAGCTTCTCATATCTATCAAGATGCAGGCAGCTACACGGTCGGGCTGAGTGTGACCAACGAGTTTGGCGCTACTGCAACCGATTTCGTAGGTGTCAATGTAGTCAAACCGCCGCTGATTCTGATGGCAGGGGGCAGGGTCCTATTGAGAAAGTCGGACAGTAGCAGACTAGAGAGTACTGCGATGTTTGAGCTAGGCTCTGCTGGTAGATTCTGTTCCTACAGCGGAGAAGCACTGACAGCGTCAGATAGTTGCCTAGTTGCGATTCCAGAGGTTAGTTCAGCAGCGTCTAGGATGCAAGTACTGAGTACAAAAAGCCGAGCAAGACAAGGACTAGAGAAAGAGGACACAGAAGGGGCGAAACTAGGCGCAGAAATAATAGACAAGGCGGAAAGCATCGAGAATTTAGGCGCGATCGCAATCTCCCAAGCAAATCTCGACCGCGAAACAATCTCTGAAGTACAAGCAGATGATTCTGTGCAGTACCAACAAAAAGACGCGATGTCGCTCGATGTGCCACAGCATCACGATCTAGTCAGTGATATTCTTTTGCGGACCTCTTCGATAGGCTACAATCCCACTCGCATAGACATTAGATCCCACAAAAAGCAGCTAAAAACAGCAGCAGGATGGAATGAGTTCTTTTCTCCTGGAGAGTCAGCGAATCATCCAAGGGTGATTGAGGTTGAGCGAGGTCCGCTGGTTATCCCAAGAGATGTCACTCTCAAAAACATAGTGATTGTGGTCAATCGCGGCGACATTTCTTTTGAACCCTCTGCGGACACTTCCTTAGCAGCAGAGAATTTAGCAGCAGAGAATTTAGCAGCAGAGGACTGTACTATAAACAATGCAACGCTGATTGCGCAGAATGGCGCGGTTGATTTAAGCACCCTCAACGCTGTAAATATCAAAGTCTTTTCATCTAAAGCCATTCAAACGACTCGGCGATCGCACTTTCAAGGCAATAGTCTACTCGCTAGCCAGCAGTCAGTGGTATTTAATGGCACGACAGTAGGAACAGACGCTCTGTTAAAAATCGTCTCTCAACAAAAAGTCCGCTTCAACGCTAGTCAGCTAACACAGTCGCAAATATTAGCAAATGCTGAAGTTGAGCTTTGCCAAGGGACCACACTTCAAGGCAGCGTTCGCACTAAAGACAACGTAGTTTTCAACGATAGAGCCAGCCTGTACGCCGCTTTGCGTCCCTCTATCTCCAAATCATTCAAGACAATCACCCTAGCAGAACCTGAGCTAGAAACGGCCATCGAGCTGAACATTCGCCTACCCCAGAGCGCCTCTCACACTGTTGATAGCACTCAGCTAGTCGTCCGCGTAGTTGAGATTCCATCCGATCAAAAAGGCATTCTTCAACTAGCTGACGGGAGCCCACTTTTTCCAGGAAAACAGCTAACTGGCGCTGAATTAGAAGAAGTGAGCTTCACCCCTGTTTCCGAGACCGCTGAGGAAACCAGCCGCTTCGTCTACACCATAGAAGACAGCTGGAATCCTCCTACCAGGCAGACCCTCAACATTCGCTTCAATGCTGTAATGACTCCAGTGAGTCCGGCTCAGCGCCTGAGCACACAGCCATCAGTTTTGTGGCCACCTCAGCACCAAATGATAGAAGTTAAGGTTGAGGGCTTTGAGCAATTCGGTCCTGGTACGGCTGTCACGCTAGATTCAATTGCCTGTAGCGAGCCTATCTGCGCGAAGGGAGAAGGCAACGACTACGACTATGAAGTGCGCGAGGCAAATAGAATTTTCCTCCGCGCACTTCAGCCGAAAAATGGAGCAGGTCGCCTGTACAAGCTGATATACCAAATTGTAGATAGTCTAGGGACAACCTACTCGGCTGTCGAGGTGCCGACTATGCTATCAGCAAACATCTATAGGATTGAGCGCTAACTTCAAACTAGACTCACTGCACGCTAGGTAGCAACTTACTATCAGCCCAAACCTGAGGACGATTCTCATCTAGCTGGCGCGATCGCTGCGTGCCAATCATAGAAACCTTACCTGTCAAGATAAAGCTCGTAAAGCTAGATATCACAATCACTGGCAGCATCGCCGTGCCCGACAGCACGCTAAGAATAATGCTGGTACTCACCGGGGTTTTGGTCACTGCTACGTTGACCGCCGCCATCAGACAGACCATGCCAAGCGTAGGATGAATCTGTGGAACAGCAATTGCGATCGCCAGACCCACATTCGCCCCGATGAAAAACAGCGGAAAGATAAACCCGCCTAGAAAGCCTGAATGCAGCGTAAAGCTGATTGCAAACATTTTGGCCACTGCGATCACCAGCAGCATCGTTACGCCTAACGTTGATCCCGTCTCAATCACCGTATGAATTTGCTCTTCGCTAAAAAATAGCGTTTGAGGAAGAAAGAACGCAATCAGACCAATGCAGAGTCCTCCAAGGGTCGCTAGCGCAATCAAATTATGCTCTAAAGGCTCTAAGAGCCGACCGATTAGACGAAAGATGTAGATAAACATAACCGCAACGCCCGCACCAATCGCACCTAGAACTAACCCCTCAAGTAGATTCATCGGCGTCAGCTCAGGCACCGATTCAAAATGATAAAACCCACCAATAGTAATGCCTGTACTGATTCTAAAAACGGCAAAAGAGAGCATCGCCGAGATCACCGCAGGCGCAACCGCCTCGTAATATTCCAATCCGCGTCTATGCGGAATCTCTAGCGCAAACAAAGCCGCTCCAATTGGCGCGCCAAAAAACGCACCAAGTGCAGCACTCATGCCACAGAAAGTCAGCACTCGCACATTACTTTGCGCTAGCCCCAAGCGATCGCCTAGCCAGCTACCAAAGCTACCGTTAACCTGAACCAGCGGCGCTTCTGGCCCAGCACTACCACCAGAGGTAATCGCAACTAGCGAAGCAATCACCATAGCAGGCGTCTTGCGAATATCGATTCGCCCAGGGCTATGAATGCTATCGACAACCTGAGCCATCTCTCCAGGCAAGCCCATAAAATACAGCACTAGCCCAACACAAAAACCGCCAATCGTCGTCGCAATCCAAACGTAATTATTAGTTGACAGCCAGCTAGGAAAGTGAGGTTCGACCCATTCCGGTAGCGTATGCCAAACGCTATGCATCATGGCTTCTAGAACAAAGTAGTAGCAGGTCGCAACGAGTCCACCCACAATACCAATTGCTACAGCGCACAAAACTAGCTGTGGATACGTGAGCAGACGCGGTTCTAGCAGATCTTCGTTTGATGTCTTCTGTATTGGTGAGGCTAGATCAGTTTGTGTGAACACTAAAGGCATCCTCGAATGAGTCGTTGATAATCGCAAAGTCAAACATCTGCGCGATTAAGACTTCTTTATCAATGGCCAAACTATCAAGGCGGATTAGGTGGGAATTGTACGCCATGCTACAAACCATCTATCCAATATCGGACCAATATCGGAAACTGCATTTGCGCTATGCAGATTGTAGTAGTCTTACGCAGATTCGTTCTAGCAGGCGATGCACCCTAGCAGAAATACCCAACTTTTCAACAACTTCCCGATAGGCAAGCCTTTTGGCAGTTGATTGATATACACGTTAGAGATTGTGGTTGCTTAGAATGTTCGACTTTACAGAAAGTAGTTTGCCTGAGAGCTTGGATACTGTCGGCCCGTTTCCCGATGGTACGTTCAGCGAGCCCTCTCTGCTGCAAGATTTGGGTCAAACTACCCGACGAGACTCTTCTCAGAACTTGCTCTTGGCACCAAGACTCATTCAGCAGCCTGCTGAAACTGATCTCTCGACGGCTGCCGAGTTGGAGTCTATGGCAAACTTCGACAATCAGGCGGTTTTCAATCAATCAGATTCTCTCGAATATTTATCTGAAACAGAATCCAACAGCCAGCCATCTCAGCAGGTAGATAGTTTACTTAGCGGCGGATTACTTGATCAGGCCAGTCTAAATAATGCCGAGGGCACCTTTACGGTAGGTGATAGCGGCTTGGTAGCAGTTGATTTTCTCTTTGATGGAGGCGACTATACCGGGGAGTTAGCAGTTTTTACACTAGCAGGCATGGCGAATCTATCTACAGCAGACTTTGCTAGAGAAGCGGCTAGAAGAGCGATTAGCGGTACGTCTGACGGTCAAATTGTAATTGCCGATAGGGTCGAAGGCGCTCAGTTTTCTGCGGAATTAGGAGAACGCGATCGCAACCAGGGCAGCGCTGCTACTACCAAAACGTTCACCCTAGCAGCGGGTACTCGATTCGCCTTCATGCTAGTTCCCAACAGTACTATTGCAGCAGTAGCCACAGATGCATTTCTCTTGGATTCTGAAAATGCTCCTCTCTTCTCAATTGCAGCCTATAACCCAGGCGGCACCGCTCAGCTAGCCCAAGCCGCTGAAGGCATCTTTGCGATGGAAGATCTACAAGTCGGCAAAGGCGACGCGGACTTCAACGACATTGTTTTTCAGGTGAAGGGCGCTAGCAGCGCTGTAGCCTCACTTCTACAGCTAGCAGGCCCTAGCAAGAACTGGTTAGCTAACCCAGCTGCTGAAGCCTTTCTGAACGTGTCAAAAGGTTCAGAAAATCCAAGCCCTGTAGGTCCTAACCCTATCAATCCTGTAGAACCGCCAGCCGAGTCCACTGCCATAGTGGATATTTCAGGAGAGGTAAACAAATTCACTAGGGACACCAGCGAAGAGGATATCATTGCAGCCGGAGCCGATAGCATTACGTTTGGCAGTCAAACAGTCTATATCGGTACAGAACAGGTTAGCGCCAACAATCAAGATCCAATCATTCGTAGCTTCGACTCAGCAAACCCAGACAATAACTGGACTCGGCAAGATTTGGAAACGACCGGGACCGATGGTCGGGGATTGGGACTAATCTGGACAGGAACAGCGCTCTATGGTGTGTTTAGCGTAGATGGCACTCAGGGAGAAGTCGCCGAAGATTTTAGGCGAGCCACAGGAGAAGTCAAACAGGACTGGCTACGCAGCTATGGCTCTGGAGAGGGCAAAGTGGCGGTGATTGGTCAGCTTGATCCAGCGACAGGTGCCCTGCTAAAAGCGGCCTACCTCTCAGCAGTAAAGCAAAATGGCGAGAGCAATTCTCTATCGATTACAGGAGCAACAGTAAATGGCGTGGGAAACTTAGTCATCAGCGCTAAGTCATTCTTTAGCCCACGCCGACCCAACGGCAGCGCCCTGACTAAAGATCCAAACAACACGCAGGGTTCTCCCTTTGACTACATCGTAGAAATCACCCCCGATTTAACAGAAGTCATCAGCACCGCTGCCGACGGCTGGAGCTAGGCCACCGAGCTGTACGTTTAGACGTTTGTTTTTCCTTCAAAAACGTGATTCAAGATAATGTTGCAAACGTCTACTGCTTTGACTGTACTTGACTCAATATATTTGTCTTGACGCGAGATCAGTAGCGCTCCCTCGTCTGGGTGAGTTGGAAAGGCTCCATGAGAACCTTTCACTAGGGTGGCGTCTAGTGGCGTAAACTCCATCAGAGTTCGGAAGCCTAGCTTTTTCTTTAGCAGCGTTGCTGCAATCTTGGGCTTTGCTAATGCAATGGCCGGATCGATAAACATCTCTGCGGGATCGTAACCAGGCTTTCGGTGAATATCGACGGTGCGCGCAAAATCAGGCGCACGGCTATCCTCTAGCCAGTAGTAGTAGGTGAACCAGGCATCTGGCTCGGCGATCGCAACCAATTCTCCAGAGCGAGCGTGATCCAAATGATAGTCACGCTTACCTTGCTCATCCAAGACTTTAGCAACGCCATCAATCTCTTCGAGCAGCGCCTTCACCTGAGGAATATCAGCAGAGTCATTAATATAGATATGAGCTAGCTGATGGTCAGCAACTGCAAACGCTTTACTCTCACCAGCGTCTAACAGCTCTCTGCCTAGCTCCTCTCGAAAAGCCATCAGTCCATGCTGCCGCAGCACTCGGTTGAGGTGAATCGGTCTTGAGACAGGCTGGATGCCATATTCCGAGAGCACAATTACTTGCGCGCCTGCTTTCTCGTAATAGTCAATCAAGTCGCCGCAGACCTGATCGATTTCTTGAAGATCGGTTGCGATCGCACCAGGATCACTCCCCACTTTCTGACAGCAATAGTCCAGATGCGGCAGATAGACTAGCGTCAACGTCGGATCGTGCCTAGCATCTACCCACTTCGCAGACTCCGCAATCCATCGGCTCGATTCGATTGAAGTCACTGGTCCCCAAAACTTGAAGAGTGGAAACTGACCGAGCGTTTCTTGTAGCTGAGGGCGCAAACTCGCTGGCTTGGTATTAATATCTGGCAGCTTGCGACCGTCCGCTGGGTACATCGGACGCGGTGTCACTTCATAGTCCGCGGTTGAGTACATGTTGTACCACCAGAACATATTGGCGCAGGTAAAGTTTGGATCAATCGCTCGCGCTTTGTCCCAGATTTTAGGGGACTGCACCAGTTTGTTAGACTGTCGCCAAAACTTCACCTCGCAGTCATCACGAAAGTACCAGCCGTTACCAACAATTCCATGTTCGCTAGGATATTTGCCAGTTAGATAGGTCGACTGGACCGTGCAGGTAACTGCGGGGAGTACTGGTGCGATCGCCACTTGCTTCCCCTCATCCATCCAGCGCGATAGATAAGGCGTGTGCTCACCAATCAGATTTTTAGTCAGACCAACAACGTTCAGGACAACAGTTTTTTGCATAGATCAGGTAGTGCTATACGTTTCGTGGGGAGCTCAGGCCAAAAGCGACAGCAGATAGATGGTCAAGTCCTGAGTTTTTAGACTGCTAGCGTTTTGGTTAGTGTGCCTAAAACCCATTCATACTCACGCTGAATAGAGGTCAGCATATCGAGCTTCATATCAGACGGCAGCACGTCCCAAGTATAGGTTTCTATCTCAAGATGGGAGCATCCCATATTGTTCTTCAAAGCTGTTAAAAAAGCGGTAATGTCTGCCTGGGTTGACTGAAACGCCTGATAGCGATCAACGAAGATCGGCACGTGGAAATGAGTGCGCCATTCTTCCGCATCGCTATCAACAAAATCAGAAAGCGCCTGCGTCAGATCCCGATGCCGCTGTAGCTCTCCATCAGAATGACGCTCAATCACCTGATGGAGATAGGTTGACTCAGCAAAAGCCTCAAGCTGATCGCCTATCCACTGACGCTTTTCTCTATCTTCTGGTAGCTCGATCCGCAGAGCGGCGCTGAGCTGCCCTTTACCGATGCGAATCCCAGCAGCGTTGAACTGTTCAAATACCTGCTGCGGCTGTTCGTATTCGACCGCAAAGTGACAGGTGTCATAGCAAATCTGAATATGCTCTAGCAGATACTGTTCCGCCTGGTCTTGTGAGATACCTAGCTCCTGGATCAGCCAGGCACCCCCAACAGGCAACAGCCAGTTCTGAAAATAAGCAACGACCTCAGCGGCATTTTCAAGCGATCCATCGGGCTCAGGTTCTAGATCTATGTGTATCTGCTGCCCTTTCGTTTGTTTTAGTAAAACTAACCTAGCGGTGAGCTGGGCTAGCTGTCGGGTACTCACCGCTAGAACAGCATCACGAACGTCATCGTCCGCTGTCCACCAGGGCTTATACGACAGCGGAACAGTAGAAATACCACCATCCATTCCCTCAGGTAAACAAGCTGAGAGAATATCGACTAGACGCAGCGTATAGTTTAGTCGCTCAGGCTTCGACCAGTCTGGCGCATAGACCTGGTCTTTCACTATTTGGTGATGAAATCCGCCGTAGGGAAAGCCGTTAATCGTAAAAACGTATAGATCTTCTGCTGCTAACCAGGTTTGAAATTCCTTGAGGCGATCGCCTCTTGTAATTTCCCTTGAGGCTAGATCCGATAGTCTTAGTCCAACGCCAAAAGGCGCTTTGGGAGAGAGCCGTTGCTTCAATGCAGGCAGATACGTTTTCAGGTTTTGCTTGACTTCTGCCCAAGTCTCGCCAGGATGGATATTAGAGCAGTAGCTCAGATGCAGCGCATCATTGACTTTCATAGGACTAGGACTCCTGTAACAGCGCGATCGCCTGCCGATACACTTCAAAATTCACTTCATGTACCTCAAAGCCATGACCGATAGCATCCAACAGCATGATGGTCAGTTCACCGCCTAGATGCTCTCGAAACTCACTTAATCCCCTGAAGATCGAGTCAGGGTGATCGGGCTGATCAAGATAATTGCTCAGCTCGGGTGCGTATAGGTCAAAGCCCAGCATCTTTAACGTGTCGATAATCCGCTGACACTCATCTGCACGTAGATAGCCCTGAAGATAGGAGTAAGTACTATCTAGCGCAATTCCGATAGCCACTGCTTCGCCATGACGTAGCCTGTAATCAGTCAAATGCTCTAGGCGATGAGCAGCCCAATGACCAAAATCTAGCGGACGCGAGGACCCTTTCTCAAACGGATCGCCATATCCCCCAATGTGCTCTACATGGTGCTTGGCACAGCGGTAGACTAGCTCCTTCATCGCCTCCATGTCTCGCCTAGCGAGCGCGGACGCAGATGTTTCAATAAAATTGAAGAAGTCAACGTCTCGAATCAAAGAGACCTTCACAGCTTCTGGAATGCCCGATCGCCAGTCGCGATCGCTCAACTTAATCAAAAAGTCAAAGTCGTTGAACACCAGCGTCGGGGGTGCAAAAGCTCCTAGAAAGTTCTTTTTGCCGAAGGCATTAATCCCATTCTTGACCCCAACGCCAGAATCATTTTGTGCGAGCACGGTTGTAGGTATCCGAATCAACCGGACACCGCGATGAGCCGTTGCTGCTGCATAGCCAGCCATGTCCAAAACGGCACCGCCCCCAATCGCCATTACATAAGAGTGACGGCAGATTGCAGTTTTGTTGACCGCGTCTTGGATTTTCTCTACCCACTCTGCGCTCTGCTTAACGATTTCGCCACCCGGCACGATGAGCGGCTCGGCTACCAGCGTAATTGCCTCAGAATACTGTCTGGCATATGCTTTTAGCTGACCAATTAGCTGTGGGTGCGCCTGAGCCACGCCCGAATCAACCACCGCAAACACTTGGGTTGAGGTTGTTTTAATCTGCGCAAGAACATCTGCTAGAAGCGGATTGCTAGCTTGAAATAGTCCCTCAGTAAAATGCACATCATAGGTAAAGCGCACGCTGAAGTCTTGCTGAATGGGTTTTAGCGCAGTGGATTTTGACGTAGTGGATTTTGACGTAGTGGATCTTGGCGTAGCGGGAGCAATAGTCGCAAATGTCATGGTAAGAAGAGAGGTTACTCAGTGAACAAGATCAGGAGATAGAAAGTAGACGCGCGCCTTTGAAGTAGATGATTTTATTCGCAATCTAGAGCTAGGTCACAGCAAAAAGTTTGGCCAGTCCTTTTGAAACTGGCAGAAGAGCAAGGACGCCCAGACCGTAGATCCAGTTAGTAAAGCCAGCCGCGATCGCCGCATCCAAAATAATCAAGCAGATAATACCGGCCTTGACCGCACCTCGAATCTGCTCTGCGGTAGGATTCATAGCAGCGCGAACAAACTCAGGCAGCACTAAAGCAACAAACAGAATGCCAAAGGGAAGAACGCTCAGTCCGCTGTAGCGGGGCAAAAGGTCTAGACCGACCATTCCACCAATTACCAAAGCGAGCATAAACAGCGCAACTATCCCGGTTGGGCGACTACCCCCATGCACCTCCCCGCGACTGATTGTGGTAATCGCTGCAATGTAAATAACCGGAATCAGCGCTAAAAACCAGTAGGTTTGAACAGACAAAGAGACAGCGCTAACCCCTAGCAGTAGATTGGCTCCGCGACAGGTTCCCATCGCCAGCGGTCCAAGTAGGGGATTGTGTTTGGCGATCGCATCGTAACCCAGCGCCGCCGCCGCAATAAACATGGCCAAAGCCGCACTGAGTAAAGATACCTGAGCTGCCGCTGCCACGCCAACAGCCAACAAAACAACGCCTAACCCAACAGCCTCTGGTTTTGAGGCACGCCCAGAAGGAATCGGGCGCTCGGGCCGTTCTTCTGCATCTAACTCAGCGTCGAAGACATCGTTAAACACTACCCCACCGCCGTATAGTCCAGAAGTGGACAGCAACAGCCAGCCTAATGGGATTAGATTTTCTATCAGGAACGCATCGGTGATCATAGTTGCTGCTGCGCCCGAAGCCGCATAGCCCAGCAGAATATCAGCCCAGGCGGTCAGAATATTAGCAGGCCGCATCATTTGTAGATAAGCCCAGAGGGTAGAGGTGCGAGAAGACGTTGCAACCATAGTAGGAATATGTTGTTCAATCAGTTTGTTTAAGCGGACCATCCAATCAAACTATCTGGGCATTCCACTCATCAATCAGAAGACAACAAGAGTCTTCTGAGATTAGCTGAGTAGAGCGCGCTAGGCAGCTATGTACTGCTGGCTGAATTTTGTCCAGTTCAACTGATGGGTTGCCACTTCTGCCTGCACGGCGGGATGCTGCGATAGCAGACGCTGAGCAGACGGCACTGAAGACTGAACGCAGGCGATCGCGGCTGCTAGCTGCTGACTTTTATTCGGAGTGTTTAGGGCCTGTTGAATGTCTGCTAGCAGCTGATTGTTCAAAGCTGGATCATCTAGAAAAGGGCCAATCAAACGCCATAGCTCGGGTGTGACCTGTCGTTTCGCAGCCCAGCGCTCGTGGGCATAGTCTGAGAGCATCCGGGCTAGCTCAGGATTAGCTCGCCGATCTAGCTGTTGAATGAGATATAGCGGACTATCTACAAACACCGCCTTCAAGACCATTTGATTCCAGGCAAGCGTTTCAAAGTAATCACCTGGAAAAGGATTATTCAGTGCGATCGCATTAAAGGCAGCATCTATGCTGCTCCTCAGTCCTGCGGCTGCTCTAGCGACAAACAAATGCGGATGAGGGAATAGCGGCAGGCTTTGATATAGCGCAATCTGTTCGCCCACATCAGCCGCGCCAAACAGTTTTTCAATCAAAGCGTAATATCTCTTTTGATCTTCGGCAGGCAGCGATAATAGTAGCAACGTTCGACCGACCTGATCGAGACTCCAGCCGCTAGGTAGCCAGCCGCTTCGCGCAGCCGCAGCCGCCTGAAGATCAGCGTCCGTCAGCTTCAAATCGGCTTTGGTCGTATATCTAGGCATGGCGCTGAAAGTAGTAAACAGCGAGCGCTCTAGAGTCTTGATAGAATTAGCGTCCGTTGCAAGGCTGTCCTTGGCGATTTGCTCTAACCTGCTGTCTAGCCAAGTAAGCTGTTCTGAATCTACCTGCTGCTTTAGCCAGCGGTACAGTAGTGCTTTCACTTGAGAGATATCTGCTACAGGAGCCATGATTAAAAATCTAGGTAAAACAAAACCAAAAGCCTGATGGGTAGCTTTACCCTTGCTATCATCAACTTTACGCAGAGAATCTCAAGCTTCTAGTAAATTACTTATAGCCAGCTCAAACAGCTGCTGCACACGGTTTAGCTCCGGACACAGAAAAACTTAATCTAGATATAAATACTTAGTAAATTTGTTCAAGCGATGCATAGGGGTGTTGTTCTTACGGAGCGCCGACCAAGAAAGGGGATACTAGTGCTAGATCTAGCTGAAAAATTTGTTATTTTGACCGTGAGATTTTCTTTGTCATGCCACAGATTTCCTTGAACGAGATGGTCCAGACGCTAGCTACACAGCCAGCGTTAGTAAGCTTTCCAACAGACACAGTCCCCGCCCTAGCGACAGCACCCGCTCAGGCAGCGCTAATCTTTGCAGCTAAACAGCGCCCACCCGCCAAGCCACTGATATTGATGGGCGCATCACTCTTAGATTTATTACCTTACGTCTCTGCCCAAGATTCGACGCTAGCAGAGTGGCAGGCGATCGCACTGCAACATTGGCCGGGACAGCTAACCTTAGTGCTGCCCGTCAGCAGTTCTCCTCCCCAAGATCTCAGCCCGCTTCTGTCTGGCACAGACGCCAGCACTATCGGCATCCGCGCTCCCAACCATCCCGTTGCTCTATCGCTGCTCTCCCAAACGGGACCGCTAGCGACCACTAGCGCTAACCTTTCTGGTCAGCCAGCGCTGACAGATGTCACGGCGATTGCCAAGACGTTTCCAGAAGCGCTTACTCTAGCACCAGAACTCTACCACAAGGATAATGCTAGTGGGACACCTTCTACCGTCGTCAAATGGACATCAACAGGCTGGCAAATCTTACGCCAGGGTGAAATTCAGCTGTAATCATTAAGATTCAAGCTAATGTGAATCGTTGCTACTAGTTTTTCTGGCGTTTTATGACTTCCGGCAATTCCCCCACCACCGTCAATATAGACCCGGCTTACCAGCAGCTGCGAGCGCTTGAACGCTTCAAAAGTGGCTTTTTGGCCCGTACTTCTCATGAATTGCGATCGCCTATCAACACCATTGTTAGCCTCAGCCAGCTAATACTAGAAGATCTGTGCGAAGGACCTGAGGAAGAGAGAGAATTCATTGCACAGTCCAAAGCAGCTGCGCTCAAAATGCTATCTCTCTTCGATCAAATTGCTGCTGTTTCAAAGCTAGACATTGGCAGAGAGCCAGCCGCTCTGCACCAAGTCGACTTAAGCTTTCTACTCCCAGAAGTAGAGATGCTAACAACACTTCAAGCCGCGAATCAAAACGTTCGCTACACCGTGAGTGCACCTACCGAAGAAATTGAAATATACACCGACAGCAAATGGCTGAAGAATACGCTGGTCAGTCTTATCCAAGACGCACTGTCTCATACGAAGTCGCTAGGTTTGTTTTTGGAGTGTGATCATGATGAAATTGCCATTGTTGTGGAATGCGATCGCTCTGCCGATCAGCTCCAAACAGAGCTAGGCAACTTATCACATTTCAACCCAGCCACAGAAGGCTCATCTACTCTAAATTCCAAAGATATTCAGCTTTCGACTGCGCTGATCTTAGCTACGGCTACAGTCACACTTCCTTTGATTAATGGCAGATTTGAGATGGCTTCTCCCTCCGCCTCAAACGACCGCACACATCTAAAGTGCATCTTCTCAAAACCCACTAGCTAATTTCTTAAGTGCTTGAGTATCAAAGACGAGCCGGAAATTATGTCTTCATCACCGATATTACCAACCGAAGACAGTCACTTCAAAGCTTACTATCCAGTTTGGATTGGTAGTCTACTGCTCTTTGTAGGTATAGCTCTTTGCGCGCTTACTATAGGTTCGATGATTCAATCGAATTCGTTCAACAGTGTCATAATCATCGGTATTGCAAGTGCGATTACTGGCTACTGTTATCTCACTCAGCCTTATTTCGTTCTAGCGCCTAACCGCCTGACCGTGTACAACCTGCTAGGTAGAGTTGTCAAACGCTATCCTTTTGAGACTTTTAGCGATCTGAAGATAGAACGTAATACTCTGTGCGTAGAGGGCAGTTTTCTGGAGCGCGATCGCTTCGAACCTACAAAACTCAGGAAATGGCTGGTTAAATCGAGAGACTGGGAGCAGCTCAAAACCATCACTGAGAGCATCATAGAGCAGTAGTTGTTTCTGGGTCCGCTTCGATTACTCGACCATCAGATACAGGGTGATTTGGATAGTTGCGATCGCTCAACTCACCGGTGCTGGCCCCGCCATGCTGCAAACTAAAGGAGACACTGTAAGCACTGCCCCGCACTTGCTCAAACTGAATGCGCTGTCTTTTGTAGGAATGTCCTTCGACAGCTTCTGTTTATAGCGGAATGCTGCTCAGATCTGTCTGAGAGTAGTGCTGATGAGCTAACCCCGGAGCAGCAACTATAGCCAGTACGGCCGTTGCACTGGCACTGTGAAATAACTGCTTGACTATGTTTCTTCTAGTTGGTTTAGACATGTGTCTTGCAAGCGGAGAAAGAGACTGCTATTGGTCGCGATAAGAACTGCTAAATGGAGTAAAAAGCAGTCTCTAAACAAACCAAGATTGAGTAGTTTACCTATTTCCATATTCTTGTTTGTGCCTAGCTTCGTGATGGGTATACAAACCTATCTTCAGCCTGTCTTGTATGAACTACGGATATGAACTACGGATGAAAGCTTAAGCAAGACCGTAAGCCTATATAGAACTATCTACCCTTGTGGAGCTGCTTTGTGCATTCACCGATATGCTGGTTGACTAGTGCTGGGCGGCCATCGTGAGAATGAATAAGCTGTCTCATCCAAAGCTATTGAGCTAGAGAAGCTGCGTGATCGCATATCACGTGTCACCGTCGACAATCGAGGGCGGTGCGGTGCGCAGCAGCAACCTATTTCATAGTTTTCAAGAGTTTACTGTTCAGACTGGCGAGAGAGTTTGTTTTGCTAATCCTACCGGAGTAGAAAGCATACTAACGCGGATAACTGGCGGTGCCTACGGGTCAAACACTAGCGTTATTAGGGGAATGAGCCATCTGCGCTCCAACCTGAACAATCTCCCATAGGCGGAGAACAGGCAAAGAGAGCAGCTACTCAGCTTATTATCGAGGCCCGGTCAATATTTGTAGAGGGATCACAGGCAACTCTATTGGCATCGGCGACTGCTCCATCTTCGGATCACTCGTACTTTTGCACTGCGGACTCATAGTGCCTTCTTCCTATCGGACTCTATTGAATCGCTGTAGTTCTTCTGTAAACTTGTTTGGCTCAAGCATACCCGACTAAATGAGTCGGGTATGTTTGCTAGTCGATAATACCCGTGTTACTATCAGTCCACTTCAGCAGAGACAGAGTTGTAGACCTGCTTTGCGCCTCTACGCTTTCATCACAGGAAACACACTATGACACAGGCTATTGATCGTCTTTCTGGCTCTCAAAATCTCTCAGCAGAGCTTTCTAGTACAGGGCTCAAAAAAAGGACGTTCACGACGCTACAGTGCAAGGAATGTGGAGAGCAGTACGGGCTAGGTGCCAAGCATGTCTGTGAAGATGTATGCTTCGGCCCGCTAGAGATTGCTTACGACTACGAAGCAATCAAGAATCAAGTTTCTAGAGAAATTATCGAAGCGGGTCCTCATTCTATTTGGCGTTACAAAGCCTTTTTACCTGTAGAGACTGACACACCTATAGATGTCGGCACTGGAATGACCCCGCTATTGAAAGCCAACCGTCTGGCTCGCCAGCTGGGTCTAAAGGAGCTTTATATCAAGAACGATGCGGTCAATATGCCAACGCTTAGCTTCAAAGACCGGGTGGTCTCGGTGGCGCTGACTCGGGCTCAGGAACTAGGCTTTACGACTGTTTCTTGTGCCAGTACTGGGAATTTGGCTAACTCTACGGCTGCGATCGCAGCTCATGCTGGTCTAGAGTGCTGTGTCTTTATTCCTGCCGATTTAGAAGCAGGCAAAATTCTCGGCACTTTGATCTACGACCCTACCCTGATGGCCGTCAAAGGAAACTACGACCAGGTCAACCGCCTCTGTTCTGAAGTAGCCAACACCCACGGCTGGGGTTTTGTGAATATCAACCTGCGCCCTTATTACTCCGAGGGATCTAAGACGCTTGGCTTTGAAGTGGCTGAACAGCTTGGCTGGGAATTACCTGATCATATTGTTGCACCTTTGGCATCTGGTTCTCTATTCACCAAGATTTACAAGGGCTTCCAAGAATTCGTTAAAACTGGGCTGGTCGACGCCAAAGATGTGCGCTTTAGCGGCGCGCAGGCAGAGGGCTGTTCGCCAATCTCTCAGGCGTTCAAAGAAGGGCGCGATTTTATCACTCCGGTCAAGCCCAATACTATTGCCAAGTCAATTGCTATCGGTAACCCGGCTGACGGTATGTATGCACTCGATGTAGCTCGTAAAACCAAAGGCAACATTGAAGATGTGACCGATGAAGAGATCATTGCAGGTATGAAGCTGCTGGCTGAAACAGAGGGTATCTTCACTGAGACCGCAGGCGGTACCACAATCGCAGTTCTCAAGAAGCTAGTTGAAGCAGGTAAGATCAACCCTGATGAAAAGACCGTCGTCTTTATCACTGGCAACGGTCTTAAAACGCAAGAGGCCGTCCACGGCTACATTGGTGAGCCTCACACTATCGAGCCCAAGCTCGATAGCTTTGAAAGAGCTTGGGAGCGAGCTAACACTTTGAATCGCCTAGAATGGCAGCAAACTCAGGTTTAGCCCGCCAAAGCTAGCTTGTAAAAGCTGGATTTTTTACATAAGAACGCTCCGGCTATACGAATTTCAGTCTAGCCGGAGTACCTTTGCACTAGTCAAACACATCAGATACAACTCAAAAACATGTCGGTAAAAGTTCTCATTCCCACTCCCTTGCAGAAATTCACAAAAGATGAAGCTGCTGTCGAATGCGATGGCGGTAATATTGCTGAGCTAATGAATACATTAGAAGCAAAATTTCCCGGCATTAAAAAGCGCCTGTGTGACGAAAACGGTGAACTGCGTCGGTTTGTGAACTTCTACGTTAATAGCGAGGACATTCGCTTTCTAGACAATAAGGAAACAGTGCTGAATGACGGTGATGAGGTGAGTATCGTTCCGGCAGTCGCGGGTGGCTAGACTAACCGGGCTGCTAGCCATTGAATAGGCCATTGAATATGCCATTGAATATCAAGAGCGTGAGGGAGCTTCAGTCATACTGAGCTCCTTTTTTGCTGAATTTCAACGACCTGAATATCTGTGTGACAGTGGAGAAAGTGACTGGTGATGTACGCAGAAGTACTGACGCAGTAAGGATAAGTAGATAGGCATCAGTTGGTTTCTTCTTGTGAAGATTCAATCAAGTATGTGTTGACTTGGGGTGTAAGAGCATACACAAATCATCAAGTTCAAGGTATCTCGATAAGATGAACAGATGTAGATTCATTTGGCTGCTGCTGTGAATGACTCGCAAACTATCACCCATGTGATCGAGCGATTGAGCTTGGGGGCTCGACCGGGCGATCGCACCCAGGTAGAACGTATGGGCGTTTCTGCCTACATTCGCCAGCAGCTCAATCCCGATCCATCGATTGAACCAGCCTCGCTGAAGCAGAGACTAAGTCGGCTACCTAGCCTATTCCTATCGCCTGCTGAACTGTTCGAGCAAAACGCACCGCCACGAAACCCATCGGACGCAGAACGCAGTGAGTCAAAACGCCGTCAGAAACAGGTTGCTCAAGAAGCAATCCAGGCGCGGATACTGCGAGCCATAGAAAGTCCGAATCAGCTGCAAGAAGTGATGGTGGACTTTTGGTTTAACCACTTCAATGTATTTATCCCAAAGAGTATGATCCGCCTATGGGTGGGCTCATATGAGCAAATGGCCATTCGCCCGCATGCCTTTGGCAAATTTAGAGATCTGCTGGGTGCAACTGCAAAGCATCCAGCCATGCAGCTATATTTAGACAACTGGCTTAACGTTGCGCCAAATAGCCGTCAAGGGAAGAAAAGATCTGATCAAACACTCAATGAAAACTATGCTCGTGAGCTGCTAGAGCTGCATACGTTGGGAGTAGATGGCGGCTACACCCAGGCGGATGTCGAAAGCTTAACTAGAATTTTTACGGGTTGGGACTTGGCGAGACGCAATGAAAGCCTTGAGAACAACGGCTTTCGTTTTGAATCACAGCGTCACGATCCGACCGACAAAGTATTCTTGGGTCAGCGAATTGCCGGGGGCGGTGTCGAAGAGGGAGAAACAGCGTTAGACATATTGGCGCGTCATCCTTCTACTGCGCATCACATTAGCTACAAACTAGCTCAATATTTTGTAGCTGATTCACCTTCAGAGGCGTTAGTAGAGCGACTTTCGAACCAATTTCTATCAAGCGACGGTGATATTAAAGCAGTATTGACGCTGTTGTTTGATAGCGATGAGTTTTGGTCGCCAGACACCTACCAAGATAAGTTTAAGACGCCTTACCAATACTTGTTTTCAATCTCAAGGGCAATCGGACTGGCTTCACCGGAGGAAGTCTTGCAGCGGTTGGAAGGCGCATTAAACCAGCTGAGTATGCCGCTCTATCACTGTCGTCCTCCTGATGGCTATGCCCAAGTGGAATCTGCCTGGCTCAACGCTGACGCGATGATGCGCCGTACTAGCTTTGCTTCAGCTATCTACCAGCTAAAAGAACAAAACCAGCCTGGATTCTCAGAGTTGCTTAGCACCTTAGGCGATCAGTTTTCTGACCAGACGCTCGCTGTGTTAACCAATTCGTCTGCGCAGCTACAGCCGACTTTGATTTTGGGTAGTCCAGAAATGATGTACCGATAGGAGCTAGAAATTGAGATGAAACGACGTCAGTTACTAAAACATACGGCTCTTTTTGGAGCGTCTAGCCTGATCGCTTTGGGGACTAACGGGTGGGCTTGGCGGAATGAGGCTGTGGCTAGCACAGGCATGCCTCGGCTAGTGGTGATTATGCTAAGAGGCGGAGTGGATGGGCTCAGCGTAGTGGTCCCTTTTCAAGAGCTAGACTACTATGAGGCGCGACCGACCGTTGCGATCGCCCGCCCAGGAGAAGCCAATGGTGTACTCGATCTAGACGGTCAGTTTGGCTTGCACCCTGATCTAGCACCGCTGATGACAGAATGGCAGGCAGGAAACTTAGCATTTGTCCATGCCGCAGGCTCACCTGAGCCGTCGCGATCACACTTTCAAGCTCAGGACTACCTAGAAAACGGGACACCTGGCGAAGCCTCCACCGCGACTGGCTGGCTGAATCGGCTGCTGTCCTTTCTGCCGGGTACTACCTCTACAACCGCACTCAACGTCAGCTCCGGGGGGACGCTACCGCTGATCTTGTCCGGATCAGAGCCAGTCGCTAATATCAGGCTCAATGGCGGCGGTTCTCCAGCGCTGGCGATCGATCATCGGCCCAAGCTGCGAGCGGCGTTTGACCAGATGTACGACGGAGACGATCGAATAGCAAGAGTCTATCAGTCGGGGCGACAAGCTAGAGATATCATTCTGCAAGAATTAAACGAAGAAGACAAGGCTGCTTCGCGGGGGGCCCCAACACCCACACAATTTGCCAGGAGCACTAGTCGCCTCGCTCAGCTAATGAGAAGCGATGCGAATACTCAAGTAGCTTTTATGGAGCTTGGCGGCTGGGATTCTCATGTAGGGCAAAGGGGAACACTGCACCGCTATCTACCTTTAGTCGGGACTGGTCTAGCAACGCTAGCGCAGGAGCTAGGCCCCATCTATCAAGATACGGTAGTGGTAGTAATGTCAGAATTTGGCCGCACTGTTTTAGAAAACGGCAACGAGGGCACCGATCACGGACATGGCAACGTGATGTGGCTAATGGGTGGCGGGTTGCGAGGTCAGCAGGTATATGGAGAGTGGCCAGGCTTGGATCTAGACAGTCGATATGAATCGCGAGATTTAGCAGTCACTACGGACTACCGAGATGTTTTGGAGTCGGTGTTGAGGCCCCATTTTGGTCTAGACGATGGGGCGATCGCGCAAATCTTTCCAGATCATCAGCCTCAAAGGCAGCTAGGTCTTTTGTCGTAAGTTTACGTCGATGTCACGGTTGATTGAGTATATCTAGAAACATCTTTACGGCTGGGGCAGGGGGCGTGCTAGCTAGCGTTGCCGCGCCGATAATTCGATCTAGTCGGATAGGCAGCGATCGCACATACACATCATCTGGAATTGGCATCGCGGCTAATCTTGGCAGGATAGCTGCGCCCAATCCCTGAGCCACCATACTCACAATTGTAGAATCTTCTTTGATCACGTAGGCGACCTCAAAAGACTGTCCCCACTTTGCCCAGTGGTCTCTGACGGCGCTAGTGCACTCGGCATAGTTGAACAGAATAAAAGAGTATGCAGACAATGCTTCCCAGGTTAGCTCTTTAGGGGGCGGTGGATCGCTCTTAGGGAGTAGTACCACATATTCATCCTGGGCGATTTCAACTGTGCGAAACTCTTCCGAGCGAGGCAGTGGAACTAACCCAATATCGGCTTGCCCTTCTCTTAGAGAATGTTCTACGCCCGCAGGATCCAGCTCAAAAATAACAACTTCGACATGGGGAAATCGATTCCTAAAGCGAGCAATATTAGCGGGCAAAAGGTGAGTGGCCGCGCTCCGAAACGAGGAGATCCGCAGACGAGACCTGTACAGTCCCTTCTCTAGATTTACTTCGTAGTCTATTAGCTCTTTGATGTCTAATATTTGATGTGCATGGGCTATGACGCGCTCACCGACAGGCGTCAGCCTCGCACCTGATCGCCCGCGAATGAATAGCGGCACGCCTAATTCTGATTCTAACGAGGCGATCGCTCGGCTGACCGCAGACTGCGATACCTCTAAACTCATCGCTGCATCCGAAAAAGTTCCGTGGGTGACAACAGCTAAAAGCACCTCTAGGTGAAAGATGTTCATACCTGCTATCTATTCGCTTTTGGCATAGATGTGCGTCATTGGGCGGTTTGCTCCCTCTAGAAGCTAAAGCTAGTCTGAAGTCAGCTCACAAGATTTGTCAGCTATCGCGCGCAGCTATCTTGATATCAGGAGCGCTGAAGTGATGTTCTAGCAGCAACTGATAGACGAGATCTACTGATGACTAGATTTCTAATTTACTAGCTAGCGCGGGCAAAATGACCACAAGTTCAACCACGCAACTCTCGATTCTGAGGGGTTCCTTATCCAATGTTCCAGCTACTCGACTTTCAAAAGTTTAGAGACACACCTAGCGTTCAGTTTTTTGATATTACCGTTCCTGCTTCCAACGCGAGAGATTTGGTATACCACGAGGGCCCTGCTATCAGTCCAAACAACGATGACAACAACGCCTGGCAATTTTACCTTCATCCTCACCAAGAGGATAATCTGCTAGCGCTGTCAGGCGGGAGAACCTTTCACCTGATTAACTTTGAGTGGGACCATCCCTACCATATAGTGCGTCTAGATGCCAATCGTCACATCCTGCGCATTCCACCCGGCACGTTCCATCGTTCAGAGTCGGATCTGAAAGGGTCTTTAGTGATCAACCAGGCGGTACGCGCCGAAAACGCTAATGTTCATCACGAATTTAGAGTTTACAGTAGTGGCAATGTGCCTAAGTTAGGTGAGTTGCTAGCTTCTCGCAAGCAGCCTTACTATCACGGGTTTGAAGAAGTTGATTTTCCTCAGGCAGCTTAGCCGATAGGCAAAGGTCTAAGCAAGGGCTCTTCCTTAGACCTTTGAGTCTCTACAAAATTCACTCTAGGATCTCAACGGAATTCAAGAAAGTCGTCATTGTTTGAGATCGCGCTTCTATGGGCGGGCTGTTATTCTCTATCGGCTGCAAACCAGGATCTGCTTGCAACGGTTTGCTAGTTACCGAGATCACATAGGCGCGATCGCTCGTGAGATAGCAGCGAGAAAGATACATCAGAGCGTCTTTTTCCCGGTTTATCTACTGGCAAGCTTACCACCGACAGTTCGCCCGCTGGTAGAAAAGCAAACGCCGCAGGCTAATTAGTCATAGACACACTGGAGTTTCCGACACGGCTCATTAGCGGTTGCCTCGGCAGAAGACACTTGCGCCTGAGTAGGAGATAGGCTAGGCGGTGTGCTAGGAATTGGGCTAGGAATAGAACCAGTAGACAAGATACCCGCAACCAGGGTAGTCAGGAAGCCAAATTTCGAGAAAGCGCGCCCCAACGAGGCATAGAACGTTAAATCTGTTCGCACGATTGGAACAGGCCCTTATAAAATAGAAAGCTAACGTCGGAGCTTTGTCTCAAAAATCAGGAAGCTTTTGTAATGACTCAGCAAAACCAAGCTGCGCAAGCCACAGAAAACTCGTCTACGCACAATCTGTCTACCAATAGTTCCACAGATGGGCGCGTGCTGATTTTTGATACTACGCTGCGCGACGGTGAGCAGTCTCCGGGCGCTACGATGAATGTAGCCGAAAAGCTAGCAGTTGCCAAACAGTTAGCTAGGCTCAATGTAGACATCATCGAAGCTGGGTTTCCGTTTGCGAGCCCTGGTGATTTTGAGGCAGTTCGCACCATTGCCAGCGAAGTAGGGACACCCGGTGGCCCCGTCATCTGTGGTCTGGCAAGAGCAACCAAAGGCGATATTGAAACCGCTGCAAAAGCAGTCGCTGCTGCGGCCAAAGGCCGGATTCATACCTTTATTGCGACTTCGGATATTCACATGAAGTACAAGCTCAAGAAATCTCGCTCGGAGGTGATTGCTATCACCGAGGAGATGGTGGGCTTCGCCAGCAGCTTTACAGACGATGTGGAATTTTCTCCAGAAGATGCCGGGCGCAGTCAGCCTGAATTTCTATACGAAGTGCTAGAGACGGCAATCCAGTCGGGTGCAACAACACTCAACATTCCAGATACCGTGGGCTATCTCACTCCTAGCGAGTTTGGCGATTTGATTCGCGGTATCAAGCAGAATGTCCCTAGCATTGATAGAGCGGTCATCTCTGTTCATGGTCATAACGATCTAGGATTAGCCGTTGCTAACTTTCTAGAAGCAGTCAAAGCCGGAGCCCGGCAGCTAGAATGCACTCTCAACGGCATTGGCGAACGCGCCGGTAACGCTGCGCTAGAAGAGCTAGTCATGGCTCTACACGTTCGTCGGCAGTATTTTAATCCTTTCTTTGGCCTGCCAGCAGAGTCCGAAGCGCCGCTAACGAATATTAAAACTCAAGAGATCTACAAATCCTCTCGGCTAGTCTCGAACATGACTGGCATGTTGGTACAGCCTAACAAGGCTATTGTTGGCGCTAATGCGTTTGCCCACGAGTCGGGCATTCACCAAGACGGCGTGCTCAAAAATCGCCTGACTTACGAGATTATGGATGCGCAGCTAATCGGTCTAAACGACAATCTGATTGTCTTAGGCAAACACTCTGGCCGCAATGCGTTTCGCACTCGCCTAAAGGAGTTAGGATTCGAGCTAGGCGATCAGGAATTGAACAGAGCTTTTTTGCGGTTTAAAGACGTTGCTGATAAAAAGAAAGAGATTAGCGATCGCGATCTAGAAGCCATCGTCAACGATGAAATATTACAAGTCGCTGAGCACTTCAAAGCTGAACTCATCCAGGTCTCTTGCGGCAGCAACGCCCAGCCCACGGCCACCATCACGATCCGCACTCCCGACGGACAAGAACTCACCGATGCCTCTATTGGCACTGGCCCAGTAGACGCTATCTACCGCGCCATCAACCGAATCGTAGACATTCCGAACGATCTAATTGAGTATTCTGTACAGTCAGTCACCGCAGGCATTGATGCTATGGGCGAAGTCACTATTCGACTACGGTACGGCGATAGAATTTACTCGGGCCACGCTGCGAATACAGATATCGTCGTGGCTTCTGCCTATGCCTACATCAGCGCGCTAAATCGGCTATACACAGCAATTCAAACAGGCGGTAGCGTCCATCCGCAGCGAGATAGAGTGCCTGTGGGTACAGGCGTCTAGTTCAAGGTCTGAACTGCTGTGTATGCTGCCTTAATATTCGGGGAGCTGAGGGTAGTGATCGGGTTGAGCGATGGAGCGCAGCCGATCAAAGGTGCCGCCTGTTAGAGTTTTACTGGCTCTTAGGCCCATCTTCATAAGGATATTAGGACCCGGAACGACTTTGACGCCGAGCTGCTGGAGCATTGACAGGCTATCTGCTAGTCCCCAGTGTTCGACAATTTTGCTGTGGCTAACGCGGTCGATATGCATGATGCTAAAACTAACTGGCTTGCCAGTCGCGGGAATGCCTTTAAAGGTGTCTAGGTGTGTACCCGTGAAAATGCCGCAGGTAGTGACCATATCTTTGCGCGCGACCGTTTGGGCAAAATGATGGCGACCGTCTGGGAAAGCATTGTAAATCTCTGCGCCAAGCGCGGCGAAGCCAGCCTGTGTAAGTGGTTCTTGAATTCCGGCCATGTGAGCAACTAACGCTGGCGATAGTAAGGAAAGACCAGTTTGCAAATGGCGATCGTCAAAGGCTTTGTAAAACCGCAGCACAAGCGCTCTGTTCTGAGC
The DNA here is from genome assembly GCA_963838725.1 of uncultured cyanobacterium. GTDB lineage: Bacteria > Cyanobacteriota > Cyanobacteriia > Phormidesmidales > Phormidesmidaceae > Phormidesmis. Next base: position 67,723 of record CAWISM010000010.1, on the reverse strand, counting down.
AGTTAGCAGATCGTGGAACATGGGCGGCACGCTGGAGAATCGTTTTATTTTTGGTTGTGCAAATTATATGGTACAGCTCAGCTTAGACGCATTGAGGTGGGATTTGCATAAGATGCTTGCATTAGTTTTTTATTGGTTTCTTAGAGTGCTCTCATCTTTAGAAGCGCGATCACGCCAAGATAAACAACTGTCGAGTGAACCTAGTTAAAGATAAGCCGATTAAAAGAGACGCTCTCAGCAGGTACATCCCAACAGGTACAATAGTTGACAGCGTGTCTGGTTAAAGGTGTTGATATGAGTTTTGTAGCGTCTGCTGTCCCTAGCTTTGCTAGAAAATGGACAGGGTTTATAGTCTTTTTTATGGTGTGGCTACTGGCGATGGGAGCGGCTGTGCCTACTGTAGTAGCCGCTCCAAATCTTTCTCATGCCCCTACAGAGGCCAAAGCTTACCTAATCTCTCCAACTGACGGGCAAACGGTGCCTCCAGAATTCACCGTTAAATTCGGGCTTTCTGGTATGGGTATCGCTCCTGCTGGCATCGATAAAGACGGTACCGGACACCACCACCTGCTAATTGATGTAAACGAGCTGCCTAGCTTGGACAGTCCTCTGCCTTCTACTGCGCAAATTAGACACTTTGGTGGTGGTCAAACCGAAACAACGATTCAGCTAGCACCGGGTAAGCATACGCTTCAGTTACTGTTGGGTAACTATGCTCATACGCCGCACGATAATCCAGTGTTATCAGAACCGGTTGAGATCACGGTAGAATAGTAGCTGCCATAACAAGCTGCGTGTAGATTTAGCACAATCAGCCATAGACGGCGAAAGCCTTAAGATAAAAGCCCCAACCACTTTACTGTGACTAGGGCTTTTATCTTTTTGTCGCTAATTTAGAATATTGCGTCCCTTCCGTTGGGACGATCACCTAGGGGGGACAAAACTAGTCGTCCCGCTCTAGAGAATCGTTTGACATACCAGGAATAACGCTCTTGGCATTGCCCGGATAAATTTCGCCCATTTCTTCAACCGCGTCTCCAGTTTCTTTGGCGATGCGTTCGATTCGCTCTGTGGGGTTGCCCTCAAGCGCTTCATTTTCAGCTTTCCACTGGGCGCTAGTCACAGGCCGTCCGTTTTCACCGCGCGCAATCATGTCGTTTAGCATGGTTTTGGTGCTGCTGTTTAGACTGGAATTATCCACGCTAGTCGTCAGTAGGATTAGACCTACGCAGGCGATCGCAGCAAAACTCTGTAGCGTCTGGCCAAGCTGGAAGCGCTTCAGCTGCCTGGTCAAAGTAGCGAAGGCAGCGGTTATCAGTTGAAACATAGAAAATTTCTCCTTGTCATCAGTAGCAGCATAGTGCTGAGAAATGGACAAAAGCTTCTAACAAAAGAGAGAGACGATAATAGTCTCAATGACGTAGATCTGCGCTTTTGACTTGTGCTAGCGCAATTTTTCTACAGCATACCTAGCTTGATAGCTGCATTCTGAACAATCACTACAACGGCGATACCGATCATCATGCTAAGTAATAAGCGATTGCCATAGAACAGTAGCCAAACCATCGTGCTAGTTTCATTGTGCTGACTAAAAGCTTCGTACGGCTTATCCTGAAGCCTCCACACCATCAGAGCGGGTACAATTCCGAATAGAACAGAATTTCCAAATGCGCCTGCCCAAGCAATCGCAGTCAAAAAAATGTTGGGATTGACTGCGCAGAGTGCCAGCGGCGGCAGGAGAATTAGCGCGTAGAACAGCGTTCGTTTGAGAATGAGACTATCAATAGTCAAATTTCTAAAGACATCTTCAAAAACGCTGAACAGACCCAGAGCAAAACCAATGAAAGAGGTGGCGATCGCAAACTCAGAAAATACCGACGCCGCTGTTCCTAGCCCTGGCTGACCCAGTCCGCCTCTGAGCAGCTCAGTCGGGTCTGTCCCATCGAACCAGCCCCCTCTCCAGTCCACGCTACCCAAGACCGCCGCATTCCAGATCGAAAACATCGCTAGCGGCACTAAAGACCCTAGAACAATTGCCCAACGCACCTGTCGCCTATCACCTTCTAACTGGTGAGTTACTACTGGCACGACATTTTGATAGACAAAGGCTACGAACATAACCGGAACAATTGCGCCCACTAGCTCCCAATGCTGATTTGACCAGCGCGAGATCTCTACTTTTTGAGCGATGAGCCACAGCAACCGAAAAAAAGAGCCGATCACAATAGCCACAAATAGACTGTTCAATCTGCTGACAAAGCGCTCGTTCCCTATGAAGAGAATACCGCCAAATACAGCAACAAACAGAACATATCCAGCGAAAGGAGGGACGTTCCGAGGAATCGAGCGGTGCAAGTATAGAGTCTTGAGCGCGGTAGTCAAAATACTGCCGCCTCTAGAAACGTAGGCAACTAACAGCGCGTAGTGAATGAAGATATAGACAATGCCCGAGGCGATCGCCCCGCTTCGACCCAGGCTATTTTGAATGGTTGCGAGTAGACCTACTTGCGATCGCCCCACCCGCTGCATCACCAGTAGATTCGCCTCAGCAATCAGCAGCCCAGAAATCAGCATGTACAGCCAAGCTGACACCATTAAAACGGTTGAAGGTAACAGCCCTGCTGGTGTTGTGACTAAAGGCAGCGCTAAAATGCCCGCGCCTACCGTCGTACCAGCAATCAGAGTAGCGCTGGTAAATACGCTGCTCTTCCTGTGTCTTAGACTATCTTCGTGGAGTTCTACGTTTGAAAATAGGGTCATGCTAAGCAGTTAGGCAGAGAAAATAGACTTAGAAGCAGTAGACAAAATGAAGTGAATATGTGTCTTAGGATACAAAAATTCAGTTCGGAAGAGGGATTCAATCACCTCACAAAATTTCTTAGATTGATGAGCGGCGCAGCAGTTCAAAAACTAAGGTCATAAAACATGAAAGTTAATCTAGCAGATAACAAATCTACGAACAGCTCAGTAAGAAACAAAGCCAGTGCTATAAAGCTGTTGCTAGCTACCTCTCTGTTTTTGCTACCTGCCTGCGCATCACCCCAAGCCAATGACACCGTCGCCGAAGAAGAAAACGTAACTAGCGAAGAGCTAGTAGACGATACTGAAAACTATGTAGGCGAGGAAATCACCATCCGCGCTGAAGTTGAAGAGACTGTCGACGATACTGCCTTTTTACTCGCAGACAATGACTACTTTGACGGGGAAGGTATCTTAGTTGTGAACGCATCCTCTGAGCCTTTTATCGTTCCTGATGTGGGCGAGACTGAAGTGCAGGTTACAGGTAAGGTAGAAACATTTGCAATGACTGCGCTTTCTACAGAGTATGGTTTGACCCTAGACGCTAGTCTGTACGGAGACTATGAAAATAAGCCTGTCATCATCGCTCAATCAATTGCGCTGTCACCTGATCCAGGTGAGATTACCGAAAATCCAGAGTTTTACTACAACAAACGAATCGCTGTAGAAGGTGAGGTGGAAGATATTCTCGAATCGGGCTTGTTCACGATGGACGAAGAGCGACTGTTTGGAGGAGAAGACTTACTGGTCATCCCTAATGCAACGACGAAGGCGATCAAAGACGGTGAGATAGTCGCTGTGACTGGCGTATTGCGCCCTTACATTTCTGCTGAATTTGAAAGAGATTACGACCTACAGTGGGATCTTTCTGTTAAAGAAACCATCGACGCTGAGTATGAAACGATACCGGTGTTTGTTGCTGATGGCGTCTATCCTTCTGCGGTGCCTGAATAAAGCAGTCAAGGTTTCAGACGCGCGTCAAAAAGATACAGGTGCGCGCTAATTGCCTTCTGTTGTCCTTTGCTCCGTCTGAGCTAGCCGCTTGCGTTCGGCTAGCTTTAGCATAATCTCAGCGTGCATTTCCCTAGTGAGCGGATAGAAATACACCAGTATCATGCCGCAGATTAGCAGCACTAGTGGAACTGGTCCGGCAAAGAAGCGAATAGCGGTAAGGGCTGAATCAGACTGCTGCACTAGCTCGTTATCAAAGCCAGAGACCTCTAGCGCTAGCCCGACGAGATAAATTCCTAGCGCTAAGCCAATTTTTTGCAGCAGCGTCATAAATGCGTAGAAGGTGCCCTCTCTTCGCCGCCCAGTATTAAGCTCGTCTAGCTCGATTACGTCCGGCAAGATTGACCACGGCACGACGTATGCAGTGGCTACGCCAAAGCCTGCGATCGCACACAGCCCAAACAAAATACCTGTCTGACCCGGCTGCAAGAAAAACAGCGCCACCTGCACCAAAATCCAAATCCCCGATCCTAGAAAATACAGATTTTTCTTGCCAATGCGGTTGCTCAGCGCCGCGCAGACAAACATCATAATCACCGCCACACCTTGAACGATCAGGGCTAGCGTACTGCCCTCAATGCCCATCCAGTATTTGCCATAAAAAGGGATGACTGCGGCTGTGATTTGCAGTGCCAGCCAGGAAAATAGATAGATCCCAGTGACAAATAGGAAAGGCCGATTGCGGACAACGACTTTGAGCTGGTCGAGAAAAGACTCTTGCAGTTCGTCTTCAGCGCTGCCCAGGAAATGTCCTGTGGCCTTTGCCCTTTGCTCCATGTAGCCGTAGGTGCCAAAGATGCACCAGTAGATAGTCACTACAGAGACGATGCCACCTATAATTCCTAAAATCAAATACTGCTGAGCGGGGTCTGCAACCCGAATAAATGTTTCTCTCGCAACAATTAAGATCAGCAGTCCGCCGATGATCGAAAACGCCAAGCGAAACGAGGTTAGTGATGTGCGCTCGTCGTAGTCCTGGGTCATTTCAGCCGTCAGCGTGCTGTAGGGCAAATTAGTCGTTGTAAAGAACATTTGGAAGACGGCTGTGATACCCACGTAGTACCAAAAGCTCATCCATTCCCTTTCAAAACCCGGCACGACCCAGATCATGGCATAGGTAAGGCCAAACGGAACTGCCGTTAGAAATATCCAGGGATAGCGGCGACCCCAGCGGGTATTGGTGCGATCGCTCAGCATCCCAACTAGCGGATCGTTCACCGCATCCCAGATCTTGCCAACCGCTAGCACCGAACCCGCCACCACAGGCCGCATCCCTGCTACGTCGGTCAGAAAGATCAGCAAGAAAAACGACAGGAACTGAGACGTCAGTCCCGCTCCAAAATCACCCGCGCCATAGGCTAGCTTCACTGGCAGCGTCAGTTTTGGCGATAGATAGTTTACCGTTGCCTTTGGCTGTGGCTCTATATTAGCCATGAGAAAACCCTGTATAAATAAGTAATCGTCAGCAGAACTCGAAGGCAAAATGCCAGATCTTCCCCCTCTCTCCCACACCTCACATCTTCAAGGTTCAGATCTTCAAGGTTCAGATCTTCAAAGCCCAGACCCTCAAAGTTCAGATCTTCAGAATTCAGATATCTACGTAACCTGGTCAGACTACCACCGAAGTATTGAACAACTGGCCTTGATGGTACACCGCTCTGACTGGCAATTTAATCAGATCGTGTGTCTGGCCAAAGGGGGATTGCGCATCGGCGATATTCTCTGCCGCATCTCCGATCAGCCGCTGGCTATCCTCTCAACGGCTTCCTACGGCGGAGAAGGTAACCGGACTCGCGGCTCGATCACCTTCTCTAAAGACTTGAGCATGACGACGGCAAACTTAGGATCTCGGGTGCTATTAGTCGATGATCTAGTTGACTCCGGGCAGAGTTTGAAACGTAGCATCTCTTGGCTACAGCATCGATACGGTTTTTACATAGACGAGATTCGTACGGCGGTGCTGTGGCACAAAGCTTGTTCGGCGATCGCACCCGATTACGCAGTGCATTACCTCAAAGACAATCCCTGGATTCATCAACCTTTTGAAAAATATGAAGATATGAACTGGAAAAGGCTGGCTGAGGCCGTTGAGATAGCTGGCTAATCGACTGATTTAGTCAATCATTTGACTCATCAACTTATCTCAGTGCATAACCGATAGCTGAATCGTCCTACTTGCTATACACTTAACCCCGTCGCTTGAGCCCACCTGCCGCAGTGAGTAACTTACCGACTATTCCTCCTTCTAATGAGATTCCACCTGCCCGCCGAGAGTCCACTGAAGTTTCCCTAACAGGGGTCGACAGCACAGACCCTGGGCAAAAGTCTTCTAGAAAAGGATTGACGCTAGCACTAGCGCTTTTAAGCTGTATCGGACTTGGTGGTGTCGGCATTTGGCAAAAAGAGCGAGTTTATCCAGCGATCGCCACGACCGCTGGCAATACCCACCAAACAGCGCTGCGCTGGCAGGAAGTCATCAGTGAGAGGCTGATCCGTCAACGCGATCGCCCGTTGGCAGTTGACAGTTCAGATGGTGATTCCACTGGCCCATTAACTGACGAGCTAGCAGAGCGGCCAGCCGATGGCCCAGGTGCTGCCAAAGCTGCCGAAGAATTGGCGCTCCAGCCCGAGCAGCTGCTGAACCATCGCCGCTACGATATTGCGGATACCAGTAGGCTAGTGCCGCTATCGCCCGACAGCGAGATTCTGCTACAGCCGGACGTACAGGCTCGGCTCGAAGCTATGCTGGCAGATGCCAAAGCTGACGGCGTGCGACTAGGCATCATCTCTGGTTTTCGAACCCTAGAAGACCAGCAGTATCTCTATTTTGATCTGAAGGCAGAGCGGGGACAAAGCGCTAGAACCCGGGCCGAAGTCAGCGCCCCACCTGGCTACAGCGAGCACCACACTGGCTATGCGGTTGACTTTATCGACGAAAGTCAGCCAGCTACGCATCTAGAAGAGAGCTTTGAAACAACGGTGGCCTACCAGTGGCTAGTTGCCAACGCGCCGTACTACAACTTTGAGATGTCTTTCCCAAAGGATAATTCGGCCAATATTGCCTTTGAGCCCTGGCACTGGCGCTACGTCGGTAACCAAGAAAGCCTAGAATTATTCTACAAATAGCTTTCGCCATGAATCCGACTACGCTCAATCTGCTCGCCGTCTCAGTTTTTGCATTTACCATGCTGAGCCTGGTAGGGCCACTGTTCAATATTTCACCGAGTGCGGTAGCGATCGCACTCGCTGCCATCACTGGGATCTTCGCCGCCGACCGCTTCATTGCCAAAGGAACAGGCGGCAATATTTTAATCGATCTAGTTTCGCGCCAGTCCTCAGACTATCGCCAGCGGATTTTGCACCACGAAGCTGGTCACTTTTTGATCGCGCATCTGCTAGAGATTCCAGTTCAGAGCTACACCCTAAGCGCCTGGGAAGCTGCCAAAGCCGGACTACCTGGAATGGGCGGAGTCGTTTTAGATACGAGCGCCGTCGAAAGTGAGCTAGAGACAGGCACACTCTCTGCCCAGCAAATGAATCGCTACTGCATTCTATGGATGGCCGGAATCGCCGCTGAAACTCAGGTCTATGGAAACGCAGCAGGTGGAGACGACGACCAGATGAAGCTTCGGCTGCTTTGGCAGCAAACTCAGCGGACCGCTGCTGCCGCTGATACTCAAATTCGCTGGGCGCTTCTACAGGCGCAGACACTGCTAGAAAAGCAAAAAGCCGCCTACACAGCGCTGGTAGACGCGATGTCTACTCGGGCCTCTGTAGAGGAATGTTTGCAGGCTATCGAAGCCAATAAAGCAGAGCCCAAAGAAGAGTTCAAAGAAGCGGCAGCCACCCAAGCCGATACCGCAATACCCGAAGCGCTACTCTAGATGCATCTCAATAGAAATCCCTAGAAAGCTCTAGAGTATGGCAACATTGATCGAATCTAGAGAGGTGCAACTCTAGAGGGCTACCTGAGCATGCATAAGTCTTGCTGAATAGCTAGCTGCCTTCAAAACCCTGAATCCGTATACAAAGTTTGCGTCCTTCTCTATGTCTGTCACTACCTCGAAGTCCAATTTACCCCAGCTTCCTTTCCTGAGTGGCGCTGATATTCGCAAGCAGTTTTTAGCGTTTTACGAAGCTAGAGATCACCGCATTCTCGATAGCGCCTCGCTTGTCCCTGAAGACCCAACGGTACTACTAACAATTGCCGGGATGCTGCCGTTTAAGCCTATCTTTTTGGGTCAGCGTCCGGCTGAGTTTGCGCGGGCGACGACCTCACAAAAGTGCATCCGCACCAACGATATCGAAAACGTAGGCCGCACCGCACGTCACCACACGTTTTTTGAGATGCTGGGCAACTTTAGCTTTGGCGACTACTTCAAAGAACAGGCGATCGCCTGGGCCTGGGAGCTCTCTACAGAAGTCTTTAAGCTGCCCGCCGATCGCATTGTTCCTAGCGTCTTCAAAGAGGACGAAGACGCCTTCGCTATCTGGCGAGACAAGATCGGCATCCCCGCCCATCGCATCATTCGCATGGGCGAAGCCGATAACTTCTGGAAATCTGGCCCAACCGGTCCTTGTGGTCCCTGCTCCGAGCTTTACTACGACTTTCACCCAGAACGCGGTGACGAGAACATCGATCTAGAAGACGATACTCGCTTTATCGAGTACTACAACCTTGTCTTCATGCAGTACAACCGCGACGCCAGCGGTGATTTAGAACCCTTGCAGGCGCAGAACATTGATACAGGTCTGGGCTTGGAGCGGATGGCTCAGATCTTACAAGGTGTACCAAATAACTATGAGACTGACCTGATTTTGCCAATCATCCAGGCGGCTGCAAAGATTGCAGGACTTAACTATCACAAAGCAACTGACGCACAGCAGGTATCGCTAAAGGTGATTGGCGATCATGTTCGAGCGGTGATGCATATGGTGACTGATGGTATTGCGGCTTCTAATGTAGGCCGGGGCTATGTGCTGCGTCGGTTGATCCGCCGAGTGGTGCGCCACGGCAGGCTGCTAGGCATCGACAGGCCGTTTACTACCGAAGTGGCTGAGCGGGCGATCGCCCTTTCAGAAGCAGCTTATCCAGCCGTCCGCGCCCGCGAAACAGCAATCAAAAACGAGCTAGATAGAGAAGAAACTCAGTTTCTAAACACGCTAGAGCGCGGCGAGAAGAGACTCGCCGACATCTTGGCAGAACACCCCAACCAGGTTTCAGGCACAGATGCCTTTGAACTCTACGACACCTATGGCTTTCCCCTAGAGCTAACTCAGGAGATTGCAGAAGAAAGCGGTATCCCAGTCGATGCAGACGGGTTTGAGACAGAAATGGCGCAGCAGCGGCAGCGCTCTAAAGCGGCCCATGAAACGATCGATCTAACGGTGCAGGGGAGCTTGGATACCCTCGCTGAGAAAATTGATTCGACCCATTTCATTGGCTATAAAAGCGTCGATAGTCAAAGCCAGGTAGAGGCGATCTTGCGCGCTGGCAAGGCGGTTGAGCAGGCTGAGACAGGTGACGAAGTGCAGGTAGTGCTAGACCAGACGCCGTTCTACGCTGAGTCGGGTGGGCAGATTGGCGATCGCGGCTATCTCTCTGGAGATAATCTGGTTATTCGAGTAGAAGATGTCAAGAAGGAAGGCAGCTTCTTTGTACATTTTGGCCGCATCGAGCGAGGCACACTGAACGTCAACGATACCGTCAGTGCCAAGGTTGATCGGGCCTGTCGTCGTCGGGCTCAGGCAAATCATACGGCGACTCATCTACTGCAAGCCGCGCTGAAGCTGTTGGTAGACGAGTCAATCTCGCAGGCAGGTTCTCTGGTTGACTTCGACCGCCTTCGCTTTGACTTTCATTGCCCGCAGGCGCTCAGCGCAGAGCAGTTGCAACAGGTAGAAAAGCAGGTGAATACCTGGATCGCAGAAGCGCACAGCGCCGATGTGCAGACTATGCCAATTGCAGAAGCGAAGGCTAAAGGAGCCGTAGCCATGTTCGGTGAGAAATACGGCGACGAAGTGCGTGTGATTGACTACCCAGGCGTATCGATGGAGCTGTGTGGCGGAACGCACGTAGACAATACGGCTGAGATTGGCGTGTTCAAGATTATTGCTGAAACTGGAGTTGCCGCTGGCATCCGTCGGATTGAGGCGGTGGCAGGTCCAGCGGTACTGGACTATCTAGAAGTACGCGATCGCATTGTCAAAGACCTGAGCGATCGGTTTAAAGCTAAGCCCGAAGAAATTGGCGATCGCGTCAGCGCCCTCCAAACCGAACTCAAAACCGCTCAAAAAGACCTAGCGGCGATCAGATCCGAACTGGCTCTAGCAAAATCCGATCAGCTACTCAGCCAAGTCGAAACAGTTGGGAAAACGCCCATTATCGTCGCAAATTTAGACGCTGTAGCCCCCGACGCGCTCAAAACCGCGGCAGAGAGACTGCTTCAGAAAATAGGGGAAGGCGCGGTTGTCTTGGGATCTATCCCCGCTGAAGGCAAAGTCTCTTTAGTCGCTGCCTTTAGTCAGCCAGTGATTGCCGAAGGGCTACAGGCGGGTAAATTTATTGGAGGTATCGCCAAACTGTGCGGCGGTGGCGGCGGCGGCAGACCGAACTTTGCTCAAGCAGGCGGACGCGATGCAGCTAAGCTGCCTGAAGCACTAAAAGCTGCAAAAGCGCAGCTAACGGCTGTACTCAGTTAAGAATGGGTCTAGACCAAAAATAAGAGCAGATGAATGAAGAGAATCAATTGTATAGATACGTTGATAATCAACTTGCCGCTGTACAAAACTGCCTGAACTGTAGGGCAGTTATTGAAGCTTTATTGGCTGACTAGATCGTACTATTACTGTCTAGCTGAGCTGGAGCTAGGTTGTCACCATCAAAAAAATGCTTGAGACGAAAGTTTGTGTAGTAGGCGCATTTGCGACAGGAAAAACGAGCTTAGTTGCTCAGCTCTTAAAAGGTACCTACGTGCAGCGCTATCAGACAACTATAGGCGTCAGAATAGAGCGAAAGCAAATAGAAACAGCGCATATGCAGATGGACATGGTGCTATGGGATATGCATAGCGAAGATCAGTTTCAGCAGGTGCAGATGTCTTATTTACGAGCGGCCTCAGCCTATGTCTTGGTTGTAGACGGCACGCGCAGATCTTCTCTGACGACGGCGTTAGATCTACAAAAAAGAGTGACGCAGCGCATAGGCAACGTTCCTTGCGTAATGGTAATTAATAAGTGTGACCTACAAACCGACTGGGAGATAACAGAGGACGATATTGCGCTACTGAAAGCCCAAAACTACGATTTGATTCGTACTAGCACCAAAACGGGCGTAGGGATCGATCAATGCCTTTCAAAGCTGCTAGAGAAACTATCAACCGCTAGCCAAGAGCTAGTCTAAAGAACCCTCAGCTGATAACTTGTTATAACAGGAACTTATTTCGCGCTGCAGCTGACTTAACCTGTAGAGTAAGCATCTATCATCGTCTTTTCTAGCATCAACCTCTGCTGGCATCAATTTTTGCTAGCACAACAGACATATGTGAGAAAATTATGGTTTCTGTGCCCTCTAATGAGAGTGATTCTAACAAGAATGATTCCAACAAGAATGATTCTAACGAGAGTGATTCTGATAAGAACAGCCTTGATGAAAACAGTCCCAATCAGAGCAACTCTAACCAAAACAACATAGAAAATACAGACAGACCTCTATCGAACTACGTCCTAACTGCCTTAAACATCCTATCTTTAGTTTGGCTAGGAGACGATTTACTGTCTGTTGCTAACCCTCTACCCGAATGGGTATTAGAAGATTTCGAAGGCGTGTGGTCAGAAGGAGAGCCTCACGAAGTTGAGCCATTCGAGGCGGCAGAGTTTTCTCCCTTTTTAGATAACTTTATTGTAGATGCCCGACAGTATTGGGAAAGCAACTCGTCAGAGCCGCTGCGCTCGGGGATTTGGGCAGAGATGGGCACATCTGGACAAGAAATTCACCTAGAGGCGATCGCACTATTAGTCAACGAACGGCCGATGATTCTAGTTGAATCTTCTAAATCTGTCGCTGAAAAAACAAAGTGGCTCCAGGTTGCGAGGCAAGCTCAGCTAGAATACCTCTCGCAGAGCAAGCACACCACAAGACAAATCAATCAGGCGGAACTCTACGATTCATTGACCAGATTGCATAACCGTAGCGCCTTTATCTCTCAGCTCAGCGCTCAATTCGAAGACAGACAGTGGTCAGAGCAGCGTCGATTTGCGGTCATTTTACTCAACATTTCTCGCTTTAGCTATCTCAACAATAGTATGGGGGCTGCGGCGGGTGATCAGGTGCTAATCACGGTAGGGGTCCGCATCCGAGAGTGTTTGCGCAAGCATGATATTCCAGCTCGGCTCGGTAGCGATGAGTTTGGAATTCTAGTGAACTACACCGAGCAGAACCAGGATGTGATTGCCTTAGTCGATAGGCTGTTAGCGAAGCTGTCCGAACCTTTCTCAGTGCACGGGCAAACGGTCACACTGACGACCTCTACAGGCATTGCAGTTAGACAAGACTGGCACAAAAGCGTACAAGAGCTGATTAGCGATGCGGATCTGGCCATGCGCCATGCTAGAGCAGCAGGCGACCACTATGCGCTGTTTGACAGAGAGATGCGATCGCACCTGCTCGCAGACTGGAATCTAGAAAATGACCTAAGTCACGCTATCGAGCGGTGCGAGCTAGAGCTGTGGTATCAGCCTGTCATCGAGCTGACCACTTTCACTCCAGAAAGCTTCGAAGCACTGCTACGCTGGGTACATCCGGTGCATGGTCTCATCCCACCGGATCAGTTCTTGCCGCTGGCCGAAGCCTCTGGGCTGATTGTAGAAATTGACCAGTGGGTGCTGAGGATTGCCTGTCAGACGCTACAGCGATGGCAGCGCGAAGCGGTTACACAAATTCAGCTGACTATCAACTTTTCTAAAAAGAGTCTATCTAGATCCGACTGGGTTGAGCAGGTGCAAGGAGCCATCGACAGCTCTGGGATTGAACCTAGCTGCTTGTGTGTAGAAGTGAGTGAAGGCTTGTTGTTAGAAAGAAATTCAGGAGTGATAGCGACGCTAGCCCAGCTCAAAGAACTGGGAATTGCGATGGCAATCGATAACTGTAGTACAGGGTATGCATCGCTGAACGTTCTTAAGGAATTATCTCTAAATCGACTGAAGATAGACGGCTGCTTTATCGATACGATGCAGGCAGACAAGGCCGAAATCGTCGGTATGATTATCGAACTAGCACACAAGCTAAACTGCGGTATTGCAGCTAAGAGAGTAGAAACAATTGAGCAGTACAGAGCGCTACGAAAACTAGGCTGTGATGCGATTCAAGGCTATATCTTCTCTCAGCCAGTATCCATAGCCGATGCCCAACGCCTGATCGGCAATGAGTTTGTTGCTTCTAAGCAAAACTTTTCGGGTAGGGGACATAGATACTTTTTGTAAGCACTTTTTGTGAGCACTCTTATTGTGTTTTTACTTTTCCTTGCTTACGGGGTTTTAACCAGACCAGATAGAGTCGTCACCCGATAGCCGCGACTGTTTAGTTCTGGCAAGATAATCTCTAGCGTTTTAGCTGTCCGGGCTCCTCTATTGTCTCCATTTTTTTCACCGTCGTGAAGAACAACAATATCACCAGAGCGAACGGTTCGTAGGATAAACTCGCTGGCAAAGTGAGTGGAATGCACGTGAGTATCGTAGGGAAAGGTGGACCCTAGCACTAGCTGATAGCCGTGGCGCTGAGCGATCTCGACCATATCACCACTGTAGAATCCCATGCCAGGACGAAGCCACACTAGCGTCGAGCCTGCGGGCAGATAGGTCAGAAGAGCACTTTCAGCGGCGAGCAGGTCCGCTTCGAATACCTCTATGTCTAGGCGGATGCTAGACTCGTCGGCAGTGAGATGATTGCCTAGCTCGTGACCGGAGTTGACCGTCTGCTGAACAGTTGATTCGTGGCTAGGAAGGTTACCGCTGATGTTGAAAAAGGTCGCTTTTGCGCCGTAGCGATCAAGGATAGCCAGAATCTCTGATGTGGCAGAACTAGGACCGTCGTCTATGGTCAGGGCAATGACTTTTGGCTGACTGTCAGTACGTGAGATTGCGTAAAGCGCGCCGGGAAAAAAGTGGCTGGCGAGGGTGAACAGCCAACGGGGCTGACTGAGCAAAATGACGGTAGAAAGCAGCAGCAGCGGCAGGGAAAAGTAGAGCGATCGCCTGACTAGCTTTTTCATCGTTGTATTATAGCTTTGCTCACTTTGCTAGCGCTGATGCGTAGAAGAAATGAGCTGGAAGTGGCTGGGTTGCGATCGCCCGAATGTGTAAAAATGCAGACTGCAGTTCTGCAAACTCTTTCTAGGAACAAGTGTAACTATGGCGTCTCCCTCCGGTATAACGGTTCAGGCCGTGCAGGCAATTGGCCTCACGGTCTCTGATGCTAGTCAGGCCACTGATTTTTTCACAGGTGCCTTTGACTACACAGTTGTCTCCGATACAGTCATCAGCGGCGACGAAGCCAGCTATCTGTATGGCGTACCGAATGCGCAGGTTCGCGTCGTCTCTTTAGAACTAGGTCAAGAGACGATCCGGCTGATGCAGTTCCTCAGCGGAACAGGCAAAGCGGTTCTAGAGGATAGCAAAAGTAATGACCTGTGGTTTCAGCACTTTGCAATTATCGTCAGCGATATGGACAAAGCATACGCGCAGCTGAAAAAGTTCTCTTTCACACCGATTTCGCCAGAGCCGCAGACGCTACCAAACGACATTAAAGCGTTCAAGTTTAGAGATACTGACGGTCATCCGCTAGAGCTGCTGCAATTTCCACCAGGGCTAGGGCCGGACTATTGGCAGTCGAAGGAATCGCTGTTTTTAGGGATGGATCATTCTGCGATCGCAATCTCCAGCACCGAAACCAGCCTAGCGCTTTACCGAGACGTGCTCGGCCTCACCCATCAGGGTAGCTTTACCAATATCGGCATCAAGCAAGAGACGATGGACAATCTCTTTAGCGCCAAAGTGATTGTGACTTCTTTGACGCCTGCGAAAGGCCGATTGGGCGTAGAGTTTTTGGACTACCTAACGCCGCCTGGAGCCAGACCTTTTCCAATTGATCAGCAGACCAATGATTTAGTCCATATGCATTTTGAGCTGCTAGTAGACGACATTGACGTGGCGGTCGAAGCGCTAGAAGAAGCGCATGTGCAGTTTGTATCGCCGAAGGTAATCGATCTGCCGGATGTGATGCCGTTCAAGCGAGGAGCATTGTGGCGAGGTCCGGACGGTCATAACGTGTTGATGGTAGAAGCATAGTAGGCCACCCCCACATATTGATAGAGAATTACGGAGAACTCAACTTGGATACGATCATTACTTTCCTCTCATCGCTATATCCAGCATTCATTGAGGGAACTCAAGGCTATATGCTGCTGGTCTTTCGCGCTGCTGTGGGATTCTTGTTTATCCTACATGGCTTGCCAAAGATCAAGAATCTTCAAACCTGGTCGAAGGCGTTAGGTGCGCCGCTACCGCTGTGTTTCCTATCCGCAGGATTTATGATCACAGGTGGCGTTTGTTTGATTTTGGGACTGCTGACGCCGTTTGCTAGTCTGTCTATCTTGGTTTCGATGATCTACGCGCTGGTATTAGAAGTAATCGATGGCTTGCCGATTGTTGCACCCGATCCGTATGAGCTAGGAGAGTTTTATGAGGGGCCGAATGGTGATAAGGGCGAGCCGCCTAGTATGGAAAAGGCGCTGATCTTTACGCTGATGCTGACGCTGATTATTCTGTTTGGGCCAGGGGCTTATTCGGTAGATGCGCTGCTGTTAGCTTAGTGTGAGCGACACAGGTAGAGACAATCGCTACTATTCGTAAGGGCACACCGTCTTGTAGAACCCGTTCTCTAGTAACAGAGCGCAGTGTCCCTGATTCTGTTGAATCTACTCGATTGCTTGGCGATGTTCTAGCAGCTTCTGCTTGAATGCCATCTTGAAAGACCAAACGTTGTGACTGGTATAGTCGCTACATCTACCCTGATAGATATGTGTATAAGATTAGATAGCTGGAAGCTTCGCAGTTTATCTCTTAATTCATTATGGAATCTATTACTTTGGCGGCGATCGCACTCACGCTAGTCACCAAGTCATTGGAAAAGGCGGTGGATGTGCTGGGCGATGAGGCGATCGCATCGACGAAACGGCTGATGGCACTACTGCGGCAGCGTCCTGATACGAGAAAGCAACTAGAAGCGGCGAGCAGTTCGACAGGTGAGTCGGACATTATCGATGTAGAGATTCTACAAGAAGCGGCAGCGGCAGATCCTGATGTGAAGGCGGCGGTAGAAGAGACGGCAGCAGCGGTAAAGGCAGACCCACAGTCGTTTCAGAATGTGACGAAGCTAGCGGAGAAGATCGGGGTCGCTAATTTCGGCAGGATCGAGAATCAGACGAACAACATTTCGATTTGACTAGAGTCGGCGGGTGGGGCTCCGTCAAAGTCGATGCCCTCGGAGCTGAGTCCTCCTTACTTTTATGATGAGGGATTTGGTGAGGCGGTTTTTGTCGGTAGGAGTCGGGAGCTGAAGGAGCTGCGGGTGTTGCTGGGACAGGGCGATCGCGTGGCGATTGCTGCGGTGGGAATGGGCGGCGTGGGGAAGACGACGCTGGCATGGCGATATGTACAGCAGCACCGGGCGGACTATTCGGGTGGAATTTGCTGGCTGACGTTTGGGCGGGTGGCGACGGAGATGCTGACGTTTGCGGGGCGATCGCTTGGATTGGAGGAGCTGCCGCCGGAGTGGGATGAGGCTCAGGTGGTGCAGCACTATCTGGCGCGGTGGGAGGCGCGGTGGCCGGGGCGAAAGCTGCTGGTGATCGATGATGCGGGTGAGTACCGGGCGATAGAGGGATTTTTGCCGCGTCAGGGAGCGTTTCAGGTGCTGATGACGACGCGGGTGCAGATGCAGCCGACGGGAAGGCGAGCAATACGGCAGCTACAGCGACTGCAGCTTGGCGTGTTGCGGCGGGCGAATGCGTTTAGGTTGTTGCGGCGGCTGATGGCGGATGACGAGCGGCTGCGGGTGGATGTGGCGGCGGCGAAGGCGCTGTGTGAGTGGCTAGGGATATTTGCCACTGGGAATTGAGGTGGTGGCGGGGCTGCTGCGGGCGGAGCCGGACTGGTCGGTGGCGAAGCTGCTAGATGATTTGCGGCAGGAGCGGATGCAGCATGAGGCGATGAACGAGGTGGAGGCGGCGTTTGAACTGAGCTGGCAGCGGCTGAGCGGGGCAGAAAGACAGCTAGCGATGGTGTTGGGTTTGTTTGCGTTAGCGCCAGTTCCGTGGGAGCTAGTGGAGTTGGTGGCGCAGCAGTATCGGGTTGTTTTGCCCGCTGTGCCCTGGTGGAAGAGGCTTTGGCAGCAGCCGTCTGAGCCAGAGCAGTGGTGTGAGCTGATAGAAAATCAGGTGCTGGTGCAGGGACGGCGGCGACTGACGAAGCTGAGCTTGTTGAATCGAGAGGGCGAGGAACGCTATCAATTGCATGGACTGGTGCGGGCGTTTTTGCTAGGAAAGCTATCGGCGATAGAGGCAGAGCAGGCGCTGAAACTGACTGTTGGATTTGCTCAGGCGATGACGGCGATTGCTAAAACAGTGCAGCCGACAGTGACTGTTAAAGGTAGAGGGAGCATTGTCGAAGCTGTGCCGCATTTAGAAGAAGTCGCAGCGAATAGGACGACAGTTTTGGCTGATGAGGATAAGACCTGGTGCTGTACGGGGTTGGCGCGTTTTTATCAAAGCTTGAATCTGTGGACAGAGGCGGAACGATGTCATGAGCGATCGCTCGCCATCAGTAAAACGGAACTGGGCGATCGCCATCCCGACACCGCCACCAGTCTGAATAACTTGGCAGTACTGTACAAGTCTCAGGGGCGCTATGGAGAAGCGGAACCGTTGTATGTAGAAGCGCTCGAAATCAGGAAAACGGAACTGGGCGATCGCCATCCCGACACCGCCCAAGGTCTGAATAACTTGGCAGAACTGTATCGGTCTCAGGGGCGCTATGGAGAAGCGGAACCGTTGTATGTAGAAGCGCTCGAAATCAGGAAAGCGGAACTGGGCGATCGCCATCCCTCCACTGCCAGCAGTCTGAATAACTTGGCAGGACTGTATCGGTCTCAGGGGCGCTATGGAGAAGCGGAACCGTTGTATGTAGAAG
Source organism: uncultured cyanobacterium (assembly GCA_963838725.1). Lineage (GTDB taxonomy): Bacteria > Cyanobacteriota > Cyanobacteriia > Phormidesmidales > Phormidesmidaceae > Phormidesmis. Next base: position 49,669 of record CAWISM010000010.1, on the reverse strand, counting down.
CGCTCGAAATCTGGAAAGCGGAACTGGGCGATCGCCATCCCTACACCGCCCAGGTCTGAATAACTTGGCAGCACTGTACGAGTCTCAGGGGCGCTATGGAGAAGCGGAACCGTTGTATGTAGAAGCGCTCGAAATCAGGAAAACCGAACTGGGCGATCGCCATCCCGACACCGCCAGCAGTCTGAATAACTTGGCAGCACTGTACGAGTCTCAGGGGCGCTATGGAGAAGCGGAACCGTTGTATGTAGAAGCGCTCGAAATCTGGAAATCAGAACTGGGCGATCGCCATCCCGACACCGCCACCAGTCTGAATAACTTGGCAGGACTGTACGGTCTCAGGGGCGCTATGGAGAAGCGGAACCGTTGTATGTAGAAGCGCTCGAAATCAGGAAAGCGGAACTGGGCGATCGCCATCCCTCCACCGCCACCAGTCTGTTCAATCTTGCAGCGCTCTATCACAATACACAGCGCCATCAGCAGGCCCTAGACCATATCCAGCAAGCTCTAGACATCTACATTCCCGCGCTAGGCGCAGACCACCCCACTACCCAGGCCGCTGCTAGCTGGCTACAACGCATTCAGCAAGCGGTAGATCCGACCGAGTAAGGTCATTATGCCAGCGGATCGCCTTCAGGAGGATGCCAACCAGCCTGAACCCACAACGCGCGAGCTTCGCCGATCGGGTTCTCTCCAAAGTATCGATCGTCGTTCATGTCCAGGCGATTACAGGTCGCCCTACCAATGGGTGTAGTCCTAACGACTCGTCTGCTATCCTCTGCCCAAGCAAAGTGTTCTTCCCACTTATCCACGCGGGGATTGAAAAGTGGTGAGATGCTAGAAGTTTTAGCATCTTGACCTGTGATGAAGTTGTACCGACGCTGGTTGCAACGACTACAGGCTAACGCTAGATTCTCGAAGGCGTCAGAGCCGCCTAATGAACGCGGGTGAACATGATCTAGGGTGAATCGTGAGCCACTGATTCTTTCTGGCGAGTGGCAATATTCGCACAAGGACTTTGCTCGTTTGCGAAGCTGTTGTCTCAATAAGTCGTTAATAGCCAACGTTCAAACCTGAGCGATCAAACGCGCATTGAGATAAGTAAAAAAGCGCTCTAACTCGGTCAAATTCTCCAGCTCACTTTCTTCCGCTTGCGAAAGCGCTGCCGTTTCATTTCTCTTCAGCAACCCTTCTAAACGCACCTGAAGCGTTTCGGCCAGCTTAAACAATCGCAGACCGTCAATATCTTCTATGCGAATGCCTTCATCTAGAGCAGACTTTGGACTAATCGTGACTTGAAACATAGTCATTGTCAGACCGTTTGATAACTTCTTGAATTGTACAAGCTGAACGACAGACGGTTACAGTCCATACACATGCGTAAGCCCTATGTACCTGACAACGAGCCCTTTGAATTCGTGAGCGCCTAATCCGAACTTGACTGATCGCAAGAATCAGCCTATCTTCAGTAGTTAAGGTCGTGATGCCTATCACGCCTATTCCCTCAGAACTCACTTGACCCAAGCGCCGTCGGCAGGTGTTGACACCACCCACCGACGGCTAGGCTGACAAACTGAACAGGGCAGTCTGCAAGCTTAAGGGCACTGTACCTTAGCTGCTCCGATTTGCACTACATTTTGCGGCGTTGCTGAGGTCATCTGAGTTCTGGTTTCCTTAGTTCACTAGTCTTTAACCGGAGACCAGACACTCATGTTTATCCCTAACGATCAGGGCGCACCCGCGTCCACAGACTCTGTTACCTCTACTGCGGCTACGCCTACTGCGGCTACGCCGACCGTTCTCGTCGCCCAGCCTTCATCAACGCCGCCCATCCCACGCGAGCAGATTCGTCACCTCCTCCTTGGCACGCTGACATCGGTCAAGGCCACCATCCGCCTACTGCACAAGCTAGGCTACGCCGAACCCAACGACTGGAGCCGCCCCATCTCGACGGGTAGACCCAACGAGATGATGGCGATTCTGACCAAGCGAGTAATCGCCGAGTAGTCGTCTATTGCTCTCTAGCCACAGCGTTTCTCGGCAGCGTACCGAAAAGGTTACGCCATGAGAAACGCGAATGGTTTATGTCTATGGGTAGCCGTTTGGTGAATTCGATTTTGATATTCTTAACGGCTAATAGTGCATATAGGCAGGGCCAAAGGTGCTGCAAAGAAGATTATGGATATTGGTGCGAGGTTTGAAGATGGCTGTCAGTTTGCGGTATGGGCACCACTAGTAGACAGTGTCGCTGTGGAGGTGCTCGGCCATCAGTATCAGCCCGTTGCGCCTAGAGTGCTGGAGATGGAAAAGGACGCGCTAGGATACTGGCGAGCCCAAGCACCCGAGCTGCCCGCAGGTACACTCTATAAGTATCGACTGAACAAAGAAGAAGACGCTTGGCCCGATCCTGCCTCTAGATATCAGCCAGAAGGCGTACACGGCCCTTCTGAAGTGATCGACCATAACCAGTTTGCCTGGAGCGATCAGGGCTGGAAGGGCGTAGCGCTAGCAGACTATGTCATCTATGAGCTGCATATTGGCACTTTTACAGAGTCAGGTACCTTTGAGGCGGCGATAGAGCGCTTGCCTGATCTGGTAGAGCTTGGCATCACCGCTGTTGAGATTATGCCCGTGGCGCAGTTTCCAGGCGATCGCAACTGGGGCTATGACGGCGTTTTCCCCTTCGCTGTCCAGAACTCATACGGCGGCCCAACAGCGCTCAAGAAGCTAGTCAATGCCTGCCACCAGGCCGGACTAGCCGTCATCCTAGACGTGGTGTACAACCACTTTGGCCCGGAAGGAAACTACACGGGCAAATACGGTCCGTATACCACCAAGCGCTATCAGACCCCCTGGGGCAGCGCGATCAACTTCGATGATGCCTACAGCGACGGCGTTCGAGGCTACTTCGCCGAAAACGCAATTAGCTGGCTGCGCGACTATCACTTCGATGCGCTGCGGCTAGATGCGGTTCACGCTATCTACGACTTTGGAGCTAAGCATTTTCTACAGTTACTGTCCGAGTCGGTCGCAGAATTCACAAAGCAGCGGTCCTATCCGGGCTTCTTGATTGCTGAAAGTGACCTGAACGATCCGCGTTTGATTCGGCCCGTGCAGCAGGGCGGCTATCAGCTCAGTGCGCAGTGGAGTGATGATTTTCACCATGCGCTGCACACCAGGCTAACAGGTGAGAATATGGGCTATTACGGTGATTTTGCTAGCCTGGAATCTTTGGCAGTTGCACTCAAAGATCGCTTCGTCTACGCTGGACAGTACTCTCCTTTTAGGCACAGACCTCACGGCAGCCCAGCAGGAGATCTGCCTTCCTATCAGTTTGTGGTATGCAATCAAAACCACGATCAGGTAGGCAACCGGATGATGGGCGATCGCCTCTCCACGCTAGTCTCTTTTGGTGCGCTAAAGCTAGCCGCTGGAATCACGCTGCTCTCTCCCTATATTCCGCTTCTATTTATGGGCGAAGAATACGGAGAAACCAATCCATTTCTCTATTTTGTTGATCATGGCGATCCCGATCTAATCGAGGCGGTTAGAAGAGGTCGAACAGAAGAATTCTCTGACTTCTACGCGCAAGGGACACCACCCGATCCGGTCAGCGAAGACACGTACAACAAGTCAAAGCTCAACTGGCTATCGAACGCGGACAAATCTGCTGGCGACCGCCAGCAGCAGCGAATCATGCGTAAGTTCTACCAGCGGCTGCTCGAAGTCAGGCGTCAGTGCCGAGTGATGACCCCGACAACGGCTGCTGATATTGTTGTTACGCACACCGACAATACCTTGCAGTACAAGCAGTCTATTGCCAGCGGCGATCTGCTCTGTGCTATGAACTTTAGCGACCAGGCAGCCAAGATAGATCTGACGCTAGGCTCGCAGACCTGGTGGCAGCAGCTAAACTCGGCAGACGCACAGTGGTGCCTAAAAGAGTCTAAAGAGATAATCAAGTCAGAACCCTTACCCGCTCGACTCTCGGCTGAAGAATCCAATCAAACGCTGTTGCTTAGCCCGTTTAGTATTGCTCTGTATCGAGCGGAGCCGATCTCTTCCTGGTCACTTTCTCAAACTGCGCCGTAGGTGTTCAACTAAAAGTTGTTTAACCCAAAGCACCCTCTAGCCATTTTTGATTCTTGTGTCCTTAACCTTTTGAACTGCTATGCGTATTCCTGTTGCTACCTACCGTCTTCAGTTCACGCCCGATTTTGGGTTTTCTCAGGCCAAAGAGATTGTTGATTATCTCGATTTGCTAGGGATTTCTGATATCTATGCTTCGCCTATATTCAAGGCTAGGACCGGCAGTCAGCACGGCTACGACGTGGTTGATCAAAACCAGCTCAACCCGGAACTAGGCGGGATGGAAGAGTTTGACATCTTAGTGGATACCCTGCACGAGCGAGGCATGGGCTGGTTGCAAGATATCGTGCCAAACCATATGGCCTACGACCGTCAAAATCACTATTTGATGGATGTGCTCGAATATGGCCCCGACTCAGAATACATCGACTACTTTGATATCGAGTGGGAGCACTCCTATGAAGATATTCAGGGAAAAGTGCTCGCGCCAATGCTAGGAGACTTTTATGATCGCTGCCTAGAAAGGGGTGAAATACAGCTGAGCTACGGCGAAGATGGTCTGCGGGTCAATTATTACGGGCTAAGTTTTCCAATTCGAGCAGATTCCTACGATACCTTTCTGAGCAATGAGCTGTCGTGGCTACGGCGACAGATGGGACCGCAAGAACCCGATTACATCAAGCTAATTGGCATTATAAACACGGTAAAAGAGACTTTGCCCGCGATGACCGGGCGAGCGAGAAAAGACCAGTGTGCTTTTGTAAAGCATGTGCTGTGGGAACTGTACAACTCAAACAAAGAAGTCAAAACTTTTATTGACCAAAATGTTGAAGTGTTCAACGGTCAAGTGGGCAGAGCCAAAAGCTTTGATTTGCTAGATAGCCTGTTAGTAAAGCAATACTACCGACTCTCCTTCTGGAAGGTTGGCGCAGAAGAGCTGAACTATCGGCGATTTTTTACAGTGAATGAGCTGATCTGCCTAAAGGTTGATAATCCGAAGGTGTTTGACAAGACGCATGCGCTAACTAGAGATTTGGTTAAAGCTGGCAAGATCAACGGATTGAGGATCGATCATATCGATGGGCTATACGATCCGTTGACATATCTAGAGCGACTTCAGGAGAAAATGAATGGGGTCTACACTGTCATCGAAAAGATTTTAGAGCCGAGTGAGAAACTGCCCACCCACTGGCCAGTGCAGGGAACCTCTGGCTATGAATTTTTGACCTATGCGAATCGGCTGTTTTGCTGTCAGAAGAATCGCAGCGACTTCACCCGGTTCTATCAAGATTTCACGGGGATGCGCAACAGCTATCACAGTCTGGTTCTAGATAAGAAAAAGCTAATTGCGGATACGAATCTGGTCGGGGATATTGACAACCTAGCTCGCTTCTTGAAGAAGGTCGCTAGCCAATACCGATATGGAAGAGATCTGACGGCTAATGGTCTAAAGGCAGCGATTCAAGAGGTGCTAGTCTGCTTTCCGATCTACTGTACTTATATCAACCAGCAGGGCAGCACAGAGCGCGATATTCAGTACATTCAAACGGCGATCAAACAAGCAAGAAGGCGGATTCCGCAGCTACGTAATGAGCTAGAGCTAATTGAGAAGTTTTTGCTGCTGCAATACGAGGAGTCTTTGCCTTCTGAGGAGCGATCGCAGTGGCTGCATTTCGTCATGCGCCTGCAGCAGTTTACCGGGCCGCTGATGGCCAAAGGACTAGAAGATACGCTGTTCTACGTATACAACCGATTTATCGGACTCAACGAAGTCGGCGGTTCACCCGAAAACTTTGGCATTGCGCTGGCAGACTTTCATCGCTATAACCAGTACCAGCAGGAGCACTGGCCACAGGCACTGAACGCGACGTCTACGCACGATACCAAGAGAAGTGAGGATGTGCGATCGCGCCTCAGCGTTCTTTCCGAGCTGCCCAGCGAGTGGGAAGAACAGGTGACACTGTGGAGCCAGCTAAACGCAGACAAAAAGCAAACCGACGGTGAGCACGCAGTGCCAGACAGCAACGACGAGTACTTTTTGTATCAGACGCTAGTTGGTGCGTATCCCTTTGATGACACAGAGCTACCCGAATTCAAAGAAAGAGTAAAAGACTATGTCGTCAAGGCCGTGCGCGAAGCCAAAGTTCACACCAATTGGCTGCGCCCCGACGAAGACTACGAAGCGGGCTATGTCAACTTTGTCGAGACGCTGCTGACGCCTAGTGACGACAATGCCTTCTTGAGCAAGCTCCAGCATTTTCAGGCTAAAACTGCGGCCTACGGCATCTTCAACTCGCTCTCTCAGCTCTTGATCAAAATGACGGTGCCGGGCATTCCCGACTTTTATCAGGGGAGTGAACTATGGGATCTAAGCCTAGTCGATCCAGACAATCGTCGACCTGTTGACTACTCTAGGCGATCGGCCGCGCTCGAAAAAATCCAGGCTCAGTGGCAGCAGCAGCCCAATGCGCTGATAGAAGAGCTGCTGACAGCTAGGGTAGACGGACGAATTAAGCTGTTCTTGACCTTTAGAGGCTTAGCGGCGCGCAACTATTTTCGCAACGTGTTTAGAAGCGGGGCCTACACACCGCTAAAGGTAACTGGAGAGCATGCAGAAAGCGTGGTTGCTTACGCTCGTCACCAGGGTGAGCATACGCTGATAGTGGTGGTACCGCGCTTTTTGACAAGCTTGATAGCGCCAGATGAGCTACCCTGCGGAACCGAGCTGTGGGGAGATACGATGATTGAGGTGCAAGGCGCGGAACAAGGGAATTGGAAAGACTGGCTGACTGACCAGCCTGTACAGCTCGAAACGTCTATTTCTGTCGGTAGCTTGCTAGAGCGATTTCCAGTAGGACTTTTAGCCAGTGAAAATCATAGCTGGACAGTGCGAAGTTCTGGTTGACCCTCGTTGCGATCGCAGTAAATGCTGGCTGGGAAATTCTCTGTCATCCGAGCGCATCGTGTGATACATTTTATAGGCTGCAAACGCGCGAGGGTCAGTGCCCGAGTGGTTAATGGGGGTGGACTGTAAATCCACTAGCTATGCTTACGCTGGTTCGAATCCAGCCTGGCCCACCATCTCGCCGCAGTCGTCTTGATATAATGCTTTTGTCAAGAATGCTTTTGTAAAGAATGCTTTTGCAAAGAATGCTTTTGTACAGTGCCCATGTGGCTCAGTGGTAGAGCACACCCTTGGTAAGGGTGAGGTCACGAGTTCAATCCTCGTCATGGGCTTTATTAGAAATACTGCAAATAAGAAGACCGACTTTTCACGATGAGAAGTCGGTCTTCTTTTAGCATGCATCTGACTCAAAGCGGTTGTCAGAGCTTAGAGACAAGTGGTTAGACAGCGGCTAGCTCTGGGCGTCGGCTGTTGCGAATGCCTTCGATAGCGTCAGCATAGTCGTCCGCTTTGAATACGGCAGACCCAGCAACAATGGCGTTAGCTCCGGCTTCTATAACCTGCCAGGCGTTGTGCCCTTTAATACCTCCATCTACTTCGATCCAAGGATCAAGGCCGCGTGCGTCACACATAGACCTTAGCTTTTGAATCTTAGAAACCATGCCGGGGATGAAGCTCTGACCACCAAAGCCAGGATTGACGCTCATAATCAAGATGAGATCGCATAGCTCTAGACTGTATTCGATCATGTCGAGGCTGGTGCCGGGGTTCAATACGACGCCTGCTTGCTTGCCCAGCTCTTTGATTTGGCCCAGGGTGCGGTGCAGATGTGGAGAAGCATTGTGCTCGCAGTGAACGGAGATAATGTCTGCGCCTGCTTTGGCAAAATCTTCTACGTACTTCTCGGGTTCGACGATCATGAGGTGAACGTCGAGCGGCTTGTCTGTGTGGGGGCGCACCGCGTCTACAATCATTGGGCCAATGGTGATGTTAGGAACAAAGCGACCGTCCATGACATCGACATGAATCCAATCTGCACCAGCTTTGTCAACCGCACGGATTTCTTCACCTAGTCGGCTGAAATCGGCAGACAAAATCGACGGTGAGATCACAACGGGTTTATCAAATTGAGTTCTTGCCACGGGGACTGGCCTCCTAGTAGTGAATGGTGTGTATAGATGCGGATCTATAATCGCTTGTAGTCATTGTAACAAAACATTTCGTCGCGCCGACATTTTGAGCCCTGTTGCTCTATCCGGCTGCGGTCAGTGAGCGATCGCACCGCTTAAAATCCATCATAAATCTTCCTGACGATGGTTCTAGGATTTGCCAGTGGCTTGAGCAGTAAATTGAGCTAAAGTTGCTTCAATAACTACTTATTAACCTGGCCTGATATGACCTCGGACAAAACAGCAAGTTTGACCAGTACTCACTCAGCTCGTGCGTCAAAGCGGCGGCTGGGTTCACGGCTTGGCGGATTGGGGCTGAGTCTAGGAGCTTTAGCCTTGGGCGTTCCGGCGTTAGCGCTGTCTTCTTCGGTGGGTCGTGATGGCATTGATGCGCGTCGCTTGCATGAAGCCCCCTATAACCTGACGGGCCGCAAGATTGCGATTGGACAGGTAGAAATTGGCCGTCCGAGTCAGTTTGGCATTGACAAGATTGCGGTCGAGAATTCGATTGTGCAGGTAGGTAGAACCTTTGAGCTAGATGGTCCGGCGATCGCAGATGAATCCGTTGATGGGCACGCAGCCAACGTTGCTAGCGTCATGATCAGTCAGGACAAGACCTTCAAGGGCGTTGCGCCCAACGCGGTTCTCTATTCAGATGCGATCGGCACCCTGACTGAATTTACTGGCCAGAATGAAGAGTGTCTAGCATCGCAGCACATTGCCCTGCAAAACAGCGGCGATGTCAGAGCGACTAACTTCAGCTTTGGTGAGCCGCTCAGCCGTGATCCAAGACCCGGTGCGACTTTGGACGGGAACGCACTGTTGACCCAGTGCATAGACTGGTCTTCTCGCGTGCACAAGCTGCTCTATGTGATTGCGGGCAACCAGGGACGCGGCGGCATTCCCATTCCTACAGACAATTTCAACGGCATCAACGTCGCCTATTCCCGGCGAGATGACGGTCGGTTTGTCCGGTTAGATAGAGCTAACCTCGGCAGCGAGCCGCCTGCTAGTGCCACTAGAGGGCCGGACATAGAGTCAAACGTAGGGGCGCGTCGCTCTATTAACCTAGTTGCGCCCGGTAGCGAAATTGAGATGTTTGAGCCAGATGGTCAGCGGACAGTTAGCAGCGGCACTAGCTTTGCGGCTCCTCATGTAGTGGCTACCGTGGCGCTGCTACAAGAGTTTGGCGATCGCCAGTTTCGCGCGGGTGCCCAGAACTGGAGCCTGGATTCTAGGGAACCCCTGGTGATGAAGTCAGTCATCCTCAATGCCGCTGACAAGCTGCAAGATTCGGGTGATGGCTCCCGACTTGGCATGGCTCGCACGCTTCTAGATGAAGGCGGCAAAGACTGGACCCAGTCCGACGCCTACGGAAATCAGAGCATTCCCCTTCACGCTGAGCTAGGTACCGGACATCTCAACGCTTATCGGGCCTACGAGCAGCTTGCAGGCGGGCAGTGGCAGCCAGGTGAATCTATCCCAGAAAAAGGTTGGAGCTATAGCGCCCTTGCCGAAGCTGGCAGCGCCGAGGACTATGTATTCGATCAGCCATTGCAAGGTGGCAGCTACATCAGCGCTACGCTGAGCTGGGAAAGAATAGTAGAGCTAAACTCCCAAGACGAGTACTTCAACGTCGGTGAAAAGTTTACGGGTCTACCGATTAGCAACCTGGATCTCTATCTTCTACCCGCTGATGCGGACGATATCAACGATAGCGTTTGGTCTTCGGTGAGTTCAGAAGATAGCCTAGAGCATATCTTCATTCCTATTCCAGAAACAGGCCGCTACAAGCTGCGAGTAGTTCAGCAAGAGACTGCGCTCACAGAAGAACAGTCTTATTCATTAGCCTGGTGGGCTCAGACTGCTGATACTACAAACTAGGCAACAGAAACAAAATCAGCGCTAGAGAGCGCAGTCGTCAATCCGTTGACCTCTGCTAGCACTTCTTCTTCGATCCTGATCTGGGTAGTGCTGCCGACAACAGCAAAGCTTAGCGTCTCGAAGGTAAGACCGTTAGCCAGACCGAAGACATCCTGACCAAAGGCGAAGTCATAGATAATATCTGTCCCTTCGCCAACGGCTAGCACAAAGGTGTCACTGCCTTTGCCGCCGTAAAGATCGTCGTTACCTTTACCACCCCACAGCAGGTCGTCACCTTTGTCGCCCCAGATTTGATCATCGTCTTCGTCGCCATAGAGTTTGTCATTGCCACCTTTTCCACCAATGCGATCGCGCCCAGCCCCGCCGTAAATAATGTCATCACCTTTTGCGTTGTTCTGAGGAGATCGGTTGTTGCGATCGCCCCGCAAAATATCATCTCCAAACTCACCAAAGATGACATCATCTCCCGTTCCACCCACGACTAGATCATCCCCACCGCCTGCGAAGATAACGTCGTCAGAGCCATTTTCACCGACCAAAGTATTCGCCGATTCATCGCCGACAGTATGACCATCAAAGACTAGGTCTAGTTCTGGAATGGGTGCTAGATAGTCGTTGTAGATCCAGCGGTCAAAAAAGGACTCTAGCGGTAAGCCACTGACTGATTCTGCAACTGCAACCAGGTCTTCGGTGATGACGTTACCGCCTTTGTAGGTGTCGTAGTAAGTCGCGACAATATCAAAGAAGGTCTGGTCTCCAACCTCTATACGCAGGTCGTGAAGTGCCAGTGCTCCCCAGTCATAGACACCTGGATTAAACAGATCGTCGGCATTCGGCTCACCGGGCGGTACGAAAAACTCAAAGAAATTTTCTACAAAGCTGTAGACATCCGTCACCCACTCATCTAGTGCCTCAGCACCCCGACTGTTTTCAATCCACAGTCCTTGAGAGTAGGTGGCAAATCCTTCATTTAGCCAGATGTCACCCCAGTCTGCTAAGACAACGTCGTTGCCAAACCACTGATGAGAGACCTCATGCGCAATGGTTTCTTCTAGCGAAGGTCTACCTAGATTGTTCGTGCCAAAAATTGATAGTGTTTGGGTCTCTAGTGCGGTACCGGTATTGGTATCCATCACTACGGCCCCATACACCTCGAATGGATACGGACCAAATATGCTGCTATAAAAGTCCACCATCGCTGGCTGCAAGTCGAACAGATCGAGCTGGTCGTCTGGAATCGCCTCAGCGAAATAGTTGCGGATAGGAACGCCAGTCTCTGAGACTGAGGTTTCGGTATTGAAGCCGCTGGTGATGTTGACCGTGGTTAGATAGCTCGCCATCGGGTCTCTAGCTTCAAACACATAAGTCGTGTTGCCATCACCATCAATTGTTTCTTCTAGAACGCCGTTAGCGGCGACTTCAAACCCATCAGGAACGGTCACTCGAAACGTGTAAGCGGCTCTATCAAGCGGATGATCGTTAACAGGATAATAGTTAGCAGCGCCATCCGGTTCACTCAGCACGAAGCTACCACCGTCGAAAGTTACCCAGCCGGTCGGGACTGGAATGGCGACGGAGGTGATCTGCTCGGGAGAGCCACTGTAGACAACGGTCGCTGTAAAGGATTCGCCTGCTGCTAGGGCGGTTGCGGGCGTGATTGTTAATTCTTGCCCGTCGCGGCTGAAGGTGGCTGATTCACCGTTGACAGTGATGCTGTCAATATCGAAGCCAATTAAGTCCAGGTTGAAGCTACTGAGGGCTTTGGTCGCTATGGCGGTGATATTAGTCGTGCCGACAAGGGCGCTGGTCGCTACATCTGAAATATTAAGTGCGACATCGTAGGCTTGGACATCGTAGCCACCGTTGCCAAAGTTGGGATAGAGTGAGTCCCCAAGTCCCGGCGCACCAGGCATAGGTGTACCGTCTGCGATGGAATTCAGCAGAGATGAGCGCAGACTCATGTCGCAAATAATACACATAGGGGCTGTTCTTTAAAAGGGGCTTTGGCAATCTGTCGCAGGGCTTTTAAGCCATTAGGGCCAGAGTATATCGGCGTTCAGAGCCGACTTTTTGTCTCCAGCAACACCGTTCGAGACAGCAACATGGCTGAGTTTTGTTAACTATTGTTAGTAGTTAGTGCTGGCGCGATCGCAACTGACCTAACAAAATCTCCCACCGCTGCGGTAACGGCGCTTCAGCCGAAATTACCGCTTGCGTTGTCGGATGCCTCAGCGTTAGTCGAAACGCGTGCAGCGCCTGTCCTGGCAGCTTTATGCCCGGAAACTTACCCGAGCCATAGTCAGGATCGCCAATCATCGGCAGTCCTAGATGAGTGCTATGGACTCGAATCTGATGGGTGCGCCCTGTTTCTAGCTGAAACTGCATCAGCGTATAGTTGCCTAGCCGCTCAATAATCTTCCAGTGAGTTACCGCGTTGCGGCCTCCTTCTTCCACTGGCAGAATTGACATTTTCTTGCGGTGCTTGGGATGACGACCAATCGGCTGGTCGACGGTGCCCTGTTCTGCCTTCGGTACGCCGTTGACAATGCCTAGATATTCGCGCTTTGCTGTCTTTGCCTGAATCTGCTGCTGAAGACTCTGAAGCGCCATTTCTGTCTTAGCAACTACCATCGCGCCAGTTGTGTTTTTGTCCAGTCGATGAACGATACCTGGTCTCTGCACGCCCCCTACGCCCGTGAGCTGTTCGCCGCAGCGAAAGAGCAGTGCGTGAACCAGCGTGCCCGTCGCATGACCGGGTGCTGGATGAACCACCATGCCCGCAGGCTTGTTGATCATCAGTAGCTGGTCATCTTCGTAGAGGATATCGAGCGGAATGTTCTCGGGCGTGAGCTTGTAGGACGTCGGCTCAGGAATCGTTAGCGTGATGCGATCGCCCGCTTCAACCCGTTCTTTCTTGCGATCGCACACCTGCCCATTCACCTGCACCGCTCCTTGCTCAATCAGCTGCTGTACTCGGTTACGCGACAGCGATTCAACATTATTCGCCAGCCATCGGTCCAAACGCTGTGATACATCCGCTCCAACCACAGTTGCCCCGACCGTCTTTTCGTTCATCCCATCTTCTCATTCATCATTCACCGCTCCCCAATGCTCTCCATTCACTGGTGAGGCCGGAGCCAAAAGCGGCTGTAGTTCTACGACCTTACCAATTACCGCGATCGCAGGCGCTTCAAATCCAGTTTTAGCCACCTGATCTACGATATCGCCTAGCGTACCGATTAGCTGCTCTTGCTCTGGTCTAGTTCCCCACCGCACTAGCGCGACTGCTGTAGTCTCTGGCAACCCGGCTACGATTAGCGCCTGGGTAATATTTGGCAGATTATGAACGCCCATATAAACCACGATGGTTTCTGAAGACTGGGCGATCGCCTTCCAGTTCACTTCAGGTCGATACTTCCCAGTTGACTCATGGCCCGTTACGAATGTCACCGAAGAGCTACAGCCCCGATGGGTAACCGGGATACCCGCATACGCAGGGGCGGCGATTCCCGCCGTAATTCCAGGCACGACTTCTACCGATACGCCCGCTGCTATCAGGTCGGCCATTTCCTCACCACCGCGACCAAACACAAACGGATCGCCTCCTTTTAGCCGCACGACCACCGCCTGCTCGTGCGCTTTGCGCAGCAGCAGCTGCGTGATTTCTGTTTGAGACATTGAATGCCGACCGCGCCGTTTGCCCGCATGGATCTGTTCAGCATGAGGATTGATCCAGCTCAAGATCGGCTGACTCACCAGTGCATCGAAAACAACAACATCAGCGCACTCTATCAGCGTCTTAGCCTTGACCGTCATCAGGCCCGGATCGCCTGGACCCGCGCCTACTAGATAAACTTTGCCTATTGGCGACTGCGTGGACGCTTTTCCGGCAGATATCACGGGTCTAGAGGTAGAGAAATTAAGAGACATAGTCAATAGCAAATGACGTAAGAAGGCTAGGCACTATTCAAGCAAATTTGCTCTGGCTGAGTTGCTATTTGCTATACGTCGAATAGATTCTCTACTATGCTCTAACTTTTAGGCGCTAACAAGATCTATGACTAGATTAGCAACTTCAGGAGTTGCACCTAGCGTTGGCAATAGCCGGAACTGTACTTTTGGAAAGCGCTCGGCGAGTTCTTCTGTGCGGTGGGCGATCGCATCTGTAATCCCGCCCGAGAATAAAAAGTAAGGCAGAATCGTCAACTTCTGACAACCCTGCTGCATCAGCTCAATCACCTGAGACTCAATATCGGGCGGCGTTGCCCAATAAGCTACCTTTGTATTGATGCGCTTGGCCAGCGCTTGAATAGCTCTGTTCCCCTTCTTTCTACGGCTACCGTGAGCCACTAGCAAAGAGCCTTCTGTATCTACTGAAGTCAGTCGGTTCTCTAGCACTGAGGAGATATTATCGTGACTGCCCAAATGAGAACATAGCGTTAGTTCTAGAGATTCTCCTAGCATTTTTTCTGCTGTCTCAATTTCCTTTGGAATATCTTCCATCACATGTACACCAGACATCAGAAAAACGGGGACCAGCTTCAGCTCTCTCACGCCTGTTGCCCTCAGCCGCAGCCCAAATTCGCATATCTGCTCACTCAAAGACAGTGCTGCCAATTCTAGGCAGGCGGTCCCGACGATTACCTCGGAGCTAATTTTGGCGGATTTCTCTAGGCGAGGTCTAGTCAGTAGAGAGATTGTGCCAGGTGAGAGAGCTGGCGTTGGTGGCCCAAAGCCTAAATCCGCTTCTAGATCGGCAGGGGAAAGGTCTGTAGAGTCTTGATGTCTTAGATTGGCTTCTAGCTGCGATCGCACTAGATCTGCCAATCGATTCATTGCCTCTTGCGGACGCGGATCGCGGCTGCCGTGCGAGATAAGTAAGTATGCAGTTGAAGCGACGACTGGTTTCAAAGCAGACCCCTGTGATTTGTGTAAATGCCTAGCTTCATTGATATCGTTTTTTTGAAGTTACGGCTCATGAATATAAATTATTGAAGATTTAATTCATAGAGCATGTATCAAAAGTTGCAGTTTTACGCTTTTTTGGCCGATCTACGATACAGCAAAGTGCGAGAAGTAATAGATAGAAAGTTCTAGAAGGGAGTAGAGTTTAGGCAAGAAGCGATGCTATACTGATAGCCGGTTATGGCGAGCGTGGCCAAGTGGTTAAGGCAGTGGATTGTGATTCCACCATTCGCGGGTTCAAGTCCCGTCGTTCGCCCTCTTTTTAGTGCTGATACTGTCAGAATTAACAGTAGCGAGTAGACAAGCCGGACTCAAAGCCGGACTCACTGCTACCTCGCCACTACTGCATCACTGTGGATCGTGAGTACTGTTGACAGAGCTTACTGAGGCAGGCTTGTAGCTGATCTAGCTTGCGCTCGAAGACGGCTGTACTGCTAAGAACTGGGGACTGCTTGGCAATATTTTCTAGACGCTGGGCGATCGCAGCTTCATCTGCGAACAGTCCATACTGATGCGTCGACACCGGACCCTCTAGCGTTGCGCCCATCCAGTGCCTGATCGCCATGCCGCCAGAGCGCAAGTCACCATCCCAGGGTTTATAGCTTTTGAGAGATGGCAGGCGGTAGGGATGATAGAACAGATTCATCGAATCGCACCAGTCCTGCCATTTGAAGCTGTAGATCCGAGAGCTAGTGGCAATTGGAATCCAGGGAACGCGCAGGGCGTCGGCAGCGATCGCACCATGAATGGCCTCAGCAATCAGCCGTTCGCTGCTGCCAATGGCTGCTAGTACTCTTTCGACCGGCCAGCGAGGATCGATGTAGCGAACGTTGGCCTGTTGACAAATGCGCTGCCAGCTATCGTCAGCTTCGTCAGCGTGGTAGATGTGGGGCATGAAGCTACAGCCCTGCCTTTGAGTTTCAGCATTAAAAAGCTGAGCAATTAGCAGGCCGCCGTCTGCGATCGCTTTCTCCTCTGAGAGCCCAAGCTGCCTAGCTGACAGCGGACCGCGTACGCAGTAGATGTCCCAGTTATCGAGGATAGTCCTCAGCGGCTGCTCATAGCCGACGCCCGTACTAAAGATGACTACCCGATCAGCAGCGGTCACTCTTTTAGGCAGCTTACTATTAATCAGCGTTCCGGTCCCGATAAAGACTGTGGAATCGTTTTGCTCAAAAAGCTCAGGGACTATCTGAGGCCACAGCCATTGGTTGAGGCTGCTACCAAACGTATACTCGCGGTCACTGAGTTGGTTTTGCTGGCAATTCTGTTGATCATAGAAGAGTTTCATAAAATCTCTCGTTTAGCAGCGCTTTATGGTTGAAAGTGTTAACCAAAGCGAAAATGAGATTTGGGGGGCCAGCAAACACGTCTTGGTTATTTGCAATCATCTCCCAACATTGCAAACGCTGGGTTAAGGAAACACGCCAAAAGAGGTTAAGGGAAGATAAAAGTTCGCTTCCCTCAGCCTCTTTTGTAATTGACCTAGCTAGCGAATGCTCTAGTAAACGCTGTTCTAGTAAACGCTAGGGAGTCATCACGACTTTGACGCAATTGTCTTTCTTCTCTTGGAATATCTTATAGCCTTCTGGCGCATCGTCCAGTGAAAGACGATGGGTAATAATCACGGTTGGATCAATCTCACCCTGTTCGATCTTCTCCATCAGGGGCTGCATATACTTTTGCATATGGGTCTGTCCCATCTTCCAGTTTAGCCCCTTATTCATTGCTGGACCCATCGGAAACATATTCAAAAATCCGGTGTATACGCCTGGAACAGAAATGTTTCCTCCTTTACGACAGCACTTAACCATCTGCTGTAGCACATAGGGATGCTGCAATTGCTTGTCTAGCTTGGCACCACTTTTGATACTGTCGAGGATGCCCGTCATCGCGCCGCTGCCGTGCGCTTCCATCCCAACCGCATCGATACAGGCCGCTGGTCCCATGCCGTCAGTCATTTCCATTAGCTTTTCATAGACCTCATCGGCGTCAAAGCTATCGATTGTTTCGACATTTGCGTAGCTTTCTGCTAAACGCAGTCGCTCTGGGACATGGTCAATCGCGATTACCCTACCCGCACCTAGCATCCAGGCACTTTTCATCGCAAATAAGCCGACCGGACCGCAGCCCCAGATAGCGACTGTATCGCCTTCTTTGATGTTCGCATTTTCTGCGCCCATGTAGCCAGTCGGAAATATATCAGAGAGAAAGAGAACTTTCTCATCCGGCAGACCATCTGGGACTTTGACCGGGCCGATATCTGCATAAGGAACCCGCACATATTCGGCCTGTCCACCCGCAAAGCCGCCAGTGATGTGGCCATAGCCAAAGATGCCAGCAGGTGCGTGGCCCATCTCTCCTCTCGCTAGCTCCTCATTGGG
Organism: uncultured cyanobacterium; assembly: GCA_963838725.1. GTDB lineage: Bacteria > Cyanobacteriota > Cyanobacteriia > Phormidesmidales > Phormidesmidaceae > Phormidesmis. The sequence continues at coordinate 32,276 of CAWISM010000010.1, read as the reverse complement.
ATTGCTAACGTCGCAAAGTGAGTAGAGATCCTGGTTACAAAAGAAGCAGCTACCACAAGAGATAGTAAAGGGAACAACAACGCGATCGCCCTTCTTCAAATTTGAGACCGCCGACCCGGTTTCTACCACCTCACCCATAAACTCATGACCGAGAATATCACCTTCCTTTAGCGTGGCGACTTTGCCGCCGTATAGGTGCAGATCTGATCCACAGATCGCCGTAGCCGTCACCTTGATAATGGCATCACCAGTCGCCTCAAGCGTTGGGTCAGGAACGTTGTCTACTCGTACGTCTTCCTTTCCATGCCATCGTAGTGCTTTCATGTTTGTTCCTTTTTAATCTAGATACTATAGGATCTTGCTGTAGAAGAGATTGAGCATCTTCCCGTAGCGATACATTCCCGTTCTCTGTAGTCTGTCTGCTTGCTGATCCGAAAAGCTGTACCTTTAACCTTTTGATAATCTGCTCTTTATATATAGGTGTTCGTTGTCTGCTAGCTTCCAAAGCTACAGCGTTGTGCTTACTATTCTAGAAAGCTTATGTTCGATTTGATTATCACAGGTGTTGTCGATGGATCGCTCAGCGGCGGACTGCCGAAGGCAATTGAGTTCTATGTAGTCAATGATATTTGTGATCTCAGCGCCTATGGCTTTGGTTCAGCGAACAATGGCGACGGTTCAGATGGACAAGAATATACGTTCTCGGGTTCGGCTAGGGCGGGCGACTATTTGTATGTGTCGAGCGAATCGGCAGGCTTTACTAGCTTCTTTGGTTTTGAGCCGACGGATACTGCTAGCGCAGCGAATATCAATGGGGACGATGCGATTGAGCTGTTCAAGAATGGCGAAGTAATCGATGTATTCGGTGATGTAGAAATCAATGGCAGCGGCGAACCCTGGGACTATGGGGACGGCTGGGCGTATCGAGTCAACCGAACGGCGGCGGATGGCAGCTTTGATACTGAGGACTGGCGATTTAGCGGCCCAGACGTGCTAGATGATGAGCTGTTGAACACCTCCGCTGCGATGCCTTTCCCAGCTAGGACTTATTTGGCGGGTGATATCGCTAATGAGCCTGAAGATCCTTTGCCAGAAGATCCACAAGTTGGAGGTTCAGAGCAGTTTACTCGCATTAGCAGCATTCAAGGATCTGGAGCGATGAGTCCTCTGGTAGGCGAACAGGTGAGTGTAGAAGCTGTGGTGGTCGGCGACTTTCAAGGTGAGAGCGGGCTAAGTGGGTTCTATCTACAAGAAGAGAGCTGTTGATTCGGATGGAGATAGCGCGACGTCTGAAGGATTGTTTGTGCTAGATGAGTCGTTTGGAGTGGATGTGTGAGAGGGCGATCGCGTTCAGGTAACCGGCACCGTAGAAGAAAGATTCGACAGTTTGACCGCCCTAGTAGAGGTCACCAGCGTCGTGCCCAGTGGTACAGCAGATCTGCCAGCGCCTGCTGTAATCAATTTTCCACTATCGTCTGATGCTGTGCTCGAATCAGCAGAAGGCATGCGGGTCACCATTCCCGAGCAGCTATTTGTCACGGAATACTTTAATCTAGACCGCTTCGGAGAGATTAGACTCTCTTCTGACGGACCGAGCAACGCGCCGGGAACAGACGGCAGGCTCGATCAGTTCACGCAGTTTAATCCACCGGATGCAGCGGCTTTGGCTGAGTATGAGCGGGCGATCGCACTGCGCCAGATTATCGTAGACGACGGCAGTACTCAACAGAACCCTAGAACAATTATTTTAGGACGCGGCGCTCAGCCGCTGAGCGCTACCAACCTACTGCGAGGCGGCGATACCGTGACTGGCCTGACGGGCGTACTGAGCTTTGACTTTGGCAGCTATCGTATTCAGACGAATCAAGGCATAGACTTGCAGCCAACTAATCAGCGCGACCTAGCGCCAGCAGAGGTGGGTGGTTCGCTGAAGTTGGCGAATCTGAATGTACTGAACTTATTTACTACGCTAAACGCTTCTGGGAATCCGGGCAGCGGCCCGAACAGAATCTCACCGCGCGGTGCAAATACCTCTGAAGAATTTGAGCGTCAGCTACAGAAGCTAGTCACGGCGATTGAAGGATTGGATTCGGACATTGTTGGTTTAGTCGAATTAGAGAATGAGTTTGGTGATACGAATGGCGATGGACAGTTTGCTGTTGATCGCTTAGTCGAAGCCTTGAATGCCAGAGCGGGCGAAGATACCTATGCGTTTGTCTCACCTGGGCAGGCGTTTGTTGATACGAGCGATGCAATATCTGTCGGCGCAATCTACAAAACAGAAAGCGTGAGAATTGCGCCAGGAACAACAGTAGAGACGTTGACCGATGCTGAGCTGCCTGCGCTAGAGCCGGAAATTAGCGCTCCAGTGTTTGATGGTTCTAGTACCAACCGGGCACCGCTGGCGGTGACGTTTGAAGAGGTTAGCAGTGGGGAATTGTTTACGGTTGCGATCGCCCACTTCAAATCCAAAGGCGGCAATGGCAGCGGCGATAACGCCGATATTGGTGATGGTCAAGGTAACTTCAACGGCACTAGGCTCAGAGGCGCAAGGGCCTTAAGCGCATGGCTAGAGACAGATCCTACCGGCAGCGGCGATCCTGACTTTTTGATCGTGGGCGATCTCAATGCCTATGCGCAAGAAGAGCCGATCGCAGCGCTGAAGAATGCAGGCTATACAGATCTAGCAGAACAGTTCATCGGCACCAGTGCCTATTCGTTTGTATTTAATGGGCAGCTTGGGACGCTGGACTATGCTTTGGCGAATGAATCGCTGCTTGCTCAGGTTACTGGCGCGGCAGAGTGGCACATCAACGCTGATGAACCAGATGCAATCGACTACAACCTGGACTTTAACCGCGACCCCGCGTTGTTTGACGGTAGCGTGCCCTTTCGCAGCTCAGATCACGACCCGATAGTCATCGGACTCGATCTTTCGCAGGATTAAGTATTAAGACTTTCCAGTAGTTGAGAGACTCTCATAGTTTCTTCACTAGACCTACCCCCGGTTGATTACCTTTTCATAACCTTCTCTTTACTTAGCCGCTGACGTTCTTTGGTAGTTTTACGGAAATCTAAAGGAAAAAGGGTACGCAGTCCGTTAGTCAGTTGTTAGAGAGAAACGAAAGGGTTAGAAAATGTCTTTGTCTTTGTCTAGAGTTGGTGGCCTTGATGTCGGTGACAATGGTGCTGAAATCATCACCTATGACGCCAGTAGGCGGCTACTGTACGTAGTGTCAGGAGAAACGGTACTACAGGCTATCAGCATCGCTGATCCGACTGCGCCTGTAGAAGCAGTGCCTCCAATAGATATTGCTGATTTTGTTCCTGATGGTGTGGCGATCGCGGGTGCAAACAGCATTGCCTACAGCGCCGGGAATGATCTGCTAGCAGTGGCGCTCGAAGCCGATACGACGACCGATAATGGCGTTGTCGTAGTAGTAGATCTCACTGGAGTCCAAACCTTTGTAGCAGGCGGTGGCAGCCTAGATGCTGATAGTATCTCGGACTTTGTAAAAACGTTTGTAGTGGGCGCGCTGCCTGATATGGTTACCTTCACGCCAGATGGATCGAAGGTATTAGTTGCGAACGAAGGCGAAGCTGTTGTCGAGGTCGAAGGCGAGACGATCAGCGTAGTTGACCCAGATGGCTCAATTAGCATTATCGACGTTTCGGGCGAGTTTGGCGATATTGATACGTCGACGGCGGTTAGCACAGCCGATTTTACTAGCTTTAACGGGCAGTTAGAACAACTGCGAGCAGAGGGCGTACGACTCTTTCCCGATATTACGAACGAGACTGTCGCTAGCGATCTAGAGCCTGAGTATATTGCGGTATCGCCGGATGGCACAACGGCGTTCGCTACGCTGCAAGAGAATAATGCGATCGCCATCATCGATATTGCAACGGCAACGGTCACCGATATCAAACCGCTAGGGCTAAAGGACCATAGCCAAGAAGGCAATGGACTCGATGCGAGCGATCGCGATGACGCGATTAACATCGATCTAGAGCCAGTCTTCGGTCTCTACATGCCCGATTCGATTGCCTCATTCGAGGTCGGTGGCGAAGCCTTCTACGTGATTGCGAATGAGGGTGACGATCGAGGGGATGCTGATGAAGATCCTCGCGGTGATGCTATTCGTCTACAGGATATAGCTAATGTGACCTCGTTTAATCGAGCGGGCATCGTGCTAGATAGCTCAATCGATCCTGCCTTGCTAGAAGATGACGAACTAGGCCGGTTGAATATTTCCTCTATCGACGGCGACACTGACGGCGACGGCGATATTGACCAGATTGTTGCTTATGGCGGTCGCTCTTTCTCAGTGCTTGATAGCAGCGGCAACATCATTTTTGACAGCGGCGACCAGATTGCTCAGCTGACTGCTCAGCTTACGCCGGAGCTGTTCAACGCCGACGATGGCTTACCAGAAGAGTTTGACAACCGTTCTGATAGCAAGGGCGCTGAGCCAGAAGCAATCACCACAGGCGTTATCAATGGCACACCTTACGCGTTTGTCGGTCTAGAGCGAGCTGGCGGTGGCGTTCTCGCTTTTGACCTTTCGGATCCGACTGCGCCGCAGTTTGAAGACTACATTCGTAGCGATGACGATGTCGCACCAGAAGGACTGGTCTTTATCTCAGCAGAAGATAGCCCCACAGGTGAATTTTTGCTGGCTGTCGCCAACGAAGTGTCAAGCACAGTTTCGATCAATCAAATTACTGATACCCCCTCAGGAGGATCCGGCGGTATGGCAGATTTTACGCTTTCATTAATTCATCTAGCTGACCAAGAGGCAGGTGTGCCTGCGCTAGATGATGCCCCCCGTGCGTCGGCTGTGATCAATGCGCTCAAGGATGATTTTGAGAATACGCTGATTCTCTCTTCTGGCGATGCGTTTATTCCAGGTGTGTTCTTTTCAGCCAGCGAAGAGGCTTATGGCGCAGTTGGTCGAGCGGATATTTTGATTCAAAATGCGCTGGGCGTGCAGGCGATCGCCCTGGGCAACCACGAATTTGACAGAGGTACCGCCACCGTCCGCGATTTGATCGTCGGTGAGATTCTAGCCGAAGGTCTTGAGCTAGAAGAGTCTCAGCAGGTTAGAGATGATGGCACCACCGTTCCAGATACCGAAGCGACCGGCAGCTTTGACGCTAGCCTCAGCGGCAACCGCCTTACGGTCACAGGTGAATTCGAGAGTCTGACCAGCGATCTGTTTCCTGTAGGCAACGCAGACACAGCGGGTAATCCAGAAAGCGCTGCGCATATTCACACTGGTGAGGCAGGCGAAAACGGTCCTATTCTCAGAAACCTAACGATCACAGAATCAGAAGAAGACACTGACGATGACGGTGTAGGACTGGGCACCTTTAGCGGCGAATTTGAGGGCACTTTCGATCTCACCGACGCCGAGGTTGAGACCTTGCTCAACGATGGTCTGTATGTGAACGTTCATACCGACAACTACCCATCTGGCGAACTGCGCGGACAGATTGATATCGATACTGAAAATCCAGATAGTGATGGCCTAGACTTTGACGGTGCTAATTTTCCCTACCTCAGCAGCAACCTAGACTTCAGCACCGACGACAACCTGGCAGATCTAGTTGTAGACGACGACCAGGCACCAGAGCCTAATAGCCTCGCTGCGACAACCGTTATCGACGTCAACGGCGAGAAGATAGGCGTAGTCGGTGCCACCACACCTACGATCACTTCGATCTCTAGTCCTGGCGATGTGACTGTTCTACCAGCAGACTTTGACGGTGACCCGACGGACGCCCAGCTAGACGCGCTCGCCGCCGAGATTCAGACCGATGTCGATGAGCTGCTAGCCGCTAATTCCGATGTCAACAAAGTTGTTTTACTCTCGCACATGCAACAACTTTCGATTGAGCAGGCACTAGCTGCAAGGTTGAAAAATGTTGACATCATCGTCGCAGGCGGCTCTAACACGCGCTTGACCGACGAAACTGACGTGCTAAGAGCAGGTGATACCAGTCAAGGCGACTACCCTGTCTTTATCGATGATGCTGACGGCAATCCGGTTGCAGTTGTCAATACAGATGGCAACTACAGGTACATCGGCCGCCTGGTTATGGACTTCGATGAAAACGGTGTGCTGATCGAAGATAGCTATGATGCCGCAGTGAGTGGCGCATACGCGACTGATGAAGACGGCGTTGCTCTTCTAAATGCTGAGGACCTAGTCAACCCGGAAGTCCAAGAGATTATTGACAACATAGAAGACGTGATTATCGCCGCAGAGAGCAATGTCTTTGGCGTTAGCGATGTCTTCCTAAACGGTACGCGCGGCAGCGTTCGGATTGAGGAAACTAACCTCGGTAACCTGACGGCAGATGCTAACCTGGCAGCGGCAAAAGAAGCTGACGATAGCGTTGTTATCTCGATCAAAAACGGCGGCGGTATCCGCAATGATATTGGTCGAACTGTGGTGCCAGCGGGTAGCACTACCGGCGAGGTAGACAAACTGCCAAACGAGGCGATTCCTGATGCAGGCAAGCCAGCAGGCGGTATCTCACAGACCGATATTGCCAACGCGCTCAGCTTCAACAATGGGCTGACGCTGCTGACTCTAACTGCTGAAGAGCTAGTTGAGGTACTTGAGTATGGGATTGCCGCTAGCAGCGATGATGATAGCAATACTCAAGGACGCTTTCCGCAGGTAGCAGGTCTAGAGTTCAGCTTTGATTTGACTGAGGAAGCAGGCGATCGCATTCAATCACTGGTAGTGCTAGACGAAGACGGCAACGACGCCGACGTGGTGGTCCAAGACGGTGAGATCGTGGGCGATGCTAGCCGCACCTTCCGCACGGTGACTTTGGGCTTCCTCGCTGGCGGCGGCGATGGCTATCCTTTCCCGATGGGCGAGAGTGCCAACCTTGTCGATTTGGCACAAGAAGACGACGCGGCGCGCACAGGAGACGCTACTTTTGCGCCCGATGGTACAGAGCAAGATGCTTTAGCTGAGTATCTAGACGACAATTTTGCCACACCAGAAACCGCATTCTCAGCGGCAGATACGGGCCGCGAAGACGACACTCGCCTTCAGAACCTAGCCTTTAGAGAAGATACGGTAATTGATGAGCCAGTCGTCATGAGTGGCTTCACCCCTAGCGAAGATGGCAGCACGCTCGATCTAACTGATCTAATGGGTGCTAGCGGCGTTCGATTCAATCCGAACGATATTCGCGGCGGTCGCAGCGCTAGCGAAATTAGAGCCTTTAGCGTTGATGGTGAAGGTATATCAACTCAGGTCGGGACTTTCTCCGTACTGCAATCAGGTCGGCTCAACTCTGGCTTTAGTCCCAGCTTTAGCCTGAGCGCCAACGAGGGCGATCGCCTCCGATTCGAACTAGTTGATCGCAACGGCAATGTCACGCCTGGCGTCAACTCTATCGATGATGATGGTAACGGCGTCTTGACCTTTGGCAGTTCGACCCTATCTCTAGAACTAGATGATGGCACCGGTGCACCGAACCTAGTCGCTGACAGTGAAGATGGAGATGAGGGCGGTACTGATGGCGGTGACGACGCAGCCGTACTCAACTTTAGTAACCAAGGCGGCGATTCTACCGTGAGATTCTCGGTGTTCCGCGAGGCATCTTATGACAGCACCGTCGGCCTCTACGTCGTCGACGATCTGACCGGACAGGTGACTACTGATGACGGGACCACCTTCCAGGTAGGCGATGAAGGGTACGCAGCGGCAGCGCTCAGCCAAGCCATTGACGGTCTTTCACTCTCTGTCAATAACAACGGAGTTACGACAATAGAGGAAACTGTCGGTGACGAATTCTTTGGTACTTTTATCACAGTAGAAGATCCAAACTTTGAGAGCCCTCAAACTTACTTCTCGTTCTTGGGTGCTAACAGCAACAACAATGACCATGTGAAGCTGCTAGGTAACAACGCAATCGGCTTCGAAGACCTACCGGGTCTAGGCGACGCTGATTACAACGACTTGGTTGTCTCGTTTGAGATTGTCTAGCTGATCTTTGAGATATGAACTTCTCTAGATAGGTCCGACTGAACGATTCACACAAACCCGGCTAGCAAGGTCACTGCTAGTCGGGTTTATGTCTTTAATATCACTTACTAGCCCACTTGAACCAGACCTATGCTGACCAGTCAAACTTTATGCTTTCAACAACGGTGTGGCTCTAGCGTTGAAGTTTGCAGCTTTCAATGAAGCAACGGCGGTCTCGGCATTGAGTACGCGGTATTGGTTGCCTAAGCGAACGGCCTGCCGCTGGTTGCGGGTACGAATTACGGCAATGACGGGCGTTTTGGCGGCGAACTTGTTTTCTCCTTGTAGCTCCATGAGGATATTGCGTAGTCGGCTCTGCTTTTCGATATCGCCCGCGATCGCAGGATCTAGATCTAGCATCACCATGTTGACAGTCTCAATCGGCTGGGCGTCGTCGATAATCATCTGGACGCGATCGTCGCGGCGATCGACCTTGCCCCAAACCATCAGGCGAGCGTCGGGTTTGATGTATTGGCCGATGCGGGCGTAGGATTTGGGGAAGATGACGGCTTCGGCATGGCCGGTAAGATCTTCTATCTGGACGACGGCCATTGAGTCGCCTTTTTTGGTGGTGACGGGTTTCACCGTGCTCAGCATGACGATGGCGCTGAGGGTGACTTTTTCGGGCTTTTCGGCAAGTTCTGCAAGCTCGATAGGGGCGAGAATCTTGGCTGAGTGCTGAATGTTCTTGAGCGGATGGTCGGAGATGTAGAAGCCTAGCAGCTCTTTTTCTAGCTTTAGTCTTTCTTGAGGGTCGTAGTCAGCAACGGGCGGGGCTTTGGGGGCTGACTCGAAGGTTGTTGGATTTGCTGAAGTATTCTCGGAACTGCCGCCGAGCATGTCGAACAGATTTCCCTGGCCGACTTCTCGGTCTTTGGCTCTTGCCTGGGCCCACTCGACGACAAGTTCTAGGTCGTGCATGAGCTGCTGGCGGTTGGGTTCTAGGCTTTCTAGTGCGCCGGAGAGAATTAAGGCTTCTAGGGCTCTTTTGTTGACAGCGCGAAGGTCGACGCGATCGCACAGATCCGCTAGCGAGGTAAACGGTCCATCCTCCTCCCTAGACTTAATCAACGCCTCAATTGCCCCTAGTCCCACATTACGAACCGCCGACAGACCGAATAGGATCTGATTATCCAACGGCGTAAAGTCCACTTCCGAACGGTTCACATCCGGCGGCAGCACCTGAATCCGCATACTCAGGCAGCTAGCGATATACATCTGCACCTTGTCCTGATCGCCGCTGATCGCCGTTAGCAGCGCGGCCATGTATTCAACTGGATAGTTCGCCTTTAAATACGCCGTTTGAAAGGTGACAAATCCGTAAGCCGTGGAGTGAGATTTGTTAAAGCAGTATTCCGCAAATTTCACCATCTGATCGAACAGATCGTTGGCATTCTTACGCGGAAATTCATTTTCTCCCGCGCCTTTGATAAATTCCTCTCGGTGCAGTTCCATCTCTTTTATCTTCTTTTTACCCATCGCTCTACGCAACAGGTCGGCTCGCCCAAGCGAGTAGCCCGCTAGGTCTTGAGCGATTTTCATGATCTGTTCTTGATAGACCATGATGCCGTAAGTCTCTTTGAGAATTGGCTCTAGGAGCTTGTGGGCATACTCGATTTTTTCTCGTCCGTGTTTACGGTCAATAAACTTAGGAATGAGTTTGGCATCTAGCGGTCCCGGTCGATAGAGCGCAAGTACCGAAGAGATGTCTTCTAATCCAGAGGGCTTGAGCTCTTTGACAATCTGCCGCATGCCAGAAGACTCTAGCTGAAACACGCCCGCCAAGTCCCCGCTTGCCAAAAGCTTGTAGGTCGCTGGATCGTCTAGCGGCAGCGCATCTAGATCAATCTCGATATTATGTCTAGATTCAATATGATCTACCGCCTTTTGGATCATGGTAAGGTTGCGCAGACCCAAGAAGTCCATCTTTAACAGACCGATGGCTTCGACATCTTCCATGTAGTACTGCGTAATGACAGAGCCGTCGTTGTTGCGCTGCAATGGGACAATAGTATCGAGCGGATGCTCTGAAATCACCACGCCAGCGGCGTGCATGCCAAAGGTTTTGTTGGTGCCTTCGATGGTGATGGCGGTATCAATCCATCTTTGAAAGGTGACATTGGTGCCAGGGATGAGTTCGCCGCTATCGTATTTCTCCTTGAAGGTGGCGTCTGGGGTTTTCTCAGAGATCATCTCGTTGAGCTTGGCAGGCTTGCCCCTAGAGACGGGTATGAGCTTAGCGAGCTTGTCTGATTCGTTGTAGGGGATATCAAGCACGCGGGCCACGTCTTTGAGGACCGCTTTGGACGTCATCCGGTTAAAGGTAATGATCTGCGCGACGTGGTCGGTGCCGTACTTTTCAGTGACGTATTTGATTACTTCTTCACGCTTTTCGATGCAGAAGTCGGTATCCACATCGGGCATAGACTTGCGCTCTGGATTTAGAAAGCGCTCGAATAGCAGTCCGTGATGAACCGGGTCAATATTAGTGATGCCCATCGCGTAGGCGACTAGAGAACCTGCCGCCGAGCCGCGCCCTGGCCCGACTGAAATGTTGTTGTCTCTAGCGAATTTAATGTAGTCCCAAACGACGAGAAAGTAGGTCGCAAAGCCCATCTGATGCATCATCTCGACTTCGTAGACCATGCGATCGCGATACTCTTGACTCAGCTCCTCCCGGCTGGTGAAATTCATCCGCTCTAGCAGCCCGTCCCAGGCTACTTTTTCCATGTAGCTTTCTTTGGTGTAGCCTTCTGGAATGGGAAAGTTCGGAATCTGAGGATTACCCAGAATGTTGTAGTCTTCTACTTTGTCGGCGACTTCTTGGGTGCGGGTGACCGCATCTTCGATCACTTCAGGAGGGAGGTGATCGCGAAACAGACGACGCATTTCCGTTTCTGACTTGAGGTATTCTGTACCGCTGTAGCGCAGCCGCTTATCTTCTGAAATTAGCTTGCCAGTTTGAATGCACAGCAGCGCATCATGAGCTTCTACGTCTACACAAGAGATAAAGTGAGAATCGTTAGTCGCAACAATCTTGATATCTAGCTCTTGAGCAATTCGAACAATCTCTACATTTACAATTCTATCTTCATAAGATCCGTGATCTTGAATCTCTAGGTAGAAATCGTCGCCTAAGAGATCTTTGTACCACTGAGCGACTCTGCGAGCCACGTCTAGTCGCTTTTTGAGAATGGCTTGCGGGATTTCGCCGCCTAGGCAGGCGCTGGTGATGATCAGCCCTTCGTGATACTGCTCTAGCAGATCCTTGTTAATGCAGGGGCGAGAGAAGAGTCCCTTACCCTGAACGCCTTCTAGATGGGAAATGGTGGTAAGCTTGACCAGATTTTTGTAGCCGATGTCATTCTTGGCGAGGACAAGCTGGTGATACTTGGGCCGCTTTTCCTGCTTGGTAATGTCGCCGTTGATCACGTACATCTCATTGCCGATAATCGGCTTGATGCCTTTTTTGCCGCACACCTTTAGCAGCTCGATGGCACCGTACATGACGCCATGATCGGTGAGCGCGATCGCATCCATCCCTAGCTCTAGCGCTCTATCAACAAGCGGGTCAATGTGGCTAGCACCATCTAGCAGGCTGTAGTCGCTGTGAATGTGCAAACCAACAAAGGACATGCCAACTTCTCCAAAAGAACTGCCAGAAGAATTGCTAGAAGCCAGACTCCAACGCTAATAGTCGAATCCGCTCAAGTACAAATCTACTATTCCATGAGAATAGTATCTCATCGAACTTGTCAGAAAAAGACTCGTATGAACGGACACCAATAGACCTCAACTGGTTCAGGGATAATAGCCTGTTTTGCTATTGTTTTCACCACCAGATGTAGTAATCTTCACTAAATTATTTGCAGCATAGACACTATCGATAGCGCCTAGCGGGTTTGGCTATTGTGTAGCTGTCATAGCGCGGTACACTCAATCTATCGGTAGATGCACTGATTGCTGGAGCTAGTCAAAATTGCAGCATCTTCGGAAGACTATCTCCATAAATATGAGAAAAAGAAAGACAGGTGGGCGATCGTAACCCCTGCTGTTTTCCTTTCAGTAAAGCTAAACCAAACCGACTAGTTTAGATATACTCACATACAGAGCCTGGGCAAACAGAGCCCTAGCAAAACCTTTCTAAGGCATCTCCCCAATGACGACCACTTCTGACTCAGCGATCGGTTCCCTCAAGCGGCAGCCGTCTCGCAAATGGGTGACCTGGATAGGACTGATCCTGCTGGCGGCAGGGCTGGGATTTTTGTTCTGGCGGCTCTTTTTTGGCAGGGGCGACCAGGCTATGCAGGGACCGCCACCCGTTGCGGTAGAAACCGAACGGCTAGAGTCGGAGTCTTTGCAGGATAGCGCTGAATACGTTGGCACTTTAGACGCGCAGGCGGGTGTGAGCTTGCAGCCCGAAGCGGATGGCCGGATTGTGCAGATCTTTGTAGCATCGGGCGATACGGTCTCGGCAGGCGATCCGATCATGCAGCTCAGTCCGCAGCGATCGCAATCAGACTACAACGCAGCCCTCGCGAGCGTTAGTGCGGCGCGCTCTAGTCGAGATACGGCCGATGCCCAGCTACGAGCAGCTAGAGCTAGACAAACTGAGCTGACCGCAGACTTAGAGCTGAGCAATAATGATTTTGAGCGAACGGCTGCTCTAGTAGACCAGGGGGCGCTGCCGGAAAATCAGCTAGACGAGGTGGCACGTGATCGCGCCGTTGCCCAGTCCGCGCTGGCCTCATCAAGAGAAGAAATTGCCGCCCTAGAATCCAGCCTAGAAGGCGCGAGAGCAACGCTAGCCCAGGCCAACGCCAGCGCCAACGCCACACAGCAAGACCTTCTAGACAGAACCGTCACCGCGCCGATATCCGGCATTGTTGGCGACATTCCTGTCAATCTAGGCGACTATGTTCAGGCGGGCGATCAGCTAGCGACCATCACGCAAAATCAGGATCTCGATTTAGATATTGCGATTCCGATTGATGAAGCAGAGCGACTAAGAACAGGGCTGCCTGTCAAGCTAAGCTTGTTTGGCAGCGACAGCGTGATCGCCACTGGCACCATCCGCTTCATTTCACCCACTACTGACCCCAGCACTCAAACCGTCCTGGCCAAAGCCCGCTTCTCTACGCCTACCCAGCCTCTCCAAGACGAACAGCGCCTGGAGGTTCAAGTGATCTGGGACGAGCGTCCCGGTGTCTTGGTCCCTTCCACCGCGATCACTCGGCTAGGTGGAGAAACCTTTGTGTTCGTTCCTGGCGAGCCCGATCCCCCAGAGGCAGGCGCAGCGGGTGAAGCTGCTGGCGGACCACCGCCTGGGCAAGCCAGTGGACAAGCAGACGGTCCGCCACCCGTAGTTGCAAGGCTTGCTTCTGTCACGCTAGGCGACCTACAGGGCAACGACTATCAGGTTTTAGACGGCTTGGAACCTGGCGACACTATCATTACCGAAGGCATCCTCAATCTTCGAGATGGCGTTCCTATTGACACCAGCGGCGTTTCCTCCGAAGGCACTCCTTAAGCCAGCCAGACTTGACTCTCTATTGTCTTTGCCTCTACTCCCCATCCCCTTTTCAGGCGGCTCATGGTCAACTACTTTATCAAACGTCCCGTCTTCACTACCGTCTGCGCACTGATTTTGTTGCTAGTCGGTGCGGTTAGCATCCCGACGCTACCGATTGCCCAGTATCCAGATATTAGCCCTACGCAGATCAACGTGACTGCGCGCTATATCGGTGCAGATGCAGAGACCGTTGAGCGCGGTGTGACAACCGTAATCGAGCGGCAGATCAACGGTGTTGAGGGCATGCGATACATGACCTCTAACAGCAGCAACACTGGCGTTAGCAATATTGTTGTGACCTTTGATTCGTCGCGCGATAAAGATATCGCGGCGGTCGATGTGCAAAACAGAGTCTCTCTAGCTGAGCCACAGCTACCTGAAACTGTGATTCGCTCAGGTGTAACTGTCTCCAAAGAGACCAGCAACATTCTGCTGGCGATGAGCCTCTATACCGACAATGACGAGTACGACGACACCTTTTTAAGCAACTACGCGGATTTATACGTGGCGGACGCGCTGCGACGAGTGCCAGGTGTCGGCAATGTTACGATCTTTGGTGAACGCACCTATGCTATGCGAATCTGGCTCGATCCACAAAGGCTAGCGGGGCGCGGGCTGACGGCAGATGATGTTGTCGCTGCTTTGCAGGAGCAAAACATTCAGGTAGGAGCGGGGCAAATTGGTCAGCCGCCCGTCCCGGATGATCAAAATTTTCAGATTGACCTGCGGGCCCAAAGCCGACTGCAAACGCCAGAAGAGTTTGACAATCTGGTGCTGCAAACGGGCGAGGCGGGTCAGCTAGTGCGGCTGCGAGATGTGGGTAGAGCCGAGCTAGGGGCCGAGCAGTACAGCTCGTTTCTACGCTTTCGTGGACAGGACGCGATCGGACTGGGGATCTTTCAGCTACCGGGAAGCAACGCGCTAGCGGTAGCCCAGGGCGTCAAAGAACAGATGGCCCAGCTAGAGGCGGACTTTCCACCGGGGATGAAGTACGGCATCGGCTTTGATACGACCGAGTTTGTTGAGCAGTCTTTGCTCAGCGTGCTGTGGACGCTGATTCAAGCGATTGGCCTGGTTGTGCTGGTTATCTATATCTTTTTGCAGGACTGGCGGACAACGGTGGTTCCGGCGGTGACGATTCCGGTTTCTCTGATTGCGACGTTTGCGATTGTGAAGCTGTTTGGCTTTTCAATCAACAGTTTGACTTTATTTGGGCTAACGCTAGCGACAGGCATGGTGGTCGACGATGCGATTGTCGTGGTCGAAGATATTAGCTCGAAGATCAACAAGCAGGGATTGAACCCGGTGCAGGCGGCGATTCAGTCGATGAGCGAGCTGACGGGCGCGGTGATTGCGACCTCGCTGGTGCTGATGGCGGTGTTTGTACCAGTGGCGTTTTTTCCAGGCACTACTGGAGCGCTGTATCGACAGTTTGCGCTGACGATTGCCTTTGCGATCGCCATTTCCACCTTCAATGCCCTCACCCTCACCCCGACCCTCTCTGGCATGCTGCTGCGCCCTCGCCAAGAGCCTACTGGCTGGCGAGCCAAGCTATTCAATCCGTTCAACAATTGGCTTGACTGGCTGCGCGATCGCTACGGCAGCGCGCTAGAAACCCTAACAAAGTTCAAACCTTTTGTGATCGCGGCTTTTGTGGCGTCACTGGTCCTGACCATGTGGCTGTACACCACCGTACCTTCTGCCTTCTTACCAGATGAGGACCAGGGCTATTTCATCACGATTGTGGGCGGGCCTGAAGGCGTCTCTTTGAACTACACCAGCGAGGTGATGGCCGAAGCGGAAGAGCTACTGCTCGCTCAGCCGGAAGTACGGGCGACGTTTGCGGTGGGGGGCTTTGGCTTTAGCGGCAACACGGCCAACAGCGGTGTGATCTTTACGACGCTGAATCCTTGGGGCGATCGCGATGCCAGCGCGTTCGAGGTGATCAATCGGGTCAGTGGGCCGCTAATGGGCAATACCAAAGCTCGGATGCTGCCAGTGAATCCACCCTCGATTCAAGGTCTTAGCAGTTTTGGTGGGTTTGAGTTTCAGCTACAAGATAGACGCGGCAATGCTGAGCTGAGCAATCTGGTCAACAGCATGGGTGCGATTATGGGCGCAGCGAATCAAAATCCGCAGTTGCAAAATGTCTTTAGCACCTACGCAGCGAGTACGCCGCAGATTGCGATTGATGTAAACCGCGATCAGGCGAAGGCGCTAAACGTGAATATCAATGACATCTTTAGTACCTTGCAGACCAATCTAGGCTCGCGCTATGTGAACGACTTCAACTTGCAGGGACGGACGTATCGGGTGTATGTGCAGGCCGACCAGCAGTATCGATCGACGCCGAGTGATATTGACAAGCTGTATGTGCGATCGCAAACCGGCGACATGGTGCCAATGGGCAACCTGATCTCCACCACCGACACCACTGGCGCACAAACTATCAACCACTACAACCTTTTCCGCTCGATTGCGATCAACGGTGCCCCGGCCCCAGGCGTCAGCTCTGGCGCGGCGATCAGTGCAATGGAGGACGTTGCTGATCAGGTGCTGCCCGCAGGCTTTGGCTACGAGTGGTCTGGTACGGCGCTAGAAGAGATTGAAGGCGGCAACCAGGCTCCGATTATCTTTGGCCTGGGCATTATCTTGGTCTTCTTGGTGCTTGCCGCGCAGTACGAAAGCTACGTCGATCCGGCAATCATTCTATTCGCGGTGCCGCTAGCTGTCTTTGGCGCGCTGATTGCCCAGACTATTCGCGGCCTGCCCAACGATGTGTACTGTCAGATTGGTCTAGTCATGCTGATTGGCCTAGCGAGTAAGAACTCGATTCTGATTGTTGAATTCGCCAATCAGCTACGCGATCAGGGGCGCTCGATTACGCAGGCAGCGCTAGAAGCTGCCCAGCAGAGAATGCGGCCAATTTTAATGACGGCTATCTCTACGCTTAGCAGTATCTTTCCGCTGGTAATTGCTACTGGTGCGGGTGCGGGCAGCCGACAGTCGCTAGGCACAGCGGTCTTTGGTGGGATGCTCGTAGCGACTTTCCTGAGTTTGTTTGTTGTGCCAATTCTCTATATTGTGGTCAAGGGCTTTACAGTTGATAAGAAAGCGCAGATTGACGGGAATGGGAACGGCGATGGAAACGGAGAATTCTCTGGCGCTCTAGCTGGCAAATCGCAGACGACTCTCAACGAGGGGCTAGCAAAGTAAATAACCATCCCAGGAAAGTCGCCTTTCATCAGTTGGCGGGTCGGCAGTTGGAGCGGCTGTTGGATTGGGCGATCTAATTAACGCTCTTCTGTTTAGAGGTTTTGATCAAACGTTATTGCCTAGTGGAGGAGTGTAGCTAGGTTTTAGGAAAGCGTTAGCGAGTTATGCGTGAGTGTAATTAGTTTGGAAAGCGTTAGCGAGTTATGCAGGAGTGCTAGCGCCTACCGAAGAAGCTCCATTGAGTAGAGCAGAAGCGATCGCGCCTCACAGAATAGTCGTTGACCGTTGCAGAAGTGCGATCGCCTTAGCCAATCCAACCAAACTTAGAGCTGCTTTCTGCGTAAGCTCATCGCTTTCCCTTTGGCGGATACAATCACCACCGATTCTTCAACCGTCAGCACCGAACTCCACAAAATCGTTTCGGTATAGTGCAGCGTGTGTAGCCTTCGCTGCTAAAACGAAGTGAATGAGAGAGTTTCAATCCCTAAGAGGGTTTTGAGTGCGTTTCGGCCTAGACTTGTTAATAAGTCTTTCAAAACAGCGGCTGTTTCAATCCCTAAGAGGGTTTTGAGTGCGTTTCGGCGGCAGTCTCTGGGTTTTCAGCGCTGGTGTATAATTCGTAGGTTTCAATCCCTAAGAGGGTTTTGAGTGCGTTTCGGCCACCTCTTTAGGTAGCTCACTGGCGATCGCACGGCGTTTCAATCCCTAAGAGGGTTTTGAGTGCGTTTCGGCTTACTACATGCCTAGCTTTATGTTTCAACCCATTAAGAGGGTTTGTTGCACGAATGTTATGGAAGCCTCTGATGTATAGAGGTTTCAATGTCCTGCTAATGAGAAATCCTTGACTCGTAAGGCTTTTGGCATATTGGTGCAACAGCGCCATGTCGAATATAGTTTCAATCCCTAAGAGGGTTTTGAGTGCGTTTCGGCCCTCAAAGATGTAGCAAACTGTTTGGCGATAGTCGTTTCAATCCCTAAGAGGGTTTTGAGTGCGTTTCGGCACACCCACAACAGTCGGTAATGCTGGCACTTGCTGTTTCAATCCCTAAGAGGGTTTTGAGTGCGTTTCGGCCCTATCTTGTACGCAAACGGAGCCTTGCCTACTCGTTTCAATCCCTAAGAGGGTTTTGAGTGCGTTTCGGCTTCGTTGATGAAGTCAAGCGAGACCTGAGTATAGAGTTTCAATCCCTAAGAGGGTTTTGAGTGCGTTTCGGCGATATTGAAGCATTACTTGGCGGATTGTCAGTAAACAGGTTTCAATCCCTAAGAGGGTTTTGAGTGCGTTTCGGCGGGGGTACAGGCAAATCAGACGCATTCCGAACTCCAGGTTTCAATCCCTAAGAGGGTTTTGAGTGCGTTTCGGCCCAGAGCACAGCCGAACTAGACCGCATCGGACTAGACTTGTTTCAATCCCTAAGAGGGTTTTGAGTGCGTTTCGACCTAACCGTTCCGCTGTAGTATAGCATGATCTATAGCTGTTTCAATCCCTAAGAGGGTTTTGAGTGCGTTTCGACCGCTTGGCACACAGTCTGCAATTAGGTTTTGAGTGCGCGACTTCAACAGAACTGCGTTTCAATCCCTAAGAGGGTTTTGAGTGCGTTTCGGCCAGCAGACGGCGCAAGCTACAGCCGATAATCGGCGATGTTTCAATCCCTAAGAGGGTTTTGAGTGCGTTTCGACAGCGGGCGCTTGAAAGCCTTACAATATGTGGTTTTCGAGGTCCATATGCGCGAACTGCTTCGACTATAGCATTCTAGACTGTCTGAAATTGACTTTGCACAGAAAGATCATAGCGCCTATTCCACTCATAGTAGGCTCTTTCGTCTCTGCGCGAACCCAAAAACCGATCAGAACCCTGAAAGTAGGTGATGTAGAAGGCTTTCAGCTACATTCCAGACAAAGCCACTAAAAACACCTACCCATCCGCGCAAATGCTACGCAAAAAAAACCGTGTCGTCTCGCACGCTTTCACCACCGATGCGTTCCACCTTACCCTGACAGCACTCGCACAAGAAATAAAATCGAATACTGTCCTCTTCCGCACGAATCAGCTTATTCAGACGATTGCGCAGCCGAACATATTCCGTCTTCGTCAAAACGCATTCAAACACGCTGAACTGCATCCACTGGCCATAAGACTTTAGTACCTTGTGAATCTTGGTACGGCGCTTGTCTTCTGAAATGTCGTAGGTGATCACAACTTGCATAGTTCGCTCTTGGTATCACTAAGAATCGGTGCAGAAGGAGTCTACTCTTATCTCAAAACCAGCGGCGGATACTGTTCGATCTCCGCTAGCAAATACTTCGAAAGCAACCGAGCTTGAATCTCAAACGCCTCCTGATACGTACACTGACGCCCCATCACCGGATGCTTGAACTTTGACTGTTTCTTTTGCTCATACAGCCGCAAAAACTTACGCCGCCCCTCATCAGTCAGTGAAACCGCTCCGCTCAACGGCTCGCTGACAAAATCTTCCAGGCTCAAGGCTTTTCGATTAATTGTCGATAGCACCATCGCATCGACCACCAGCGGGCGAAACTCCTCCATCAAATCAAGCGCTAGCGAAGGCCGACCATAGCGCTGTGTATGCAAGTAGCCTAGATAAGGATCGAACCCAACAATGTTGATCGCGCCTTGAACATCGTGCGTCAGCAGCGCATAGCCAAAGCTGAGTAGTGCATTCACCGGATCGGTCGGCGGCCTACGGCGGCGGGTAGTAAAAGAGAAGCTGTCATTGCGAATGAGCTGATTGAAATGGCCGAAGTAGGCGGCGCTGCCTGCACCCTCTAGCCCTCGCAAAGAGTCGATAGTAGCGGCTTTGTCAATCGGTGCGATCGCCCGCTCCAATCGCTCAATCCCCTCACCAACTGTTTCATTTCCTTCTCGCTGCGATCGCAACAAAAAATTCCGATAGCTCTTCAGCTTCCCCCGCACAAAGCCCCGCACCATATGCACCACCTGCTCAGTCTCTCCCGCTGCCCGCCACTGAGCCGCCCGCACAAAAATATTCTTATTCAGCTCCGGCTCCAGTCGGCCTAGATATTTCCCCGTCCCCGTCAAAAAGCTCAAAGGAATCTTTCTAGCCAGCAGCTCCATCAGCGCCGCAGGTGAAACCGTCGCTCTGCCCAGCACGACTACCCCATCGACTTTAATCATCGGCACATCTAGCAAAGTCTCTTTGTTTGCCCTCACTCGCAGCCGCTCATCCGTTTTCCCTATAAAGGCATCATCCGTAGAAATATAAACAGTTCCCATTACTTTCTCTCTTGTTTAAAGTATTCATTGTCTTGTTCATTTAGATAGCCTCTTGATATCTCTTTAGCTTCTTCGCAGCCATCGGCAGGCATTGCCCGCGTAGACTACAGCCCTGACACCGCTGCTTGTAGATAGGCAAAGGCATCGCGCCAGTTTGCAGCAGAGAGCGAACAGAATCTATCGTTGCGATCGCCGCTTCCCTCAGCTCAGCTGTCATCTCCACCCGCTGCCGCTGATGAGAATGCGCATAGTACACAAACCCCTCGTTCACCTGCTCGCCCGGTCATATCCTCTAGACACAGCGCCTGCGCACACACCTGTAGGGCATCGTTCTCAAACTCCCCTCGCTGCCCCCGCTTATACTCCACCGGATACAGCTGGCCACCACTTTCCTCAATCAGATCAGACTTACCAATCAGACCATAGCGATCGCTCTTCAGCCAGATCGAACGCACCTGCCAACTCTCTTCCCGCTGCCCACTGCCCACCGTATGCACCCGCTCATGCAGCCCCGTCCCCTCCAGCGTGTACTGATTATCCACAAACTCCCCCGCACAAAACATCCGCCAGCAGCGATGCGGACAATACGCATACTGATTTAGCGCCGCAATCGGCACATAGTCACTCTCCTCAAACCGCCCCACTTCATCCTTCATCCTTCATCCTTCTCACCATCCCCATCCCCATCGGCGTCTTGCGCCCCACCCCTGCATATATCGCAAAATCGGCTAGCGTATTGAGCTGTTGGATTGTTGTTGAATCGACCTTCCCTAGAATTTGGAACGTCACCTTGCCAACGCTGCCCGTAAAGCTATTGCGCGGATCGGTCCGAGCGCCCAAATGCTGAAACTGACTGCGCGGATCTATCGCTATCTCAGTGCGAATATTAAAGTGACTATCTTGAACAACCTCTAGAATCTCACTAGGAAAAGGCATCTCGCTAAAGTGATTCCAGCGCCGCAGCAGACTACCCAAGACCCGCTCCGGCGTCGGCAGCGCGGAATCATACTTACCCTGCCGAAAAGCAGTCGGCGTACAGAACTGTAGCGTCAGTTTGCGCTCCGTCATCGAAGCTTGCTCATAGAGCTGAGCATAGCTACAAAAATTTGCCCAAGGCTGAGTGCTCTGCGGCGTTCCTAGCACACTGGCGATATGCAAGTTTGCTGGCCCCAGATGCCACGGCTGCTCCGGATTGAGAGTCAGCCAAAGCCGACTCAGATGGCCAAACAGCCCATCGTCTAGCAAAGAAATCCGCCACCAGCAGGGCGTCCCTGGCGCAATCGGATTCAGGTGATTCCAGCCAAGCGGCGCAAGGCTCTTCTTTGTTCCTTTTTTTACAATTGGTCGGTTAGGATGCGGCACTCTTTGCAGAGGGCTTCTTTGTAGGGGACTGAGGGTAAACGCTTTATTGGCTGTGTTGGCATGGAGGCGATCGCCCATCTGTGCATCCACCGAGCTAACCAGGCTTAAAAACAGCGCATGTAGATGCTTTCCCGTCGTAAATCCAGGTGGAATCGAAGAAGCAGGCAACAGATTGAGAACAAGACTATGTGGCACGGCTAAAAGATACTTAACGACTAAAACAATAGGTCATCTGAGCTGGCAACTTCAAAGTCTCCTTTAGCCCTGGAAATGAGTAATACTCTCCTTCTATGCGCACGTTGCGAATAAGACTAACTGGCGGCATGTTAACCGTGTCATAGCTCAAAACTCGGTTGCTAAACATCACATCTAGCGGATTGAGCAGATAGGGAAAGGTGAACTCACTTGCCGAATTGCGCTGAGGTTTGGGAAGCTCTTCGATAGTTAACTCGGCTTTGCTCATCCATTTTCCTAGCCGAATCCAGCGAGGAAAGGTCAAGGGTTGGCGGGCGATCGCAAAAAACTCAAACAGACTTTCTGGAGCAATTTCTTTCGCCCGACCAAAGCTAGGAATATTCTTCTGGGTCTTCTGCATCTCCACGTGATAGCGGTTGTCTGCATATTTCCAGGTACTAAGAACAGACGTATGGCGAACCGCTCTAGCTGGCGTAATATAAATGCCCTGCTGGTTAAGCGGTGTTAGATGAGCCTCATACAAAGGAACTTGTTCTTTGCAAAAGTAGCGATAGGTCTGTTCGTGTGCGATTGTGGTGGCATAGCGATCGCTATCGACTAATCCCAAGGCATAACAGAGCGCATAGTTATGCAGCACTGGCTCTGTTTCATAGAGCCGCCCAATTTCTCTAGTCGCATAGTAGAGATTGTCATGCAGTTCTAGCGTGCAGCGATAGATACAAGTCATCACTTACGACCTCGCAGCCGCAGCTTTCTTCTTGCCAATATGCTTTTCTGCGTAGGTTTTAGTCTCATCGTCCGCCTGCTGAAGAATGGCGCGAATGCCTTCTTCTGTCGCCGTTAACGCCTTTACCTCCGCTAGCAGCGGCTGACAGTCTTCGCCAATGAAGTCGGTATGCACAATGAATTCATCAGCCATCAAAGATTGAATTGCTTGCTTAGCGGCTTGAAATACGTCATTTTCATCGAGCGGATCGGGCGTCTTGAGCGTGTCGTTTGCCTGCATCGTATCGAAAATAGCTTGTGTCCAGCGCAGGTTACTAACAATTTCACCATCAGCAAATACGACACCGACTAGCTCATTGCGAACCCTGCCTGTGCGAGTAGTTTGAGCGCCGTAGTGACGAGTCCTTAGAATGTTGTTGAAAACATAGAGAAAGCTAGCCTCTGTCGGATCTTTAAGCGTGACAATACTTGGAAAGAAAACCTGCGGACGAATATGATCTTGCTGGTTGATGCGACTGGTGACTTCACCTGGCTTTGATCCGTTTTCACCTTTTGAGGACATAGTACCGCTTTCAAAAGGAGCATTAAGCGTAAACGTCTCGTGCGACTGGTCAAAAGCAGTAATAGAAAAGGCGGTATCAACGACAACTTTGGATTTTTCGGAGCCTGAATCGCCAATTGCAAACCCGTAGATGATGCAGTCGGGATTGTCCATACCAAAGGCGACATTATATTCACACTCCTCTGGTTTGACAAAGCCATAGGTACGAAGTAGCTCACGACCCGACTAATCGCTCTGGCGTTGATTGTTTGCGCTTGAACATCGTTAATCTGCTAAGGGTGCTGTTGTCTTCTACACCTGCTCGTACTCTGGCTTTGTTCAGTTCTCCATCGGTTTGAAAGAGTGGATAGGACTCAGTGACTCGCACCGTGATAAAGTGAGCGTACTTGCCCATTGGTTTGTAAGGAATCTCTGCATGAAAAAACTTGGAATCGAGAGTTTTGAGTAGAGTCATTGTCAGTTTCCTAGAAGTGATATGAATTCGTTTGGTTTTGCTAAACTGAAGCTTATTTAGTCTGATTATCGTCAGCTTCTTTTTCCGCCCTACGTTCCTGATTCTCTTTGTCTTGGTCTAGGCGATATAGAAACTCGCAGGTATCTCGAATCAGATTAATCTGACGACCCGCCAAACGTGCGCGATCGCCTGCAAACGCCTCCTGAAAAACATCTACAACAAAGTACCTGGCAAAGTCTAAAACTAGCTGACGTTCTTTCTCGCGATCGCTCACCACCCAGCGCCCTTCCGCCGTCGAATTATGTACCCGCTCCATCAGCTTAAAAACCTCTGCGGCAACAACCGCAACCAAAGCATCATCATGGAACATGCTAGATTCTGCCTTGAGAATTGTTTCAGACGCGATATCGACCGGCTTTAGAACCGCGTTTGCTTTAGGATTGTAGGGTTTGTTCGCTCGGTAAAACGCTCGATATAGATCGGTAAGCTTTTTAGGGTGGTTTAGCGCAGATTGTGTGTTCAAATTCCAAGTCTCCTGACTAAAATTGTAGGTAGCATAGGGGTCGAAGCAGGGATAGAAATGATGGGCATAAAGTTTGATTTTCTGAGGGCTGGGCGCATCTGCTTTTTGTCCCCTACTCCACTTCGCTAGATAAGAGAAAACATAAAGTGGGCTAGTTTCAATGTCTTTAGCTAGCTCTGTCAGTTTTCCCCAGTTGGCGTCATAGCCTTTTTTGCCCTGCCTAGCGTTGACATCCATATGAATGGCATAGGCGGCGGTTAGGGTATTGAGCGGTGCTGTCCGCTTGAGTCCACTGTCATCTGTCCAGCCTTCTAAAATAGCGTCTAGCCGAAATCGGTCTTGCACAACCAGGCTGCGAAAAGCTTGAGGGGCGCTATCGAGAAAGACACTTTCTTCAAATTCGGCTCCATCGGTAAAGGGGGGGATAGGAGACTCTGAGACAACAGTTTTGACATCCAAAATCATTGGAAAAGTGAGCGCCAACCAGCTAGGCATCACCCACGATTCGGTGTCGGTGCTGTCTCGCCCTGGCGGCAAAGCCATAAAATAAAAAGTCAGCGGTTTGTCGTCTGGGTAGGCTAGCTTAAATGTTCTATCCCGTTTGAAGTTGGGATCGTCTGTAGGTAATTGTTTACGCGCGCTCAAATCTTCATCCATCAGGAAAACGTCAACTGTTTGATAGCGCGATCGGCTGAAATCAGCTTCTAGCGACCTGCTGACAAAGTGGTTGCGAATGCTGGTATCAAAGCGAGTTTGAGCGATGTCGCTGTATGCTTTATGCAAAAAAGTATTTGTCTCTGGGGTGAAGTAGTAAGTTGGGTAAAAGTAGAGATAGCGATATTTGCCATCCTCAAATCGTTTGCCCACAGCCTGAGTTTGGTTCATCAAGATTTGCCGAAGCATCATTTCAATCCCCGCAATGCTAGAGATATTACGTTTGGCGTTAGAGCCGCCTAAGTGTTGTTTATTGGTATAAACCTGAGGGGTAAACAGTACGGCTGACTCCATCTGTTCGCTCACAGAATAGGGCGAGTGAGAGATAGAGCAAATTAGCTGTCGGCCTCTACCGGACTTTTTGGCTGCGCTGTAGTGGGCCAGCTCTTTCAAGAACGTGTCAGCTTGTTCGGATAGGGAGGTAGATCGACCTGGTAGCATAACTACCTGACTCACCCAGAGCCGCACATCGTCCCAACCGTCAGAGATTTCGTACTGATCAGAAACTGGCTGCGTTAGCTCAGTAACGTATCCAATCATCTCCTCACAGGTCTGACGCAAATCTTCAATCCCAGAGTTCTTTTCCAAAAACTTGGCGGCTATGAAATACCATTCGTAAGGGACACCGCCAGTGTTTCCCTTTAGCTTCAGCGATTTAAGCGTTTCGTTGATGCGCTGAATTTCCCGGACTTGAGGCAAGT
Source organism: uncultured cyanobacterium (assembly GCA_963838725.1). Lineage (GTDB taxonomy): Bacteria > Cyanobacteriota > Cyanobacteriia > Phormidesmidales > Phormidesmidaceae > Phormidesmis. Next base: position 6,941 of record CAWISM010000010.1, on the reverse strand, counting down.
ACTCAGATAGCTGCCAGTGTTCAGAAATTTTGATAATCAGACTAGCTGGTGTAGCCTCTGCTGAGATGTCAGGCAGCGCGGGTAGGTCTTTCTGTTTTTTCCGGGCTTTGGTTCGTTCTTTAACGATTTTTTCTATCTGGTTAACTTGCTCGCCCCAAATTTTTCGACAGATTAGATCGCCAAACTCAGCCAGCTGATCGATACGAATATCATCGCTAAATTTAAAGTCGTAGTCAACTGAGAGAACCTGTTTTTGCTGAAAAGCGACTAAGTTTTCACTGCGTTTACTGGCAACAGATCCTTTCGTCGGATTGAGGACACGGCGGGTAGCATCTAGGGCGACATGCATCAAATCTGGCGTGTCAAAAAACAAACTGTAGTAGTCGGCATATTTCATTCCCTTACCATCGCGGCTAAATCCGGTTTGCCGTAAGCGCAATTGACTAGCACAGAGGCTTTTAATACTAGCTACGACACTATCTGGTAGCGTAGCCGGATCGACCATAGGGGCGACTCGATCTGCTAAATATATGACGCCTGTCGGCAGATAGAGCAGCGGGAAATAGTGTTCTTCTTTGAGGGTGTTAAGACTTGCATGAGCATCCATCAGCGCGTTGTTCACAACATTGGTAAGCACCCCTCGGTTTTCAGAAATCGCATGATACGTAAACTTGAGTTGACCGTCACTTAGTTTATGAATAATCTCGCGAAGGCCGTAGGCTTCGGCGTCCTGTGGGTGCTTGACTATGGAAGCTAGTCGATCGGCTAGGCAGGTGAGATCGCTTAGGCAGCTTAGGGTGCGATCGCGCAAAACCGGATTCAGCCCATCTTCTGACAAATTCAGATTAGTGTCGCTACGCCGCTGAGCGTTGTAAGCAATAAACAACAAATCATCTAGATACTGTTGCCAATCGCTTGGTTTTCCAGGGCAGATAAATTTATTTAGTGCTAGAGCATTCACCAGCGTAGTGATAATTTCGCGATGCGCCTCGATCGACTGCTTACGAATATCCTGAGTTGGGTCGCGTCGGATGGCCAGGTAGTTTTCAGCCATACCTGGAATCAGGGCATAGTCAAACTTTTCAAAATCGTGCAAGATAAACCCAGAGACTAGCAGCCGCCGCTCTTGTTCTTTTACAAGTCTTTTGACATTAGTGTTCAGCTGTGAGAGTCGGCGCTCGATTAAGTTGGCAGGAAAAAGTCCATTGAGTAAATGCGTATTGAGCGATTGGTCAGCAGCATTATCACGGCGAATGGGCTTCTTGCCAGCGGCTATGCGACCGGGGTTGACGACCCTGTCTAGGTATTCTGCGAAGAACTTACCCCCTTTAGCAGTGACGCCAACCGTATAGTTCAGCAGATTGGGTAGAACAATCCGGGCAAAGTCGTTCATTACCGGATCATCAGGGTTTTGCTCTTTAATAGCTTTTTTGAGCAGCTTTAAAGTAAGAAGTTCTGGTTGGGTAGGACTGATAGTGTGATCGCTCTGACCGTTTTTAGAACTGCTTTCTTCAAATCCAAGGTCACCCTGTAGAAAATCGAAATCTTGACCGTCAGAATTCTGTATCATCATCTTGTAGAGAACTCAAGTAATTTTCCAAGCAGTCCAGATAGCGTTGAAAATCGACACAGATGGACTCAATACTTTCAACCACTAAGAAAGGATCGATCCTGCCATATTGATGAGCTAGGAAGTTTCTGAATTTACTAGCTTCCGCTAGTTTTACTGCCAAATCAAGCGGTAGAATACCGACCTCTACAGTCTTAATAAAGACATCTGCGTTCGTTGTAGGTACTGTACTGTGTAGCTCAACTAGGCAATGGCGGCTAACATCTATAGATGACTGAATAATTAGCTCATGAAGCCTTTCAGCCGCTCGATACTTGAAGACGTCGTTAGAAATCTCCTCAAAATCCATTCCTCTAAGCAAGTTTATCTCTTCAAGATAGCCAGCAATTAACTGAATTCGCGAACGAACTGAATCTTCGTCAAACGTCATTGATTTGCTGCCTGTTTCAGTTGCGCTATAGTTTGACGTGTTTTTTCTTTGATCCTTTGTCTGTCACTTCTAAGTTCTTCTGGTGTCTTTATTTTGTTCTTCTTAAATATTTCAAATATGTCTGGAGAACTCTCGTACAAAACTTTCCCCTCTTTAGCAATGCAGTGTGCTAGCAAATCTGAACAATCTTTCATCTCTACAACATCAATTTGGTTATCTTCAAGATGATAGATACTTTGCAAAATGCCCCATATGCGTAGAAAGCTAAACCCGTCGTTTTCGTACAGTTTCCGCTGCTTTTCATCGCACAAAAAAGCAAAATCCCAGTCGCTGCTCTGTCTAGCAGTACCCCTTGCTCTTGAACCAAACAGAACAAGTAGCTGAATATAAGGCGCTTGCTCCAAAATGGCCGGAATAGCTGCTGCTAAATCTTCCCAAGATGGCTCTGGTGGTGAGTGACGAACCAAACGTTGGGCATAGAGTAAGCAGGCTTGAATATCTTCGGGTTCTAGCCAGTTGTACTGAGCAGACAAGCTTTCGTAGGTTTCTCCGTTCGCTAACTGTCCTAATACAGTCTCGACTGTGAGGTGATGTCCTCGAACGCTGGGCTTGCCATCAAAGATGGTGTCACGGGTAGTTATTCGCTTTAATCGCTCTTGTGTCTTCATAGAAACCTACCTGAAGCTTTCGTAATTATATATTGTCCAACTGTTAGGGAACGAAGAGGGTACGGATGCAACACTTTGACTGCTTAAGCAACCCATATCTCACCTCTATGGTCATTTCTGAAGCGGTTGGCTAGGGTATCGATCATCAAGGCGGACTGGCCAAATGCCACTGAATATGGGGCGTTAGCATCGTGAATGCTGTATGAGTCGCTGATCGGATATATCTGGAAGTGCATCGGTAGCTGTAGCCGGAGGCGCACTTCTTGAGTGGGCTTGCGGAGTACGTAGCAAACCAATGCTTGCTGCTTCAGTCGGCGGTTAATTTCCCTTACCCAGAGATTGTCTGGTTGCCAAATCTGGAGCTTTGTCAGCACTTGCACTTTCCACACATCAGCGTAGGGTTGAAGGTCGCCCGGAAACGTGAACTTCCAGTTCAGCCGTTCCTCTCGGTAGCCTCGCAATCGCATAAAGCCTAAGCAATACTTGAAGCGATCTTTTGCGATGGGTTGACCTGTGCGCTCGGCAGTTGCCCTAAGAGTTTCTAAAAAGTCCTTTTTACTCCACATTTCAATGTTTAAATTGCTAAGCACGCCGGGGAGAGCGTAAGTTTTGAAGCGGTCGGCTTCGTTCGCTTCAATCAAATCGTACAGGCCGCACATCAAAGGGCTAGATCCTCGAAAGCTGGTAGCCTCTTTAGCAATAGGATTATCCTTTTCACCTAAAAGCTTTTGATCATTTGCCCACCCCCTAATACGCCCAGCTACGGTTCTCATGCTGGTACCAAATACTTTTTCGCAGCTAGCCTGAAAGCGCTGTAAAGATCCTGCGTATTGCTGCTGAATATAAGGACTTTTTAGATCGTAGAGTAGTTTGCATGATTGCACTGCGCCCCAACGTTTGTAGTAGCCCTCGAAATCATTGATCTGACGATATTTTTCGCGGATTAGGGTTTGAAAATGAATGCGATCGCACTTCTCGCCATCTTTCAACACGGCATCATCACCAGCAAACAGCCGCTCTACAAAGAATTTTGGTACCAGAGCATAAGATCTAAATCCATCGAACTTTACTTTCTTGCCCATGTTTCTCGTAGCCATCATGCCGGCCCAATCGGCCTAGCCGCTGCACAAAGTTTCCAGCATCTGATGACTCAAAAATGAGAAAATTGATCTTAAAATCTACCCCTACATCAATTGTGCTTGTCCCAATTACGAGATCGGCCCTAAGTGATTCTGTTTTTTCCTGCTGGCCTGAGAGTCCTGTATTCTCTCGAACTGTCAGGCCATGTTCAGACAACAACACCCTTAAGGTAGGTGTCAAGCGTTTTACGGCTGCAATCGAGTTGAGAATGATCGCTCCTTTACTGCCAAGGTGATCTACCAGTAAGTTTAGGATGAGTGCTTGGTTCTCCCTTAGCCAGGTTTCGGACGCTTGGGTAGTAGGCTCCATCGGTACGAAATTCAACGTGATCGGATGGGCAACCTGTCGCCAATCATACGCGGTTAGTTTAGCTATCTCTGCCTCGGTTTCTGGAAACTGATACTTCCCTTCGTCAATTGGATCGATTACTCGACATTTGAACCCGGCCATATCTAGTCGCTTCAAGAGTGATTCTCTGGGAGTTGCCGATAAAAACAGAAATTTCTTGCGTCGGTTGGTTGCCTGAATCAACAACATTGTATTGAGGACGCTCGCCACTTGAGGCGGTGCAAAAACGTGAAATTCATCAAAGATAAACAGATCAAACTCTTTGTCGATTCTGTTCCAGAGCTTGTCTGGTGTGTCTTTATTAGTGATATACGCGCCCCTGTGCAAATAGTGAAAGATATCAGGATTTGTGGTCAAGACTTCAGATTGGCTGGCGCTAGAGGCGATCGCACTTCCCTTTCGCAATCCCTCATTTTCGGCATAAATCTCCAGATCTGCGCCACTGAGCCGATTTACCCGAGGGTCAGTTACTGGCTGAAACTTGGCGATGTAGTCTTTCACCTGAGTCTCTTGATCGCGTGCTAGTGCATTAGTGGGATAGAGCCCGATTACATAGCAGTCTCTTTGTAAAGTATCTAAATAGGCGGCGAGACTTTTGCCATCTCCAGTCATAGCTGTATTGAAGACAACATCTACTTCAGGATTGCGTAACGCTTTTAGCGTCTCAAATTGATGCCAAGCTAGCTTCCAGCCATCAGGTAATTGGATATCAGCAGGAACGTCTTCGGCTGGGCAAGAATAAACAGATTTGAGCTGAATAGAAAACATGCTGGTGCTATGAACCCCCTGGCGATGAGGAACCTCCAACGTCAGCCGCGATCGCCCATCGGTATGCAAACGTTCTTGAATCTGCTCGGCGTTTCTCTACTTGCCATCCATGTTGTTTTACGGCCTGGTGAATAGTTGCCGAGAATCGATGGCCGACTTGCTCTACTAGCTCTGTCGTTGAGTGCCACTGGCCGTCTTTCATTAGCTGATGCAGTTTGTCTTGCATGGTCATTGCGAAAGGCTCCTTGCATTGTGACTAATGCGATCGCTCAAGTTGCTTGAGCTGAAATAAAGTGTCATGCAAACACATGGCTCCACTATTTCTACTGACTTAGCTCAGTAGAATTCGGCCAACTGAAGTGACGAAGTGTACGTGCTTTGTTGCATGCGTCCATAATGGCTGAGAAAATAGAGCTAGTCAAGCAGTGCGCTGATAAAGTGTACGTATACTTTTGAGTAGGAGCTATGGTTCGTAAAAGGTCTTCGATTACGCTTTCGATTTCGGAGCAGGAGAAGGCGCAGCTAGAGCAGCTGGCGCTCGATTTTGGTCAGACTTGGGGGGAGAATGCCAATGTTTCAAAACTTATCAAAGCGATCGCAAAAGGCAGTCTTCGTATAGCGGCTAATCATGACTGGCGGGGCGATCGCATCGACACCCTCAATCACGCTCTTAATTTATTGAAAGACGAAGGCTACTTTTCTGAAGCTCTAGTCTTAGCTGACTTGCTATTAGAACGCAGCGAGCTGAACCGACCGCTACGGCAGGAAATTCAGAGCTGGGTAGACGAGCCCGGATCGCCTTGGCGGGTGCAAATAGATGACTTTATTCGGTGTGAACGCCCTTTTCGGCTGGCCTACCAAGATGCGGCTGATCGCATTTGGAGCTTTAGCGTGCGTTTTGCCAGCATAGAGCGCCACGAAGACCGCCAGTATTTAGACTGCTGGTGCGATAGCACAGAAGGTAATCAAGATGTTGAAGCGCTAAAGCACAACTGGACGCTACGGCTAGATCGTATTCCCAGTGAAGCGGTAATTTCTCCAGTCGAAGGAACATGGCAGTCGGGGCTAGATACTGTTGAGGTGGAGTTTCGTCTGTTGAATCGGCTGGCGCTGGGCTATCGATCTAAGACTGGGGCGGATTTGGTGAGTGAATGGCTACCGGAGCAGCAGGTGAGGCGAGTGGTGCGGCGGATTCACAGCACGTTTTGGTTCTTCAGAGAGATGCGGCGATATGGGGCGGATTGTGTGATTGTGGGACCGTCGGAGGTGCGCGATCGCTTTGTTGCAGACTTGACTGAGACAATGAAGCGATATCAGCAGGGTGCTGATTGATCTAGGCTCATCAACGCTTCTTATCAACGCTAAGACTCGAACTGAACATTCAGTAGCTCTACGAGATCCTCAGGTCCGCCAATAGTCATTAGCGCAGTGAGCGGTACGGGCTGCTCTGGATCGAAAGTAATCGAAAAGCTGTCTGGATCTTCGATAAAGTCTTTCATCTCTTCTACGAATTCAGGCGAGAGTGGGGCTTCGCTGTTGGCGACTTCATCTTCTAGTCCGGCGATCGCCTCTGCTTTTGCTTCTTCGACGCTAATTCCCTCTGCCGCCGCTGTCGTTTCAAACAGTCTTTCAACAAAAGAGTCGTCTTTATAGGTGATCTTCGCGCCCTCGAACTGCGCACCCAGTAACGAGAAGGGAAAGCTCTGCATTGCCGCCTGATCTAGGGCGATATTTCCCAGCTCAAGCGTTACTTCCATATCGCCGACCTGATCAGCGCCGAACTTTAGCTGCTTTAGCTCTACTGTTTTGTCGTCTGCTTCATACTCGTACTCGGTAATGATATTAGCAGAGAGCTGTTTGTCGTAGCCTAGTTCAGAGAACATCTCGGCGTTTTCTCCTAGCGCAGTCTCGTCTAAAGCAATGCCTTTTACCGCCATGCTCAAATAAGTAGGAACGTTGTCTTGGTCCTTGTACTTGTACAGGGTCATTTCATCAACCCTGAGCGCATTTCCAGAAG
>CAWISM010000009.1:0-109754 GCA_963838725.1 uncultured cyanobacterium | reverse complement strand
AGCTTCTGATATGAGTGAAGCAGAAATCCTTGACGATTTTCCTGATTTAACTAGAGAAGACTTAAAAGCCTGCGTGGCCTACTCTGCTGACCGAGATCAACAGGATTTGAGTGCGCTGTCTCTGGAATCTTTTAGGGAAAGTGCCCCGCTGTCTCTAAGAAAGCGCCTGTCTAGCCGCCTGAGTCAAATCGCATAGCTCCTTCAGCGTTGGCCAAATATCTTGGTCTAACTCTTCATCAGCTCGTAGCCACAGCAGATATTCGATATTGCCTGCTGGCCCTACCGTATCTGAGCAGGTGAGCCCCTGGTAGCCCCAACCTAGCTGCTTAGCCGCTTCAGCCACTTGTAAGATAGCGCTTGCCTGATCTCTCGTATCTCGGACGACGCCTTTTTTACCGATTTTCTCTCGGCCTATCTCAAACTGAGGCTTGACTAGTAAAACTGCTTCTCTCGGAGATTCGAGTAAAGACCAGAAAGCAGGAAGTACTTTCACCAAAGAGATAAAGGAGACATCCATCACACCAAGCGTGGCAAGCTCTTCACCGTTGTAAAGCTCGGCTGGGGTGAGATAGCGGATGTTTGTTCTTTCCTTCAGAACGACTTTGGGATTTTGGCGAATCTTCCAGGCAACTTGTCCATAACCAACATCGACGCCGTAAACCTGCTTGGCTTTAGCCTGTAGCAGGCAGTCGGTAAAGCCACCGGTTGAGATTCCACCATCCAAACAGATTTTTCCTTCGACTTCAATATCAAAAGTCTTTAGCGCCTTGGCTAGCTTTTCGCCGCCTCTAGAGACGAAGGGTGGCTTCTGCTTTAGCTCAATTACAGAGTCGGCAGCGACTAGGGTACCGGGCTTATCGACTATCTGCTGGGAGATTTTCACTTCTCCAGCTCTGATCAGTCGCTGAGCCTGCTGCCTGGAGGGACAGAGGCCCTGCTCTACTAGAAGGGTGTCGATACGTTGTTTTGCCAAGACGATGAGAAAGGTTGAACAGTGTTGATTGTATCGTCAGCGCGGCTTGATATGGGCAACCTGCTGTAGGAAGCAGCGATGAAAAGTCGCAGAAAAAGTCGTAGAGCGGAATGTGAAGATGAGCGTCAAACCAAAGAAGCAGGTTGTCTTTATTATGGGGACGGCGCACTGTGGCTCTACGCTGCTGACGCTGGTTTTAGGCGGACATTCGCAGTGCCTATCGCTGGGCGAAATTAGCAACCTACCAGACTTTTATCGGAGAGATAAGCCGATCTGCTCTGTGTGCCCAAGCGGTGAATGCAGCCTTTGGGATCATCGATTCTCTGAGCAAGACTTACGGATGCTGTCCCAGGGATTTGCCGAGCGACGACTGCATCGGTTTATTCCTCTGAAAGTTGAGAAGCAGATTCGGAGGATGCTGAAGACGGATGCTGTCTTTAATCCTTATTCTCTGATAGCTTCTAGGGTAGAAGAAAGTGTTTTGATAGATTCGACTAAAACGGTGTGGTGGCTAGAGAAGAAGCTAGCGGCTAGGGAGTTTGATCAGCATCTATCGCCCTATCTAATTCATCTAATTCGAGATGGAAGAGCGGTAATGAGCTCTTACTCTAGGCGAAAGCAGTATCACGGACTGACGCCGCAGCAGTTTGGGCAGCAGTTTGGGCAGCTTTGGCAGGAAAGAGTCACGAATGAGAATAATTTCTTCGATGGTTTTTCTGGACAGAAGATCAGGCTTCGATATGAGGAGTTTGCAACAGACTCGGAGACAGTGACACAAAGGCTCTGCGACTGGCTAGCGATTGACTTTCAGCCGGATATGCTCAGCTATTGGCAGCATCAGCACCATACGATTTCTGGAAATAGCGGCACTCGCGCTTCTGTGCAGAAGTACCATAATGAGGCTCAGCCAAAGCAAAGCTTCGGAATTAGGCTGAATCAAAAGTGGCGAAAGGTGCTCTCTAGTGACCAGATAGCGGCTTTTTATCAGGCGACTGACAATATGAATCAGAGATATGAATGGCAGTAGGGTGGCAGTGTGCTGTTGTAGCTGGCTTGGTGAATGTTCCTATTCGTCGTCGGATTGGCTGTCAGGCCACTGTGGAGATTCTTCTGCGGCGATGGGCAGGGAGTCCTGTCTTTTTTTATTTGGATAGGGCGATCGCACCCCATCCCTTTTCCCATCTCGCTTCCTACCCTGCCCAGCCAAATCGGGCACCAAAGAAAGCTGCCGATCGGCTGACGAGACTGGTTCTGTAGCGGGCTGCTGCTTTCTGCGCCTAGAAACGCCTTCCTCACTTGTCTGTTCTGCAACTACCTCGTACAGCAAGGCAACTTTGCCATCACTACCTTTACGCAATACCCTACCGAGCCGCTGAATATATTCACGAGTAGATCCGCTGCCAGAGAGCAAAACGGCGATTCGCGCGTCGGGCACGTCCACACCCTCGTTCAGTACGTGGGAAACCACAATCACGCTGTAGTCGCCGCTGCGAAACTTTTGCAAGATGGTGTGCCTTTCTTTGACAGGCGTTTGGTGAGTGATTGCCGGAATGAGAAACTCTTGAGAGATTTTGTAAACGGTGGCGTTGTCGTTGGTGAAAATTAGCGTACGTTCCGGATAGTGCTGCTGAAGTATTTTTTCTAACAGAGAGAGCTTGCCAGCAGTGCCGAGGGCAATATTTTTGGCTTCTCGGTGGGCAATCATGGCGCGGCGACCCGCAGGCGACTGGGCGCTGGCTTGAACGAACCTTTGCCAGCCTTGGGCGCTACTAAGCCAGATGTTTGAGGCTTTAAGAAAGTCGTTGCGCTGCTGCTGTAGGCTGTCGTAGCGATCGCGCTCTTCCTGATTTAGCTGTACCTTTAGCTGCACCACCTGATACGGCGCTAGCGCTGTTCCCTGATAGCTCTGCTGCCGTACGCCGATACACCACCGGACCAAGTAAAGCGTCTAGATCTTCGTGCCGACCGTCGGTACGTTCGGGTGTGGCTGTCAGCCCCAGGCGGTAGGGGGAGATGGAATACTCGGCGATACAGCGATGGAAGTCGCTAGGTAGGTGATGGCATTCATCGCAGATCAGCAGTGCGTACTGGCTACCGAGATCTTCGGCGTAGATGGCGGCGCTGTCGTAGGTGGATACGAGGATGGGAGTGCGATCGCGCGATCCACCCCCTAGTAAACCAACCTCTACCCCTGGAAACGCCGCTTCTAGATCCGCATACCACTGATGCATCAAATCCAGCGTCGGTACGGTGATCAGCGTCCGCCTTGGGGTCGCTGCCATCACCATCTGAGCTAGATACGTCTTTCCTGCCGCTGTTGGCAAAACCACGACGCCCCGCCGCTGCCCTTGCTTCCAAGCGTCTAGCGCTTCTTGCTGATGGTCATAGGGAGTTAGGGTCAAATTGTCTTGCAAGTCCAACGGTTCAAACGCCTGCACTTTATCTTCAAAGCGCACGCCTTCTGCTCGCAGCGCGGAGACTAGCAGCCGATACTGGTCCGCAGGTACCCGGAAGCGCTCAATGCGATCGTCCCAGACGGCGTAGTCAATCCACGCTTTCCCTCTCGGTGGCGGATGCAAAACCAGCGTTCCGCGATCAAACTTTAGGGTAGGAGTTCTGGCCATAAGCCTAGACAATAGCGTTGAGCAAACAATGCGGTGCTTGTAGCATAGCGTTTACTGGCCGTTTGCTAGCTGATGGCTAACCCCATAAAATGCTGCTGATCTGGGGATGGTTGCGAATAGGTTCAAAGTTGAGATCTTTGCGAGCCATCAAACTATAAATATGAGGATTAATCTGCACCGCTTGCCGCAGATAGAGAGCAGCCGTCTCTACGTCGTTTTCGAGGGCATAGCAAGAGGCAATTCCATACAGAGCGTTTGGATTTAGCCGACAACACTCTAGAGATTGCTGAAAGCTCTCAAGGGCGGCCTGGTGCTTGAATAGGCGATTGAGCAAAGTGCCTCTGTAGTTCCAAGCGTAGTGACAGTTCTCTTTGAGTGCGACTACTTGATCTAGGCTTTCAATCGCTGCATGGATTTGTTCTAGAGCGGCCTGCGCTAGCGCTTTGCTGTACCAAGTACGATGCTTATCTGCTCTAATTTTTATCGCCTGATCAAAACTGCCTAATGCCTCAGCAGGCTGATATAGCTTTAATAGAGCTTGGCCTTTGTTGTACCAGACTTTGTCTTTGTTCGGGTTGCAGGCGATCGCCTGATCAAAGCTATCGACTGCCGCAGGATACAGCCTTAGTTCTGCTTGAGCTACGCCCTGGGTGTGCCACGCTTCGGCGTAGTCGGAATCTATTTGCAGCGCGATGCGCAGATCTTTTAGCGCGGCCTCGTAATTGCCAGCTTGGATGTTAGTTTGCGCCCGGTAGAGCCAAGCGGTTGCATCTTTGCTATTTTGTGCGATCGCCTGCCCAAACGTATCAACTGCACTGCTGTATTTACCCCGCCTTAGCAGTGTGAGCCCTTGTTTTATCAGTGCTGTAGCGTCGCTAGAGCTACTGACGCTAGAAGAAGATAAAATCACCATATAGCGTTAGTTGTATGAGTTATTGATACGGCTAGCAGCGTAAACAGCTAGCCAGATCAATCCCATTATTCCCAGGGTGATTTAGTGCACGTGGTTCAGCAGCGTTCTAGAATCTGAGAGGGTCAAACGCTGTTCAAAACTCGCATCCAATCAATCATGGTAGAAGTCTCTGCTGACAAAGCTCGGATCGAAAAGGATTCTATGGGAGAGCTAGAGATCCCAGAGAGTGCCTACTACGGTATTCAGACGCTAAGGGCGATGCACAATTTTCCTATCAGTGGACTGCGACCACTACCGACTTATATAGATGCTTGCTTGCTGATCAAGAAAGCTACTGCGATCGCCAATAAAGAGTTAGGCTGCATTCCTACCGACATCGGTGATGCAATTGTCCAGGCCGTAGACGAAATTCTCAAAGGCGAGCTGCGCGATCAGTTCGTGGTCGATGTCTATCAGGCGGGTGCGGGGACTTCTCACCATATGAATGTCAATGAGGTGCTGTCTAACCGCGCCTTAGAAATACTAGGTGATGCAAAGGGGAACTACAGCCGAGTCAGTCCGAACGATCATGTCAACTATGGACAATCGACTAATGACGTGATTCCCACAGCGATTCGAGTGGGTGGAATTCTGGCGCTTGAGCACTCACTGTATCCGGCCTTGGCAGGTGCGATCGCCACCGTCAAAGCCAAAGCCGCTGAATTTCAAGGCATCGTCCGCTCGGGCCGCACCCATATGCAAGACGCCGTCCCGGTCCGACTTGGCGAGGGCTTTCGGGCCTGGGAGCATATTCTGAGCGGGCACCAGCAGCGAATCCAAGCGGCTGCCGCTGAGCTAGCTGTGATTGGTCTAGGCGGCAGCGCGACTGGCACAGGGTTAAATACGCATCCGCAGTATCGCTTTCGTGTAGCTGAGATCTTGAGCGATTTTCTACAGCAGCCTGTAACGAGTGCGCCTCATCTAATGGCGGCAATGCAGAGTATGGCTCCTTTTGTCGCGGTTAGCAGCGCCTTGCGAAACTTAGCTCAAGATCTAGTGAAAATCTCTCACGATCTGCGCTTGCTTGATTCTGGTCCCAAAACTGGATTAAAAGAAATTCAACTGCCCCCGGTGCAGCCTGGATCGTCCATCATGCCCGGAAAGTACAATCCGGTGATGGCAGAGATGACCTCAATGGTCTGCTTTCAGGTGATGGGATATGACCAGGCTATCGCCCTAGCCGCGCAGGCCGGACAGCTAGAGCTAAATGTGATGATGCCGCTAATTGCCTATGACTTGATCCACAGCATTGAGATTCTGGGTAATACCGTTGAAGCCCTTGATAAAAAGTGTTTGCAAGGAATTACCGCTTTTCCTGAGCGCTGTATGGACTATGCGGAAGGGAGTCTGGCCCTAGTGACGGCGCTGAATACGCATATTGGGTATTTGAATGCGGCTGTGATCGCCAAGGAATCATTAGAAACGGGTAAGCCGCTTCGCCAGCTTGTTCTAGAAAATGAGCTAATGGACGAAGCCACGCTCAATGAAGTGCTCGATCTACAGAAGATGAGCCAGCTCATGAGTGATGAGTAGAGGTCTAGCGTGCTACGCCCATACAACGGACTTTCACCTAGCCTTTCACTAGCGGCAGACCGTCTACCTTGTTGAGCGTGATTAGCAGTGCTGCCATCAGTACAACAATAACAATAGGAGAGATCAAAGCGTTCAAAGCGATTGAACAAAGAGAGAAAACAGCTAGGAGCGATCGCCCCAAAATTGCCTTTATCGGCAGGCAAGTCGGCGATGCCCACTGTAAAGTAGTCACGCCAATCAAAAAGACAGCAATTCCGCCACATAGCGTGCTCTGCATCGGCAGGGTAAACGCTTCCCCAGAGGCTGCTTCGATTGCAAACTGGATACCGACTCCGGTCGCCACGATTCCCATGAAGGCGAATACATGGCTGTAGCCGTAAACATAAGAGCGCAGCAGAGCCATCTTGCCGCCGCGCAGTGCCTGGTTGATAGTGGATTCTTCTGCGCGCTCAAAGTACATCCACCACAGGCTGACCGCTACGACAAATCCGCTGGTCGCTGTCAGCACGTTCTGCCATTGCCAGTCGGTATCGGCCACACCGGAGGCCACCGCAATAATCGCCTCACCTAGAACGATGATCACAAATAGACCAAATCGCTCGTCCATATGGGATTCCTGGACTGGGACGTGGCGGATAGTCAGGTAGGTAATCGGGCCGTTGCTGATTTCGATTAGAAGTGCGATCGCCCACAGCCAAAACCGAGCGGGACCGGGTACCCCAATTGAAACCAGCCAAAGAAAGAACGCTATAGAAAAACTCATCGCATATCGGCTCGTCAGCTCACGTGATTGAGGCACCAGTCGCCATGCCTGCATATACAGGCCGATAATTACCAACCGCAGCGCCGCGTACACCGCTGCAAAATTAGTTGAGCCTACGCCCAGCGCCTCGGGAATGGTCAGTGCCAGCACCACAATGCCAAACATAATGCCAAAGTAGATCAGGCGATAAATCCCCTCATCTACATCGAACTGATCGGCGTAGTAGCTAAAGTCAATCCATAGCCACCAAACCGGAACAAACAGCACCGCAAAGCTAATAATTCCACCCCAGTCTGGATGGCCGTGTAGCAGATGCGCCAGCTCCGCCATCGTCAGTACAAATACCAGATCAAAAAATAGCTCTAGCCAGGTAGCGTGACGCGGTTCACCTTCACTAGCATAGAGCCGCAGCCGCCTTGGGTTCATCGGCAGCTTGGACACAGGAGTAGAGACACGCTCTAGAGGCGATGGCATAGTAACGGTTTGCTGAACTGCCTTTTTATATTACGGGCATATTCGATGCAATCATTTTGGCTCTAGCAACAGGCCCCAGAGCGTATCGTAGGGATGTACCTCGTCAGTCGAGACTACCTGTCCATTCCGGTTAGTGACTAGGGGTCTATCCTCGTTTGCCCACTGGAAGATAGACCCTTCTAAGTTCGTAGCTTGGTAGCCTACTTCATTGAGCGCCTGCGCGAATCTAGCTGAACGATAGCCAATAGAACAATAGACAACCACTGACATATCTCTAGTGATACCTGCCTGCACAACCTCTGCGATTGTTTGTGCCTGATACGCATTCGGTAGATGGCTCAGCGCGAATTCTTCTGGTTCGCGAGCATCGACTAAAACTGGAGGAGCTGACGGTCGCTCTAACTGGTCTGCTAGTTCTGCTGTAGAGATTGTTGGAACCGTTGGAAAAGACTCTCTTACCCAGCGCTTGATTCTTTTCCACGCTAAGCTACGCACGTAGGAAGAGAACAATGAGGACCAGTTCATAGTCGAGTTGCTTTGGACGCGAGAGGATATTGCTTTGATTGACTTTACACCCTGGTCGCAGATGCTGCGAACCTATGTCGCTGAGGGAAAGGTAGACTATGCCCGCTGGCAAGAAGAATCAGCCGGAGCGCTAGACCAGTGGCTAGATAGCATCCGCTCTGCTGATCTAGATTCTATGGATAGGGAGGGTGCGATCGCCTACCTGATCAATCTCTACAACGCTCTAGTCATCAAACAGGTACTGCAAAAGTATCCAATTGACTCAATTCGCCCGGAGATTCTCGGCGTTCCGAACTGGGCAAGCTTTGCATTGTTCTTCAAGCGGCCTGTCTATAGCCTGGGCGATCGCTCTTTGAGTCTGGACAATATTGAACACGGTATCTTGCGCGATCGCTACGATGAGCCGCGTATCCATTTTGCGCTGGTCTGCGCGGCTACGAGCTGTCCGCTGTTGCGCGCCGAGGCATACACGCCTGAACTCGTCTCAAATCAACTGGAGGAAGACGCGCAGCGCTTTATCAATAACTCCGCTAAAGTTAGCTACGACGCAGTGGGCAATACGCTCTATTGCAGCAAGATCTTCCGTTGGTATGAGAAAGATTTCGTGGCCCAGGCGGGTTCTGTCGCTAGCTATATTCAGGGTTACTTACCGGAAACGACCATTCCAGCCGCCGCTAGTCTGGTCTATTTGCCTTACAGCTGGCAGCTCAACGATCAGCGAACGTTTTTGTAGAACTGGCTGAGCGTTGTCGAAGAAACGCCTACGCCCCACAGAAAGCCAATTGATAGATAGATCAGGTTTGCCTTTACAGGGCCCCACTGCGCTACCCGGCGGTCCGACGATTCGACAGTGCGATTGACCTGCTTGATCCGTCCTTTTTGCGTCAGCCTAATGCATAAATCGGCCTCTTCCATGATGGCGATCGCGCTATCAAACCCACCACAGGCAGTGAAATCTGATTTTCGGCAAAACATCACCTGATCGCCAAACAGCAGCCTCAGTCCTTTCTGAAAGAAAAGGCGGGGCCGAAACAGCAGCGGCGCGTAGTAAGTCTTGAGACTGTTGTGTAGCGAAGTGGCCCAGCGAGTGGTTGTCTCTCCTCTCATTAGCGAAATAAATCCGCCGCAGGCCACAGCAGAATCGCCTAGCGTATTCACCATTACGCTGACAACGTCATCCGGCACAATTGTATCGCCGTGCAAAAAGCACAAAATATCTCCGATCGCCTGCTCAGCACCGAGGTTCATCTGTATAGACCGTCCGGCTTGCGTGGAGGAAATAATGGTGGTCTTGCAGCCTTGAATCTCACAGCCTTGAGCGATCGCTACCGTATCGTCCTGACTTCCCCCATCTACGACAATCACTTCTTTTGCAGGCGGATTAAGTACCGTTAGCTGCCGCAGCGTTCTAGCTAGCGTCTTTGACTCGTTGAGCGTAGGAATGATGATAGAAACACTTGCCGTGTCTGCCATTGCTTAAGTCATCTCGAATTGGCTGCGGATTCTCAGGCTACCGCAGCCAAAACCGCGAGAAAACGGCCTAAGGCAGTAGGCCATGCGTCTATCAGTAGCGTCTAACGGCTGATCTTTCGCTCGTGCTAAGTCACAGTCAACCGGGTTGCTAGTTAAAGCTTTGAGCAAGAGAGACAGAGAGTCTAATCAAAAAGGATAGACCAGCGGTGCGATCACCACAGTCACAATCCCGTACAGCAAATTCAAAGGAATGCCTATTTTCATAAAGTCCGCGAATTTGTAGCCACCAGGTCCGGCTACCATCAGGTTAGTCTGATAGCCGATCGGTGTGGCAAAGCTCGCAGATGCAGCCACCATGATGCTGACTACGAACGGCATGTAGCTAACGCCAAGCTGAGTGGCCAAAGAGAGCGCAATTGGGAAAACCAGCGCCGCCGCCGCGTTGTTAGTCACAATTTCAGTGAGTATGGTGGTCACTGCGTACACCGCCACTAGGGACAGCCAAGGATTGCTGCCTGCCATACCGATGACGCTATTGGCGATCGCCTCAGCCGCCCCGGTTGCATTGAGTCCTTCGCCTAACGCCAGCGCCGCCGCAATTACCAGCAGCACCGACCAGTCAATGCTGCGCATGGCCTGAGCAGGTGAACAGCAGCCTAGTACAATCATGCCGACCGCTGCGAGCACCGCTGCTTGTAGCATACTCAGCCAGCCGAATGCTGCAAGTAGCACCATCGCTAGAGTAAGGATGAAAGCAACGCGTGATCGCCCGTGGCGCATGGGTTCAGAATTGGGAATGCCACTGACTAAATAAAAGTCGCGAGAAATTCTACGCTCATCTAAAAAGGTCGAAGGCGCTTCTAATAAGAGCGTGTCACCGCTTTGAAGACGAATGTCGCCAATTCTGCCAGCGAGGCGATCGCCATTACGAGCTGCCGCCAGCACAACCGCGTTATAGCGTGTCCGAAACTGACCTTCGCGAATCGTCTGTCCTACCAACGGGCAGGTATTAGATACGACTACCTCAATTAAGCTCCGCTCTGCCCTAGGGCTATCGAGCTTGAACACCTGATCGGTCGCAGGCAGCAGCCCTCGAATACGCTGCAAATCCAGAATAGAATCGACCCCACCGACAAACAATAGCTGATCGTTGTCTACTAAAACTTCCTGTGGCCCAACCGCTGGCAGCACCTGATCTCCCCGATAGATTTCTGCCAGGTATAGATTTGGCAGATGTCTCAGTCCAGCTTTCTCGACTGTTTTACCAACTAACGAACTGCCAGGCTCTACCCGCATCTCTACGGTGTACTCTCGCAAGTCATCGGTCTCGCTGAGCACAGGCTGGCGATCTGGCAGCAGCCACGACTGTGTCAAAAACAAAAACAAGAATCCAAACAGCGCACAGGGTAGGCCAATCCAGGCGATGTCAAACATCTTCAGCCCGCTAGTCCCCGTCGCATCAATCAACAATCCGTTGACAACTAGGTTGGTACTGGTCCCAATTAGAGAACAGAGTCCGCCAAAGATCGCCGCATAGCTAAGCGGAATCATTAGCTTAGACGGGCTGAAGCGCAGCTTGCGGCACCAGTCATTCACCACCGGAATGAACATGGCAACCACAGGCGTGTTGTTAAGAAACGCGCTTGCTCCGATCACCGGGAGCATTAGCCGAACCAGGGCTTTGCTGGGCGTTTTAGGCATTCCCAAGACCTGTTGAGAGACCCACTGCAGAGCGCCTGTCTGCTGCAATCCAGCAACCACGATATAAAGCACACCCACCGTAATCATCCCCGAGTTGCTAAAGCCAGCTAGCGCTGCTTTTTCGTCTAGTACGCCGCTGAGGAATAAAACTGCCGCCGCGCCTAGAAACACAATGTCCGCAGGCAGACTAGTCAGGGCATTTCCTAGAAAGGCAGCGCAGACCGTTGTGATCGCTAGCCAAGCCTGCCAGGACAAACCCATTAAGTTCTGATCTAGTAGAAAAGCACACACCACACTAAGCACAAATCCGATCCCAATCCATAGCACTAAGTCCATTTGTTTAGGAACTCGTGATCGCCGCATCAACAGCTGCCATGCACTCATAAACTAAGCCTCAAAAGCTAATTGAAATAGTGAGCTGTCCAAAATTCTACTCTGTAAAAATACAGTTGAATCAAAAATGTTTTCAGATTCAACCAGAGAAAACGCTAGATCCTGCTGAGCTGCGTGGCAAAATGAAAAAGAAAGCCTTGGCAGGTTGTACTACAGTGACCCAAAAAACCATGCAGACTGCTGCTGATTGGGTAAGCAGCCTTACCCAGCACTGCTTTTTGTTTCGAGGGCTAGACGCTAAAGCGCTTTCTCAACAGCTCAATTCAGATACCTGCGTTTTAGAAAAGCTGTATGCTAGCCGACCGATCTATACAGCGCATCTACCGGACGCGCCGATAAACGATCTCTATGTCATTTTGGCAGGCGGACCGGTGATTATTCGCAGCGCCCCGCTCGATCGTGTGATTGCGCTGATCTATTCAGGTGGCTGCTTTGGCATGCTGAATCTAAATGTCAGCTACGGCCAGATCTACTACGGGTTTCCTAGCCTAGTAGAAGCGTATAAAACAACCGATGTTGTTAAAATTCCTCAGACGATCATCCAGTCTTTGTACCAAAGCAATCCTGAATTTCAGCAGCGGTACGCGCTACTATTCGAGCTGCGTGAAAAATTTCGCTATCACCTGCTCAACTGCAGCACTTATCCCCCTCAGGCAGTAGCCGCGCTGCTAAGAGCCTTGATTTATCAAGAGCGATCGCTAGGCGCTCAGCCCAACCAAAACGGCCTCTACAGCTTTGATCTGCCAGTCGATATTATCGCTAGAGCCTGTCAGCTTAACCATCGCACCGTAGAGCAAGTGCTCAAGGGTATGACTAAAGTGAACCTGATAAAGGCCAATGCCAAAACAGAAACTGCAACAGACCTAGTCCAAGTATCTGATCCTGAAGGGATGAAGGCTGTCTATGGCGCTACTAGAGATAAGGTTTCGTGGTGGCCACTTCGATAGCAGTTCTTTACTGAAGCTATCTGCTTTGTGAAGCTATCTATAAAACAGCAGTAGCTGCACTGATAACTTAGCCATTTCTTCATGCAAAAGAAGAGCAGAGAATGGTGAAAAGTTGAACACATTTTCAGTTTTGTCAATAGATTTACCCAATGAAGATAAACATCTTCCTAATTCGTGCAGATTTTGAAAAGTCGACGTGTAGAATCTACTGACAAAAAGACTCCGAGCTACTATCGATGCATCCTTGGTAGATAAAGATCTACGCGAAATTTGCATTGACAGGAGCTGTTTCTCTCCTAGAAGCTATGAACGTGTGCCTGTTCCTAACTCCTGAAACACTTCCTTAGATTTAAGGCCTTGGTCGCTGTAACTTCTTACAATTCCTACTATGATCCGCCAAGACAGCACTACGATTTCTTCTAGCCAGGCCAGTTTTGACACCGCATTTTGCGAATCAATGGGCACAATTCATCTCACCCACGCCTTTACTGTCGTTGAAGCTGTTGCTTTCAAACGAAGCTGCCAGGAAGCTTTTGAGCAGGAGCCAAGTCTAAAAGAAATTGTGCTCGATTTCACTGAGACGCAGTTTATAGACAGTAGCGGTATCGGTGCGCTGGTCATTTGTCATAAGCTCTGCCAGTCAAAGTCGGCGCAGCTTCATCTCATTAATGTCCGCCCGCAGGTGATGATGGCGCTCTCGCTAACGGAGCTAGACAAGGTATTTTCTATCAAAGAAGCTGCGTTAGAGAGTGCTGCTGTCAGTCGGCAGGCTGTGCGTCCGTCTCGGATGAAGAACGCGCTAGAAAATCGGCCTGAAACGCACCCATCTGTCCGCTCAAAAGCAAAGCGAGTGATGGACATTGTCGGTGCACTAGTCGGTCTAGCAATTACTGCTGTGCTCTACGTGGTAGTCGGCATCATCATTAAATTAGACGATGGCGGTCCTATCTTTTTCAGCCAGATTCGCTGCTCCTGGATGGGTAAGCGCTTCAAAATTTGGAAATTTCGCTCAATGGTGACAGACGCTGAAGCGCGCAAGCGGGAAGTTGCTAACAAGGTGGAAGGGCCGCTGTTTAAAAACGATAACGACCCGCGCGTCACGAAAATTGGCAAATTCTTGCGGCGTACGAGCTTAGACGAGTTTCCTCAGTTTTGGAATGTGCTAAAAGGCGACATGAGCCTAGTCGGTACGCGTCCACCCACGCCAGACGAGATTGAGCAGTATGAGGTTTCGCAGTGGCAGCGGCTCAACGTAAAGCCGGGAATGACGGGCGAATGGCAGGTAAACGGCCGCTCTACTGTTACTAAGTTTGAGGATGTGATTCGTCTGGACTTGCAATATCAGCGCAAGTGGAGCCTGATGTATGACGTTCAGCTAATTATCAAAACGGTGATGGTGCTCTTTAGTAAGGATTCTGGCGCGGTGTGACTTCGGCTCCGCTCAGTCACCGTCAGCTCTGCTCAGTCGCCGTCAGCTAGTATTGTGTAGTGTCAAATTGACCTCGATCCGACACAATAGTGAGGGTTCGTAAGCGGTTGGCGATGCTCGCAAATGTTCTGGCTGTGCTGTTAGGGATTGGCAGCTTTACTTTCTATCTGGCGGCTTTTTTGTATCCGGAAGTGCACCGTCGTTCTGACTGGGTGTGGAGCGGGCTAGGAGTGCTATATGCAGCGGATCTGTGGTTCAGCGCTAAGCAGATGACGCCGATTGTTCTGCTCGGTCAGGTGGCGTCGGTGATCCTGTTGGTGGGGCTAGGCTGGCAAACGCTGTCAGTACGCAGAGAGAAAACACCTGTCTATCAGCAGACGCCGATTGTGCTGACACCTGAGGTGGTAGGAGACTGGGCAAAGAGTCAGCTCAATCAGCTGCGGATTGCGCCAGTCGAAACGGTCCGACCTGCCACGCTAAAAGATCGGCCTGTGATGGGTCCGTCTACCGATCGACTGCGTCAGGGACTCAATCAAAGCCTGGACCCTCGCAGGCGGCCGCTGTATGACTATGAGTTTGTGGAAGATGGCGTTTTAGAGAGCGCGGTAGAGGTATCAG
The DNA here is from genome assembly GCA_963838725.1 of uncultured cyanobacterium. Lineage (GTDB taxonomy): Bacteria > Cyanobacteriota > Cyanobacteriia > Phormidesmidales > Phormidesmidaceae > Phormidesmis. Next base: position 95,349 of record CAWISM010000009.1, on the reverse strand, counting down.
AAACTCTGGCAGAAGCGCTAGAGACGGCTGCTGTGGAGGCGGAGCCAATCGATCCGCCGTCTGCGATCGCAGAAGTCCTCACCGTACAAACAAACGAAGTCATTCAATCCAGCAGCCTCCAGCCTACAGAAGATGAGTCCGAAGCGAATGAACCCGAAGCAGATGAATCTGAAGTAGATGAATCTGAAGTAGATAAGCCTGAAGCGAATGAACCCAAAGTAATTAAGCCCGAAGCAGACAAGCCGGAGGCGCTTGAGTCAGAAGCGGTCGAGTCTGAAATATTTAAGCTAGAGACAGCTAACCCCAATGCTTTAGAGCTAGAAACCTCTCAGGCTGAGCTATCAAAAGCAGATAATCCAGGTTCAAAAGATCTCAAGCGGGCAGACAACGACTGGGATGACGAACTAGAGCTATACCTAGAGGGTCCAAGGTCTGACGAACCCGAGTTAATCAGAGCGCAGCCGACTACCGCGCAGGTGGAAACATCAAAACTAGAGACATCAAAACTAGAGACGTCAGAGCCTCTAACCCAGCCTAAAAGAAAGCCTTTAAGAGAAAAGCCTTCACTCTTAGCAGTGCCTGGTATCTTTATTAGCTGGATCAAAGACGTCGCTCAGTCGCTGACAAAGCCGAAGCCATCAAAACCAGTAATTGATATTCCCCGCCGAGAAGCACCGTCTACTGAAGCCGACAATGCCGACAGTAATTGGGATGACAGCGACTGGGATAACAGTAATTGGATTGATTGACTTGAAGCAGACCAAACTTCAAGGCAGAATGTCTTAATCTGCTATCTCCAAGCTAACGTCCCTTCCATCGCACCTCTTCCATCGCATCCGTCCCAAAGCACACCCGTGATCCCCTGTGAGTGAATCTAAAAGCTACAAAGAAACCGTTTTACTGCCTCAGACTGATTTTAGTATGCGGGCTAATGCGGTCAAGCGCGAACCAGAGCTGCAAGCCTATTGGCGCGAGAGAAAGATTTACGAAACACTAGCGCAGAGTAATCCGGGCGAGCCGTTTATATTGCACGATGGACCACCCTATGCAAACGGTGATCTGCATATGGGCCATGCGCTGAACAAAATCCTCAAAGACATCATCAATAAATATCAGATGTTGCAGGGACGTAAGGTTCGCTATGTGCCGGGCTGGGACTGTCACGGTCTGCCGATCGAGCTAAAGGTGTTGCAAAAGCTAAAGTCGGCTGAGCGGCGAGAGCTGACGCCGATTAAGTTGCGATCGCGCGCCAAAGAATTTGCCCTAGAAACCATAGAAAAACAGAGCGCAGGCTTTCAGCGATATGGCGTGTGGGGTGATTGGGATCATCCCTATATGACACTGCTGCCAGAGTATGAAGCAGCGCAGCTCGGTGTGTTTAGCAAGATGGTAGAAAACGGCCACATTTACCGGGGGCTGCGCTCTGTGCACTGGAGTCCCTCGTCACAGACGGCGCTAGCGGAAGCAGAGCTGGAATATCCAGAAGATCACATTTCACCGAGTATCTATCTAGCTTTTCCAGTCGTCAGCGCTGCGGGATCGGCGCAGGCCGTTCTATCGCCTTATCTAGAAAGCTTGGGTGTGGCCATCTGGACAACGACGCCCTGGACAATTCCGGCGAACGTGGCGATCGCAGTGAACGCCGAGCTGACCTACGCAGTCGTAGAAAGCGCCTCTGGCGAACCGTTCAAGTATCTGGTCGTCGCTAAAGATCTAGCTCAGAAGCTAGGCGAAACCTTTGGTAGTGGTTTGCAGGTCGTCGCTGAGATCAAAGGAGAGGCGCTAGCCGGTACGACCTACCGTCATCCGCTAGCTACCAAAGAAGAAACCTTCGACCGAGTCAGTCCTATCGTGATCGGCGGCGACTACATCACCACTGAATCGGGCACGGGCTTAGTCCACACCGCCCCCGGTCACGGTCAAGAAGACTTCACCGTCGGCCAAAGAGAGGGCCTGCCAATCTTGTGTCCGGTAGACGAGCGCGGGAACTTTACCGCGGAAGCTGGCAGCTTCGAGGGGTTGAACGTCCTCAAAACCGCGAACGACGTGCTGATCGAGGCGCTGACTGAAGCGAAAGTACTGCTAAAGCATGAGCCGTACAATCACAAATATCCGTATGACTGGCGCACCAAAAAGCCAGTGATCTATCGAGCGACAGAGCAGTGGTTCGCCTCTGTCAAAGGCTTTGTCGGTGATGCGCTCGATGCGATTGACGAAGTGAAGTGGATTCCGGCGCAGGGTAAGAACCGGATTACTGCGATGGTGTCCGAGCGTTCTGACTGGTGCATTTCGAGGCAGAGAAGCTGGGGTGTGCCGATCCCTGTGTTCTATGAGCAGGAAACGGGTGAGCCGCTGATGACGCAAGAAACCATTGCTCATGTGCAGGCAATCGTGGCAGAAAAGGGCGGCGATGCTTGGTGGGATCTGAGCGTAGAAGAGCTGCTGCCAGAGTCTTATCAGAACAATGGCAAGACCTATGTCAAAGGCACGGACACAATGGATGTGTGGTTTGATTCTGGTTCATCTTGGGCCTCTGTGGTGAAGCAGCGAGAGGGATTAAACTATCCAGCCGAGATGTATTTAGAAGGCTCGGATCAGCACCGGGGCTGGTTTCAATCGAGCCTGCTGACTAGCGTGGCAGCAAACGGCCATGCGCCGTATCGTCAAGTGCTGACTCATGGCTACGTGCTCGATGAGAACGGGCGCAAGATGAGTAAGTCGCTGGGTAACGGCGTCGACCCGAAGGTGATTATTGAGGGGGGTAACAACAAGAAGAAAGAGCCCCCGTATGGAGCTGATGTGTTGCGGCTGTGGGTGTCGTCGGTTGATTACTCTGGCGATATGCGCCTTGGCATGCGCAACGTAAAGCAGATGTCGGATGTGTATCGCAAGATTCGCAACACGGCGCGCTTTTTGCTGGGGAACCTGCACGATTTTGATCCGGCGAAAGATGCAGTACCCTATGAGCAACTGCCCGAGCTAGATCGGTACATGCTGCACCGGATGACGGAAGTATTTGCCGATGTAAAGGCGGCTTTTGAGTCTTACCAGTTCTTTCAGTTCTTCCAGACGGTGCAGAATTTCTGTGTGGTGGATCTGTCGAACTTTTACCTGGATATTGCGAAGGATCGGCTGTATATCAGCTCTGCGGATTCAGCGCGGCGGCGGAGCTGTCAGACGGTGTTGGCAGTGGCGATTGAGAGTTTGGCGAAGGTGATCGCACCCGTCCTTTCTCATATGGCCGAAGATATTTGGCAGTCGCTTCCGTACGCGACTGAGGCAGAGTCTGTCTTTGAATCTGGCTGGGTGAACGTAGAAGAAAGCTGGCAGCAGCCCGAGCTGGCCAACCGCTGGGAAAAGCTGCGGACAATTCGCGATGAAGCGAATACAGTGCTAGAAAAAGCCCGCTCGGATAAGGCGATTGGCTCTTCTTTGCAGGCGAAGCTGAAGCTGTTTGTAGCTGACGAAGCGATCAAGTCTGAGCTAGCGGCTATGAATCCAGCAGACAGCATGGCGACTGATTCAAATCAGGTGGATGAGCTGCGCTATCTGTTCTTAGTCTCTCAGGTAGAGCTAGTAGATAGTGCTGAGGCGTTGCAGGGCGCTGGATATAGCACCGAGTTTGAGAATATGGCGATCGCCGTCGTCGATGCGGACGGTGAGAAGTGCGATCGCTGCTGGAACTATTCGACACATGTAGGTGACTCGGCAGAAGATCCGACAATCTGCGAGCGTTGTGTAGCTGCTTTATCAAACCATTTTTAGGTCCTTGTTCGTAATTGGTGTGAAGAAAGGCATCACGATATCTCTGCCAATTACCACAAATAAGACTATGAAAAAACCTGTCAATCGTATGCGGCCAGTTCATCCCGGAGAGGTTCTCCGTGAGGATTTTTTGGTGCCGCTAGAGATGAGCGCTCACTCGCTGGCGTTGGCGCTGAGTGTCTCGGCGACGCGGATTCATGAAATTGTGAAAGAGCGGCGAGCTGTGACTGCGGATACTGCTGAGCGTCTAGCACGATATTTCGGTGGCGATGCTGCCTCTTGCCTCAGCCTTCAAGCAGCCTATGATCTCAAAACGCTGACAACACGAGATGAAATTATGAAGAGAGTTGAGCCTCGTGCTGCTAAACAAGTGACCTGAGCCGACGTTTATAGAGTTTCTACTATTTGTCTTCCCTGTTCATAGGCTCGATCGAACAGCGATTCCAGCTGAGCATGGGTGCCCCGCAGCCGATCGATCACCGCCTTCCCCCACTCTACGTAGTTGTCTATGCGATCGCCTGACCAACCATCAGGTGGAGAAGCCACGACATCTCGCAGGTTGGCGGTTTTGTCAGCGAGTTTGACTAGCTTGGCGCGATCGCTCAACCCCGCCGCATGATCAATCTGTTGCTGTTTTCTTACCGCCTTTAGCAAAGACTTATCGTCTGTCACTTCTGCAACAATCTCTCTAACCGCTTTGCCAAACTGTCGTTCAATCTCCTCAAACGTAGTCTCTGTATCTTCTACAGTGTCATGCAACAAGGCCGCAATCAGTACGGTTTCGTCCGTCACTCCCGCCTCGTTTAGCAAGATGTTGGCAACCGCAATCGGATGATTGATATAAGGTGTTGAATTGTCTTTTCGTCGCTGGTGACGATGTTTGTATGCTGCAAAGCTTAGTGCCTGTAAGAATTTGGCACTCATCACCTTGTCCGCGCTGAGATTGGACGAATCAGAAGACTCTTTGGTTGACACTGTAGAAGTCATAGAAAATATCTGAGAGACGGCGCTTAAACGGTTCTTAGATAACGCCTTTGGAGCTAGGAATCTTGCCCGCTCTACGCGGATCGACTTCTGTTGCCATTCGCATTGCCCTAGCAAACGCTTTGAAAGTCGCCTCGATAATGTGATGAGAGTTGATCCCGTCTAGCTGACGAATGTGCAGCGTCATCTGCGCATGGTTGATGATTGCAACAAAGAACTCGCGCACTAGCTGCGTATCGTAGGTGCCGACTCGCTGCGTGGGAATTTCTAGGCCGTAGCTGAGGTGAGGCCGACCTGAGAAGTCCAAAGAGATTTGGACCAAGGCTTCGTCAAGAGGGGCAATGAAGTGACCAAATCGGGTAATGCCTTTGCGATCGCCTAGCGCCTGATGTAGCGCCATTCCCAATGTAATGCCCACATCCTCATTGGTATGGTGGTCATCAATTTCGATATCACCAGTTGCCCGCACCTCTAAATCAAACAAACCATGAGAAGCGATCTGATGCAGCATATGGTCTAGAAAAGGAACGCCTGTATCAGCGGTACATTTCCCTGTACCGTCTACGTTTAGCGTTACCTGCACGTCTGTTTCCTTCGTTGTCCGGCTGACTGACGCTGTCCTTCCCCTGTGCGAACTTGTCTGAGAAGCATCATGCGATGCTGCTGTCGAAAACGAACTAGACGAAACGGAACGAGTACTAGAGACCATAGCTTATGCAGTAGATAGACCAACCCTAATCAGGTCGGCCAGTAAATTGAGGAATGACTCAATTCTACGACCTCATCTAGATACCTACAAAAAAGCTCTCCCAAAGAGCCATGTAGAGTGTCCAGCGTAATCATTCTCAACGATGAATTGAATCTAACTGCTAAAACTAGCATAATTGGGGATCAACCCACCTGCTTAGCGAGGCTAGCGTCCTATGTCTATTAGTGAACTCAATCACTTCATGACTTACGTGATCGAAGGCTGGGCGCTGCTGAGCTTAGGCTCTATCAGCATTGGGTTTGTTTCATTCATGGCCCGCCGCATTCAAGAAGACCTTGAGGCAGAAGCGCTAGTGTTAACAGAAAGCGTGGAAGAAACAGAGGAGGTCGCTCTGGTTGAAGCGGCCCCGATCAAAGCAGATCTGGTCGCCGCAGATGCCGCTCGGTTAGAAGAAGTCGCGGCTGTCTCTGAGCAGCTAGCGAAGACCAAGGAAAACCAGTCAGATAGCTCGTCTGTTCCTGTTTCTACTCAAATAGAGTAGACAGCACTAAAGACAGCATCAATCGCTTAAGTTCAATAACTAAGTGCATACTCAGTAGCCCTCAGATGACCTACACACTCACTCGCTATCAAAGCTACCAAGACTACTTGGACAACTGTACACTCAGCGATGGCGACTATCGCCTGCTCAGTACTGGAGAAGTGATTCGATTGCCGCCAGAAGATGACGACAACATACTTTGGGGGACTGACCTTAAATTTCGCCTGATGTCACTACCAGGACTCAGAAAGCTTGTGCGGGGTAATGACACAGAATTAGAAGTGCATCCTGTGGGAGATCGCTGGATGAACCGGAAGCCTGATGTAATGGTTTTACAGCCTGAGCATCGTGAACTCTTTAAAGCTGGAAGATACAGTGCAGTCAGGTTTGGAATGCCTGCGCCTGCTTTCGTCGCTGAATTAGTCAGCCCAGGGAGTGAAAGCAGCACTAATTACAAACGAGATTACATTTGGAAGCGGCAACAGTATGAATGGTGGGGCATTCCAGAATATTGGATAGTAGATCGCCACAGAGCTCAGGCAACTGTACTGGTACTGGTTGATGGCGTTTACGAGGAAACCGTTTATACGAGTGATATGAGAATTCAGTCAATCAGCTTTCCTAGATTGGTTGTGACGCCGAAAGAGATGCTCGACTAACTCAGGCTGCTATCATCCTCCCACGCTGGTTTTTTGAACCAGTCTTGCAAGAACGCGCTCAGTAGCTGAATTTTAGTAGACAGGTGACGGTTGGTGGCGTAGCAGAGCCTAGCGGTAAGTTCGGGTGGGCAATAGTCTGGCAGGATGATGTTCAGCGCGTTTGATTTGAGAGCGTCGCCGATGATGAAAGTGGGCAGTAGGGCAATGCCGACTCCGGCGATCGCGCTTTCCCGCAGCACTTCTCCGTTATTAGAATAGCTACGGCACTTGATCGAAACCGTATGGACCTGATCTGGCCCGATGAGCTGCCACTTACTGCCTGTGGCTAGATGGCCGTAGTGCAAGCAGTGATGCGATCGCAGCTCATCGGGATGACTCGGAATGCCGTAAGTGTCCAAATACTTTGGCGCGGCGCACAGAACGCGACGAATCGGCGCGAGTAAGTGAGTGATTAGGGCATCTTCCGCTTGGTTTTCGGCAATTCGTAGGGTGACGTCAAAGCCTTCTTCGATCAGGTCGATGAAGCGATCGCTCAGCGTGGTCTGAACCTGGATGTCGGGGTATTGGTAGGTGAACTGTGCGATCGCCTTCGCCAAATGCATCGTGCCAAATGACATCGGTGCATTGATCCGCAGCGTTCCTTTTGGCTGCGCCTGTATCTGAGTCACCGACAGCTCTGCCGCCTTTACTTCTGCCAAAATATCTACGCAGCGCTCGTAATACGCCCGCCCCATATCCGTTGGACTTACCCGCCGCGTCGTCCGCTGCAAAAGCTGCACATTCAAATCTTCCTCTAGCTGCGCTACTAGCTTATTTACTACCGAGCGTGATAGTCCTAAATGCCTGCCTGCCGCCGCAAATCCGTTGTGATTGACGACCTCAACAAAGGTCCGCATGCTCTCTAGCTTGTCCATCAACAGTCACTACTACCAGCAGTATTATTGTATCTACTTTAACGACAATATGAATATAAAACAGACTATTGTATTTTTATTGAAGCCAATGCATAATAGAAACAAGCAAACAGACGTTTCTATGGAGCACAAAACAATGCTAGCTATTCGTAAAGCAACAGATCGCGGCGCTTCCAACTTCGGCTGGTTGGATAGCAGACATACCTTTTCCTTTGGCGGTTATATGGACCCGCGCAATATGGGCTTTAGCGATCTGCGAGTCATCAATGAGGACCGGGTCGCACCGGGTGCAGGTTTTGGTACTCATGGCCACCGCGATATGGAAATCATTTCCTATGTAATAGAAGGCGAGCTGGCTCATAGGGACAGCATGGGGACAGGCTCCGTTATTCGTCCTGGCGATGTGCAGCGGATGAGCGCAGGTACAGGCGTCACTCATAGTGAAATGAACGCTTCTGAAGAGAATCCCGTACATTTCTTGCAAATCTGGATCTTGCCGGAGTCAAAGGGGCTAGCGCCCGGTTATGAGCAAAAGCACTTTGCGCCTGAGACTCGTCAGGATCAGTGGCGGCTGGTTGGCTCTCGCGACGGTAGAGAGAATTCTGTCACTATTCACCAAGATGTCAGCCTGTATGCCGCGACTCTGGCTAAGGGTGCGCAGCTTGGCTACGATTTGGCTCCTAACCGCAAAGCCTGGTTGCAAGTTGTCACAGGCGCACTACAGCTAGATGGTCAAACCTTAGCGGCTGGCGATGGCCTTGCCTTTGCAGGGCTAGATTCTCTTTCTGTTGTAGGTGCTAGTGACAAGACGGAAGTTCTGTTGTTTGATCTAGCCGAATAGATAGATGAAGGGATGTGTCCGGCACTTGACAGGATGCATCCCTTCATTTTCTAGGAAGACGTGCAGAGTCAGTTTCGGCATTCGAGCCCGGTAAGGCGGTAAACTTTAGAAAAACCGACACAAAGTTTCTTGTACCGCCTCAATGCTCTTTTTGAAGTCTCTGATCGTTGATAAATTTTTGTCGGTTTGGTGGGCCGTTGTCATTGTGATGCTAGCGCTTCCTTTTGCCGTCTGGCTGCTGACTTTTCTAAACACGCCTACCGATTCAGATATTTGCCGAGTTTTCAACGGTCATCAGGTCTGTATCAATAGCATTCGTCGCAGTGCTAAGAGCTATTGGGAGTATCGTACGGTTGTTAGTATAGATGGCGTTCGGCAGCCGCTAGAGCTGTATAACTGCCGCGATCGCAATCGTATTCTAGCCAACGATGGCAGTATTGTTCCTTTCCTCACGGGTAAGACGGGTGACTGGGTGTGTCAGCTCACTGTCCCCAAGCGATCGCAGCAGGTTAGAGAGCGCGGTGAAATCAAGATGCGCTAGGCGACTTCGCCCGAGGGGTGAGCGTAGCCGAATTCTAGTTTTTCATCCTGGCTTTCTAGTCCCGACTTTCTAAAAGTGCGATCGCATTCTCCAGCGTATCAGCTTCCTTCATCGGCTTATCTGTCCGCCAGCGCAGTATTCTCGGGAACCGCACCGCAATCCCTGACTTGTGCCGCTTCGACTCCGCAATTCCTTCAAAGCCAATCTCAAACACGTGAAACGGTTCCACTGAACGCACTGGCCCAAATTTTTCGTTCGTATGTCGGCGAATCCAGCGGTCTAGCTTCTCAATCTCCGCATTATCTAGACCAGAATACGCTTTGGTAAACGGCACTAGCGTCCTGCCTTCTCCTTGGCCTTTCCACAGGGCAAACGTATAGTCAGTAAACAGATTAGAGCGCTTACCCGTTCCGGCCTGAGCGTAAATCAGCACAGCGTCTAAAGTCATCGGATCGACCTTATGCTTCCACCAGTAGCCGCGCTTTCGGCCTACCAGATACGGGCTATCGAGCGCTTTTAGCATCAGGCCTTCTGCACCCATTGATCGAGAGTGCGATCGCCAGTCTTCCAGCGCCTCAAACGTCTCAAACTCCAGCGGTTCTGCGTAGCTAATGAACTCGCTCGGGTGCGCTTCGATCAAACTAGTCATCGCTGCTCGCCTATCCTGCAAAGGCGTCGTCCGAATATCCTCACCCGCTTTTTCTAGTAGATCATAGGCAATAAAATGCACCGGATTTTCTGCCATTAGCTTCTTGGTCACTTGCTTACGGCCCAGCCGCTTTTGCAAAAAGTTAAAGTCCAGCGGCTTTTCGCCATCCCAGCAAACGATTTCGCCATCTAGCACAGTGCCATCAGGCACCACCCCAATCGCCGTCTCAAACTCAGGAAACTGATGCGTGATCAGATCTTCGCCGCGCGACCAGGTAAATAGCTGTCCTTCTCGGTAGATTAGCTGGGCTCTAATGCCATCCCACTTCCACTCCGCCTGCCATCGGTCCATCTGCTCAGCAGCAAACTTTTCCAGATCAATCGGCGCTGCCAAAAAGAAAGGATAGGGCCGACTCGGACTAGCATCTGCTTCATTCGGATCAATCAGCGCTTGGTAAAACTGCCCGGTTGTCTCAATATCCCCCATCAGGCGATGGGTCAGCACCGCCTCCGTCAGCTCATACTCTGCTGCCAACGCCTTTACCACCAGCTTCGTGCTCGCACCCATCCGAAAAGCGCCCGTTAGTACCTTATTGAGTACAAAGATTTGATCGTCTTCTAGGTTTGCCCACCAGTCGATCACCAGATTCTTCAGTCGATCAGGCTGCTCGTCTGTGATCGCCTTAACCTGTGGGATCACAGACTCCATCCACTCATGCAGCGGCGTATCGCCTCCCGCGCTCGAAGTTCCCGTCGGTTCAATCGGTGTGTCACGCAGCAGCAATGCTATTGTCTCTGCCGTATCGCCAACGTGCGATGCACTTTCTTCGAATAGCCACTCCGGCACATCTGAGATTTGCAAAAAAATCTCTCTCAGCACCCGCGAAGTGATCAGTCGCTTGCGCGTTTTACCCATTAGCAGATGAAGCGCCCACACTGCGTTTTCCGGGCTTTCCTCATGAAAATAATGTTGCATCGCCCGAACTTTTGCATTCGTTGAGGTCGTTGCATCTACGTCCAGAAATAGCTGTGTAAATCGTCTCATACTGTGTGGTGCTGATAGACTGACTGGCGGCTGTCGAGTGGCCCATACCATTCCTTAAATTATTTGCTGACATTTGAGAAAGCAGCCTGTTCACCAATTACGATGTTAAAGTTCGCAACATTTTGATATATCTAGAATTCCATTGAAGACATCTGATACCGATTTGGCCAACACAGAGGTGATGCCTCCGTCTGATATGAAAAAAGCCAGCGAGAGCGCCAGTCACTATGCTAGCCGGACAAATGCTTCTGATCGCGATATCAGTCCTTTGGCTGATTCTGTAGCAGACACTGCTCTCGAATCAGAAACCTCTTATCATCCGCCTGCTTCAGTATCCGATGCTGGCAAGAACAGTGCCAGTAAGAAGCCTAAGCTCTCAAGTACCGGTGTGAGTGAAATTACCGCTAGCGATTCTTCGCCCGAACCTCCCAAAGTATTGGGCAGGAAAAAAAGTCGAAATGCCAGCTCTGACCTGCCCAAATCGGGGAGAAGTGTGTCTACCCCTCAACCTAGCCTGCCAGTAAATTCCCCGTCTGTGAACCAAAGTAGCGATCTCATCACCATCTTTATTGACGGCTCTAACCTCTTCTACGCCGCCTCCCACCTGAGCATAGAAGTAGACTATCGCCGTCTGCTCACCTCTCTAGTCAGAGGTCGCCGTCTCCTCCGGGCATATTTCTATACGGGCGTAGATCCGCAAAACGAAAAGCAGCGAGGCTTTTTGCTGTGGCTAAATCGTCACGGTCATCGGGTAGTCAGCAAGGAGCTGACCAATCTGCCCGATGGTTCGCGCAAGGCAAATATGCACGTAGAAATGGCGGTCGATATGATGCGCATCTCGGAATACTGTCCGAATATTACGCTGCTGGGTGGCGATGGTAATTTGGCCTATGCCTTGCAGGTGCTCAGTCAGCGCGGCATTTTCATTGAGGTGGTGAGCCTACAATCGATGACTAGCGATAGTTTGATCGATTTGGCCGACTCGTACACGGATTTGGCAGATCTGCGAGATGAGATTAAGCGCTAGGAGGCCCTCATCCCCTAGCCCCTTGCTCCCGGAGGGAGAAGGGGGACCGGAGTCAGAGTTTTTTCAGGTAAATATGCACAAATCTCTTCGAGTACTCTGTCTAGTTCGGCTGCTACTGCCTCATTCTTGAACCGAAGAATTTTTAGGCCGCAAGCTATCATCCAATCGTCCCTTGCCCTGTCTCGGGTTCGTTGTGTTTGATGAATTTCTCCATCGAGTTCGATCACTAGCCGTGCTTCGTGGCAATAGAAATCGGCAATGAATTGCCCAATATTATGCTGACGTCGAAATTTTGCGCCCTTCAATCGACGCCCGCGTAGAAATATCCAGAGAAGCTGTTCTGTAGAGGTTTGCTGCTTTCTCAGTTCCCTTGCACGCAGCAATAGAGTATCAGGGATTTGTCGATAGCGGCCTGAGAGTCGGGAGAGATCGGCATCCATATAGATAGATTGCCCCAAACTCTAACTCCCTTCTCCTCAGGGAGAAGGGCTGGGGATGAGGGGCCGCAGAACAAAACGAAACCACTCAACTCCACTACAAAATCATCCACCAAGATGGATCTAGGAGAACAGCCACCAGACTAATAGCACTAGTGCCAGAGCCGCAAAGAACCACAGGATGATCGGCATCCGCCGCTGGCGACGCAGCTTCGCAGGAACAATCTCTGGAGCCTTGATCGGAGCTACCGCTATCCTCTGTCCTAGCTCTCGGATAGCTGTCTCACATAACTCTACTTTTTCCTTTAGCTCCAAACTTTCAAACAAAGCCTTTGCCGCTTCGCAAGCTGATTGAGCTTCCCATTTTCGGTCGAGTCTGGCAAGAGCATTTGCTTTGTTGAAATGGGAATAGGCTTCGCCATTGCGATCGCCTATCTCTCGGTCAATTTCTAGCTGCTGTTGATAAAAGTCAATCGCCCGCTGATACTGGCCTAGCGAATAGTAGGCAATGCCTAGATTACCGAGAGAATTGGCTTCGCCGTTGCGGTCACCTATCTCTCGCGTAATTTCTAGCTGCTGTTGATAAAAGTCAATCGCCTGCTGATGCTGACCGAGGAAACTGTAGGCAATGCCCAGATTACCGAGGGAGTTAGCTTCACCCTTGCGATCATTTATCCCTCGCTGAATTTCCAACGACTGTTGATGAAAGTCAACCGCCCGCTGATACTGGCCTAGTGAAGCGTAGGTACTGCCTAGATTGTTAAGGGAATTGGCTTCTCTTTTATGGTCGCCTACCTCCTTAGCAATCTCTATTGAATGCTGATAGTACGCAATTGACTCCAATACTCGACCACTGTATCGCAGCGAATCGCCTAGATTTTTCAGCGCCTTTATCTGTCCTGATATATTGTTTCTCTTCTCTGCCAACTTCAGAGACTTCTGATACAGCCTCAACGCATCATCATACGCATACTTTCTCTCGTACGCCTCTCCTAGAGAGTTATACGACGTAATCAACAGAGCAGACTCCGGTGAACTCTCTTCCAAACTCGCTATCTGTGCCTGCAAAGCCTCAATCGATAGCGTACTTTCTTTTTCTTCACTATTTGGTCCAGCCGTAGAAACCAGCGCCCCTGCAATCGGCTCTCTCGCCCTCGCCGCAAACTCAAACACCCCACCCCGCCAGCTCCAAAAGTCCGGGGCCTGCTGCCCAATCCTTGTCGCTACCGCATCCGGCACCCATAGCACCACCGCAAACTCAAACCGAAGTAGCGCCTCCCGCGTCCACTGTAGAGAATAGAAAAACCGCTCCTGCTCTGACTTCTCTTCCCCTAGCGCCACACCCAGCAGTGCCTCCGCATTCAGTACCGTCACCACCGCTGGCTCGCCCGTCCGTAGCTTCGGCTCGCGCGCTACTAGTTCCTCAATACTCGCTCGCATACTCGGCTGTTTCGGATTCAGCCGCACTCGAAAAGGCGCAATTCCCTTTTCCCGCAGCGCCGTCTCACATTCCTCAATCATCGCCGCCTGCAAATTCCGGTCATCACAGACCGCAATCAGCAGCTCTAAACTCTGCGAATTCGCTTCAGCAGTAACGATCAGTCGCCGCAACGCTCTGCGATTACTCTGTTCTATCTCGCCGTTTTCTCTCTCAGAATCAGAGCCTAGAGTTAGATTAGCTTCAGACATAGCGTCTTCATCACCCCTCGATCAGCTTTCGACGCTTGAGCAAATCTAAAATCAGCGGATGCAAATCATACCAAAGCTCATCATTTTCATACTCCAGCACATACAGCCCATGCAGTAACTCTAGAAACTCTGCGCTATTGGCATCGGGTGGCGCAAACTCCGCATACGTCTGGGCCGGCAAAGCCAGCAAATTACTACCCAGAGTCCGCGCAAACTGAATCCGCAGATTCTTGGCCGCTTCTTTTAGAACATCGGCGTCTATTGTTATGTTTGTCTGCTCAGCATCTTCATCCATCCTCGCAAGGCACTCCCGACAGCACTCCTGTGCTAGCCGCACCATCTCTCGCAGCACTCCGCCGCTCAGCATGGCAATCTCTCGCTTGATCTCAGGCTCGATCAGTTCTTCAGGGATGCGTTTCTCTAGGATGGTTTGCAATGTCTCTACGCTGCCGTCAATTGGCTCAGCATCCGGCTGGTGCGCCTCTTCTCTATGAAAGAACTTCGTTACTGATAGCTGAATAATCTGGCTGCGAGTGCTGATCGTCGCAATCAGACCAGGGTCGCGGATAACTGCGATCGGAATGGTAAAAACGACTTTGATATTGGGTAGATACAGCGAGTTGATGTGTTCTTGAAAGAGAGAACGAACCACTGGCAGATCCAGTTTGTCAATGATCACCAAAACGGTTTTCTTCGTTGCAATCTGAATTTCAGCCGCGATCAGGTCTATCTGTCTGGCTAAATCCGAAACGCTGTTCTGATAGGTCTCTTTTATCTCTTCTCGAAACGCTTTTTCTGTTTGCAGCTTGCCGCGAAAAAATTCGAGAATGTTCGCGCCAATCGACATCTCCTGCGCGATCTGTTTGACATAGACCTCAGACTTTACCTGCGTGAACCACTTAATTAGTCTGGTCTTAGTCTCTTCTGGAATCTCTACGCCTTTCTCTACTGCCTTTTCCATCAGCGTCAGCGCAATCGAATACAAGATATTGATGTGGTTCACATCAGACATCTCTACTCGATCCGCAATTGAAAAGCCCACTGCAAACAGCCCCTCATCGCGCATCTGCGCCGAAAGCTGGCCTAGTAGCGTCGATTTGCCAACCCCGATGTCCGGTAAAAAATAGCTTGCTGTCATCGTCAGAGGTCAGAATCTCTTGTCGCAGACTTCTGAGCGTCTTTTGACCATAGGGCACCCGAAATTCTGCTATCTCCTTTGGCTGGAATAGAGGAAACAGCCTCAGATTGCGATAAACCTGTGTGAACTGGGCGGTCCGGTCCATGTGTTACATGCTATAAACCATGCCCCATCATACCGCTCAGTCTAGCAATCAGAGCCAAACATAAAAGTCCCTAGCTCAAGGAATGAACTAGGGATGCTTCGACTTGAATTTTGAAAAACTGAATTATGAAAAGACGGGTGAACCTACTCGGCCTTTTTGCTACTGACTTTGGCAACGCCTAGGCAAGCGGTGGCGATCGCAACCCCACCCGCCACTATCCAAGGCGATCCTGCATAGTGAACATCGCTGTTACCGACTTGCTCCAAACCAGTCTGGGCCATTAGACCTAGGTCAATTCCTTCCTCAGTGACTGGCACAGTCAAGATATCCTGATGGCCTTCGCGCTCGATATTAACTTCCCAGTCACCGCTGATTGGCTCGTCAGGAACGAAAGTAAAGCGGCCTTGACTGTCAGTCCTACCGACAGTGTGGACGCGATAGGGCTGGTCGGGCGCGTAGACCTTGACTTTCGCGCCTTTGAGCGGCTGTCCATTGCTGAAGGTGGTACGCAGCTCTAAGCTATCAGTCGATTCACCGCTAGCCTGTGAGTTCAAGATGTAATTGGTCTGAACCTGATGCGCCAGTGCTTTTGTCTGCACAATCGCCAACCCCGCAGCCGTTCCTAGAGCCGCTGCGAGCGTCAAAACCCGACGAGAAAGTATCTGTTTCATAGAATCCCCTTCTTTCAATAGGCCAAAGCGTTGAACCTAAATAGACATCGAACAAAACATAAAGCCAGCTCTATATTTGCCCAATTCAAGCTCTAATGCAACAAATCAGCCTAATACAACGCGCCCGTCTATAGTCAGGTATCACATCGTAGGTGTCTGGGGCACAGTGCCAGTTTCTTCAGTACAGACATATTGGCACGTCGCATGAGCCTCAGTAACAAAGCCCGCAGCTACCTAGTCTGTAGCCACATCAGTCAGATTCTTAGCGTCCCATTTCAGCACAGAGGCATTAATGCCTTCTAGTTGCTTGCGCTTAGAGTCAGCTTCAAACCAGGCAATAATCTGTTGGTTGCTAAGCGCTTCTACGCTCGTGCCCAGGTCTCTAGCAATGTAGACCAGTAGCTTGCCTGTCGAGAGCGTTAGCCGGGCGAGAAATTTTTCAGGTGTGGTCAGTAGCGCTGCGTCTACGGCAGCGGATTCTTCTTCAGTTAGAAACTGTAGGGACATGGTTTGGAGAAGTGGCTTGGAAAAATATAGATGTCTTAAGTGGCAAGCGCCTTAAAGTGCTTGATTCGATCAGATGCTCTTAAGCATTAGCTGCTTTCATTTTGACGAGATAGCCGCACTGGTGCTCGCCGTTGACTAGCCAGTGGGTGCGCTCTACCGAACAGTCAGGCAGAGCGATCGCAAACATCGCCAGCTCGTGACCGCAGACGGTGGGATAGGATTCGGCAATATGGGCGATCGCACAGTTATATTCTGTAATTACAAATGCTGATACCGAATCAGTGGATTCGGCATTCTTCACCTCACTACTCTCAGCCTCATCTGCTGGATAGCACTCCGCCATATACCCCTCCGCTTGCCGCAGCTTTACCAGCGTCTGCATTCGTTCTTTAAGCGGCGCACTGCCTAGCTGCTCTCTATATTCTTTCGCCTTGCTCTGCCACTGGTGCTTTAGCAGCTTAGCCACATGCTCTGGCCCCAGCGTATTAGCCACAGTATCTAGCAGCGAGAGCGCAAACTGATCGTACTGATCGGGAAACTGCTCGCGGCCTTTTCGGCTGAGCTGATAGACGTGGTTAGGTCGGCCCATACCCTCTCGGCTGGTCTGATGTTCTATTAGTCCGTCAGATTCTAGCTGCTTGAGATGGCGACGAATACCTTGCGGGGTGATGTCTAGGTGCTGGGCGATCGCCGCTGCTGTAGCCGTTCCACGTTTCAGCAAAAACCGTAGAACGTCCTCTTTCATAGAAGAGGCACCCTTTGTAGCCATTCCTGTAGCAGTCGCTTCGGAGGTACTCACAGTAAGCCTTTCAGGCGTTCCTGTAGAAGTCGGCCTTGTAGAAGTCGGCCCTGAGGTTGATTGAGAAGTCACTTTCTGGCGCACAAATCTCCTTGAAATCCTTGTCCTTCAAGTCCTTGTAGGTCAGCGTAGAGAGCAGATTCAACCTTCTACAGCAAACCGGGCATTAAGTCGATTACTACGTTAATAATACTTTAGAAACACTTTTGTTGCTAAAACCATGTCACTAAAGTAACCTTTATTTATGTAGTTAAACAACACACATGTTGCTTTAGTCATTTAACCTTAGCATCTGCTTCTAGCGCTTTCCTATCAGCGCTTCGACTTTTGCGACTCCTAGAACTACACCCTACAGAACTTCAGAGGCACCACAGGCAAGATGAGTACCCTAAACAGCACGCAAGGTTCCGACAAAAGTCTTGAAATCATGCGGAATTTCGCCCAGAGCTATGCCAAACGCACTGGCACTTACTTCTGTCAAGACCTGGGGGTCACTGCGGTTGTGCTCGAAGGGCTGGCCAAGCATAAAGATGATTTAGGTGCGCCGCTGTGTCCGTGCCGTCATTACGAAGATAAGGAAGCCGAAGTCAAGGCTAGCTACTGGAACTGCCCTTGCGTGCCAATGCAGGAGCGCCAGGAATGCCACTGCATGCTCTTCCTCACCGAAGACAATCCTTTCTCTGGCACAGAAAAGGAAATCACTTTCGAGCAAATTCGCGAAGTGACTAATAAGTAGATAGCCAATAAGTAGATAGCTAAGCAGATCAGCCTTTAGACCAGCACTGCATTCTCCCACCATTTCTTGAAACCTACACCTACCCAACTGGGTCTTTCATCCTCATGAGCTCTAGCGTTCAATCTGTCGTCAGTCAGCCATACAAGTACGGTTTTGTCACGGATATCGAGGCGGATAGCCTGCCTCGTGGTCTCAGCGAAGACGTTGTGCGGGCCATCTCTGCCAAGAAAGATGAGCCTCAGTTCATGCTCGACTTTCGCCTAAAGGCGTATCATCGCTGGCTGGAGATGGAAGAGCCAGTCTGGCCAAACGTTAAATATCCGCCGATTGACTACAACGAAATCGTCTACTACTCCGCGCCAAAGCAGGCCGAGAAGAAGTTAGGTAGCCTAGATGAGGTCGATCCGGCTCTGCTAGACACTTTTGACAAGCTAGGCATCTCGATTAATGAGCAAAAGCGCTTAGCTAATGTCGCTGTAGATGTCGTTTTTGACAGCGTTTCGATTGCGACTACTTTTAAAAAGGATCTGGCGAAGCACGGCGTAATCTTCTGCTCTATTTCTGAAGCGGTAAAAGAACATCCAGAGCTGATCAAAAAGTATCTGGGAACAGTTGTCCCGGTTGGAGACAACTACTTCACTGCGCTAAACTCTGCGGTATTTTCTGACGGTTCGTTTGTCTACCTGCCAAGGGGCGTCAAATGCCCAATGGATCTGTCGACTTACTTCCGGATTAACAACGGCGATTCGGGTCAGTTCGAGCGGACGCTAATTGTGGCTGAAGAAGCTAGCTCCGTTACCTACCTAGAAGGCTGTACTGCGCCAATGTACGACAGCAATCAGCTTCACGCTGCTGTGGTTGAGCTAGTCGCCTTGGACAACGCGGAGATCAAATACTCTACGGTGCAAAACTGGTTCGCCGGTGACGAGAATGGTAAAGGTGGAATCTATAACTTCGTGACCAAGCGCGGCCTGTGCAAAGGGGTTAATTCCAAAATTTCTTGGACTCAGGTAGAAACAGGCTCGGCAATTACCTGGAAGTATCCTAGCTGCGTTCTAGTGGGAGACAATTCGGTAGGCGAGTTCTACTCTGTCGCGCTGACGAATAACTATCAGCAGGCAGACACTGGCACCAAAATGGTTCACGTGGGTAAGAACACTCGCAGCACCATCATCTCTAAAGGAATCTCGGCTGGAAAGTCAAAGAACAGCTATCGCGGCCTGGTTCAGGTCAATCCAAAGGCAGAAGGCGCTCGCAACTATTCGCAGTGCGATTCGATGCTGCTAGGAGATACGTCTAATGCCAATACGTTTCCCTATATCCAGGTGCAGAACAGCTCGGCTCAAGTAGAGCACGAAGCCTCGACTTCAAAGATTGGAGAAGATCAGCTTTTCTACTTTGCCCAGCGCGGTATCTCACCTGAAGATGCAGTCTCGATGATTATCAGCGGTTTCTGTCGCGATGTCTTTAACGAGCTGCCAATGGAATTCGCGGCTGAAGCCGATAAGCTCCTCAGCCTCAAGCTAGAAAATTCAGTCGGCTAGAAAATTAGCCTAATAAGGCCAGCAAATAATACACAGATGATCAACGAGAACGCTAAAACTATTCTTTCTGTTCGCAATCTTCGTGCCAGTGTCGACGGCACAGAAATCCTCAAAGGCGTCAATTTTGAGGTGAAAGCTGGAGAGGTTCATGCCATCATGGGGCTGAACGGCTCTGGTAAGAGCACTTTTTCAAAGGTGCTAGCCGGACATCCAGACTATGAGGTAACGGCTGGTGAAGTTATCTTTCAGGGGATCGACCTGCTTGAGCTAGAGCCGCACGAGCGGGCGAACTCAGGCGTTTTTCTGGCGTTTCAGTACCCGCTAGAAATTCCAGGGGTTAGCAACCGCGATTTTCTGCGGGTGGCTTACAACGCTCACCGCAAAGCCAATGATGAAGAGGAAGTCGACGTTTTTGACTTCGACGATCTGGTAGAAGAGCGTTCTGAGATTGTGAAGATGGACGTTAGTTTCTTGGATCGCAGCGTCAATGAGGGCTTTTCGGGCGGTGAGAAGAAGCGCAACGAAATTTTGCAGATGGCGCTGCTAGAACCGAAGCTGGCGATTCTAGACGAGACGGATTCGGGTCTAGATATTGACGCGCTCAAGACGGTGTCTGAAGGGGTCAATCAGCTAAGTACACCGGACAATGCGTCTATTTTGATTACGCACTATCAGCGGCTGCTCAACTACATCGTGCCGGACTACGTGCACGTGATGGCGCAGGGACGAATTGTCAAAACCGGCGGTAAAGAGCTTGCCCAAGAGCTTGAGTCTCGTGGCTATGACTGGATTGTGGCTGAGGAGGCAGTGGTTTGATGACAAAGACTGTGGGTTCAGCGTCTGGGAGAGGTGCTGGTAAGGGGGCTAAGGCTGCGATCGCCCGTCAGACCTATCTAAAGCATTTGCTAACCCAGGCAGCAGCGGCAGCGGACGAGTCAGCATTAAATGCAAAGGCAGATCTAAAGGCACTGCGCGATCGGGCGATCACACTGGTCAATGAGCGATCTTTTCCCTCTGGCAAAGATGAGGAATGGCGCTTTACCGATCTTTCCGACATGTTGGCGCGGCCTTTCCAAAGAGCGCAGCTAGCTTCTGTAGAGGGCGATACCTGGAGTGACCATCTTAGTTTGCTAGCAGATGGCGCTCGGCTAACGACTGTTAACGGTCACTATGAGCCAACGCTTTCCAATGACCAGGTTACAGAAGGTGTAGTCATCGGACCGCTATCGACTCTGCTGAGCGATCCTGACTATGCTGAAAAGCTAGCGCCAATTCTAGAACATCGACTGGCTCAGATAAAGGGCAGCAGTGAGGTCTTCACTGTGCTCAATACGGTTGGCTTTACAGACGTAATGGTGGTTTGGGTGCAGGCAGATCAGGTCGTTGATCAACCTATCTATATTGCTCGCGGATCGCAGGGTGAGGTGATTTCTCATGTGCGATCGCTCATCATTGCCGAAAGACACTCAAAGTTCACTCTAGTGGAGTCTTTCTTTGGTCAGAATAAAGAGCGAACTGCTGCTTGTAGTGTCGAAGAAGCTGCCAGTCGAGAAGCTATCGATGCTCGCTGCAATAACAGCGTCACCGAAATCTGGCTAGCGGAAGGCGCACAGGTCGACCATATTCGAGTGCAAGACGAAAGCACCAACACCTTTCACCTCGCCAAAACCGCAGTCGATCAGGCCGCAGACAGCCAATACAAATGCGCCGCAATTGATCTAGGTGCTAAGCTATCGCGCCATCATATAGAGGTCTATCAGTCTGGCCCGCAGACCGACACTCAGATGTATGGCCTCAGTGCGATCGGCGATCGCCAACTAGCTGATACGCACAGTCTGCTAGCCCTTACCTACCCTCATGGCAGCGCTACCCAGCTTCAAAAAAATATTGTTGATGACCGGGCTCACTGCGTCTTCAACGGCAAGGTCTACGTCTCCCATGCCGCGCAGCTCACTAACGCCGCGCAGCTCAACCGGAACCTAATGCTTTCAACCAAAGCTAGGATAGACACGAAACCCGAGCTAGACATCGTCGCCGACAACGTCAAGTGCGCTCACGGGGCCACGGTCAGCCAGCTTCAGGCCGACGAAATCTTCTACCTCCAGAGTCGTGGCATCTCCGCTCAGCAAGCGCAGCGCTTGCTGCTGTATGGCTTCGGCATGGAGATTGTCGAAAAAATTTCGGTTCCTGCAATCAAAGAAGCTTTGAGTACGCGCCTAAGAGACTGGGCGAGCTAGCGCTACAGCCGGACTTCTTTGCGTGCCAGAATCTACCACAGGCTGAGCGAAGTCGAAGCCTCAGCCCCACCCAACACATCCTCCTATGACAACCACTACCATCGCTCCAATCCTACTCGCTAACAAGGTCCGCGCTGACTTTCCGATCCTCGCTCAAAGCGTCAACGGCAACCCGCTAGTCTATTTAGACAACGCGGCCACCTCGCAGAAACCGCAGGCCGTTTTGGATGCAATGGCCCACTACTACGAGGCTGACAATGCCAATGTCCATCGCGGTGTACATACGCTGAGCGCCCGTGCGACAGAGGCATACGAAGGCGCGCGTGATAAAGTCGCTGGCTTCATCAATGCGTCTTCGCGCGATGAGATTGTTTTTACCCGTAACGCCAGCGAGGCGATTAATCTAGTCGCTTATGCATGGGGGCTAAGCAACCTAGAAAAGGATGACGAAATTCTGCTGTCTGTCATGGAGCACCATAGTAATTTGGTGCCCTGGCAGCTAATCGCACAAAGAACCGGAGCCGTGCTGAGGCATGTGCTGCTGACAGAGACTCAAGAGTTCGATCTAGAATCATTCCACCAGCTAATTGGTGATAGGACCAAGATAGTCGCGGTGAATCATGTCTCTAACACGTTGGGATGTATCAATCCGGTTCGAGAGATCGTTGAGACCGCTCAAAAGTACGGCGCGCGAGTTTTGATAGATGCCTGTCAGAGCGTGCCGAATATGCCAGTAGACGTGCAGGCGCTGGGCTGCGACTGGCTAGTCGCCTCTGGACACAAGATGTGTGGACCAACGGGCGCAGGATTTTTGTATGGCAAGCTAGAGGTGCTTCAGGCGATGCCACCCTTTTTGGGCGGCGGTGAGATGATCCAGGATGTATCGCTTGATCATGCTACTTATGCAGAGCTGCCTCATAAGTTTGAAGCAGGTACCCCTGCGATCGCCGAGGCTGTCGTTCTGGGCGCGGCTGTCGACTATCTGAGCCAAATCGGCATGGACCGTATTGCCGACTACGAGCACTTTTTGACCGCTTACCTCTACGAAAAAATTACTCAGGTACCTCAGGTAAAGCTGTACGGGCCTAGACCTCAAAAAGATGGGTCTGGTAGGGCTGCGCTTGCTACTTTTACCGTTGAAGGCGTCCACGCCCAAGATCTCTCCACTCTGCTAGATCAATCTGGTATTGCTATCCGCTCCGGTCATCACTGCACACAGCCGCTGCACAACATTTTGGGAATCAACTCTACAGCGAGAGCTAGCCTCTACTTCTACAATACGCCTACAGAGATTGATGCTTTCATCGCATCATTAAAAGAAACAATTGATTTCTTTGGTAGTATTTTTGAATAGCGCTAGCAGCAAGCGAACCATACTGTTATCTATGGCTTAGTGATATATAAGCTTTCTTTTTTTCTATATCTAAGCGGTTTTCTATCTATACTTAGGCGGTTTTTGCTGCGCACAACTCTACTAGCGAACTCAGAGTTTCGTAGTCTCAGCAAGCGTATGGACTGTTCTAGAGGCCAGCCGTGACAATTTGGAAAAACATGAGGGGAATCATTATGATATGAACTCTCTAGCAAGCATGGTTGCTTTAAAATAGAATGTCAGTTCTCTCAAAGCGATCTGTAGAGTCAGGGGCTATCACTCAGAACATGGAGCTAGCTGACACCTCACAGGGAGATTCTTCAGCTGAAGCACTCATCTCCATATCCAAGCATAAGGAAAAGGGGCTAGATGGCAAAGAACTGCCATCGGACGTAGCTTTTTCACCTGGTTATTCTTCTGCTAGCTATTTGCAGTGTTTGTGCCAGCATCCGGTTTTACACAGTGGTAATACAGCAGAAGCTGCTCGCGTCATTACCAAAGCTGCGACCTACATACTCAACATTGAACGAGCTAGCCTCTGGCAGTACAGTACGCATACAGCGTTTACTCTGCTGTGTCGATACGATAGGAAGCTAGACACCTATTACAAGGGTACGGTGCTTCAGCCCAAGGACCACACGCCTTATTTTGAGACCATAGACAGTCGCGCTGAGCTGATTGTAGAAGATATCTCTCAGCCAGTTCCTGCTGTTGGCCATTTGACTAAAGCAGGTTTGATTTATCAGTACTCGGGTGCCTTTTTAGAGCTGCCAATTCGATGCCAAGGTGTGGTTGTCGGTGTGTTCTGGTGCGAACATGCCGAGGCCCGGCGATGGACACAGCTAGAGAAAGCTAGCGCCCTCTCGATTGCGCTAGCGGCGGCTACTGCTATCGATACCCAGCAGCATAAAGTGCTAGCTGATGCTCTTGAGCATCAGCACCGACAGCTCAGACG
This sequence comes from uncultured cyanobacterium, assembly GCA_963838725.1. Lineage (GTDB taxonomy): Bacteria > Cyanobacteriota > Cyanobacteriia > Phormidesmidales > Phormidesmidaceae > Phormidesmis. The sequence goes on along the minus strand of CAWISM010000009.1, from coordinate 71,445 downwards.
AGAAACGATCGAGCGTGAGCAGGCAGAGCTTGCTTGGCAAGAAAGTCAGCGATTCATTCAAGGCATTATCGACGCCAGTACTAATATTTTGTACATTGACAGTTTTGCCGATGGCAGCAACTTCTATGTCAACCGCTGGATTGAGAATGTGCTGGGTTACGAACCCGATGAGATTCAGCAGCTGGGAGCTCGTTACCTAGAGCAGCTAGTTCACGCTGAAGACAAGGTACTGATGATAGAAGAGCGTCAAAAGCTAGCTGCGACCAATGATGGTGAAGTGGTTGAAAATGAGTATCGTTTTCGGCACCGTCAGGGGCACTGGCGGTGGCTGCTGTGTCGCGAGACTGTTTTTCAGCGCGATCATGAGGGTGAGCCAGCCCAGATATTTGGTACCGCTACTGATATTACCAAGCACAAACGTGCGGAAGTCGCTCTCAAGGAGTTCAACCAGGAGCTGAAGCGGCTAGCAAGGATGGATGGACTCACTCAGGTAGCTAATCGCCGCTCTTTTGATGAGTTTTTAGAGCAGGCGTGGAGCGATATTGGCTCTGGCCGCTCGTCTCTATCGCTGATCTTGTGTGACATTGATTATTTCAAGAGTTTTAACGATACGTATGGGCATCAGGCTGGGGATGTCTGTCTGAAGCAGGTAGCTGGTGCGATCGCCCAGGCTGTGAAGCGCGGTACAGATTTGGTGGCTCGCTATGGCGGTGAGGAGTTCGCTGTAGTGCTGCCGAATACCAGCATCGCTGGAGCAGAGTACGTGGCCGATCAGATTCGTCTGGCGGTGAGACTGCTAGATATTAAACACAATCAGTCTGAAATCAGCGATCGCATTACGCTGAGTCTAGGGCTCGCCTCAATTGGCTCTACCGAAGATGCTCAGCCTGACGTGCTAATCGCGGCTGCCGATCAGGGCCTGTACAGTGCCAAGCATAGTGGACGCGATCGCGCCTGCATCGGCGAAATCGACCAATGAAGACAAATGCCGTTCGCGTCTTGGACACGCTAGGTATTTCGTATGAACTGCTGAGCTATGCGGTCGATCTAGAGAATCTAACAGCTACGGCTACCGCACAAAAGCTTGGTCTGCCACCCGATCAGGTATTCAAAACATTAGTTGTCGATGGCAATCGCCAAGGAATTGCTTTGGCAGTGATTCCCGGTAGCTACCAGTTAGATCTCAAAGCGCTAGCGAAGATTAGCGGCGATCGCACTATCAAACCTGTTCCACTCAAGCAGGTGCAGCCACTGACTGGGTACATCCGAGGAGGCGTCACTGCCTTGGCCTGCAAGAAGCCCTACCGCGTTTTTCTAGAAGAATGGGCTCAGCTATACGAGAAGATTGCAGTCTCAGCAGGGATGCGTGGTCTGATGATCAAGCTGCGCACAGAGGACTATATTCGAGCGACTAGCGCGACGGTGAATCAGATTGCTCATGAATAGATTGCTCGTGAATAGATTGCTGATGAATAGATTGCTGATGAATAGAGCAAACCGCTAGCGCTGTACTAGAAACATGTATCCGCGTCCGCGAATTGTCACAATGTACTTTGGGCTATGTGTTGTGTCATTTAGCTTGATTCGTAGCCTAGAAATATGCACATCGACTGTCTTAGTATCCGCTGCGCTATCGGCGTCGTAGCCCCACAGCGATTCGAGAATTTCTCCACGCGAAAAGATATGTCCTGGGCGACTAGCCAGTAGCTCAATCAGACGAAATTCTATCTCGGTTAGCCGTAGGTGATGGCCCTCTAAGTAGGCTTTACGAGCACCCGGATCGAGCTTTAGCGTCCCAACTTCAATGACCGGTCGCTGGCTAGTAGATAGCTCTTGCTCCTGTCTGCTAGGAACCCGACGCAAGATAGAGCGGATTCGAGCGATCAGTTCTTTTGTTGCAAATGGCTTGACAATATAGTCATTTGCTCCCATCTCCAATCCAGCTACCCTATCCGATGAGCTACCTAGAACAGTTGCCATGATAATCGGTACATCAGAAATTGCTCTCAGGGTCTGACACACTTGAAAGCCATCTAGCTTTGGCATCAGCACGTCTAAGACTACAAGATCGATGCTATCAGCCGCCGCTTGGAAACATTGCAGCGCTGCTTCACCATCAACAGCGACAAGCACCCGGTAGCCAGAAGCCTTGAGACTGTGGGTGAGTGCTGTTCTAGTACGATCATCATCTTCAGCGATCAAAATTGTGTGGCTTGACTTACTCACTATCAAAAAACGTTTATTAAAAAGTAGGTTTTGAAAAATTGAAAGCAGCAGCTACAAGGAAAAAGTAGCTACCCAGGAACAGTCTGACGAACCGGTAGGTAAGACAGTTCGAGCCCGCCGCAAAACTCACTAGCAAATCCATAAAGGAAAACTCAGTTTGTTCAGGCTAATGGGAATTTCTCTAAAGCTTCATTACTCAGCAGAACTTAAGCAGCGACTAATACACTGCTCTTCGATTCCAAGCCTGCTCTGGGCGCGCGAGATCAGCATGTCGCAGTCGACACCCCTACCCAAACGCGTACCTAAAAAACGACCATTGCAAGTTCCTATAGTTATATAAAGCTATATCTGGTCATTAAAACAAGCCTCCCGAATATCTTCTACGGATGAGTTTCAGCTTCTTAGGGATATCATTACAGAAAGATTATGAGAATTCTTAATATTATGATACAAAGTTAACGTAATATTTCGTTATCTGATTCTGACTCTGATCTTTTATTACATTGATTGGAGCGCTGTTTAGACTGCTGAATGGCTTGGGGAGGATGCTATTTCACGTTGGTAGTGCCTCTATTGCTTCGCCTTGGCGATCTCTCATACTCCACGCCGCTCTTGCCTGAGTGAGGCTGTTGGCGCTGTAGCCAATACCCCTTGTTGTGGCCCCCTTTTCGTGACACCCTCTTTTGTGGCGATCGCTATCGCAAGTTCCTCTGATAGCTTTGACCTTTTTACTTATGTTCTTTTTTGAAGTCTGACCGGTTGCTGATTGACTATCGGCTCGTGACTGTTACTCTTGCTCAATCGCAGTTACTCCAATAGCCGCTATCAAAATACTTCAGCGACTGAAATTCTCGTAACCTGATGCTCTAGACTTGTTTGGAAACTGATAGCGCTACTTTCGCCTGCTAGCTGTAGTGTCTATTGCTCCAAATGTGTTCGGCTTTGGGCTATTAACTTAGAGGGAATTTCAAGCTTATGCGACTGTCTCAGATGCTTTTTGTTACGCTGCGAGAAGATCCAGCAGAAGCAGAAATTCCTAGCCACAAGCTGCTACTCAGAGCGGGCTATATGCGCCGCATTGCTAGCGGGCTGTATGCCTACCTACCTTTATTGCAGCGCGTGCTTGATAAGGTATCAGCCATCGTGCGAGAGGAGATGAATGCAACGGGCGCGCAAGAATGTCTGCTGCCGCAGCTTCAGCCTGCCTCGCTGTGGAAGGAGTCCGGGCGATGGGATACCTATACCAAGGCTGAAGGAATTATGTTTAGCCTCGGCGATCGCAGAGACCAAGAGCTGGCGCTAGGTCCTACGCATGAGGAAGTGATTACCGCGATCGCCCGCGACATGATCCGCTCGTACAAGCAGCTACCGCTGCACCTGTACCAGATTCAGACCAAGTTTAGAGATGAGATTCGGCCCCGGTTTGGTCTAATGCGAGGCCGCGAGTTCATCATGAAGGACGGTTATTCTTTTCATACTGATACAGAGAGTCTGAAGGCGACCTACGACCAGATGTATCAGACGTATAGCAATATTTTGCGTCGTACCGGGCTGGCGTTTCGGGCGGTCGAGGCGGATTCTGGCGCGATTGGCGGATCGGGCTCGACTGAGTTTATGGTGCTAGCTGAGGCGGGTGAGGATGAAGTGCTCTACACCGAGGACGGTAAGTACTCGGCCAATGTGGAGAAGGCGGTCTCTCTGCCGCCAGATGCGGTGCCTTCAAATTTCTCGACTTATGAAAGGCGCGATACGCCCAACACGCCGACAATTGCTAGCCTGTGCGATTTTCTAGACTGCTCACCGACGCAGATTGTTAAAAACGTGCTGTATCAGGTCAGCTACGATAATGGCCGCAGCGTACTGGTACTTGTTAGCATTCGCGGCGACCAGGACGTAAATGAGACGAAGTTGCAAAATACGCTGACTAATTTGGCGGGTGAATACGAAGCGAATACGGTGTTGGCTCTAGAAGTGCCGGACGCAGAAGCGCAGGCAAAGTGGGCCACTAAACCCTTGCCGCTAGGCTACATAGCGCCTGATGTATCAGATGACTTCATTGGTAAGCAAGAAGGATTAGTTCCCGAATTTCTGCGCATAGTGGATGAGACGGCGGTAGATCTAAAGAACTTTGTGACGGGCTCCAATGAAAGCGGATTTCACGTAGTCGGTGCGAACTGGGGGAAGGAAATGGCACTGCCAGAGCGGCGAATGGATCTGCGCACGGCGATCGCAGGTGACCGGGCCGTTCACGACCCCACTCAAATTATCCAAACAGCGCGAGGCATCGAGATTGGCCACATCTTTCAGCTAGGGCACAAGTATTCTGAGGCTTTGGGCGCGACCTACACCAGTGAGGCAGGGAAAGAAGTGCCGCTGGAGATGGGCTGCTACGGCGTCGGGGTGTCTAGACTGGCGCAGGCGGCGGTGGAGCAGTCGTATGACAAGAATGGGATCATCTGGCCAGTGGCGATCGCGCCCTACCATGTCATTGTTGTCGTGCCGAATATCAACGACGCTGACCAGATGAGCGCTGCTGAAAAGCTGTATGACGAGCTGAACGCAGCCGGGGTGGAAACGCTGCTAGACGATCGTAAAGAGCGAGCGGGCGTCAAGTTCAAGGACGCTGAGCTAGTGGGGATTCCGTTCCGGGTGGTGACGGGGCGATCGCTCAAACAGGGCAAAGTTGAAGTCGTTAAACGAGCCGGCGGTGAAGCGGAAGAAATGGCGCTAGACGACGTGGTTAGCACGCTCAAAGACTGGGTCACTGCCGCGATAGAAAAATAATGGAAGTTATCACCGTTCTGCTCTCTAGTTTGCTGCTGCTGATTTCGCCCGTGGGAATCGTGGTGGATCAGGTAGCTGAAAATGCGATACGCGATCGCCTAGCCGGAGCCGAAAGCCTAGACGTACGCATCGACAATGGCCCCTCCTATCAGCTTTTACAGGGCAAAGTCGATAAGGTGCGAATTGCCGGACGCGGTATTTCACCGATTCCGGGACTGCGGTTCGAGATCGCAGAGCTAGAGACCGACCCGATTGATTTGGCCTTCCGGCCCTTACGCCGGGGCGAAGTGGTTTTGGACAAGCCATTTCAAGGTGCGGCGCGTATTGTGCTGACAGAAGCAGACGTGAACGCATTCTTACTCTCTCCTTTTGTCGCGCGGCTGCTAGAGAATTTAGACTTGGGCGATTTTGCTGCGAATCCGGCGCAGGCTAGGGAGGGCGCTCGCTATCGAATCAATAATCCGGCAGTGGACTTTTTGCCCAGTGGAGATGGCGTTAATGCCGCAGAGAATCGTATCCGGGTTAGCGCCGAGCTAGAAGATTTGGTTGAGGACGCTGGGTTTGCGATAGAGGCTGAGACTGGGCTGAGCGTTTTAGGGGGCGATCGCCTCGTGTTGGTCGATCCAATCGTCATTATCGATGGAACCCCGGTCGATCCGCGCCTAGTCAATATCCTGCTCGGTGGATTGAACGATCGAATTAGCCTACAGCAGTTCGACGATAGCGGCGTAATGGCTAGAGTGGTTGATTTTGGCGTTAGCGCAGAGTCTCTAGAACTCGCCCTATGGGTGCGAGTAGACCCCAGCTTTACCGCGCCTACAGCAGCCCAGCCTGACGACATAGAATAGAGATACGCTCCTCACCTTTAGCCACCGCTGTTCTAGTCAGGTCCTGCTATGACGTACGCTCTAACGCGCTACAAAAGCTACCAAGAATATCTAGATGACGAGACGCTTTCTCCTAACGGCAACTATCGCTTACTCGACACAGGAGAGCTGATCGAGTTGGCAGAAGAGAATGACCTAAATCTGCGTATCGTCTACCGTCTGATGGCACGCTTGTTTCAGATTGAGGGGGGACTCTATGCCGAGCGCCTTCGCAATGGCAACAGAGAGATCCAGGTAAGTCCCGTCGGCGATCGGTGGGTGAATCGCAAGCCGGACCTAATGGTGTTGCAGCCTGAGCATTTAGATACCGTGAAGCAGTCAATTTTGATAGACATGCTGCCACCGCTATTCGTAGCAGAAGTCGTCAGTCCGGGGAGCGAGAATAGCGATAACTACTTGCGGGACTACGTCTGGAAGCGGCGGCAGTATGAGGAGCTAGGTATTCCTGAATATTGGATTATCGACCCGCACAGAGAAAAGGTGACGGTGCTAACGCTAGTAGAACGACGCTACGAGGGTGAAGCTATTTACGAGACATCCGAGCAGATTGTCTCTGCTGCATTTCCGACGCTGAAGATTTCGGTGCAGTCGTTACTGAAAGGAGACTCGTAATGACTTATGCAGTCACCCGATATAAAAGCTATCAGGAATATCTAGATGACGAGACGCTTTCTCCGGATGGGAACTACCGCTTGCTCAGTACGGGAGAGTTAATTGAGGTGCCGCCAGAAGATGATGACAACATCAATGCTGCTTACGTATTAGGCTTTTTGATAGGTAGGTTGTCTAGTACAACACTAGTGAACTTAATCCGACCTGGGACGAAAGAAATTCAGGTCAATCCTGTCGGTGATAAGCAGGTAAATCGAAAGCCTGACTTGCTAGTGCTTCATCCAGAACACAGAGAAGTTGCTAAATCAGCAATTCTGTTTGGCATGAAGCCGCCTTTGTTCGTCGCGGAAACGGTAAGTCCAGGCGGTGAGAATAGTAGCAACTACAAACGCGACTATGTTTGGAAGCGACAGCAGTATGAGGAGTGGTGCATTCCTGAATATTGGATTGTGGATCGGCACCGGGCGAAGATTACGGTGTTGGTGCTGGTGGATGGACGCTACCAGGAGAGAGTTTACGCTGGTGAAGATGAGATTACCTCTACGATTTTTCCAGAGCTGACGGTGACTGCTCAAGATTGCTTGGATGGCGTTGTGAAATGACGCAGTGAGGGGCTTTGATGGGAGCATTGCGTGCGATGGTATGTGTTTAGCGTATACACCGAGACCCACCCCGCCACTACGTGCCACCCCTCCTGTGGAGGGGATTTACTTCAGGCAGGGTTATAGGAGGTGGCCGACCTCGACTCCTAAACGTTGCATAGCCGGGACAAATCCCCTCCTGCGGAGGGGTGGCCGAAGCGTAGCGGAGGTCGGGGTGGGTTCGGGAGTTCGGGCTAAGCGCTGAACACGTATAGCTTTCCGCACTTTGCTTGCTACACCACGAAAGGCTACACCTCTTATTCCATAACGCAAAGTGCCATAGCAAAGTGCGAATGCATCCGCGCTTTGCTATACATGCAATGCCCCTACCGGAATCGCGCTATGCCTGCATAGTGACCCGTTTGGTCAATATGGCCATTACCTCATTCGGTTTGCCCGTAGAGATGGGTGGGCTCCAGTCGTTGGGTTCTGCGTAGCCGCGTGAGTGCAGGTTGTGGACGGTTTGCTGGACGGCTTCTAGGGTGCCAAAGAGCAGGTGGCGAATGTTGCCGTCTGAGGCTTCGTGCGGGGGCAGCGCTGGGGGTGGGCTGTTTGGTGGGGCCAGCTGAGGTGGGCTGGCTGTAGTTGCTGAAGGAGTCGCTGAAGGAGTCGCTGAAGGAGCAGGTGAAAGGGTGGACGCGGATGCGCCGGAAGCGGTAGGTACATACATGATGAGTCTGGTTCTCCGAATGATATCGAGGGAGGAAACCAGAACTCAGACCCTCAACTACGCTGGCAAATGTAGTGCAGGTGCGGTAGCTAAGGTATCGTGTACCGTAGCTGGCAGACTGGCTGTGACAGTTTGTCAGTTAGTCATCGGCTGGGTGCGCTAACACCTACCGATGGCGCTAAAGGTATGAGTTCTGTGGAAAGGGCTGCGATAGACACTAGGGTGCGTCACAGCTTGCATTTGAAGATAGTCTGATTTTTGCGCTGAGTCAAGCAATGGCTCAGTATATTTGCGGAGCGGCTGAGCGAATAGATAAAGCGGAATTGATGCCGGGTGCGACTGATAAAGTGCAGTTGGTGAATGAACGATTCCCGAGTGTGACTGAGCCTTTCCCGAGCGCGACTGATAAAGTCCCGTTAGTGGATGAGTGATTCCTGAGTACGACTGATAAAGTGCAGTTGATGGATGAGCGATTGCTGTATATGACTGGTTGAATATCGTTTGGAACTGCGTTGTTTTGCGGTGCTGTTGATGATCTGCGCAGAGACAGCGGGCCTGGGAGGAGCGATCGCTCGCTCATAAAAGCCGTCTGAATTCATCTTTGGTGAGTTTGCAGTCACGCAAAATTTGAGAAAACAGCCCCCTTCCGAGTGTTTCACCCGAGTGAACAGGCACCACCGTTTTTCTCCCGTCCGGGTGAACCAAAATATGGTGGCTGCCTTTCACTCTTCCAACCTCAAAACCTACTTTCTTCAAGGCTTTAATAACCTCTTTCCCAGTTAGGCTAGGTAGCTGGCTCATGCGTTTACGGTCACTTTCTGGACGCCCACAAATTCTAAGGGCTCATTGGTATCTTCTTCAAACTCTAGGCAAAGGGAGATTGCTTCTCGAATGCGCTCTATTAGCACGTCTAAAGACTTTGCTTGGGTATGGCACCCTTGCAAGCTCGGCACACTGGCAACGTAGTAGCCGTCCGCGTCTTTTTCGATGACGACGTTGAATTCTTTGCTCATAATCAATCTTTATCGCTGTTGTGATGCTTTATTGTGTCACGTCAGCGTTTTGACGTGACAGATAGGGTCGTACAATAGCAGTGAGGCTATATGACCGACAGACCAATGCTTTTTGCGGAAATACCGAGTTCAGATATCAAGCGCAAGCTTAGTGAAAACAGGCAGGATATTCTTTCTACAGCGGCTAAGCATGGCGCATTTAATGTAAGGGTGTTTGGTTCGGTGGTTCGAGGCGAAGCTACTGAAGATAGCGATGTTGATTTTTTGATTGACTATGACATCGCCAAAATAACGTCTTGGTTTCCAACAGGGCTGGTTCACGATCTGGAGGCTTTGCTAGAGCGTAGGGTCGATATCGTTCCGGCTAGTTCTATTCATTCCTTCATCAAGGATCGGGTGTTGGATGAGGCAATCCCGTTGTGAAAGATCCCAGAATATTTATTATTCATATCCGCGATTGTATTACTCGCATAGAAACCTATACACAATCAGGGAAAGCAGCTTTTTTGGAAGACTTGAAGACGCAGGACGCAGTCATTCGCAATTTGGAGACGTTAGCGGATGCGACCCAACGCTTGCCCGAGATGTGGAAAAGTGCCTATCCGAATATCAATTGGCGTAAAGTAGGAGACTTCAGAAACTTCCTAGCTCATCAGTATTTAGAGATTGACCTGGATATTGTTTGGGAAGTCGTAGAAAATGAGATACCCGAGTTAAAAACCTGTATTGAGTCAATGGCCGAAAGGTTTTGGAATGAGCAGTAGCGGCAGAAGACTCAGCTTTCAATACTTTTCGATTTATCGAGTTCCTGCTTAATAGCTTCCAAGTTTCCCTTGGCCGTAAGAGTATTGGGATGAGCGGGACCGAGTAGGTCTTCAAGGAGTTTGACTACATCGAACATAACAGCAGCGGCCCTGGGTAAGCGATTTGTGTTGTAGTACAACAATGACAGGTTATTCAGACTGGTGGCGGTGGAGGGATGGCGATCGCCCAGTTCCGCTTTGCTGATTTCGAGCGCTTCTACATACAACGGTTCCGCTTCGCCATAGCGCCCCTGCGACTTGTACAGTAATGCCAAGTTATTCAGACTGTTGGCGGTGGAGGGATGGCGATCGCCCAGTTCCGCTTTCCAGATTTCGAGCGCTTCTACATACAACGGTTCCGCTTCTCCATAGCGCCCCTGAGACCGATACAGTCCTGCCAAGTTATCCAGACTGGTGGCGGTGTCGGAATGGCGATCGCCCAGTTCCGCTTTACTGATTTCGAGCGCTTCTACATACAACGGTTCCGCTTCTCCATAGCGCCCCTGAGACTCGTACAGTCCTGCCAAGTTATTCAGACTGGTGGCGGTGTCGGGATGGCGATCGCCCAGTTCCGCTTTCCTGATTTCGAGCGCTTCTACATACAACGGTTCCGCTTCTCCATAGCGCCCCTGAGACTTGTACAGTAATGCCAAGTTATTCAGACCTTGTGGCGGTGTAGGGATGGCGATCGCCCAGTTCCGCTTTCCTGATTTCGAGCGCTTCTACATACAACGGTTCCGCTTCTCCATAGCGCCCCTGAGACCGATACAGTTCTGCCAAGTTATTCAGACTGCTGGCGGTGTCGGGATGGCGATCGCCCAGTTCCGCTTTACTGATTTCGAGCGCTTCTACATACAACGGTTCCGCTTCTCCATAGCGTCCCTGAGAATAGTACAGTCCTGCCAAGTTATTCAGACTGGTGGCGGTGTCGGGATGGCGATCGCCCAGTTCCGCTTTACTGATTTCAACCATTCTCTGGCAACACCGTTCCGCATCTTCCCACTGACTCAAGCTTCCATAAAACCGCCCTAACCCTTCACAGCACCAAAGCTTGTCAATCCCTTCTAAAACCGTCGTCCATCGTAGCGCCACCTCTTCAAAATGCGGAACGGCTTCTGCCACCTGTGTCCTCACCGCCACCGTCGCCACCTGCGGTATCGTCTTTGCTAGCTCCGTCATCGCCACCGCAAAGCCACGCTGCAAGCCTTCATCACCAGCAATCTCACCCCGCTTCACCGCAAAAAACTCTCTGACTAACGGATGCACCCGATAGCGCAGCGCCTTCTGCGGCTCTTCCACCTTTTGCAGCAGGTTCACCCGTAGCAGCTCCGCCTGAGCCTCTTCCAGATCTTCCTCATCCAGCGCCGTCCCCGCCTGCTCCCAGGCCGCTGCCACCCACTCCCACACTATCGGCGCAGCCGCAAACAGCCCCAACAACCCCGCTAGCACTTTCGCCGCCTCGCTCAACGGCTCCCAGCTCACCTCAAACGCCGCCGCCACTCCCAGCTCCGCCGTCATCTCCGGATGCGTCCGCATCAGCACCTTCGCCGCTAGCCGCTTCCCCTTCAGCCGTTCTAGCAGCGTGGCGATCGACAGCTCGGGCCGCTGCTGCAAATGCCAGCCCATCAGCTCAATTCCCAGCGGCAGTCGCCCCACCCACTCACAAGCTGCCACCGCTGCCGCCCGCTCTGCCTCAACCCGATCTGCTCCCGCCAAATTCGTCAGCAGTTCCAGCGCCGCTGCTGGCAGCAACACCTCCAGTGCCAGCCGCTGACCCTCGGGCAAGATCGCCTGCCGCGTCGTCAGCAGCACTCGAAAGCGTCCGTCACCCATCCCGCCGCTAGGCAGCATCGCCTTCAGCGCGCCATAGTCCTGCACATCATCCACCACCATCAGCACCGCACCCTTTCCCGGCCACCGCTGAGCGCACCAGGCCACAGGCGATTCCGTCTGCTCCGGCACCGGCAAATCTAAATAATCTCTCGCAAAGCTAATCATCTGCGGCGCAATCGGCTCCACCCCTCGCAGCCAACACACCCCACCCGGAAACGCATCGCCGCGCCGCCGCGCATACTGCCAAGCCAGCTCCGTCTTACCCACACCGCCCATGCCGACCGCCGCCGCGATATTCACCCGGCTGTTTTGACTCAGCAAAGCCTCCACCGCCGCCAGATCCTGCTCACGACCGACAAACTTACTGACATTACTGACTGGCAAATTGTTTGGGGTGCTTAACTTTGGCAGTGCCCCTCCTGCCGTCTGTGGTCAAAAGTGAAATTCTTGCTTTTCGACAGTGCCAAAGTTGACGCTACCAATCTTGTCAGCCAGCTTCGTCAGGTTTGGAAAAGAGCCGCTATCCGCCGCCGCTGCCGTGACGGTCTCATTCATCGCTGTCTGCACATCCGGCTGCGCGGCGGCGACGCGATTCACCTCTTCTAAAATCTCGACATCAATCACATTCGGGTCGCTCACCCCCGCCAAACGCTTCACCGTCTCAGGCGAGTGCTGTCCCAATCGCTCTAGCCACCGCTGCGCCGCCGCGATCAAATCCTCACCCAGTTTCCCAGTCGCTCCAGCCGTCACACCACCCGCCACAAAAACAAGCGCACTCACCGCCAAAGTCAAAGGTTCCATAGCTGCTACTCAATAAAAAATGAACGATAAAAATTGAAATACTACTCTCAGCCTACATCCCTTTCCCTCTTCCCTTTTCCGACCGATTCTAGAAAAAGCATAAAAATATTCAAAACCTTACAACTTCTCGCCGCCAGCTCCAAAAGTCGGAAGCCTGTCGAATCAGTTGCTTTTACAAAGCTAAGGACGACGCATACGAATCGCATCCTAGCAAGTAGCCTTACAATATACCTATCTCCTAAAGTCGCTTGATATGACCTATACTCCCGTTCAAAACCGGACTCGGTACAAAAGCTACCAGGAATATCTAGATGATGAGAGCCTATCGAATGAGGTCGACTACCGCCTGCTTAGTACAGGAGAGCTAATCGAAGTGGCTTCAGAAGATGACTTGAATTTGTGGATAGCTGCTCGCTTGATGGCGCTTTTGTTCAAGCTTAATGGTGGCGTTTTGATTGATAGAGTTCGCAATGGCAACAAGGAAATGCAGGTACCCCCTGTAGGTGACAAATGCGTGAACCGTAAGCCAGACGTGATGGTGATGCAGTCCGAACATTTAGAAGTCGCTCGGCAAGCCGTTTTGATTGATATGGTGCCGCCGCTGTTCGTGGCCGAAGTTGTCAGTCCTGGTGGTGAAAATACGGCTAATTACAAGCGAGACTATGTTTGGAAGCGGCAGCAGTATGCAGAACTTGGCATTCCGGAATATTGGATTATCGATCCGCATCGGGAGAAAGTAACGACGCTAGTGCTGACTGATAGTGGCTATGAAGAGACAGCATATGCGGGTAGACAGCAAATCAAGTCGCAGGTTTTCCCTTCGCTGGCTGTGACGGCTGATGATTTGCTAGTGCGATGATGTGACGGTGACTTCAGGACAATCCGATTCCAGAGCTGCCTGGAGAGAGTGAACTTACTGATGGTTAGATAGGCCCGCTTCAATTTTGCCTTCGGCTTCGTGTGCGATCGCCCGCAATTCATCCACCATTTTCTCATCAGCCCCCTTCCACAGTCCCCGCTGATTCGCCTCTAGCAGCCTTTCCGCCATATCCCGCAGCGCCCAAGGATTCGACTTTTCCACGAAGTCTCGCACTTCCGAATCCAGCACGTAGGCTTCCGCAACGCCTGTATACATATGATCCGCTACGCAGCCTGTCGTCGCGTCGTAGGCAAACAGATAGTCGACCGTCGCTGCCATTTCAAACGCGCCTTTGTAGCCATGACGCATCACGCCCTTGATCCATTTGGGATTGACGACTCGCGAGCGGTAGACGCGGGCGATTTCTGAAGAGAGCGATCGCACCTTCGGATTCTCTGGCACCGCATTATCCCCAAAGTAAGTCACAGGTGCTTCACCCCGCTTTGCCTTGACCGCTGCGCTCAGTCCACCCTGAAACTGATAGTAGTCGTCGGAGTCCAGCAAATCATGCTCACGATTGTCCTGATTTTGCAGCACGATCTGCATGTTCTCTAACCGCTGACTAAAGGCTTCTGGGGCGCTATGTCCGTCTGCGTTTCCCCCCTTCCCACTAACATAGGCATAGCTACTCCAGTTAATATAAGCGCGGGCAAGATCGGCGTCGCTCTCCCAGTTTTGCGCTTCGATCAGTCCCTGAAGTCCTGCGCCGTAGGCACCGGGTTTAGAGCCAAAGATGCGGTAGCGCGATCGCTCTAGACTTTGCGCCGGGTCCAATCCTTTTTGCTGCCATTGGTCATAGTCCTTTTGCACCTGAGCAGCCAGCGGATTTTGCTCAGCAGGTTCATCTAGGCTGGCGACGGCAGTCACCGCCTGGTCAAATAGAGAAATCAGGTTGGGAAACGCATCGCGGAAGAATCCAGAAACTCGCAGCGTTACATCAACTCTCGGTCGACCTAGTGAGGCCAGCGGCAAAATTTCAAAATCGATCACCCGTCGGCTGGGTCCATCCCACACAGGTCGAACGCCTAGCAGCGCCAACGCTTCGGCCATGTCATCGCCGCCTGTCCTCATCGCCGAAGTTCCCCACATGGAGAGGCCGAGCGTCTTAGGGTATTCGCCTTGTTCTTGGGTGTAGTTTTCTATCAGGATTTCGGCGGCTTTTCGGCCTACGTCCCAGGCGCTTTCGGTGGGAATGGCGCGGATATCTACGGAGTAAAAGTTGCGGCCAGTGGGTAAGACTTCTGGGCGGTTGCGGGTGGGTGCGCCGGAGGGTCCGCTAGGAACATAGCCGCCGTTTAGACCGTGGAGGAGGTGGGTGATCTCGTTGGTGGTTTGGCAAAGGTTGGGTAGAAGGGTGTGCTCGATCCAGGTGAGGACGGGGGCGGTGGGGGAGTGGGGAAATGGGGCAGTGGGGGAGTGGGAATGTGATTCTATGAGCTGACTTACTATGTCAGCGGCGTAGACTTCTATCTGTTCGATCACATCGCCGATGGTGCGGCAGGTTTGGGTTTTTGGGTTAGTGGATTGGTAAGGGGTGGATGGATCGTCGGTGAGGGGGTCGAGATCGAGGTTCCAGGTTTGGGCGATCGCACGGCTCAATCCACTGTGTTCTGAATTTGGGTGGCGGGCGATCGCAACCACCAAATCCCGTAGCTGATCGCCTGTTGGACACTGACCAAAAATATGCAGTCCATCTCGAATCTGGGCTTCTTTTAGTTCACAGAGATAGCCATCAATCTGAGGGAGCCAGGTCTGTAAGTCGGACAGTTGGCCTGACGCTTGATCAGCGGATAACCTCAAATCCTGTTGGAGCTGAGTGCTGGTTAACAGCTCTACGATTTTGGGGCTGATAACTTTGAGCCTAGTAGGATCGAGATTTTGAGCTTCGTAGTATTCATCGACCAGACTTTCCAACTGCTGTAAAGGGCCGTAGAGTTCGGCGCGGGTCATTGGCGGCGTCAGATGGTCCAAGATGACGGCATTGGCTCGGCGCTTAGCCTGTGCGCCTTCGCCTGGGTCGTTCACGATAAATGGATAGAAATGCGGCATCGCGCCGAACGCCGCTTCGGGATAGCACTTCGATGAGAGGGCAATGCCTTTACCGGGCAGCCATTCTAGATTGCCGTGTTTGCCGACGTGGACCATTGCCTGCGCGCCAAAGTGCGATCGCAGCCAGTGATAAAAGCCTAGATACGCATGGGTCGGCTCTAAATCTGGTGCGTGATAGTTCAAGCTCGGGTCGATGTCGTAGCCCCGACTAGGCTGAATGCCGACGAAAATGTTACCGAACTGAACGCCTGCAATTGGCAGAGAGTCAGCTTCTGTCTGGGCGCTGCTAAACCGCTGCCATTCTTGACTGGGTTTGCCCCAGCGGTCAGCGACGCCAGCTTGAACCGCGCTAGATAAGGTTTGAAAAAATGCCTGGTAGCTTTCTATTGACAGCGTTTGATTGACTGGCTTTAGTCCGTGGCCTTCTGGGTCGTTGGTAATGCCTGCGGCTAGCTGAGCCATCAGCGCGTCGCCTGTTTCTGGGAGATCGGTGACGGTATAGCCTGCTTGTTGGAGCGATCGCAATATCACCAAACAACTTGCAGGCGTGTCTAGTCCGACTCCATTCGCCATCCGTCCGTCTCGGTTGGGATAGTTGGCTAAGATCAAAGCTACTTTGCGATCTTCTACAGGCGTATGGCGTAGCTGAGTCCACTTAAGTGCTAGATCAGCGACAAAATCAACGCGATCGCCTTCTGGCTCATACACCACTACATCCGTCTGCAAACTTCTCCTACGACTTTCTCTCTTCCCTTCGTCTCCCGAGGGCTGAGCGTAGCCGAAGCCCGCCTTAAACGAAACCGCTCGCGTAATTATCCGCCCATCTACCTCCGGCAGCGCCACATTCATAGCGATATCCCTTGGTGTTAGCCCCTGCGGATGATTCTGCCAATAGTCGCGCGGACTACCGCTACAAATTAGCTGAAGCACAGGAACGTCTAGCTGCTGCCACAGGGTCAGTGCTGACGCTTCAGATGAGCTACTAGACGGACTACTAGAGGTTTGAAAGCCTGAAACGGCGAAGCTAGTCGTGTTCAGCAGCAAATCAACTGCCTGCCGCTGACCTTCTGGGCGACAGTAGCGAATTAGCGCTTGCTGAACGTCTTGTTCTTTGAGCGAAGAGACGTAGATAGGAACCGGAATCAGATTGCGCTGTTGCAGGGCGGCGGCGATCGCATCAATTATCTTCGTGTTTCCTGATAGATAGTGAGACCGATAGAAAATAATACCGACTCGCACAGCAGCTTTCTCTCTGTTTAAATCTTCCTTTGGGTCGTTTTCTAATGCATCTACAGAGACAGAGTCGCTTTTCTCTCCAAAGGAATAGCCTTCTTTTTCTATAGGCATCTCAGCATTACTTAACAAACTGAAATTACTTTTATTGAAGCTTTTCTCTGCACGATCTAGTTGCTTTCTTGTTATGGTCTTTTGTATCGTTTTTCGCGGTAATAAATGAGGATTTATCGGTATTGACTTCGCTTCTATCTCTTTTGATGAATCTTGTTCAAAGAAGTCCTTCGAGTCGTTTTCTCTCTGTAGATATTGAGGTGAAGTAGTCCGCGTATAAATGCCGACTTTAGCAACTATCTGAGGAAGCAAAGGGCGATAGTCAGTTGCTAGAACACAGTCACTTGCATACATCATTCCATGGCGCAGATTATCAGCGCCGCCCTCGACAAAGTACTGCCACAAGCGATTCGCAACCGCCAGAGAAACTGTCGAATGACTCATCAAATCTAGGTCTGGTTTGTCGTCTCCTGGAATGGCAACTAGCGCAGCACCTGATCTGGCTGCGACTGACTTGACAACTTCTAGCCCGTAAGACCAGTAGGCTCGTCCGCCTAATATCCTCAGGATAATTAGCCGCGCATGGCTAAGAACTGCTTCTGCATAGGTATCAATAGTCAGCTGCTGCTGAAGCTGAAGCAGATTGAGCGCGCGAATTTCTTTGAATCCTTTGGGGAGTCTGTTTAGAGCCTGATTTAATGCCGAAATGTCTGTATCAGCAGCTGTTAATAGAATGATTGGGGCGGGCGTTTGCACAACAAAAATAACGCCTTCTGTTGTGTTGTCCCAGCCGCCTGGCGTCGCTGCTAATCGGTGCATAGATAAAGAAATCTGAAATGTTAAAGAACTAAGAAGATAGCAAAGCTGTCGATAAACTCGCGTTACTCTTTGGAAAGTAGTGAGCGATAAAGCTTTAAACGAGGTGCTAAATAGCTCGTCTAGAACGAATTATTAAATAGACCTACACAGCATCGCTTAATCGCTTCATTTCGGTCTTTTTTTACTTTAATATCTTTCTTTATCAAATAGAAAACAAAGTATTTATTCCTACACATTACTGAGTGTCTTACGCGTCGCTTGGGTCTAGATGGCAACGACCTAGCTAGCAGGTTATTTTGCAAAGCCGCTATGGCAGCGATAGCTTCTGGTTAACACTTCTAGTGATGTAGGGTATGTCTTCAACTTTGTATTTCATCTTTTGTATTTTGTCTGTAGTGCTGTGGGTATCAGCCGATTCATGACTAGGTGCTTTGCCTTTAGCTGATTAATCTCTATAGGTAAACTTACTCACTCTGTTTTGATCTTTTGTCTTTTGGTTGCTTTCTAAATAATGCAAATCTCTCAGCATTCTATTGACAATCAAATCTTTTCTCTTGATGCCTATCAGCGCCTGAGAGAGTCTTTGATCCGTCAAGCGCATTTTTTTGAACTCGTGCTTACGGACGCTCATTTCACAGCTAACAGATCGGCAGATACACTGGCTGGCACCGATTTCATTTTGATGCGATCGCCTACCCTGAGCGTTCTACTGACTGCCTCGCCGCTAACATCTTCTATCTCTGCTCACAATGTACCTATTCAAGCGACGGCTGGCCATCACCACAGGCCCCTAAACGCACGCTCGTCTCGTACGCACTCAAACCTGCGCTACGCCCCTTACACAGATCAAAATACTAACCACAGCAATCACTATTTAGGTGACATCTCAAGTGATATTGGTGCAGCTGATACTAGTTCAGTTGGATCTCAAATGTCCGTCAAAGGGAGCGTCAAAGGGAGCGCGCGATCGCCGCAGCTAAAGATGCCTCGCCAACAAAGTGCTGATAACTATCAAGTCAATCTCACGTTCGATCACACCAAAGTCGAGAAATTTATGGCGGAGCTACCACCCAACCCAGACATCTTTGAGGCCATTTCGAAGACCAGTTCAGAAACTACCAGTTCTGATATTACCCCTTCGGACATCAGCAAAACAGACAGTTACAGGCAAATCGAGAACCCTCATCTTTCGCAGACTGCTCAATCTGCGCACCATCGGTCGTCTCAAAAAGATGTCGATTGGCACCCCGATGCATTCTTTCTATCGTGGGCTAAAGGTCTAGCTACCGCGCCAGACGGTGGCAATCAGACGGATGATCAACCTGTTCAATCGAATACGCTTAAAAATGAAATTGAGCAGAGCTTACTGCTTAATCAGGTGATTACGCGTATCCGGCATAGCTTAGATCTACCGTCTATTCTAGAAACGACCGTCGCTCAAGTCCGTGAGTTTCTATCTGCTGATAGATTGGTGCTCTATCAGTTTGGCCCGGTGGATAAAGCGACTAATGCGGACGAACCGTCTTTAAAGCCGCATAGTCGAGCGAGTGCAGCTTATAGAAAACGAACTAGCGGCTCCAATTTGATCGGCGCGCAAACACACTCAGGTCACATTAGTCACGAAGCTAGACGCTCAGAAGAGATTTCATCTGTTTTGAACTTCACTGAGGAGAGCTGTTTTGGTTCTGGTTTACCCAACTATTCGCGCTACCTAGACGGTCGGCCAGTTGCGATTGACAACGTAGATGAGCAGTATGCTCACATAGGCTGTTTGGTTGATTTCTTGCACAGAGCGCAAGTCAAGTCCCAAATTATTGCGCCAATCGTTATTAAGAACAAGCTGTGGGGACTACTGATTGCCCATCAGTGCAAACACTATCGTCAGTGGCAGAAGACAGAAACCATCTTTTTGCAACATATTGCTGAACATTTGGCGGTCGCGATTGAACAAGCCTCTTTATACCAACGGCTGCAGCAGCAAAAGGTCAGTCTAGAAAGCTGCGTCGTAGAGCGGACTCAAAATTTGCAAGACGCTTTGGCTGCTGCCGCTTCTGCCGACCGGACAAAGGGAGAGTTTCTCTCAACGATGAGCCATGAACTGCGTACGCCTTTGACTTACATTATCGGTATGTCAGCAACTTTGCTGCGCTGGTCTTTTGGTGAGCTAAGCGAACGTCAGCGCAGCTATCTAACGACCATCAACCATAGTGGTGAGCAGCTACTAGGGGTCATCAACGATATTCTAGAGTTTGCCAAAATCGAGTCTGGGCGATCGCAGCTAAACGTCAGTGACATTGCTTTATCCAAGCTGGTGCATACCGTTGTTGAGCATCATCAGGCTATGGCTAAAAACCACGACGTTCGTTTGGTTTTGGACGCTGCGCTAGATCCTGAATACTCTGACTTTCAGGCGGATCCAAAAAGAATTGAACAGATCCTCTCTAATTTGATCAACAATGCAATCAAGTTCACTCCTGCGGGTGGGCAGGTAAGACTACGAGTACACAAAGAGAACAATGCGATCTTGATAAAAGTAGAAGATACGGGCATTGGAATTCCCGAGTCGCAAAAGCAATTTTTGTTCAAAAAATTCAAGCAGCTAGAGTCTCCTTTTCGGCGTCAGTACCCAGGAACAGGGCTAGGACTAGCGATGACAAAGCACCTAGTCGAACTGCATGGCGGCACTATTCAGGTCAATTCGGCCGTTGGTAAAGGATCTACTTTCGTTGTAAGTCTACCAATCCGATCAAAGCAGACCTCGAATGTTCGCTATCAGGTACCCGCTACTCTAGAGCGCAGCATGAAGCCAGTTGTGCTGCTGATAGAACAGGAAGTGAATAGCGCCGCTGTTATCTGTGAGCTACTGAGCGCTGATGGGTATGAAGTCATCGGGCTGACGCCTGCTGAAGATATCGCAGTTCAGCTAACGCTGCTAAAGCCAGCGATGCTGATTGCCGATCTGTCTTTGCTAAGTCACAGGCAAGATGAAATCAAGGCTATAGAGCAATCTATTACTGCGGTAGGCACCAGGGTACTAGCTCTGCTAAGTCAACCGGCTTCTCATTCTTCTCACATTGCCCATCACGACACGCTTGACAAACCAATCGACCCTAAGGAACTGATTGAAAAGTCGCGTCAGCTAATGTTCGATCAGACACAGCCTGATAAAACATAGCTGATCGAATCAGCCTAGTAAGCCTTAGCAGAGCAGCCATAGATAGAAATAAAGATTACAAACATGTGTAAGCAAATATACGGAAAGCTCACACACCAGAAGTACTGTATCTAAGGCAACTTTTTGGTTGGAAGATTCATCAGCATTTCTTAATGAATTATCAATATTTACATCGATAATGCTTATCAGACCTCGCGCAATGCCTACTGAGAGAGAAGTTTCAGGGTACATTACCTATCAAATGCTCAGTCTATAGAGAGTGATTTGTATCTTTTGACCGACTTATTCCGCAATTGAGACCATAGTTCTTTTTAGTATAAGCACCTAAATTTCGTTCTCCACACAGCAAACTTTTCTCTTTTGTATGAAGCGCTTCTTTCTTTCCTCTTTACACACCCACTGGATACCACTCTCGCGGCGATTCGCTCAGTTTTCTGAGCGACTCTCTGGGCGACCTCTGCTTGAGCAAAAGCTTTCGAAAAGACAAAGCATTGTCTCTGGTGGGCTGCTCCTAGCGGGTGGTCTGTTAGTAGCCGGTGTTGGTGAGATTGGGCCTCGCTCTTTTAGACAGGCTGCGATCGCGGTTCCTGAGACTCAAATCGCTCGGGGTAGCGAGCCCTGGCAAATTGCTTCTTTTCCAGTTGAGAACTTTCAGGCCTATACGTCTCCTTATGGCTACAGGGGGTCTGGGTTTCACTATGGAATTGATATCGCTGCGCCGACAGGTAGCTACATTCGCAACTGGTGGGAAGGTCGCGTAGTAGAAGTGTCTGACGACAGCGCCTGCGGTACATCGGTTGTGATCGAATCAGGTGATTGGACCCACGTGTACTGCCATATGCAGGGCTATGTCACTACCGATCGCGGTCGCCGCGTGTTTGTAGATGGTGCAGGCGGCGTTCGGATTGTAGAAGGACAGGAGCTATATACGGGCGATCGTATTGGCAGAGTGGGTATGACCGGGCGGACAACGGGGCCGCACCTTCACTGGGGCATGCGCTACCAGGGAGACTGGGTAGATCCAGGTCTAGTTCTACAAGCGATGGCGGACGGGCAGCGCCGCGCTTCACTGCCGCGCTAGAAAGCTCGTTTCATATAAGGACAAAAACCCGCTACGGAATCTCGAAGTTCCGTAGCGGGTTTCTAATGTTGATATCAAAGAGATCAGCGCTAGCTAGCTGATTTTGACTTCCTCCTTCTTCGGCAGTGTGACGTACTCGCTGACAATATCGCGGAATTCATCGCCTTCGAGCGTCTCTCTTTCAATCAAGATGTCCACTAGCCGATCAACTAAGACACGATTGTCACTGATGATTTGTCTAGCTTTGTCTAGGCATTCCTGCGCGATTTCTCTGATTCTGTCATCGATTTCAGCAGCTAGTTCATCAGAGTATTCTTTGCCACCGCCCATGATGTCGGTGCGGACTGCTGATCTCTTTAGAGTACCTCTAGACATGCTGTCCGAGGAATCTTTAGGTGACAGGGCTGCCATCCCGTAGTTAGTCACCATGTCTCTAATTAGATTGCTGACGTAGTTGATATCGCTAGAGGCACCCGAAGTCACTTCCGCTTCGCCAAAGATAATTTCTTCAGCAGCTCTACCGCCTAGCGCCATCACCAAGTCGTCAATGATCTCGCCATAGGATCTTAGAAATTCACTATCTAGGCGATCTTCTTGGACGGCGAAGCTAGCAAAGCCGCCAACCCCGCCTGAGCGAGGAATGATAGTGACTTTGTTGAGCAGTCCGCCGTGCTTACTTAAGGTGCCAATGAGCGCGTGACCGACTTCGTGGTAGGCCAGCAGCCGCTTTTTCTTGCTATCCATCAGCGGATTTAGCGTCAGGCCAATCGTCAGCCGATCGATGGCGTCGTTAACTTCGAGCATGGTAACGGCTTCTTTTCGTCGCCTTGCTGTAAGGATGGCAGCTTCGTTGAGCAAGTTAGCAAGCTGAGCGCCTGAGAACCCAGTGGTGCGGCGGGCGATCTCGTCTATCTTGACATCGTCGGCCATCTTCTTATCGCGTGCGTGGACCTCTAAAATGCCTAATCGACCTTTGAGCCCTGGCAAATCAACCATCACCTGACGGTCAAAGCGCCCTGGCCGCAGCAGCGCTGAATCTAAGACATCGGGACGGTTGGTTGCTGCAATTACGATAATGCCGCTGTTGCCTTCAAAGCCGTCCATTTCGGTCAGCAGCTGGTTGAGGGTTTGCTCCCGTTCATCGTTACCGCCGCCGATGCCCGTGCCTCGCTGACGACCCACTGCGTCAATCTCGTCGATAAAGACGATACAAGGTGCGCTTTCTTTGGCCTTTTTGAATAGGTCTCGAACCCGGGACGCACCGACGCCGACAAACATTTCGACAAATTCTGAGCCGGAGATACTGAAGAAAGGCGTACCGGCTTCACCTGCGATCGCCTTTGCCAGCAGCGTCTTACCCGTTCCCGGTGGGCCGATGAGCAATACGCCTTTGGGAATGCGAGCGCCAATTGCAGTGAAGCGCTCGGGCTTCTTTAAGAAGGTCACTACCTCTTGAAGTTCTTCTTTGGCTTCGTCGATGCCGGCGACATCTTCAAACATCACGCCCGTTTTTGCTTCCATTTGGAACCTAGCCTTGGAGCGGCCAAAGTTCATCGCTCCGCCTCCAGAGCCAGCAGAGCGACGTAGCAGCATGAGCATGGCAAATACAACTAGCATTGCCACAACACCAGTTGTGATCAGGCTAGTGATAGCGCTGTTGTCGGTGCTGCGCGTGACTTCCCAGACAACATTGTTGGCATTGAGACGATCTTGCAAATCTAGATTGCGATCATTTCTAAATACCCTTACCTCAACCGGATCAGCGTCTTCCTCCGCAGATTTTAGCTGAACTCTAGCAATGCCATTGATTTGGTCAAGCTCAACTTCTCTGACTTCGCCGTTGTCGATCTTCTCTAATAGATCTCCGTATTCCAGCGCGTTTTCGTCCTCTTCTGGTTGATTAGAGGGGAGCTGCGCGGTGAGTTCGCTGGTCTTTGTGGTCGTCTGGGCGATCGCAGGCGCTTTGCCAGCAGTGCCACCTATTAACAAAGTGGCGGCCAACAGGCCAGCCGAGAGTGATCCTGCTACTTGCTTCATAGCTCCTCTGTAGGCATAACTGCGGCCTAGTCTAACCTTTTAACCCAGTAACTGACCGAAAAATGACGATATAACTGATTATTTACGAGCAATCTATCTCCTATGAGCCAATTTCTCAGGTATAGTGTGAGATCTGCAAACATACTTTTGGAGACAAAATGTCCCGATATAGAGGTCCTCGCCTAAGAGTGGTACGCCGCTTAGGCGACCTGCCGGGTTTAACCCGCAAATCGGCTCGGAAAGCGTATCCCCCTGGACAGCATGGTCAAGCTCGGAAAAAGAAATCCGAGTACTGTATCCGTCTAGAAGAGAAGCAAAAGCTTCGTTTTAATTACGGCGTTACCGAGCGCCAGCTCCTTCGCTACGTGAAAAAAGCGCGTAGAGCCGGAGGTTCTACAGGGCAAGTGATTCTACAGCAGCTAGAAATGCGCCTTGACAACACCTGTTTCCGTTTGGGCTTTGGGCCAACCATCCCTTCGGCCCGTCAGGTTGTCAACCACGGTCACATCACGGTCAATGGCCGGGTGGTCAGCATTCCTAGCTATCAGTGTCGTCCTGGCGATGTAATTGGGGTACGTGGTAAAGACGCTTCTAAAAAGCTAGTTGAAGGCAACCTGGAGTTTCCAGGTCTGGCAAACGTTCCAACTCACCTAGAGTTTGACAAAGGCAAGCTGGAAGCCAAGGTCACAGGCGTAATTGAACGTGAATGGATCGCCTTGAACATCAACGAGCTGCTAGTCGTCGAGTACTACTCACGTCAGGCTTAAAAAACATCAGCCTGAAGCAGGTAGAGACTAGTCTTTCTCTATCCATATAGACTACATAGAATGCCTTCTAGCCCAAAAACTAGGAGGCTTTTATCGTGGAGTGGCGTACTCGTTCTTTAAAGTGTCTAGCCGCCGATCTGAGACATGGTGCGACTGTAGGCTCCGGTGACGCCAGACTCGCGCATTTTGAAGTTTATTTCGGGCTTTTCGCTAACGAGGACGGCGACTTGCTCTTTCAGTTTTGTGAGAGGAACGCCGGAGCGAAGGCTAGTGCGCAGATCGATCTGGCCGCTTTCGTTGAGTAGGCAGGGGCGTAGAAGTCCATCGGCGGAGAGGCGCATTCGGTTGCAGCGATCACAAAAGCATTCCGACATTTGACTAATGAAACCGACGGTTCCTTTTGCGCCTGGAATCTGGAAGACGTCTGCGGGGCCGTTTCCTGTGACGGTGCCTGTGGTGATTCCCCAGCGATCGCGAATCTGAGTGCGAATGGATTCGCTATCAATCCAGCCTTTGTGCTCAAATAGGGCGTCGTTGCCAATCGGCATGAATTCGATGAAGCGAATGTGCCATTCTTTATCGATAGAAAGCGCCGCCAAATCTAGCACTTCGTGGTCATTGATGCCAGGAATAACGACTACATTGATCTTGAGTGGAGAAAAGCCGACTCGGTAAGCGGTTTGGATGCCTTGCCAAACGTCTTGCCAGCGCGATCGCCCTCTTCCACCAATGATTTTCTTGAAGGTCTCTGCGTTTAACGAATCTAAGCTGATGTTAATACGCCGTAAGCCTGCATCGTAAAGTGGCTGAGCGAGCTCTGTGAGTAGAAAGCCATTGGTGGTGATGGCCAGATCTTCAGTTTGCGGGAGCTGGGCGATCGCCCTTACCAGTTCCACAATTTCGGGCCGCAGTAGAGGCTCTCCACCCGTCAGCCGAAACCGCGTAAACCCTAGCGGAATAAAGACTTCAGTTAAAAGCTGCAAGATCTCGTCGTGCGTCAGCCAGTGCTCCTTGAGGGCGTAGCGCAAATCTGCCCCTTCTGGCATGCAATAGACGCACTGAAAATTGCAGCGGTCGATTAGGCTAATACGAAGGTAGTCGATTCGATTCGCGCTGACTGGATCATTCATAGAGTCGC
Organism: uncultured cyanobacterium; assembly: GCA_963838725.1. Classification (GTDB taxonomy): domain Bacteria; phylum Cyanobacteriota; class Cyanobacteriia; order Phormidesmidales; family Phormidesmidaceae; genus Phormidesmis. The sequence continues at coordinate 45,903 of CAWISM010000009.1, read as the reverse complement.
TAGCTAAAAGGCTTTAAGTAGATCTGCTTAGTCTCATTATGAACGGTAGGAATGGATAATCAGCCAAGAAGCGGATATACGCTGCCAGTGTTTGCCTGTGCGGGTGCGATCGCCTCTCTTCACCACCTGCTCTACGCTGACGCCCTGCTGACGGTTTCTTTCAATCTGCTAAATCCTGACGAAACAGCTAGTATTCCAATCGAGCAGTCAGCCTTGCTGTCTGAGAATGCCGCGCTGGCAATCACTCGCAGCGATCCCGGTGATAATTTGGACCTTACGCGCCATACCCCTATCTGGTCTGTTGTTAGCTGGGCTGGGGCTGACCAGACAGAACAGATTCTACTAGAAGGCGGTGAAGGTATTGGTCATCACGCTAAAGGTGATGCGATCTATAGCTACGCTCGCCAGTTAATAAAAACTCACCTATCCTCTCAGCTACAGAGCGATCAGAAAATCAAAGTGACGATTATTCTGCCGGAAGGTCGTCGGCTAGCCCTGCGAACCTCTAATGCGGCTTTTGGAGTAGTTGATGGTCTATCGCTGTTAGGTACTGGCGGCATCGCTCAGCCTTTGAGTGCGCCTGACCAGTTGGAAGTCTATAGAGAAACGCTGAGGCAGAAGGCAGCTAGCTACCCAGATCTGGTTTTCTGTCTGGGTGAGAACGGGTTGGATTTGGCTTTGCAGCATGGTATTAGGTCCGATAGGCGACTGAAGACGGCAAACTGGCTGGGGCCGCTGCTCGCTGAGGCGGGTGAGCTAGGCGTGCGCTCTATTTTGCTATTTGGCTATCATGGCAAGCTGGTGAAGCTAGCGGGCGGAATTTTTCATACGCATCATCACGTAGCGGATGCTCGGCAAGAGATTATGGCGGCTTGCTGTGTGCAGGCTGGGCTAGCGATGGAGACGGCGCAGCGAGTTTTAGCAAGTGCGACGACTGAGGCGGCGCTGCAAATCTTGAGAGAGTTGGATCATGCAGATACGGCGAATCGGGTGGAACGAGTGTACGCGGTGATGGCAGGGCGGATTGATGCGCGATCGCACACCTACATTCAAACCCATACAGAGCGCTCCGTTCAAGTCGGCAGCATTCTCTTTGACCGACAAAGGCAGGTCATTATCAAGAGCAAAATCGGTCAGACTTTATTAACTGCTTAGCGTTTTAAGGCGCAGGCGGTTTGCTACTGTAATTAAAAAGCAAAATAATATATTTCCCCTTCTAACTTCCAACGCCTCTCCAACGTCTGTCGCCTTTAGATTCGGCTTACTCATCTGATGAGTTGGTAAAGCTATCCCGCTGAGTAACGCCTAGTCAAGTGATGTCCAACACAAGCCATTCGCTTGAACAGGCTATGTCGAACAAAGCTGGTATAGCTTTGCTCTTTTCAATAGCTATCACTTTAGTTTCAAGTTGATTTGCGCCAGCTACTGCTCACGCCCCAGCAGTTTGGAAAAGGGCTAGGCATCCTCTTTCTTGTCTTAGCGTGTTTGCCTCTAACGCTGTTAGATTTCTAGCCAACTAACTTCACAGCCGAAGCGATTTAGTCTTTCGGCTTATCTTTACAACCTACTTTCAGATAGACGGTGGTTTTCACCAGCGCCGTAAGGCATACAACCTCGATACACCTGCAAACTAGATATATAAGGATTGATTGTGACTTCCCAAACTCCAATCTCACCCGCTCAACCTGCTGACACCCTAGATACTGTTGAATCTTCAAAACTCAATCGTCAAATGCTGGCGATTTTGGACTTTGGTTCGCAGTATTCTGAACTAATTGCCCGTCGGATTAGAGAGACGGAAGTATATTCAGAAGTGCTGTCTTATCGCACCAGCGCTGAGCAACTGCGTCAGCTAAACCCAAAGGGGATCATTCTCTCTGGTGGACCTAGCTCCGTTTACGATCAAGGGGCTCCGGCCTGCGATCCTGAGATCTGGAATTTAGGAATTCCGGTGCTGGGTGTGTGCTACGGCATGCATCTGATGGTACAGCAGCTAGGCGGACAGGTGGAGCGAGTTGATCGCGGTGAGTATGGAAAAGCCTCACTGTTGATTGATGCGGATACTGACATTTTAGAGAGTATGACAAACGCCTCAACGATGTGGATGAGTCATGCGGACTCGGTAACTCAGCTACCAGCGGGGTTTGAGGTGTTAGCTCATACGGTGAATACGCCACAAGCTGCGATCGCCCACTCAAAAAAGAAATTCTACGGCGTCCAGTTTCATCCAGAAGTCGTTCACTCTACTGAGGGCAGCACCCTAATTCGTAACTTTGTCTACGACATCTGCGAGTGCGAACCAACCTGGACGACAGAGGCTTTTGTTGAAGAAGCGATTCGTGAAGTCCGTGCCAAAGTCGGCGATCAGCGGGTTCTATTAGCCCTTTCTGGAGGGGTGGACTCTTCCACACTTGCCTTTTTGCTGCATCAGGCGATTGGCGATCAGCTTACCTGTATGTTTATCGATCAGGGCTTCATGCGAAAACGCGAGCCCGAGCGTCTAATTGAAATTTTCAACAATCGCTTCCACATCAACGTGGAATACATCGACGCTGGAGATAGATTTCTAGCCAAGATTAAGGGGGTCACCGACCCCGAAGAAAAGCGTAAGATCATTGGCGGTGAGTTTATCCGCGTCTTTGAAGAAGAATCGGCTCGTCTAGGTCCTTTTGACTACCTTGCGCAAGGGACGCTCTATCCTGACGTAATTGAGTCTGCTGATACCAACGTCGATCCTAAAACTGGGGAGCGAGTTGCAGTCAAAATCAAAAGCCATCACAACGTCGGTGGCTTACCCAAAGACTTGAGATTTAAGCTGATTGAACCTTTGCGCAAACTGTTCAAGGATGAAGTGCGTAAAGTGGGCATCGCGGTCAACCTGCCAGATGATATTGTGCGGCGTCATCCTTTTCCAGGGCCGGGACTAGCCATTCGTATTCTTGGAGAGGTCACGCCGGAGCGTCTGCATATTCTTAGAGAGGCAGACTACATTATTCGCCAAGAGATTCGCCGCAGCGATAGCTATCACGATTTTTGGCAGGCGTTCGGTGTGCTTTTGCCCGTTCGCAGTGTCGGCGTTATGGGCGATCAGCGTACCTATGCCTATCCAATCGTGCTGCGCTTGGTCAGTAGTGAAGACGGGATGACAGCTGACTGGTCTAGAGCGCCGTATGAGCTGCTAGAAAGTATTTCTAACCGGGTCGTGAACGAAGTAGAAGGTGTGAATCGGGTCGTGTACGACATTACCTCCAAACCACCTGGCACTATTGAGTGGGAATAGGTGAGTGGGAATAGGCATTCTGTCTCCGGTACATAGCCAGGTTTGGCGGTTTGCGGCACAATTACAGGTAATTGGATTACAAAGTAGATTGAATCTATATTGCTATGAACACTGACACACTGACCGAACTGCTACAAAAGGGCTACCGGGTAACGCTTGGAGCTGCTTCTACGGCGGTAGAGGCTATCCAGGATCCAGAGCGAGCGGCGGCTGATTTTTCAGCGATTGGCACAGACTGGGAGCGCCTAGCAGACAAACTAGAAGTTCGCGGTGCCCTGACTGAGAAAGAGGCGCGCGACTTTGTTGAAGGCGTTACTAGCCAAATGCCAGAACCGTTTAGAAGTGCCTCTTCTCCCTTTACATCAGGGGCACCTGCTGAACCTCGGACAGTCACGACGGTAGCTACACCTGTGATTGATACAGAGCTAAAGGCAGAGGTAGAGTCTTTGACTACTGAACTGATTGCAATGCGCCAAGAGATTGAGGCGCTAAGCAAGGCAATGGCTAGTTTGATAAGGTGAGCAGCAGTGTAGGTGCGAGCGAGAGGTTGGGATGGCTATCTCGGCTGACTCAGGCGATCGCAGAAGTCCCTAAATCCGGTGGTACATCCTGCCATCTTCCCGGACCCACTGCTCTAATCGCATCTTTGAGCAAGACATCGCCTGTGTAGAGCGCTTTGCCGACAATCACTCCAGAAACGCCAGAGGGTACCAGACTTAGCAAGCTCATTAGGTCCGAAACAGAACTGACGCCACCAGAGGCAATCACAGGAGTTTTGATCGCTGTGGCTAACTCCTTGAGCGCCGCTAGGTTAGGCCCTTTCATTGTGCCGTCGCGCTTGATATCTGTATACACAATGGCCGCAGCGCCCTGCTCTTGCATGCGTTGAGCTAGATCAATTGCCATGACTTCAGAGGTTTCAAGCCAGCCTCTAGTGGCCACTTTACCTTCGCGCGCATCAATGCCGACGATAATGCGGTTGGGAAATTGGCTGCTGAGCTGACCGACTAGGTCTGGGTTCTCGACAGCAGCAGTACCAAGGATAGCGAACTGCACGCCCAAGTCGAACAGGGCGCTGACTCTATCGGCCTCGCGCAAGCCACCGCCCACTTGAATCGGTAGGCTGACTGCGGCGGCGATCGCTTTAATAGCCTGCCAGTTTTCTGGCTTTCCCGCTTTCGCGCCATCTAGATCGACTAGATGTAGACGAGTTGCGCCTTCAGCTTCCCACTGTTTTGCAACCTCTACAGGATTGTCGTTAAAGACTTGAGATTTTTCGTAGTCACCTTGAAATAGGCGTACACAGCGCCCTTCTAACAAATCAATTGCTGGAATCACATCCATCGCTTTTGTCCCTTGAATTAGGTCCAAATTGTAGCAAGGTAAGGTCATCGCTTAGCGCTGTTTCTAAGCTGGGCTGATGACTGATTCGATCCAGTCTATTTGAGTAGACACTCGGGTGTAATACGTCTGGACACCATAGTGGCCTTCCCCTAAGTTGAAGGACTTTTGGCCTGAGCTGATGCCTGCGATCGCCCATCCCCCTTCAGTCTCGATTAGCGCAGGTCCGCCACTATCCCCCGGCCCCGGAATTCCTTCTAGCTCCGTACAGTTCGGCGGCGCGTCAAAATTGAACACCAGCCATTGCTCGTCAGCTTGATTAATTTGGTTCGTAGCAATTCGCAGCTTGCCATCCACCTGGTCTGGACCAATTAGCCCTGTGCCAAAATCGCCTCTACCCGCAAAGGTAGCTATCTTGCCTAGCTCATCGGTGCTTTTGTATAGGGGGAAGGGTGCGGTCGCCTCAACGGAGCGCTCTAACTGAATTAATGCAATATCGTATTCAGCTAGAATCATTCTTTCACTACAGTCACGAAACTGTGGATGTACAACTATCTGCTTAATTGCGTAGGCACGGTTTGCAATCTCAATTGTTCTATCTAAAGAGATCCCGTTAGCCACATGAGCAGCGCTCAAAATCCAATTGGGCCGAATCAAAGTGCCCATCCCATCGCAGCGCGTATAGAATTCCGGCTCCGGCTGAATAGAAGTCACTAGACTGGGCTTCAGTAGCTCGTCGATCTGATCATAAACCACCAATACTTCTTCTTGAGAGCTATCTACAGCAATAACTGCTGGAAACTGTTCTACTGCTAGATACAGATCTGGGTCAATGTCATGGCGAATGATCATAGGATCTCACTTCAAACAGATATGACCTAAAAAATGCGACTGATGATATCTGCGGCAATCCTGCCGATAGAACCCTAGCCGCAACCAGACGAGTAGAAGGCGCGAGCTTAGCGGCCAAAAACCACCTGCTTCAGCAGTACGGTCTTTGGCCGTTTGTCTTAGTTATATAGCCTGTACCGGATGCATTCGGTACAGGTGCGTCACTTGACCCGTTGCAACATAAGGCTTTCATCCTGCAAACTGTACCTCAGTCAAGTGACCAAGGCTATAGAAGCGTAAGTTTCGTTGGAACAATTCTTAGACTCGCTGTTCAGTCGGCTTTGCGGCTGGCTGTGGCTGCGGCTGGAACTGGAAGAGGGTGTAAACGACGTTGCGGCGGATGCCGGTCATCATCTCTAGGAAGACTTCGTAGCCTTCGCTTTTGTATTCGATCAGCGGATCTTTTTGACCGTAGCCGCGTAGGCCGACGGTTTCACGCAGCGCGTCCATCTGCTGTAAGTGCTCGCGCCAGAGCGTATCGATTTGCTGAAGAATGAAGAATCGCTCGGCTTCACGCATTAGACCAGGCTTGATCCTATCGACCTGAGCCTCTTTGAGGTCGTAGGCGATACGAACCTGCTCAGAGAGGAAGGTTTTCATCTCACCCATCGACAGGTTTTCTAGCTGATCTGGGGTTAAATCGGCTAGCAGGTAGACAAACTCTTGAACTTTACTCACTACGCTAGCAAGATCCCATTCTTCTGATGGCAGCTCTGGGTTGACATAAGCCTCAACGATGTCGTTCATCGTCTGGACGGCGTAGTTCAAGACAAGCTCTTTGAGCGCTTCGCCTTCTAGCACACGGCGACGCTCGGCGTAGATGGCGCGGCGCTGATTGTTCATCACTTCGTCGTATTCAAAGACCTGTTTGCGAATGTCGTAGTAGTAGGTTTCGACTTTCTTTTGAGCGCCTTCTAGTGAGCGAGTGAGCATACCAGATTCAATCGGCATGTCTTCTTCTACGCGAAAGGCGTTCATCAGTCCGGCGACGCGATCGCCCCCAAAGATCCGCAGCAGGTTGTCTTCCAAGCTGAGGAAGAACTTAGTAGAACCAGGGTCACCCTGACGGCCTGCTCGGCCCCTAAGCTGATTATCTACGCGGCGAGACTCATGGCGCTCTGTGCCGATTACATGCAGACCACCTAGCTCGATCACCGAGTCGTGAGCTGCTGAGGTGATCACTTCGTAGGCTTCTAGAACCTGATTATAAACATCGCGAAGCTTTTGGATAACGGGTTCATCGGTCGGTGCTTTTTCAGCTGCGATCGCAATCTTATCTTCAGCGGCCAGCTCTGACAGACTCTGCGCGCCATAGGTCTTAACAGCAAAATCAACCGCTTCTTTTAAGTTGTCTTTGATCTCTTGTGGCAAATCCGTAGGGAAAATCTGTGGAGCAACTTTCCAGGTCTTGACCTTCTTATTGTCGGCGAAGCCTTCTGCCTGACGGCTGTTCTTGACCGCTGCGACCTGCGCCACGCCAAACTTCTCGTCATCTTCTGGCTTGACAAGTCGGGGCATGAAGTACTCGCGCACTTTTAGACGAGCCATGTAGTCGGCGTTACCACCCAGGATGATATCGGTGCCGCGTCCAGCCATGTTGGTAGCAATCGTGACTGAGCCGCTGCGACCCGCTTGAGCAACAATCTCCGACTCACGCTCTACGTTTTCAGGCTTCGCGTTAAGCAGGTTGTGAGGAACGCTGAGGTCATTCAGCAGAGCGGAGAGAACTTCTGATTTTTCGACGCTAGTAGTACCGACTAGGACAGGGCGACCAGTCTTGTGCATCTCAGCGCATTCTTGGGCGATCGCATTCCACTTAGCGTTCTCAGTTTTGTAGACCACGTCCGGCATGTCGTAGCGCTGCGAAGGCCGATTGGTCGGGATGATCGTTACTTCTAGCTTGTAGATCTTCTCGAATTCAGCTTCTTCTGTCTTGGCGGTACCGGTCATACCCGACAGCTTCGGATATAACAAAAAGAAGTTCTGATAAGTGATAGAGGCTAATGTCTGAGTCTCTGGCTGAATCTCGACATGCTCTTTGGCCTCAATCGCCTGGTGCAAGCCATCGCTCCAGCGCCGTCCGGCCATTACCCGACCAGTAAATTCGTCAACAATAACGATCTCACTGTTACGCACGATGTAGTTCACGTCTTTGGTGAACAGCTCTTTCGCTTTAATCGCGTTGAAAATATAATGCGCCCAAGGATCTTTTGGATCGAACAAATCACTGACTTCGAGCAGATTCTCAGCTTTCTCAAAGCCTTCATCTGTCAGCAGTACGTTGCGGGCTTTCTCGTCGACTTCGTAATCGACTTCATCGCCTTCTAGCTGCGCGGCTACTTCAGCTGCCTTCGTATACTTTTCACCAGGTCGCTCTACCTGGCCCGAAATAATCAAGGGCGTGCGAGCTTCATCAACCAGAATTGAGTCGACTTCGTCAATCACACAGAAGTTAAAAGGGCGCTGAACGACATCGACCATCTGCGTGGACATATTATCTCGCAGATAGTCAAAACCGAACTCGCTGTTGGTTCCGTAGGTGATATCGCAGGCGTAGTTCTTCTTTCGATCTTTCGGGCTCATCCCCTGCTGAATTAAGCCGACGCTAAGTCCTAAAAATCGGTGGACCTGTCCCATCCATTCCGCATCACGCCGCGCTAGGTAGTCGTTGACCGTTACAACATGAACGCCTTTGCCCGAGATTGCGTTCAAATAAGCGGGTAGAGTCGATACCAGCGTCTTCCCTTCACCCGTTTTCATCTCAGCGATCTGGCCATCGTGTAGCACCATACCGCCTAGTAGCTGCACGTCGTAATGGCGCATTCCCAAAACTCGTGAGGCGGCTTCTCTAACTACTGCAAACGCTTCTGTAAGAATGTCGTCCGTATCCTCGCCGTTTGCTAAACGCTGCTTAAATTCAGTCGTTTTGCCCGCTAGCTCATCGTCAGAGAGCGCCCGTATCTCCTCTTCAAGCAGGTTGACCTCTTTTATATCAGGCTGATATCGCTTGAGCTTTCGAGTATTGGGATCGCCTAAGAGTCTTTTTAGCATGTCGGGCCGGAGAAACGATGAGTGAGGCGAGTAGAGTTTAGCCTCGGAATATTAATTCTACCTAATCTTATGGGGAGAGCTGACGCATGGGAAAGGGGTCGAGCTGGGCGGGTTTCCCTACAGGGGTATTTCTAGGGTGTGGAGGTGAGGTCTCGATAGTTTTGGGTAGGGGCTGATAGGTGACAGCTCGTGCAGGTGCGTAGGTTGAGTGGCTGGGGAAGAACGACTTGAGGATGAAGGGCGTGGAAGTAGTCGGAGTCGGCGAGTCTAAAGGGAAGTGAACCGCTGCCGATGTGAGCACGAGAGTAGGCTTGGAGGTAGTTGACAATGAGCTGCTTTTCGAAGGCGGTGATATTCGTGAGCGTGAGTCCGTAATGGGCTGGGTCGATGACTAGGGTTTGCCAGGTTTGAGTAGGCAGTACAGCCGGGGGAAGGGCGACGTGGCAAGTAGCGCATTCATTGAGATAGATGCGGTAGCTCGCTTCGAGGTGAGGTGCGATCGGATCGACCATGCCGTAGGACACTGGCCCGTTAGGCTCTACGCTGCTAGCGGCTGTGATGCCGAGCAGAATGCTGAGTGCAAACGCTACAAATCCAGTGAATATAGAGGAAGGGCGAGCTGGCCAGAAGGTCATAGTTTGCGAGTAGTGGCCCGTTTCAGCCAATAGAGGCCAATAGAGATCACCAAAAGGTCATGAAAGCGTCACTTTAGTTTGAGGCAGTTTGGGACAGATAGGCAATCGCGCAACTATATTAATGATTAATTGTGTAAACAATTGTTTTCTTTGGTGAGGGTCTATGGACGGTCGGAATATTCAGTTTCGCTATACGGAGACACTTTCGTCCCTTCAGCTTAATCAGGTCTGCAACTTATTCGAGCGAGCGGCGTTTTGGGCAAAGACAAGGAGTCCAGAGGAAATGGCTAGGGCGATCGCACATAGCTGTCCGGTCGTGACTGCCTGGGATGACGAGCATCTAATTGGATTTGCGCGAGCTACGTCAGACGGCATTTTTAGAGCCACTATCTGGGATGTTGTCATTCACCCTGACTATCAAGGCATCGGGCTTGGTCGCAGGCTAGTAGAGACCTTGATCGCCCATCCGCATATGAACAAGGTGGAGCGCACCTATCTGATGACCACGCACCAGCAAAAATTCTATGAGCGGATTGGGTTTGAGTGCAATAGCACAACAACGATGGTGCTGCACAATCGACCGATTACAGACTGTCCCCGACTAGAGGTCTTAGTAGACGCCGATAACCTTCAGACAATTGAGGTTGGTTAAAGGAATTAAGATAGACAAGTCGCCTCCATCCACTGCCTCAGTTTCCTATGGTCCTCACTCAGTCTTTCTCACAGTCCCTGCCAAAATCTCGTCTGCTTGGACTCAATGCGGATCACTTTCGCCATCCGCTCGATCGGCAGGCGACAGAAACACTAAAACAGATACCGGGCATAGATATTGCCATCCGTAGCCTGCTAGGGCCAATGGGTGAACAGTTTTTCTATCTGGAGAATATTGCCGCTAGTGTCTTAGTGGGTCCTGAGCAGCTACCTGATATCTATCAGCTGCTGATTGAAGCCTGCCAAACTCTAGATCTAGACGTTCCCCAGCTCTATATTAAGCAGCACCCGGTCCCGAACGCCTATACCTTTGCGATCAGAGGAAAGCAGCCTTTTATTGTCGTCCATACTGCTTTGATTGAGTTGCTCAATCCAGCCGAGCTTCAGGCGGTGATTGGTCATGAGCTAGGCCACTTAAAGTGTGACCACGGCGTGTATCTGACGCTAGCGAATCTGCTGACTTTGGCGACTGGTCAGCTTCCCTTTGGCGCGGTCTTGGTTCAAACTTGGCAGTCGCAGATTATGGAATGGGTGCGGTGTGCTGAATTTACCTGCGATCGCGCTGCCCTACTTGCTACCCAAGACGCCCGTACGGTCGCCTCCGTCTTGATGAAGCTCTCGGGCGGATCGCCTACGCTCTCGCCTCAGCTCAATCTAGATGCTTTTTTAAAGCAGGCTGCGTCCTACGATGCCATCAGCGAGAATGAGATTGGCGAAATGCTCAAACGTCTAAAAACAGACGAACTCAGCCATCCGGTTCCGGTTCTGCGCGCTAGAGAGATCAGCCGCTGGGCCGAGACGCCTAGCTATCAGTCACTTTTAGAAAACCGACCCATACCTCAGCATTCTGTAGTGCAGCGGAAAGATAAGAAGGGCGATCGCTCTAGACAAATCAACTCTAGAAGAAACGGTTCTGAGCAGACTGGCAGCTGGCTTAACTGGTAGCCTGTGAACTGCCTACAAAATTACCAACAAGGTCTGTAACAAAGTCGCTTAGTTCTGTATACTGAAAAACCTACCGGGCAAGTGGCGGAATGGTAGACGCACCACACTCAAAATGTGGCGTAGCAATACGTGAGAGTTCGAGTCTCTCCTTGCCCATTCAAAGAGGAAAGAGAGGTCAGATGGCCTCTTTTTTTGTCTCTTCTTTATGTCTATACGTGAGCCTATATAAATTAGCGAGCAGAAACGCAATTTTTTGAACTGATCTGGGCACCATAGTAATAGACACTTTGTAAGGGTTCAGGGCGTCCGTTGACAAAAATCTCGAAAAGCCAATCACCTATTGAAGCTACACTCTACTATGTGCAGCTAAGAACCCATAGAAATGACAGTTTATTTAAGCTAGAAGCGCCTTGCGAACTACCGGCATCGCCTCGCCATTCCCTTGCAAAAGTTGTAGCGGACGAGCTAAATCAGATTGTGACAAACTACAAGGGAGTTGCTCTTGACCAGTGGATGCTAGAGCCAGAGTCACTACACATCTTGGTCTTTCTACAGTTAGAATATCCACAGCAGTCAGCCCAGAAAGGTAAGCCAGCACTTCTAACCGCCTTTGTGGCTGGGCTCAAGGCCGCTACTGCTAAAAGAATCAACCTCATTCGTAACGAACCCGGCTCTCCGGTTTGGCGAAGAAGCTATCAAGAGCAGCGTATAGAAGATGACATGATGCTTTTTCGCCTGCGTAAGAAGCTGGATGATTCTTCAAGCGTAGTACGCTCTAGCTAATACTGCACCTAGTACTTCGCTATGGCTATGCACGCCCCTCCAGGTTTGCAGTTTCTTTTAGCTTTTTCTGAGCCTGCATCGCCGCCCAAACGTGCAGAGTATCAGCGGCTTCTCGCCAAGAGCCCCTAGCTGCAATCGCAATTTTCTCTGCCTTCGCCTTACTCAATCTCAACAGGCAGGGCCGATCGGGTATGCAGACGGCTCGCAGGCGCTGCTCGGCCCAAGCTATCAACATTTCTGCCGAAAAAGGTTTTAGTACAATAGTTTTAACTGCTAGACCTGCAATTCGAGCGGCCCAGCCCAGATCTTGGTGAGTTCCGGCGGCAACCGTACGGCGATGCTTAGCAGCGATTGTAAAGGCTGTGATCAGCAGCGGTAGGGGAATGCGATCGCATTCGTCCCAATAGAGCACTTCTCCAGCCGCGAGCGGCTTCAAAAGCCCTGTTGGCGGCAGCTTGATTCGCCCTAGACCCGGCGGGTAGTAGCAGTATGGACCGCCTGTGTGCGATCGCCAGTGCCGCAGATGAGAGGTCTTACCGGCACCTTTTACACCAATGAGCTGCACCAGTCGCTTGGCCTGAGCGGGCGGCGGTGTAGACCAGCCCCGGTCCAGCCATAGAGAATTGGGTAAAGCGCTGCTTCCTTCTAGAACAAAGGGATTTCGCTTTAATCCTAGCGTTAGATAAGGATTGCGTGAAAAATCTGAATATAGCAATGCGCAAGAGCCTACTTCAACAAAAGGCAGCGATCAATCAAAGCCTAGCGGCAAACCACCGTAAAAGGGAGCACTTTTTCCTGTTTGCGAGCTAGGAGTCCAGTCGGCATGATCGACGCCTTCACGCTCCATAAGATGCGTAGTAGAGCGCCGTTGTAGGTAATTGGTCCCTCAGGTGGAACCTGAAGATCAAAAGGGATAGGATAGCCTTCGTTAAACTGCTGTGGATCTATGACAAGCGGCGTCTGGGCTTCGCGATCGGTCTGGCCGCGCCCTTCAGTGTGCCAGCCTAGCTCTACCGTTATCCTCTTTATCTTAGGCTGAGTCTGCGGCGGGAAGGTGATTGAGCCAGAGAGGCGATCGCCGGTTTTCACAACTAAGTGATCTAAAGAAAGATGGAATGTAGGAGCCATAGTTAAAAAATCGAAAGGGAACCAGATAAGCAGCCGGGGGAGAAACGCTCAAGATCGAAGCTTCAACAAGCCGCTATGCTATCAACCTCTAAAACCCGCTTCAGATCTTGCCTAAGGAAACAGTCTCAGGCAAGATCTGAAGAGAGAAATTAGATTGACAAACGCCGAGTATTCCCGGCATCTTGAATTTGAGGTTTAGAGACCAGCGAATTTGGTTGTGCTTACCAAAGAAGGAAGGTGGTTGCTGCGGATCAATATAGATATTGCTTTGATATTCGATTTGGTTTTCCCCTGAGTCGATGCTTGCGGACGGTAGCTCGGTTTGTGATAGCGGATGAGTCTTTGTGATGGTATCTGTCCCTTCTGAATACTGCACCCATTCGTCACACACTAGCGCCGCCTCTATTTGAATAGACTGGCTCAGCCTGCCTCGCCGTAATCGCCTGCGGTAATAAATCGGCATCGTTTCGCCTAAGTGCAAGGGATAGGCTGGTAGAATCAGCTCCGCTGGAAAGAGTTTGAAATCCCTCCACATGTGCAGCAGCTCAATGCGCCTGAAGATTAAAGTAAGTAAGACGAAAACGACAACAGAAAAGAGCAGAAACAAAACCAACCAAACTATACTCACAAACCCACGAGTCACGAATATAGTGAGTGAGACCAGTATCCAAAAGCCAACAGCGCACGGCGAACCCTCTCCCATTCCTATCGTCCAGCTAGCCAGCACAAAGCCTTCAGGTGTAAGTTTTGCAATATGGCCATTTGCGAAGTGTTTTGCAACTGTACTATCCATATCGGCTATCCCTAGTAAAAGTGTCTGCTAAACCAATCTAACTATCAGCTTTTTTCTCGCACAGGGAAGATAAGACAATTGTTTTAGCTGTCGGGTTTCTTGAACAGATACAATAGTTGATCCAGTCCGTTAGGCTAGCTCGAGTAGACCTTCTGGTGGCGTGATTTCTATGCGGCCTGCTGAGATATCAACTATAGGCACAATATCTTTAACAAAGGGAATTAGCAGTGTTCTAGGCTGCTTTTGCTTTTGTTCTCGCTTAGCTTTACGACGCAACTTCTGAGCGGCTTTGGCTCGTAACGAGGGATGATTTTCAGAATTGGCAGGCGGTGCTGCTGTCTTATTCTCCTGGTTAGGCTCAGGCTCTAGACTAGCTTCAGACTCTGACGACGGAGTGCCTTCTGTAGGTAAAGTGACTTCTAGCAGATCGTGCCCTGTCGTAAAAACGTTGGTAATGGTGCCAATGGTTGTTTGGTTCGACTGCAAGACGACGGTTAGACCGATCAGGTCTCCTACATGAAATTCGCCTGGATCTAGCGGTAGGCGATCGCCCACTGGCACCACTAGCTCGGCGCTGCGCAAATCTTCTGCCTGATCGCGAAAATCGACACCAGCTAGCTTCACTAGATAGTTGTTCTTCCCTTCTAGATATCGGCCGCTAGTCAGGTGCATAGAAACAGGCGGTGCGCCTGGTTTTTTAACCCAGCGTTCTCCGGGCTCTGTGAATCGTTCGGGAAAGTCGCTTTCTGGATAAACCTTGATATGACCGTTGATGCCGTGGGCACCTACAATTCGGCCAATTAGCAGCCAGTCTTTTTCTGTTGCTGTGTCTGTCATTGCTTGGCTGTTGCCTATCGAGCTACCTCACCATCGAATCTATAAACTACACCGCTGCCATCGCAGGCTTAGTGGCGTACACCTTATCAGTTAGCGTCGCTAGATGCTTGATTGCGGTCACAATCTGTTCTTCTGTAGCAGTGAGGCTCAGGCGGAAGCACTGTCGCATATGAGGCCAATCTTCGCCATTGAGACTGGCTTTTAGTCCTGGGAAGAAGGGACTGCCGGGGACGATGATAACGCCGTAGTTCTTGAGCTCGTTGTAGAATTCCCAATCGGTGATGGGTAGATTATCGAACCACAGCCAGGCAAAGATTGCGCCTTCCCCTCTGTGCAATCGCCAGGGCACTTCGTCTGGCATGGTGGCGACTAGCGTCTTTTCTAGAACGGAGAACTTGCTTTGGTAGTGCGGGCGAATGGTGTTTTTGGCAATATCAGCTAGCGCACCACTACGGATGGCGCGAGCGGCGATCGCCTGACCATACCGACTCGAATGAATGCACAAATTTGTCTGGAAGGACTCTAGAATCTGGATGACGCTCTCGTCTCCGATTGCTACGCCGACTCGCTCACCGGGCAAGCCTGCTTTGGATAGGCTCAGGCAGTGAACAATGTTAGAGCCGAATATCGGCGTCATTTCAGTGAAGTTCAGGGCCGGGAAAGGGGGAGCGTAAGCCGAATCGACGAAGACAGGCACATCGAATGGGGCGGCAAGATCGGCAATTTGCTGCACTTCTTCGCCAGTGAGCACGTTGCCTGTCGGATTGCAGGGGCGTGAGAAGAGGACGAACCCGGTGTTTTCGTTGATTTCTAGCTGATTGAAGTCAGGCCGATATTTAAATGAATGTGCGTCTTTACCAAGCTCAATGAATGGGCGATAGGCTTTGATGGCCTCGGGATGTAGGGTGACGCCGCCATAGCCTGTGTAGTCTGGGCTAAGGGGTAGGACGATATCTTTGAGCTGACCGCCGGAGCTGTATCCACCTAATGCGTTGGCGGCTAGAAAGTATAGGTTTTGACTGCCGGGGGTGATGAGAATATTGCGAGCGCTTAGACTGAGACCGTAACGCTGGTTGAAATCATCGCGAATCGCTTCGATCAAAGGTTCGTAGCCCTGGCTGGCACCGTAGCGACAGACGACTTCACCGTATTCACTGCTGGCTAATAAATCTTCGGTGCAATCACGCCACAGCTGCTCGACTTCTGGCAAGATAACAGGGTTGCCCGCGCTAAGGTTGATGAATTCTTGCCCTGAGCCCTTGCTAGAGTTTAGGGTCTCAATGATGTCTTTCATAATTGCCCGCACCCCGGTCAGGTGAGACATACGATCGCCAAACTGGGTAAGAGCAAGAGTCATGGGTACGTCGAAGAAATTTTCCACAGCCTATTCGACTAAATATAACCTTATTTGTAGGGTGAGGCAGTGTACGTTGTATATTCGCACAGTTGAAACCGGGCGGAATTAGCTTCTTCTAGTGCGACTGAATCTTTTTCTCACTCAAATGCTATGAATGCGATCGCTCAACTCAGCGCCAAGCTGCCTGCCCCTGTGAGGCGTTTGGCCGATTTTGCCTATAACTACTGGTGGAGCTGGACGCCAGAGCGAGTGTCTCTGTTTAGCTCGATTGATCCGGGGCTGTGGCAGCAGTGTAATCACAACCCGGTAGCCCTGCTAGAGAGCGTTTCTCACGATCGGCTCTGGCAGCTAGCCGAAGATCCAAAGTATTTGACCAGGCTTGAAAAATTAGCGGCTCAGCTAGATCACTATTTGAGTGCGGAAGGCACCTGGGCGAGCCGGGAAGTGCCTGAAGTTTCTAACGACCATCCGGTGGCGTATTTCTGTATAGAGTTTGGCGTTCATGAATCGCTGCCGATCTATTGCGGGGGACTGGGCGTACTGGCCGGCGATTATCTTAAGTCAGCGTCGGATTTGGGTATGCCAGCGGTTGGCGTCGGACTGCTGTATAAGCAGGGATATTTTCAGCAAAAGCTGAACCGCAGCGGCTGGCAAGAGGCTAATTATGTCGACAACGACATTGATAGACTGCCTCTACTGGCGGTGTGTAATGAGTTTGGTCAGCCGATTACGGTGAAGGTGGCGATCGGTAAGCGGGCTGTCAAAGCGCGATTGTGGAAGACGCAGCTGGGTCGGAGCACGCTGTATCTATTAGATAGCGACCTGATGGAGAATGATGAGCGCGATCGCGAGCTAACAGGTCATCTGTACAACGGCGATCCGGAAGTGCAGCTAGGGCAGGCGATGCTGCTGGGCATCGGCGGCGTAAGAGCGTTACAGGCGGTGGGGATAGAGCCTGTGCTGTATCACCTGAATGAAGTACATCCGGCGCTGGCGCTGCTAGAGATTGCCCGACAGCAGCAGGAAGAAACAGGGCTAGAGTTTGAACAGCTACAGCAGGCGGTACGCGATCGCGCCCGGTTTACCACCCATACGCCTGTGCCGTTTGGCAATACTTTCCCGGCTAGTGCGATCAGCGAAGCACTAGCTGCCTACATGCAAAATACTGGCGTATCGGCCAGTCAAATTTTGACGCTGGGTCAGCTCGGGACAGAGAACGACCAGTTTAGCCTGACTCGGCTGGCCCTGCGACTGACTCAGTCTGCTAACGGGGTCAGCGAGCGTCACGGCTATACTTCTCGTCAGCTATGGCGCGATCTCTACCCCCAGAAACCAGTAGAGGCCGTACCCATTGGGCACATTACCAACGGCGTTCATGTCCGTAGCTGGGTAGCGCCTTTAATTGGCGATCTATTCGATCAGTATGTCGGGCCTGAATGGACGCAGTCGCTGACTCGCACGGAACAGTGGAAGCGGGTAGAGACGATTCCCAATGCTCAGCTTTGGCATCGGCACAGCATTTTGAAGGCAAGACTGATTGCCTATACGCGTGATCGCATCCTTCAGTCTCGTCTAGCTAGAGGTGAAGCTCAAGACGATATCAATGCGGTAGCTCGGCTGCTAGATCCCAATATTCTAACGGTAGGGGTGGCTCGCCGATTCAGCGTTTACAAACGCAGCGATTTACTATTTAGAGACTTGCAGCATTTGACTCAAATTGTGTCTCATCCGAAGCGGCCTGTACAGATTATCTTTGCAGGCAAGGCGCATCCTGACGATGACGGCGGCAAGCGCATTATCCAGCGCATTATGGAATGGAGCCGCCATCCTGATTTGCGCGATCGCATCGCCTTTATCGAGAACTACGATCTCTATACCAGCAAGCTAATGGTCCAAGGCGTCGATCTGTGGCTGAGCACGGCGAGAAGAACGCTAGAAGCCTCCGGTATTGGCGGTCAAAAAGTGGCCTTGAATGGCGGGTTGAATTTAGGCGTGTTAGACGGCTGGTGGTACGAAGGCTACCGCCCCGGTATCAACGGCTGGGCAATTGGTGAAGCGGCGATTACCAGTCTGGGAAATACGCCTGAATCTGATAGCTACGCCCAGGATGCGCAGGACGCTAGAGACGCAGAGTTAATCTACAACTTACTGGAGCGCGATATCGCTAGGCTGTACTACAAGCGTGACCACAGCGGCATTTCACCCGGATGGCTGCGGATGATGAAAGCGTCAATCAGCAGCATAGCCCCATTTTTTAACACCGATCGGATGGTGGCCCAATACGTCGATCAGCAGTATTTTCCGCACACCAGTGTAAAAACTGAACCCGTATCAGCCCTGGTATCGTAGATGAAGCAGTGAGCGAGCCTTCCACATTCATCGTTCATCATTCTCTTCTATGCCCTGGCAGCTTGATTTTTATCGCCGTCCGTTAAAAGATAGCCAAGGCCGTCCCCTTTGGGAGCTGCTGGTATGCGATGAAACATTGAGCTTTACCTATGGTGAGTTCTGTGTGCAAAGTGAAGCTAGTGGGCCTTGGATACGGCAGCAGTTGGAAATTGCGAGCGATCGCGCTGGCGGCTGGCCTAACTATATAGAAGTCTTCCGCCCGCAGTCGATTAGCCTAGTCGAAGTGGCCTGTCGCGATCTGCCAGTGACTGTTCAGCCCAAACGCGAGACGCCTGCGATTAAGCGCTGGCTGCTACAGCGAGCTGCCTGGTATCCAAATCTGGAGGGCTATACCGGTGACGCCTACGAGCCAATTGCTCTAGATCGCCCTGCCCCTGTGCCGATTGCCGATCACCTAATGGGAGATGGCTGGCAATTTGCCGCTATTGGCACGGATGAGTTGCAAAGGCTAGCCTATGAACCGATTCCTATTCAATCAATCCCTGCTGAACTGATGCCTATTCGACTGGGACTGTCGAGTACGCTGCCGATTCCGGGCGTGGTGATCGACGGAGGCAGACAGTCGATGGCGCTGGCGCAGTGGCTACAGTCGGCGCGGCCAGTAATGCTTCAGTACATTGCAGGTGCTCCAGATGGACTGCTGCTAGAGGCAGGGCTAGTTGATCGCTGGATAATGGCTACGTTTGAGGATGAGACGGTTGCCGCTGCTGCTCGAACGTTTACTGAGCGTAAGATCGCTGCAAATGGGCTTCACTTTCTATTGGTGCGACCGGATGATTCGGGTCTGACCTATACCGGTTTATGGCTGCTACAGTCAAAGCCGGAAAAAGCGGTGGGCAGGGCGAGTGCTAGCCCTATCTGAAGCGGCTCTAAGCTAAATCAGCTCTAAAACGCTTTGAGCTTCTTGGTGCCTGTCCGACTGCTGAAGTAGTACGGCAAGTCCTCGGTAGGCAGCTTCCAGTCGGGGGGAAAAGACTGATTGGTTTTGCTGACGGAGCTTTTCGGTGAGGGTGACGACTTGCTGAAAGGAGGCGATCGCAGCCTCTGTTTGGCCGCTGGTAATCTGAGCTTGAGCAATGTTGACTAGCAGATGAACTTCTTGTCCGGGGCGATCTAGCGCTCTAAAGATGCTCAGCGCCTGCTGATAAGCGTTCAAAGCGGTTTCTGGATCGCCGCTCAGATCGGCGGCTCGGCCCAAATTGTTTAGAATAGCGACTTCTTGGGGGCGATCGCCCAGCTCCTGGAACAGCGATAGGGCAGGCTGATAGTAGGCAGTGGACTGCGCATAATCTTCTAGGAGAAAGTAAGCGTAGGCCAACGCTGAAAGAGACTCTGCCTCGACTCTAAAATTGTTTGTACGGCGAGCTATTGCCAGAACCTGCTGCTGGTATCGGATACTTTCGGGGTAGTTCTCGCTGTCGGTGTAGGTGTCTGCGATTAGGGCTAGGATGATGCGTTCACCTGTAGAATCGTTGGCCTGCTGATAGAGGCGCAGACCGGCTTGATAAGTTGCGATCGCCTCCGAATACTGCTGGGCAGCTCGATAGGCGCTGCCTAGATTTAGAAAGACAGGAGGCTGGCTATCTAGAGACCCTAGCTCCTGGTAGATATTGAAGGCTCGCAAGCCAGCGTTGACAGCTTCTGCGGAGCGTTCGGTCAGTCGGTATACGACGCTAATATTTTCGAGCATGCGGGCTTCTTTGGTGCGATCGCCTGCGGATCGATACAGCAGCATAGCCCTTTGCCAGTAGTCAAAGGCAGCGGCGCGATCGCCTTGTGTGAAAGCGTCTACTCCCTGATCCGATAGCTGATTCGCTTCTAAAATCTCTGGACTAGGGACTGATAGCGGTAGGGTTGCTGATGGGAGAGCGGCTACCTTAACGACTGCCGCTTGAGCTGGCAAGAGCGGCGTTGCCAACGCTAGAGCGCCTATTGTCAATGCTCCAAAACCAGATGCTCCAAAACCAAACGCTCCAAAACCAAACGCTTGAAAATCCTGAGCCGCCTGCTTAACTGACAACATGAGTAGCGCTCTCCCTTCAGTAAATCTATCTATGCTCTTGTTATCGCACTGGCTAATTATCTGTGGAACCCGCGATCGCAAAGCCTTGAGTCAAAAAACATCTCGGGCCATTTGCACTTAAAGATGAACGCAAACGGTAAAATTCCTCTTGACAGTCCAATAGGAAAATTTGATGGTCGCTTCTGGAACAGTGAATTTAGAGTATCCAGTCAAGATTGGCATTATTGGCGGCAGCGGTCTCTATCAAATGGATACGCTGAGCGATGTCCAAGAAATCAAAGTCGAGACACCTTTTGGCGATCCGTCTGATGCGTTGATTGTCGGTAAGCTCGAGGGCGTTCCCGTTGCGTTCCTAGCCCGTCATGGGCGCGGCCATACTCTAACGCCGTCAGAGCTGCCTTTTCGGGCCAATATCTACGCAATGAAAAGCCTAGGCGTAGAGTATTTGATCTCGGCTTCAGCCGTTGGCTCGCTGAAAGCGGCAGCGAAGCCTGTTGATATGGTTATCCCCGATCAGTTTATCGATCGGACTAAGAACCGGGTGTCTACTTTTTTTGGAGAGGGCATTGTCGGCCATATCTCTTTTGGCAATCCGGTGTGTGACAACTTGGCGAAGGTAGTGGCTGATGCAGTAGAAAGCCAAAATTTTGAAGAGGTCACGCTCCATCGAGGTGGCACCTATGTCTGTATGGAAGGGCCCGCTTTCTCGACGAAGGCTGAATCAAACCTGTACCGGAGCTGGGATGCGACTGTGATTGGTATGACCAACCTGCCAGAAGCCAAGCTCGCTAGAGAAGCCGAAATCGCCTATGCCACTCTAGCGATGGTGACTGACTACGACTGTTGGCATCCCGATCACGACAGCGTCACCGTGGAGATGGTGATCGGAAATTTGCAAAAAAATGCGGTGAATGCCCAGCAGGTGATCAAAGAGATCGTGCGGCAGCTAGATGCAGCCCCGCCTAAATCAGAGGCTCATTCCGCGCTCAAGTTTGCCATCATCACCCCTTTAGACAAAGCGCCCAAGGCTACTAAAGAGAAATTGTCTCTATTGCTAAAAAAGTATCTTTAGAGCGTATTGCTCATGTAATAGGGACACAAAAAGCATCAAAGCCACGCCTTTTGTGTCCCTATTTAATCTCTTGTTTCGTTAACCCTATCTCGAAGATCGGAAGCTGAAATCCCAAATCAATTGACTAAATCAGCTTGACTGCTCTTAAACCAAAGTAGAGTGCCAATGCCGTTACAACCAATGCGGTTAGCCATCCGCCATATACAACTGCGCCCATAGTTATCTCCTAAACTAGTTTTAAACACCTTTCAATTGAATCATAACCCTTCACCTATCACCTATGAAGACCACCATTCGCGTCAATATTCCTCAAGACTCTTATGATATTCGGATTGCGCCGGGTGGGTTGGACTATCTAGGGCCGTGGCTTGCAGCGGAAGATCAGCCGCTGATCAAGCCTGGGCAAAAGGTGCTAGTCGTATCAAATCCGGTGGTGTTTGAGCTGTATGGCGAAAGGGCGATCGCGTCTCTTACTCAGGCAGGCTATGACGTTTGCCACTGTATCTTGCCCGCAGGCGAACAGTACAAAACTATGGCTTCTATCGCTGAAATTCACGATGCAGCCTACGAAAACCGCTTAGAGCGCAGTTCGGCGATGGTTGCGCTGGGCGGTGGTGTGATCGGGGATATGACCGGGTTTGCCGCTTCTTCCTGGCTGCGCGGCATTGCGGTCATCCAGGTGCCCACTTCTCTATTGGCGATGGTCGATGCTTCCATGGGTGGCAAGACCGGCGTCAACCATCCCAAAGGCAAGAACCTAATCGGCGCATTTCACCAGCCCAAGCTGGTTCTCATCGATCCGCAAGTTTTAGAAACGCTGCCTGTGCGCGAATTTCGAGCGGGCGTCTCGGAGGTGATTAAATATGGCGTGATCTGGGACCAGCCACTGTTTGAAACGCTAGAAGCGGCCGAGCGGCTAGACGACTATACCGAAGTCAGTCACGAACTACTTCAAACAATGCTGGTACACTCCTGTCAGGCTAAAGCTGATGTCGTCAGTCAAGACGTGAAAGAAGCAGGCATTCGGGCTATCTTGAACTATGGTCACACCGTTGGCCATGCGGTAGAAAGTTTGACTGGCTATAGCAAAATCAATCACGGTGAGGCTGTTGCAATCGGCATGGTAGCTGCTGCAAAAATCGCAGAAGAATCAGAGGAAAGCTTGTGGGATGAAGCGGCTACTCAAAGGCAGCAAGTTTTATTAGAGAAAACCCAGCTGCCTACTAGCTTACGTGTAGAAATTGATATCGAAGACATCATAGTCGCACTTAAAAGCGATAAAAAAGTAAGATCGGGTAGAGTCCGCTTCGTGCTACCTAGAAGAGTAGGCGAGAGCTTTGTGAGTGATCAGGTGAGCGATGGTATCGCACGGCAAGTTTTGAAAGGTATGATACACAGCTAGAATCTTCTAATTTAGATACAGGTACACCTACAGCAAGAAGGGTATACGAAGATCATCAGAACAATCTCTAACAAAAATTCTGACGAGCATCTACGGCGACTTTCCCCTAAACTCTCAACATATCGAATAGCTATAAGCAACAACTTCAGCATAGCGTTGTAGCTCTCACCAACAGATTCCTGTAGCGCCTCTAAATCTGTCTACTCGCTCGTGATGAAGCCGTAGATAGTTGTGTTGAAACTCCGCACAATATCGACCAGCGTACTCTCGTCGTAGTTATGTTTGCAGGGAGCGAGTGGCTTTATGTATAGTTCATGCTTATCTCGGTGCTGTCAGTAGATTCCGTAGTTCTTTAGCCTTGTACCGCCTGTGAAAGCACCACCTATCGAAAGACTATAGCAAATCTTCACGCACCATAGAATTTTCTACTAGGCAATAGTACTTAGGAATAAAAAATATAAAAATATTCTAAAGTTTCACTAAGCAGTTCTGCTCAAGAGCAAGAAGAGCAGATGGCAGAGCTGCACCTGTCAGAAACTTATTCGGAGATAGCATCATGAGCAGTACTTCCATGCACCGACTGGTTCACCAGCGGTTTGAGGAGCAGGTCGCCTATACACCCAACAGGATTGCTATCGTTGATCAAGGTCGTCAGTTCACGTATCAGCATCTTAATACGAAGGCTAATCAGCTAGCTCACTACCTCCAAAAGCAAGGCGTAGGTCCAGAGGTATTAGTAGGGCTTTGTATACAGCGCTCTCCCGCACTCATCATTGCCCTAATCGCAATTCTCAAAGCTGGAGGTGCCTACATTCCGCTCGATCCAAGCTACCCGTCCGAACGGTTAGAGATGATACAAGAAGATTCTCAATCAAAGCTGATCTTGACCACTCGAAAAGATCGAGCTGAGTGGATGGCGAATACGAAGGTCATCTACATAGATACTCTAGGAGATGAGATTTCTCAACAGCCAACAGATAATTTGAACAGCGCAGTTGCCTCTCATCATCTAGCCTACGTCATGTACACCTCAGGTTCTACTGGTAAGCCTAAAGGAGTGATGATTGAGCATCACTCCTTGGCGACCTACGTAGATACGGCGGCACAAACGTATGAAATCCAAGCGCACGATCGGATATTGCAATTTGCTTCTATCTGTTTTGACACCTCAGCCGAAGAGATCTATCCCTGCCTGACTAGAGGAGCCACACTGGTCCTACGTACCGCTGAAATGATCGGGTCAGTACAAGCATTCTTACAACGTTCACAAGAGTGGAACATCACCGTTTGGAATCTACCGACAGCCTTTTGGCATTTCCTCGCCACTGAACTGTCTAACCTAGCGGTCTCTGTGCCTGATAGTCTCCGATTGGTCATCATTGGCGGAGAGAAAGCTTTAGCCACACGGCTCGCCCTCTGGAAACAGCAAGTTGGGAAGGAAGTGCGCTTAGTAAATACCTACGGTCCAACTGAAACCACTATCGTGGCAACTCAGTGTGATTTGACAGGCGCGCAGGCAGTATCAGCATCAGAAGAGCTGCCGATCGGTAGAGCTATTCCCTCGGCTCAGCTCTATCTACTTGATGAGGATCTAAATCCGGTCGCTCCTGGCGCAGTGGGTAATCTCTATATTGGCGGCAGTGGCGTAGCTCGCGGATACCTCAACCGCCCCGAACTCACTAAAAAGAAATTTTTGAACAATCCGTTTTCGCTACTACCGAAAGATGATCATCAAGAGCAGCTAGAAACACCGTGCAATCAATCACCTAAGAGAATCTCTCAGATTTATCAGACAGGTGACCAGGCAAGAGATCGCGGTGACGGTCTACTAGAGTTTTTGGGACGCGTTGATCATCAGGTCAAAATTCGAGGGTTTCGAGTCGAGCTATTTGGAATCGAATCAGTACTCAACCAGCATCCTACTGTTCGAGAAGGCATCGTGCTAGCTAAGAAAGATTCCTTGGGCAATCAACGCTTAGTCGCCTACGTGCTACCAGAAAATAGCGAGAAACCGATGTCGAATGACTGGGTTACCATGTTAAGAGAGTATCTCAAAGCAAAGCTGCCTGGCTATATGGTGCCTGCTCTGTTTTTAGTCCTTAACAAACTCCCTCCATCACCTAACGGCAAAGTTGACCGTCAGGCCCTGCCCGAACCTGACAGTCGCTGTCAGCTTCCCACTTCTGACTTACCACAGACATCTCTAGAAGAACAAATCGCCAGCCTTTGGGCTCAGATACTGGCTATCCCTGTGGTTGGTCGTCAAGATAGTTTCTTTGAGCTAGGTGGTAATTCCCTACTAGCCGCGCATTTTGTCAGCCTATTGAGAGAGCAGCTTTCGATAGAACTTCCTATCCGCTGTGTCTATGAGACGCCTACAGTTCAAGACCTTGCAGATACCATCCAAACTATTCAACAGTCCGGAGGCGATCTCCTAGCTGTCCTTACCGATCTCAACTGTCAACTGATTCCAGTACCACCCAGAGTTCATGCACCCAAACCGCCACTAGCAGACCTTTCTGCGCCTGAACACATCTTTTTAACGGGGGCAACCGGATTTTTAGGAGCCTTTCTACTCTGTGAACTTTTACAACAAACCCAAGCCACTCTTTACTGCCTGGTTCGCTGTGCTAATTCTAGAGAAGGACTAACACGCTTACGAGCCACTTTCGCAAAGTACTCACTGCCTGTTGCCGCAATTGACAATCGCGTTGTACCGATCCCAGGTTATCTAGATCAACCTCAGTTTGGCATATCCTCTGTTCAATTTTCACAGTTGGCTGACCGAGTGGACGTAATCTACCACGTCGGCGCTATGGTCAACTTTGTCAAACCTTACTCAGCGTTAGAAGCTACTAACGTCCAGGGAACCTACGACATTTTGAAGCTGGCCTCTCAGAGTAAGCTAAAACCAGTCAACCACGTTTCAACGGTCGGCGTTTTTGGTGCAACAGCTTACTTCACTGGTCTATCTAAGGTCTATGAAGATGACGATTTAGACCTGAGCCGCGATTTTCTTTGTTGGGATGATGGCTATGCTCAGACAAAATGGGCAGCTGAAAAACTTATCCTAGCAGCTCGAAAGCAGGGCATACCGATTACCGTATTCAGACCCGGTTTCATTATGGGTCACAGTCAGACTGGTGCTACCAACACCCAAGACTTTCTTTCCCGTTCGGTAATGGGCTGTATTCAGATGGGCAGCTACCCTGATCTTGTCAACTTCAAGAACCAAGTTATTACGGTCGACTACGCTAGTCAAGCCATTGTCTACCTTTCACAACAGTCCCGATCGATTGGCAAAAACTATCATCTGACCCCTTGGTCGGCAAGCCAGGATCTGGATTGGAATGAACTCTTCGAATGGATCAGCGAAGCTGGCTATCCAGTGAAGAAGATGACGTATGGTGACTGGAAAAACGAACTCACGCGTCAAAGCAAATCATCACAAAGCAACGCTTTGTATCCACTACTGCCGTTCCTGAATGAGAAGATCTATAAGCAAGAGCTAACGATTCTTGAACTCTATGAAAATACATCAGACTTTGACTGTCAGAATACTATTGACGGATTGAAGGGTAGCAATATCCACTGCCCTGTTGTTGGTACCGATTTGCTCTATACCTATCTATCGACATTCGGCCTCAGCACTGAGCTGAAAACTGCAACACAACTGGTCGCATAACAAAGTGCGAAGTTCACTAGCTGACCTGCGCTGGCAAAGCTTGATTAGCTGTCAGTGCAGGTTGGGACTGTTGACTAGGAATTTTGATGACAAAGGTGGTTCCTTCTCCAAACTGAGATTGGCAAGAAAGGATGCCTCCATGTCTTTTAGTGATAATTTCATAGCTGATGGCTAACCCCATCCCTGTTCCCTTACCCACGGGTTTGGTGGTGAAGAAAGGGTTGAACAAGCAAGCTATCTCTTCTTCAGGAATGCCAGGTCCATTATCGGTGATGGTAATTGTTACCCACTGACTGTCTGTGCGACGAGTTTGGATTCGAATTGCTGGGTGCGTCGTTGGTAATGTTCTCAGTAGGCTATGCCCGTTCGAGTCAGGGTTATCTGCTGAGAAAGTTGTTTTTGTCTCCAAAGCATCAAGAGCATTGGACAAGATATTCATAAAGACCTGATTTAGCTGTCCGTGATAACACTCTATTAGTGGTAGATCGTCGTAGTCTTTTGTGATCTCTACACTGGGCTGGTTAGATTTTGACTTGAGACGATGCTGCAAAATCATTAGCGTACTGTCAATTCCCTCATGGATATCGGCTGGCTTGCAATCTGACTCATCTAGTCGAGAAAAAGTCCGTAAAGATTTTACAATTTCGCGGATTCGCTTAGAGCCTATATGCATTGAGGCTATTAGCTTCGGTAAGTCTTCTACTAAGAAATCAAGGTCAATCGAATCGACCAGCTCATCAATATCGCTGTCTGCTTGAGTTTGCTTTTGCTGATACAGAGCAACTAATTTCAGTAAATCTTTAACATGAGCATCGGCATGGCTAAGATTTCCATGTATGAAGTTGATTGGATTGTTGACTTCATGAGCAACCCCTGCGACCATCTGCCCTAGTGCAGACATTTTCTCGTTCTGTAGCATTTGAGCTTGCGTACGATGTAGTTCTTGTAGCGTACTCTTCAGTTCTTTAGTCCGCAGATCAACGCGATTCTCTAGGTCTTCGTTCAGAGTTTCCAGTTCGCCAAACGTTTGTTGGAGCTGCTGTGCCATAGCTGAAAAGGAATCGGCTAGCACATCTAGTTCTTTTATCCCCGCTCGATCAAAGCTGACATCCATTGGCTTCAGATTACTAGGCTTGGCATCCTTATCAGAGAATCTGACTCGAGTGAGCTCAGCTAGCTTCTGGCTTGCCTGACTAAGCTTGAAAACGGGCCAGGTGATTCGCTGGGATGTCAGAAAGCCTAAAAGTATGGCGATCGCCAGTGCTGCCAAACATAGCCATAATGTAATGCGCCTACTGGCATTAATTGCAGCCATGAAGTCGAGTTCAGGAACGACAGTCACCACAATCCAGTCAAGGCCATATTCGTCGTACCAGGGCACTATGTGAATGTAGTGACGTTCACCTTCGAATTGGAGAGTAAATTCCTGTCTGGTGCTGATGTCCCAGCCACCGAATTTCTGCTGAAGCTGCTGAGTGATTGCTTGGGTGAGCGGATCGGTGCTATCAGCAACATTTACCCTTTGAATGTCATCGCCTTCTAACGTAAAAGGTTTTTCTTGATCAGAGTTAGCAATCAGTAAGCCATTTCGCTCTACGATAAAAGTCTGACCTGACGGACTAATTTCTAGTTCCTTCAGAAAATCGCTAATCTCAAGTAGATGCACATCAGCTGCGACCATGCCCAAGAGCTGATTATCGGTATCGTAAATGGGGCGACCTGCTGAGGCCGTTATGTAGGGATGACCGCCTGGAAAAGCCCAGACGTAGATCTGAGACCAAATAGGTCGCTCTGCTTTGATCGGCTCGTTATACCAGGCTTCACTGAAGTTACCAAAGTCAAACTGCTCATTTAACCCTACGCGGCGACCCTGATCATCTGCTGAATAATTGGAAACATTGTTAGGAAGATCGGTAGTCCATTCTTCTAACGTGATCGTTTCTCCATCGTACTTTGCTACTCCAGCCCCAGCTCCTGTCGTCAGGCCATATCCGATATAGGTGAGTTCATAGGTCTGAATCTGTCTCCAAAAGTATTGAGCAGCCTGTTCAGGATTATTAACGTCCAAAAGACCTAGATTTACCGCATCGGCATTGATTTGATTGAGCTTTTGAGGCACTGATAGATAATTATCTAAATGATTGGCGACTGACTCATTCGTTTTTTCGATGACCTTGTCTGCCAGCATATCTACCGCTTTCTGGCCATTCTGAAAGGATAGGTAGCCGACTAACACTACGACAGCAAAAGTTTGAATAGCGAAAGGAACAATTAGAATAAGCCTTAGCGGCAGCTGAATATGCGAACAAAATGCTTTTTTCACTTGCCTTAATAACCTAACTATGGGCAGCCTTTGGTAACCCATTCTGTAGAAAAGAGATAGGGATAAACGTTGCGTCTTTGATAGCATTGTTCCCGAAGGAGAAAGGGGATACCTTGTTTATAGTCTGTGCTCTATCCACTTTTTCATGCCGTCTCTTTTTAGGATCGCGCGATCAGACTTTGGGGCTACCCATCCGTATATCTCTTTTTCGCTGTAGCCTTTTTTAGCATTGCCAAAGGCCCACTGCATGGAGGCGTAGGTGGCGGGGTCTCTGCCGTCGAGAGAGAAGTGATCGTTGATGTAGCAGGCCATTTTCCAGGCGGCTTGCGGCATTTTGGTGGAGCGCAAAGTTTGCTTTGACCAGTACATTCGCAGGTTGTTGTGTAGCCAGCCGGTATTTGACCATTCTCTTTGGGCGGCGTTCCAGGTGCGATCAGGTGTTTGACCGTTTAAGATGTCTTGATCTGATTGCAGCTCGGGGCGCAAGTCGGCGGCATGGTCTTCTAGCGTCGCTTTTGCTTCTACTGGCAGGGCTGTGTACTGGTGCAGATCGAGGCTGTAGAAAGCCTGGTAGTGGGACCATTCTCGCCAGGTGAGGAATTCGTCTCGAAACTTCCAGGTGTAGGTTTTGGGTATATCTGACAATTCGATTTCGGCTAAGAACTGGTGCGGACTGATCATGCCGAAGTGCAGGTAGGGCGATAGCTGTGAAGTGGAGTGCTCTAGCGCGGCGTTGTTTCTAATCTTCGTTGTTCTGCGTAGTGGTCTTTGAGTTCTCCGTGAGCTTTTCTAAAAGCGGGGGTAGTTTTGAGCCTGGTTGGCAGCTTTCGAGTAGGGACGAGTCTGGCGGCATCTACGAAAAATACGGTTTGGTGCGCGATCGCCAAAATGCTATCTAACCTGGCTCTGTCTCGGAAGGTGTAGTCTTCGTCGGTGTAGATAGCGGCGGCTTTGGTGATGTGCGATCGCATCCCACCGTCCTCTCTTCCGCCTGAGCATGCTGCTGCGCCGCGTCAATGACTGGATTATCTTCACCTCGTAAGGCTCGATTCAAGATTACTAGAACGTAATCACCCTTTACCAATACAGGCTGGTCGTTGGCAATAGTGACTCGGTCGGCTAGGTCTCCTTTACCTTGGATAAAGGCTAGATCAGCTGACATGAGTAGTCTCCTTAGTCGCTTTCTTCGGAGTTCTCTTCGGAGTTTTGTGTGCGTTCATTTTTTCAGCTAAAGCTGTCTTATCTTTAAAGGGCGTGTAGCTTGGTTCCTGCACAGTGCTCATGAATTGCTATTCGCGGAATCCTTTTATCTCCAACGATAAAAGGATTCCGAAGCACGGACCATCCTTCTTCCTGCTTACTTTTGCCAATACAGAGCTTGTAGATGGGTAGAAAGACAACGAGCTGATTAGTTGTCTAATCCCGACAGAAAACCCAGCTATCTGTGGTGGAGCGCGATTCGTTGAAGACATAGCCATCGCTATCGAAGCCTTTCATTAGCACTGGATTGTCGATCCGGTTGCGGATAACAAAGTCGACCATTAGTCCTCTGGCCTTTTTGGCGTAGATGGCAACAATCTTGTAGGTGCCTGCTTTGTTTTCTTTGAAGTCGATGTTGATGATTCTAGCTTTGATAGCGTCTGTGCTAATCGATTTGAAGTATTCGTTCGAGGCTAGATTGACTAGACAGGGCTCAGGTTCTTTTTCTAGCTCGCTATTGATAAAGTCAGAGATTTGATCGCTCCAGAATTCATAGAGATTTTTACCTTTTTTAGTTTTTAGCTTGGTGCCCATCTCTAGACGATAAGGCTGCATCAGATCGAGCGGACGCAGAATGCCGTACAGCCCTGAGAGAATTCTAAGATGATCTTGGGCAAAGGCTAGATCGTCTTCGTCGTAGTCTTCTACTCGGATGCCTTTGTAGACGTCTCCTTTGAAAACGAGCAGGGCCTGCTTGGCATTGTCTGGGGTAAAGGGAGTCTGGAAATCTAGATAGCGCTGATGATTGAGCGCTGATAGCTTGTCGCTAATCTTCATCAGCTTTGAGAGCTGTTCTGGGTTATAGCCGCGCAGTTCGTCAACTAGCTGCTGGCTCTGTTCTAGAACGGCGGGCTGGGTGAATTGGGGATAGCTGGCACCGTCATAGTCCAACGTTTTAGCGGGAGAAATGACCATTAGCATCGAGATTTACCTCCTGCGCGAGTTAGAAAATTAGGCTAAGCGTTTAGATCGTTTAGACCCAGAAACTCTACAGTACACCGCGATACAATAAAGCTTGGTAGCTATCTAATGATTTTCTATGACTGTGGAGCCAGGGCAGTCCCCTAAGCCCAAAACTTCGAGCGCTGATGATTCGACTCGATTTGCGCTCAATCGACTAAACAACGCTGAAAAGAAGGCGCAGGTGGATGCAGAGATGGCCAGTGGTCAGCTGCTGTTTGAGCGGGGGCGGTATAGAGAGGCGATCGCCCGCTTTCAAACGGCGCTAGCACTATCTAATCCGGTCGGCAGCCGGGGCGGCGAGATTCAGCTATGGCTAGTCAATGCCTATATCGCTAGCGGAAAAGAGGACGAAGGCTTGGCGCTGTGTCGCAAGCTGATTGTGCATCCTGACCTGGATACCAAGCAGCAAAGCAAGCGTATTCTCTATATTTTGGAAGCGCCTGAGCTGGAGCTAAAGCCAGAATGGACCACTAAAATCCCAGATCTGGCCAACATGGACGACGATCAGCAGATCCGTTATGCACAAAGGCCCAAGAAACCTCGTCGCCGCAAGCCAAAGCCAGAACCCGAGCCGCTTGATCTAAGCCAGGTGAACACTGCCGACAATCAGTTTGTCTGGATCGCACTGATTGGCACTGTATTGACTATTGGAGGGCTGTTTTGGTTCAGCTAGCTAGAACGGTCTGATTATAGATGATGCATCCAATCAAATCGAACTATCCAATCAAATCGAACTATAGGACGCCTAATCGGAGGAGTCTGGCCTAAGAAGTTTAGCTTGAGGGATTTGACACTATGAAGCTAGCAGGGTTGGCGTTTTCACTCTTTCTTCTTCCGTGGCTCTCGCTTTCTCGTATTGCTGCCTCACAGGCGCTTGCGCAAACGCCTTCGCTTTCGGCATCCTCAGCGCCATCTGAGTCCGCTGAATTTGACCAGCTAAAGCAGACTCTAGAGCGCTATGACTTTACGGTTGTTTTAGATTTGCCGCCTCAAACGGGCACCTATGGTCTGCTGCATGTTCCAACCCGTACCATTTGGATTAATCCAGTTGTTTTCGATCTAGGAATAGCAATTCCGGCGCTGGTGCATGAGGCAGTTCATGCCGCTCAGCTGTGTAGCGGTTCGGCAGAGACGCTGAGTGCGCTGAACTTGGGATTAGAGCCCTACGCACCAGCCGCTCGTTTCTATATGCGATATACCGGTACGCGGCGCACGCTAGAAGCTGAGGCGTACACTATACAGGCTAGGTCAGACCGCGTTGCATATGTGACGCAGCTTTTGATAGAGCGATGCTAAGGGTGGCGATGCTAAGCGCGTGCGATTCTTAGGAGTGCGCGATGTTGAGAGTAGCTGTAGCAGTATGATGGACGAGATTGTATTTCTGTTCTTATTCACTTTGCTGCTAGCGTTCGCATATGGCCCCGCAACTGCGCATTCATGTCCCGCCTCACCCTTTGATTAAGCATTGGCTGGGAGTGGTCCGTAGTTCGACTACACCCTCTGGCGTCTTTCGCAGCGCAATGACGGAACTGGGCCGCTGGCTAGCCTACGAAGCCGTGCGCGACTGGCTCCCAACTATGGATATGACGATAGAAACGCCGCTGACGACCTGCCCAGCTACTTTTGTCGATCCAGAAGTGCCAGTGGTTGTAATTCCGATCTTGCGAGCGGGCCTAGCGCTGGTAGAAGGGATTCAGAGTGCGGTACCAAATAGCCACACGTATCACATTGGGCTAGCGAGGAATGAGGAAACGCTAGAGCCGTCCTGGTACCTAAACAAGCTGCCGGAAAAGTTTGAGGCAAACACGCGGGTGATGATCAGTGAGCCAATGATGGCAACTGGCGGTACGATTATGGCGACGATGGCCGAACTGACCGCAAGGGGGGTTGATCCTGCTCTAGTCCGGATCGTTTCGGTGGTGACTGCGCCACCAGCATTACAAAAGATTGCTGAATCGTACCCGGCGGTGGGGATCTACGCCGCAATAATTGATGAAGGATTGGATGAGAACGGGTTTATTGTGCCAGGGTTAGGGGATGCGGGCGATCGCACCTTTGGCACCTGAAAACTGGCACTTGAAAACTGGCACCTGGAAACTGGCACTCGAAAACTGGCACTCGAAAACTGGCACCTAGAGACAAGTTAGAACTAAGGAGAGTTATGGGTCAAAACAACTTTGCAGGCGGATTTGTTGCCGGAGCCTTTGTGGGTGGAATAATTGGCGGAATTGTAGGCGTGCTGGCTAGCAACCGCCTGCGCCAAGACGATACTGACACGTTTGTCCAGATGTCAGAAGAAGATCGCCGCCGGTTTGACAATGCGAGCGCTGAAGAAAGGATGGAGATTGCCAGGCGCGGCGTAGAAGATAAGATCTCTCAGCTCAATACGGCAATTGAAGATGCGCGCATACAGATGGGAAAGGTCAATAGCAATCCTATTGATGCGCGAACTGATGCGCGAACTGATGCCCAGAGGGCCGATCGATTTGAGCCGAGCCATGCTAAGCGCGAAATGTTGTAATTCTTTGATTGAGTGCTCGTTTCAAGTGCTCTTTTGGACTAATTCTTTAGTGAATAGGGCGATCGCTCACAACCGTAGGCCAATCGGTTAAAATACATCTGATCACGTAGAGCTAATGTTTCATAGGCGCTACTTTTTGCCTATATTCTGGCCTCGCTGATACACCTACTGGATTTTCACCTTTGTAGAGCTATGCCCGCACAAATTATTGCTCCCATCGTTCAAGGAGTGTCTACATTCCTCAGCATCTACCTGGTGCTAATCTTTATCCGCATTTTGCTGAGCTGGTTTCCCAATATCGACTGGTCTAATTCTGTGTTTGCTACGCTTTCACAGCTGACAGATCCTTATTTGAATATTTTTCGTGGCATCATCCCACCGATTGGTGGCTTGGATCTCTCTGCCATTATCGCCATCTTTGCGCTTCAAATTTTGTCTGGGCTAGTATCAACCGCAGGTAGCCAGCTTGTGGCGATGGCTTACTACGGCGCGTACTAAACGCGACTCAATCGCAAAAACAGGAGCCTGACCGGATAAATTTGGTCGGGCTTTTTGCTGTGTGATTGAAAGGCTGGACTTTGTCTAAAACCTACGATCAACTTTTTTTGGCTCATTCTCCATCGACTTTCGAGATGCGATCGCTACCTACAAAGAAACGCTCTCGTGCTGGCCGACGAGGAAAAATTACAGAGAAATTACTTGGCTTGTAACCGTAACATCAATATAGAGGACCGATTATCTGGTAGGACTTTAGATAAAGCACAGCCTACACCTGAAAATCACTAATGACGTCGGCCAACTCAGATCCTGATAGCGACGATTCGCAGCAGCCAGACACTCCTAGTCCTTTGCTAGCAGATACCTCATCATCTCAAGACAGCCCTGCTAGTCAGCTTGCACAAGATATCGAAGCGCTAGAAGCTGAAAAAAAATGCCTGAATTCTGAGAAAACGCAGCTACAAAGCCAAATTGCTGATCTTAGGGAAGATTACACGCAGCTAATCGCCTTGACACAAAGCTTGCGTCGGCTAGCCAATATAGAGTCTGAGCGAATAGCAGCGCCAACTACAAATCAGGCAGAGCCTTCGCTATCTGGGCCTTTGCTGCCTGGGGAAAGCAAGATGCCTACAAAGGAATTTGCGTCTACTAGTCAGGAGCGGACTCTAGATCTGCCGACTCCCTCAACTTCTCAGCAGCGCCGACGAAGGACGATAGAACGGCAGGGGGTACCGGCTACGAAAGTAGGTCGAGGTCTCATGTTAAGTGCGATCGCAACTGCTCTAGTCGCCCTACACTATTGTCTGTTCAGTGCGCTAGCTCAAGGCGGCACCTGGTTCAACTTAATCAATATTGGACAGCTTGGCAGTGGCTTTGTTCCATCTACGGCGCTCTTGTGGCTGAGGATGCTGATAGTGGTGCCAGGTCTGCTGCTGCTGGCTCCACAGTTACATCGGGAAACCTGGAATGATTTGCAAGACTGGCTCTACAGTCGTGAGCAGCTGCTATGGCCGTTAATTGGTAGTGGAATTGCTCTATTTTTCTCTCAGATTTTGCTGTATCAGAGTATTGGTTTAGTCGGTGCGGTGATTGGCTCCGCCCTGTTTTTTCTCTATCCGCTGACAGCGATTCCGGCTGGATTGGTGCTCCGTCAAGAACAGGCGCTGACGCCGCTGGGTGTGCTGGCGCTAGTGGCGATCGCGATGGGTGCTTTACTCATCGCACAGCCTATTTTTGCGACGGGATCGTCGAGATTGCTGTGGACGGGGCTGATGGCTAGCGTGGCGCTGAGCCTCTATATGCTGCTGACCAACCACTGCTATCAGCAGCGGTGCCATCCGATGCCAACTTCCATTGCTCAGTTTTCTACTGTGGCTGTACTTAGCAGCTTGGTTTTGCTGGTTAAGCCGCTTCAGCTCTCTGATATTAGCTGGCTGGGCTTATTTCTATGGGGCGCGCTGATTGGCGCTCTGATGCTAGTTGCCTATCTGCTAAACTACGCCAGCCTGCTCACGATTGGCCCTAGAGCTGCTATTGTTGCGGCCTTGACACCGCTGCTAACTACAGTTTTTTCTTTTAGCTTTACGCCTGCTGTCAACCTGGCGGTGATTCAGTGGACGGGCATGATGATGATTACCGTCGGCGGAGTTGCGCTAGGTAAAGAAAAGCTAGATAAAGCGCTGCTTCAGTCTTGAATTGATCTAAATAAAAACGGAGAGAGAGGGATTCGAACCCTCGAACAAGTTGCCCCGTTACAGCATTTCCAGTGCTGCGCCTTCAACCACTCGGCCATCTCTCCTTTATTATGCTGGTAGCTCATTTTCCCTATGCCTGCTGGGCTTTTTAAACCCGCTTGCTACGTTTTAGATAACGACTTACAGCTTTGCCATCGTAGCAGAAAGCGGAGGGAATACCATACTGATTTTTCACTCCAAAGACTGGCTCTTTTCCCGGATGCGTAGGCAGTCGTTGGCAGCGATACGATCAATTCATGCGATCATAAAAAGGACTGGCTCGATCAACCTTACTTTTCTATGGCTGAAACCTACCGCGTTCGTATTCATCATCGGCAGAAGAATACTGTGTATACCGTGCAGGTGCCGCGCGATCGCTACATTCTGCAAACCGCAGAGAATCAAGCTGCCGATCTTCCCTACGCCTGTCGTAACGGAGCCTGTACCGCTTGTGCTGTCCGTGTGCTTTCAGGTGAGCTGCATCAGCCCGAGGCAATGGGCCTATCGCCAGACCTGCGCGACCAGGGCTATGCGCTACTGTGCGTGAGCTATCCTCGCAGCGATCTAGAAGTAGAAACCCAAGACGAAGATGAAGTCTACGAGCTTCAGTTCGGTCGCTACTTTGGCAAAGGCAAAACTCGCTCCGGCATCCTAATTGATGACGATTGAGCGGGGTGACTTAAGAATTATTAGGCTGTTTGTCTAAGCTATCAAAGCTGGCTATACAGTCGGCCTCTAAGACAATTAGACCTGCTTTGGTATAGCTAGAGCAATCAGATATCGTCTGTGAAATTGCTGGCGAGCGATCGCGAGCCAGACCACTATCTGCTTCTACCACCGCAGCCTTTTCCGAACTGTTCAGCAGCCAGTCTTGCTGATCTAAATAGTCGGCATCTGCAAAGTCATCGGCTAGAATCCACAGGTCAATATTGTAGGAATCAATAAACGCTTTCACCTCTGACAGGTCAGCGCTGTATTGCGCCGTCACTAAATCTCGCATTCGCTGCCGCATCTCTCCATAGAAATCTACGTGATAAGGCAGGGCAAATTCTCTACCAACTAATACCGAACGCTGCGAGAAGGCTGGAATATCGTCGTTCACTTCTCTAACGAGCGAAGCAATCATGGTATCTTCAGGCGTTTGAGCTATGAATTCGTAGAGACTAGCGGGTTCGCCGACTTCCCAGCTTTGTCCTTTGAGAAAGACAGGCGGAATTGACGGGGCGATGATGACTGCGATCGCAAATCCTACACTCACCCCTACTCGCACAAAATCTAGCCAGCTCCACCGCCGCCATCTTTGCCACTGCCTCACCAGCCAGCCAACCCAGCACTGCATCACTAGCGTCAGCATCACCCCAGACGCAATGATCAGCGCAAACCGAGTGCTGTAAAAGCTGTATCGACTCGGCAGATACAGCGCCGGAAAAATAATATGAGAAAGAAAAAAGAACGCCAGCGACGAGATTAGCATCTGGCCTAGCACCCTAACTTCAGCCGTAACGGCTACAGAGAGCGGAAACGCTTTGTGAAAGTAGTGAGGTACCTTCCACACTACTAACGGCAGCATTGCTCCTAGCCAGATAATTGGCGGATACAGCGGAAACCGCAGTCCGCTCAGACCATCAAACCAAAACGTCAAAAAAGGCAGTCCAAAATACTCACCGCGCCCACCCGGCTGAAATTCCGGCCAGGCCCTCATCTCCGCTAGTGAAGTTAGCCGACCTGCCTGTTCAGCCACCTGATGAGAGAATATCAGCAGCGCCCCGCCAATCACCACCGACGCAGTTAGCCAAAAGCCATAGTCTTGCAATCGGCTCGGTAGCCTTGGCCTCAGCCCGTCCCAACGGATCAGCCTCAGCGTCAACATGCCAACCGCAACCAGCGCCATCTGTGGATAGAACAAACTCAGCAGTCCCAGCGAGACTAAACAAAGTGCTTTAGAATCTCGCAGCAGATAGTACAGAAAAGCCGCAAACAGGGGATATACAAATGCCCGAGGCGAAGCCGAAATCAGATCGTCTCGAATCCAGATATTCTGGTTCAACAGAATCGTCGTCAGCGCCCCGCATATCGGCACTGGCAGAATCAATAGCGCGGTCCAAAAGAGATAAACCGTCGTAACCAGCGCCAGCAAGAGCGGCACAATCTTCGCAAAAGCCAACGGTTCAATTCCTAAAGAAGCCGCCAAAGCGTAGAACGATCTAAAGCCAATCCCTTGAATAGCGCTGTAGTAGTCCGCCATGACATCGTTGGGGAACAAGTCAGGATCGATCAGCCGCTGTAGCCAAACAATATGGTAGCGAGCATCGTCTTGAACAATGTATGCCGACGAATTGGCGTAGAAAAAAGAAATTAGACCGTAGTAAAAAGGCGTGATAAAGCTAACGCCAAACCAGAAAGCAACATCACGATGCTTGAGCGATGACGGTACTAGCTGAAATGCTGATTTGATCACGTTAGCAGTAGATAAGATGGGTGATAATACACTACGCTTTCTAGTGCGCCTTGTAATCTGTTAGAGGCTGTTCAAAATGCAACGTGCTCAAGATGTATGGTTTGACCATCTTCAGTTGGCGACTCGTTACAATCGGTGGATTTTTTCGCAGCTACAGCCACATGTGAAAGGGCGAACGCTAGAAGTGGGCTGCGGTAGCGGCAATTTTACGGCGCTGATTGCTCAGAACTGTTCGGAGCTGCTAGCAGTCGATCTGGATGAAGGCTATGTCCGGCAGACGCGATCGCGCCTAAAGTCCTACAGCCACGTCAACGTCATCACAGCCGACGCGACCACAATGGAAAGCACTCAATTACTGAATAGACCATTTGACACCATCATCATGCTCGACGTGCTAGAGCATATTGAAGATGATGTGGCTGTCTTGCAAAAGCTAGGTCAGATGCTGGCTCCCGGTGGGACTCTGATTGTCAAGGTGCCTGCGATCGCATCACTCTACAATTCACTAGACAAAGCCGTTGGACATCATCGCCGCTACACCGCCAAGACTTTGCGCGCAGCCCTAGACAAAGCCGCGTACACGCAGATGACACTGAGCTATTTCAATCTGGTTGGAATTTTGGGCTGGTGGCTCAACGGTGCCAAAGGCCGAGTCACGCCGCCTGGTGAGCAGGTTGGCTGGTTTGATCGCTGTGTGCCTCTGTTTCAAAGCGTAGAAGATCGGCTGGGCTGTCCGGTGGGGCTATCTCTCTTTGCAATGGCGACGGGCAGTCCGACCGGTGGTCAGACTAATGGCCAGATTGGCGATCGCGAACAAATTTCTGCCCGGTCTCTTTGAATCAGCGCTTTTAGCAAGCTATAATCCGTCTGAATTATCAGTACTTTCACTGACGCTGACTGGCAAACTGGTCAACAGCAGTGCGTTCTCCTTGGCCGTTGGCCTGGGCTTTTGGATTCGGCTTCTATGTCTTCTCTCGCTAGCAATCCCACTCAGCTGACTCATTGTTCGTCCTTAGTTGAGATCTTGCGCTACCGGGCTCAGCATCAGCCCAATCAGATTGCCTATATCGGCCTAGAGAATGGAGAGACTGAATGTGGCCGACTGACCTATGCACAATTGGACTTGCAGGCACGGGCGATCGCCGCTCATCTTCAGTCTCTCGGCGCATCCGGCTCTAGGGTTCTGCTCACCTTTCCGCTCTCGGATGGGCTGGCCTTTACTACCGCTTTCTTTGGCTGTCTGTATGCGGGCGCGATCGCCGTCACCGCCTGGCCCCCACTCAATGAATCTCTTCTGTTAGAGCTTCAGTACAAAGCCGCTGACGCTGAGGTGATGTTCGCGCTGACGACTCAAGAGCTAATGGCACGGCTATCAGAACCTTTTGCCGCGACGCCGCCGCTCGATCAGATCCATTGGATAGAGACCGACCAGCTCGATGAGCAGAACGCTGATGCCTGGAAAATGCCAGAGATAGAAGCTAAAACGCTGGCCTATTTACAATACACATCAGGCTCTACAGGCTTGCCAAAAGGCGCGATGATCAGTCACGGCAATGTGTTGAACAACCTGGCCATGATCTATGACGCTTGCCAGTACACTGCTCAAGATATTGGCATTTGCTGGCTACCGCTCTACCACGATCTGGGTCTGGTCTGCGCGGTGATTCAGCCCGTCTACGCTGGCGGCCCCGCCGTGATGATGTCGCCTGTAGACTTCATTTTGAAGCCTCTGCGGTGGCTACAGGCGATTTCTCGCTATCGAGGCACTATTAGCGGCGGCCCTAACTTTGCCTTTGAGCTGTGCCTGCGCAAGATCACCACAGAGCAGAGAAAGGGACTGGACTTGAGTAGCTGGGTGATCGCAGGTAACGGCGCAGAACCTGTTCTATCTGACACGCTTGAACGCTTCGCTGCCGCATTTGCCCCTTCAGGATTTCGCAGTGCCGCATTCTGTCCGGCCTATGGCATGGCTGAAACTACCGTTATGATCTCTACCACGGCTAGAGATACCGCTCCCGTGGTCAAGTCAATTCAGCGAGCCGCACTAGAAAAGAACAAAGTTGAGTTCGCCCCGGAGAATGCTTCAGAAGAGAATAGCTCAGAGATCAGAAAAGTAGTTGGCTGTGGCAAAATCGGTGCGAACCACCAAATAGCTATTGTCGATCCAGACACGCTGAAACGGTGCGATGAAGATGAAATTGGCGAAGTCTGGGTCTCAGGGCCGAGTGTCGCTCAAGGCTATTTCAATCGGCCAGAGCAAACTGCACAAACGTTTCAGGCAAAAACAGCGGACGGAGACGGGCCGTTCCTGCGAACTGGAGATATGGGCTTTGCGCAAGCTGGCGAGCTGTTTATCACCGGACGGCTAAAAGACGTGATTATTCTGTGGGGTAACAATCACTATCCCCACTTTATCGAGACGACAGTAGAGAAAAGTCATCCGACGCTGCGTCCGGCAGGCGTTGCGGTCTTTGGTGTAGAGGTAGAGGAAGAGGAGAGACTAGTGGTTGTTCAAGAGATAGAATCGCGACACCTAAAGTCTTTGGATAAGGAGGAAGTCGTCGGAGCAATTCGGCAGAATTTGGCTATGCATCATATGTTGGAGGCGCACGCGATCGCCCTCGTCCGCCCCGGCAGCACGCCTAAAACGCCGACCGGTAAGACACAAAGAAGAGCCTGCAAGACAAAGTATTTAGCGGGTGAATTGAACGTCATCCACGAATGGAAGAACAGCGAAGCTGCTGAGGGGATTTTGCTCGATCCGAGTCTGTTGTCTTCGGAGGGATAAGAGATGTGTATTAGAAAAAACAAATGTTAGATTCCAATATCACTAACTTTGTCGATTTACTGAGATTCAGGGCGACAGAACACCCGGACAGAATCGCCTATATCTTTCTCGAAGATGGTGAGACTGAATCGGATAGATTGACCTACGCACAGCTAGATAGGAAAGCCGCAGAAATCGCCGACTATCTACTCAATTCAGGCGCAAAACCTGGCGATCGCGCCCTTCTTCTCTACCCCGCTGGTCTCGACTTCATCACTGGCTTCTTTCGGCTGTCTCTACGCAGGCATCATCGCCGTTCCTGCCTATCCGCCCCGCCGCAACCAAAGCCTCGACAGATTGCAGGCGATCGCGCAAGACTGCCATCCTACCCTCGCCCTCACCACCCAAAAAGTCATCACCGACACCCAGACAACCTGGGAACAAGACCCCCTCTCCTCATCCCTAACCTGGTTCCCCACAGACAGCCTCCCCCATCCTCTATCCCCTTTTTCCCCTCTCTCCCCCACTCCCTCCGCCACTGCCTTCCTTCAATACACATCAGGCTCTACTGGCACCCCAAAAGGCGTCATGGTCTCCCATGAGAACATGCTCCACAACAGCAAAATGATCTACCTTTGCTTCGAGAGCAAACCCGATCATACTGGCGTCTCCTGGCTACCTTTTCATCACGATATGGGCCTGATTGGCGGCGTTTTGCAGCCTGCCTACGGTGGCGGTACAGTGGTGCTGATGTCACCTATTGCTTTTTTGCAGAAGCCAATTCGCTGGCTACAGGCCATCTCAGACTACAAAGTCGTTACTAGCGGCGGCCCTAACTTTGCCTACGAGCTGTGCGCCCAAACGGCTAAACCAGAACAGATTGCCGTGCTCGATCTGAGCCGCTGGAGCCTTGCCTTTACTGGCGCAGAACCTATCCGCCCCGAAACGCTAGAGAAATTCTTAACCACATTTGCTCCCAGCGGATTTAGACGCAGCACTTTCTATCCTTGCTACGGCATGGCAGAGACGACGCTGCTTGTCACAGGTGGTAGCCGATCCGCAGAGCCGGTGATATACAACGTCAACCGAGACGCGCTAGAGCGCAACCAGGCGATCGCCAGCGCTATACCCGCAGAAAGTAAGCCTGTTGTCGGCTGTGGTCGTAGCTGGCTAGACCAGGAAGTTAGAATTGTTGATCCTGAAACGCTGTCGCTGTGTGAAAGCGGCAAAATTGGCGAGATATGGGTGGCGGGTAAGAGTATCGCTCAAGGTTACTGGCAGCGGCCAGAGCAGACAGAGCAGACATTTCACGCGAAGCTAACAGGCGGCGACACCCACTTTCTACGCACGGGCGATCTGGGCTTCTTTCATGATCAAGAGCTGTTCATCACTGGGCGGCTCAAGGATATTGTAATCATCCGAGGGCGCAATCACTATCCTCAAGATATTGAGCTGACGGTAGAGACTGCGCATGAGGCGATGCAGATTAGCGGGTGTGCGGCTTTCTCGGTAGAGAAGAATTCTGCTGAGCAGCTAGTGGTGACTGCCGAGGTGACGCGGGCCTATCTGCGCAGTTTGAACGAGGATGAGCAGGTAAAGAACGAGATTGTTCTAGCGATTCGGCGAGCAGTCTCTGAGTCGCACGAGCTACAGCTCTATGCGATTCAGCTTTTAAAGCCGGGTAGTCTGCCTAAGACTTCTAGTGGTAAAGTGCAGCGTAAGCAGTGTCGGCGTCAGTTTCTAGATGATAGCCTGTCGGTGGTTGGTGAATGGAAAAGGGAATTACAAGCAGTCGCAGCGCCCTCTGAAGAATTTTCTGTTGTTTTGTCTGAGCTGGCGACAGAGCAAGAGAGAATCCAGGCCGTAGAGACCTGGTTAACCCATAGAATTGCGCAGCGAGTGCAGCTAGCGCCTGCTGAGATTGATCGGCAAGAGCCGCTGGCTAGCTACGGCCTGAACTCTTTGCAGGTAATCGAGATGTCCGCAGAGCTGGAGGCTTGGCTGGGCCATCCGGTGATGCCGACAATTGTGTATGATTTTCCAACGATTGCGGCGCTGGCTCAGCAGCTGGCGGTTGGAGAGTCGCAGGTGGTCGGGTCTGAAGCGCTAGGACAGGTTCGAGAGCAAAAGGGGAATCTGGGGGAGGCGATCGCACTCGTCGGCATGGGCTGCCGTTTCCCAGGCGCTCCCAACATCCAATCTTTCTGGCAGCTCCTGCACAATGGCCAAGATGCCATTACCGAAGTCCCCCTTTCGCGCTGGGATACAGACCAGCTCGACGCTGTTCTACCCGCTCAAAAGATGACTCAGAAAGTAGCTAAGTGGGGTGGCTTTCTAAAGCAGGTTGACCAGTTCGA
Organism: uncultured cyanobacterium; assembly: GCA_963838725.1. Lineage (GTDB taxonomy): Bacteria > Cyanobacteriota > Cyanobacteriia > Phormidesmidales > Phormidesmidaceae > Phormidesmis. Next base: position 2,680 of record CAWISM010000009.1, on the reverse strand, counting down.
TCCCAAATTCTTTGGCATTTCGCCTAGAGAAGCTATCCACATGGACCCGCAGCAGCGGTTGCTGTTAGAAGTTTGCTGGGAAACGCTGGAAAATGCGGGACTATCGGCAGATGAACTAGCGGGGAGTCAATCGGGAATTTTTCTAGGCGTTAGCAATGGCGACTATTCTCGCGTCCAGGGCACCCAGCTCAATACAGACGTTTACTACGGGACGGGTAATGCCTTTAGCATCACGGCCAATCGACTCTCCTATCTATTTGACTGGCACGGCCCTAGCTTCGCAATCGACACGGCCTGTTCTTCTTCTTTGGTCGCTGTGCATCAAGCCTGTCAGAGTCTGCGGATGGGGGAATGTGACTTGGCTTTAGCAGGCGGTGTGAATCTAATTCTCAATCCTCAGCTAACGGTGACGTTCTCGCAGGCGCAGATGATGGCCGCAGACGGCAAATGCAAGACTTTTGACGCTAGCGCCGATGGCTATGTTCGCAGTGAAGGCTGCGGCGTGGTGGCACTGAAGCGGCTGTCAGATGCTCAAAGAGACGGCGATACAATTCTGGGTGTTGTTCAAGGATCGGCGATTAATCAAGATGGTCAGAGTAATGGGCTGACTGCGCCGAACAGTCTGGCACAGCAGAGCGTGATTCGGCAGGCGCTGGCGAACGCTGGCATTAGCGCAGCGCAAGTGGACTACGTTGAAGCGCACGGAACGGGAACTTCGCTAGGCGATCCGATTGAAGTGAACGCGCTCAAAGAAGTTTTTACTCAGCGCGATCAAGACCGTTCACTGCTAGAAGACGTCTGCCTGCTAGGGTCAGTCAAAACAAACATCGGGCATTTAGAAGCTGCTGCGGGCATGGCTGGCCTAATTAAAGTATTGCTGTCCTTGCAACACGAAGAGATTCCACCTCACCTGCATTTCAAGACGCTCAATCCATACATTCAGCTAGAAGATTCTCCGCTACAGATTCCAACAGAAAACAAAGCGTGGCCTTCTGGTAAAAAGCAGCGAATTGCAGGAATCAGCTCTTTTGGATTTGGCGGAACCAACGCTCATGTTCTAGTGTCAGAAGCCCCTCAGCTAGCATCTGAATCTGCTGCTATTCTAGAGCCAGCTAGCAACAATGCTCTATCAGAACGTCCGCTTCATCTATTCACGCTTTCAGCAAAGAGCAACGAAGCCTTGAAAACGCAAGTCTGGCAGTATCAGGACTGGCTGAATCAAAATAGCGATTCGGCTATTGAGGACATTTGCTATACCGCTACCGTTGGGCGATCGCACTTCTCCCACCGCCTCGCTCTCGTCACCTCATCCACTACCCAACTTCAGCAACAGCTCCAAACGCTCCCGACTCAAACTAAACCCATTCCCACCAAACCGCTAAAAGTCGCCTTCCTCTTCACTGGCCAAGGCTCTCAATACATAGACATGGGCCGTCAGCTCTACGACACTCAACCTGTCTTCCGCGCAGCCATCGATCAGTGCGAAGCAATCCTCTCGAAGAAAGGATTGTCTTTGATAGATATTCTCTATCCTTCTTCCCAACCGGACTCCGACGCTCTCAATCAAACCGCCAACACCCAACCCGCCCTCTTTGCCATCGAATACGCCCTTGCCCAGCTCTGGCAGTCCTGGGGAATTAAACCGGATGTTGTTCTCGGCCACAGCGTCGGTGAATACGCGGCGGCCTGTATCGCGGGCGTTTTTAGCCTAGAAGATGGACTGTCGCTGATTGCAGAGCGGGGGCGGCTGATGCAGGCGCTACCCGCTGGCGGTGAGATGCTGTCGATTTTGGCAAGCGTAGAACAGGTCGAAGAATGGATCGCGCCCTATCAAACGCCGTTGGCGCGGGTGAGTATTGCGACTATCAACGGACCGAGTAGCGTAGTGATTTCGGGTGAGGGGGAAGCGGTGAGTGCGATCGCCCAGGCCCTCACCGACCAAAACATCAAAAACAAAAAGCTCGCAGTCTCCCACGCCTTCCATTCACCGCTGATGGCTCCAATGGTAGAAGACTTCGCCGCCATTGCAAAAGAAATTGAATACTCGCGACCACAAATCCCGTTCATCTCCTGTCTGAGTGGAAATGCAGCCGATAGAGAGATTGCCACCGCTGACTATTGGATTGAACACATAGAACAACCCGTTAGGTTTGCTGAAGGCATGGTCAGCTTACAAGAAAAGGACTGTTCTATCTATCTGGAAATTGGTCCGAAGCCGCTGCTGTTGAGCATGGGTAAACAGTGCCTGTCATCCAGGGAATCTAATAGCTCCAGCGTTTGGCTCCCCAGCCTACGCCCCGAACAAGACGACTGGCAGCAAGTGCTTAGCAGCCTCAGTCAGCTATACACCAGAGGCGCAAAGATAAGCTGGAAAGGTGTAAGCAACGGACGCACGTACCAAAAAGTTCTCTTACCTACGTATCCATTCCAGAGACAGCGCTATTGGTTAGAACCAGCACCGCTCACAGCGACTACGGTCAATCCTCTACTATCTACCTCAGCAGGCGATCTACATCCCCTAGTCGGCGCGCGCTTTCACTCCCCCGTTCCCCCCATACAGTTCCAGACTCAGATTAGCCCTCAGCAGCCCGCCTACCTTACCCACCACCGAGTATTCGGTCAGGCCATCTTGCCAGCCACCGCCTACCTCGAAATTGCCCTAGCCGCCGCAGCTAAGATA
>CAWISM010000008.1:0-175108 GCA_963838725.1 uncultured cyanobacterium | reverse complement strand
GCGAGCAGCAGAAGAGGTACTAGCTCCATTGGCTAATGGCGATATCGAAACTGCTAGGCAAACGCTGTCGCTCTACGTCGGACGAGATACGCAGCAGCTATCCGCCTTAGAGATCTACCGGGCGGTGCTACGAGACGGTCAGCGAGAATGCCGTGGATGGCGTGCTGGCTCCTTTGTTCTTTGCGATTGTAGGGAGCTGGTTCGGCGCTAGTGCCTCGGTTGCGATCGCCTATAAAGCAGCCAGCACACTCGATTCTATGGTGGGCTACAAAGAAGCGCCCTACACCGATTTAGGCTGGTTTAGCGCCCGACTAGAAGACGGCTTGACCTGGCTACCCTGTCGAATTAGCGTTCTGACAGTGGCTTTGATTTCTAGGCGGCCTGGGCAAGTGCTGCGAATTTGTCAGCGAGACGCACCGATGGACCCAAGCCCTAACGCAGGCTGGAGTGAGTGTGCCTTATGCAGTGTCGCTGGGCGTTCAAGTCGGCGGCGAGAACATCTATAGAGGTAAGATCAAGCGGAAACCGCTGTTGGGTGAGCCGACCAGGCCAATTACCGCGGATGTCGTACGGCAGGCCGTGGGACTGACTCGCCGCGCCTTTCTAATTGGTCTCACGATTGGGACCTCTATACTTTTGGGTTGTTATCTGTAAGCTATGCGTTCTGGACTCTATGCTTCTGGCACTATGTTCTTATCTTTGTATGAGCGATCTAAAGGCTTTGATCCTACGATAGAAGTCCGTACAAAAGGACATTTTGAAGCGCGCTTCTAAGATGATTTGGTGTTGCTTTGATAGCTGTTTTTTAGTAGTTGAACTTTGAGGTGAGGCTGATGGCTCAAAAAGTAGTTGATATCTTGTCCGCTGAGGAGCTACGCCGTACGCTGAACCGATTGGCGTCAGAAATCGTTGAGCGAGCGGGTGATTTAAGCAACCTGGTGTTGCTCGGTATCTACACCCGTGGCGTGCCCTTAGCCCAGTCACTAATGGAGCAGATTGAACGACTAGAGACGGTTGCGGTACCAGTTGGCGCGCTAGATATCACCTTCTACCGAGACGATCTCGATAAAATTGGCGTCAGGGCTCCAGAAAAGACGGTAATTCCTTTTGATTTGACTGGAAAGACGGTGGTGCTAGTCGATGATGTGATCTACAGCGGTCGAACGGTGCGGGCCGCGCTAAACGCCGTCCATGATTACGGCAGACCCGGTACGGTTCGTTTAGCGGTACTGATCGACCGGGGACATCGGCAGGTGCCTATTCATCCTGACTTTGTTGGTAAGCAGCTACCGACCTCAAGCAACGAGTCAGTACGGGTGCTGTTAGAGTCGACCGATGGACGAGATGTGGTGGAGCTGAGCCGGCCTGATTGAGCTGTGCCGATCAAGCTGTTCCGATTGAGCGGTGCAGGCTGAAGCAGGTTAGAGCGGATGAAATCGAGCGTTACGTTATGTGCGATCGCTCTTGCGGCGCGTAGGCGGCGATATCCTACACTGTTGCAGTTGTCTCGTTAGCCCTTTTCCTGTGAGCTTACCTCTTTCTGTCAACTCTGATGCGCCTTCTACAGCCGGACAGACTACTCAGCAGGCCCCAGCACAGACCCATGAGCAGACCCAGGGAAGAAAGGCCGATCACCTTCGCATTTGCCTAGATGAAGATGTTCAAAGCCACCGAATCACGAATGGCTTTGAGCGCTATCGCTTTACGCACTGCTGTTTGCCAGAGCTGAACCGCGATGAGATTAGCTTGCAGTCGACTTTTCTAAGTAAGGCGATCGCCACCCCTTTACTAATCTCCTCAATGACCGGGGGCACAGAGCAGGCAAGGCTAATCAACCAGCGGCTGGCAAAGACTGCCCAGCGATTTGGGCTGGCGATGGGCGTAGGCTCGCAGCGGGTTGCGGTAGAAAATCCAACCCTGACGAATACATTCTCGGTGCGGCAGTATGCACCAGATGCGCTGCTGTTTGCCAACTTGGGCGCTGTGCAACTGAACTATGACTACGGCATCGACCAGTGCCAGCAAGCGGTAGACGCGCTAGAAGCAGACGCGCTGATTTTGCATATCAATCCGCTGCAAGAGGCCGTCCAAACCGAGGGCGATGTGAACTTTAAGGGGCTGTTTGCCAAAATTGAGCGGCTGGTGCAGGTGCTGCCCGTACCGATTATTGCTAAGGAAGTCGGCAACGGCATCTCGGCGGCAATGGCGCAGCGGCTAATGGAAACGGGGGTCGCGGCGATTGATGTGGCGGGTGCGGGCGGCACGTCCTGGGCGCGAGTCGAAAGCGAAAGAGCCAAGGATGCCAAACAGCGGCGGCTAGGCAATACGTTTGCTGACTGGGGGATACCGACCGCGACTTGTCTGACGGATATCCGCTCGAAGTCATCGCTAGAGACGGTGCCTTTGATTGCTTCGGGGGGATTGCGCAACGGGCTAGAGGCAGCGAAGGCGATCGCGCTAGGTGCTGATCTTGTCGGAATGGCGCTGCCGTTCTTACAGGCGGCGAGCCAGTCGGAAGCGGCGCTAGCCGAGCTGAGTGAGGCGCTAGTGGCTGAGCTGACAACGGTGCTGTTTTGTACGGGAAGTGAATCGCTGCGATCGCTGCGTCGCCCAGGCGTGATCAAAAAAGTCTAAGAGGCAGGCACGCTAAACAGCAAGAGCAGTAACCAAATCAAACTAACCGGTTTCGTTATGATAGAAATAGTAGGCTTGGACTGGTGTTGCGATCGATAGCAGGTTTAGCAGGTAGCCTGTCGGGGCGCATTCAGAGTTGACTGTATTATTGATGCCTTTGGCGAAGCGGACGATCCATGCGAGAGTTTTTTAAAATTGCAGCGGCCAGTGCGGTAGGCACTTTGGTAGGGCTCTTTAGCCTATTGCTTTTGCTGGGCATAGGTGCGTTTGGCCTGGTGAGCGTGCTGCTAATGTCTAGCGGATCAGAGCCAGAAGCCGAGATTGAAGATAAGTCTGTACTGATGTTCGATTTGTCAACCGATATTGTCGATGGGGCGGTGTCGGATTCGGGCGGACTGCTAGACGAGTCTTTCTATGGTGTTGAGCCTTCAGTTTCTTTGTACGACGCGCTCCAGGCGATTGAGGCGGCGGCTGACGACGATCGGATTTCGGGCATTTACCTCACAGGCGTTCCCGATGAAGGGCTAGCCACACTAAAGGAGGTGCGTCAGGCCCTCAGCGAATTCAAAGAATCGGGCAAGCCAATTTTGGCCTATAGCAACAGTCTGCAAGAACGAGACTATTACATGATGTCGGTAGCAGACGATCTGCTGCTAGCGCCCGTTGGCCTGTTAGAGATCAATGGCTTTCGCGCTGAAACTCAGTTTGTAGGCGACGCGCTAAGGCAGTACGGTGTGGGCGTACAGGTGGTCCGCGCTGGCCGATACAAGTCAGCGGTGGAGCCGTTTACCCGCTCCGAAAGCAGCCCTGAGGAGAAGCAGCAGACCGAAAGTTTAATCAACGGACTGTGGCAAGACTTTCTCGATACGGTGACTGGCGATCGCGACGTTACCCCTGAGCAGATGCAGACCTTCGCCGATCAGGTTGGTTTGATTGAGCCAGAGCAGGCGCTAGAGGCTGGCCTGGTCGATCGATTGGGCTTCTATTCTGAGATGCTGACCGAGCTAGAGACGCTCAGCGGACAAGAAGAGGACGTTGATGAGGATGCGACTGAGGCCGAAGCAGGGACCAGAGCAGAGGCTACAGAGCCTGAGTTTCCTAACGTGACGCTGAGCGACTATGCCCGGTCTGTCGCAAGAGATCGCGAATTTGATGATGCTGATGATGCGATCGCAGTAGTCTACGCTGAAGGCGAGATCGTCGTCGGTGAAGGCATACTACCTGGCACAATCACCTCAGAAGGGCTATCGGCGACGCTGCGAGACATGCGCGAAGATGACGACATCAAGTCAGTGGTGCTGCGGGTGAATAGTCCCGGCGGTAGCGCCACGGCCTCAGAAATTATCGCTAACGAGGTCAGACTGCTCGCTGAAGAAAAGCCGCTAGTCGTCTCAATGGGCGACTATGCTGCTTCAGGCGGGTACATGATCTCTGCCCCAGGAGCCAAGATATTAGCCTCTTCGACTACCATCACTGGCTCAATCGGCGTGTATGGGCTGCTGCTAAACTTTCAAGAGATTGCCAACAAAAACGGCATCACCTGGGACAGCGTGACAACAGCGCAGCTGGCTGGAATGGAAACGGTCAGTCGGCCCAAAACAGAGACAGAGCTAAGGGTGCAGCAGGACTATGTGGATACGCTCTACGACCGCTTTACTAACATTGTCGCTGATGGGCGAGATATTCCCCTATCGCGAGTGGCTCAAGTGGCTCAAGGGCGGGTATGGACAGGAGAGATAGCCATTCAAGCTAATCTTGTAGATCAGCTAGGGGGACTGAATGATGCGATCGCCCTAGCCGCCGAGACAGCCGAGATAGAAGACTTTAGAGTAGAAGAGTATCCTCGTCTGCCCTCGTTCGAAGAGCAGCTATTTAACAGCTTGTTTGGCGTGGAGATAATTAGCTATCTGCCCTGGAACAGAGACGCGCTGACCGATCAGCTATTGAAACTACGAGAAGAATTTTCCCTGTTAGAAAGTTTGAACGACCCGAACAGCCTGTATATGCGACTGCCTTTTACAACAGAAATTGAGTAGATGCAAAGTTTAGATGCCACTTGAGCAGATTCGGTCTTGAAAGCATGTCTTCCCCTACTTCTGAGCTAATGTCTACAGCTTCTGATTTGATAGTTTCCGATCTGACCGCATCAGCTGCCGCAGCGTCGGATTCTGTAGAGGTTCGACGTCAGATAGCTTTGACAGCAGCCGAGCAGTGCAGGCAAATCCTGATACAAGAATTTAAGGCAACAGAAGTTATCGTATTTGGCTCTTTGCGAGGCGATACGCCCTGGCACGACCGCTCCGATCTCGATCTAGCTGTCCGGGGAATCGCGCGCGATCTTATCTTCGAGGCGTATCGACGATTAGAAGATGTTGTGCCTAGGTGGCTCTCGTTTGATTTGGTGGCGATTGAGCGCGCTGATCAAGAGGTGCGCGATCGCATACTACAACTAACGCCTATACCTGAAAACATTTTTCTAAACACGAAGATTCGGCTAGAAGACGAACTTCGAGCCATTGAGAAAACGGTTGCTACGCTAGAAGCCGTTTTAGCACAAGCACAAACCACACCCAAAATTGTGCTAGCACCTGCACTAGCCTCCCATACAGAAGACTTTTATTCCGGATGCGAGCGGCTGTCTGAACGGGTAGCAGTCACCTGTGATCAGAGCTTACCCAAAGGAAGCAACTGGCACGAAGCGCTCCTAGCTCAGGTATCTACCGCAGGCGGACAAAACCGACCACCGCTTTGGAACGAATCGACCTCGATGATCTTAGGAGAGTACCGCCGCTTCCGGCACCGCGATCGCCACCTATACAACATCAATCTAGACGACGAAAAAGTGCTGGAACTAGCGTCAGCGGTACCCAAAACTTTTGAGCAAGTTAAACAGTGCGTTGCCGCGTTTAGCGCTTGGCTAGTTGACAAGTCGAATAGCTAGACGTGGCTATTCTTGATTACTCATAGCCCAATAAAAGCTTCCGCTTCGACTTCAATCAGCATATCCGGATTGATCAGCCCCTTCACTTCCACCATCGCAGTCACAGGCGGATGCGCTCCAAAGAATTCTTGATGCGCTCTGCCAAAAGCTTCCCACTGATTAATATCAGTGACATACATGCGAGTGCGAACGACTTGATGAAGTCCCGATTCCATTGCAGTGAGTGTCTCTCTAATGATTTCAAAGCATCGGCAGGCTTGAGCATAGGCATCGCTAGGTGCAAAGGTGCTACCGTCCGCCGCGATTGGCGCTGTGCCCGAAAGATAAATGGTTTGCCCAGCGCGAAGGGCGCGGCAATAGCCTACTTTGGGCTCCCATTGTGTATCTGTAAAATGACGTTGAATTGTTTGCATTTTGTCCTTAATATAACTTTCTATAGTGGCGCGATTGTTCTCCAGGCTTCAACTGCTGCTTGCAGGTTATCAGGTAAGCTCTCAATAGCACTTATCCCAACGACTGTTCCAGAAGCGGTCAGACGGACGCTTCCATCTATAGCCCACATAGGATTTTCGTAGCTGTAGAAGACACGGTCAAAATCGGAAAACTGCTGCTGTTCTAGAAGCTTTTCGAAACTAATGACCTCATCTACTGACACCTGACGAAGCATTATTTTCTCTACAGGCTGGTCGCTTTGACGCTCTCTTGATTCAAGCCAGACTTCGCCATCGGCGGTAAGTGTCATGAAAATTGTTGCATCGCCCAAGAAACTATAGCTTATAGACTGAAAGACAATACGAGAATTAAACGCACTAGGAGCGGGCAGTACAAGCTCTTCTGGGCTTAAGAAAAATGTTCCTGCGTAAGCCTTAGCCTCACTTGCTACAGTGTTTTGAACAATCTGTAAGCCGTCCTCACTCAGATGATAGATCCATTCCGTCGGACCTGGATCTTCGTCTGCATAGACAGTTGCTCTTGGTCCATCAGCAACGATAGCTCTAAATCCCGCTATCTGAGACTGCGTGCAAACTACATCAGGCGTACTGATGCCCAAACAGCCGTTGTCCCAGACGACGGGCCGTATGGATAGTATTTGAAGGCTAGTGGCTGGCTGCTGCGTGTCTTTGGCGGCGGTTTCTAGGAGCTGCTGGCTGATTTGAGTAGAGAAAGTGGGTAGGGATTCTAGGCGGAGGCGACTGGCCGTGCGATCACTCCGATACACCCAGTGCTCCTGCTCACTGCGCACCTTTATCTCCCACCCTTTTGCCTCACCACCCGCGCAGCGTTCATTAGGCCGACTTAGTCCCAAGCACTGATCTGGCCAAGTTTGTACCGTCGCATCCTCAATCTCGATTGTGTGGAAAGGGACATTCAGCTGTCTGCCTAGCGCTAGCTGTACACGCCGCGCCACTAATCCTGGCAAAGAAGACGGCATGGGTAGATCTGGCGATGCCGTTGGCAATGGTGAGGCACTAGCAGACAGCGCGCTTGTGAGTAGCATCAGACCCACGCTCATAGCAATTCGTATAGACATCCGTTTCACAGTCTCTATCAGGAAAGTCTTTCTAGCTTGCCTAAGGTTTGCCTTGGATAGCGCTATAGCGTGCTACTTGTGGAATTGGATATAGCAATAGAACAGCATTCAACCTAGATCTCGTTTCTCTAGCGTCCTACTCTAAAGCTTTTAAATAGGCTTTGACAGCGTTGGCATATCCTATCTCTAGCGCGTCTGCTGTGAGCGCATGTCCGATGGAGACTTCTAACAGGTTTGGTACCTCCTTAAACAGAGGCAAATTGTCTAGATTCAAGTCATGACCACCGTTGACACCAATCCCGACAGATTGAGCACATTTTGCAGCAGCTCTATAAACTTCAAAGCTCTCTTCTCCATTTCCTTCGCGGTAAGCGGTGGCGTAGGGCTCTGTATATAGTTCGATTCTTTCACACCCTAGCGGTGGAACGAGCTTAATCTGTTCTATATCCGGGTCCATAAACAAACTGACGCGGCATCCGAGTGAATTGAGCTCGTCGATAATGGGCTTGAGTTTCTCTCCGTCTTTAGTGATGTTCCAGCCGTGGTCAGAAGTGTTTTGGGTCGGGTCGTCGGGTACTAGCGTGCACTGGTCTGGCTTGACTGCTCGAATGATATCCATGAAAGGTGATTCGAGCGGGTTGCCTTCGATGTTGTATTCGATAGTGGGATGGTTCTTTAGCAAGTTAGCAAGGTCGTATACGTCAGTGCGGCGGATGTGGCGTTCGTCGGGGCGAGGGTGAACGGTAAGGCCGTGAGCACCTGCGGCGATGCTGATTTCGCCCATTTTGACGACGCTAGGAATCGTTAGAGGGCGAGCGTTGCGTAGCATGGCTACTTTGTTGAGGTTGACGCTGAGATTGGTCATCAAATGAGCTGTTTTTAAGGGAAGTTGCTGTGATTGTCTCATCATATAGAGTCCCTTACCGTATGGTCTAGTGGCGCGAAGCTACCTGCTGTTCTGAATCACTGCTTTTGATAAGTTCTTGGTGTCATTCCTGTTGTTTGACGGAATACTTTGGTTAGATGAGTTTGATTTGCAAAGCCGCACTCTAGAGCAACGTTGCTAATTGAACTTGTTTGTTGTTTTAGCAGTTGCTTTGCTCGCTCTACGCGCTGCTGTATTAGGTACTGATAAGGCGCAGTGCCTACCGACTGCTTGAAAGAACGGCTAAAGTGAGATTTACTCATGCCAGTTAGCGCTGCTAGGTCCGATATTGATATGTCTTGGGTCAAGTTCGCCTTTATGTAATCAATTACGCGTACCAGTTGCGATCGCGATAGCCCACTAGACTTGAACTCAGGCTTGCCGAGCGTGTAGTTCTGTATCAGGCGAGCTGCGATCGCACTCCCCAATAATTCGCCGTACAGCCTGCCAGACAGGCATCCCGTTTGAATTTCTATCTTGAGCGCCAGGGCTAACTGCTTGATAACCGGATCATCAATAGAAAGGTGCGGAATTAGCTCTATCTTGCTCTGCATCAAGTCCTGAGCAGCTTGATGCAACAATGTTGGACAAATTACAATCACCGAAAATTCGACTTCTTGTTTCCAATTCGTCCAGCGCTCTAGAAATGCTGGAATAATATCTATCCGACCGCTGCCGTGAGCATAGTGCTGCAATTTGCCGTCGAGATGACGCTCTATCTGAATGCAGCTGCTAGGCTCTGTAATTACCAATGAGTGCTGTAGAAGGCAGTGCTCTACCGTTTTGTGAGGAGGATGGCGGTAGTGAGTGAAGGCCAATCCTTTCCATCCCGTATGGTGGCTGTCGATCAAGGGCGTATGTGGAAGCACTCGCGCTGCTTCTTTCTTGTTTGTTAGATCGAGCGGGAGCGTTGCCTGATTCATAGCGGGCTTTAACCCAGTAAAAACTCTAGCGTCACCAATAGGACGCATCCTAAGCAGGATGAAAACAATTTTAGCAGGATTGGATGAGACGACCGGTCAAGACGAAGACTACTGTAGAAAGTGTCCATAGATCTTATTTACTTGTGTCTCTTATGTCGAATCAATCTGTACCAGAGATAGCGCTGCTCCGCACAGCGTATGCGGCTTTTAATGCGCGTGATCTCGATGCTGTGGTCGCTATCATGGCTCCTAACGTGCAATGGCCAAGGGCGTTTAAGGGCGGTTTCGTTCGCGGACATGAAGAAGTCCGTGCTTACTGGACGGAGCAGCAAAGTGAGATTGATGCGCAAGTTGATCCAGTTGCCTTTCATATAGAGAAAGACGGACGAATTCTAGTCGATGTGCATCAGGTCGTACGTGACCCCTCTGGGACTGTGCTTGCTGATGAGCATGTTGGCCACCGTTACACTGTTAAGGATAGCTTGATTCAATCTATGGAAGTTTGCTTACTGGAGGTGCAGGAATAAAAGATTTTCCTAAAAAATTTTTCCCACGGGCTTATGGCTGCTTGTTGTTGAGTTGTTTTTCCTTCAGCTTTGGAACGATGAAGTACGCTGTCGCTAAATATAGCTGGATAGCCAAAAGAACAACATATTCTCTGCCAAAATAAGGTAGGTCGGTACTAGAGACTTTTGTAAATAGACCTAACCCAAATAGCAGTAGTACCAGATGCTTTAGAGATAAGTGCTTCTTCATGACTTCTTTCATACCAACGTTTGATAGTCGCGAAATGGCAATCCAGTTCGTCTTTTAACGTCTATAGCTGAACGATAGTCGCCTCGGTCATTTCTGTTTGCTACAATTTTCTCTGCCGCAGACGCTGACAATCCTCTGGCTTCCATTTCTGATGCCGTTAAAAAGTTAAGCTGTCGCCAGGTATGGTTGTCGTCTTTTTGAGCGCTGTAGGCAAATATTAGCTGCGGTTCTATCTTTCGGACCTGTTCCTCTGGAATGCCTGCAATCTCAGTGAGTTCTTCGGTGTGAGTGAAGAGATATCCCTCATTGCGCAAAAGTTCGATGTCGTTGGCATAAACAATGGGGATGTTTAGAATTCTTACTAAGTCATGTTTTGAACAGCTGTTGAAATCTACTTTAGCTAGCGGCGATGGCTCTGGCGTCGCGACGTGCGTGTTCCTCAGCCAAGTAGCCAAGCCAATTTGGATGAGCCAGGCAAACCAAAAGCTGCCTCCCGCCGCGCTGATAATAGAAAATGCCAGAGCAGCCCAACCTAGCTTAACGAAATTGCGATCGCCTAGCCGATTGCTCTCATAGACAACTGATAGAGAACCTAAAACTGGTACAAAGCACAAGTAAAAGGCGTTGTTGGAAACTTTAGAATTAGCGATAGGCAGGATTGACAGTTTGGCGTTTGACATTTCGTTTTATCCAGGGTTCGCTTGCAATGGTTTAGTAGTTGCAGTTGGAACTATATAGAATCAAAGATCTTACGGCGCTTAGCCTCGTATTCTTCAGCGGTAATAATCTCTGAATCGTAAAGCTTCTTCAATTCGTTTAGCGCATCGGCCTTGTCTCTAGTCGATTCACTAGAAGAAGGTGAATTACTTTGAAACGTAACGGTAGGATAGCTGCCAGCTATTCCACCGTTGTACTTTGCATCGAAGGTCCGATCAGGCATTAGCAATAGAATGAAGGTTTCAAAAAAGGCAATTATCGCCGGAATTCCAGTCCAACAGAAGAGTAGGTAGAGAATACCTGCACCTGATTCACCGAGATAGAACCTATGAATGCCTACCCAGCCTAAGAAGAAAGCTAAAATAGCAGCAACAACCTTGTTCTTCATTATTTCCCAGATTTAACTAATGAACGCTACGACGTAAACGCCATAACGGGAGATACAGCCATGTTACTAAAATTTCCCGATGCTCATAGGCTCATCTAATTCAAAAGCCGAAAGAATATCTGAAGATTCTCAGTGCCAGGGCTAGGGCCATACCCGCCGCCGCCGGGAGTCCGAATCACTATGTCATCGCCTGCGCTTACGTCTACGGTAGCGGTTGCCTCCATCAGATGTTGAGTTTTATCTATCCTAGAAAGCGTAGCATCACCAGGTTCTCCAGATTCCCCCCCGGCTAAGCCAAAGGGCTTCGTGGTGCGGCGACCAGATAGAAGATTGGCGGTCATCGCTTCGCGAAATTGTAGGTGACGGATGACGCCGTTACCGCCGGAATATTTGCCTGTGCCACCGCTGCCAGCGCGAATGGAAAATTCTTTGAGCAGGACGGGAAATCGCATTTCTAGGATTTCGGGATCGGTGAGGCGAGAGTTAGTCATGTGGGTTTGGACGGCGTCTGTGCCGGGAAAACCAGACCCGTCTAGGTTGACGCCTGCGCCGGAGCCGCCGCAAATAGTCTCGTAGTATTGGTATTGGTCGTTGCCAAAGGTGAAGTTGTTCATGGTGCCTTGGGAGGCGGCGAGGATGCCGAGTGCGCCATAGAGCGAGTCGGTGATAGCTTGAGAAGTTTCGACGTTGCCAGCGACAACAGCGGCGGGGTAGGTCGGATTGAGTAAGGAGCCTTTGGGGACTTTGATATCGAGCGGCTTTAGACAGCCTGCGTTGAGTGGGATAGGCGTATCGACAAGGGTGCGAAAGACGTAGAGGACAGCGGCTTTGCAGACGGCGAGCGGGGCGTTGAAGTTGTTGGGCTGCTGGAGAGAAGTGCCAGCGAAATCGATAGTGGCGCTCTTTGTGGTGGGATTGAGTGTGATGGAGACTGTTATGGTTGCGCCGCAGTCCATTGGCACGGTGCAGGTGAGTGGAGATGAGCCGCGCTGCTGGTGCAGGGTGCTGATGACTTGGCGGACGGCCTGTTCGGCGTTGTTTTGGACGTGCTGCATGTATGCTCGAACAGTAGTTAGGCCGAACTGCTGTACGGTGTTTTGGAGTTCTTGAATGCCTTTGTTGTTGGCGGCGATTTGGGCCTGAAGGTCGGCGAGGTTCTGTTGGAAGTTGCGAACGGGATGGGGCGACTGGGTGAGCTGTTGTTCTAGTGTGGCTGCTTGAAGGGTACCGTTTTTGACTAGGTGAAGGTTATCTAACAAAATGCCTTCTTGATTGAGATGGGTGCTGTGGGGAGGCATGGAACCGGGGGTGATACCACCGATGTCGGCGTGGTGACCACGGGAGGCGACGAAGAATAGGGGATGGGGGTGTGGGGAATGGGTGATAAAGACGGGGGCGATCGCAGTGATATCTGGCAAATGTGTCCCGCCGTTATAGGGATTGTTCGACACATACATATCCCCTGGCTGGAAAGGCTGCGAACGATCTGCGATCAGCGCTTTGACGCTTTCGCCCATAGAGCCGAGATGAACGGGAATATGCGGGGCGTTAGCGACCAGTTCGCCGTTTGCATCAAAGATAGCGCAGGAGAAGTCCAGGCGCTCTTTGATATTGACGGACGAGCTGGTGTTTTGAAGGGTGACGCCCATCTGCTGTGCGATCGCCTGAAACAGATTGTTGAAGATTTCCAATCGTACTGGGTCGGGCACGGCATCATCTGTCTGGTTGTACTCTTCTACAGTCACTTTAGCAGTGTGATTCAAAACCAAATTTCCATGCTCTTGGACTTCAGCTTCCCATCCAGGTTCGATCACGTTAGTTCCTGTCTCTTCTAGGATCAAAGCAGGACCAATTACTTTTTGCCCCGTAGCGAGCAGGTCTCGTTTGTAAACGGGTGCCTCTACCCACTTATCTTTGCAGAAGAGAGAAACCGTACGTTCTGGTGACGTTTCTTCTGTTCCAACAGGGCCTATTGGCGAGAATGCGTTCGGCTTTGTTTTGCCGATGGCTTCTGCGGTGATGGTAGCCACGACTAGCGCTTTGTCTGGCAAGGTGATGCCGTACTGCTGTTGATAGGACTGTTCAAACTGCTGGGCCATCTGTTCAGGGCTAGCAAACTCTATGGGTAGAGTAGAGTCTGTGCCTTCGTAGCGTAGATGGCACTGCTTCAATATTTCGAAGGTATCAATGTCTTGATCGCCCTGTTCTTTTAGCATTGCGATCGCCCCCTTAGCCAGCTCCTCCAGCCTCTCTTCTAAATCTGTTACTGCTGCTATCTTTTCCTCGACAGAAGCCTCTTTGAGTACTCTTCTATCGGCAAGTCCCATGCCATAGGCCGACAGCACGCCCGCGTAAGGATGAATAAAGATGCTGTGAATACCCAGGGATTCTGCTAGCTGACAAACGTGCTGTCCGCCTGCGCCACCAAAGCAACAAAGCGTATAGTCACCGACATCGTAGCCCTTTTGCACGGAGATCTTTTTGATCGCGTTAGCCATATTATCAACTGCAATCTTCAAGAAGCCTGCCGCCACCTGCGCTGAAGTTTGTTGAAGTCCAGAACCTGCTTCAATCTCTTTTGCTAGTTCTAAGAACTTTGAAACCACAGCGTCGCGGTCCAGCGGCTGGTCTCCTCCCGGTCCGAAGACACTCGGAAAAAAGTCTGGCTGAATCTTGCCAACCATCACATTGCAGTCTGTGACTGTGAGCGGGCCACCCTTGCGGTAGCAGGTCCCTCCAGGATTAGCTCCGGCTGAATCTGGGCCGACCTGGTAGCGCGACCCGTCAAAGCTAAGGATAGAACCGCCCCCTGCTGCTACGGTATGAATGGCCATCATGGGCGATCGCAGTCGCACGCCCGCCACCTCTGTCTCAAACACGCGCTCATAGTTTGGACTAGTTTCGTTTTGGCTGACACCTTCTCTATCTTCTCCTTTGGCGTTGAAATGGGCTACGTCTGTAGAGGTGCCGCCCATATCGAAGGTGATAATTTTATCGAAGCCTGCACGTCGGCTGGTTTGGACTGCGCCGACGATGCCACCCGCAGGGCCGGAAAGAATGCTGTCTTTGCCCTGGAAGAATTCGGCGGGGGTAAGGCCACCGTTCGATTGCATAAAGAGGATTTGAGGCGAGGACTTAGCAGAACTGAAAGCCTGTTCTATCCGGTCTACATATCGACGCAACAAAGGAGAAAGATAGGCATCGACAACGGTGGTGTCGGCGCGGCTGACCCATTTGATCAAGGGGCTAGTTTGGTGAGAGGTGGAGATCTGGGTAAAGCCGATTTGGGCGGCGAGCTGGGTGACTGCTTGCTCGTGGGTGGGGTAACGGTAGCTGTGAAGAAAGGCGATCGCACAGGCGCGAATACCCAGGTCATAGGCAGCTTGCAAGTCCAAGAGAATCTGCTGTGCTATCTCGTCGGTAATAGGCTGAAGAATTTTGCCCTCAGCGCTGATTCTTTCTTCTACTTCTATTACCTGCTCATAGAGCATCTCGGGAAGAACAATCTCTCTAGCGAAGATGTCAGGGCGATTTTGGTAGCCGATGCGCAGACCGTCTCTAAAGCCTTTGGTTGTGATTAGGAGGGTGCGATCGCCCTGCCGTTCGAGTAGGGCATTGGTGGCGACAGTCGTGCCCATCTTGATGGTCAAGATTTGTTCTGATGGGATCGCCTCGTCTTTGCCAAGGTCCATTAGATCGCGGATACCCTGAATCGGCGCGTCTAGGTAGCGCTCTGGATTTTCGGAGAGTAGCTTGTGGATGACGGTGCTGCCGTCTGGCTTTTGGGCGACGATGTCGGTAAAGGTGCCGCCCCGGTCAATCCAGAACTGCCAGCGGTTTTCTAGTTGGTTGTATGCAGGTTGAGATGACATGGTGGACGAAGCAGCGTTCTTCGTTGTAGTCGGGGTCGATGAACCAGCAGACGACTATGAGATCAACTACGAGAATTTGATGTCAGCTTGCTTTTCTATGGACTTCAACGTACCGATAGGAATAATTTTACTACTATGAATCGGAACAATGGCAGTGCGGCGAGTCTCAACATTGAATAGCTTAAGATGAGAGCCGCTTTGAGAAGCTTCGACGAAACCGGCTGTTTTTAGCTGCTCAATGGCTTGTTTTGCTGTGAGCCGAGGCGATTTAGAAGACATAACTCAGCTATAGGGATAGCTCAACCATCTCAGCAGGAGACTGGGTCTCTAACAAATTCTCAGGAATAGGCTCTAGCATGAGTTTGATAGCATCTTCTAAATTTGTGATCGCCTCATCTCGGCTCTCTCCAAAAGAAGACACAAAGTTCAATTCCGGACACGTTGCTGAATAAGCCTGTGCCTCTTCATCCCATTCCAAAACCGCTCGAATTACCATCTTTTTACTCCTAACATGTCTGTGCTATCAATTTTAGGCAATACGAAAAGCTCATAATATAAAATTATTTTTCTGCCTATGCGCTCGATTCAATACGACCAAGCTAACTTATGCTAATCAAGAAAGCTAGGTGTAGATTTCTGTCCGTGGTGATAGTCATAAAACGACTCGCTTCTGGTAATGTCTTTAGACCAACTGTCTGCTGTGGAAGATTATGACCTATTGTTTGGGCGTTTCAGTTGAGAAAGGTCTGGTGTTTGCCGCCGATTCTAGAACCAATGCTGGCGTGGACTACATTTCTTCTTATCAGAAGCTATTTGATTTCTCTGTGCCGGGCGATCGCGTTATCGTCCTTTGCACCGCAGGCAGTCTGTCTACCTCTCAGGCCGTGCTGCACAGCGTCCGACAAGATATTGAATCGGCTGTAGAAGGCACCGACACAATCTATACCCTGTCATCCTTGCACGATGTTGCTAGCTATATTGGCCAAAAGCTACGCACGATTCAAGACAAAGAGCGAACCTGGCTAGAGAAAGACGGCATTGATTATCAAAGCTCGTTTATTGTTGGTGGGCAGATTGCAGGCGAAGCGCCCTGTATCTATCTGGTCTACAGTCAGGGCAACTTTATCGAAGCGACGCCAGAAACCCCTTTCTTACAGATCGGCGAAACCAAGTACGGGAAGCCTATTCTAGATAGAACAATCAGCTACAATTCATCGTTAGAGAAAGCTGCTAAGACTGCTCTGCTCTCTCTTGATTCGACGATGCGTTCTAATATTTCAGTCGGTCCGCCCATCGATATGGTGCTATACGAGACAGATGCGCTAGAGATTCGCAATCGGGTGAGATTGCAAGATGATGATCCGTATCTAGACAAGATTCGAGAATATTGGGAGCGGGCGCTCTCAGAGGCGTCTAGCCATCTGCCTGAGATCGCCTGGAATCGAGTAGAGATTCAAGAGGAACTAGGCAGCGACTAGCTGAATATTGGTATCGAGCGTTGTACTAATGCTCTGTCCTGTTTTTAGGGTGCCAGAAACGGGGGCAGCCTGTTTGGGATCGGCGGCAGCGGCGATCGCAATATGCCGATCGCTCACTGTCAGTCCCAGCGTTGGGTCAAAACCGCGCCAGCCACCGCCGGGTACGTACACTTCGGCCCAGGCGTGTAAATCGTGAGTGTTTTGTTCTCCCTGATCCGATCCGATATCGGCGTCGATATCGCCCTCCTGATAGCCGCTGACAAATCTAGCCGCTAAGCCTACGGCCTGACAAACCGCCATAAACAGCACGGTAAAATCCCGGCAGGTGCCAATCTTTTTTTGTAGCGTGAGTGCAGCAGTCCGAGGCATCCCTTCTAGCCGCTGCTCGTACGCACACTCATTCGGGATGTATTGAGTTAGGCGGGTCAGAAAATAGCCAACATTATCACCAACTTCTTGGCGGATGGATTGGGCTAGCTGAATGACTTCGGGCGCGATCGCATTCCCATAGCCCCACCCGACTGGCCGAGTTAGATACGGCTGAAGCTGCCCCGCTAGCGAACTAGGGTAGTCGATAGGAAACTGCACGGCCCACGGCTCAGCTAGATAGTCAAAGGGATTTTCTCTAGTGGTTCTCACTTCGCTCGTCGTGCGGATTTGCCACTGCGCCACTGGCGTATCAAACGCAACGCGCAGACAGGTATTACCCTGCTCATCTAGAAAATAGGCTTGTTGACTAGGCTCTGGTTCGATAGAAAGATTGAATCGATCTAACCACTGGTTGCCGTCGCTGCGAGGACACAGCCTGATAATTTGAGGATGCAGTCTAGCCGCTTCGCTGTACTGGTAGTGGGTAATGTGAGTAATCTTGTAGCGCATAGAATTACTCCGCTGCGATCGTAGCAAGCTGCGGCTCGGACGGTTGCACGGATGATTGCGCAGATGATTGCGCAGAGGGCGGAACAGCAATGAAATCGGTGTGAACGCGATCGCCCACCTGATTTAACCGCAGCTGTAGCCCGTCTAGAAACTCGTGCAGCCCTTTCGAGAAGATCTCCTCAAAGGTGGCGTATTCAATCTCAGCGCGTAGCTTACCAAGCTCTCTTTGACTAGAAAAGGAGATATCTGAACTAGGGCCGATAATACTTTCTAGCGATCTTTCTGCATGCCGCAAGCAGAACTTAATCGAGCGAGGAAACTGGGGATTGAAGATTAAAAAACGAGCTACGTTAGCCGGGGTCAATTCCTGCGCCTCTTTGCGATACATTTCGTAAGCGCTGGCTGATTTGAGCAGCGAGATCCACTGCAAATTATCTAGCGGTGAACCGACTGCCTTCGCCGAGGGTAGCAGCAGAAAATACTTGACATCCAAAATGCGGCTGGTTTTATCGGCCCGCTCTAGCAGTCGCCCTAAGCGGCCAAAGTGCCAGCTCTCGTTCCAGGATGAAGTAGCATTCATCACGCCAACGAAGCGATGGCTGGCGAGCTTGACCTCCGCATAGAAAGCGTGAATGTCGCGAATGTCTTCTGGTTTGTGCTTGGCTGCTTCTTCAACCGTGAGATAAAAGCTGTTGATCTGCTCCCACATTTCAGATGAGATGGTTTCGCGCACGGAGCGAGCATTCTCCCTAGCAGAGCGAACGCAAGAAATAATAGAATTGGGAGAATCGGTATCGAATGTTAGAAAGTTTAGAACATTGTCAGAGGTCATCTCTCCGTAGCGCTCCTGGAAGAGGATGCGATCGCCCGTTACCGCAATTAGCGGCTCCCACTGCTGCGTCACGCCCACCGGATTATCCATCAATAGATTCAGGTTGACATCGACAAAGCGAGCCACATTCTCGGCCCGCTCGATATAGCGATTGAGCCAATAAATAGAATCTGCAACACGACTTAGCATTTTTGCTTATGCCTCACTCACTACACGCCGACAACCCAGGTATCTTTACTGCCGCCACCTTGGGAAGAATTCACCACTAGCGATCCTTCTCTGAGCGCTACTCTAGTCAGTCCGCCCGGATTGACATAGGGCACTCCCCCCTGACCGTACAGGATAAACGGACGCAAATCGACGTGTCGTCCCTGAAACGACTGACCGATCAGGGTTGGCACTCGTGACAAAGACAGCGTTGGCTGAGCGATATAGCCTCTTGGATTAGCTTTGATTTTGTGTGCAAAAGTCTGTTGTTCTTCTGTAGAAGACTGACAGCCGATGAGCATACCATAGCCGCCTGATGCATCTGTTGCTTTTACAACTAGCGTATCTAGATTGGCCAGTACGTGCGACTGCTGCTGCTCGTTTTCACAAAAATAGGTAGGCACGTTGGGAATGATCTGCTCCTCGTCGAGGTAGTAGCGGATCATCTCTGGCACGTAGGCATAGACTAGCTTGTCATCGGCAATGCCGGTACCGGGTGCGTTGGCGATCGCAACTCTACCTTTGCGATAGACATCCATCAGCCCCGGCACGCCCAGCATAGAGTCAGCGCGAAACACCTGCGGATCTAGAAAATCATCATCAATGCGCCGATAGATCACATCTATCTTGCATAGCCCCTTGGTGGTGCGCATCTTGACATAGCCATCATCGATCACTAGATCGGGGCCTTCTACCAGCGCAATTCCCATCTGCTGCGCTAGAAAAGAATGCTCGAAATAAGCTGAGTTAAAGGCTCCAGGCGTCAGCAAAACAACAGTCGGACTGCTGATATAGTCTGGGGCGAGGGCGCGCAGAGTGCGGAGTAGCTGAGAAGGGTAATCATCAACGGCTCTGATATCTAAGGCTTCAAACAGGCTCGGGAATGAGCTTTTCATTACGCTGCGATTTTCTAGCACATAGGAAACACCAGACGGACAGCGAAGATTGTCTTCTAGGACGTACCAGTCGCCTTGGCGATCGCGTACCAAATCCGTCCCCGTAATGTGGCACCATACCCCACCCGGTGGCTTTAGACCCATGCACGGCAGTAAAAAGCCGGACGCTGATTCCACAGTTTCTCTAGGAATCACGCCATCTTCAACAATCTTTTGATCGTTATAGATATCGTCTAGAAAGCAGTTCAGCGCGGTAATCCGCTGCTGCAATCCCTTTTCTAGCCAGCTCCAGTCTTGACCAGTGATAATCCTGGGCACCACATCAAAGGGAAAGACCTTCTCCGCGCCTTGCTCGTCACCATACACATTGAACGTAACGCCCATCTTAAAGAGCGTATTTTGCGCGGCCTGCTGGCGCAAAATCAGGCTATCGATTGGCAAAGAGTCAATTCGCTCTATTAGTAGCGCCGCCGCACTACGAGGCGTTCCGGGCGCTGTAAACAGCTCGTCGTAAAAGTCACCAGGATCGTACGCTTTTAGAGACATGGCAGTGTGGGTCGCGCCGCGATTTGGACCTATCCAGATCTATCGCGGATAGGGCGATGCATGTGTATCGGTTTGAACGGATTTATGACCGTGAATATGATAAGTGTTCGTAGACCTGCCTATTGCTGCGCGCCGCCTCTTTAATGCTCTTTATAGCAACAGTTCTCCTTTGAGCGTAGTAACCGCTTGACCACTAATCAAGATTCGATTCTTTTCAGTATCAGAGGCCGTATTGCTATCTGAGAGTGCGCAGCGCACCCGAATAGTTCCGCCTCTTGCGGAGATTTGCTGGGCGAGCATCTCTGACTTTCCTAGCTTTTCCTGCCAATAGGGGGCGAGTGAGGTGTGGGCAGAGCCGGTTACCGGGTCTTCGTTAATGCCCACAGCGGGCGCAAAGTAGCGACTGACAAAGTCATACTCCTCGCTATCGGCTGGCGCAGTCGCAATAATTCCATGAACCGGAAGCTTCTTGATTTCGTCAAAGTCTGGCTCTAATGCCTGCAATACCTTTTCTGAATGCAGTTCGATCAGGTAGTTGACATCGCTTTTCGTGACGGTGCGAATGTTGCCCCCACAGCAAAGCGATTTGATCAGCTGCGGGGTGACGTGCGATGTGACTGTCACTGGCTGAGCCGGAAAATTCAGCTCGATCCAATTCTCTTTTTTGGTTGCGCTTAGCCATCCGCTTTTGGTGTTGAATCGGGCGATCGCACCGGGTTCTAGATGCCCTTCACTCCACAGCACGTGAGCGCTAGCGAGGGTGGCATGACCACACAGATCGACTTCTATTGCCGGGGTAAACCATCGCAGGCTGTAGCCTTCCTCGATTGGATGCAAAAAGGCAGTCTCGGAGAGATTCATTTCGGCTGCGATCGCCTGCATCAAATCCGCTGGCATTGGCTTCTCCATTACGCACACAGCGGCTGGATTGCCCGAAAAAGGTCTATCGGTAAACGCATCAACCTGAGTAATCGTTAGTGACATTGTCAATCCTTTAATAAGCAAGATATGGACAGACTGTAGCACTTGGCACCTAGCACTCAGATCTATCGCTCAACACTTTGCAAAACGCACTGCAACAAGACTACTTTAAAAGTAAAACAATGCTGGCAGCTAGCAGCCCACCCATCGCCAGGTTAAACCACCGCAGCCTGCGCGGATCTGACAAGAAGCCACGCAGCGAGCTACCAAAGATCGCCCAGCTACAGACGCATGGCCAGTTCAATAGAGCGAATAGTACAGCTACCGTCAGCGTAGAGCTGACTGGCTGCTGCGAGCTGGTGTATAGCGACATGCTAGAGATTGCCATCACCCAAGCCTTTGGGTTGACCCATTGAAAGAAGGCAGCTTCTATCACATTGATTGGCCGCGCTTTCGTCTCTTTTGGGTTCGTCTCTTTCGGATTTTCTTCTTTTAAGTCAACTGAGCGGCTAGTCGCAATTCGCAATGCTAGATAGAGCATGTAGGCCGATCCTACAATCTTCAGCAATAGCTGTAGTAAAGGAAAGGTGGTAAACAAGAACCCCAGTCCAAACCCTACGCACAGTAGAAGAGTGAAGAAGCCCCCTGATATGCCCAGCGTATGCGGCAGCGTACGCCGAAAGCCAAAGTTGACGCCGGACGCTAGCAGCATAATATTGTTGGGTCCGGGCGTGATCGAGGTGGCGATCGCAAACAAACATAGCGCAACAATCGCTTCACTACTCATAAGGTCGCTTCACGGTGTCTGTTTTCTAGCCAGGTGCGCATCTCGGATTCCGAGAGGAAAGTTGAACGAGTTCTAGTAGCAGGATCATAGACTATCCAGTTCAGATCTCCTGTAGACTGTTGTTGCACTCGAATCGATAGGGATGATTGACCAGTCAAGAATTCTATTAGGTAACGGCTCACCTGCTGGAGGGCTGTTTTCAGTCGGTGATTTTGTGAGGATGGGTCGTTGAAGGTGATCGCACCTTTAGGATATCTCTGACGGACGATGTAGTGAAATTCTGTTTCTAAACGATCGCCTGAGCTGAAGTTCAAATTAGCAGTACCGGATCTCATGGCAGTGGGTCTCCTGTTTTCGCAGCCGATAGCAGTGACGTTGGCAAGACAACAGCTTTACTATGGCCTGTTGTTTCCCAGGTGCGGAAGGTACGCTTTCTGCCGATTTAGCTAGTACAGTTCATTTTTTGATGAGCACCGTTCACTGTACTAGCCAAAGTTCTAGTAACTGTACTAGCTGCTGCTTTCAGAATTTGGATAGCCTATTACAGACGCTGTCAGTGTTTATGTTCTGATGAAGATTCCCCTCGATCGCCAAGCCAAAAAGCCAATATATTTGCAGATTCGCGATCGCATTCATCACCTGATCCACACTGGCCACCTGCCTCCCGACAGTCAGCTTCCCTCCATCCGCACCCTCGCCCAAACGACCAAGGTCAACAAGCTCACCGTCATTGAAGCCTACAGCGTCTTAGAAGCCGACGGTCTCGTCCAAGCCAGACAAGGCTCCGGCTACTTCATTACCAGCGGTCATTTGCCTGCTGCAACGACTCGAAGAAAAGAGCAGCTTAGCTCACATCCTCAGCCAAAGCCACCTACTGCCACATTCAATCCTGTTCAGCAAGTCATTCTTCCGACTCAGGACATCAACGACTTTCCAAGCATCTACTCGGCCTCTCTTCGATCTCACAACCAGCCAGACTACATCGACTTTGGCCTGGGGTTTCCTCAGCCTATCGCCATTGAAGATCTCCAGCGCATTGCCCGCCGCGCAATGAAAGAAGCCGCCACTTTCTACCACCCTGGAGATCCGCAAGGCAATCTCGATCTGAGAAGGCAGATTGCTCAAATTCTCTTGCAGCAGGGCTTAGAAATCTCTGCGGAGAATCTAATTGTCACTAGCGGCTCTATGCAGTCTCTTTCTTTGCTAACGCATCACTATCTAAATCCAGGAGATCGGGTGGTTGTAGAAGCGCCCACTTATCACGGTATGCTTTCGGTCTTTCAGCAGCGCGGCGCTCAGATTATCGGTATTCCGATGACTGCTGACGGTATGAATCTAACGCTATTGGCCCAATATCTAGAGAGTCATCGCCCTAAGCTGATTTACACAATCAGCACCCTACACAACCCGACTGGCATTACCACTTCTGTTGAACATCGAAGAAAGCTGCTGGCGCTAGCGGAAGAATACAGCTGTTTGGTGATAGAAGACAATGCCTATGAGCCGCTGAGCTTTGGCACGACTCCACCACCGATCAAAGCGTTTGATCACAGCGGTAGCGTGGTCTATGTCGGCACATTCTCAAAGGCATTGATGCCAGGGCTGCGAGTCGGCTATATGGCCGTCACCGGAGAGGAGCGTCAGGCCATTGTTGAACGCAAGCTGCTGCACGATTTTCACGTGTCTGCCGCGTCTCAGGCCATTGTGAAAGAGTATTTAGCATCGGGTCACTACCGACGGCGACTCGCCCAGATCAAACGGCTGCATCGCGATCGCCGAGACTGTATGGTCCAGGCACTTGTCCGTCATTTTCCGCTGAGCGCAACCTGGACTGTTCCGGAGGGGGGCACCTTCTTATGGATTCAATTGCCGGCTGCGATCGCCCTTCAGCCTCTGTGTCATGCTGCTGCCAAGCGCAAAGTGTTAGTCGGCTCAGGCGCGGCCTTCTTCCCCAAAAATCAAGGCTATCCGGCCCTGCGTCTGAATTTTTCTCTACCGCCAGAAGAGACAGAGCGCGGCATACAGGTGCTAGGCGAGATTTTGCTAGATATGCTCAAGCAGACAAGAAACAGCCCCCCAATCAAAAGCAATATCCAAAAGCGCTACCGTTAAAAGCGCTAGAATGTAGCGGTCTTGCGCTTTCGACATAGGAGAGAGCCCACCATGTCAATCACGGCTCAAGAGCTGGCAGACCTGATGCCAGATGCGACCGAACTAGAGAGTAACGAGCCAGAAATGGAAAGTTCTTTGCACTACTTTCAGCTGGCGCTGCTGGTTTCTTGTTTGGAATGGCTTTGGCGTGATCGCGATGATTTTTTCATCGGGGCGAATCTCACTGTCTACTTCAGCCGAGAACAGCTCAAGAACAAAGATTTCAGGGGACCAGATTTTTTCCTGGCAGTCCCTACCGAAAAACGCCCTCGCAAATCCTGGGTGGTCTGGGAGGAAGGCGGACAGTACCCTGAGCTGATTATCGAGCTGCTCTCTGAGTCGACAGCTAGGGTGGATAGAACGCTTAAAAAGGTGCTCTACCAGGACCGATTTAGAACGCCTGAGTATTTCTGGTTCTCTCCAGAAACGCTTGAGTTTGAAGGGTATCGCCTAGTGAACCGCCAATACGAACCAATTGTGGCCGACAGTAGAGGTCATCTTTGGAGTGAGGTTTTAGGGCTCTCTCTAGGCGTCTACCAAGGAGATCTGCGCTACTTCTTTGAAGATGGGCAGCTAGTGCCGACTTTGCAAGAGGCGACAGCAGCGGCTTTATCAGAAACGCAGCGGGCCCAGTCAGAAGCGCAGCAGGCCCAGTCAGAAACGCAGCAGGCAAAAGCCGAAACTGAGAAACTGCGATCGCAGCTAAGGGCTTTGGGTGCTGATCCTGATAATTAGCGATAGGGTTAGCGATCGCCCCACAAATGCCTACGCTCAATCTCTTTGCTCCGCAGGTACGCGCAAGTACGCGCATACACTAGAAAGCTAGTGCTGAGAAAATGAATGATTCTACTAATCGTATTGGGTGTGGGCTTTGTGGCTGGTTTTGTCGATGCGATCGCCGGCGGCGGTGGTCTAATTATGCTGCCGGGATTGCTGATGACTGGACTGCCTGTCGGAAGTGCGATCGCCACTAACAAACTCTGCGGCACCTGTGGTTCTCTGACTAGCTCTTTGAAATTTGCCCAGACTAAACAAGTGAGCTGGCGGGCCTGCGCTTTGATGGGAGTTCCTGTTGTAATTGGGGCTTACCTGGGCAGCCGCAGTATCAGTCGATTGCCTACAGACTGGGCCGAACCGGTGGTGATTGTTCTAATGGTGGCAATTACTCTATTCGTTGTGTTTAAACCTGAGTTTGGACTGGCTAAACCAGATTCTAAATGCTTGTCATCTTCTCCTAACCAAGTTCGCAGCCGCACCCTATGGAGCGTGATCGCAGGCGGCGCAATCGGCTTTCACGATGGCTTCTTTGGCCCAGGCACAGGCGTTTTCTTGGTGTTTTCTCTACTTTCCCTTTGGCCGATTGACTTCTTGCGGGCGACGGGCACAACCAAAATTCTCAACTTCCTCGCGAACGTAACTGCTCTGATCACCTTTGCGCTATCCGGAAACATTGACTACGACAGCGGTCTAGTCGGCGCGGTAGGTGTCACGATTGGATCGTTGACAGGTGCTACTTTTGCTACCAGAAAGGGCGCGAAGCTAATCAAACCTATCTTTATCGCCGTCACAACGGCGTTAGTTGCCAAACTTTTATTAGACTATGCAACAAACTAAACGTAATAAACTAGTTGAAATAGGCTGATATCGTTCTAAAGAGCCAGCGTCCGAAAAACATACCCTGATAGGATCATCGGCAAACCCGCAAATCCTTCAATCAATGATTACCGTTCACCATCTGAATAACTCTCGCTCTCAGCGGATTCTTTGGCTATTAGAAGAGCTTGGCCTAGAGTACGACATCAAGCGCTATGAGCGAGACCCCAAAACGATGCTAGCGCCAGAGGCTTTGCGCAAAGTGCATCCGCTAGGAAAATCGCCCGTAATTACAGATGGCGAGCTGACTGTGGCAGAGTCAGGCGCGATTGTTGAGTATCTAGTCGATCGCTATGGCAATGGTCGCCTTGCCCCCGAGCCGCATACCCCCGAGCGACTGCGCTACACCTATTGGCTACACTACGCAGAAGGATCGGCTATGCCGCCTTTGTTGCTAAATCTTGTGTTTAAAGAAGTGGTTAACAAATCTCCTTTTTTCGTTCGGCGAGTAGCGCGGGCAATTTCAACTCAAACTAGAGAATCGTTTATTCAGCCCCAGATTGATCTGCATCTAGACTATATGGAAGCGGCCCTAGAAAAAAACACCTGGTTTGTTGCAGACGAAATCACCGCCGCCGACATCCAGATGAGCTTTCCTTTAGAAGAAGCTGCCGCCCGCGCCGGACTTGATGACAGTCGCCCAAATCTCACCGCTTTTCTAGAGCGCATTCACGACCGCCCTGCCTACCAGCAAGCACTACAGCGCGGCGGACAGTACGATCTTGTTTAGTAGCTGATCTAATCGTTGACCCGTTCCACAGCGTAAGAAAAACTGCTATCCAATAGAATTTGCCCAGTCCTTCGCCCAAGCCAATATCTCGTGAACCCGCTCGATTGATTCCGCCTCAGAATAAAGTCTTAGCACCGGCTCTGTTCCACTAAAGCGGATTAGCAGCCAGCTATTATCTTCTAGATTGAACTTGTAGCCGTCAATTGTTAGGCAGTTGTCTACCTTTTTGCCCGCGACTGCTTCGGGCGTGCTCGACTGTAGTGCTTCTAGCAGCTTTGCCCGCACTTCCATGTTCGCCAACGGCAAATCAATTCGGTCATAGGCAGCGCTAAAGCCAGTTTGTTCTCTGAGCGAATCGTTCAACTCACCTAAATCTTTACCGCTCTGCACAACCGCCTCTAACAGATAGAGCGCAGAGAGCAAAGCGTCTCGCTCTGGGATGTGATGACCGTAGCCAATGCCACCGGATTCTTCACCGCCGATTAGCACGTCTGTCTCTAACATGCGATCAGCGATGTACTTGTAGCCAATCGGTGTCTCATGCAGCGGCAATTTATAAAGTTCGGCCAGGGCCGGAAACAAATTCGAGCCGCTGATGGTCTTAACCACCTCGCCGCTCATGCCTCGGCGCTGAGTCAGGTGCTCCATCAAGATCGGAATCAGTACCTGAGAGCTAAGGAAGTTGGCCTTTCCGTCCATTCCGGCAATGCGATCGCTATCCCCATCAAAAATCAGTCCTACGGTCAATCCATCTCCCTGATTCGCTTCAATCGCCTTGAACAGCTTCGGAATATACTTCGGCAGCGGCTCTGGGGCACCGCCTTCAAACAGCGGATCGGCCTCGCTATCAATCTCATTGATCTCTCGCTCTAGCAGCCGTCCAATCCCTGTCGCCGC
This sequence comes from uncultured cyanobacterium, assembly GCA_963838725.1. Taxonomy (GTDB): domain Bacteria; phylum Cyanobacteriota; class Cyanobacteriia; order Phormidesmidales; family Phormidesmidaceae; genus Phormidesmis. The sequence goes on along the minus strand of CAWISM010000008.1, from coordinate 148,444 downwards.
CGCCCCGTGCATCACCTCGGCAAACACCGTCAGTCGACCCTCATCTACCGCCTTGCGGATCGTCTCAATATCCACCATTGACTGCAAGGCAGTGCAATAGCTAGGCCAGGGGTCAAACGACGTAATCTTGCCCGATGTCTCTGCCTTTGGCACAGATTGATCCAGCATAGCCTCTACTTTCTGGGTCACCTCCGGCGGCACCGAGCCACCAAATGCACTCTTTACCTTCAGACCGTTGTACGCCGCCGGGTTGTGGCTAGCCGTAATCACAACTGCCCCTAGCGCCTTTTGATCGAACGCCGCCCAGCTAAATGCAGGCGTTGGGGCAAAGCATTCTGAGAGCATTACCTCATATCCGGCTGATGCGATCGCCGCCGCCGCATACCGAGCAAACTCCGGCGACAAAAACCGCCGATCATAGCCAACAATCACCGTCTTGCTGCCATTGCTGCCGTACGTCTTCTCTAGCACCTGGGCCGCTAGCGCTGCTACCTTTCCCACCCGCTCAAACGTAAAATCAGCGGCAATAATACCGCGCCAGCCATCTGTACCAAACTTGATCGGTTTGCCAACAAAAGTCGAGGGAGAAACAGCAGCCATGATGGGTCTATCCGGTAGCAAAAGTAACATCAACTCAGTAGGGCTAGCCTTTGCTCAAAGCCTTACCCACAGCAGTGTACCGATGACGCATCAAAAAAACCAGTGATATGAGGACAGGGTAAAGTAAACCCAAAGCGCCAGCCGCCGCTCGAAGCTGTTTGACGCTTTCTAACGCTATCCTTTCGCCTTCTATAGAAATGCTCTACAATACTTCAGCGCAATCATGCATATAACCGGGATGTGGCGCAGTTTGGTAGCGCACCTCGTTCGGGACGAGGGGGCCGTGGGTTCGAATCCCGCCATCCCGATTTTTCACAAGCAGGGGTTTCAAGTGGAATAGTGAAACCTCTGCTGTATAGAGGCAAGACTGCTATCTCACAATTATTCTCCGCTTCAAGACAGAGATAAATTCGTTAGGGCGACCAGTCGGCTGCGGCTGGCTCCAGTCGGTTGGGGTGGCGTAGCCCAGTTTGTACAGCAGCTTGATGGTGGATTGTATGGCGGCGAGGCTACCGGATAGGGTATGGCGGACGGGTTCAGCCTGGGCAACGGGCCGCTGAGTGGGTAGTTTTGCTGCACTAGAGAGAGTGGACGCAAAAGCGCCCTGAGGAGTAGGAGTAAACATAGTGATTCTGGGATTCCGTACGTAAGGTGTTCAAGGAAACCCAGAACTCACAAATCCTTAGCCATCCACAGATATGACGTGCAAATCGGGGTGGCTAGAGGTTATCTTTACCCTTAGCGTCCGGGATTGCGTGCTAATCCTGTGCGTTAGCCGTTGGTAGGTGTGTCTGCACCTATCAGCGGTGCTAAGGTCTTGTCGAGTTCTGAGAAGGTCGCGGCGTTGGACCGCAGCCATAGAGTTGATGATAAGAGTATTTTTACGTAGACGCAAGCGGCAAGAGTTACGATACTCCCTAACAGTATGACTCAGCGACTGAATGGCTATGAGCGGGAGGGTAACGGAGGAATTGAAAAGTCTGTGAATAGACGAACATCGAAAGTGCTATCTTTCATAGAATTGAATAAGCGTTTGTCTAGGGTGAGAAGTGGGGCTTTTACCTGATGCGAGAGGGCGACGTAGCTGCCATCGTAAGCACTAATGTCGTATTTTGCGCTGATATCAATGGCTCCTATCATCAATAGTTTGGTCGGCGTGGAGTGAATCCTTAGCGCTTTAAGATCGACCAGATTCAAAGCTGCTTGCTCAGCAGAGCATCGATTGGCCCGAACGTACTTAATTAAGACATTGGCACATTCGATGTAAAACAGATCGGGTACGTAAAATTGAGCAAGTGAATTCTTTGCAAGATGCTCAAAGAGCTGATTAACTTTCTCGGTTAGTGGATCGTCAATAAATTGTTTGATGGCGATATTGGTATCGACGACATATCGGAATGGCGGTGTCATCGGTCGCGGTCTGCTTGAATCATCAGCGTACTGTCTGGAAGACCTGAGTCAGCCGCATTGATGCGTGGGCGGCTACGGATACGCGCTAATGCTTCAGAGGTTTTTGCCAGATGCTCTTGCTGTTGTGTGTTGATTGGCGCTGGTGGCGCTGCTTGGGCGAGCATTTGAATGACTACTTCATTGAGGCTGATGTTGGCAGTCGCAGCCAATCGCTGAATAGACTGGTAAAGGTCTTCAGGTAGGTTTTCTATTTGTAGGGTAGCCATAGTATTTCAGGTTGAGTCTAGGGCGTTTTCAGAGCCTTATTGTACCAATGAGTAAAGAAACTCGCTTGGGGTGGGCGATCGCCCTGGGCCTTTCCATCAATAGCTGCGATCACTTCGGTTAGGACTCCAGCTATAGCCAAACAGACTTTCGGGCTAAGTTGGCCGTTTACTATCAGCTTTTGTCGTCAGAGCGGGTAACTTGTTTAAACTATTTAGATTGATAGGTGCTCAAAACAGTTGAGATGGATTGAGCTATCGTCCTTTTAGAATTGTTATTGCCTAAGGCAATCTACGAGTGGAGAAATGCCTGTGTTAAAAACCGTCAGAGATGCCTGTAAGCCACATCCTATGGCGCTTAATTACGCTATGGCGGAGCAAGTCGAGAACTTGCTGGACGTGATTAAAGAAGAGGGCGACGGTTCAGAATTCTTTAGGAAGAACTACCTGACTAGAGGGATGAACAGCCTGCTGCAAACTGGCTTGCGGCGGCTTGCGGGTAAGTCTGATCAGGCAGTGTGCCATTTAGTACAGGCGATGGGTGGGGGTAAGACTCACCTGATGATTGCATTAGGTTTGCTGGCTGGGAATGACGATTTGAGGTCACAGGAAGTCCCTGAGCTGGCTGAAGAGGCTCCTTTTGCAAATGCTCGTGTTGTCGCGCTTACTGGCAGAATTCAGTACAAGGAGTACATTTGGGGCGAAATTGCTAGTCAGCTAGGGAAAAAGGAAGCGTTTTCTGACTATTGGAAGGATGGTGCTGATGCACCTGACCAGGTGGCCTGGAAGCAGCTGATTGGCGATGAACCGACGCTAATTTTATTAGATGAGCTTGCGCCTTATTTTGACTATGCAGTCACGAAGAAAGTAGGGGATGGAAATCTAGCTCAGGTGGCAACCTATGCACTTTCTACGCTGCTATCGGCTGCTTTGGAACTGCCTCGCTGTTTTGTTGTAGTTTCTGATTTGAGCGGCAGCTATCGAGAGGCTTCTCAAGATTTGGGTCGGGCGATTGATAACTTTAGACAGGAGGCCAATCGCCAATCGAAGAAGATTACGCCCGTTGATTTAGGCAGCGACGAAATCTATCAGATTCTCAAGAAGCGGTTGTTTCAGGAACTGCCTCCTGAGAGTGAGGTCGAGCGAATTGCCGATGCCTACGCGCAGGCGATCTCTGAGGCGGAAAAGGCGAAGGTGATTTCGAAGAGCACAGAGCAGATTGCCTCGGAGATTCGGCGGTCTTATCCCTTTCATCCGTCTGTGAAAGATGTGATCGCCCTGTTTCGGAATAACGAGAACTATCGACAGACGCGCGGACTGATGCAGTTCATTTCTAAGATGATTCGCTCGGTGTGGAGTCGGGGGCCGAATGATGTCTACTTAATGGGTGTTCAGCATTTGAATATGAATGATGCTGAGGTGCGTGAGGAGGTAGTGAGCATTTGTGATTTGCAAAATGCGATCGCGCACGACATTGCCGCTAACCAAGAAGCCGTTGCTGAAGTCGTCGATAGCAGCCTCAATAGCGACGCCGCTTCGCAGATAGCGACGTTGGTGATGGTGTCTTCTATGTCTACGGCGGTAGATGCGGTTAAGGGACTGACCAAGCAACAGGTTTTGGAGTATTTGACTGCGCCCGAGCGGCCTGCGATTGAGTTCGATCAGGCGTTTGACGCAGTGAGGAAAGGGGCTTGGTATCTTCATCGCAACAGCAATGATGCTTTTTACTTCTCCAATGTTGAGAACTTGACTAAGCGGTTGGAGATGGAGGCGGTTCGCGCTCCGCAGAATAAGATTGACATCGAGATGCGACGACGTTTGGGAGAGATTTTTAAACCATCTAATCGGAATGCTTATCAGGAGTGTCAGGCGCTGCCTGTGATCGAACAACTTACGCTGAAGGGGCCGCGCGTGCTGTTGGTGCTTGCGCCAGATAGTAAGAAGCCACCGGCTGAGGCAGTGCGGTTCTATGAGAATGTGGTGGAAAAGAACAACGTGCTGATTGTGACGGGCGATCGCTCCGGTCTAGCTGATATAGAAGACTATACGAGACGGATCTATGCAGCCGTTAGAGTCCAGGACGATCTACCTGCCGATCACCCGCAAAAGAGAGAACTGGACGAGAAGAAAGAGAGTGCTGAATATGATTTCAACAGCGCTGTTATCAACACGTTCAACCGTCTGTACTATCCCACTCGTCGCGGATTGACCTCAGCGACGGTGGATATGACTTTTGAGGCCAACAGCTTTAGAGCCGAAGAACAGATTGAGAAAACGTTGGCTAGCACGGCGGTTTCTAAGCTATATCTAAGCATTGAAGAACAAGCTGCTGCCCTAATGGACAGAGCTGAAATGATGCTGTGGAGCAACCAGAAGCGACTGCCCTGGCGAGATGTGCAGATGAATGCGCTGACCAATTCTCGCTGGGTGTGGTTGCCTGCAAAGGGGTTAGATGCTTTGCGAAAGGTGGCCGAGTCGCAGGGTCGTTGGCGATCGACAGATGATGGATATATTGAGAAAGGCCCTTTTGAGCAGCCGAAAACGAAGGTTGATATTCTTGAGCGCGAGCATGACGATGCAACGGGAAGGGCCAATTTGGTGGTGACGGCGGTTTATCCCAAGGAGGGAGCCGTTATTCACTACGCTGAAACCGTAGAAGTGGACGAACACAGTCCGGTCTTAGAAAGTTCTGAAATGACGACGGATAAAACTCGTCTCTACTTTTTGGCAGTCGATCCTAGCAATAGGCATGAGCTAGGAGAGCCTACTGCCTGGAGTAATAAGCTGACGCTGGCTTATCAGCCGAATGCGGCGGTTAACGGCAGGCGGACGGTCGAGCTACAGGTGAAGCCTCGCGGCCAAATTCGCTATACGCTCAACGGTGCGAATCCGAAGAACGGCGATCTTTATACTCAGCCGATAGAGATCGGGGAGGGCGAGATTACGCTCTATGTGTACGCGGAAGATCAGGACGTTTCTACGCAGCGAAATTTCTATATTCCGCCCGTTACGCCGGATGAGGGGTTGGTGATTAAGCCTGATCGACCGGCGACTTTGAAGTACGTGCTGAGCGCCAAGGATACGGCAGATAGCTTTAAGCTGATCAACCGGGTGCGGGATAAGCAGGCTAGGGTGAAGATCCGCTCTATTGAGGTAGGGCAGGGGGCTAGCAGCGTTTCGACTCGGGTGGGGGCGGATATTGAGGTGACGGCTGATGGGCTAGAAAACTTGGTTAAGGTTATGCGAGAGATTGTATCGAATGACATGGCTGACGTTAAGATCAGTACGCAGAGTATTGAGTTCCAGATGGGGCAGGACTTGGAAAGTTTCTTGCAGGACTGGGATTTGAAGGTAAATCAGGAGAATGTTGATCAGTGAGCAGTCGTCCTAATACCGTGATAGACAAAACTCGGAATGGGGTGGCGGGGGGTTCTAAGGCTTCTGCTTCTAAAGATAAGAAAAAGCTAGAAACGATCGGGTTTGGCTGTCCTAACGATACCGATCCGCATCATTTTGTGGTGACGATTCCAAAGGAGCGTACTAAGCCAGTCACCATTTCGGAGCATTTTGGCCTGACGGGTGAGGCGAACGGACTGCCTGAGAAGATTGATCGGGTGCGAATTAGTAAGGCGCAGTGGCGGGCGATCGCAGACGATACCAAATCTGTTTTGAACGAGCGCTTGCGAGACAAAGGCTACAAAACCAGCCGCTGGCAAACCGGAGAGAACAAAGTAGAGCGCTTGCTAGGCAGAGAGCTGACGGTGTTGGTGTGGGCGATTGAGCTAGCCAAGACCGATTTGATTCCGGCGGCGGTCAAAAACTGGGTGGGCCTAAAGCCGGAGGAGCGCTGGTGGCTATTTACGATTACGGCGGCGGCAACGGGGCGAGTAGAAGATAGCGATAAGGGCTGGCGCAAGGCGCTGCGATATGCGCTGACCGAGAATCCGACCGAGGAGCTATCTAGAGACGATTTGTGGGCCGCGCATCAGAATGATTATTCGGAGCTGCCTCTTTTTGAGTTGGATGATGAGTCTTAGGAACGTAAGTTTGACGGCTTTTCCTTTCCGCTCTCCTCTGGAATCATTCAGACGCGATCAGGAAACGTTCAGTCGCGCTCTGCAATCATTCAGTCATCAACTGCACTTTATCAGTCGCACTCTGCAACCGTTCAGTCATCAACTGCGCTTTATCAGTCGCACTCTGCAATCGTTCAGTCATCAACTGCACTTTATCAGTCGCACTCTGCATCAATTCCGCTTTATGTCGGAGCCTACCCGCTTCAATTGATCAGGCCGCGAGCTTACAATGTTTATTCCGTTCTCTGCTTTTCACCTATGGTTATGCCTGTGGTTACTCCTTTATCACTAAAAGACGCGCCTGCTTTGATCGAGGCGGTTTTGCCTGCGCAGAAGCTGTCGGCTGAGGCGCAGAAGGAGCGAAAGGCCGGGGCGGGGCAAACGCTGACGGCGTTGGGAAGCTATTGGAAGGGGCGGAAGCCTTTGATTTTGGCGAAGGCTTGTATTTTGGGCTGTTTGCTTCCGGCGACGGATAAGCCGGAACAAGATCTGGAGATTTTTGAGAAGCTGATGGGGATGGATGAGGCGGCTTTTGGCTATCGGGCGAATGTGAAGCCGGATGTCGTTGCCAGAGCCGTTTCACTGAAGGGCTACGACCCGGCTGAGATATTTACTTTTAAGTGGGATGAAGATGCGGAGCCGATTGCGTTTCCGTATGAGGATAAGCCGGGGGAGCCTAAGCTGAAGTTTCGGTGGAAGCGAGGCGTGGAGCCTGAAGTTAAGAGAGAGCTGATTTGCGAGGCGATTGCCAAGCTAGGGATGACGTATGGAGAAAAGCTGGCAATCTCGAAGCGGCCAGAAGAGTTTGGCGATGAGCTGTATGAGGAGATTTGGAATGATGTGAATGAGCATTTAGGGACGGAGGCTTATAGCATTCCTGAGCTGGTGGAACAGTTGGGGATTATGCGCTATGGGCATCGGCCTAAGGTGGCAGATACGTTTTGTGGCGGGGGCTCGATTCCTTTTGAGGCGGCGCGGTTGGGGTGCGATGTGTATGCTTCTGACCTGAATCCGATTGCCTGTATGCTCACTTGGGGCGCGCTGAATATTATTGGGGCGGATGCAGAGACGAGAGAGAGAATTGCTGAGTCGCAGAAGCGGGTTGCTGAAGAGGTGGATGCGGAGATTACTCGGTTGGGGATTGAGCATAATGAGAGGGGCGATCGCGCTAAAGCGTTTTTGTATTGTTTGGAGACGCGGTGTCCGCAGACTGGGTGGATGGTGCCGATGGCTCCGAGTTGGGTAATTTCTAAAACTTGGAATGTGTACGGCAAATTAGTTCCTGACTTCGAGCAGAAGCGATTCGATATTGAGATTGTCTCAGATGCAAGCAGTGCTGAATTGAAATCAGCTGACCAAGGCACGGTTCAAAAAGGCGACCTAGTATACGAACTAGAAGGAAAAGTATATCGAAATTCAATAAAGACGCTTCGAGGTGATTATCGCACAGAAGATGGAGGAAATCGAAATCGTCTACGTCAATGGGAGATACAAGATTTCGTGCCTCGACAGGAGGATATCTTTCAAGAGCGGCTTTACTGTATCCAGTGGATAACTAGGGAAACTCTCCTAGAGTTTCGGAAAGAAACCTACTTTGCCTCGATAAGTGAGTCAGATTTAAAAGAGAGAGCGTAAAGTTGAACGTATTATCACCAAAAGTTTATCGGATTGGCAAAAGAAAGGTCTTGTCCCAAACATGGCGATTGAGCCAGGAGCTAAAACAGATGAGCCTATTCGCACCAGAGGCTGGCGATACTGGCACCAATTGTTCAATGCAAGACAAATTCACACGTTTGCCCTTCTTAGAAAATATTACCGAGATTTTGGAGACACTATAAGCTCTCTAGATATGGCGTCAGCTCTCAACAGAAACACCCGGATCAGTCGTTGGGATTCATCAGATAAAGGGCGCGAAGGGGTAAAGGATGTATTTTCGAATCAAGCTCTGAATACTTTCTATAACTACGGTTGTCGCAGCTTTATTGCACTCAAAGATTTCGCTTTTATTCAACCACAATTGCGCGTTCTGAATAGTGAAACTAAGACAGTATGTTCCCCTGCTAGTGAACTAGATTCTTGGTCAGAAATCTGGATTACAGATCCGCCTTATGCTGATGCTGTCAATTACGAAGAAATAACAGAATTCTTTATTGCATGGCTACGTAATAATCCGCTTGCACCATTTGATCAATGGACTTGGGATTCCCGCCGATCATTAGCCATAAAAGGCGACGGCGAAGACTTCCGCCGAGGTATGGTCAGCGCCTACTCTACAATGGCCGCCCACATGCCCAACAACGGCTCACAAGTCGTCATGTTCACCCACCAAGACGCCAGCGTCTGGACAGACATGGCCGCCATCTTCTGGGGCTCCAACCTCCGCGTCACCGCCGCCTGGTACATCGCTACCGAAACCACCTCCGAACTCAAAAAAGGCGGCTACGTCCAAGGCACCGTCCTCCTCGTGCTGCGCAAACGCATCAAACCCGAACAAATCTACAAAGACGAACTCGTCATCGACATCCGCCAAGAAGTAGAACAACAAATCAACAGCATGATTGGCCTCAACCAATCCATTAAAAAATACGAACAGCAAGAAAACCTCTTCGAAGACGCCGACCTGCAAATGGCAGGCTTCGCCGCCGCCCTCAAAGTGCTCACCCGCTACACCCACATCGACAGCACCGACATGACCCAAGCCGCCCTGCGCCCCCGCCAGGCCGGAGAAACCAACTTCGTCGATGACATCATCGAGCTAGCCGTGCAAATCGCCAACGAAATCCTCGTCCCCGACGGCCTAGAACCCGAAGTATGGCAAAAGCTCACCGGCAGCGAACGCTTCTACCTCAAAATGCTCGACATCGAAGCCGCAGGCATCCAAAAGCTCGACAACTATCAAAACTTCGCCAAAGCCTTCCGCATCCGCGACTACGCCCCCCTCATGTCCAGCCAAAAACCTAACGCCGCTCAGCTAAAATCTGCCCAAGCCCTGAAAAAGTCAGAATTCTCCGGCTCTGAATTTGGCACCAGCGCCCTCCGCGCCATCCTCTTCGCCCTCTACGAGCTGCAAGCAGACATCGAGCCAGACATCGCCCTGCACCACCTGTGGGAAAACTGCCAAGGACGATACGACAAGCGCGATCGAGACACCATCCACCACATCTGCAACTACCTCGATCTCAAGCTCAAACACCGCCGCCCCGAAGAAGCCTCAGCCGCCCGTATCCTCGCCGGACTCCTCAAAACCGAACACCTGTAACTCTGCCGAACCTGCCATGCCTTTAGAACAACGCCTGATCGAAACCATCCGCGTCCTAGCACCCGAAAAACAGCAAGCCGTCCTAGAATTTGCTGAATTTCTACAGAACAAACAAAACACAGAATCCCCTCGCCCTGATGGGCCAGTCTTGCTAGCCGAACGGGGAATTGGCACTGAGCAAGCGGCTGAGCTGCGGTGGCGTTTTCAGGCGATCGCAGAAGACTGGAACCGCCCCGAAATGGATGTTTACGATAGCCATACCCTTGGTATCCTATGAGCGAGACCAATCCATATAATGCTCGTCTACGGCGATTCTCCTCTCGCCTTCAGCGGCTAGGTCACGTCTATCTCAAAGACCAGCTTCAAAATGCAAAGTCATATCGCCGCATCGCTGGCTACTTTCGCAGCTCTATTTTTGAGCTTGTAGACGAAGAGATTTCGAGCATTGATAAAGTGCAGATCGTCTGTAATAGCGACCTCGACCCGAATGATATTCGAGTAGCTCAGAGTGTGCGCGATCGCCTGCTCAAAGAAAAATGGAACGAAACCCCTGTCAACGTAGACGCCCTCCTCCATCGCAAAAAATACCGCCGCCTCTACGATTTGCTCAGCCAAGGCAACCTAGAAATCCGAGTCGTGGGCCGCAACTACGCCCCCTTCCTCCACGGCAAAGCAGGCATCATCGAAGCCGGGGACGGCCACAAAATCTCCTTCATCGGTAGCCTCAACGAAACTCGCCAAGGCTGGGACGCTCACTACGAACTCCTCTGGGAAGACAGCTCGCCAGAAGGCATCGCCTGGGCAGAAGCAGAATTTGAATATTTGTGGAACCAAAGCGTTCCGTTGCCGAACGTCATTATCGAAGAAATCAAACGGTGTAGCGATCGCCAGGAATACACCCGCGTCGAAGACTGCCCCGAACAGAACCTCCCCGCCGCCAGCCTAGTAGAAGCCCCCATCTACCGCAGAGGCGAATCTCTCATGCCCTGGCAGCAAGCCTTCGTCGGCATGTTCATAGAGCATCGTCAAACCTTCGGCTCAGCGCGGCTACTCCTAGCCGATGAGGTCGGCCTGGGCAAAACCCTATCGCTCGCCGCCAGCGCCCTGATGGGATGCCTACTCGACGATGGCCCTACCCTTATCCTGTGCCCTTCCAACCTACGCTTTCAATGGCAAACCGAACTATGGGACAAACTAGGCATTCCCTCAGCCGTATGGACTAATAAAAAAACCTGGCAAGACCATCACGGCCACCAGATTAAAACCCGTGGCCCCGAAGACGTTGCCAACTGCCCCTATCAAATCGCCCTAGTCTCCACCGGACTCGTCACCCGAGAGACTTTAGAAAAACAGGCGCTACTCCAACGCCACTACGGCACCCTCATCCTCGACGAAGCCCACCGAGCCAGACGAGCCGCCAACGGAGAACCCAACAACCTGCTGCAATTTATCAGCCAAGCCGCCGGACGCTCAAAAAACGTTCTACTCGGCACAGCCACCCCTATTCAAACCAGAGTCGAAGAACTTTGGGACTTGCTAGAAGTTTTAGGACAAGGGGCAGACCATGTGATTGGACGCATCTTTAGTCACTGGCGTCATTGCGATCGGGTATTGCCTTTGCTTACGGGCGAAAGAAGTATTCACGAAGAAGACGAGTGCTGGGAGCTCATTCGTAATCCCTTGCCATCACGAGATGAAGACAGCCTCTACGACCACATTCGCACCGATCTCAATCTTCAAGATCGCGAACACTTCTCATCGCGACCCATTACCGCACTAGAAACCTTTACCCGCAGCGAACTGCAAGACAAAGTAAGCGAATCTATCGACGGCCTCAGCTTTTTCCAACGCCACAACCCAATTGTCAGACACACCATCTTGCGCCAACGCCAGACGCTGGAAAACCAGGGACTTTTAGACAGAGTGGCCGTCGATATTCATCCTGGCAAACAAAACCAAAGCTTTCTCTTCGATGGATTGGGCTTACGAACTAGCGCCGAAATTGACTGGGCTTACACAGAAGCCGAAGCCTTCAGCGAGCTGCTAGGGCAGCGCACTCGCGCTTCAGGGTTCATGAAGAATTTAATTCTACAGCGCATCTGTTCTAGCATAGCCAGCGGCAGATCCACCGCTCATAGACTGCTAAACAAAGACACTTTAGAAGAACTCGAAGACACTGCTTTGATCAGTGACCTAGCAGCCCTAACCTTTGAAGAAAAGCACCACCTAGAACGGATCATCAGCTATCTCTCTCAAAAACCAGAAGATCCCAAATTAGAAGCAGTTCACCACTATCTCACTCATGAAAAGTGGCTAGATCTAGGCTGTATTATCTTCAGTCAATACTTTGATACGGCCAATTGGATTGCCGACTCGCTCGCAAAAAAACTACCTCAGACACCCATTGCACTCTATGCTGGAGCCGGTCAAAGCAAGGTGTTCAAAGAAGGCGCTTGGACGAGAACAGAAAGAGAGGTGATCAAAAAGGCTGTACGAGATCGCGAGATTCCCTTAGTCGTTGCCACTGACGCCGCCTGTGAAGGACTTAACTTACAAACGTTAGGAACGTTGATTAATGTCGATCTCCCTTGGAACCCTTCCCGATTAGAACAACGCTTAGGACGTATCAAGCGATATGGACAAAGTCGCCGCAAAGTTGACATGCTCAATTTAGTTTATCAGGGCACCCGAGACGAAGACGTCTACAACCGACTCTCGGAAAGAATGAAGGATCGATATGACATCTTTGGCAACTTGCCCGATGTGCTAGACGATGAATGGATTGAAGACATTGAAAATTGGGATCGCAAGATGTCTGAATACATTGAAAGCCGCAAGCATGTCAACGCCTTCGAGCTACGCTACGGCAGTTCTATCCGGCCAGTAGGCGACAGGTGGGAAATCTGTTCCAAGGTTTTAGCCCGCAGAGACATCATCGAGAAATTATCTCAGCCCTGGTGAACATCGCAGGGTAATGTTCCGCAATCACGACGGTTCGTAGACTATGGTTTCGATAGGTTGAGTGTATGCGGACGGCTTATCCACTAAATTCTTAGCTCTTTCGTACAGAGGCTTGTTGCTATCTCGTCCATATCCGAACCAGTCTCTGTCCTTAGATTCAGCCGGAGCGGGCTGATAGAATGTGTCCTTTTGAGGATGATAGCTGGTCTGGTAGAGTGTCTTCTCGGTGCCGTTAACCGTGGTTAGATCAGGCTCAGAAGCTCTTTTGACCGACTGGTAGAGATAGTCTTGGCTGTGTGCTATTTCAAGATGGGACTGGGGCGTGGCTTCTGGCAGCGCATAGGCGATAGCTGTCTCATACTGCGGCTGTAGTTTGCTCGCAGTTTGGTAGGCGATCGCAGGATTTTCGCTAGTGGCGATTCTATTTTGCTGCCAGCGTTCTCGCAGTTTATTGGGATTGAAGCCTGCGGCTCGTTGAAAGTGCCATAGACTGCCTTGCAGAAAAAAGAACGCTAGATAGAGGTGGGCGTTGGCTAGCCAAGTGCGGCTGGTATAGCCATCAGCTAAGGTAGGTTGAGTTTCGATATAGCGGGGTAGGAAGGCTGCCTGTAGATCTAGGGTCGGACCGTAGAATTTTTCAGGATAGGCGAGTGAGTCAAAGCCGCAGTAGAAGGAGGCGGTATAGCCTGCTATGGCGATGCCTAATAGTGAGTAGGCTAAGATTCCATCCCCGGAAAAGAAGAAGAATCGCTGAACCCGTTGAAAAGGCGGAACGAGAATGTGCCAAGCGCCGCCAATAATCAACAAACCGGCAACGTAGATATGTCCGCCGACTAAGTCTTCTAGACTTCTAACGTCGAAGGGATGCTTGATGTAGTCAAGAATTGTAGACAAACTAAGCGTGGGCTCGGTGACGACTCGAACAGAGTCAGAATAGGCGTCGTAAAGTCCGCCAAAATACTGCGCCTTGGCAACGAGTAGCAGAGCGCCTAAGCCTAGAAAGATAAGATGGTGACCTAGAATTAGGCCCAGCTTGCTGGCGTCTTGCCACTCGAAGTGGAATTTTTGGGCTCTTTGGGGTGCGATCGCCAAACTCTGAGGGAGCTGAGTATAGTGAAAGTACGCCCCGCCCGCTAGCACAAAGGCTGCAACAATATGAATCGCGCCAATCGAAGACCAGATTCCCGTATCGGCGATCGCACCATCCGTGCTGATGCCCCAGCCCTCTGTCGCTAAATGCGGCAGCAGAATCAGCCCTTGAGTATAGAGCGGCTCGTTAGGAGAATAGACAGATAGCTCGAATAGGGTGAATGCCCCAGCCCACAGCATAATCAGAGCAGCTTGAGCGACATGAGCGACAATAAACGTGTTGGAAAGATCGATGAACCGAGCGTTCCCTTCCCACCAGGGATATCGTTCCTGGGTTTGGTTAAAATCTTGCATGGTCATAAGGTTGACTGTGATAAAAGTGTTTGAAAAGAGACGCTATACACCGAGACCCACCCCGTCACTACGTGCCACCTTTGTCGTACCCGTAGGGCGAGGTGGGTTGGTGGGCAATGCCTAGCGCAGACCAGTAATAATATGGTCAAGATAGAAGCCCATTTCTTGACCCGCTTCGGGGCCTACTCGGTCAGCAACAACCTCTTTCATCGCCTGTACTGCTTGAATAGTCGGCTCAATCGGAACGCCCAGTGATGAATAAGTCTCCTTTAGGCCGTTGAGGATGCGCTCGTCAATAATAGAAGCGTCAGCGGCTAACATGGCATAGGTGGCATAGCGCAAGAAATAAGTCAGATCTCGCAGGCAGGCGGCATAGCGGCGAGTGGGATACATGTTACCACCCGGCTGTGTGATGTCTCCATATAGCAGACTTTTTTCAACAGTTTTTCTGATGATGCCAGCAGCATTGTTGCTGATTAGGCTAGCGGCTTTGACGCGCGCCGCCCCTGATTGAAAGTATTGCTTAAGCTGATCAAGGTCGTTGTCTTTGAGATAGAGTCCTTTCTCGTCGGCTGGATTGATGAGAGATGTGATTGTGTCTTGCATAGTTGTTTCTAGGCTTGGTTTCTAGGCTTTGTAAATGTGAATAGCGAGTCAAAAGTAGCCAAACGCATTGGCGCTTTGGCCGTTAGGGAGTTGTTCAATTAGATGGCAACTGAATTAGATAGGCTTAGAAAGCGCGGATGAGCTGGTCAAAGTAAGGGCCTGCTAGTGCCGCTTCTTCAGAACTCAAAACACCCATTGCGGATTGCTTCAGACAGCGCATTGCCTGTCTTAGATTAGTCAAAGGAACCTGCAAGGAAACATACATATCACGCATTCCATCTAAGCCGATGTCTTCTAAAGGCTTGGAATTGCCAGCTAGGATGCAATAGCTGACTAAGCGAACGTACCATCCTTGATCGCGCTGACAGAGGGCTGTCTTTTGCTTGTCGCCGCTGTTGCTAGGTGTGTTTGGACACTGAGACCAGAACTGCTGACTGCCAGATTCAACAATCTTCTGTTGGTTGGCTGCTAGCTTTTGGACGGCGCTGATCCGCGTACTGCTGTTGTTAAAAAAGTCTTGGAGCTGACTAAGCTCGGTACTTTCTAGAAAACGGTCAGCGCGATCTGATTGAGCAATTACTTTGGCTACGATACTCATTAATCGACCCTCTTTATAAACTGTTTGTTGTTGAAGGAAATCTGTCCTGCGCTAATCCTCAACAAGAGAGATCTTGAAGGGATAGGCATTTGAAAAGAGTAAACGGCTGCCTAAAATCCGATAAATTCAACCAGAAAGCGGAGCGCAGTCGGTCTAAAGCCAACGCCTTTTGTCTGTTTGTTGCAAAGCCGTCGACCTCCCAACCTATTGCCGTGATTGAATTTATACGCCTTGGCAATCTTCTAGCTTTTGCCCAGATTGCGTGTAGCCAGCCGTTCTCTTCTACACTATCAATTGTGATAATTGATAGGTATTTCTACTTGTTTCCTTTTATTCAAGATAAGAGTGGTTGAACTTGCATGGCTCAGTCTTTAAAGAACTAGACATATAAGTTCAAGGTTGTTTATCTTTGAACGAAAAATTTTGAGAGTCTCAATTGTGTTGATAGATGGCATCCCTATAAAGGGCCACGCTGCGAGGATCCCATCGCCGCGATCGCACTTCCTCACTATGTATATCTGGCTGACTCTTCTATTAGATAACGCTGACGGGTAATGAAGCAGAACTCTGTATCAAGCTATTCGTACAGCCTGGGCCCGCACTCCATTTGCTAGTGGCATCGGTGGTCTTGTGGTACGGTGCGAACGAGCAGCATAGCTACCGCCCTCTTGTTTGCGACTGCTGACTCGTATAGAGTTCTGATCGCTTAGCTAGAGTCCTCAACCCAACATTGCCATGAGCCTGCCGATTGTCTTAGAAATTGCAGTTGGACTAATCTTTGTCTATCTCACGTTGAGCCTAGTGGCGAGCGAAATTCAAGAAATTCTAAGCGCCCTGTTTCAGTGGCGAGCAGAACATCTCAAGCGCTCGATTGAGCAGCTTTTGGCGGGCGATAGCGTTCCCCATACCAAAGGATCGCCCCCGGCCAACAACCGAGAGGCAGCGAGGGTTCTAGCCGATAAGCTCTACGAAAATCCGCTAATTGAGAACCTCAACTACGAGGCGCAGGGCAGAGGCGCGTCTATCTTGCGTAAGGTGCTGCACGGTATTGGGGCGCTCTATCGGACGGTGACGTTTAGTCGAAATGTGTTTGGAGATCGCACCAGTGGCCCGTCTTATATCCCGGCTGAAACCTTTGCGACTAGCCTGATAGAACGCCTCAGGCTAAAGGACTTTCAGCAGATATTAGTGCGATCGCGCCTCAACACATTCATAGAAGACGAAGTCATCATTCCACTACATAATATTGTCAACGAGCTACGCGCCCGCCTGCAAAAAGAAGATCTAATGGACGCTGAGCTGGTCTACTTCGAGCAGTCGATCAGTCAAATTGCCGCCGAACTCACCGCCCGTCGCCTGACGCTAGAGATCGCTGTAGAGCAGATTCTCAATCAGCTTCAGGCGTTTGAGACTAGAGCCGCTGATGCCTCACTAGCTGACTACGGCGCAGACGCTGAGATGATTTCGACCTTTCTCAGCCGGATTCGCTATCTGCGCGTTGGCTTGAGCGGCCAAGCCGAGGCCAATCAGCTCCTGCTCTCTAGGCTACGACCCAGCCTTGCCGATCTCACCGATCTGCTAGATCCTAATTCACCGACCTATATCGAACTGGTTACGCTGGCGCAAAAAGAAGGGGATGCCGTTCTAGGCGCGCTTGAAAAGTTTCAGGAAGAAGTCATTCCACCCAAGCTGCAAGAAAGTCTCTCGACGCTAGCTAGAAGGGCCGAATCTAAAGTCGACATGGCGGGGGCAGAATTGCAGCAGCTTCAGTTAGAAGTCGAAAGCTGGTTTAACAATGGCATGGAGAGAGCCGCAGGTGTCTATCGGCGCAATGTCAAAGGGGTGGGGCTGCTAGTTGGATTGGCGATCGCATTCACCCTCAACGCCGACACGCTCTACATGTTCAATCGGCTCACTACCAACCAGGCCGTCCGCAGCAGCATCATCCAAACCGTCGACCAGCTAGACATTGCCAATCTTGATAGCGCCGCCGCCCTAGCCGAACAGCAAGGCATCGACCAGCTATCCGACGACCTCGCCAGCGAGCTCAGAGGCGACCTGCGTTCCGTGGGCCTAGCCGTAGAAGAAAGCCTAGCCGACTATCCGCTGCCGATTGGCCGCACCGAGCAAATCTTTCAAGCGCAGCAGCTTGCCGAAGATAGCTGGCCCATTCCTTTTATCCCTCGTCGGCTAGTCGGCTGGGGAATCACCGCGCTAGCCCTCTCGATGGGCGCGAGCTTCTGGTTCGATCTGCTACGCAAGGTGATGTCGGTTAGAGCCTCGGGCGATAAGCCGAAGAATTAACTGGTAGCACGCTGTTCTGCGTGGCCCTCATCCTAAGTCCTTCTCCCCAAGGAGAAGGACTTTGAGTCTGGTCCCCCTTCTCCATTCGGGAGAAGGGGTTAGGGGATGAGGGCGACGAGAACACAAAGCACTCCTCCAACTCTTGCACGAAGGGAGTGCCGTCTCGTACAGCTCGTCTATTCAGCCAGCGGTCCTACCCGCTTAGTCAAAATCGCCATCACCTCATTAGGTCTGCCCGTCGAAATCGGGCGGCTCCAGTCATTAACCTCGGCATAGCCCAACTTGTGCAGTAGCCGGATGGTGTTCTGCACAATGTCTACAGGGCCGAGTAGCAGATGGCGGACGTGCCCTTGCGACAGCGGAGTCGATGACGGAATGGTGGCTGAGGGAGGAATGCTCGCAGCCGAAGGAGTAGGCGCATCAGCGCCTGAGTTAGAAGAATTAAACATGAGTGTCTGGTCTCCGAAAAAGACAAGTGAACGAGGAAACCAGAACTCAGATGACCTTAGCAACGCCGCAAAACGTATTGCAAATCGAAGCAGCTAAGGTACAGTGGCCCTTAAGCTACAGACTGCCTGATTCAGTTTGTCAGCCTAGCCGTCGGTAGGTGTTGGTAGCACTTACCGATGGCGCTTGAGTCAAGTGAGTTCTGAAAAGTCGGCATGATAGGCATCACACCTTAGCTACTGAAGATAGGCTGATTTTCGCGATCAGTCAAGTGCTACCAATAGCATCAATTACCAGAACAGCATTCGATATCAGCCGTACAATAGAGTCCAGCTTCCTTTCAAGTCGTTTTAATCTTTGAGCTAAACAGATGGGCATAGCCGTTCTAGATCCCAACAGTTCATATACGTTTAGCAAGTTCTTTGAGCTTAAGATTCCGGCTGATGAACTCGCTGAATCGTTTGGCTACACGCTTACCAAGCAAAAGCTGAATCTGCCCGAGTACGCAGGAGAGCTAAATCGATTGGAAGAGCTGAGATCGCGGATTGAGGAAGTCCTTCCTTACGTTGATCTGTCGAATGAAACCTCTCGCCGTGAGATTTTGATATCGAAAGTCGCAACAGAACTGGTCTATTACACCAAGGCAAGTCTACGAATTGAATATCCGCTGATGGTCAGCAGCCAGCTTCAGGGCTATCTAGACTATCTATTTAGGGGTAAGAGCGAGCTGCTAGTGATAGAAGCAAAGCGTCAGGATCTAGACTACGGGATGACTCAGCTAATCGCCGAGCTAATCGCGCTAGACAAGTGGGAACGGACCCCTCAGCAATCGATGCTATTGGGATCTGTGACGACGGGCAGGCTCTGGGAATTCGCTTTGCTAGATAGAGAAAAGCAACACATTTATGTCGGGCTAGAAAGCTACCGCGTACCCGAAGACATTGATACTCTGATGCGAATTCTGGTTCAGGCCATTTTGATGAGCGATGAAACGAGGTAGATACTATGTTGATTCAAAAGATTGTGCAAGAATTTCAAGACAAGCTAGCCAAGATCTGCGATGTAATTCACTACTTTCGTTTGGGACTAGGCAAAGAACCTCAACCACCCAGAGAACCAGGTCTGATTGAAGGTTCCGTGGATGACGCCTTCTTTGAGCCCTTGCCTGAAGAAGAGCTTCGACTGTGGGAATGAAATACGTTCACAAGGTTCTTCCTAGATGCGCAGGCGGGAATGGCGCTGACATAAAGCGGAATTGATGCAGACTGCGACTGATAAAGTGCAGTTGATGACTGAAGGGTTGCAGAGCGCGACTGAACAAGTCCCGTTAGTGACTGAATGATTGCAGAGTGCGACTGAGCAAGTCCCGTTGGTGACTGAACGATTTCCGGACGGTGCGGAAAGGTTCCCGAGCGTGACTGAACAAGTCCCGTTGGTGACTGAGAGAAATTTGGTCAAGCTGACTGCTTGAAACGCTTGCGAGCTAGCACTTTCAGCAGCACCGCCCGAAGTAAATCCCTTCTGGAAGGGTGGCGCGTAGCGACGGGATGGGTCCGGCCACGCGCATCACATCTCGAAACCCAACCCTGCGCCCCTCCGGAGGGGATTTACTTCAGGCTTAGCGGTTCTGGGGTTTCCCACTCAGCGCAATGCTATACGTCAGCCGAAGAGGTGCCATCGTCCATTGTCAACAGCCGCCGCTCAATTATCTCCCAGTCACGACGAGGCACACGAATAGCTGCCTCCTTGCACTGAATGAGTAACTCGTTCAGCATAGAGATAGTCTTGAAGGGCTTTGGCTTCCTCTTCAGAGAAAGTAACATCATCTGCGCTGATTTCTAGTACTTCTAACCAAATAAGTTGAAGCCGACTTGCCCAGACCTGCCATTTTTTAGGCGAGTCGCTACTAGTAGGCATATTATCTCGATGGTTCGAGAGTTCGATTGCAATCAGCTCAAATTGCTGAGTATTCAGAAAATGGTGGTCGGTATTGCTAGCGATGTTGCTGGCGATGGCGATTGCGCTGGCTCTGTCGATAGCTCTGTCGATAGCGACGGCAATGTTGCTAGCTCTGTCGATAGCGATGGCTCTGGAGCGATCTCTGTTGCCAGCTCTGGAGCTGTTGCCAGCTCTATCTCTGGCGCTGACGATGTCAATGTCGCTTACGATGTCTCTGGCGACGTCTCTGGCGCTGACGATGGCGATGGTGATGTCGCTGTCGTTGGCTCTAGCGATGGCGATGGCTTTGTCGTTGGCATTGGCTCTGGCGATGTCGCTGGCAATGTCGCTGACGATGTCGCTGGCGATGTCGCTGACGATGTCTCTGGCGCTGTTAATGGCGCTGTTCCCGAAGATGCTACTGGCTTTGTCGCTGGTCCTAGTGCTGTCAATGACGACTGCAAGCATAGCCGCCCGCTGAGATAACTCCGAAGCTCCCACCTTGTTCACTGCTGCCCACTTCAACAGCTTCTTTAACTTTGGATACGGACTAATGTAAGTTCGCACTCTTTGGTCAATTGCTATCAAAAGCTGAACTGAACGATTCGACACCAAGCCAGACACCGCCAAAAATACTTCACGCCAGTTCCTATGTATTAGATGCTCGTTAACTAACTCTTTTCCTCTCCGCGTTTCTATGACATGCAGCGCCGTCAAATATTCCTGAAGTGTTAGATGGGAGAATGAATAGGCATCCGTCGCTCGCTCTACTAAGATCCCCTGCTGCACCTCAATCGCCGTTAAGACTTTATCCGCATCTAGGTATCTTGGCGCATCTAATGTATCCGCTAGAAACTCTGCAATTTGCTTAGTTACAGTCTCTTTTGAGAAAAATAGCTGATCTTGCTTAAAGCTGTCATAGGCAATCTTTGCCAGCATCAGCTTCTCCAGCTCTGGATGAAATCCTTCATATATCGGATCTCGCTCTATTCTCTTCTGAGCAGACCACTCATGCAAAATAATATTCAGTGCTCGTTCGTATAGTGTACTGCGCTTGCTCGGCAAAGTCTGTTCACGGTCGTAAACCAGACACAAAAACGTTAGTAGCAGCGGTGTCTGCGCCAGCTCTTTTGTTGCTTTGTGTTTCTTCTGAAATAGCAGCTCGCGATACTTATCTGCCGTGCCCAATGCTTCATCTTCTGCTGAACCGAACCACCGGTCAATAAACTGTTCTATTTGTTCATCATCAAACTCAGCAATTGTCACATCTGTGAAACGACGAAAGCTACTGCGATAGGCCGCAATCCGACAAGACGCTACAAAGCGATTGTTGTCATGCCTGTCGACGAAATCCTCAATCTGTTCGATTACATGGTTAAGTTTTTGGGAAGGCACCTCATCCAATCCATCAAACAGCACTAGCAGCTTCCCCTGCTCTAGCGCAGAGTCTACCAATACCTCAGTCGCTGGAAATCTAAATATCTCAAACTCTTCGGTAATCTTCTGTTTAATATCCACTCGTTCTTCCCGAAACTTTTTTAGTTCTAGAAAAACAGGAATACAGTCATGCTGAACCTTTCCCGATTGCTTCAGCGTCTCCAACCCAATCTTCCTCAGGAAAGTAGATTTCCCAATTCCCGGTCCACCTAGCACCATTAGGAACTGTCGGCTGTTGGCAATGTCGATTCCTTTTAGTCGTTCGCCACCGGAGCTGAAAACTCTTTTCCCCCGAGCCCGGTAGCCTTTCTCTAATTCTTCTAGGCCCATAAAAAGCCGTCGGCTGTTGTCATCTAACAGCTTAACCGTTGTGTAAATCTTCTCTAAGTCCAGCGGCTCCTTCATCAACCCCGGCATGATTTTGATTTTGCATTGCCGATTTAGGTAGTTCTCTTCGTATGCCTTTGCAGCTTTAATCACGCGTTGCTCGTGCTCGACCTTGCTGTAGGCTCCTCTGATCTCCTTCGCCGCATACTTTCCTGCATTGATCGCCTGATCAAATACAGAAACAGCAATACCACCAATCGCACTTTCAAATAGAGGCATGAGCGTTCCTCTCTAAGCAACTCCTACAGTCAAACTTCTCATCCACTCCGCGTTCCCAACTTCGCCCCGCATAAGCGCTGAGACTTGAAATGCCTGATCAACTCTAGGAAATTCAATGATTTCGCCACTAGGCCAGACTTCGACCTCCACAAGTTCTTCCTCGCTAGGGTAGAAATTAGTGAGCACTCCGTCAATCCGCTTAGCGAACTGCAAGCTACTGATCGGCCATAGACTTCTCATCCCCGTACTGAAAACGACTTCTAGCTGGCCGTCTTTTACACAAGCAGAGATTGCTTTAACCGCGTTCTGCATCGATCTGCCTCCATTCGTTCATCAGCATTTCTAGATTATCATTGGCAATCTTTAATGCCTGCTTCCTCAACTTTCGGTTAAAGGCACGCTTACTATTCTCTTCACCTGCTATCAACGCCGCCTGCTCGCCTGATATGTCAACTTTCACCTCAAAATCGCCCTTCCGAATATGCACATGAGGTGGATCGTGGTCATCTGAAAAGATCACGACCTTGAAGCCGTTGAGTCTAAACACCTCAGCCGCTGTCATTTCCTACAAGCACTAGTCCACAACTCTACGCTCCACTTCTAGCAACCATACGATAAACACCGTTCCCGGCCCAGACTCAGCGTTGAAAGCACTAGTTGGCAGCCACGGCGTTCCTGCTGCCGGACTGACTACTTCGATAAAACCCTGCATCTCGGCAACTAGCGACTGCGCGATCGCCAATCCCAACCCCGTCCCAGGAATATCACTCTCAGCCTGTACGCCCCGATAGTTCCGCTCAAACAGCCGTACCAGATCCTCAGCCGGAATCCCCGGCCCGGTATCGCCGATGACAACGCCCTGATATTGGCCCTGCACTGGCCCCGGACTATGCATCTCACGAATACGACTGACGCCAGTTTGTATCCATACCTGGGCGTTTGGCGGTGAATACTTGATCGCGTTGTCGATTAGGTTGTTGATGACTTCGCAGAGCGCCTCTTCCTCGCCCCATATCGAAGGCGTATCAGGGGCCACTTGCGCATGTAGCTGCACGCCTTTTTCGGTTGCTACGATACTGGCAACTGCCAAGACTGGCTCGACAATATCAGGCAGATACTGAGCAGAAAGGGTCAAAGTGTGTCCTAGCCCAGCGCCTTGTTTGCCTTCATCGGCTAGATCCGAGCTACCCGCTGCGGATACGGCTGGCTTTGGTCCTGAGGGCAAACTCAGCGATGGCCGCCGCGGTCCGCCGAGCGTCGGGCTAGTTTGCGCGGCTGGCAATAGTGGCAGACTGGCGGCAGCGTCGTCGGCTAGCTCGGCGTCGCCGACTGCCACCGTCTCATCAAAGTGAGCAACCATCTCGCGCAGCCGCTTGCTCTCGCGGACAATGCCAGTGGCTACTTTATTGTTGGGATCTTCTGGCTCTATTCGCCGGACTAAGAGCTGGCCAAAGGTGTTTACGGCGGTCAGCGGATTGCGAAACTGATGCAGCAGGTTGTGAAAGATCTCTGACTGGCGGCTTTGAAGCTCGCGTTTGGTGGAAAGCTGTCCCTGTAGCCACTGATTGCGCCGCTCTAGTACGCAGCCCGCTGCTAGCATCTGGGCGATCGCCTCGACCTGCTGCTGCTCTGATTGCTTCCAGGGGCGATCGCGCCGCACCGTCACCAGCAGCCCGACCACCACATCGGTATAGACCAGCGGCACGACCAGACGCTGGTCTGGCTGTAGCTCCGACCAGGTGCGATCGCTCGCGCCAGTCGCCAGCTCATCTGCACTGCCCGGTAGCGCCAGCGTCTTGGGCTCATCATTATCCCGCCAGGGCGCACCTCGCCAATCCTCAAAGCTTTCTACCCAGCGCTCAATCGATTCCGGATAGCTGATCACAGGGGCAAAATCAGGTCGCTTGCGAGCGTGCACTCCATCCGCCGATGACCCCGCCGATGACCCGTCTGCGCTGCCCGTCATCACATCAGCGATGTAGATAGCTGCCGAAGACTCCTCCATCTGCTGAACTAGCAAACGCAGCTGAGCTTGACAGAGCGACAAGAATTCGGGACTGGCAATCACGGCCATAAAAACGTCTGCGTAATAAAGTCGACTAAACGAGAAGGCTAATGGACAGATAGTGTTAAGTTTTTAACATTTCCTTAATACATTGTGTTCCACAATAGTTCTACCTACAATCCATAGAACCATTGCCCGCTATAGAGAACACTCTAAAATCAGCCTTAGCTTATTTATTAATCGACTATTTAAACCAACTTGAAATTCTAAGTCGTACCTGATATATTTTGCAAGGTCTTGAACCATTTTGTAGCTCTTGCTACATCTGAATCACATTTCTGGAGGGAAGAAATTGGCACGAAGACGCAAGCGAAAGAGCCGTCGTCGCCTAGAGGGACGCCGCATTCTAGAGTCAGTTCCTCAATTTAGCATTGAGAGTGGAGAAGAAAAGCCAGTCACAGCGGCTCGTAATTACATCCATGCTCAGGGCATCTGCCCACCCGCGCTACTGCTAGTCAAGCGAAACGAGCACACGACCGATCGCTATTTTTGGGCAGAGAAAGGGCTGTTTGGCGCTCAATACGTAGAAGAGAACCACTTCCTATTTCCTAGCCTGCGCCTGCTCATGAGCGAAGAAGAGGAAGAAGTCGCTGTTTCTATCTAGTCGTCTCTACAGGCAGTGCTCTATGGGCAAGCACCTATGAGTAAATAGGAAAAAAAAGGGCAGCAGTACATGTATACTGCTGCCCTTTTTTAGTTTGTATGTACAGTCTCGATGCCACTGACTACGGGGCGTGAGCGCTATTGCTGAGTTCTACCGGGTCTGCGTTGGCGATCGCGCCTTCGACGGCTGCTATTCGCGCTGGCACATCTGCCAAAAAGCGATCGCACACCTCGATTAGAAATGAGCGATCGCTGCTGATGCTTTCTAGCGCTTGCGTATCTAGCGTCGGCACATCTTTGGCGTTGATAGGCATGATGAATTCCTACAGGGTTTGTTTCTTTTAGTTTGCTTGAGCAGTAGACGCATCGATAATGCGAGAATATTGCATTTTCTATATTGTTATTTGTTCACACTGTTGTAGAACAGCGAGCAAATCCCTCTTGCCAATCGGCTTTCTGATATAGTCGTCCATGCCCGCAGAAAGGCATTCTTCTCTATCTCCTTGCATGGCGTGTGCTGTCATTGCCACAAGGTGCGGCTGAGCGATATGCAGGTCTAGGCGAATTTGCCGGGTTGCTTCTAGCCCGTCCATTGTGGGCATCTGCACATCCATCAGTACCAAATCGTAGTGTTCATGCCTAAGCGCTTCTACAGCTTCTGCTCCATTGTTGGCAGTATCCGCCTGATAGCTATAAGCAGCGAGCATATGCAAAGCTACTTTTTGGCTGAGTGCAATATCTTCTGTTAGTAATATTTTCAATGGTTTGTGGTCTGCTGCCGCCTTGGCAATCAGTGGCTGCTGACAGTGGCAGTGCCTGTGATCATCCTCGATTGCTAGGTGCTGTCGATTCGCCTCTGTTCGCCCGCAACAGGCGTGACTCTCTTCGATTAGTAAAAGCTGAGCTAGCGCATTGTAGAAGTGCGATCGCCTTCTACGCTGCTACCGCAAGTGTAAGGACGCCTACTCGAAGCAGCCCGCAGCTTATGTCGCTCAGCCTATTTGCTGCTTTACCAAACCTTCAGCGTAGGTGACAAAGCATTTCTTAGCTCTGCTAGTTCGTCTCGGTGCCCTCGAATCGTCAGCTTAGAAGCAAATTTTTCAGTCTCTTCCGGCTCTATTCTAAAAACCACTTTCTCGGGGCGGCTAGACTTTCGCCAGTAGAAAACGCCTGCTAGAGGTGAGGCCGCGACTAGGCCAAACATCAGCCAGCCCCAGCTAGGAGAAAGGGTGACTACCACCAACGCCAAACAGGCAAACCCGACTGCTGCCAAAGTCGATAGAAATATTGCTAGGAACCAGCTAGGGCTTACCAGTCCAGCTACTGTAACTGCTGCTTCATCTGTTAAGGCAGCGACCGTCTGGTTTCTACTACCAGCATCTTCTAGGACAGTTTCTATCTGTCTGTAGGCGCGGCTTTGAAAGTAGTCCATCACCGCCCGCTGCAAAGGCTCAGCAGCCTGAGTAGAGCCAAACTGAGCCACCTCAATTCTGTCCTTAGTAGAGGCCCGAATAAAGAACACTAGTCCAATCACCATCAGGCTAGTCAGGAGTAACGTAGTCGCTCGAGTAGGGTCGGTAAACACGAAGAAAAGAAGCTCCGAGAGATGTCTGCTATGTTCTTACTCTCTCATAAAACCTTTCCAACAAACCTTTCCATAAGAAAGGCTGTGGCAGATAGCCGCCACAGCGCTAGGGTTGTATTAGTAGCCTGAATGCTTTACAAAGACTACAGGATATCTATGCAGCCCTAATACAAGATTTCAGGGGCAATTCAAGCGCGACTAGAAGCCCGTTAGGAGCCAGAGGAGCCAGCGTATTTGACCCCAGTCGGGATGGAGCGGACCTGGGCTGCGGTGATTTGCATCCCGCTCTTTTGAGGAATGACTGGCACAGCTGCTTGCTTGCCCACCATGTAGCGCTGCCACAGGTCGGCTAGCTCGCGGGCTTTCATCTGCCAGTCAGGGCGAAGGCGATACATCCGTCTAGGACGACCTCGACCTTCTACTTTCTTCCAGTAGCCCATAATTGCGGCCTGATTCTCAAGGAACTTGAGCGCGCTGTAGAGCACTGTGTCAGACAGTCGATAGTTTGGGTAGTCCTTCTCGATAGCATGAATAAGTTCGGTGCCATACGAGTCGTGACGGACGAGCACCGCTAGCACGTAGCAGACAGCAAGCTCTTTGTTGAGATAAACCGGCGGCGGATCTTCAAAAAACTGATAGATATCTTCAAACTTCATAAAGGAAGCTCCGAGGCGGGTAAGTGAAGGAACAGCGCTAGAACTGCTGATTTATTCTAAACACGAAATAAAAGATTTGCTTAACTTTTGCGCAAGTAGTAATTATCCGCAAGGTTTTGTCAGATATATCTTTGGATTTATGATAAAAAGTCTCACTTCGTTATGTTCATGTGAGCTTTTACTCTATTTGAGAAAACTTTTGTTGCGCAATGTTGTTTTTCTTACATAAAAGCGAACGCAGTTGATTAGAGAGTCTAATTAGAAAAAACAGATCGTCCTGGGCTTTCGGCTGGCTGACTAGTGGGGCGATTGGTTGTTCTGTTAGTCGGTTGCTCAGGCGGCTGATCAGGCGGCTGATCGGGTTGTAGATTTTGAGTTGTGAACAGCACTTGATCGTTCTGAACAGCCGCTAGTTCTAGATAAACAGGACCGATTGTGTAGGTGGGCTGACTGGCGATCGCCTGGATCTCTATCGGCTGTCCGTATGCTTGAACCTGTCGCAAGAAGTTTAGAACCGGATCGTTCAATCCGCCCGCAATAATCTGGTTGAAGTAGATAATGCCGTCTCTTCTCGCCTGGATCTCTGCGCGTACCTGCAAGGCTCTGTAGCGTTCTCCTAGTCCTTCATCTGTTAAATCTTCTCTATCTATTTGAACAGAGGCAACGGTCTCGCCAGAGACGTATCGAATTTCGTTGACAGGGGCTTCTAAATTGACCTGTAAGCAGCCCTCGCCGCCCCTGCTTAGGATCTCTCCAACGCAGGGCTCGCCAACGACATAGTTAGCGGCTGAGGAGACTCTGATGACGTAGCTTCTGGTGTCTGTGGTTTCTTGCACAATTCGTCTGGCCACATCGGGCTCGAAGCTGAGCACGAAGTCGTTGACTTCCTCTAATCCGGGCCAGATAGCGCGAAGCGCAACGCTATTAGCCTGGACGAGGGCAGCTTCGACTGCGCGCTGGGCAGCTTCTTCGGAGTCGGATCGCGCCAGCGTGACAGCGAGGGTTTCATTTCGACGGATGGCGACGTTGCCGAGTCGCAGCACCTGAAATTCGTCATCTAGTCGAGCGATTTCTTCGGTGAGTAAGGTCTGCTGCGCCTGCAAGTCCTCTAGTCGGCGGGCGCGTTCGTCGATCTCTTGGTCGCGCTGGGCGATCTGGCGATCGCGTTCAACGAGCTCTTGATTACGAGCCTGGAGCGCCTGATCGCGCTGAGCAATTTGCAATCGCACGGCTGCGCGTTCTTCTATCAGCTGCTGCCTTTCTGCTCGCAACGCGCCAATTTGATCGCGCAAGCTGCCGATCTGATTCGATACGCTCTCTAGCTGATCTTGCGTCTCGACTAGATTACTGAGCGTTTCTTCTTCACTGGCGATCGCACTGCGCAAAGATCGATTGGTCTCTCTGAGTCGATCTCGCGCCGCGCCTTCTAGCCGCTTTGATTCTTGTAGCGTTCCTTCTACCGTCTCACGCTCTACGACGGCGGCTTCGAGCGCAGCTTGCGCCTCAGAGAGATCTTGCTGAATATCATCTAGCTGAAATAGCCCCTTGCGAAGCTGGCCATCTAGCGCGATCAGCAGCATCAGCGTCGAAAAAGAGGCCACCATTCCGGTGACAACGCTCACTAGCGTAGCGGTTTGGCGGGGCCGCAGGTTGAACAGGCTGAGGCGTGACTTGCCCACCTTCATACCAATGCGATCGCCCACCGTGGCAATCACACCACCCAAACAAGCCACCGCAAACAGTAATACAAATCCAGTCATTCACCCCTACTGCGGACCCAAAAATCCCAGCCATCCGCATCCGAATAGTAACCGATTGTCCTAAGGTGCGAAGTCACGGCACCTTTATGAACCGAATCTGTCAGGTTACTTAGGTGAATTGCTGCGACAGGGTGACCGGATCGTGAACCGTGATTTTCTTCTTGTGAATCGAGATCATTTCCTGCTCGCGCAGATCGCCTAGTAGCCGAGTCACCGTCACTCGAGTCGAGCCGATGGCCTCTGCGATCGCCTGATGAGACAGCTTTAGATCTACCGTAATCCCATCGCTACCGGGCACGCCAAAATCACGACACAAGATTAGCAAAAAGCTCACCAGCCGAGAGCCCATATCCCGGTGCGCCAGCGTCTCAATCATCATCTCAGTCTGCAAGATACGAGAAGACAGTCCTCGCAGCATCATCGCCGATAGCTCTGGGTGTTCCTTTAGCGCCAGGCTCATCTGGTCCGCCTGCAAAGACATCAGCTCTACCGGGGTAAAGGCCACCGCATGATAGAACCGATCAGAGCGATCGCCCGTAATCAAAGAGAGCACGCCAAACACGCTATTTTCACGCAGCAGCGCCACCGTAATCTCTTCGCCCGCCTCATACACCCGCGAGAGCTTCACCGCCCCCTTCGTGAGGAAATAAACCCGCTCAGCCGGATCGCCTGGAAAGAAAATCGTCTTATTTCGCTCATACGACTCGACCACTGGCGGCAAGCTTCCCCCTACAAAAGAGCGAAACATATCGGCAATCGGCGAACTGGGAACTGCAACCATGATCAAAGAAGGAAAGGAGCTTGAGGGCTGAGGCTAGCCTGCGCACACCCAAAAGTTGAGACCTTCTGGAGCGCAACCCTAAAAAATGTCAGGGGAAGCTCACCTGTTCTACCTACAATAAAGCCTATGCCACCGAAGGTGTTTTGTATTAGGTGCTACAAAACACCCCCCTATCCGGCGATCCCCTTTTTTCAGTATGCTCCTAGAGCGCATTTAACAAAGTATCCAACAAAAGAGTCATGCTAGATCTGACCGGAAAGAAAGCCTTGGTAACCGGTATTGCCAACAATCGCTCCATCGCCTGGGGCATCGCCCAGCAGCTCCACGCCGCTGGCGCAGAGATTGGCGTCACCTATCTCCCTGACGAGAAAGGCCGCGCCGAAAAGAAAGTCCGCGACCTGACCGAACCGCTAGCTCCTAGCCTATTTCTCCCTTGTAACGTGCAAGACGACGAGCAGGTCAATGCGCTCTTCAGCACTATCAAAGACAAGTGGGGCAGCTTCGATATTTTGATCCACTGCCTCGCCTTTGCCAACCGTGACGATCTAACTGGCGCGTTTAGCGATACCTCCCGCGCCGGATTCGATCTAGCCCTTAGCGTCAGCGCCTACTCCCTGACTCGCCTCGCCCAAGGAGCCAAAGACCTAATGCTAGACGGCGGCAGCATTGTCACCTTGACCTATCTAGGCGGCGTTCGCGTCGTCCCCAACTACAACGTCATGGGCGTCGCCAAAGCCGCACTAGAAATGAGCGTTCGCTATCTAGCCGCTGATCTGGGCCCACAGAACATCCGCGTCAACGGCATCTCGGCCGGCCCGATTCGGACGCTAGCCTCCTCTGCGATTGGCGGCATCCTCGATATGATCCACCACGTCGAGGAGACTGCTCCTCTACGGCGGACCGTCACCCAGACAGAAGTCGGCAATGCCGCCGCGTTTTTGTGTAGCGACCTTTCGAGTGGGATTACCGGGCAGGTAGTTTATGTAGATTCTGGCTACGCGACAATGGGCATGTGATTTTGGTTCCTACCAGACGAGCATTAAGATTTCTACGCCTTTCAGGATGTGACATCCTCCCGACGCTGACTCTACGAGTACAGCACGGGCTTCCTCAGTGACTCTAGGCTACTGCCCGGACATTTCCTGAGAGATTAAGGGCCTGACATCCCACGGCCCTGTTAAGAATATTCTTGGCAGCATTGATATCCCGGCAGAGCACCAAGCCACAACCACATCGGTGCATCCGCTCAGACAATGTTTTCGGCACTCGCTCACCGCAGCCTGAGCAGTCAATGCTGGTACTGTATGGCTTCTGAGGAGAGGAGAGCTTCCCAGCTTTTTCAGCTTTGAAAGCGCCCATCTCCAAGAATTGTCCCCATGCAGCATCTAGGATTGATTTGGCTAGTCTGGTTCGTGCGAGGCCTTTAATGTTCAGCTTTTCATGCGCAACCACATCATATTTTGAGAATAGCCAGTCCCATACCTTCGAGAAGAAATCTTTCCGCTGCCGTGTGATGTGTAGATGCAGCTTTGCAATCCGGCCTGCTTGCTTACGCCAACGGTTTGAGCCTTTCACCTGCCTAGCTAGCTGGCGTTGCAGCTGGGCAAGCTTGCGCTCTGACTTTCTGAAAAACTGGGGAATGCCAACGGACTCACCGTCCGATGTTGCTAGAAAGTCTTTTAGCCCTACGTCTATGCCGACTGATTTAGCCAGATCAACAGAGGGTAAGGTCTCAGGGACTGCTGTGCATTCAAGCAGCAGGCCAACATACCAGCCGTCTGCTTTACGCGTCACCTTTGCCGTCTTGAGGGTGAACCCATCTGGAATAGGTCGGTGTTGAATCAGCTTTACAGCACCTAGCTTGGGAAAGGTAATCCGCCCGCCTGCGATGCAGTTCGCTTTCATCTGCGCAAACGTGAACGTGCGATATCGACCCTGTTTCTTAAACCGAGGCCGTCCACTACGCTTGCCGTTGGCATCCCCTTTGACGAATCGTTCAAAGGCCAAATCGACTCGCTTCACCATCTCCTGCAACACTTGAGACTGAACCGTCTTGTACCAAGGCCGCTCCACTTTTAGGGGGGTGAGAGCACGTTTCTGCTGATAGTAATTAGGCCGCTCTTTTGGCGATACGATGCTGCAAGACAACGGGCAGGCATTGACCGCACAGCGTTGCATTTCCCACCAGTCAAACCGCTCGCCCAGCAGCCAGTTGTACTGAGCACGCAACATATCCAACCAAGAAGACATTAGCGCTTCTTGCTCAGCCGTCGGACGGAGTTTGTACTGGTAGGTTATTCGCATAGTACTATTGTACCTTTCAGTGCCTCTGTAAAGCCACCTTTGCAAGTGAAGGTTTTGGGCAACTGTTCGCTATCGCTCACCTAGCTTTCATCCCGACGCTCACCTTACAGGTAGAGCGCCGGGCTTCCCGCCGACTAGCTAAATCAAATCTTTCTTGAAAGCTAATGATGCCTAAGTTATTAGTTCATGTAGAAGAAAATCCAGATATCACCGACAAATAGATCCTCGAAAACCTCGTCGCCCTCAACGCCGAACGCGCCGAAGAAGAACGCAACGGCCTCATCCGCTGGCTCCGCCCCGAGTATCAAAATCCAGGGCAGGCCCCCGAAACCCTCGCCGCTGAACCCCAACAAACCACCCTCGAAGTGCTCCCCACCGAAGCACCGATCATCGAACCCGTCGAACAGCAAAAATGGCCCAAACAGCCCAAAGAACAGCTCGCCGCTATCCGTGACCTGCTACGCACTAGCAGCGGCGAATGGAGCGCCAAACAAATTGCTGCTCAGTTCAAAGGCAATATTACGAAGAAGAAGCTGGTGCTATTAGCGAAAACTTAGAACGCCTTGAATGGTTCGGCCTCATCATTCGCGATGAGGAGAGTAGTCAATGGCACTACGCAGAGTCGACGCAAGCTGCATAGCATTGAAAACAGCTACGCTAAAAGCTTGGGAGAGATCTGCTCGAAATCCAATGAATACCGCTAAGAGAAAACCTTCTAGGGCAGCTCGAACGTTGCAGTTGTTGAGCAGCAGAACGTTGCCTAAGCAACCATATAGATAGCTGTATAAAAGAGCTAATACACAAAGCGAGTGATTACCGCTGACATGCATTTCTGCTATTAGTAGAGTAGCCATACGGACACGACTAAGGAGGGGAAGGGGTTAAGTCATGACTACTTCGGCGATATCTGAGCAGCCACAAAAAATTCGTCAAAGGAAAGAGCGATCGCAACCCACCCTCTGGGCGATCGCAACCATCTCATTCATCCTTGGCGCAGCCGCTAGCAGCTTCACAATCTGGCAGCTCCACAAGCTCTACAAAGCCACCATCGCCCCACCCGTCTCTGTAGAAGGCACGCTCAGAGCGCAATACAGCTACGATGATGCCGCCGCCCGCCCTGCTCCCAACGGCTACTACATAGAAGGCACAGGCGTTGATCGGATCTATCTGACTGGCAAGCCGCTACAGAGCTACGTCGGCCAGAGTATCGTTGCCAATGGCAGCGTCGAAGGTATCTGTGGACCCAAATCTCTGCCCTGCTATCCGTTGCTACAGCTTAGAGAAGTAGGCTATCTAGAAGTCCAATAGGACAGTTGCAGATACACCTGTTTGAAACATTACTCGCAAGCGACTAAGAGTTACCCACAGCAAGACCCAAAAGTAGTTCGCGACTCGTTAGGATAGCTCTGTTATTTCAATGAGATTGCGATGCTGAAGTTCCAGCCGCCTGGATTTGGGAAAAAGTCAGTATTTACTGCGCTAGGTCAAGTCGTGTACTACACCCAGGCGAGTTCGCTATGGCGATCGCACACCGACACCGACCAGCCCCCGGTGATGTTCTTCCACAACTTTGGCGGCGGCGCATCTGCCTACGAATGGTCAAAGGTCTACGCCACGCTAGCCTCGCAATACAGCGTCATCGCTCCGGACCTAATCGGCTGGGGTGCCTCTGCCCATCCCCCCTATCGCTACACCGCTGCCGACTACCTAGTAAATATAGAATCGTTCATCTCCCAAACCGCTAGCGGCCCGATTACAGCCGTTGCTAGCTCCTTTACCGCAGGCTTGATCGCTCGGCTCGCCAGCCAGAAGCCACATCTATTCAGCCGACTGTTCCTCACCTGTCCGTCTGGATTCCAGGACTTTGGCAAAGGCGCAGGCAGGCGGCTGCCAGAACCAATTATCAACACCCCCTTTCTAGACACCCTCATTTACACCCTGGGAGCCACCAACGAGCTTGCCGTTCGCAACTTCCTAGAAAATTTCCTATTCTCCAAACCAGAGCGCCTATCCGAAGAAATTATCTCGGCGTATCTAGAATCCGCTCAGCAGCCCAACGCAGAATATTCCGCTCTCTCCTTCCTCAGAGGCGATCTCTACTTTGACCTGACGCCCTATATCAAAACGCTAAGAGTGCCGACAGCCGTTGTGTGGGGCGAAGATGCCAAGTTCACCACCGTATCGCTCGGTCGGCGACTGGCACAGCTAAACCCTGAAGCAATCCGACGGTTTCAGGTAGTATCAGAGACTGGCGTGCTACCGCAGTTGGAGCAGCCTGGTCCGGTCTGCCGCGCTGCTGCTGGACTGGCTGCAAGCCAAGGAGTAGTTTGCAGAATCAACCTAGAACAATAGAAGAACACAATGAATCAGTATTTTGCAACCGTTGCTAGAGGGCTAGAGCCG
Organism: uncultured cyanobacterium; assembly: GCA_963838725.1. Lineage (GTDB taxonomy): Bacteria > Cyanobacteriota > Cyanobacteriia > Phormidesmidales > Phormidesmidaceae > Phormidesmis. The sequence goes on along the minus strand of CAWISM010000008.1, from coordinate 114,339 downwards.
CTTGTTGTAGAAGAACTGGAACGGCTAGGTGCAAAGGATGTGCAGCCTGGGTTTTGCGGAGCGGCGTTTAAAGGCGATCGCACCCTCCTCTATAGGGTTAACCTATGGGCTAGACTGCCGTTTAGAATCCTGCTTCGCCTCGGTGAATTCGACTGCGCCACTGGAGAAGATCTCTTCGCAGGCGTTCAACAGATTGACTGGAGCCAGTATCTCACTCCAGAGCAGACGCTAGCCGTTACCGCCACGGGCAAAACCGACGCGCTCAACCATACTCACTTCACCTCACTCCAGGTCAAGAACGCGATCGTAGAACAACAAACCCAAACGCTTGGCTTTCGCTCCGACGTAGACACTCACGAACCCGACCTACGCATCAACGTCCACCTCCACAAAAACCGCGCCACCCTCAGTCTTGATAGCTCTGGCGATAGCCTACACAGACGCGGCTATCGGCCCGCCGTCGGCGCTGCTCCTCTCAAAGAATCTTTAGCAGCCGCGCTGATTCAGCTATCCGGCTGGCAGCCCGATCAGGCTTTTTTCGATCCGCTCTGTGGCTCAGGTACGCTGCCTTTAGAAGCGGGACTTCAAGCGTTGCAGGTGGCACCGGGTCTATTTCGTGAGCGGTTTGGCTTTGAGAGTTGGCTAGACTATGACGATGCGCTGTGGGAAAGTATGCTGACGGAGGCAGAAGAACAGCAGAAAGAAGATTTAGCTGCTTTTGTCGGGGGGAGCGATCACGATCCAAACGTCCTGATCCAGGCCCACAGCAACGCCCAAAAGTGCGGCATAGAACACCTCGTAAACTTCCAACAGAACGAGCTAGCCAACGTAGAAGCCCCCGCCGACAGCGGTATCCTACTCTGCAACCCACCCTACGGCGAAAGGCTTGGCAAAGACACCGACCTCGGCGCATTCTATAAGCTGCTCGGCAATGTATTGAAACAACGTTTTAAGGGCTGGACCGCCTACGTCCTCAGCGGCAACAAAGCGCTCTCTAGTAATATTGGTCTAAAATCGGCCTCTCGCACTCCGGTCTACAACGGTGCTCTGCTCTGTCAGCTGATGAAGTATGAACTATATTGAGCTGTTGATAAAGCAAGCTAGGATAGAAAAGTAAACTCAGCCCAGTGAGCCTGTGCCAAAGTTACTAGACAAAGATGCGAAGTATACCTTTCGATCATACTTTGAGCTACCTAACGATACAGATGAGATACTGGCAGAGTTTGGCTACAGCTACACTCAGGCGCGGTTAAGCTTACCAAAAACCTCACGGACGCTCATCGGTCTTGACCAGCTGAAGAGGCAAATAGAAGAGACGCTGCCATACGTACAGCTAACAAGCGAAAGCGCGAAGCGAGAGGTATTGGTTGCCCCTGTATTGATGCGTGTCGCGACAATCTGTCATCAAGTTTTGCGATTTGAATATCCACTAAAAGTGAACAACTGGCTACAGGGCAGTTTGGACTATCTTATTCGCGCACAGCGACAGGTGATTGTAGTTGAAGCGAAACGTGATGATTTGACCAGGGGATTCACGCAGTTAGCGGTAGAGATGATTGCCCTAGCAACGGTAGAAGACATCCCTTCTGAAATCTACGGCGCAGTCACCATCGGAAGTTTATGGATTTTTGGCGTGCTAGACAAAGAGAAAAAGCTGATTACTCAAGGTATTGGCGGGTATCAGGTCCCAGACGATGTGGAACTACTCGTTCATGTTCTAGTTGGCATTCTCGAAGGTTGAAGCGATGAATCGTAGGTGTACTAGATCGCTACGTCCCTTGATGATTCGGGAATGAACAGTCAGAATCTAGTCTGAGATCAGAAGTACCTTTGATGATCAAAATAAAAGGGACAGTACATAGCGATACTGTCCCTTTCTTTTGTACCCTTGTCGGATAACGCTCTATCGAACGGTGTTGCGATTGGCTTCCATACTGATTGGCTTCATCAGGTACAGATTGATCAGCTTGCTACCAACTGCGATGATGTGAGGAATCTTGCGCAGGGTTTGAACAATCTTGTTCTGACCGGACTGGCTGATTTCACTGACTGCGGCGGTGTGCTTTGTACACTTATCTAGCTCAGCAAAGAACTTAGGATCTTCTACATCTAGGATGATTGGGAACAGACGGCCTGCCGATTCGTTAGTCTTTTTAATGACTTCGATATCGTACTCTCTCGCGTTTAATCCCAGCGCTGCATAGAAGTCCTTGCGCTGAATGTCGTTGAGGTACATGGTGGCAAACACCGAAAGGAGGAAGAAGCGGCACCACAGACGCGCTTTCAAATCGTTGAGAAACTGAGGCTGTGACTTCATCATGGCAGCGAAGAAGTCGCCGTGGCGGTTCTCATCCTGGCACCAGTTGTCAAAGAAGTTGAAGATCGGGTAGATCGTATCTTCGGGGTTCTGTTCTAGGTGTCGGAAGATAGTGATATAGCGCCAGTAGCCAATCTTCTCGGATAGGTAAGTGGCGTAGAAGATGAACTTGGGCTTGAAGAAGGTGTATTTCTTGCTCTTGGTTAGAAAGCCGAGATCAAGCTGTAGGTCAAAGTCCGACATGGCTTTGTTTAAAAAGCCAGCGTGCCGCGCTTCGTCACGGCTCATCAGGTCGAAGCCTTCTGCCAGGATAGGGTTGCGTCCTTTGAGCTTGCGAGCCAACTCTTTGTAAAGTAGAAAGCCGGAAAACTCGGCGGTGCAGGAGCGCTCTAGAAACTCAACGAAGACCTGACGGCGCTCACCTTGAATATGGTCCCAAGCGCCCTCGAACTGCTTGTCGCGAACGAAGTGATGGCGGTTGTAGTCGACTTTGAATTCAGCGATGATGGCCTTAAGCTCGTCTTCGTTGCTAGAGACATCCATCTCTGCCATTTCTTCGAAGTCGGTGGTGTAGAACCGAGGCGTCAAGATGGTGTCTTTGGCTGGTGCTTTCACGCCAGGACGAATTTCATCAAACTGCGTCTTGTTTGGTTTGGTTGCTACCATTGCTTGCGTGACCTGCATATCCAAAATTTATGCATACCAGTCTATCAAGCTGAAATGCAGCGGAGGAAGGAAATTGAGAATTGTAACAAATTGGATCAGAATGTGAAGTGAGTAGAGCTGTTGATAAAGCTACAGATCACTTTGTTCCTCTTCGCGTCTGCGTTCTACCGCGTCGTCAACGACTTCTTCAGGAGATTGCTCGGCGGCTTGCTGTGCCTGGTATGCGGCTAGCTCTCTGGCGACAATGGCTTGGATCTCTTCGTGGCTAGCGACGCCCTCATAGGCATAGCGGTCGTAGCCACCGCGCTCGACCAGTGTCTTTAGATAGGTGACGCGATCTTCAGGGTTGGGATGCGTGGAGATCCAGGTAGGGACGTTGCGGCCACTGGCTTGTGCCTGTTCGTTTAGGGTGACCATGACGTTGTAGACGCCGTCGGCGGCATAGTCGCTAGCTGCGAGGATTTGAGTGCCGACAATATCGGCCTGACGTTCCATCCTGCGTGAGTAGCCGCTGAGAAAGACGTTGTTGATTAGGCCGCCGTAGGGTAAGTACTGGGCGAGGCTGCTGCTGAGGTTGCTACGGGTGGCGATTTGAAAGCCGTGAGAGAGAACGGCATGGGAAAGTTCGTGGGCGAGCAGTCCGGCCAGTTCGGCTTCGGACTGAGTATCGAGGATAGCGCCCGCGTTGACGAAGATTTTGCCGCCGGGTAGGGCGAAGGCGTTGAGATTAGGATCGAGGATGACGTGGAATTCGTAGTCGAGATCGCGGCGTCCGGTGGCCTGTGATAGGCGGTTGCCGATGCTGCGAACATAGCCAACGGCCTCGGGGTGTTGCAGCATGGGTAGACGCTGGCGGACTTGGTTGGCGACTTGGCTACCGACGGCATTTTCTCCTTGGAGCAGCAGGATGGTGGAGTTGGCGGCGGTGAAGGGACCAAAGATGCTGCCCGTGAGCGCGTAGCCGAGGACGCCGGTGACGACGTTGGCGATCGCACCCCCCCGAATGTCCTCCCTAGTCTCTTTTTGAAAACGCTCCAGGTTCTCAGCAGCGAGTGTCCGCTGCTCAGCAGCCTGCGGATGATCGCTATTGAGCGCAACGAACTGACGCGAGGCAATCGTGGCTTCTAACCACTGCGATCCGGCCATCATCGTCTCAACCTGAGCCAGTAGTAAATCACTTTGTCCTGGATACTCCGTCAGCGCCGCTTCGAGCGCTACGCCAGCTGCTTCGATCTGGCCATCTGCCCGGAGCATATCTGCATACTGCAAGTGCCCCGGAATAAAAGCGGGATACTCACTAGTCAGCAGCCTCAGCGCTGTTAGAGTCTGTGCAGGTCGCCGATTGTCGATACCTGCTTTGGCTTCTCGCCAGTACACCGCCGCTGCCGGGGAAAGCAGCGCTTCGTCTGAGAAAGGTTCGGGTGGGAGCACCGCAAACTGCTGCGGGACCAGCCAGGTCTGATCTTTAGCCTGCTGATAGAGCGCTCTAGCCGCTTCAAAATTTCCAGCTAGGTACTCTCTATCTGCCTGGATCAAAATTTTCCTGCGGACTCGCTCTTCAGTTGTCAGATTTGAAGTGTTTTCCTCTGTGGCGGCTTCGCTAGTTGGCTTGTCGGTAGACTGCTCTTCGGTGGTCTGCTCTTCGCTAGTCTGCTCTTCGGCGGTCTGCTCTTCGGCGGTCTGATCTTCGCTAGTCGGCTCAGCAGTTTCGTCATCTGCTTCATCCATTTCAGCTGCGATTTGAGCCACTATCTCAACAGTCGCGGGCCAGATCGCCTCTTTGCCAATCGCAGGTATCTGAACACTCAGCACAAAAGCGCAGAGAAATAGGGTGAGTAGAGTAGTTGCTGTGAATGACTGGAAGTTTTTCATCGAATCGGCACGATCTACGTGCAGCGCAGCAAATAGGCATTTAGTTAATCGGACCTTTCGCTATACTGAAATATGTATCAAACCTTAAATTGGCGCTATGAATTCCGAGACTATAGATGCAATCAAACCCTGGCTTAATTTTATCCATCCAATATTAATGTGGGGAATTTTTGCCCTGACTCTTTACGCCGCTTATTTAGGGTACCAGCACCGACAGACTCGTCTAGCCACAGGCGCAGAAAAAAAGAGCTGATCAAAGGCAAGTTCCTGGCTCGTCACCATCAGGCGGGTTCATTTCTGCTGGCCTCTATGGTTCTTGGTAGCCTTGGCGGTATGGCCGTCACTTACATCAACAATGGCAAGCTGTTTTTTGGACCGCATCTGCTAGCAGGACTTGGCATGATGGGATTGATTGCCTCTTCGGCCTCTCTGGTGCCATTCATGAAAAATGGTAATGACACTGCCCGCTACACGCATATTGCGCTGAATACCGTTCTAGTCGGTCTATTCGGCTGGCAAGCGGTGACAGGCGTCCAGATTGTTCAGAAGATCTTGACTAGCATGTTTGGATAGAAAAAAGGCAGGTCCACAACATAATTAGGATGGACCTGCCTCTGGAGCTATCTCACTGTCAATTCACGCAGAGTGCTCCGACGAAGGCGGCTCCAACACAGTGAACAACTGCTCTTGAGATGAGTATGCCCATTACATCAAGAAAAGTTGCTATTTCTATGAAAAATAGATTCAGCATAGAGAAGAGCTAGCACAGACTAAATAGCACAGACAAAAGGCAGGTGCTGCGCTGGTGGTGATTTAAGCAGATGGAGCAGCCAATGAAAAAGGTAACGATGGCTATCTTGTACTGTGGTGACGGCTTCTTGATGCAGCTACGAGACGACTTTCCTCATATTGTGTATCCCGGCATCTGGGGCTTCTTCGGCGGGCACATGGAGCTAGGCGAAGTGCCTGAAGCTAGCGTATACCGTGAGCTAGCCGAAGAAATTGGCTATGTTCCAGCGCGAATAGATCTATTTCGTGAGCAGTCGGACGAGTATTACAGACGTTATTACTATTATGCTGAGCTGACTGTGTCGCCTAGCAAACTGCATCTGAACGAGGGGCAGGATATGGCGCTGTGTTCGGTAGCAGAGGTGCGCTCTGGTCAAAAGTATTCTAAAAAGCTGGGTGAAGTACGATCGCTCGGCAAACCCCATCGGCAGATACTGTTGGACTTCATCGAAAGTGGACTGGTCTCGTTTGAACAAGGCTGCGGATGAACAAGGCTGCGGATAGAGCGCTGTGCTAGCCAGTTGGATTTGGATCCTACTGGGCGGCTTTCTCGCAGGTCGGCTGGCACAGTGGCTGCGAGCCCCCGCGCTGTTGGGAATGGCGATCGCAGGTATCCTACTTGGTCCCCAGGTGGGGAATCTAATTAGCCTGGAGGTGCTGCAATCGTCAGACGCACTGCGTACGGTCGCCGTGATGGTGATTTTGATGAAGGCTGGCTTGGGATTGGACCGCGAGAAGCTGGCACAGCAGGGAACGGTGGCGCTGCGGCTGGGATTTTTACCAGCGACTTTTGAAGCCATTACGGTGGCGTTCTGCGCTGTTTGGCTATTCCAGTTCGACTTCTTGACGGGATTGCTATTGGGTTGTGTGGTCGGTGCGGAGTCCCCAGCAGTGATCGTGCCAGGAATGCTGCGGCTAAAGCGACTAGGCTACGGCGTCAAAAAGGGCATTCCCGATGCGATTTTGATGGGTAGCGCTCTGTCGGATGTACTGCTGCTGCTGGTATTCAGCCTGCTGCTAGCTTTCATGTCTAGAGGAATATCTCAAGCACCCGTTGGCATCACCTTGCCGGGTGGTTTCGCGCTTAGTCCCCTGCAAATGCTGCCCTTTCAGGTCGTGATTCAGATTGTTCTAGGGGTTGTGCTTGGCTGGCTAACCGCGAAGCTGCTGGCTACTCTAATTTTGCGTCTGAGATGGGATACAACAGTTGTACAAAGCACTTTGATTACCGCTAGCAGCGCTTTGCTATTAATTGTAATCGCGCAGACAGCTCCTGTGTTTTCAGGCTATCTGGCGGTGATGGCAACGGGTTTTTTCTTGATTGAGTTTGATATGCCATTAGCGCGGCAGCTACGGCAAGGGTTTGGCAGCCTGTGGGCGATCGCGCAGATTGTTCTATTTGTCTTGCTAGGAGCAAGTATTCAGCTTGGCGTTTTAGAAGAAATCTTTTGGCCTGGGCTGCTGCTGTTGGCGATTGGAACGCTAGTGGGGCGATCGCTCGGCTGGTATCTATCTACCGCTGGCAGCAACTGGACAAGGCAAGAGCGTCTGTTCTTGCTGCCAGGAAATTCAGCTAAGGCAACGGTGCAGGCGGCAATTGGGGCGATTCCTTTGGCGATGGGCGTGGATGGCGGGGAAGTGATACTGGCGATCGCAGCCCTCTCTATCCTAGTCACTGCACCGCTTGGAGCCTGGGCTATCCCAACCTTCGCTCCAAAGCTGTTGCAGCGTGACCCAGTCGATCCGACAAAGGTTGAAAGCGATCGCAGACCCGTTTTTCTTGTCGCTATCAGCAATTCTCCATCGGCTATACAAGTCTTGACTAAAGCCGCAGAGCTTGCGCGTCATAGCGAAGCCAAAGTTGTCGTACTTCACGTTTATCAGCAGTCAGACAGTTTGAAACTTGAAGACTTGAAAGCTCAAATTCATGAATCACTAGCTGATATTCGTCATCAATCCATCGTCACCTCAGGCGCTATCGAAGCAGAGATTTCTAGAGCAATCAAAACCTACCACGTCACTAATGTTTTAATTGGAAAAGGTAGCCATAGCTCTACTAGCGAGCAGTCAATCGGCGCTATTCCTGTCTCTGTTTTAAAGGCCAGCAGCCTACCCGTCACGATTGTTGCAACCAACATCTATTCCTCTGACGCTAGCAAGTAAAGCCAAATCTGAGGAACTATTTAAAAAACGGCGGTCGAAGCGAAACAGATCACGCTTTAATCGGCAAAAAGATCGGCAAAACTAATCCACAATATCTTTCAATATAGCTTTGGTTAATCGGGGGTATTAGGCTCGTCTGCTTCGTCGGCTTCGAGATCAAATATCGACATAGTAGGCATGTCGAATAGCGATGCGATCGCGTCCCTAGACTGGTCCAATTCGGCGCTGGATAATCGTCCGGTCTCGGCATCATTCACAACAAATGAACTCTGCTGCCCTTTGCCCTTTTCTGTCGCAGTAACGGTCAAAATACCGTTGAGATCAAAGTCAAAGTGAACTTCTATCAGCAGCGCGCCTGCGGGCTTGGGCGGCAAATCTTCTACTGCGAATGATCCTAAAGGAACGTTTTCTCTTGCGACGGTATTCTCTCCTTGGTATACTTCTACGATCACTTTGTCTTGGTTGTCGCTGGCGTTTCTGTAGACTTGCGATCGCGAGACCGGAATCACACTATTGCGCGGAATAATCACGCTAAAAAAGTCTGGCATAAAGCCAAACTCTGACTCTATCATCGCCGACACGCCCAGCGAGTGCGGAATCACATCGACTAGAATCGAATCCACTTCCTGGCCGGATAGCACCCCTGCTTGCAAAGCTGCCCCCAAGCCCACACACAGATCGGGATCAAAGCTATTGACCGAGATTCCCGGCAAATGCTGTTCTACTAGCTGCTGAACCAGCGGAATTCGAGTCGAGCCACCGACCAAAATCACGCGGTCTAAACTATCAGCTTCTATCTGCGCATCTTTGAGCGCCTGATCGATAGATGTCAAAGTCTCTTTTAATAGCGGCGTGATCAAACTTTCAAAATCTGCTCTGGCAATTTCTGTTTCTAGATGCAGCGCTGTTGTTCCTTCGCTGGCGAGAAAAGGCTCGCGCACGGTGGTAAACGCGTGCTCGCTAAGCGCAACTTTGGCCTGCTCTGCGGTGCGTAGCAATCTGGCCTGCGTCGCCGCATCATCTGGCACCTCTTTCCCATGCGCTTGTAGAAACTTATCGGCTAGGTGCCTTTGCAATTGCCGATCAAAATCATCGCCGCCGAGCCGGTTGTTGCCGTGGCTAGCGAGTACTTCGGTGACATCGCCCGTCATCTCTACAATCGATACGTCAAAGGTGCCACCGCCAAGGTCATACACCAGCACCGTTTCTGTATCATCGGCGCGATCGTCAAACACCAGCGCCGCTGCGGTGGGCTCATTCAAAATTTGCAACACTTCAAGGCCCGCAATCTCGCCCGCTTCTTTGGTCGCCTGTCGCTGGGCATCTGTGAAGTAGGCCGGGACGGTGATCACGGCCTGAGTGACCGCTTCTTCTAACGCCTCTTCGGCTCTGGCTTTGAGCGATCGCAGCACCACCGCCGAAATTTCCTGCGGGCTATACTCCTTATCCCCTAGCGTGACCCGATAGTCCGTTCCCATCTGCCGCTTGATTGACTTCACCGTCCGCTCTGGCGCAGCGCCATACTGCCGCAGCGCCGCCCGCCCGACCAGCAGCTTGCCAGACTCACTCAATCCTACGTACGACGGCAGCAGCAGCTCGCCATCTTCATCTGGAATCACCCAGGGCTGTCCCTCTTCTAGGGTCGCTACTAGCGAATTTGTCGTGCCCAAATCAATCCCTACGACCTGACTCATCTTTTATTCTCCTTTTTCCAAACCAATAGTCGGCGCAACTGCAACAATTACCTGAGCCTCTCGTAGGATGCGATCCTTCCAGCGATAGCCACGGACGACTTCTTGCAATACTGTATTGGGCGTGGCAACAGCATCTGACTGCTGGCCTAGCGCGTGCATCGTCTCTGGATCGAACAGCTCTCCTTTGCCCGGTAGCGGCACGACCTGGTGCTGCGCGAGCACGTCTAGCATTGATGCTTGAATCATTTCGATTCCTTCTTTGGCGCTGGTTACGACCTTTGCTGTCGAGTCCGATCCTGCTGCTTGCGAGCCTCTTAGTACCTGCCAGAATCGCTGCCACCAAGTCTGTGGCGCTGTCGCTGTCGCTACCTGAAGCTGTGCTTGCTGCCAGTGCTCGGCAGCCCGGTCTAGATCATCAACCACGCTCAACAGATCGCCGAGGAGTTTTTCTTGCTGCTTGCGAAGCTGAATTTTTTGGTTGGCCAGCTCTCTAGGGGATCTTGTCATCTGCTATTGCTGCTAGGTTCGCTATCAAAACGTTAATAAGATTAGATCTTCTAAGCTAACATCGACCGCTGCGATCGCTTTCTCTCTCAGTTCAGCAATCAGAGTCTGATCTAGCTCAGCTTCTATTGGCTTGGGTTCAAAGAAATCATCTTTTTTCTGGGTCGGTGCTTTGCGTAGGGCGTCGTAGGCAGCGCGAACCTGCTTGAATTCTGCCGGGTGACTGTGAGCCGGAAAGGCTCTGAGCTGAGCGTGGTAGGCGGCTTTGATTTCGGCAGCAGTCGCGCCTTCGGTGAGACCGAGTCGCTCGTAGTGAGCTTGCATATCATGGGTCATAGCGTAGGTTAGGGGAGTATAGCGCGAAAGTATAACGGGGACTGTAGAAGAGAGTTTATTGCCTTTGCAGCTATCGGCGCTTTTTAGAAGACTTTCGACCTCGGCCACCTCTGGGCAAAGGCGCTGGTCGAAATATCTCTTCAAAGTTGGGCTCATAGGCGTCATCGCCAGGCAGGCCCATCATCTCCTCGATCAGCTCTGGCATCATCTGATCGATTATCTCGTCGGGAAGTTGCCCACCAAACGCCTGTTTGGCCATTCGCCTGACCAAATCAAGCATATCGATTTGGCTAGGATCGACGTTTAGCAGATCAATATCAGGGCCGACGACCTGGCGGGTCATCTCCTGGGCTATCCACCAGTCTTCTACTCGGTATGCCTGTAGCGCTTCGGTGTCTTGCAGACGGCGGGCAATTTCAAAGCCACGCTCGTGCCGGGTTTCGTATTGCGCTGTGTGTCGCTCGTATAGGGTGGCGGCGGCTAGCAGCAGCAGTGGATTTTGGCTATCGCGTTTGAGCTGGGCTTCGATGGATGATTTTAGGGCAGTATTCGGTCCAAATTGACGGAGCTCTAGCTGGGCTCTAGCTAAGGTCTGGCTGGGGTCGGTGCTGCGCTTTAGGACGGTATCGACGACTTTGGTGGTCGCGTCAGAATTGGCAGATGCGATCACCTGTAGCAGCAAATAGCCTACATCCGCACCCGGCACCTGCTGTTTTGACAGGTCCGCCATCTGCTTTAGATAGCTTCTTTGCAGCGCTTTCATTCCTTTTTGATTGCGCTTGGCATGCTGCTGCAAAGTTAAATAGACGGCCTTGAGAATTTCTATCTGTTCAGTGGGCGAACAGGTTTCTAGTAAGCGCTTCCATTCGGCTACGGCTTTCTTTTGATTGAGCGTAACCTTTTGACCGCTGCTAGGCTCGTCTTCGGCGGCTTCTAAAAAAATCCGACAGGCTTTGATTGGTCCGCTCGTTTTGGTCTCATTCGAGACAAACTGCGCCATCGTTCGATAGTGCCTAAAGCTGAGAGCCTCTACCCAATCAGGGACCTCTACCTCCGTATCTGCTCCGGCATCCCCAAAAGCTGGGCCATACTTTTGACGGATCTCCTTTAGCGCCGTTGAATCATCTGCTAGCGCTGCGCAAAGTACGCTGTAGATCTCTTTGAACTGGCTACCCGCTGCCAAAGCTTTGGTCAGCAGCTCGATTGCCTTGTCTTTATCTTTTGAGGTACCAGCAATGGACCGACTTCTGGTGTAGAGAATCAGTCCTTTTCTGCCCATCACCTCTGGATGCTCAGGCGAGAGCTTTTCAGCGGCTTGAACGGCCTTGATCGCATTCTTCTCTCGCCCTGAATATATCTGCGAATCTGCTTTCCAGCAGTACAGCAGCGCAAGTCCATCATTGAGTCTTTTTTCTGGCCAGTCCTGAGGATTCTGCTGGGCCGTCTGTCTTAGCCAGCGGACGAACTGATCCAATAGTTTGAGATCTTCGTCAAAATAACCTGTTGCATTCAGTGCCTGATGCAGATTCAACGCTAGGTTGGGCTCAAACCCTTTCTCTTCTAGCACTTCTCCCCAGAAGAAAGCGCTGTCTTCTAGCTCTCTGTGTTGCGCGGCCTGTTCGCCTGCTAGCAACAGCATAGGGATGCGCAATCTCTGGAGCGCTGGGTACTCGTCCATGATGCCATCGGGTGGCTCTACCATCAGATGAGCCGCGTCTTGGATGTCGTCTTGGCTGATAAAGCTGAACAGCTCTAGAATCCAACCTGCATAGTCTCGTTTATCTAGTTGATTCTCTGCGAATGCATCTGAGTTTATGTAAGAAAATCTAGCAGGCGCTCGACCGGTGTGAGCTACTTGATAGAGCGTTAATAGCCGTATGGCGGAATGTTCTGGAGCGCCCCCGATGAATCGGGTTCCAAATCTGTTAGGAAAACCGCTATTTCTACTGGCGGCGGCGAGGGATGATTCGGCCTCGGACCAGTTGCCTAGCTGCTGCTGCGCGTATGTGCCCCAGACGGCGAGGTGGTCTTCTGTGCTGATCGGGCGGCTAATCTTGTTGAAGTGATCGAGGGCCGCTTTAGGCTGATTAGCCTTGAGGGCGATCGCCCCTCTGGCCCAGTGCAGCTGCGGCGCAAAGAATCGCTTAGCCTGCGAGTCAATTAGGCTTTGAACCTGGTCCACCTGACCATTCAATAGCAGCAGCTTCAGATAGCAGCCGCCCATCTCCTTCGATAGTTTTTTACTATCAAAGGCAGATTGAAACAGCGCTAGTGCCTCTGCTGGTCGCTCTTGTGCCAATAGACACTTTGCTAGCCAGTAGTAGGCATCTTCGTCGCTGGGACTGAGTTCTAAAACCTTACCCAGAGCGGTTTCAACTTTGGCGTAGTGGGCCTGTTCGTATTCGTACTTGCCTTGCGATCGCCAGATATCGGCTTCGGTAATTGCGATCGCCTGCTCAGGATCTCGCTTCAGTCCTTGCTGTAGCTTGCGCAGCGCCGCCTCGTGCTTATTTTGCTTAAGTAAACCTTGAACCTGCTTTTCTAGAGCTTGCCCCGTCGCCGCCATATTCGAAAGCTGCTGCCGAATGCCTTTTCGTTTAGCCAAGCTAGTCTCCTATCGCTGCTGTGGGTCCAATTGCTTTTCATCAGCGTAGTAGTTTTTACTGAGAAATTCGAGCAATGTAATAGCCTTTTAATATATGGCCTGTCCCGAACCCATTCGGGACAGGCCATATAAACAAAGCAATAACTGTATAGCGACTGGCTAATGCATCAGCGTGGATCGCTGTAGATCTCGATATCTCGAACCACTTTTTTGGCCTGTTGAATCTCATCTCTAGAGCCGTCTACAACAACTCGAAACGTCCTAGGAATAGACGGATCTGACTTTTGCTTTTGGCCTTTTGGCTGAGCAGAGTAAATTCGCTGACCAAACAGCCAGCCTAGTAGTGCGCCAACGACTGTTGCACCTAGGATCAGCAAGCGGCTTGAGGAACTATCGACGGCCATTCCGTCTACTACGAAGGGGGCGCTCAGGGCGATGACCAACCCAACTACGCCGCCATAGAAAGCGCCAATCAAGAGACCTGCTTCTGGGCCAGAGGTGGTGGCTAGGGCCTCTAGATGGCTACTAGGGCTGACGTGATCGTCGACTAAGACCTTTTGGTCGGAGATGCCTGCCGATGTGATCGCCTGCCGAATTTTCTGTGCGGACTGCCGATCGTCATAGATACCGATCACCTCTCCAGGGGGTGCATCGACGTTTGGGGCCACGGTTTGACTAGTCATAAGATTCTCCTTGAGTATCTGCCAGGTTGAGCAAGTCCTGATTTTTAAAAAGCTCTATGACTAACCATGACTAATTTCAAAGTGTCTATGCTCTATAGTCCGACACAGATTAGTCTCTATCAAACGGGAACAACCCCAAACAAACAACAAACCTCAAGAGGTAGTAAAGCCTCTCGGGGTTTGTTGTTTGTCCCGTAGGGGCATAGCATGCTATGCCCCTACGGGATGCCGCGTTGAATTGCGGTTTTTGGTCTTAGAATCAATCCAATCTAGACAGCCGCAGCCGTCTTGACTTTGGCATCTAGCTCGCCAGCTTCGTACTTAGCCGCAAACACTTCAACGCCAACCTGCTTGATCTTAGAAGCATTGCCAGCAGTGCCAAAGGCTTCGTAGCGGTCAGTACAAACCTGCTTCATATACTTGATAGAAGGCTTGAGGAAGTGACGCGGGTCAAAGTTCTTTGGATCGGCTTCAGCCGCTTCGCGAATGGCAGCGGTAATCGCCAAACGGTTGTCGGTATCGATGTTCACCTTGCGAACGCCGTTCTTGATGCCTTTTTGAATCTCTTCGACCGGAACGCCGTAAGTTTCAGGAATAGCACCGCCGTGCGCGTTGATTATCTCTAGCCATTTCTGCGGTACAGAAGAAGAGCCGTGCATAACCAGGTGAGTGTTTGGCAGGCGCTTGTGAATTTCAGCAATCCTGTCAATTGCGAGAATTTCGCCAGTCGGCTTGCGAGTGAACTTGTACGCGCCGTGGCTAGTACCGATAGCAACCGCCAGAGCGTCTACCTGAGTAGCTTCTACAAACTGAGCCGCCTCTTCAGGGTCAGTCAATAGCTGATCCTTATCGAGCTTACCTTCAAAGCCGTGGCCGTCTTCTGCTTCGCCCTGGCCAGTTTCAAGTGAGCCCAGGCAGCCTAGCTCGCCTTCTACGCTCGCACCGATAGCGTGAGCGACCTTGACGACTTCGCGAGTGACGTTAACGTTGTACTCGAAGCTTGCCGGGGTCTTGGCATCTTCTTCGAGCGAGCCGTCCATCATTACGCTAGTAAAGCCGTTGCGAATTGCCGAGTAGCAAGTGGCAGGGCCGTTACCATGATCCTGGTGCATGACAACAGGAATATGAGGATAGGTCTCAACTGCTGCCATTACCAGGTGGCGCAAGAAGTTTTCGCCTGCGTACTTGCGTGCGCCGCGTGAAGCTTGCAAGATAACCGGACTATCTGTTTCGTCAGCAGCCTGCATAATTGCCAGGATCTGCTCTAAGTTGTTTACGTTAAATGCAGGAATTCCGTAACCGTTTTCAGCTGCATGATCAAGCATCAGCCGCATTGGTACCAGCGCCATTCCATATCCTCCTAATTTTGTCTGCGAGATGGTCAACCCACCTGCTTCATCTAAAGTGTTACCTAAAGTTGCGATAGGTGTAGGTTCTTATCAATTTAATAGTATGTCAAAAGATAAACCTCTGGTCATTTGTTTTGACAGGCTGCGCCGATCCGAGTGTTCTGCACAGATTCACCGAGCGCAAGAACGCCGCGCAAAATAAGGCTGCGCAGCGTTCCTATGAGCTGATGGTGATTTTCTCTTTGCCGTAGGTATTTATTACTGGCTTTGCAGTCTGTAATACTTTTACCTGCAATACTTTTCGCAGTGCTGCTAGGACTGTGCTGGGAAAAAATGGGTCGCCTGGGATTCGAACCCAGGACCAGTCGGTTAAAAGCCGAATGCTCTACCACTGAGCTAGCGACCCGCACGGCTTCTGACTATACCACATTGACCGAACCGTATGGCAAGGAGTTTTGCCTTCAAGTTTGTTCAGCCGTTTTAGGCAGGCGGAGAAGCAAGGCTAATTCTCGGATGCGGGCTCAGAAGTAGTAGGGGCATCGACGGATTCGATGTATTGGGCGTCGATCAGGAATTTGCCTCGCTCGAAGCGAATGCCCAAATAGCCGCCGGGTTTACGGCTGAGAATAGTGCCTTCTTCGCCGACTTCGATCAGGTCAGGGGGGCGAAGCATGGGCATGTTGTCGTCGCTCTTGAGGTAAGGGGGACGGGTATGGAGGCGGATGCGATCGCCGACGTTAAAAGACATAGAAGAGAAGGATGAATTGACTTTAGATTACGGGACTTGCCAGATGCGCTGATGATATTTCTCAGGCTGGGCGTAGGGGTCGGGGGCGGAATGCTCGTGATTGTGTCCGTGGTGGTCGTGACCATGATGAGCGTGATCATGATGATGGCCGTGGCCATAATTAGTATCACCTTTGGCAGCGAGGCGGAATTTACAGGCTTCGCAGTTCATAGCAACTTGGCCGAGCTGGGTTTCGATTTCTCGATCGCGCAGCACTCGCAATAGCTGTGGATGGATGCCCATCTCAGGGAGAGTGACGATCTCGACGTAGGGGGTGAGGGTTTGCTGCTGGGCGGCGATCGCACCAATTTTTTCCATCAGCACGCCGGTGAACATGAAGTACGGCAGGACAATGATGCGCTTGGGATTGTAGAAGTGCGATCGCCGAAAGCCTTCTTCTAGCCTGGGATGGGTAATGCCGATAAAGCAGGTTTCGACCGTGTGATAGCCGCTGCCTTCCCACACCATCCGGGCCAGCTTGTAGACATCGCCGTTGGCATCTGGATCGCTAGAGCCGCGACCGATGAATAGCAGCGTCGTGTCTTCGCGGGCGATGCCGTGAGGATTGTGCGCGGGCGTATCTAGCAGATCGAGGCGAGCTTTCCATAGATCGAAGATTGCAGGCGTAATGCCAAAGTGACGACCATAGTGGAAAGTGAGGCCGGGATGGCGTTCTCTGGCTCTATCTAGCTCGTTAGTAACGTCAAATTTATTGTGACGCGCAGCGAACAGCAGAATCGGCAGCACGGAAATATCGGTATAGCCCTGGTCGACGCACTGGTCAACGCCTGCCTGGATGCTGGGCTCGGTGAGTTCTAGAAAGCAGGGAATAACCGGACGCGAGGGATCTAGGCTGTGGTAGATATTGGCAAAATCAATTAGGTCCTGGCGACCTTTGGGATTGCGGGTGCCGTGCCCTACCATCAGCAGCGGTCGTTTGATCGGTAACGAGGGCAGCTTGATTGGCTGAGTAAAGTCATCTGGAGCGCTGTTAGCCGTGACTTTTGGGTCTGCTGAGGGATGCGATCGCGATAAATACTGTGTAGTCAGCGTGTCAGATGTTTGGATAAAAGCCATATAGATTTGCTCGGGTGCCGCGCAAGCTCCTATGTTTGTAGACTCAGTAATTTTATCGCCTGCGAAAAAAAATCGGATAGGCTCGCTACATGACTTTACGAGAGCAGATCAGGTTTCTGCCTACAATAGAAACACCGACTAAAACTTCGAGGTGAAGGATGCCAACAGTAACCCTTAGTAATGAGCAGGTGGTTGAACTGGTCAAACAGCTACCAGCCCAGCAGCAGGTTGAGGTATTTAGGCTACTACTCCTTCAGCATTGGGAGACGTGGGCATCGTTATCCAGTTACGGAGCTGATAGAGCTAGATTAGTTGCCGACGAGCGAGGGTACGACTGGGATGCTATGACCGAGGGAGAGCGCGAGGCATTTGTCGTTGGCGTGGTGCATGAGGACTAATGCAGTATGCTGCGGTTTTTGACACAAATATTTTGATATCTGCTCTACTTTCAACCAGCGGTAGTCCATTTCAATGCCTAGCATTAGCGAAGGTAGGCAGAATTGAATCTGTGACCTGTCAAGAGATCTTGGACGAATTCGCTGAAAAGCTACTCTTGAAGTTCAAGTTCTCCGAAGAGATGACGCAAAAGGCAGTCAATGAGGTCTATGAGTTTTCTCGGATGGTTGAGATCTCCGGGAGTCTTAAAGCAGTTCCAGATGATTCAGACGATGACATGGTTGTAGAGTGCGCGGCGATCGGCAGTGCTACCCACATCGTTACAGGGGACAAGCATCTATTGTCATTGAAGCGTTATCAGGATGTTGCGATTGTCAAGGCAGCAGAGTTTGTCGCACTGTTGACATCGTCCTGATAGGCTCGCTACATGACTTTACGAGAGCAGATTAGATCGGTCATCGACGGGAAAGACTCGATGGCTAGTCTGGTGGTGAATGGTGCGATCGCCATCCTCATTCTGCTATCTGCTACTCTCTTTGCCATCCAGACTTATCCGCTATCTTCCACCGCACAGCTCACTATTAAAATTGCCGACCAGATCATCCTGGCGCTGTTCACCCTCGAATACCTGCTGCGACTGTGGTCCGCCGAGAAACCCCTGCGCTTTTTCTTCAGCCTGTACGGACTGATCGACTTAGTCTCCATCCTGCCATTCTTACTAGGCTCACTAGACATCCGATTCCTGCGGCTGATCCGCTGGCTGCGTATCCTCCGCCTCGCCCGCTTCTTCGAGCAAAGAACCTGGTTCAACCGCATTAGCGGCTACGAAGGCTTAATCTTCGGCAGAATTCTCTTTACCCTATTCTCCATCATCTTCATCTACGCAGGCGCGATCTACCAGGCAGAGCACGAAGCAAATACCGAGAGCTTCACTACTTTCCTAGACGCAATCTACTTTGCGGTAGTCACCATGACCACCGTCGGCTATGGCGATATCACCCCCACCTCAGAGCTAGGCCGAGGGCTCACCATCATGATGATCCTGACCGGAATCGCCCTAATTCCTACCCAGGTTGGCAACCTCATTCAGCAATTCACTAAAGTACAAAACTCACTGCGCGTCACCTGCACTAGTTGTGGACTGCTGGGCCATGAAGAAGATGCTCAATACTGTCGTCGCTGCGGCACAGCGCTACCAACCACTCTAGAGACGACTGAAGTGCTCAGCTAGAACGTTTCGCTTATCATACAGCGTACAGATATTGCATGGGCGTAGACATCTCTTCAATGAAGATCTCTTGAAGATTTCCGTATTAGTCGTGCATACGACGTTGGTTTTAGTCGTTTTCACTAGATAATTCAAAAAGATCAAGTCGATATCTGTAGACTTGTCTGTTCAGCGGCGGCGATTGTGCGAGAGTTAACAACTTTTTGCAGCGCAAACTTCAGTTTGCGCGAGAGTGCGTCTCAATCTATAGGCCGTACGTACTGAAGTGTAAATACAATTAGCTGCGCTCTTAAATGCACCAACATAAGTTGATTTAGAGCGTGGTTTACTGGTGCGCATCGCGAAACTGTTATATCGAAAACATACTTGAGTTGATCACATGAATTTTGGACCCACTTTCAACCTTACTGGTCTAGATGGCAGCAACGGTTTTACCATCACTGGCGTTAACCTAAGCGACAACTTAGGAGTCTCTGTCAGTAATGCTGGCGATATTAATGGCGACGGCATTGCTGATGTCATTATTGGCGCTCCTGGAGCTCTAGCTCCTGATGCGACAGCCTCATTGTCTACCGGACAGGCATTTGTAGTGTTTGGAGGTAGCAGTGTTGGTAGTGGCGGTAGTTTTGATCTTACTTCTTTAGATGGAAGCAATGGATTTGTTCTAAACGGTGTTGGTAGCTTAGATAGTGTCGGAGCATCAGTCAGCAATATCGGAGATGTTAATAACGACGGTTTTGATGATGTTATTGTTGGTGCACCCCGTGCCCGTAGCCAAGGAGGCTACGTGATATTTGGCGGTACGAACTTTGAAGCTAGTCTGAATCTAGATAATCTTGATGGCAATAACGGATTTACTATCAGCAGTATCGGAGACTCAGATGGTATAGGGACTTCGGTTGCTCAGGCTGGTGATGTCAACGGTGATGGCATTAGCGATTTTATTATTGGTGCACCTGAAGCTGATCCAAATGGCTTTAGTACTGGTCAGAGCTATGTGATCTTGGGCGACGATGGGCTAGGGAGCAGCGGCAGCTTTGATCTCACGACTCTTAGCGGTAGTAATGGTTTCGCGATTAATGGTCTTAGCCTGTTTGCCTATCGTTCTGGTACATCGGTCGGTGGAGCCGTAGATGTCAACAACGATGGCTTTGATGACTTATTGATTGGCTCTCCTACAGCAGACCCCAACGATGTTCAAAACGCTGGGAGAGTTCACGTTGTTTTTGGCGGTGACGAAATTAGTAGCGGAAGTCTAGAACTCGCTAACCTAGATGGCAGTAATGGCTTCTTTATTGACGGAGATGACATAGGCGACGAGCTAGGCAGAGCGGTTAGCAATATTGGGGATATCAATGATGATGGTATTGACGATCTGGTTATTGCCGCGCCGCCTGCTAGTCCCAACGGTATCAGCAGTGCAGGTAAGAGCTATGTGATATTTGGTAGCAATGATTTAGGTGAGAGCAGCAGCATTGAAGTTGCCGCCCTAGATGGTAGCAATGGTTTTGTGATCAATGGCGTCGGTAGTTTTGATGGTGCTGGTCGCTCAGTTAGTGGCGCAGGAGATGTCAATAATGATGGCATTAACGACCTATTCATCGGATCTAACAATGAGAATGCTAGCTACATTATTTATGGTGCTAGTGATGTAGGTGACACTGGCACTTTAGAACTCGCTGACTTAGACGGCGATAACGGATTCCGTATCTTCTTTGATCGCCCAGCCGTCTCCGAATTTCCGGGACGTGCGGTTAGCGGGGCTGGTGATTTCAACGCCGATGGCATAGATGACCTGATCATGGCTAATCCAAATGGTTCATCACAGTCCGGAAATGTCTACATAGTGTTTGGCCAAGGAGATATAGATACCAATACTAATCCTCCTATCGCCGTTGACGATGCTTTTACAACAGCCGAAGAAACAACAGTCACTGGTAATGTTCTTGCTAATGATAGCGATCCTGATGGAGACCTGCTAACAGCAACACTTATTACGAGAGATAGCAGCGGTAGCCTCAGTCTCGAAAAGGACGGCAGCTTTTCATACACACCTTTCAACAACTTTAACGGCGTTGGGACCTTTGCCTACGAAGTCAGTGATGGCACGGGCCGTGTTGATCGTGCAGAAGTCGTCATTGATGTAACACCCGTTAATGACGCTCCGGTTGCGAGAGATGATAGCCAAAACAACGTTGTTGGAGCGACCACGATTAACTTGCTTGGTAACGACAGTGATGTCGATGGCGATGACCTTAGTATCGAGAGCGTCACTCAGGGCAGCAACGGCACCGTAGATATCAACTCTGACGGTACGGTAGCTTACACTCCCAACGCTGATTTCAGTGGTTCTGATAACTTCACCTATGAAGTCAGTGACGGTGAGCTGACGGACACTGCCACCGTTAGCGTTGATGTTGTTGCCGACATTGTGAACAATCCTCCAGAGGCCGCTGATGATAGTGCTACTACCAGTGAGGACACAGCGGTATCCATCGACGTACTGGCCAATGACGGTGATATGGATAGAGACGATCTCACTGTCGAGAGTGTCACTCAGAGCAACAATGGCAGCGTCGCTATCAATTCCGATGGCATAGTGACTTATACGCCTAACGCTGATTTCGATGGTGTTGATAGCTTTGAATACACCGTCAGCGATGGCGAACTGACTGATACTGCTACAGTCGAAGTCACTGTCGCCCCTGGTATTGTCATTGCTGATCCGGCTATCAGCGTTGAAAAGTTGGTAGATGCGGATGGTGATGGCATTTTCGGGGTGCAAGAGAGTCTCACCACAGACGTTGCTACCTTCCAGGTTGAAATCACCAATTCAGGTGAAGTGGACGTCACTATAGATAGCATCACTGACAGTGCCGCTCCTAGTTCTGTATTCGACTCCTTAGCGGGAAGGACGCTAGCACCAGATGAATCCGTAGTAGGTACCTATGAGATTCAGCTATCTGCACCAATTGCGACAACGCTAGGTACAACTGGCGATGACACCTTGCTCGGCGAACAAGATGAGATCGTTAATACAGTTACTGTTACTGGTTCTAACGCAAGCAGCGTAGCTACAGCGGATAGCTCGGCTTCGGTATTGGTCGATGCGAACGACCTGATCGCGGGTGACTTGGGCGCAGATACTATTCGCGGTCTAGGCGGCGATGATGTGCTGCGCGGCGACCTGAACCTGAGAAGCTCGCAGGTCGGTATCGGTAATGATGACATCATCTATGGCGGTGCGGGCAGCGATCGCATCGGCGGAAAGGGCGGTAACGACACCCTCTTCGGCGACGAAGGTGACGACCTAATCTGGGGCGATGACGGCGACGACATCATCCGAGGCGGTCTGGGTAACGACACTCTGACAGGCGATGACTTCTCCGGTGGTCAAGGGGCCGATACTTTTGTGCTAGCCGCAGGCGAAGGCACCGATACGATTGTGGACTTTGACGCGAGTGACTTCATTGGTCTAGCCGACGGTCTGTCGATAGGTGTGCTTTCCTTCGAGGGTGAAACAATCTCCTTCGGTGAGCAAACGTTGGCCGTCTTGACAGGTGTAGATACCACAGCGCTAGCCGCAGACAGGTTCGTGACTGTGTAGCTTTCACCTTAGAAGCGAGGCTGCGCTAGCGTATGTCTCGTTTCAGTTTGTCTAATGATTCTTCTAGTCTGTCGACTAGGGTTTCTAGAGTGCGATCGCTACTCAAAAAAGGCGACTTTAGGGAGATTGAGACTAGCTGAATACTCAATCTCTCTAAAGTCTCTTCTACAATCTTTTCAAAAGGCTGTCCTGAAAGAACAGAACTACTCATCCTAAACCCGTCAAACAGCTCGACTATCGACGATTGCCCTTGCATAAAGGGCCGAATAGAATGTTGCAGGCTGTCACGAGAAAGTGGCAGAGTCCCCTTTATGATGTGATAGCGATAGGGAACTTGCACGGACGCGCACCAGTCTCGCCACTTGAAAGGAAGTATCTTTGGACTAGTACGCACAGGTATCCACGGCACTCTTAGCGTGTCGGCAACAATTGCCCCGTGCATGGCTTCGCTAATCAGCAGCTTACTCTGAGAAATCTCTGAAATGACAGTTTCTATTTTGCCCACTGGATCGATGTAGTGGATACCCGATCTTTTGCAGACAGCCTCGAACAGATGACGGCTACCGTGACGAAAGTGCGGCATGTAGGAGACAGCGTAGCGACGTTTAGACTCGCTGACGGGAGTGAAATGGCGCTTCAGTAGAGCTGCCCCGTCTGTGATGGCTACAGAGACGGGTAGGTTCAATCGTTGGGCGGAAAGTGGACCTCGAACACAGTAGATCTGCCAGTTTGACGGTGGCTGAAAGCGCAGGCTTCTGCCGTAGCCTGCTCCTGTGCTAAAGAAAACAACCCTTTTCGCCTGATTGACCAGGCGCGGCGTAGCGTCGTTTAGTAAGGTGCCGATACCCACAAAGAGAGTGTCCGGGCGATCGTCTAGCTCGGGGAGTAGCTTTGGCCATAGCCAGGGATTGAGCTCATCACCGAAGTTTTTGAAGGGCGATCGCGTCTCGTAGTAAAACAGCTTCATACGGCTACGCTGCCCTTTTCGACTGAGTGGTAATCCGATGGAAAAGAAGCGCGAAAGCGATTGGAAACGAATAGGAAATCTGCTTCGATTAGATCGTCTATCAACTCAAGTTCGCGAGAATGCGGCTGTAGCAGCGAAAGAACAGACTTTTGCTCTGCTACTTCTTCTAACACAGATAGATAGGCTTTGTATTCTGCGCTGTCATTCCAGTGGTTTTCAGCTTCTACGGCCTCTATTGTCTTTGCATAGAAATCTTCTACAAATTTGTAGTGTAAGTACACAGCAGAAAAATCTGCTCTGTTGGCATAGTTTAACAAATGAGAAGATTTAAGCTGAGTGCCAGGATGTGCAAAAAACAATGTTTCTTTGGTTAGGAAGCAGTTTCGATCAAAGACTGTTTTACGAATGCCACCGTTTATTAGCTTGAGTCCTAAATGAATGTTGGGCTGAAACTGTCGGATATACTCTCTTTTCCTAATGTTGCTAATATCGTAATAGCAAAAAACAGATTCCAAATCTTTAAGTGACCAGACAGATTTTTGTTCTGAAAGCTGAATTCCCTGCTCTGAAAACATATCTAGCATCTGTATGCACACAGCATCATACTTATGCTGGTCTAAATACGCCAGAACCTGTTCTAGATTTTTGCCCAGTGGGAATTGAAGGAACTCGTCGATATCAGCCACTACACACCAGTGACCAGCCCCGCACGTTCTAATCAAATAATTCTTTAAAACAATGAAATATCTTCTAAACGGCTTGCTCGAAGTGAACAAAGTCGTCTGTCTGTATGCTCTGATAATCTCTGCTGTTCTATCCGTAGAACCATTATCTAAAAAGAAGATGTGCCTGAACCCAAGCGCCAAATAGTGCTCAATGAACGCTTGAACAAGACTTTCACCGTCCTTGACAACGCACAGCACAACGGCTGACTTGGTATCTGCGGCGGGGCGCGTCGGGCCGTGTTCTCTTTGAACCGATAGCCGCAGTGATAGTAGGCGCAGCGCATCTCTAGGCGAAAGGACAGAGGTGCCTACACAGAGCATTCTAAGAATGAGTCTGCCGAGCCTAGAGGTAGCGAGCGCTTGCTCAATAAGCTGCCGAACCTGTTGCTTAGGCATCAGCGCTTTGAGATAGAGAAGACAAAATAAAACAGCGCATCTACCGAAATCTGTACGAAGAATGCCTGTATAAAAATCTATCAGGTAGTGCTACTGAGCTACTCAGCGTGAGGTAGTCCTCATCAGCTCTTGACTTTACTACGAGTAGCTTCATCCTTTCATTGTGATGCTCACTACGTAGATACAAGAAATAGTGCGGAGGTGAATAGCCTGTAAGCATCAAGAAATACTAGTGGGTTAGCTTCGGCTACATTTCCCGTTCGATATCTTTATCCTTCAAAATTTATGAGCTTTAGTTCTACTTTCGATCTTGGTAATTTGGATGGTACCAATGGTTTCACTATCTCAGGTCTAAATCTGGGAGATGATCTTGGCAGCTCGATTAGCAGCGCGGGCGACTTTAATGGCGATGGCATTGTCGATCTAATCATTGGCAGCCCAGGTAGCAACGGCTTGGACAATTCCTTGTCTTTCTCGACAGGTGAAAGCTACGTTATCTTTGGCGGCAATGGGGTTGGCAGCAGCGGTGGCTTTGATGTTGCTACGCTCGACGGTAGTAACGGCTTTACAGTCTTTGGTGCAGCGAATTTAGATTCTTTGGGCGCGTCTGTCAGCGGCGTGGGAGATATCAACAACGATGGATTTGACGATCTGCTAATTGGTGTACCGGGTGCTGATAAGGGTCAGGCGCAGATTTTGTTTGGCGGCGATCGCACAAACTTCTTCGACGGCACACTGGTGGCAGACCAAATCGATAGCAGCAATGGATTTACATTTGCCAGTAATGACCAATTTGCAGAGTCGCTAGGTTCTGCGGTCAGTGGCATTGGTGATATCAATAGCGACGGAATCGACGACTTTATTGTGGGCGCACCCAGAGCGTTTTCCGATGGCGGTCGGGGCTTTGACGGCCGTAGCTACGTGGTGTTTGGCGGCAGTGATATCGCCAGCGACGGCCTGCTCAATACGCTCGATATAGACGGCTCGAATGGATTTTCTCTAGAGGGTGTTAACAACCTGCTGGGCGCTTCGGGGCGGGCTGTGAGTGGCGTCGGCGATGTCAACGGTGATGGCGTTAATGACTTTATTATTGGTGCCGCTGGATCGGGGGGTGATGGAGAGAGCTATGTAATATTTGGCGGGGCCGATGTAGGCAGTGACGGTGCGATCGCTTTGTCTAGCTTGGATGGAACTGAGGGATTTGTACTGCGAGCCGATAGCAGCAGTGTATTAGGCGGTAGTGACCTGGGTCGTTCTGTCAGCGGCGCAGGTGATATCAACAACGACGGTATTGACGACTTTATTGTCGGTGCTCCTCTGCCAAACGCAGGCGCTGACGCTCCAGGCCGCAGTTTCGTTGTCTTTGGCCGCCAGAACCTTGGCCGCACCGGGCTGTTGAATGTGACTGAGCTAGATGGCAGCGATGGCTTTGTAATCAATGGCGATAGCGACTTCAGTCAGTTTGGTGCCTCAGTTAGCGAGGCGGGCGATCTTAACAGCGATGGCATTGACGATCTGCTAGTTGGCACCATTTTTTCTCCCTATGGCTATGCGATATTTGGCGATGACAATATTGGTCAGAGCGGCGTTTTGAACGTCACCGACCTAGATGGTGACAACGGATTTCGCTTCTTTGAACAGTTCAAGAATGCAGGCAAACAGATCAGCGGCATTGGCGATTTTAATAACGATGGTGTGGACGATTTCATCACAGCCGATCCCAATGACAGGGTTGTTGGAAAAGCCTACGTTGTCTTTGGCCAGGGGGAACCCCCAGTCGAGCCCCCAGTCGAGCCCCCGGTCGAGCCGCCAGTCGAGCCCCCAGTCGAGCCGCCAGTCGAGCCCCCAGTCGAGCCCCCGGTCGAGCCGCCAGTTGAACCCTCGCTCCAAGTTGAGAAGTTAGTAGATGCTAATGGTGATGGCATCTTCAGCGCTCAAGAGACTCTAGGTGAGAATGGACCTGCTATTTTCCAGGTAGAAGTGGTTAATACGGGTGAGGTCGCATTCACTATCGACAAGGTTACAGACAGCGGATCTGACGGTGCGCTTAGCCAGCTACTAGGCCAGACGTTGGCAGTAGGTGAAAGTGCGATCGCCACCTACGAATCCGCTATATCTAGAACCGATGCCACGGTGCTGGGCACCACAGATGCGGATACACTATCTAGTCAGCAGCTAACGGTGACCAATGAGGTGACTGCCACCGGAATTGCCGGTGATTTGACGGCTACGGCATCTGGTACGGCAGCGGTACTAGTCGATGCGAACAATCTAATCGCGGGTGGTTTGGGCGCAGATACTATCTTCGGCGGTAGCGGCGATGATGTGCTGCGCGGTGATCTAAATTCACGCAAGTCTCAAGTGGGCATTGGCGATGATGACGTAATTTTTGGCGGGGCGGGGCGCGATCGCATTGGCGGCAAAGGCGGTAACGATACCCTCTTCGGCGGCGCTGACGACGACCAGATCTGGGGCGATGACGGTGACGACATCCTACGCGGTGGTCTTGGTAACGATACTTTGACCGGTGATGACTTCTCCGGCGGTCAAGGCGCGGATACCTTCGTGCTAGCCGCAGGCGAAGGCACCGACACGATCACAGACTTCGAGATCGCCCGTGATTTCATTGGCCTAGCCGATGGCCTCTCACTAGGAGCGCTCTCTTTCCAAGGTGAAACAATCTCCTTTGGTGAGCAAACGCTGGCTGTTCTGACGGGCGTGGATACTACGACGCTAGCCGCTGATAGCTTCGTTACGGTGTAAAAGTCTCCGGCTCACGATCTAGTTTGCGGTAGGGATAGTGTATGCAACGTCCCTACCGCAAACCATTATTCTTCTTCGACTATTTATACTTTGACAGCAAGCTAACTTGACGATTCTTTGACTACGTAAGGCTTTGACCTGTTGCAGGCCGCGATAGAAGGACGCCCATCTCGTTGCCTAGTCAAATTAGCTGCCCCGTCTGTGTTGGGCCGCTATTGCATAAGTTACAATTGATAAACCTTTATTGCAAAGATGTAAATTTCAAAAAACTAGTTCAAATCACTAGCTTCCTTACTCAGCCAACCCCGAGACTCCTATGAGCCTTCCCATCCGCAACGTCGCTATCATCGCCCACGTAGACCACGGTAAAACCACCCTTGTCGACTCTTTGCTAGAGCAATCTGGCATCTTTCGCGACAACGAGGCAGTACCTACCTGTGTACTCGACTCCAACGATCTAGAGCGCGAGCGAGGCATCACTATTCTGTCGAAAAATACGGCAGTCTACTATGGCGAAACGCTAATCAACATCGTCGACACGCCAGGTCACGCGGACTTTGGCGGCGAGGTCGAGCGAGTGCTGGGCATGGTGGACGGCTGTCTGCTGATTGTAGATGCTAACGAAGGCCCAATGCCTCAGACCCGGTTCGTACTCAAAAAAGCGTTAGAGAAAGGGCTGCGTCCGATTGTGGTCGTCAACAAGATTGATCGACCTCGGGCAGACCCCCACACCGCTGTGGACAAGGTACTCGATCTGTTTATCGAGCTGGGCGCAGATGATGACCAGTGCGACTTTCCTTACCTGTTTGCTTCTGGTCTAACTGGCTTTGCCAAAGAAAAGATGGAAGACGAAGACAAAGATATGAAGCCTTTGTTCGAGTCGATTATTCATCATGTCTCCCCACCTGTGGGCGATCCTGAAAAGCCTTTGCAGCTTCAGGTGACAACGCTTGACTATTCTGACTACCTGGGCCGAATCGTGATCGGTAAGGTTCACAACGGCACCATCCGTCAGGGTGAGCAGTGCGCACTGGTGAAAGAAGACGGCAAGATCATCAAGAGCAAAATTTCTAAGCTGATGGGCTTTCAAGGCTTGTCACGAGTCGAGATTGCAGAGGCAACAGCCGGAAACCTAGTAGCGGTAGCAGGCTTCGCCGATGCCAATATCGGTGAGACAATTACCTGCGCCACCGATCCACAGGCGCTGCCGCTAATTAAGGTAGACGAGCCGACATTGCAGATGACTTTTGCAGTGAATGACTCGCCGTTTGCGGGCCAAGAGGGTGATTTTGTTACCTCTCGTCAGTTGCGCGATCGCCTCTTCCGTGAGCTAGAAACCAACGTTGCTCTACGCGTAGAGCCCACCGACTCACCTGATCGCTTTGCCGTCTCTGGACGAGGTGAACTTCACCTTGGCATCCTGATTGAGACGATGCGCCGTGAAGGCTACGAGTTCCAAGTGTCTCAACCGCAGGTAATCTACCGCGAAGTGAACGGTTCGCCCTGTGAGCCGTATGAGCAGCTAGTGCTAGATGTGCCCGAAGAAGCGGTCGGCGGCTGTATGGAGCGACTAGGTCAGCGTAAAGGCGAACTGCAAGACATGATGGTCGCAGGTGATGGCCGCGCTCAGCTAGAGTTTGTTGTTCCGGCTCGGGGACTAATTGGCTTTCGAGGGGAATTCATGCGGGCGACTCGGGGCGCTGGCATCATGAACCACAGCTTTCTAGAGTATCGTCCAATGTCTGGTGACATTGAGACTCGTCGCAACGGCGTGCTGATCTCGTTTGAAGAAGGGGTAGCCACTTTCTACGCGCTGAAGAACGCAGAAGATAGAGGCACGTTCTTTATTGAGCCGGGTACAAAGGTCTACAAAGGCATGGTCGTCGGCGAGAACAACCGCCCGCAAGACCTAGAGCTGAATATCTGTAAGGCCAAGCAGCTTACTAACCACCGAGCTGCTTCGGGTGATGAGCTAGTGCAGCTACAGTCGCCGATGGAGATGGGCCTAGAGCGAGCGCTAGAGTATATCGGGCCGGATGAGATGGTGGAAGTGACACCAGAATCGATCCGCCTACGCAAGGTAGGTAAGAAAAAGCTAGCTAAGCGGTAGGTCAGCTATCACATTTGAATGAAATCCAGGGGAGTGAGCGCTTCTCTGGATTTTTTACGTAATTTATTTCAATTGATGAAGCACTTTGCTATGTAAGCGCTGGCACACGCTATGACTTCCATAAAATGTAGATTCTAGACGGTGAGCGGACCTAAATTTCTGATAGTCGCAGCAAATCAAGCCATCATTTAGACCCAAGAGGAGCTGTTTGTGAGAATTGTCGTCATAGGTTCTCTAGAGAAAATTCGATATGACTCACTATGTGTGTTAACGGTGAAGTTGTGCGGCGGCAGATAACCTTGAACTCCCACTGATAACCTTTGTTCCGTCCGCACCAACGCGGCGTTGGGCTGCGCTGCTACATGACGTTGACTGGATACGCACGGACTGCTGCATCGACCGTCGCAATGGTCAAACCATTTTGTAATGCTTGGCAGATCAACATCCTGTCAAATGGATCGCGATGTAATGGTGGCAGTTTAGCCAGTTGAAGCACACTACTTTCATTAAGGTCAAGACTGGCAATTTGATGCAGATCGCGCTGTTTGGGCAAATACGTTTCGGGATGTTCTGGCAGAGGTAGCTTGCCCAACTGGTACTTGACAATTGCTTCCCAGACTGAAATTGCGCTCAGATAAACCTCGTTGTCTGGATTGCGAATTGCATCCCGAACATCTGTTGACAACTGGGTATCGCCACTGATGAACCATAGAAAGATGTGGGTATCTAGCAGAATCCTCATTTGCCCTCGAATGCACTGAGAAAATCCTCTGGCAATGGAGCATCAAAATCATCTGGCACGCTAAACTCCCCTGCACATAATCCAAACGGTCGTAATGGCTTATTCCTATGAATCGGTCTCAGTTCCGCGATCGCTTTATCTGCCTGAACAATCACAATGGTTTCACCAGCCTCC
Source organism: uncultured cyanobacterium (assembly GCA_963838725.1). GTDB lineage: Bacteria > Cyanobacteriota > Cyanobacteriia > Phormidesmidales > Phormidesmidaceae > Phormidesmis. Next base: position 84,389 of record CAWISM010000008.1, on the reverse strand, counting down.
ACTTGGCGCAGGTACTTTGAAGGATCGCGCTGAATTTCATCAACCGTTACATTTAGCATAAAAAAGCCTCACTATAAACTCAAAAAATAATTCTCTTCTCAATTCAATTGTAAATGATGGGTCGTATGTTCCTAGCTAGGATGCGTCTTGAATCCCAGTCTCTAATAAAACTCGGCGGCGACTGGGGTATCGGTTCGCAAAGTCAATCATTGATAATGCGGCTTGGCTGTGTGAATAAGCTGAGTTACCAACAACCGTCCCACTCCACGCTTACGCCAACCTGACTCGACATACAAATGCCGCAACCTTCCAACTTTAGGATGATTGAAATATGGATCTTGATTCAGCCCACCGATCCCAATGATTGCACCTTGCACAGAGGCTCCAAATAGCATTTCACTAGACCGATCGAAGCAATTCAACCTGCTACTCTACTCTCGAATTAGTCTTTCAACAAACCGAAACCCTTGAGATAAACTTTCCTCGGCGAGATGATTAATTGATCCGGACTCAAACTCTGAAATACGAGTGATGACGATCCGTTCTATGAGCCTTGATAAAAGATTATAAAATCCGATCTTAGCTTTGCATCCCGACCAGTGGGATTGGAAGACAGTCCCTGCCAGAAACTCAAGCAGCCTAACGGTGAAGTTGTGCGGCGGCAGATAACCTTGAACATTCACCGACAAGCTTTGCTCCGTCCGCACCAACGTAGTGTTAGACGGTTCAGCGACTATAAGGTTGTTCCAGGCTTAAGCCTGAGATAACTCGATAGTGCTTCACATTGAAAGTACAGAGAGTTGCATTTCGCCCAATGGCACAAGCCGCAATCAAGGCATCAATCAAGCCCACCTTGTGAGACAAATGATAAGCCGTGAAGTCCGATAGAGCACGAGCGCAGTCAGTTTCAGTGGGCCAAACGATTGGCAACGGAACCACCATTTGTAGGACTTTACGAACTTGTTGCTTGTTCTGAGCGTCCTGAATCAGTTCCATGACAACAAAGCCAGGAATGCTGGGCAATTCTGAGACAGAGGTAAACCAAGCAAGCGCAGGCAGGTAATCTCGCTGGATATCAATCATCACATCAGTATCCACCAGATACATTCGCTACCTAAACCTGCTCACGGTGTTCAGCTTGGTTGCGCAGCCTACGTGCATATTCCTGACTATCAGTAACATCAGGTCGAGAGTCAACTATCCCAATACTTTCCCAGTAAGCCACGAGTTCTACACCTGTTCTGGGAGGATTTTGTAGAAAAGGGCGGAATTCAAGCACACGTAAAATATACTCTGCTAGAGGCAATTTAAGCTGACAAGCCTCTGTAGACAACTCATTTTCTAGCTCTGACGAGAGTTCCAGGCTAATTACCACGACGTTTTCTCTACGTTCTCATGTTCATAACTGATCATATCAAACGTACTAATATTTTGAGGAGTCTAAATTAGGAGCGGTATAGATAGTGATGTAAGGTTCATCTTCGCCGAGTGGTTCAAAACGATTTTTGAATGACTCGAAGGCATGAGTATCGATCATTAGATCCCCTTCAGGTAATTCATGACTGCGTTGTATCACCCGTTTTCTCATAACGCTCTCTGGCGCTGTAATGAAATAGAGTGTTGTTTGAGCGCCCATCTTTAAAGCTTTATCACGCGCCTCATCGCGAGATGCCCGACTCCAGAAACCAAAGTCGAGGATGACATCCTGATTGAGTTGAATGAGCTGTATGGTCATTTGCCATATAAGAGCCGTGACCCGTTCAAGATAAACAGTGAACATTGCTTCCGGTGGATTGGAACCATATAGCTTAACCACCCACTCGTCAGGTGTAAATCGCATTGCACCTATCTCATGTGCTAGCTGTTTGGCAAAGGTGGTTTTTCCTGCTCCAGTGAAGCCGTGCAAGAGATGTAAAGTTGACATCAGAGTACCAGTTAATACAATCTCACCTACTATCGTTTATCACGCTTTCTACCCTTCTACATTTTCATGCTGTCTAACGTCGTAGTTGAACCGCACCGCCGCCGTAAACGTCGTCGGGCGGTTAACAGGCGGTGTCGGTTCCAACGAAGTGTTGATGTGACTGGGCCAGCACATAGTTTTCCCAAGCGGTAACATTCAAACCCAGGCAGATCAACTATATATTAGGCATCGTCCCCCGAATCTCATACGTTCGCAGCACGCGCCAAGGCGTGGCGGCCGTTTGCTCAATGAGTGCGACACTGGTGAAATTGATGGAAATCATTGTCGACAGCAGGTTCGCGTTGGCCAGACAGTTTCCAGCAGACTTTGGATTGCGTGGGTGGGCCAGCGTGATGTGTGGGGCTTGGCGCCTAATGGCTCTAGAACCGAGAACGTGCACCCTCAGCGAATGGAATGCCTCCTCCCCAGCGATACAGGGCAGGAGGATGCCGTGCTCGTGAAAGACTTCAGGCCTGCCGAAATGGAGGGTTACCCGCGTTGCCTGAGCGTCCGCAAGCCGAGACGCGAACGAGTCAGTGTTCACCAAGGCAAGCTCATCTTCCCTGCACAATGTCACGTGCGCGGGAATGAGACTGCTCTGAACCGGGTCAAGAAGCCGACGCACAGCCTCCAGTTCACTGGCCTCAGGTTCTGGCAAGTACATGCTCAATTGAATCCGCGTAGTCACGTTGCCACCACGTTCTCCAGAGATGCCTAACGTTCCTGGTCAGCGGCGACAGATCACCTTTGCATCACCACCAAGATCTCCCAATCGACCGCTGCACCAGGGTTGTTAGACTGCGCCACCTACCGACCTGGAGCAAACAATCCGAACTACTTGGACTACAATACGACAAAACAGAATTGCCTTTATTACTCCCTTTAAGCCCTGTAATACTTGCTGCTAAATCCTACAGATAGCGGTGCGCCCTCATACTGACAAGATACACCAATCTTTAATCTTCTCTTATGGTCATAGTAGGTGTGAAAGTGTGTCTGTTTACGGGCTAGTTCCAACTCGGCTGGGTTAATACTAAGTACTCCTAAAATTGCCGCAGAATCAAACGGATGGCTCTGGCTCCAAGGTGCAGTCTTTTTTAATTCGATATCTACATAATTCACAAAATTTCCTTCTGTCTCTAACAGCATATGGGCTTGATCAGACTCAACGATGATATTGCCAACTTTATTGGGGTGACCACCAACTGCGCTTGCCGCATCTGCAATAGACATTCCCATATACTGAAAAGGACGATGAAAGGGTGTTCTCAGAACATGTAATCCGTAGTCAGCAGCCCTACCTATGGCATCTCCAAGGGTTAACGTTCCGAGATAGTCGCCATTCCGAGGAGTAGCTGATGCATGTGAATTAACTATTGAAACTAATTGAGTGGGCAAATCATTTATATCTTGCTCGAAGCAATTCTGAACAGGAACAGGAATTGAGACTGTATTCTGTTCTTGCCAATTTTTATTGAGTGAATCGAGAAAGTCTTGAGGAAAAGACCAGTAAAATAAACCGTTTTTGCCATCAACAACAATTAGGAATGTTGGATTTGGTTGGAGGAGCCAGTAATTGAGAGTCGTGACTTTGATGGGAATGGTGATTGAATCACCTTCTACTTTGGATTCTTCTTTCCCTTTACATTGAATATTGAATAATTTCCCAGTTGGGTGTTCTCCCCGCATGATTTCACAGATGAAGTCGATACCGAGGTCTCTCTCTTGAGGGACAGGAATAACGTTGCAAAACTCGACAAAAACAGAACTGAGGAGATCAGCAGCACTCACCCCGATCTTCTGCGATTTAGAACGTTTGGGTAACTTGGTCATTACGGTACTAGACATTTTCTCAATCTTAACCCAACAGCTATTTAGGGAAGGAAACAGACATGAGCAGTAGGATTAATTTCAGCTGTCTAACGTCGTAGTTGAACCGCACCGCCGCCGTAAACGTCGTCGGGCGGTTAACAGGCGGTGTCGGTTCCAACGAAGTGTTGATGTGACTGGGCCAGCACATAGTTTTCCCAAGCGGTAACATTCAAACCCAGGCAGATCAACTATATATTCAACAGCAGATCTGCTGAACAACACCCTGGTTTTCCATATTACCTGTCAATTTTGATGTATAAGCCCCTATTTACAGAAGTTGACTACCATTTTTGCTGTATAGATCCGGGAAATCCAGGTGTTATCTGGCATTCTTGACAGGTTAAGTATGAGTACAAAGGTGCTTATCCATCAAAGCTGCTGCATAAGCACCCGAATATATGACTTAATACAGCGCTCATCTATGTCCTCGTCCTCGCATCAACCGCCCCGACTCCTCGATCAAGTTCGGGAATCGATTAGGCTGAAGCATTTCAGCCTGTCAACGGAGAAATCCTATGTTTATTACATTCGCGATTTCATCCTATTTCACGACAAGCGCCATCCTAAGGATATGGGAACCTCTGAAATCAGAGCCTATTTGTCGCATTTAGCTACTGAGCGTCATGTGGCAGCATCGACTCAAACGGTTGCGCTAAGCGCATTGCTGTTTCTGTATCGTCAGGTTCTAGACATAGAGCTGTCTTACATTGACGGTATCGAGCGGGCAAAGCGCCCCCAGCGTCTTCCAGTCGTGTTTACGCGCTCAGAAGTGAAGCAAATTTTAGCCAACGTAGATGGGGCATTCATCATCTAGTAATCAGTTTGCTCTATGGTACTGGTATGCGGCTGATGGAAGGGTTGCGGCTGCGTGTCAAGGACATCGACTTTGAATATTGTCAGATAACGGTGCGAGACGGGAAGGGGCAGAAGGATCGGCATACAATGTTGCCCAAGTCTCTAGTAGAACCGCTACAGCGACAGATGCAGAAAGCTCAGTGCCTGCACAGACAGGATTTGGCGATGGGATATGGCACGGTTGAACTGCCCTACGCGCTAGAGCGAAAGTATCCGAATGCTCATCAAGAGTGGAAATGGCAGTTTATATTTCCATCGTGGAAGCGCTCAGTCGATCCGCGTTCTAAGATAGTCCGCAGACATCATCTGTATAAGCAATCTGTTCAACGTGCTATGAAAAAAGCGATATGCCAAGCTGATATTACAAAACATGGAGGTTGTCACACGCTACGACATAGCTTCGCTACTCATCTACTTGAAAATGGCTACGATATTCGCACAGTACAAGAGTTGCTTGGCCATAAAGATGTGAAGACAACAATGATTTATACCCATGTTCTCAATCAGGGTGGTCGAGGAGTGCGCAGCCCGCTGGATGTGTAAAACTGTCGTACGTAAAAGGCGTATCGTTGGCTAAAACACGACGATTGAGCAGTAACAGACGATGATAGCGATTGAGCGTCTCGCCCCACTCATGGCTGCAAACGAGCAGCTTTTTGCCCTGCACACCGAGCTCGACGACAATGCTCAGCATGATGGCTTCAGTTTTTATTGATGCTGCTAAGGGGTGCGTTTAGCAAAAATAAGTTGGGATGCTGGGCTAGAGCGCAGGCTAGAAAAATTCTTTGTTGTGTGTAGCGAAAGCAAGTTTGGCCACAGCGAGTTTCACAGTTGTTAGTTAGAGTGGTTACACAATGAGCGATCTACTGACTAGCGATGGATTTATTTGAGCAGAGGCAGCAGGAACTAGCTATCTCTGAAGCGCCTTTGGCGGCGCGGATGAGGCCGCGATCGCTCAGCGAATTCATCGGTCAAGACGCTATTATTGGCCCTGGTCGTCTGCTGCGCCGCGCTATCCAGGCCGACCAGCTTTCTTCTCTAATTTTCTACGGTCCGCCTGGTACGGGTAAAACGACGCTGGCCAAAGTCATTGCCAACACCACAATGGCTAAGTTCGTTGCCATCAACGCGGTACTCGGCGGCGTCAAAGATATCAGAGCTGCGATTGAACAGGCTCAAACTCATCGCGGTCGGTTTGGGTTACGAACAATTCTGTTTGTCGATGAGGTGCACAGGTTCAACAAAGCCCAGCAGGATGCACTATTGCCCTGGGTAGAAAATGGCACGGTGATCCTGATTGGTGCAACTACAGAAAATCCGTTTTTTGAAGTGAACAAAGCGCTGGTGAGCCGTTCTCGCGTGTTTCAACTCAAGCCTTTGAACGCAGGCGATCTCAAGCTGATTGTTCAACAGGCTCTAAATGATTCTGAAAGAGGATACGGAAAGCGAGATGTCCGGCTTGATACCGACGCGCTAGATCATCTAGTGAATGTGGCAAACGGTGATGCCAGAACCGTGTTGAATGCTCTAGAGCTTGCAGTAGAAACAACCCCGGTAGACAACAACGAAAGGCAACAAATCACCCTAGCCGTAGCAGAAGATTCAATTCAGCAGCGGGCAGTGCTATACGACAAAGAAGGTGATGCCCATTTCGACATCATCAGCGCCTTTATCAAGAGCGTGCGAGGCTCAGACCCGGACGCGGCGCTCTATTGGCTAGCGCGGATGGTGTATGCCGGAGAAGATCCGTGCTACATCTTTCGACGGCTGGTGATTCTAGCTGGGGAGGATGTAGGCATGGCCGATCCGAATGCGGTGGTGGTGGTCACGGGCTGCGCGGCGGCGTTCGACCGAGTGGGCATGCCGGAGGGTCGCTATCCTTTGGCACAGGCAACGCTGTATCTGGCAACCGCGCCGAAAAGCAACAGCGTAATGGCGTTTTTTGATGCGCTGGCAACGGTAAAGGACGAACGCGAAGGCGAGGTGCCCAACGCCATGCGAGATGCTACGCGAGACAAGAAAGGATTCGGACACGGGGCGGGATATTTGTATCCGCATGCGTACCGCGACCACTGGGTGGCGCAGCAGTATTTGCCCGGTAGCTTGCAAGGGCAGGTGTTTTATCAGCCTTCTGATCAGGGCTACGAGGCACAGATTCAAACGCAGGTGGCTAGAAGGAGAGAGGCTCAGCTAGCGGCGCTAGTGGAACAAAACAATGAGAGATCGATGCCAGAAGCGCTCACCTATGGGACAGTAGACCAGCAGCAGGATAGGTGGCTGCAAAGGGCAACGGGCGTTTTGGGAGAACAGCTTGGGAAAGTGCGCGATCGCATCTTCATCCGACTCAATCCGCAGCGTCACCATGTCCTACTAGATCTCAATGCCAGCACGGGTCTACTCACTTGGGAAGCCGTTCGCCGAGTGCCAGAAGGGGGCGTCTACAGCTGCGCACGCTCGGCCAAAGAATACGAGGCACTAGTCGAACAGGCCGAAATGCTCAGCGAGCTAACCCGACCCATTGTGCTATCAGTTGATGATTCAAACTGGCTAGCAGCCATAGAACAAAGAGATCTGTGTCTAAAGTCTAGCTTTGATGGCGTGATCGGTCGAAATGTATTGGTAGGCTGCTCTGATAAAAAGAATGTAATCGAACAGATTAGAAAGCTATTGGCACCAGCCGGATCTGTTGTCCTAGCCGAGTCTGTCCCTAGGCGAGGACAGCGACTATCGCAGCTGATAGATGCTCAAGCAATAGAAAAGAGTTTGTATGCTGCTTTTTGCGCAGCCGAAGATGATTTATACAACAATCAAGCAGATGACTGGGTGAACTGGGATATTGCTGACCTACAGCGTGACTTTAGCGCGGCAGGATTTGTCTGCGAAATTGAGCCAATAGCCTTTCAGACGCAGCTGACGATCGCCGCAGAATTACTAGAAAGGTGGCTAGGTGAGGGCAGTAAGTATTGCGATCGCCTCACCGTTCATAATCTTCTACCTACTGAGATTGAAAGAATTCGACAGCACTTCTCTCAACAGCTGAAGAATAAAGCGGTCACTTGGAGCCGTACCATAGCCTATATTCAGGCATATCTCGACTGAACATAGGCCTTCTTAGCTGGATACTTCCGCCGAGGTACGGCGCATGTAGATATTACCCGTTCGGATACCCCATTCGGGCCGAACATTGGCCCGAATGGGATCAGACTTGCTTAGCCAAACATGCTTGATAGCTGAGATGCTGTGACTTCAGACACATCGGCAACTTTACCGCCTTGACCAAGGATGGTGATTGTTCCACTTAGGTTGTTGAGCTTGTTAATTACGTTGATTACATAATCGTTACCGACGCTCATGCCAGTGAACACGCGAGTCCCGCCTGATTCAAAGCTGACGGTATCTATTCCTCTAACAAAATCGGCTACGATATCTTCGAAGAAGTCTCCACCGAAGTCATTGCCTTTGAATAGGAAAGTATCTGCGCCAGCGCCACCTTCTAGAATGTCGCTGCCCTGACCACCGCGTAGAAGATCGTCACCTTCACCGCCAACGATCAGATCGTCACCTTTACCGCCCATGATCTTGTCGCTGCCGCGATCGCCAGTGATCAGGTCTTTACCACCGCCACCTTTGATCGCATCGTCGCCGTCGCCACCAAACAACGCGTCGTTACCGCCGCCGCCTCTGATAGCATCGCTGCCACCTTCGCCACTGATCACATCTTTGCGCGCACGACCGTTCAAGTTATCTCTGCCGTCATCTCCGCGAATAACATCGCTCTGGTTGGTTCCTGTTATTTCATCCTTACCAGGAGTACCTTCGGTATCTAGTCCACCTGTCGGATTAGCTGGGTTGTTAACTTCGTTAGCGGCAGGTCTGATACCGTTCTCGGTAACTCTTGCTCCATCATTCGGACGATCTTTGACAATATTAGCTACAAAAGACATTTTTCTTGATCCTTATCTACGTGAATCTAACAAAACAATGAATGCACTTCATATACTGATTCCGTATGCCTGTAATATACAGAGATGGCTCGAGTGTTGAACAGGGGGTTTTGTGTTCATTGAGTAAGTAAAAGATGAAGATTGAATGCCTCTTCAAGCGTTTTCAGAACAGTACTTTAAGTATGCTTTTTTGATGAAGAATAAGCATGAAGAACAAAGTGAATTGACCTGTGAGATAGGTCAATTCACACTATTGACAAACCTATCGCCTACACCGCGTAAAACGTTGAAAAGAAGGCCATACATGGCTAAATGCCCGCCGGTTGCCGAATGAGTCGAGCAAGCTGTTACGCTATCTGCATCAAGAGTGGTCTCTATCTGAGGCATTGAATTCTGAAAAGATAGGAGAGATGTAAGTAGTTTTCTCTTGTGGTTGAAGAACAATTTATACAACAGCTTGCGGATAGCTTACGGATGGCTTTGCAACAATTCGGCAAACGTTTAAATTTAATTCTATAAGCAGTTGCTGATTGCAGCAGGATTGCTGTGCAGGTGGTTAGGAGTGAGAGCCGCTGTATGCTTTGAGCACGCTGCGCTCATCGCTAGCGACAGTATCGTATGGCTACGAACCAATGCCTTCGCTGTTAGGACCCTGATATTTTGCTTTGAGTTCTGCTTCGCTATGCCAGGGCGATCGCTACAGTTTGCGATCACAGCAGTAACAGTCAAGGACTAAGCTATCAAGCTAGTGCCCATACTGGTGCTAATAGAAAAAGCAGATGACTTCATAAGTCGATAGCTATACAGCCTGTACCGGGTGCATACCTTTGAAGGTATTGATAAGGTCAAATAGCTGCGCAGATCGTGAGTGGCGCTTAGACAGCGCTATCTAGCCCAGCTTAATCGTTACCAAGTTATAGATTCCGATAGGTTGCGATACGTTCAGTTACATCCCTTATAGTATCTGGCAGTGAACTCTGAAGGAAAAGTGTGAATATTAGGGTTTTTAAAATTTCTCTAGTGAAATGAAAGCGTATACGACTCACCCAATCAATTCTCCTATGGCTGTATTAAAAGTTGGCATCAACGGATTTGGACGCATTGGCCGTTTGGTTTTTAGAGCAGCGGTGAACAACCGCAACATTGAGTTTGTCGGGATCAATGACCTGGTTGCTCCTGAGACGCTTGCTTACTTACTAAAATACGACTCTACCCACGGCTCATTCCCCGGTGAAGTAGAAGCTCGCGATGGCGGCATTGTCGTTAACAGTCGCTTTATCCCCTGTACGGCGGTTCGCAATCCTGCTGAGCTGCCTTGGGACGAACTCGGTGCTGACTACGTGGTTGAGGCGACGGGTCGATTTACCACGCACGAGACTGCTAGCGCTCACCTTACAGCAGGTGCTAAGCGGGTGATTATCTCTGCGCCGACCAAGAGCCCCGGTGAAGTGCGCACTTTCCTAGTCGGCGTCAATCATGAGACGTTTGATCCAGCGAGCGATCGCATCGTCTCCAACGCTAGCTGCACCACCAACTGCCTCGCCCCGATTGCCAAAGTCATCAACGACAGCTTTGGCCTCGCAGAAGGCTTGATGACCACTATCCACGCTGCCACCTCAACGCAGTACACCGTCGATAGTCCCTCTAGCAAAGACCTGCGCAGCGGTCGAGGTGCTAGCCAAAACCTAATTCCAGCCTCTACTGGCGCTGCCAAAGCCGTTACCCTAGTGCTCCCAGAGCTGACTGGCAAGCTGACTGGCATGGCCGTGCGAGTCCCCACCCCAGACGTTTCAGTCGTCGATCTCACCTTCCGCACCGAAAGAGCCACTAGCTATGCAGAAATCTGTGAGCGGATGAAAGCGGCCGCTCAAGACGAGCTGCGTGGCGTGCTCGGCTATACCGAAGAGCCGCTGGTCTCCTCCGACTTTACTGGCGATCCTCGCTCTAGTATTTTCGATGCCAAAGCCGGAATGGAGCTAAATTCTCAGTTCTTTAAGGTGCTCTCCTGGTATGACAACGAGTGGGGCTACTCCAACCGCGTGATGGACTTGATGCTGTACATGGCCCAGACAGAAGGCATCTTGACAACTGAGCCAATCATGGCTAGCAGTATCGTGGCTTCTCTATAAAGCTTCTCTTAGTAAGTTTTATATTCGTATACAGAAGGGGCCTCTGCTACTTTTGTGTACGAATTTTGGCTGGCACCCTACAAGCGCTGTCTTAGCCAAAAAGCAAAAAGCGGTAAGGCTACTTGATAGCCAAGCTGAGGTCCGTATATCAACCCTTTTTGCTCTAACCCGCTTAACGCCCCCTGCAAGCTGCCACCCCTAGAAAGGTGGTGTTTTTTAATATAGCTATTAGACTGCGGGCTGTCGGTTGGATCGAGCGCTAGGCTTTCTAGGAGTTTGGCTTGGGTTGGAGGCAGCAGCAAAAGTAACGCTTCAAAGGTGACGCTGATGTCCTGCACCAGTGAGAGCATTGCACCGTGAACGTGATAGGACTGAATGACACCTGGCCTATCGTCGCGATCAACCGCGTGACACTCTAGCCAGATGCGCTGGGCTAAGGTGATGGCGTCTTTAATATGACCTTGCGCATACTCCAGAAACAGCTCTAGACTTCGATCTTCTTGGTCAAACTCGAGGCCAGCGGCTGCCATGCTATCCGTAATCCAGGGCTTTAGCTCATGATCGCGCAGTGGTGCTAAAAATATGATTGGCAGCGATCGCTCGCTCATCCAGGGTTCAGCAACCGTCGCTACTAGGACATAGCTAACTCGGTTTTGACGCTGAATTTCTTGCAAGAGATAAGTCTCCCACTTTCGATGGCGGTCCCAGCCGCGAATATGGACAAGATTGTGAAAAACCACGACTACCTGGTAGCCCTGCGCTTCGGCTAGGTACTGCGGCAGTGACAAAATACTCTCAAACAAGCTCCATTCCTTACTAGGTGCGGTCGGCCAATCGATTCGAACCCGATCGCTCGAGAATTGATTGACCGTCAAGGGATGGTCTTGGCTCCACTGGTAGATCTGTGCAAGTTCATCCGAAGCCCTGAACGTATCAATAACGCTATCTGCCAGCAGATGTATGAACTGGCTAGCACTCCGACAGCGCAAGCAGTCGATCTCTAAATAGCGGACGCCAGCCTGTTTTGCCGCGTTGCAAACAAGCGTTCGTCGCCCTGTTCCAGGAACGCCAGTAACAACAAAGTCGCTGTCCTTCTCTAAAAGGGCGCAGACTTGCTGCTGCTCTGCGGCTCGAAATGTAAACGACTGCGATATGAAAGGATTGATCATTCACTAAACGGTCTTGCACTATTTTTTAGTGCTAATATGCACAAGGCAGTTGAATGATAGCATTCAGCTTCTTCAAAACTAATTCAAAACCACTTAGAAACTACTAGGTCGAGTCATTTATGGGCATTGGAACAGTCGTCAGCTTGGTAGTAGGGTTAGCCTTGCTAGTCGGTGGCGCGGAGTTTTTAGTCAAGGGTGCTTCTAGGCTCGCAGCGACGGTTGGCATTCCACCGCTAGTTATTGGTTTGACTGTCGTCGCTTTTGGTACAAGCGCGCCTGAGCTAGGCGTTAGTCTGCACGCAAGTCTGACAGGACAGGCGGACATAGCATTAGGCAATGTGGTGGGCAGTAACATTTGCAACGTGCTGCTGATACTGGGCATTTCCGCTTTGATTGCACCTTTGTCCGTAGCGCAGCAGATCGTTCGACTGGACGTGCCAATTATGATTGGCGTATCAGCGTTGCTGATGCTTTTCAGTTGGGACGGACAGCTAGGCCGCTCGGATGGCGTCATCTTATGTTTGGGGGGACTGGCTTATACACTGTTTCTGCTGTACCAAAGCCGAAAAGAGCACGATCCTATCGTTCAAGGTGAGTATGCGCAGTTTGAAGCGCGATCGCATTCTCCTAAAGAAATTGCGCTAAACGGTGGCCTGTTTGTGGCGGGGTTAGGAATGCTGGTGGTTGGATCGCAGCTACTGGTTGATAGTGCGATCGCGATCGCCACGCTCTTGGGGGCTAGCCCACTACTGATTGGCTTAACAGTCGTCGCGGTAGGCACCTCCCTACCAGAGCTAGCAACGTCTGTAACAGCTAGTTTGCGCGGCGAAAGTGATATTGCTGTCGGAAATGTCGTCGGCAGCAATATCTTCAATGTTCTAATCGTTTTAGGGCTATCTAGCAGCACTGCACCCGGCGGTATTGTAGTTCCACCAGCCGCTATCTCCTTCGATATTCCCATCATGATAGCGGTAGCTCTGATGTGCTTTCCCATTTGCTTTACGGCCAGTCGAATATCTCGCAAAGAAGGCATCCTGCTGCTAGTCTGTTACGTCTTGTACACCAGCTATCTAGTGGCGAGCGCAGGTGTGCCTCCCTCTTCACTCTTAAGCGGCTTGAGTCGCTGGATCGGATTTGGCACTGTATCACTGACGCTGCTAGCAGCCGTAGTAACGGCCTTGCAGTCTTCAAAAGCTATGCGGCACAAGCGCCTACAATAGGTCGACTTAGCATTTTCACTCGTGTTCCCCGTGCCTATTACCAGCTCAAATCGACAAGAGTAATCTTATGCAAAATCAATTTAGAACCAAGGGCTACCAGCCTCTGCGTAAGCTCAAGACAATTCTTTCAGGTCTCCAGGTCGCAGTGGTAACCGACTTCAGTGTTGCCTATAAAGTTGTTCTATCAGGGCCAGTTCTGATTGGTGCCTTTCTGCTGCATCGATGGATAGATGTCAGCTTAGTCTTACTAGCCGTAGGACTAGTCCTGATTGCAGAGTTGTTCAACAGCGCTATCGAAGTCCTGTGTGATTTTGTAGAACCTCAGCGAAATGAACGCATTAGAATAACCAAAGACATTGCAGCAGCAGCAGCAGGTATCAGCATTCTGGTTTGGGCATCAATTTTGATCATAGAAGGAATTCGCCTTGTAGACTTTGCAAACGCATAGCCTTGGAATTCACTAGTAGCACAGGCAGATTCTCGTATCCTGTCCCATTCAATTCCATCGATACTTTGCCAGATTCAAAGGCGAATTCTACTGATTCACCATTGCCTAGCGCATCGTAGAACCCTACAACAAATTCAATAGCAGCCTCATCCCCGACGGCCTGATTCATGCCGATTGCATAGGGCACATGCTGAGTAATTGCCTTTGCCTGCGCGGCTGAGTAGCAGCCATTCAGGACAACGCATTCAATATTGGCTTTACGAGAAAAAAGCTTGAACAATGAGGCTAGGGCTGAGCCTGATACTAGCTTGGGCACGCCGACTTCATCCTCGAAGTACAGTCCTGCTTCCCCTTCGCCGTGACCTGAGAAATGAACAATCTGCGGCAGTTCTTCTAGCATTGCTCTTTGAAAATCTCTAGGGCGAACAGCCCATCGCTGAGCAATTTCAAACTTATCTCGATGTTCAGCTCGCTTTAATCCTTCGCTGATGTCTCGTACTTCTTGATCTAAACGAAGGCGAAAGGATCCTTTGGGATTGGCAGCTAGTATCAGTAGCTTTCTTTTTGAAGGGGCGCTGCTAGGATGCAGGAGAGCTGCTGGCTACTGACGGTATTGCGATCGCCCACAATAATCATGCCGCCATCAACGCTGCCGCCGATATGAATATCGCGAGTACCACTCATCTGCTAAAGTTCCATCCGTGCTTTGTAATAAGACTACTACAGCCTTGCTGTGTAGATGTAGGATAGTCTTTCAACGATGACACCTAACATAATAAGATGTAAGCAGTTTTCCATGACTAAGCCAACCGATCAGCCTGTAGTCTTTTCGACTGGAAAAAGATTTTCTCCAAACCATAAGTCTGATGTTGTGGTTCGGCAAGTAGGGTGGTGGCTACTAGGACTGTTTGCGATCGCCCTACTGATCCGCTTCACCTACCTATCAGCCAAACCCGCTTGGATGGACGAAATCTCCACCATTCTATTTAGCTTGGGCAACTCTTCTAGGCTAATTCCGACCGATCAGATCATCACGCTAGAACAGATGATTCGACCGCTACATCTCACCCCTGGAGCAACCGCAAGGAATACGGCAACCTACTTATTGGCAGAGAACAATCATCCACCTGCTTACTTTGTTTTGGCACATTGGTGGATGATGTTCTGCCATCGACTGGTAGGTGATACGAATGGCTATGCGTCCGTATGGGCAGCAAGAGCGCTACCGGCTTTCTTTGGGGCTTTGGCGGTTCCTACTAGCTATTGGCTGGGCTGGGTCAGCTTTCGCGATCGCCTAACGGCGCTACTGTGCGCAGCGCTGATGGCAGTTTCTCCTTTCTCTGTTTTTCTCTCACAAGAGGCGCGTCACTATACGTTAGCGATCCTCATGGTGATGGGGTCAATGGGCTGCTTTGTACTGGCAATGCGAGCGGTGAGAGAGCGGAGGAAGTTGCACTGGCTGATAGTGCTAGGGTGGATAGCTGTCAACGCGCTAGGCGTGGCGGTCCACTATTTCTGCGGTATTACTTACCTAATTGAAGGGCTAGTATTGCTGTGTTTGTTGGTTCGAGAGTGCCTACAAAACGGATGGGCTTGGAGTCGGCCCTACTGGATACGCATCTACGTGGTAGCGTTGGGAACCGCAGCGGGTGCAATACTGTGGTTTCCCGTTCTGTTGAATTTTTACGGTAGTCCGCAGACGACGTATATCACAGGTGGCTCTAGAGGTATCGGATTCTGGGTAGAACCAATTGCGCAATCGATAGTAGGCTGGCTGTATGCGATTCTAGCACCAATTACGAATGGCTTTGGACCCGTGGCAGTAACGACGATTGTTGTTTCGTGCGTAGTGTTGTTGTTTGGCTATGTGCCCTGGTTTGTGCGGATGGGGGTGCGATCGCTCAAATTCCAATGGCAGCAGCCCAGTCGATACCCAGGACTACTAGCAATCGGTGGATTCTTCATTATGGGAAATTTACTTTTTCTAGCCATCTGCTATGGCACTGGTTTCGATATAACTAGAGGGCATCGATATAGCTTTGTTTTCTATCCCAGCATTGTTGTTTTGGTCGGTGCAATGTTGTCTCCTTTCTGGCACGAGGAAAGCAGTTATTCCTTCGATAGAGTCAAGTTACCTTTAATCAAGCGATTTATCAGCGGTCGAGCTTTTGTGCTCACCGTTCTAGCGGTGAGCTTTTTGGGATCGCTAGTAATTGTTCTAGATCGAACCCACCTAAAGTTTTACCAAGCAGATCGGTTTGTTGATTTCATGCAAGCAGAATCAGCCTATCCGGTAATTCTGGGGGCTCAGACAGTAGTAGGCGACCAGCCCAGCGTGTATGGTATTGAGATTCTCTCAGCGGCATGGGAGGTACAGCAGCAGTTAGAGAATTCGCGAGAGCAGTCGGAATGGAAAGGCGACCCTCGTTTCATTTTGCTAAAAAAAGATTTAGTTGTAGATAATGATCCTGAACAACAGTTACGGACGCTAATGCTTACTGTGAGTGAGCCATTCGATCTGTGGCTATTAGGGCTTTCACCCGCTCTAGAATCGGTAGGCTGTAGCGAACCCATTCGAGGGAATAAGGGCTCTTTTGCGCACAGTCACTACGTATGCAGAGGCGCGTAGATTGCTATTCGCAGCTGACACAATCACACAGACTGATTCGTGACTTTACTCATACAACCAAGCAACCAGCTCACCCACTGTTAAAGAGAACGCTTCGGCAAAGTCGGGAACTGGCAGTTGCTGCTCAGGATCTTCATAGAGAACTGTTCGTAGATCCGGAGTATAGCCAAAGACGCATTCCTCTGCTGGGTCAACCAGCCACCCTAGCTGAGTGCCGTGCTCTAAAGCGTGAAAAATCTTCTTCACCACCTTGGTCTGACTCTGTCCTGGCGACAAAATTTCAATCATCCAATCAGGTGCCGCTGCAAGGTCTCCGACCAGCTTTCCTTCTTCGTTACGAGGAATTTTCAGCCAAGGCAAAACAGTAATATCAGGAATAATTGCGCGCCCCTTGAATGTACAGCGTAGTTCTGGAAAAGCACGCCCTTGCTTAGAGCGCTTCAGCACCGCATTAATGGCTACAGTTAGATCGCCTTGGATTGCACTGTGCTCTGCTCGGGGCATTGGCTTTTGAATGATTTGACCATCGATGAATTCGCTCGCAGGCTTTGTCTCTGGCTGCTGCAAGAACTCATCTAGGGTGAGAGGTTTGGTGGGCGTTTGAACCATGACTGTAGACCTGCTTTCCATAGCTAATTATGGCAGATAGCGATAGTCAGTTTTGTTGGCGCTATTCGGGAAAAAGGAAGTCGGGGAGCCAGCCTCTTATGGTCTCCCAGACATCACCAGGAGCAAAGCCAAAGACTAGCCAGAGGCCAAGCAAGAAGAGACAGACTAACAAAGTCGCTTTAAAGGTGTCTTTAAGGAAATCGACGAGCCAGAAGAAGATGACAGCTGCGATCGCCAGCGCACCTATAGCCAATACAATTTCCATACAGGTTTCCTCGATTCTCTGATAGACCCTTGCCAGTGTAAATCAGCGTGAGCGGTTCTGATTACGCACACAGCCTCACTACCGCTGTAGCTAAAGTTCCCACTGTGAGGCGTTAGGCAAGTGCGGCTGTCAGTTCGGTAACCGCAGTTCTTGCCCAGCTATCGACAGCTAGAATATCTTCTAGAGTTGGGGTTTTGTTCAGATCTTGGCGGTGGCGATCGCACACCTTTTCAATCACCTTGGCAATCTCTAAATAGTGAATCTTCTCTTCTAAAAACAGCGCCACCGCCTGCTCGTTCGCCGCGTTTAGCACGGCTGTCATCGTCCCGCCGGCACGGCCCGCCGCGTAGGCCAAATCCATACAGGGATACTTCTGATGATCGGGCCCCTGAAAGGTGAGCTGGCTAATTTTTGCAAGGTTCAGCGGCTTCCAGTCAGTAATAATCCGCTCAGGCCAAGAAATCGCATAGAGCAGCGGCAGACGCATATCAGGCCAGCCTAGCTGTGCTAGCACCGAAGTATCTTGCAGGTGAATCATCGAGTGAATGATGCTCTGCGGATGAATCACGATATCAATATCGTCATAGCCCAGGCCAAACAGGTAGTGCGCTTCGATTACTTCTAGCCCTTTGTTCATCAGCGTCGCTGAATCGACAGTAATCTTTCTACCCATCGACCAGTTGGGATGCTTAATCGCATCGGCCATCGTGACTTTGGACAGCTCTTCTACGGGCCAATCGCGAAACGCGCCGCCGGATGCAGTCAGTTCAATCGTGCGCAGGCCGCCTTCAGGAACGCCTTGTAAACACTGAAAGATAGCCGAATGTTCAGAGTCAGCAGGCAAGAGCTTAACGCCATGCTTCTTCGCCAGCGGTAGAACTACAGGACCACCTGCGATCAAAGTTTCCTTGTTCGCCAGCGCAATGTCCTTGCCGGCTTTGATCGCAGCGATCGTCGGCAGCAGTCCAGCACAGCCCACGATACCCGTTACTACAGCTTCTGCGTCTCCATAGCGAGCCACCTCAACGATGCCTGCTTCGCCAGCGACGATGATTGGTTGAGGGTCCAACGTGGAGATTGCCGCTTTGAGTTCGGCCAGTTTGCCTTCATCACAGATAGCGACAATCTCTGGCCGAAACTGCATTACCTGCTCGCCTAGCAGAGTAGCGTTACTGCCTGCGGCGATGCCTACCAGCCGAAACTTATCAGGGTTCTGCGTTAAAATGTCGAGCGTTTGTGTGCCGATAGAACCAGTCGAACCAAGCAGGGTTATGGCTTTCACAGTAGGAATCCCGTCCGTAACGTTTTCTTTATCATAAGTGGCTGGCGGGATCTGCTCCAAATCCAGCTACTAATTGCAAACTAGTTAGAAACGGCATAATGTAGGCTGCTGCCTTAACTTACGGAGCCTTTTACCTATGGACGCATTCGCCCCCACTCCGCCCGACTGGACGAAAGACGCCGTACATGCGCAGCCATTCGGATGTCCTAGCTGCGGGGCCAGCAGTACTGAAGCGAGTTCAGTTTGGTTGAATCGTCGTGCGCCTGTGTTTACGAACGGACGGAAGCGAAAGTATCAGGAGTTTTATCAGTGTGAGTGCGGAACGGTTTGGTGGGGATGGAGTTCGGATCGACCTCCGGTGGATTTAGGCAGAGATAAAGAGGAATAGGGAGTAGGGAATGGAGGTTCTTGTACTAGGCAGCTTGAATATGGATTTAGTGGCCAGGGTGGACCGATTGCCGCTGCCAGGAGAGACGCTGCTGGGGTCTAGCTTTGTGACGGTACCAGGAGGAAAGGGGGCGAATCAGGCGGTGGCGGCGGCTAGGCTAGGGGCTGAGGTGGCGATGGTGGGACGAGTGGGTGATGATGGATTTGGGGAGACGTTGCGATCGCACCTCCAGTCCGAAAATATCAACACACAGTCAATCAACGTCAGCCCCCAGCAGCCATCGGGAACAGCGCTGATCGCAGTTGCACCGGACAACAATCAAATTATTGTCGTATCGGGTGCCAATGGTGAAGTTGGCGAGGCTGAATTAGAGGAGCTGGTCTCTTATTTCGAGCAGGCAAAAGTACTGCTACTTCAGTTTGAGATTCCGATACCAGTTGTGCGAAAGGCGGCTGCGTTAGCACACGAAGCAGGGCTGTTAGTGATTGTTGATCCTGCGCCTGCTCAAGGAAAATTGACAACAGAATTTTGTGAACATATCTCTATCTTGACGCCGAATCAGTCCGAGGCGGGCCTGTTGAGTGGGATGGAGGTTGTGGATAGGGAGAGTGCGATCGCAGCGGCAAAAAGTCTGCATCAGCAAGGCGTTGACACCGTAATTGTCAAGTTAGGGGAACAGGGCTGCGTGTGCGTCAATCAGTCTGGCACCTTTGAGTTTCCTGCTTTTACAGTAGAGGCAGTCGATACCGTAGCGGCAGGCGATGCGTTTAATGGCGGACTTGCAGCGGCCCTCTGCCAAACAAAGGAGGCCGATCTAAAGGCGGCTATGCAAAATCATGAACAGCTTCAATCAGCCATCCGCTATGCTAGCGCTGTAGCGGCCTTAGCCGTTACTCGCTCAGGCGCTCAATCAGCGATGCCGACCTCAGCCGAAGTCGAAGCGTTTCTCCAGGGGCGATGACGCTTTATTCTAAAGACTGTTCTATCTGTGGGCTTTCACATGCAGCCAATTGCCATAGCCGTATTCGATATTGATGGAGTGCTCCGAGATGTGGGCGGATCTTATCGACGGGCGATCGCAGATACCGTAGAGCACTACACCCAGGGCCACTATCGCCCCACCATAGAAGATATCGACCAGCTCAAAAGTGAAGGCGTTTGGAACAACGACTGGAAAGCCTCAGAAGAGATGATCCATCGCTACTACGCGCAACAGCAGTCTAAATCTACTGCCAGTTACGAAGAGATTACTGACTACTTTCAGAAGCGCTATCGCGGCCCCGATACAGAAGATCCCGATCAGTGGACGGGCTATATTTCTAATGAGCCCCTGCTAGTGGACAAAGACTATTTAGAGGAATTATCTCGATCGGGTATTCCCTACGGCTTTTTTAGTGGTGCTACCAAGGGATCTGCCAACTTTGTGCTGCAAAGGCGAATCGGCATCGACGAACCTGTTTTAATTGCGATGGAAGATGCCCCTGGCAAACCGGACCCTACTGGTTTAATGATGGTCGTGCAGATGATCGAACAACAATCTATCAATAGTGGCTTACCTGTTGTCTATGCGGGTGACACAGCCGCAGATATGCAAACGATTACGGCTGCGAAACAACAGTTTCCTGAGCGGCACTGGCTAGCAATTGGCATCTTGCCACCGCACGCGCAAAAGGACGATGTCTACAAGGCAAACTATGCTGAGAAGCTGAAAGCAGCAGGGGCGATCGCAGTGCTCGAAAATGTTCAACAGATTACAGCTACGCAGTTGAAAGAACTACTGTAAAGAACAGAGGAACGGCAGGTGGCAAAGTCCAAGAAGCTAGAACTTGCGCTAGAGCAGACTGACGCCGATCTCTTCCTAGCGGGCATTCGTCACCGACAGCTAGAACCCGTCTGAGGTGGCACTATCGATACCGCACCGCCGCTACGAAGCCCGGGCGCACTCGGACTAGTTCTTGTTCGCAACTAGCAACAATTGTCAAACAATGAAAAGATGCACTAATCGTCCAATGCTTGAACGATGACACTTTTGATGTCGGCCAAGCTGACATCTGCTTGATCTGACTTTGCGTAGATGAGTAGGAGCAGAACCTGATCAGATGAAACCACTTGGTAGATAATGCGATATCCACCACTTTTTCCGGTAGGAATGTCACTATTTCTAGCACGGACTTTTAGCACAACAAAGGCTGTACCTGAAACTTGATCTCCAATAAAATTTCCTTGTTCTAGCTCATGAACAATCGGCTGAAGGTCTGTTTGAATCTGACGATACCTCTTTCTGAGCTTCTTGAGGCGACGGCTGAACGCTTCTGTGAAACGAACCTCAGTCATAGTCATTCTGATAGGTCATCCCAAAGTTGAGAAACTGGATAGGTTTGACCGGCGGTGGCTTGCTGAAGGGAAGTCGTTAAATCTGCTAATATTTGCGCATTGGGTTCATACTCATCAGTCCATGCCAATCCGCTAGCAGAATCTTTCAGAGTGCTGATTACCTGTTGCCATAGCGCTAAGGGGACTAACACATCGGTCGGCTCTCCGGCAGTATTTGTGACATATCGCACCTGCTTTGCTGTAGGTAAACTTGCCATAAATCGATCTATGTTCGCAGTGCTTTTATCTTAAGTGATTTGGCGAAAATAGCGCCCCCGACCGAGAACATTGACCTACGCAGACGCTTTATCTTCCCTCTTAGGACTTCTAAGCTGAGAACTTCTCACTGGCGCAGGTCGCTCTTGCCTAACACTAAACTGCCAGGCATCCGAAAATATGTAGTGAATCTGATCGTTCAGTTCCATCGTCTTGAGGTTATCCCACTCGTTTTGGTCTAGCCACACCCCATGACAGTAACTACAGCGGTCAATATAGAAGCTCAATCCTCTGCCCACTCTCGCTTTGCGCATTAAGCGCGCACAGTCTGCGCAAAAGTTCGCAGTCCCATTGTCCGCTACAGGCAGAAGTTTGCTGCCTATGTTGAGATCGACAGCGGCGGGCTTCACGCTTTGGCTACCTACAGTTTGGGCATCTACATTTTGACCGCTTACAGAATGAGCAGGACGGTGCGAATCTAGCCATTCCCAATACTGTTCGGAAGATATCCAATGGCCAAAGCACTGGTCGCACTGACGCGCTAACAATCCCGTACACAAGTTGATCTCTTTGAGCGAATCGACGCGACAGATTGGACATTTCATAGCAGATGCACTGTAGTAGGAGCAGCAGATGTCTTTGAGTATGAACATACCCAGTTCGTACAAAGAATCTTGATGCGTTACACAACTACTCAGAGAACATTCCAACTTTTCTGCAAATAAACTAAAAAAGTTGACTGCTTTTAGCGCAAGGCAGCTAATTTATCGGGAAGTTCTACAGAACTGACAAGATTCATACCTGCCGAGCTGAAACGTTGATAGGTCTCATTAGCAGGCTCAGTGAAGTCGACCACATCAGGAACAACAACAGGTGAGGTGCAGTCTTCTAGCAAATAGATTTTCTGGGCTAGAGCAGGGTCGCGATTTTGGATCTCGTCTAGCAGATCGCTGACTGTCCAAGCGACACAGTGACTTTTGGCCTGTCCTGCAATGATAACTGCGTCGAATTCGAGCAAATGCTGAATCAGCCGATTATTTTTTTGGGCGATAGTTTGCCCTTGATTGTCTGTTAAAACTTCAGGGCTCAGCACAGAGTAGTTTTCGGTTAGCGGATTGTCGCCTTTGGCCTCGAACTGGGTGGGATGTGATCGCATCATGCTGTGAAAGAAACAGGCTTCTTCAAAGGCTGGCACCAGCGCATGTCCAATGCCGCCCAGCATCGAATGATATGGCCAGATAGTGAGCGGGTACTTACCGCGATCGCTCAATTCCTTGGCATAGTGATGTGCAAATGCGACTACGTCTGTCTTTTCTATCTCACCCTGACTAGATAGATCTGTTGCGATCGCAGGATTCACCTGCCACTTGCCCTGTTCTACTTCGTCAAACGAAATCATCGTCATTGGCTGAGGATGGTCGCCCGCCTCATTCACCCAAAAGACGGGATGAAAGATTTGCATAGCGTTGTGAGTATCCATTGTTGGAATAATCTCTGTGATAACGCCTAAATTTTGATAAATGAACTCACACAATCGTCTGGTATCGTCTACTGCACCCATACCAGAGCGCCCGCCGACAAACAGCTCAAAATCTGGCTGACAGAAAGTATTTTGCACATCGATGGCCAGCAGACAGATGCGAACAGTATCAGCTTGTGATGGGCTGATGTCATGGGTTTGACGATAGGCGATCGCGTCTGCGGCTCTCTGCTGATAGGGGACGCGCCAAATTTGGCCAACCGTTTTTGGATTAAAGAAAGCAGGAATAGGAGTCTTCATGCAGCAATGACTTGGTGTTAACATCACACTAACACAGTCGTTGTAGCGAATCCATCAGCCCTGCGTCAAGTCACCGTTGCCCTCTTTTCCAACATCAAATTCCTATGGCTTATACCTACGAATATCCCCGGCCTGCACTGACGGTAGACTGTGTTGTCTTCGGTCTACAGCAGGACGCGGCGCTAAAGGTTCTGCTAATTCGTCGCAAGCTTGAACCCTACAGAGGGAGCTGGTCTTTGCCGGGAGGATTTGTGCAGATTACAGAATCTGTGGACGCCGCAGCAGCTAGAGAGCTAAAGGAAGAAACCGGGGTAGAAAATGCCTATCTAGAACAGCTTTACACCTTTGGCCAGCCAGATCGCGATCCGCGTGAACGGGTAGTCTCGGTCACCTATTACGCGCTGGTTAACTTGCAGGCGCATCCTCTTCAGGCGGCGACGGATGCATCAGATGCGCAGTGGTTTGAGCTGTCGGCTGTACCGCAAATGGGATTTGACCATGATCGGATTTTGGAGTGTGCGATCGCCCGCCTACGAGCCAAAATCCGCTACGAACCGATCGGCTTCGAGCTACTGCCCAAGACTTTCACGCTTTCTCAACTACAACAGCTCTATGAACAGATCCTGGAACGTAATTTAGACAAAAGAAATTTCCGCAAAAAACTGTTGAAGATGAGCCTATTAGTCGATACAGGACAAAAAGAAACAAACGTAGCGCACCGCGCTGCAAAACTATATCGGTTTGATACCGACAGGTATCAGTCCCTCAAACAGGAAGGGTTTGTTTTCGAGCTATAGATCTTCATAGTGATAGCGATAAGTAGTGGTATCAACTACGGTTCAAAGTACCTTAAAGCGAAGTTATGAGGAGTAGTCATGAGCAACCAGAATCAGCAGGTGAATCGAGTTGGTGTGATTGGAGGCGGACAGCTAGCTTGGATGATGTCGGCTGGCGCTGAAGCATTGGGTATAGAGCTGCACATTCAAACGCCGAGCTACGAAGACCCGGCGGTCAGAATAGCAGAGACTACTTTGATTGGAGAGGTGGATGACGCGGCTGTGACTGCGCAGCTAGCAGCAGGGTGTGACGTCACTACATTTGAGAACGAATTCATTAATTTGTCAGCGCTGCGTCAGCTAGAAAATAAAGGCATCCGCTTTGCACCGTCGTTGGATGCTTTGACGCCTCTACTCGATAAGTATGATCAGCGGCTGTATTGCGATCGCCTCAACCTCCCCTCTCCCCCCTTCACCACGTTAGAAAGCAAAGCTGACCTGTCTAGACTAGCTAAAGCAGTCGCTGCAATTGGCCTGCCGCTAGCGCTCAAAACGCGGCGTCACGGCTATGACGGCCAGGGCACTTTCATTTTAAAAACGCTAGCAGATGTGGAAACGACCTGGGAAAAGCTTGGCTATCAGCCTGTTCTGCTAGAAGCCTTTGTCGACTTTGAGAAAGAGCTGGCGGTGATGGTAGCTAGATCTGCGCCCGGTGAAGTGGCTGTGTATCCAGTGGTGGAGACTGAGCAGATAGAGCAGGTTTGTCGTCGGGTGATTGCTCCGGCTCGGGTAGAGGCAGAAATCGTGGATGAGGTGAGTGCGATCGCCACCACCCTAATCAGCAGTCTAAAATTCGTCGGCATCCTCGCCATAGAGCTATTCCTGAGCCCAGCAGGAAAAGTCACTATCAACGAAATCGCCCCTCGCGCTCACAACTCCGGCCACTACACCCTAGACGCCTGCAAAACCTCCCAATTCGAGCAGCAGCTCAGAGCCGTTTCCGGCAGACCGCTAGGCGCTACGGACTTGACTGGCCCCGGAGCGGTCATGGTCAACCTACTAGGAACCCAGTCAGCGACGAATGACTATGTTGACGAGCGCAATGCTCTAGCAAAAATTCCAGGTGCGCATGTCTACTGGTACGGAAAAGCACAAGCGCATCTGGGACGAAAAATAGGCCATGTAACTATCTTGACGGACAGCCCAAACGACGACGCTGCAATAGCTAAAGCGATCCAAACCGTCGAGAATCTTTGGTATCAACCTTGAGATGAATCGCTATGACTTTTGAAAATCTGATTGGTAGGGAGAATAACCGTCATTCTTCTGTATGGATTTGCCCTTGTCGAACTTGGTGAGCAGTTCGTTATGATGTGCGTAGTTCGGCTACGGCGTTGGTGACTGCCAACAATGTTTTCTGATCTATGTTTTTCATTTAATGGGTATCGAGATGCCTGAGGCGGCAGTATACCGGGCAAGTTCTAACGGACTTTGTACTCGGAAACTATAAGCCTACAGCCGAGATTCCCACCTGGTCACCCCAGGTCAAAAACTGAGGTAAGACGGCGCTGCGGTCGAACTAACTAAGATCCTTTCCTTCGGGTAAGGATTTTTGCTTTTAAAGGGTATTTACTTCAGCACACCTACTTCCCTTTCTCTTTGAGAGTGTTATTCTGCTGGAGATATTTCTTTTATCCTCGCGCGCTTCGTGCCTTTCGACGAGCAGGCATAACCTACTCACTACGTCCCATCACCCCACACTTCATCCCTAGTGACCTCCACCCTCACTCAACAGCCCGCTACTATCCGCACCCAGCTCGCCAACGGCCTCACTGTCATCGCTATCGAGAATCCAGTCGCTGATATTGTCTCTGCTCGCTTCTTTATCCGCGCTGGGCACGTCTACGAAACTGCCGAGAATTCTGGCATTTTCGATCTGCTCACGGCTGTATTGCCGAAGGGCACTCGCGACAAAAACGCGCTAGAAATTGCCGAGATTGTTGAGTCTATTGGCGCAGGGTTTGGGGCAGATGTTTCGTCCGACTACAGCTCGGTTAGTCTGAAGACCGTTTCGGCTGATTTTGAGACGGTGCTGGCGCTGGCGGCTGAAGTAATGCGATCGCCCAGCTTCCCCGAGTCAGAGCTAGAGCTAGAGCGCCGCCTGATCTTGCAAAGTCTCAAATCGATGAAAGAGCAGCCCTTCAGCGTGGCCTACAACCAACTCCGAGAAGCACTCTACGCAGGCCATCCCTACGGATTGACCAACGAGCAAAGCGAAAGCTGCATTCAAAAGTTCACGCGCACCGACCTGATAGCGGCGCACCAGCAGTACTTTCGTCCAGACAATATGGTAGTGACTGTCGTTGGTCGCCTTGCGCCGACGCTTGCAGTTAAGCTAATGGAGCAGTACTTTGGCGACTGGCAGCCACCTAGCGAACCGCTACCAGAATTACAGCTACCGACCATCTCAGCGGCCGCTCAAAAAATTGTCACTGTCCAAAACACAAATCAGGCTTTTGTGATTTTGGGACACCTCGCCGGTTCGGTGAATAGTCCAGACTACGCCGCGCTCAAAATTGTGAGCACTCACCTGGGAAACGGTCTCTCTAGCCGCCTGTTTGTCGAACTGCGCGAAAAGCAGGGCCTAGCCTACGATGTCTCAGCCTTCTATCCCACTCGGCTAGGCACTTCGCAGTTCGTTGCCTACATCGGCACCGCCCCAGAGAACGTCCCCGTCGCCCTAGCTGGGCTGCAAAGTGAGCTGACCCGCATGGTGACGACGACGCTGAGCGCCGAGGAGCTACAGGTGGCAAAAAATAAAATTCTCGGCCAATACGCCCTTGGCAAGCAGACTAACGGTCAAATCGCTCAGACTCTGGGCTGGTATGAGACATTGGGACTGGGCATGGCCTTCGATGAAGCCTTTCAGCGAGATATCGCCGCTGTGAGTATTACAGAGGTTCAAGCCGCTGCTGAGCGTTGCTTTGTAGAGCAGGTGCTCTCTGTGCTAGGGCCTGCTGACGCGGTCGAGCCTCTGCGCTAATAACTGCTAACGACTATTCATTTTTTGATACTAGATGCCTACTTCTTTAGATTCGAGCGCGGCTGCCTTTTCTACCTGGCAGTGGCAAGGTTTCACGATTGGCTATCAGTCTGCGGGCACAGCGCAGCTAGACTCACCCGCAGTCGTGATGATTCACGGGTTTGGGGCGTCTAGCATTCACTGGCGCAAAAATATTCCAGACTTTGCTACTCGCTATCGGGTGTATGCCATTGACCTGCTGGGCTATGGCAAGTCTGACAAGCCTACACCTGGCGACCCGCTGGACTATACCTTTGAGACCTGGGGCCAGCTGGTATCGGACTTTTGTCAGCAGGTAGTGGGTCAGCCTGCTTTCCTAGTGGCAAACTCGATTGGCTGCGTGGTGGCGATGCAGACGGCTGTACTAGCACCAGACTGGGTGCGCGGCGTAGTTCTGCTCGACTGCTCTTTACGATTGCTACACGATCGCAAGCGTCAGAGCTTACCCTGGTACCGTAACGTTTCGACACCCTACATCCAGAAGATACTGGGCTATAGGCCGCTGATTCAGCTATTTTTCAAGCAGCTGGCCAAGCCGAGATCGGTGAAGAACATCTTGCGGCAGGCGTATGGTCGCAAGGAAGAGGTGACAGACGAGCTGGTTGATTTGCTGCTAGAGCCTGCGTTCGATCCGGGTGCGGTTGATGTATTCCTGGCATTTATCCGCTATTCACAAGGGCCCATTCCCGAAGATCTGCTGCCTCAGCTCTCCTGTCCGGCGCTGATTCTGTGGGGACAGCTAGACCCGTGGGAGCCGATTGAGCTGGCGCGGGCCTACGCCGACTACCCGGCAGTAGAGGATTTTATTGAGCTAGAAGGGATTGGCCACTGCCCGCAGGATGAAGCGCCTGAAGTGGTCGATCCGATTGTGATGGAGTGGATTGCCAAAAAAATATCCCTCATCACGGCCTGACGAGGGATAGGGGCAACAGTTAAACGCTTGTGCTGTAAACACAATGGCCCCCAACTTCATGAAAACAAAGTAAACCTGTGCCGATTTGTTGAGTGCCACAAAGTCTGCGTCCAAGTTTCTTCGAGCAGGAGCCAGCTAATCCCCAATCCAATAAACGAGACGATCAGCATAATCAAAAAAGAGCGCTTATTCCCAATTCGCCGAGTGTAGAGATCGATGCGTAGGAGTAGAGCAGCGGCAATCATCACTAGAAAGTGGCTAGATATTCTAGCCCAAACCAAAATGACGACCGCAAAAGAAGCGCCTGCTAAAGCCATAGCAGTATAGCCAATATCTGATTTGAAGCCGAGCAAAATAAAGTTGCGAACGGGCCGCCAGCCAACACTCAACACGCCGCACTGAAGAAAGATGTAGCCAGTTGCTACACTCCAAGTAAGCCATGCAATTTGAGACTCGTGAAGGAGAGTGCCAAAAGCAATATTGGCAAGTACGACTAAGCAGATCGACAGCCAGGGAAAGGCAGGCATGGCTTTTGTAGAGCTACAAGTTGGTAGAGATAGCCTGGACCGGGCAGCTAGGCAGACACTGCTCACACATAATGCAGCGCGATCGCACAAACACTAACTTATGCGTCTGCGGATCTAGCTGCAAAGATTCAGTCGGGCATACCCCAGTACACAGCCCGCAGTGCACACAAGTATCTTTATCGATCACAATCTCGCGATTCACCATTGAGACTTCGATGTGGTTTGCCCTTAGCCACTCGATCGCCTCATCTAGCTGATCGATATCGCCCGATAGCTCTACTAGCAGCTTACCGACCTGATCGGGCGCGACATGGGCGCGGAAGATATTGGCTGCCACGTTGAAATCCTTTGCCAGTCGATAGGTGATTGGCATGTGGATAGTGCGCTTTGGAAAGGTGAGAGTCAGTCGTTTCTTCACGGGGAGGGATAAGATAAATAGAGCGATTGTTCACAAACGGATCTGTTTGCTCAGAAAAACGTTAGATCTTACGCAAGCACGTTCATTCCAAATCATATGTCGGTTGAAGCTTCAGAAATGACCAAACGGGTCAGAAATTTTGTGATCGTGGCGATCGCATCCATTCTCAGCATCTCGCTTGTCCTAGGCATGCAGACGCGTTCTCCTGCCGCCTCCCTATCAGAAATGGCCGAGCAGTCGATTCCGCTAGAAGCTGCCCTAGCGAACAAAAAGCCCACCCTGATCGAGTTCTATGCCAACTGGTGTACGAGCTGCCAGGCAATGGCTCCTGATATTCAGGCGCTCAAGGATGAGTATCGCGATCGCGTCAATTTCGTCATGCTGAACGTCGACAACACCAAATGGCTACCCGAGATGCTCAACTACCGAGTAGACGGCATTCCCCACTTTGAGTTTCTCTCTACCGACAGCAACGAACAGGGCGCAGCGATCGGCGAGCTGCCCCGCGCAATTCTCGCCGAAAACCTAGATGCCCTAATTGCCAAACAAACCTTGCCTTACGCACAAATTAGTGGCCGCATCTCCGAGATAGACACGGCCACCAATCCCATCAATTCATCTGCTAATGCATCTGACCCGCGCGGTCATGGCGCACAGGTCAACGCGCAAGTCACTAACTAGGCGCTTGCTAGGGGCTTGAATCTTTTAGACCACCCTAGCTCAGACTCTCAACCAAAGTATCTGCTTCTGTATCGCATGTCTCAGCAGCGCCTCCATCAGTCCGACATCTTTCCTTGGCAATCATGCGAACAATTTCAGGCGGAAGCTGAGGAGCATAGCTCAACGCCTTGTCGAACGAGGCGATACTAGCTGTTGTCTGATCTTGGCGACGCTGTAGCTGGGCTCTTAGATAGAACAATTCTGGATTCTCTGGAGCGGCTTCTATGGCCCTATCGACTGCTGCCATTGCATCAGCCGTCTGGCCCAAGTCGCGATAGCCTAACGCGATTCCACGATAGGTCAGGTAGTCGGGACTGCTGTAAGTAGCTAGTCGCTCAATCGTTTCTTCTGGATTAGAGAAAGGCAAGTTGACCGCCAGCATCAGATCCATGAATCCTTGAACCAGGTTCAGTTCGGGATCGGCTTTGTCGATATTCTCGGCTTCGTCTAGATGGCTAAACACCTGCTGGAGCATTCCCAGCGCTGTCGGTGTACTGCGGGCAACCCCCTGCGTAGTCATCAGGTGAGCGCCGTCTAGAAAGATACCCACCGCCGAGTAGAGATGTCCTCTCAAAGGACTGTCACTCATCAAAGCGGCTGCGGTTGACTTAGTCAATTCTGCGTGTGAAGCCATCTTGTCGTGGTCTCCATCTAAGTAAGCCATAGAAGCAGCCAGACTATGAACCAGCGGCTCGTCACTTTCGGAAACTAGCGCCGAGTTGATGGCTTCTTCTGCGAGGGTGTAGTTGCCATCCCTAAAAAAGGCTTCAAACGCAGCTTCTGTGTCTGGACCGATGCTGTACTCGTTACCTGGGCGAAAGGGATCGCCCGCTAGTGCAGGACTAGACAAGAGAGACAAAGTGACTGCGGTCGAAGCGCCAACGAGCGCGAAGCCTCCTCGCTTGAGTCTAGGGAATGAATTCATCAGTCGAGAGGTCGCTGTTCGAAACGTCATGTGCCTATCCTTAGATCGAAATTAGAAGATATTTTCTATTGCCTTAGGTTTGAGTATAGCGATTTGGATCTGGTCACTATGGCGCAATCTGTGAAGCTCCGTGAGCTGGCATATAGCGCTGAGTACCGCCTCTTCTGAGTTACGGACTTACTCAGGTTCTCGCGCAGTCGTGCGGCACTGATACTTTTGCTGGCGAGTGCCTTCTGTACTGATCAGATCGCCTGTAGCTGAACAGGTTTGCGTAGATAGTCCAACTGCTGACGGGAAAGGAATTTCACGTTTGGGTTCTACCAGCCAGAGGACTGTGTCTTCTAAAGTCACATTGTTGAAGCTGATATCGGGTTGCCAGCTACCAGCACTGGCCGATTCAGTCAATGCCACTTGGGTAGTCGAGGGCGTAGTCGAGTCTTGAGGAATCGCCAGTATGTAGCTAAGGGAGAGCGCCCGGTAGCTGTCTTGGCTAGGCGCGATTAAAACAACAGTCGGGGACTCGGTGGCAATTCGGCTGCCAACCTGCTCAGGCAGGAAAGGCTTGAGTAAGGCAACATCATAGCTAATTAGGATTTGGCTAAGGATGCCAGCAGCGATCGCAATATTCAATCCCCAGCGCCGCCGCGCTAGTCCCATCGCTAGCACCACACTCACCGCCGGATACAGCATAAAGAAGTAACGAGGCGCTCTGGTTAGATCTTTGCCCAGCCCGTAGGTAATCAGCATCATGATGGCAAACACAACTAGAACGTAGCTCACTAGCGGAGCCCCCGCTTGCAAAAAAGAATCCTTCGAGTAGTTCGAATCAGCGGTCTTTGAACCAGATTCCTGCCGCCAGCCCTGGATAAACTGGCGCAGCACAGCGCCAAACACGCCCAGCATGATCAGAGCGCATGGAATCGCCACCCATAGCGGCACCTGCTCCACTGGCAGCATCACCAACATAAATACGGCGGCGGCTAGCGTATGAACCAGAGGATATAGCACCGTTTGGTATAGCGGAATGTCGTGACTGAGCCAGGAAGTGCCGCCCTCGCTTTGGAAGTGGGCGATCGCAGTGGGCATCAAAGGCAGCAGCAGCACCATCGTGCTAGCGATCGCCATCAGCCAGCCAAAGGCTTGAGCCACCTTCTGACGCAACAATTGGGAACGCTCTCGAAACCTTTTGGGCGCTGGTCCACCGGGTGATCTCAGCAGGATGGCAATGGTCACTAGCCACTGGGCAATCACACCAAAGCTGTAGAAATAGTGGACGTAGAGACCGAGCGCGTTTAGTCCAATCCAGCTCAGCCAGCGAAAGAGCGTGCGATCGCCCTGAAGCAGTGCCACCCAGTGCAAAAGTGCAAAGGTTGCGATCGCGACTGCCAAACTATAGTGTCTGGCCTCCTGTGATAGATAGATACCGTAGGGCGATACTGCCATTAGCACAGCGGCGATTTGACCCGTGCGATGGCGTAGCCTCTCCTCTGGAGAATCGCCCCCCACTCGCCGACCCAAATAGAACACACCCGCCACCGCCACCAGTCCCCACAGCACCGCAAACGCCCGCAGGCTCCAGACAGAAGTCCCCACGCTTTGCAGCCAGCCGTTCATCAGCATAAAAAATAGCGGCGGATGATTGCTCTGTGTAGTCACAGCCTGCGCCGCCTGCCAGGGCGTTCCCGGAGCGGCAATTAGCGCCCAATATCGTTCCGGCGATAGAAGCTCTCCGAACGGAATGTCCGTCAAACTTTTGCCTAAGCTGTAAAAGGCGGTATATATCTCATCGACCCAAAGTGGTTTAGCGCTCAGTCGATACAGCCGCAGCGCCGCTGCTAGCAAGAGCACAATCGGTAGATACAGCAGCCGTTCTAGCACACTAGACCGTTTGCTAGTCATGTCGCCTGTACTAGCTTGACGGGTTCAGTTCTGGAATTGACTTCATCAACAAACGTGTCATCTTTTAGCGCCGCCTCAATCAGCCCGGAGAACATCGGATGCGGCGTTCTAGGCCGTGATTGAAACTCGGGGTGGAACTGACAGGCAATAAAATAGGGATGACTCGGCAGCTCGACAATCTCGACTAGCCTACCGTCTGGAGAAGTGCCGCTCACTGTAAAGCCCGTCTCTAGAAATAGATTGCGATAGGCATTGTTGAACTCGTAGCGGTGGCGATGACGCTCGTAGATCACTTCCTTTTTATAGAGCTTGCTAGCTAGCGTATCGGGCTCTATTCGACAGGGCCACAGTCCCAGGCGCATCGTCCCACCCAAATCCACTACATCTTCTTGTTCAGGCATTAGGCTAATGACTGGATTAGCCGCTTCCGGATCAAATTCGGAGCTATTCGCCTCTTCTAGCCTGGCAATATTCTGTGCCCACTCCATCACCAGGCACTGCATACCCAGACAGAGCCCTAAAAACGGAATTTTCTTTTCTCTAGCGTATTGGATGGTCTGAATCTTGCCACCAACGCCCCTAGAGCCAAATCCCCCCGGCACGATGATCGCAGCGACCTCTCGGAGATACTTCTGAGCGCCGTGCTCCTCAATGTCTTCTGAGTCGACCCAGCGAATTTTGACTTCTGTATCGGCGTGCATTCCGGCATGGCTGAGCGCCTCGGTGACCGATAGATACGCATCGTTGAGCTGTACATATTTACCGACGATGGCCACTTCTAGAGATTTGCTCGGGCTGTGCATTCGCTGGATTAGCGTCGTCCATCCGCTGAGGTCGGGCGATCGCTGGTCCATCTGCAAAAATTCCAGCGTCTGCTCGGCGAGTCCTTCTTTCTCCATATACAGCGGCACTTCATAGATACTGCGCGCATCTAGCGCCTGAATCACCCGAGGCAGCGGCACATTACAAAAGCTAGAAATCTTCTGCCGCAGCTCTTCTCTTAGCGGCCGTTCACTTCGACACACCAAGATATCTGGCTGAATACCGATTGAGCGCAGCTCCTTGACCGAGTGCTGAGTCGGTTTAGTCTTTAGCTCATGCGCCGCTGGTATCCACGGAATTAGGGTGACGTGCATATACAGCACATCATGCGGTCCCACATCCTGCTTGAACTGTCGAATCGCCTCCATAAACGGCAAAGATTCAATATCTCCCACCGTGCCGCCAATCTCTACAATCACCACGTCCGGATTGCGGTTACGCGCCACCCGATGGATTCGCGCCTTGATCTCATTGGTCACATGCGGAATCACCTGAACAGTGCCTCCTTCATAGTCACCGCGCCGTTCTTTGTTGATCACGGCCTGATAGATAGAGCCCGTCGTCACGCTATTGAGCCGTGACATAGACGTATCGGTAAAGCGCTCGTAGTGACCCAGGTCCAAGTCTGTTTCTGCACCGTCTTCGGTAACAAATACTTCACCGTGCTGAAATGGACTCATCGTACCGGGATCGACATTGATATACGGATCTAGCTTCAAGATAGACACCGAGTAGTCACGCGACTTGAGCAGCCGCCCTAGACTAGCCGCCACAATGCCTTTACCGATGCTAGAAACAACACCGCCTGTCACGAATACGAATTTTGTCATGGTCTCCCGTCGCGTTTCTGGTCTAATCTTTGCTGTGGTTTTAGCGGCTGATCTAATGCTGATCTCGCGTGTGATGTTCAAAATCAATAACGATCAATTGTGCCACACCAAATAGACTGCGGTGGCCATGACGTTAAGATTGGATCAATCAGGCCCTTAGCACTCGAAATATGCAGTGCACTAAACGATTGGTCTAAGCAGTCAGGGTTGGGAGAGGTTGTGATCGCTCCAGGCATCGTCTAAACGCTTAGAAGTCTACCGCCGCAAAGATGCTCAGCTAGCTCTATTTGCGACTCTAGATAGCTCAGATACGCTCACCTCTCCCCTGCTGACTGACTTTTCATACCGGGTCAGCCAGTTCTTCGCATGAGCAGTTCATATGCCTTAGTCTGAACGACCGGGCAAAATCCTGGTATAAAAATTCAGATGGCTTTTGCTGAACTTGGGTTTTGAGGAGTAGGAAATGAATCGGTGGCAATATCGGACAGCGTTGAGATTTCTGGGCGGAGCTGTGGGCGCGATCGCCTTTCCCCAAACCGTCATGACTCACCCTGCCATCGCACAAGCGTCCACCGATCTATTTGTCGCCTACCCACCGCTTGAGCATACGACGGTTGCCGATCGCATCTTCTTTATTGGCACCGCCGCGCCTGATCAGCCAGTCACAATCAACGGTCAAGTGATCGAAAACCGCAGTGAGGATGGCCATTTTGCGCCGACGTTGCCGCTGGCGCTAGGTGAAAATACGTTTACGCTGGTTCAGGGCGATGAAAGCCTGACGCTGACGATTGACCGGGTTTCAACAAGTCCGGTATTGCCAGACGGGGTTAGCTTTGCGGAAGGATCGCTGATGCCTGCTGAAGATATTGCCAGATTGCCGGGAGAGCTGGTGTGTTTGAGTGCGATCGCCCCCACAGACGCCACCGTATCCGCCACCCTCGGAGAGCAAAACATTACGCTCACTCCGCAGTCCACTATCGAGCTACCGCCCAACTCTGCTGTTTTGACCGACCAGACCGACCCGGTCAGCCCAGCGGACAGCAGCGCCACCGAGTATGCAGGCTGCGTCACATCTGATCGCACTGGAACGCTAGGTAACCCTCGCTTCACGCTGCGTTCGGATGGGCAGACGATCACTGCCGCAGCGCCTGGACAGGTGAGCTTGCTTTCACTAACTAGCTTAGAAGTCGCAGAAGTCACCGCTGCTCAGGGCGTTGCCCGCGTCGGCCCCAGTACAGACTATTCTCGGATCACGCCGCTGCCTGCCGGGACTCGCGCTACCATCACCGGACGAGAGGGCGAATGGCTCAGACTCGACTACGGCGGCTGGATCAAAGCATCAGAAACCACCGTTAGTAGCGCTTCTGTTCCACCGACTAGCCTCATGAGAGGCGTTACCGCTCGCCAGGTCGAAGACTGGACAGAGATTATTTTCCCGCTGCAAACGCCAGTGCCGATCACAATTGAGCAAGACACTCAATCGCTTGCTTTGACACTGCACAACACTACGCCGCAAACAGACACTATCTATTTTTCTAACGATCCGGTTGTAGAAAGAATGGACTTTCACCCACTGCTAAACAACAGCGCCGAGTTTGTTTTTCACTTCAAGGAGCCGCAGCAGTGGGGCTACAAAACCCGCTACGAAGGCACTAGCCTAATTCTCTCTTTGCGTCACGCACCGCCTAGTAACAGCTTAGAAGGAACAACTATTCTGTTGGATCCAGGTCACGGTAGCAGCGAGGATTTAGGTGCTCGTGGGCCCAATGGCTATCCCGAAAAGGATGTGACCTTAATTGTCTCTAAGCTAATTAGAGATGAGCTAGAAAGTCGCGGGGCTAGCGTTGTGATGACGCGTGAGGGGGACGACGATCTATTTCCGGGCGATCGCGTAGAAATCATCGATGCAACAGAACCAACCATGGCGCTTAGCGTTCACTACAACGCCCTACCTGACGCAGGCGACGCGTTAAATACAGCAGGCATCGGGACTTTTTGGTATTACCCACAGGCTCATGACTTAGCCACATTCTTGCATGACTATCTTGTGGACAATCTTGGCCGCGACTCCTACGGAGTCTTTTGGAACAACCTGGCGTTGACTCGGCCTTCAGTCACACCTGCTGTTCTGTTAGAACTTGGCTTTATGATCAATCCAGAAGAGTTTGAATGGATTACTGATGAGGCGTCTCAACAGGAGCTAGCTGAGACGCTAGTAGATGGGGTTGAAGCTTGGGTATCCTCGCAATCATAAAAGCCTATTGCAAAAGTCAGTCGCAGAGGCCATCAGCATGACAGACCTTCCTCCTTTCAAAAACTCTGCGCTTTGGCAGCAGGCGATGACTCACAGATCTTTTGCGAATGAGCAGCCGAGCGCCACAGCGGATAACGAGCGACTGGAGTTTCTGGGCGACGCGATCTTAACTTTTATAAGCGGAGACTATCTGTACGCTCGCTTTCCCAATAGGCCAGAAGGTGAGCTAACGCCAATGCGGGCTGCTTTAGTAGACCAGCTTTAGCTCTATCGCTTCGCGCAGCAGCTAGCGCTAGGCGATCACCTACGGTTAGGAAAAGGCGCACAAAAAGAGGGTGCTAGAAGAAACGCCAGGTTGTTGTGCAGTGCGTTCGAGGCGCTTGTCGGTGCGTACTTTCTAGACGTAGGACGTGATGTGCAGCCGGTGAAAGCTTACGTGGTGCCGCTGTTCGATTCGGCAATGGATCGGGTAATAGAAGCGATTACAAAAGATGAAAAAACTCGGTTGCAAGAGTGGGTCCACATTGAAGGCGGAAAGTTAGAGTACGTAGAGATCAGCAGCTCTGGCTCTGACCATGCCAAAAAACATGTTGCGGAAGTTCAAATTGACGCTCAGCCCTACGGTCGCGGGGAAGAATCTAGTAAGCAAAAAGCTCAGAAAATGGCTGCTAGACTGACACTAGAGATGCTGAAAAGACAGCGCTAGCGGCTCAGTGGATTATACAGAAGTTGTTGAGTAGATTGGAGCTGACAACACACTGGTCAAAAGCTTTTTGAAACCTTCTTAAATAAAAAGTTTTAGTCACTACAGTAACTGCTTTCTCATGGTACGGCTTCTATATTTGTCCTCTGTAGCTGTTTCACAGCCAGCGTTTGGCAGATTTTTACCGGCACGAAACAACAAAGTTTGACGCATTTGTTCTACAGAAGCTCTCTCTTAAGAAAGAGTTGATTCGATTTTTTGCTTTGTTACTCTTTCGATTACCCAATAGGAAATGAAGCCTTTAGCCCATATTTCCTGGGTACGATCAGAGCATCAGTTTTTAGTATTTCTCTGCTTTTACAAAGCATTCTTTCTTAAAGGTCATAGCACAAGGCCCAGACACAAGGCCCGAAGATGAAAACCTGAAGATAGGTACAAGCGGTAAAGGCTACTCAATTATCAATTTGGAGATAGGATCGCTATGGCTAGTAATCTTTCTAACCAGCCGCCCGAAGGTGTCACTGGCAGAGAACCCACGCCCGAAGAAGTCGCCCGTCATGATGGCTACATCCGAGGTCGCAACGATGAAAACTATGTACAGGGCAGCGTCAGAAGTCAGGAGCGGGCGGTTGCTCAGGCCCAGGCTAACGACAGCGCAGCAAGTGGAATGGTGTTTGGGCTTTGTATTGCGCTGCTGGCAGCGGGCGCGGGAGTAGCGGCTTACTTCTTATTGGGCGATCGCACCGAGGTAGTCCCAGTAACCGTTCCTCAAATCGAAAGAGAAACGACTGTTGAGAAAGAAACTACCGTCATCGAAAGAGACTCTACGCCGCCAGCTATCGCCTTGCCCGAGGTGAATGTTCCAGATGTAAACATTCAGGTGCCAGAAATTCAAACGCCTGATGTAAATATCACCAACGAAGCGCCAGAAGCGCCTGCTGAGCCTGCCGCAGAACCTACTACCCAAACTGAAGCAGCGCCTGAACCTGCCGCCGCTGAGTAGTCTTTTAGACTATTGATCCCCGATCTAATTCCTTTTGCTAGCTGCCTGCTCAGTCCACCGCGATTGAGTGGGCAGTTGTCTTTAGCGGCTTAGCCATGCGATCGCCTCTCTGATCCAAACCTCCGCATCCGCGCTTTTACTCAGCGCCGATCCCTGACCGACCGCCACTAGCGCCTTACTGATTTCGCTATTGCTGTAGCCTAGCGCCATCAGCATCATCTCTACATCTTCTTGTACCGCTGAGACCGGTCCGCTAGTCGGCGCGACAATGCCAGAATGCTGCCGCCACTCGCTCAGCTTCGTCTTCAGCTCTAGAATAATTCGCTCGGCTGTCTTATTGCCTACCCCCGGTGTCCGAGTCAGCACCCGCGCATTGCCATTGACGACCGACTGAATCAGCTCGTTTAGCCCCAGCGCATCGAGCAGCGACATGCCCATCTGCGGACCAATACCACTCACCGAAATCAACAGCCGAAAGACATCCCGCTCTGCCCTACTCGCAAAGCCGAATAGCACCTGTAAATCTTCTCGATTCTGCAAGTGGGTGAATATTCTAACTGAATCACCAATCTGCGGTAGCTGGCTGAGCGCCCGTGGGTTTACCTGCATGTCATAGCCCACGCCGCCCGCCTCTACCGTCACAATCACGCGGCCACTGGGTAGCTTCTGGCTATCTGCCAAAATGCCCTTGACATAGCCGATCATGAACGAGCGCCAGGATTCCGCTGGAGAGGAGGCCGCTCCGGTAAGGGGCTTATAGGGGTGGCTTCACGACGAGTCACCGGACGAGCTGTTCCGGTAGTGGGATTGATCTGCGCTCTAGGTGTCGTCGTCTCTGTATCTAGCGACTGCCCACCCTGAATCTGCTGACGCCCGTTGCGTAGAATGTGCAGCATTTCTGTGAACTGCCGCTCCATATTCTCTAGCACCTGGTCGGCATAGGTGTCGGCGTCTTCTTGAATAGTCTTAGCTTCGTTGGTCGTACGCGTGCGCATCTCCTCCCACTCTTTGCGGGCCTGGGTTTGCAGCTGCTCAATCTCGCTTAGCGTCTGACCTCTTAGCGCCGCACATTCTTGCTCGGTCTGAGCCCGCAGCTGCGCCGCCTGCGATTCTGCCTGACGGATAATCGTCATTTCATTTAGGATTGCCGCTGCCTGCTTTTCTGCTGACGTGATAATTTCTTGAGCATACTGCTCTGCCTCTGTCAGAATCTCTTCGCGCTGCTGAACGATCTGCACAGATTCTTGGACCGCCGCCGGGAGATTCACTCGGACGACATCTAGCTGGTCGAGCAGCTCATCTTCAGACACCATCGTCTTGCCCGAAAGCGGTACCCGAGGACTTTCTAGGACGATTTCTTCGATGCGATCTAGCTCTTGCTGAATGCTGAACCGTTCAGAGGCAGGAGCCTGGTAATATTCGCCGTTTGCAGAAGTGTTCACAAAATTGTTTGGTGAGAGATTTTCAAGCGGTAGATAGCCACAAAGCCAATAACGTGAAGTCAATAAGCCTTGGTCATCGCTAACCTAGCTTATAGATTCCCTTCCATCTTATTGAATAATGCGTGCTACTAGCGTTTATTCTTTCCATAACATTCTTCAATATCATGGACAATGTGTATAGGGACTAGGTGATCGATTGGACCGCCAAAGTTGGCAATTTCTTTGACTAAGCTGCTACTCAAGAAACCATACTCGGTTGAAGTCGCGAGAAAAACCGTCTCGATCTCGTGCGAAAGTGTCTTGTTTGTATGCGCCATCTGTAGCTCCTTCTCGAAATCAGAAAGCACCCGCAGTCCTCTGATTAGCACTTGCGCCTGACGTGCTTTGGCGTAGGCCACCGTCAGTCCATCAAAGCTATCCACCTCAACATTACTCAGGTGCTCGGTCGCCTGCTGAATCTGGGCGATCCTTTTCTCGACTGGAAAGAGGGGGTGCTTACCCGGATTGCGCGAGACGACGACGATGACACGCTCATACAGCTTGCTGCTGCGAGTGATGATGTCTAGATGCCCTAACGTAATGGGATCAAAGCTGCCAGGATAGATTGCAATCATGAGTAAGGCAAGAGAAGATGAGAAGGCCCTCTAACGGAGTGTATAACTGATGTCTTTAGCTGTTTTGAAGTTCTCGTCTGAAGACTGCGGCATCTGTCACAAGATGTCTTTCTACGATGAAAAGGTAGCGAAGGAGCTGTCGCTAGAGTTTGTCAATATCAAGATGCAGGATACGGCAACCTATCGCAAGTATCGTCAGGTGCTGCTAAGCCAGTATCCAGATAAGGCGAACATGGGTTGGCCTACGTACCTGGTCTGCAACGATCCCGAGGGCGAATTTAAGGTAGTCGGTGAGATTAAGGGCGGACATCCTAAGGGCGAGTTTCGGCAGCGATTGCAGAGCGTACTTGCCGAGGCAGAATAGATCAAGGGCAGAAGTAGGTTGGAATCAGCATAATCTGGAGTCCAAATCTCCTGAAGTCAAATAACCTGAAGTCAAATAATCTGATAGCCCAGCTCCAATGGCCAGATGACCGTCGAAGCTGGGCTACTGATTTGCTGAAGACGAGGCGTCGGTTACAGAACGCCAATATTAGCCAAACCAAGAATCGCACCAGCCCCAATCAAATGGCCAAGGCTAGTAACGCCTAGCAAAGCGGGCAGCCCTAGACCGAGGAACACACCGCCAGCGGGATCAGCATCGGGAATTTGGATGACTTGCTTGCCAATCGCAAAGGCAATCAGATTACAGATAATCATGACGATGGCAACGCTAGGGCCCCACGTAGGCGTGTGGGGAACGGTAGGCATAGCAGCAATCAAAGACAGCATTCGTACGCTCTCCAAAAAATATTTGATAACGATAGGGGTCTATCTGTCCCTAATCATTTCACGAAGATGGATGAGAAGATGTCAGAATCAAGTGTATTCGTTGTAAGAGTTAACAAATGTGATTAGGGGTTTGTTGTGGTTGCCACTGCTGGCGGTATTCATTGGGCTGACCTGGGCTGGTTGGAATGAGTATCGAAAAGTAGAGGTCTACAAGCAGTGGGCAGCTCAGTTTGAGCGGGCCAAGTTTGATATCTACGCGGTGCTAGGACAGCAGGGCGATCAGCTCACTTGGGGACTGCCGACGCGCAATGGGGTGGTGAAGACAGAAACTTTGAACCTGCTTCAGGTGGAGCGTCTGTCTATAGAAGTGAACGACCAGCCAATCGATCCCGACCAGCCGCCAAAGAAAGGCCGCTTTGCATTAGGATTCACGCTAAAAGAAGGCCAGAAGATGAGCGTTCCGTTCACAGACGGGGACATAGCGCGGCAGTGGTTTGATTTTCTAGCGCGTGAGTGGTCGCTAGTGTGAGGCCGTCTCTAGCGGTGATTCTTTGGGGGTGATTCTTTGTGAATGACAATAAATTGCATCTAAAAAAGCAACTTAGTGTATAAGTTTTACGAGTCTTCGTTTTCCTAAGTCGGTAACTATGCTTTCTTTACATGAAACCGCGCAGGATATGAGCGCGCCCAAAGCAGATGAGTTGGCTGAGCGCAGGCGGCAGCTAAAGATAAAGCGCAGGGTCAAGTTCTATCAGCGGGTCTGGCGATCGCTAGCGATGGTCGGCTTTGCGGGTGGGATGGTATGGCTAGCGACCTCACCAATCTGGTTAGTGCGCAGCGCCGAGCAAGTAGAAGTCAGTAAGAATCGGCTGCTCTCAGAAGAAAGTGTGCGATCGCTACTCCCTATTCCCTACCCACAGTCACTTTTAGAAGTCGAACCGGATCGGCTGGCCGTAGCGCTCCAAGACTATGCGCCCATCGAGTCAGCGGTGGTCAGTCGGCGGCTAGTGCCACCAGGACTGCACGTACGAATTACAGAACGCCAGCCAGTGGCGATTGCCCTGCCGAACAAGGCCCAACCCGTCCAGACTATTCCCAACCAGCCGCAGCCTTTCCAAGAGCCGGGCCTAATTGACGCCGAAGGCTACTGGATGCCTCGCAATAGCTTTTCTGAACTAGGCGCTGAAGTGGCAGCGCCCGTACTTGCGGTTGAAGGGATGCGCCCTGGCTATGAGGGAACCTGGCAAGTTATCTATAAAGAGATTCAGCAGAGTCCGGTCGAGATTACAGCGATTAATTGGAGCGACCCGAATAACTTGATTTTGCAAAGCGAACTCGGCGCTGTGCATATCGGAGCCTTTGGTGAGCAGTTCGCAGCGCAGCTAGCCGCTTTAGATCAGCTACGATCAATTAATGAAGAAGTCAACCCGGCAAAAGTCACATTCATCAACCTCCAAGACCCTGAAAACCCAATCATAGAAATTTTACAGGCGACAAAGCCGTCTACTTAGCCAGCCTCGTAGCGTAGCTATTGCCAGGAAATCTGCCAAAGAATCTAAGGATCAATAAGTGTTTGGCTTTTCAAGCAAGTTCCCTTATAGTTGACTCAATTCGGGGAAGGTAAAGAAAAAGTAGCCATTTTCTAGAGTTCATACGCACTCAGATTCAACATTTTGTGTTTGAGTTAGATGATTATTGCTGTTTGACTCTATAATTCTCCACTAGAGGAAGCAAAAACAGGCGAAATGGCCAAACAGAATGGCCGGACAGACAACCGGTCGAACGGCTAACCCAGTTCATCATTCACTTATACATACCAAAGAAACACATCAGCTCGCCCTATGAATAACGCATCCCCTCACACAAATTCTTATGCGAACGATGGGTCAGGTGTACAATCAGTTACTGCAGCTAGTAATGGCAGTGCGCTGTCAGCGGAAGGGCCGATGAGTGGAGATATAGTACCAAGCAGCGTTGCAAGAATTAAGGTAATCGGCGTCGGCGGCGGTGGCTGTAATGCTGTTAATCGGATGATTGACAGCGGTTTAGCAGGCATTGAGTTCTGGACGGTGAATACCGACGCT
Organism: uncultured cyanobacterium; assembly: GCA_963838725.1. Lineage (GTDB taxonomy): Bacteria > Cyanobacteriota > Cyanobacteriia > Phormidesmidales > Phormidesmidaceae > Phormidesmis. The sequence continues at coordinate 41,464 of CAWISM010000008.1, read as the reverse complement.
CAGGCGTTGACCTATTCGAGCACGACGAATGCGATGCAGCTCGGTCAGAAGCTAACCAGGGGCTTGGGCGCAGGTGGCAATCCCTCGATTGGTCAGAAGGCGGCTGAAGAATCGCGCGATGAAATTTTCCAAGCAGTAGAGGGCTCGGACCTGGTATTTATTACCGCAGGTATGGGTGGTGGCACGGGTACAGGAGCCGCGCCGATTGTGGCTGAATGTGCCAAAGAAGCCGGAGCGCTAACGGTAGGGGTGATTACTCGCCCGTTTACATTTGAGGGCCGTCGGCGAACTTCTCAAGCTGATAGCGGCATTGCGGCTTTGCAAGCCTGCGTGGATACGCTGATCATTATTCCAAACGACAAGCTGCTTTCTGTCATCTCTGAGCAAACACCGGTTCAAGAGGCGTTCAGAGTCGCGGACGACATTCTGCGTCAGGGTGTACAGGGTATTTCGGACATCATTACTATCTCTGGACTGGTCAACGTTGACTTTGCTGACGTGAGGGCAGTGATGGCAGATGCGGGTTCGGCGCTAATGGGAATTGGCGTAGGCTCTGGTAAGTCTAGAGCAAGAGAAGCCGCGATCGCAGCGACATCTTCTCCACTGCTAGAAACTTCGATCAACGGCGCGGGTGGTGTCGTCTTCAACATCACTGGCGGCAGCGACCTTACCCTACACGAGGTCAACCAGGCCGCTGAGATTATCTACGAATCGGTTGATCCCAATGCGAACATTATCTTTGGGGCGGTGATTGACGATCGCTTGCAAGGCGAGATTCGGATCACGGTAATTGCTACTGGCTTCAGCATGGAGAGCCGCAGCATACCCTCAATGACTAGCGCCTCCAAGGTGATGCCGATGACGCGCGCGTCCAGTCCGGCGGTGGAATCGGCGGCTACCCCTTCAGAAGAAGAGTCCTCTACTGAAGAAACCAGCAATCAGCCAGTTATCTCACCTAATCTAGATATTCCTGAGTTTTTGCAGCGCCGTCGTAATCGATGACTCCGGTAGCGCTGACGATCGCAGGCTCTGATAGCGGCGGTGGGGCGGGTATCCAAGCCGATCTGCGCACCTTTTCGTTTCACCAGGTGCACGGTACGAGTGCGCTGACCTGCGTGACTGCTCAAAATACGCTAGGAGTCACCCGAGTGGACGCGCTAGCGCCAGAGGCTGTGATTGCTCAGATTGAGGCAGTTGTGGCTGATATTGGTGTGCAGTCCGCTAAGACAGGGATGCTGCTGAACCAGGAAATTATTGAAGCGGTAGCGGGTTATTTGTCAGCTCAGCCAATAGCGCAGCTAGTCGTCGATCCGGTCATGGTGTCTCGGACCGGGGCAAAGCTGATTGATGAAGGGGCGATCGCCGCACTGACTACACAGCTATTACCCCTAGCGACTGTGCTAACGCCAAACCGTTACGAGGCTCAAATTCTGGCCGATATGCAGATAGAGACGCTAGCTGATATGCAATCTGCCGCCAAAAAGATTCAGGCGCTAGGGCCTGATGCTGTGATTGTCAAAGGCGGTGGGTTCGACAACGAGCTGCAAGGCATAGATGTTTGGTTCGACGGTGGGCAGCTAGAGACCCTAGAAACTGAGCTGGTCGATACGCCGAATACGCATGGGACGGGGTGTACGCTCTCTAGTGCGATCGCCGCCAACCTTGCCAAAGGAAAACCACCGCTAGACGCCGCCATCGCCGCCAAACACTACGTCACCCAAGCGCTCAAGCATTCGCTCTCTATTGGCCAGGGTCAAGGCCCAGTTGGGCATTTTTATCCATTGATTCAGGCGGATTCATAGCGCAGCACCCGACTTAGCATCTCACTCACTGCTAGCTCTCCGACTCACTCTCTGGCCAAACCGATTCCCAATCACGACAGCTCTCTGTCTCTGGGCCGTAGGGATGGATAGCACACACCATCATCTGGTCACCGTATACGGTGCCATGATAGTTGCGACAGCCCACGCAGGTAGGATGATTTTGCAGCCAGGGATTGACCGTATGAGTCACAGGAGCCGCTAGCGCTTCTAGCCAAGGCGTCAGGTGCTGATCTAAATAGAGAAATCCGGCTTCTAGTGAATCGTCTATCTGATTGCTCCAACTGCTAATTGCAGGCCCAATCACTCTATCCACCTCGTCCATGACCGAGTTGGACACCTCAAGTAGCTGGTCGGCCGCTTTCTCAGTTTCCTTTGCGGTCTCGCGCGTCACTTCTTCTAGTAGCTCGCCCGCTTCTTTCGTCGCCGCGCTAAATTCGTCCTGTAGCTGCTTTAGCCAATCATCCATCACACTTTCCTCTGCTAAAACTATTCAAGCAAGACTACTTAAATAAGCCTGTTCAAGGCAAGACTACTTAAGACGCTTGAGTTCTTTGCGTAGTGCCTCTACTTCCTGACGCAGTGCCTCAGCCTGCCGTTCTTCTTCGGTAGTGGCATCGTCGTCTAAAATCTGAATCTGTCGAGGTCCACCCTCAGACGCAGTGTCCGCTGTCGCTGTCGGCGCGGCTCCAGCTGCCTGAGCTCTTTCTACCATCTCGTTCATCATGGTTTGGGCCTCTTCGGCAGTCAGCTCACCTCTGGCCACTAGCTCATCGACTAGCTTTTGAGCCTGTCCGCGCAGATCTCCAAACGCTCCACCCGCCTTCTCTCCTGCATAGGAAGCAATCCCAACGCCAAGATAAAAAGCCTTTTGTACACTCTTTTGTATTAAATCACCAAATCCTGCCATAGAAGTGCGCCTCACTTAATTGAGAAGAGTAGGGTTAGGTATCCGACAATTACAGGATAAGTAGCCTGTTGCCAAATAACCACCGCTTAAACCGCCCTTAAAAGGTGCGCAAACCCGAATCGAACTGTAACCTTCAAAGCGTTGCGAGTCTCAATGCAAAAGTACTTTAAAATCAAAGAGGCCCGAAGTCCACGCCTATCACAAGCATCCCGTATTGCTGCTACCTTCCGGTCCTGACAAGATTTGGGCGTTGTAATTGCGTGGGTCCGAGCCAGTCCTAGCATAGCACGGAAGGCGTAAGAGGAAGGCGGAACAATGAACGATAAACGATGAATGGGTGAGTCAAGACAGCGGAATATCGATAGTCTGACTGCCTCCAATGTCTGTAGTTACTAAGTTAGGCACTCAACGCTATAGATAGCGTTCCTAGTTCAGTAGAAGCACTACAATACTCCTACTGAACGCGCTTAACTTCATCGTTCCTAGTTCCTACTTCATCGTTCCTAATGGCCTCTCCCCACATTCACCCCGACACTATCGAAGAGGTCCGCCAGCGAGCGGATATCGTCGATATTATCTCTGAGCAGGTGGTGCTAAAAAAGCAGGGCAAGGACTTTGTCGGACTTTGTCCGTTTCACGATGATAAGTCGCCTAGCTTCAGCGTTAGTCCATCGAAGCAGTTTTACTACTGCTTTAGCTGCGGGGCGGGGGGAAACGCGTTCAAGTTTTTGATGGAGCTAGGGCAGCGATCGTTTGCCGACGTGGTGCTAGATCTGTCGCGGCGCTACCAGATTCCGGTAAAGACTACCGAACCCGCGCAGCAGCAGGAGTTGCAGAGAAAGCTGACGCTTCGAGAGCAGCTCTATGAAATTGTGGCGGTAGCGGCCAAGTTCTATGAGCATGCGCTGTTTCAGTCGGATGGAACGCAGGCGCTGGCATATTTGCGTGACGAAAGGCAGCTAGCCGATCAAACTATTAGACACTTTCAGCTGGGATATGCGCCGCAAGGGTGGCAGACGCTGTATGGCTACCTGGTAGATCAAAAGCGCTATCCGGTGCAGCTAGTCGAGCAGGCGGGATTAATTGTGCCGAGAAAGGAGGGGACAGGCTATTACGATCGGTTTCGCGATCGCATTATGGTCCCTATTCACGATGCGCAAAATCGGCTAATCGGCTTCGGCGGGCGCGGCCTCACCGCCGATGCCAAACCCAAGTATCTCAACTCGCCCGAAACGGAGCTGTTTGATAAAGGTAAGACGCTGTATGGACTAGACAAGGCAAAAGCTGCGATCGCCAAGCAAGACCAGGCCATCGTCGTCGAAGGCTATTTTGACGTGATTGCTCTGCATGCAGCAGGTATCACGAACGCGGTGGCTTCGCTTGGCACTGCCCTCAACGTTGGCCAGGTGAAACTGCTGCTGCGCTACACCGAGTCCAAGCAGATTGTCTTCAACTTTGATGCGGATGCAGCCGGGGTCAAAGCGGCAGAGCGAGCCATCGGCGAAGTTGCAGACATGGCCTATCGCGGCGATGTGCAATTGCGTATTCTAAATATTCCAGACGGAAAAGACCCGGATGACTATCTGCGGCTGCACACCGCTGAGGAATACAGTGCGATCGCCAATTCCGCTCCGCTCTGGCTGGACTGGCAAATCAACAAAATCGTCAGCGGCGCAGACCTAAAGCAGGCCGATCAGTTCCAGCAGTGCTCTCAGCAGGTGGTTGCGCTGCTCAGCGATATTGCCAACGCTGATACCCGCACGCACTACATTCGTCACTGCGCTGAGATCTTTAGCCAAGGAGATGGCCGAATCGTGCCTTTGCTGGCCGAAAACCTGCTGGCCCAGGTCCGTCGCAAGCGGCGCAACCCAGGCAATAAGCGCGACGCCGACAGCAAAAAGCACGATACCAAAATTCTCAACCGCAGCTTTTTAGAAGAGGCGGAGGCGGCTCTGCTGCGGATTTATATTCACTGCCCTGAGCACCGACAGGCAATCGTCGATGGGCTCGATACTCGCGATCTAGGACTGAGCTTTTCTCATCACCGAGCGCTGTGGCGAATGGTCACTGAGCTGGCTGAGATTGAGCAAGATGAGCAAACTAGAGCGTCTAGTTCAACGATGGTCGAAACGCTGCGCAATTTTTCGGCAGAGTCAACCGGACCGCTCTCGCAGGTGCATCATTTGCTGTATCTAGACGAGAAGACGCAGATAGATACGGTGCGCGAACCCTTGGTGATCAGGGCTGCGATCGCCTGCCTAGAGCGCAATATGTGCGAAAAGCGCTATCGGCGATTATTAGAACTTTGGCAGGCAGGCGACTTTTCCAAAACGCCCGAAACCCACGCAGAATATCAAAGACAGATCATCGCCGAGAAAAGTCGGATCAACGAGCTAGACCGAGAAGAGCGCAGCGTAGATTTTGCCGACCTTGCTGGTGTGCCCTGGGTAGGCAATTAGGATACGTTCACTGCAAATCTAGGTTCTGCTCAAAAGTAGAAACCCGTGCGTAGTCAACCTTCATATCTCCGTGTCATAACTGGTTCATCTAGTCTAATAATGACACGTAGAAAATAAAACAAGTTGTAAGACAGCTTAAACGTACAGAACTCGCTGACGCCTTAGCTTCTGCAAGGTGCCTTGCAAACGGTCGTTTTCGGACAGTAGTACACGGCACGGCGTAATCTTACTGGACGTGTAACGCTCTGTTTTCATGGACTCATACAGCAGAAGTGACAAATAACTTCTGTTAATAGAGTAGTTACCCATCAGCTTTGACGTTTAAGATCCCAGCTAAGGGGTTCATATAGCAGATCTGACGTTGAATTATTAGTTCTGCAGCATGCGATCTCTTCGTATCCTGAATGTCTGCTTACGACCCAAAGACGACACTGACATGTGTATGAATCTTTGATAGTCCTTTGAATACAACGCAACCACATCGAGTAGCTTAACTGAGGGAGTAACGTTCATGGCAACCGTACGTGACAGCGGCAATAGCGTGTTGATAATCGTCGATATGCAGGTCGCAGTAATGAAGGAGGCGTGGGATTCACAACGAATAATATCCAATGTGGCTACCGCTGTAGGTGAGGCTCGCTCTAGTGAGATACCGGTAATCTGGATGCAACATGACGACGATCATCTCCCGTCAGGGAGCCCCGGCTGGGAATGGGCAGGCGACCTATCACCAATCCCCAGCGAAACTGTTGTGAGCAAACAGTTTGCTTCGTCATTCGAACAAACCGAGCTTGAGCAATCACTAGCGCAAGCCAAGGCGAGCCACATTGTTCTTGCGGGCGCAGCAACAAACTTTTGCGTACGAGCGACGGCCTACGGTGCACTTGATCGCGGCTATGACCTAACGCTAATCAGTGACGCACACACCACTGGAACAATGGAGCTGAACGGGACAACAATCGACGCCGCAGTCATCATCAATGACCTCAACGCAGTCATGTCTTGGATTAAATATCCAGATCGTGTCAACAAGGCTGTACCTACATGCGATGTCGATTTTGTGAACCTTGGTCGATAGTCGGCTATTGGCCGAAAGCCGCTAGTATTGAGGTCAAAGCTGGCTGCTGCCTCTGATTTAAGCCGTTAATAACGTGTCTTACAACTTTTTAGATGTTTTGAGAATGCTATTTTAGGACATCATTTGAGACACGGTTTTGCCTATGTCCAGAAAGGTATGAAATTTGAGACTATGTAGAATAAAGAGAATTCTGTCTAGAATCGGAGAAAGATGCATCCGGCGGCAACGACTAGCTGCAAAGCCATCATCGGAATTCCGTATTTTAGGAAGCTGCTAAACAAGATGCACTTGCCATTCTGTTCGGCGATGCCAGCGGCTACGATGTTTGAAGAGACCCCTACGAGCGTACCGTTGCCGCCTAGGGTTGTACCTAACATCATTGCATAGAACAAGGGCAGCACCTCTGTAGGAAATTCTCCAACGAAGTCAGGACTGAGGAATTCGGGGCTGATGAGTCCGACGCTGACTAAGTACTGCTTTAGCAGCGGCACCATTGCTACGACCAGCGGAATATTAGGGACAAAGCTCGATAGTAGACTGACAACAAAAACGAGGACGACGGCTGCTATGACAATGTTGTCGCCGATGATAAAGGCCATTAGCTCTGCAAGGTTGCTGATGACACCTGTTTTCTCGTAGGTGTTTAGCGTCTTGCTATGAGATATTGGCTGGTTGCTTGAGTTGCCGACCCACCCCGACCTTCGCTCTGCTCCGGCCACCCTTTGTATGGTTAAAGAGGAAGCAGTAGCCCCCCTTATTCATGCTGGCGATCGCATAGTCGGTTTGGGAGCTCGGAGCGCTGCTTCTGTAGCTTTGGTCACTTGACTAAGGTACAGCTTGCAGGCTGAAAGCACTGTGTTTCAACGGGTCAAGTGACGCGCCTGTACCGTAGGCCCCCCTTCTCGAAGAGTATGCATCCGGTACAGGCTATATCCGTAGCTCTAAGAACTCGAATAATCGCCAGGTCCACCAAGAGACCGCATCTGCAAGAAGGAGTGTAGAGAACGGAGCCCGCTTTCGCTATTGTTTTCCTTGATGGCCGATCGTAGTCGTAGGTGCTTTGCTTTCTCTTTGAGTAGTCCACTTAAGTAGTCCACACCACCGCTTTTCACTTCAACGGTACATAGTCAAACCCGGTGCCTGACCGATTGCCCGGCTCTACTCTGACTAGCTGTGAGGGCTGATTGCGATCGCCCGATGGAAAAAAGCTAATCACTCCAGCCGAACCTGCCGCCTGAAATCCCGACTCTCCTATCGCCGCCGCTATCCCTTCACGAGTAGGATTCTGAGCGATGCCTGCCGCCAGTGCCACAGTGGCATCGTAGGCCATCGCGGTTCGCCAACTGACATCGCCACCCCATAGCTGCCGTGATTCTGTGACAAATTGGCTTTGCTCGTCGCTGAGAATGTGCCAAGGAACCGCAACTACTAAGTCCAGCGCGTTTTGCCTGCCGACATCTAGCACCTGAGGATTGTACAGCCCGTCACTGCCTACAATCGGTAGCGATCGCTGATTGACCGCAATGATCTGGCTAGACGTATCGGCTGAGGCCACCGTCAGGGCTAGCATCAGCACTTCCGCGCCCGATTCCTTTGCCGCCTGCACCGCTCGGCCCGCGCTAAAGCCAGGCTGACTGATATCAACCTCTATGACGACCTGCCCGCCGCTGCTCAATAGCTCAGTGGTAAATTCAGACTTTACCGACTGGCTGTAGGCACTTTCGCTAGTGTAGAACACGGCTACTTTTTGCTTGTCAAGGGTGTTGGAGACGTAGCGCGATAGGGTCGCAGACGCGAGGCGATCGCTTGGCACCGTACGAAAAACATAGTCGCCCACTTCAGCAATCTTCACCGCTGTGCTAGTTGGTGAAATCATTGTCAATCCGCCTGCCTGATAGACTTCAGCGGCGGCGAGCGTCGTATCGCTAGAAAAATGGCCAATCACACCCAACACATCGGGATCGTCAACTAGAGCTGATGCGATCGCCCTAGCCTGATCCGGCTCGCCATTGTCATCTAGTACCAGCACCTTTAAAGGCACTCCGTTAGCGCCTCCCGACTGATTCACGTTTAGCTGCGCCTGCGCCACGCCGCGCAAAATCTCTTGGGCTGGATTGACTACCGATCCGGCTGGGACCGAGACTGCAACCGTATGGGCTTGGGCCTCGCCAATCTTGGCATTATTGAGATAGATCAGCGTCTCTGGGTCATTACGATTTTCCTGTAGCGCCGCTGTGAATGCCTGCTGCGCACCCGCAAAATCACCTGCCGCTAGCACCTCTAAACCTGCTTGTTTACTGGCTGAGCTGGACTCTGGCAGGATCGACTCACCTGAGGTTCCGTCCGCGCCCGCTATATTGATTTGCCCTGCGCCGCCTGTTCTGGGCCCTTCGGAGCCATTGCCTCCAGACTGGCCTAGCTCGGGCAGCGTCAGACCATCACCAAAGAACTGACCGTACAGCCACCAGGCACCCCCACCCAACAGTGCAACCGTAAACACTAGAGCAGCAATGAGCGCCGGAAGCTCGTTCTTTTTGGCCATGTGACTGCGCAGTTCTAATTAAAAGGCTGTTTGATTGCTACATGATACGCGAAAGCAAGCTGAAAATTAGCCGAAAGACAATGGCGATCACGACCACCGCTCCGCCTGCCATCAGCGCTACGACTAGGATCGGCACCCAGCCCCCGACTGCCAAAACAGAGTGCAGCGGCCTGAAGGAAACAATGATTGCGAAGGTGAGTCCGGCGATGATGATCAGATCTGTGCCTTCGATCACTCGTCGAAACTGAAGCACAATCAACACTGCCAGCATTGCCAGCCACGCACCGCCCCCAATTAATGGAGTGCTGATCGCGCTCAAACATGCGATCGCCAACAGCCCCCCTTCCACACCTGCAAACGCTGCGTTGCTCAAGAATCGGGGTAAAGAGAGCGGCTGGACTGGAGCACTGATGGGGACTACGGGCGGTGCCGCTGGGGCTTGACTGGCTAGTGGCTTAGCCGCCGCGCTGCTAGCGCTAGGCTGAGAAACGCCTGCTGCTGCTGATTGAGCAGGTGAACCGATAGTGGCCGCGCCCCGCCGACTGGTCGTTGACTGCTCATTTTTTGCCAGCGCCTGCTTCACCGCTGCTGCATTTGGAAAGCGATCGCCTGGAATAGGCTGTAGCATCCGATTGAGAACCTGTGCTAGACCAGCTGATACCGACGCAGAGGACTGCCAATCCCATCGATTCGAGCTGGGATTGCGGAGCTGGTTCGATTCCTGATTCGTCAGCAGTACTACGCACGTAGCTGCTAGGGCATATAGATCAGAGGTTTGATCTACTGCGCCGCTCATAATTTGCTCTGGGGGCGCATAGTCGGGTGAACAAATCGTGGTTGGTCCCCGCTGACCCACTGTCGGAGCCGTCACTTCCTTGACCGCGCCAAAGTCCAGCAGCGATAGCTTACCGTCCTGCCCTCGAATAATATTAGAAGGCTTGACATCCCGATGAATTGCGCCGTTGTCATGCACGAAGCCCAACACGTCTAGCATCGCCGTCAGTACTTTCTTCACGTCCGGCTCAGAGAACTTTCCCTGACGCTCTAGCAGCTTTTCTAGATCCTGGCCTTCCACATACTCTTGGACCAGATAAAACAGCTCTTCCGACTGGTTGTTTAGCGGATTGGTAACCAGCAGTGGAAAGAACGCATACAGGTTCGGAATCTGAGGGTGCTGCAACCCTAGTCGTTCTAGTACGATGGCCTCTTGGTTGAACAGCCTTTGGGCAGTCGCTAGCTGTGAGGGCGTCAGGGTAACTGGTGGCTGAAACAGCTTCACTACGCAGCGTCGTTGCGTTGGTGAATCAAAGTCCTTTGCCAAAAAAGCTGTCCCGAATCCTCCTTTACCTAGCAAACTTACCGGTAAATAGCGACCGCGCAGAATTAGCTCCATTCGGCAGGCGCTACAGTACTTTTGCGCTAATGGATGCGGCAGATTGGGGTTGTCAAGATCAGAGAAGTGATTGGTCGGCGACGGACATTTTGGGCGAGTGCAGTGTAGTTGCATAAGTGAAGTGACGAGAAACGCCGGACCACTAGCGCCCAGCCTCGGCATCGACTGCGGCTCTAGCCCTATCAGGCACTGTAGCAGATGTCTCCTGAGAAGGCTGCGCGGATTTTTCTGCGGTGTCTTCAGGCTCAGGCTTGCTGTCGGCCTTGCCGTTAGCTTTGCCGTTAGTCTTAATACTTGCTTTCTTGAATTCTAGGGTTCGATTGGTAAACTGCGGCAAAATTTCTTTGGTAAACGCCTCAGCTGCTTTTGACCGGTAGCGATTGGGGTTAAAGATCACCGAGAGCGTCCGCTTGACTTCAACAGACTCGATCCTAGCCCGGTGGATTACGCCCATCTGCAGCTCTTTTTCGATAGCAGAAGTCGAGACAAAGGCAACGCCTAGTCCAGACTGCACAGCGTTTTTAATCGCCTCTATCGTGTTTAGCTCCATTTCTATCCGCAGCCGACGGGTCTCGATACCGCCCCTGGTCAGTACTTGATCGATCACTTTACGAATGGTGGACTGAGAATCTAGCGTGATGAACTTCAGCTTGTAGAGATCGCTGCGAGCGATCATTTCGTTGCTAGCTAGCGGATGAAAGACTGGCATAATCAGGGCTAGCTCGTCTTCTGCGTAGGAGGCGATTTCTAGCGAATCCTGTAGCTCTGGCGGGACTTCACCGCCGATGATGGCCAGATCGATCTGGCCGTTGGCAACGCTCCACGAGGTGCGGCGGGTGGAGTGGACGTGTAGCTGTACGGCGACTTCTGGATAGCGCTGACGAAACTGGCCAATCATGCGCGGTAGCAGGTAGGTGCCGGTGGTTTGGCTAGCACCGATAATTAGCGTGCCGCCTTGCAAGTTTTGAAGATCTTCAATAGCACGGCAGGTTTCTTGACAGAGGCTGAGAATGCGATCGCCATATTCCAGCAGCAGGTGTCCGGCCTCGGTGAGCTGCGCCCGTCTTCCTCCCCGGTCAAATAGCGGCACATCTAGCTGACGCTCTAGGTTTTGTACCTGCAAGCTGACGGCAGGCTGAGAGACATACAGACTATCAGCAGCTCGCTTGAAGCTACCCTCAGCGGCGATCGCTTTCAGGATACGAAGCTGGTCAAGGGTAAAGGGAAGATCAGACATGGGTGGCGTAACCTGACAACTCAGGAGTCCAGTGAAGGTGAAAACGCAGCTACAGCTAAAGTCAAGATTTTGAGGATGCTTCTTCTGAATTTACCAGGTATTGGGATGATTACCCCAGACTCAGCTGCATGGTAAGGAGAGATCCTTATCAGAATGGGGATCGCAGCGGATAAACCTCATAGAAAATGCGCACAGCGAACGGTAAGGGGCCGGAATAATCCTCTATGCTTTAAACAGACTGGCCGCAAAGCGGTCTACCTTATCGAGAGTGATGACACTGTAGGTTTATGAAGCTCAATCTCAGACAGCAAGATATTCTTCGAGCCACAGTGCGCCACTACGTCAACACGGCAGAACCGGTCGGCTCTAAGTCTTTGGCAAAGGAATACAATCTTCAGGTCAGCTCAGCTACGATTCGCAATGTGATGAGCGCCCTAGAAGGTTCGGGGCTACTATATCAGCCGCACACCTCAGCCGGTCGTATCCCGTCTGACTCTGGCTACCGTAGATATGTAGACGAGCTGATGATCCCATCTGAGTCTTTGACCCGACTAATGGAGACGACGCTAATTAGTAATCTAGACTGGGACGGTCTGGCAATGGAGGGATTATTAAAAGAGTCAGCTCAGGTGCTGGCGCGGTTGAGCGGCCATATTGCGCTAGTCACTTTGCCGCACGCAGATGCTTCGACTATCAAACACTTAAAGCTGGTGCGCGTCAGCGAGAGTCAGATTCTTCTGGTTGTTTTAGATCTTTATGATAATCATTCGGTCTTGCTGCCGATAGAAGGTGAACAGAGTAGAGATATTGATACCCAACTACAAGTGCTTTCTAATTTCTTGACAGAGCAGCTAGAAGGACGTTCTTTGCATGAGGCAGAGCTGGACTGGTCAACGCTAGATCAGGCATTTCAAGGCTATGCCAAGACGCTAAAAGGGGCGATCGCAGATCTCTCTAGAAAGTCACGCACGGTGCCTAGCACTCAACTATTGATCAGTGGCCTAGCTGAGGCGTTGGATCAGCCGGAATTTGCTGAACGTGAGCAGATTCGCAGCATTGTCCAGCTTCTAGAGGACGGTCGAGATCAGCTATGGCCCTTGATTACAGACCCGATGCGCTTAGTTGCCGATCAGGCCGGGTCACTTTCTAATCAGCACGGACTGAGAATTTGGATTGGCGCAGAGAATCCGCTAGAGCCAATGCGTGCTTGTGCGCTGGTCACTTCCAGGTATGGCCGTGCGCCGGGGCCTGTCGGTAGTCTTGGGGTTTTGGGGCCGACTCGGATGCTGTATGAAAATGCGATCGCCGCCGTAGAAGCCGCTGCCAACTACCTAACAGACGCAATTTCAGGCACCTCTAGCAGGTGGTCTGGGTGCTTAGCCGTCTATAGGCTGAAATATTTCTGTTTCTCTAGATATCAAAATCTCTAGAAGGCTGTTTGGGCTTTGCGAGCAGTCTAGCTGCCAAAACGCCGCCTAGAAAGCCGAACAGATGACCCTCCCAAGAAACACCCGGCTGAGTCGGCAATACGCCCCAAATGATACCGCCGTACAAGAAGGTGACTAGCAGGGAAAAGGCGATCGCAGTGGCACTCTTCTCAAAGTAGCCGCGCAGCAGCAGATAGCCAAAGTAGCCAAATACGACGCCGCTGGCCCCAATATGGACTGAAGTGGTAGCGCCAATTAGCCAAGTGCCCAAACCGCTGACTATTGCTGAGATCACGCTTACCCAGAAGAAGTCTTCCGTTTCTCTGAGCATAATCAGCCATCCCAGGCTGACTAGCGGGACTGTGTTGGCCAGTAAGTGAGGAAAATTACCGTGCAAAAAAGGCGCGAAGATGATGCCAGAGAGTCCGAAGAGCGATCGCGGACGAATGCCAAAACTATTCAGCGCTCCGCGAAAGATCACCTGATCAATAATCTCTATCGCCCACAGCAAGACGACAACACTAAACAAAATCTTGATCTGTAGCCGAAATTCTTTAGCCATAGAGTAACGAGCAGAAAGCTAGAGTAGTTACTAGTCATGCTAGCAACTGCGCCTCAATTACAGCAGCTCAAATTACAGCAGCCCAGACTACAGCAGCTCAAATTACAGCAGCCCGATCAGATGCAGCGGCCCCTGTCCGGTCACAATCTCGGCTATCAGCGCCAAAAATCCCAGCATCGCCAGTCGGCCATTCCACACCTCGGCAACGGGCGTCATGCCCCAGGCAGACTTGTCTTGCGGATAGATTCGCACTTTCTTCTCAGGCTTTGCCAGATCGGAGAAGTGTACGGGCTTGCCTGCTAGGGCTTCTTCTACCATATCTGCCAAATCAGCGACAAAGCGGGGGTAGGTATCGAGAGCAGGCACTCGGTGAAATCCTTCAATCCCTTCCTCTTCTGCAATCTCACGATATTCAATGTCAATCTCTTGCAATGTCTCAATGTGCTCGGAGACAAAGCTGATCGGGACGACCACCAGATCCTTGACGCCCTGGTTTGCCAGAGAGGCGATCGCATCTTCGGTATAGGGCTGTAGCCATTCAATCGGACCGACTCGGCTCTGATAGGCCAGCGTGTGATCATTAGAGCGGCCTAACGCCTGCATGATTAAATCCGTACAGTGCTCAATCTCTTTCTGGTACGGATCGCCAAACTCTTCTACGTAGCTAACTGGCACTCCGTGCGCACTAAAGAAGATATGAGCTTCGTCGGAATTGGGCAGCTTGTCTAGCTCAGTCCGGATCAGATCGGCCATAGAGTTGACGTACCCAGGCCGCGCATACCAGGACTCGATCAAGGTGTAGTCAATCGGGTTTAGCGAAGGGTCTTCGTTCCAGATCTGCTCCAGTAGGCGAAAGCTAGAGCCGCTGGTGCTAATGGAATACTGAGGGTAGAGCGGTAGAACGACGAGCTGCTCGATGCCGTCTCTTTTGATGCGCGCGATCGCTTCTTCGGTAAACGGATGCCAGTATCGCATCCCTACATACACCTCAGCGTCCTTGCCCTTTTTCTTTAGCGCTTCTTTTAGCGCCGAGCCCTGCTCTTCTGTAATGCGCCGTAGCGGAGATCCGCCGCCAATTTGCTGATAGTTTTCCTGAGAAGTCTTTGCCCGTCGACTAGAAATGAACCAAGCCAAGGGTCTTTGCAGTGCGGGAAACGGAATCCGGATAATTTCGGGGTCAGAAAACAGATTAAACAGAAAGGGCTGCACATCCTCCGGCTTCTCTGGTCCACCCAAATTCAGTAGCAAAACTCCCACACGGCTCATAATGAATCGCGTACCCTTAACGCTTAGTGTTTTAATAATCTTTGCCTATCGTAACAACTAACGTTATGCCTGAAACATTCCCTTCAGCGGAAATTACCACGCAAACAACGCTACACCCGATAGATGCATCCCTCGCCAAAGTCAACCAAAGATTCAAAGCCGCCCAGCTCGGCCTTAAAATTGAGCGCCGAGGCGACAAGCTCAGCCTGCGCGGTACCCTCCCGCCTCGCCCCGACAGTCCTAAGCTGCGTCCCTATCAGCAGCGCATTCCCCTCGGCCTTCCTGCCAATAAAACAGGGCTAAAGCAAATAGAAAAAACGGCCAAAGTCATCGCCGCACAGCTAATCGAAAACACTTTTAGCTGGCAAGACTACCTCGGCCCCGTAGCCGGACTAAAACGCACGGGCGCAGACCTCGGCACTCAGATTGCCGCCTTCGAGGTTCACTTTTTTCAATCGCGCGCCGATACTGGCAAACCCTCCTCGATTCGCACCACTTGGGAAAAAGCCTACGTTCCCTATCTCAGGAAGCTTCAGGTCATTGCTGCCCAGCACTCTAGCTACTCTCTGCCCGAAGCGATCTACGCCACGGTCCAAAGCACAAAGGCCAACTCTCGCAGCCGTCAGATCTGCTGCACGGCCCTAGATGCCCTAGCTACTTTCTTAAACATTCCGCTTCCCACCGAGCTCAAAGCCTACTGGGGCAACTACGGCAACAGCAAAACTCAGATGCGATCGCTCCCCACCGACGCCGAAATCCTCAGCACCTACAAAAAAATCAAAAATCCTACCTGGCAGTTCGTCTACGGCATCATGGCCACCTACGGCCTGCGCAACCACGAAGTCTTCTTCAGCGACTACGCCATGCTAGCCAGCGGTGACGAAGAAGCCGCCATTGAAGTCCTAGAATCAACCAAAACCGGACAGCACGACGTCTGGCCTTTCCATCTCGAATGGATAGATGCCTTTGATCTGCGCGACATCCGACTGCCAAAGGTCAACACCGACCTGAATACCACCACACTCCAGCTCGTCGGCCAGCTAGTCTCCAAACAGTTCAAACGCTACGAAATCCCTTTCTCTCCGTACGACCTGCGCCACGCCTGGGCTGTCCGTACCATCGGCGTTGGCCTACCCGACACCGTCTCCGCCCGCATGATGGGCCACTCCGTCGCCGTTCACAATCGCACCTACCACCGCTGGATCACCCGCCGCGACCAGAGAGCTGCTGTAAGAGCTGCGATGGACAAGTCATAGTCAAAAAGTAACGAAAGATTCGACTTTAGTGCATCACCATGCCGCCATCCACGTTCATGACTTGACCCGTGATGTAGGCCGCCGCTGGATCAGCCGCGAGGAATCGGATTAGACCGGCGACTTCTTCTGGCTGGCCGTATCGACCTAGCGGAATGTATTTGAGGATTTCTTCGGTGTTCTTCAGATCGCCTGTCATGTCGGTGGCGATGAAGCCGGGGGCGACAGCGTTAGCGGTAACACCGCGAGGAGCCAGTTCCTTGGCAATGGTTTTGGTAAAGCCGATTACGCCTGCTTTGGCGGCGCTGTAGTTGGCTTGGCCAGGGTTGCCCATTAGCCCCGCGACTGACGAGATATTGATGATGCGGCCTGAGCGCTGCTTTAGCATGATCTTGCTGACGGCGCGGGTGCATAAGAAAACGCCTGTGAGGTTGAGGTCGATCACGGCCTGCCAGTCTTCGGGCTTCATGCGTAGCAGCAGCGTGTCTCGGGTAATACCTGCGTTGTTGACAAGTACGTCGATCTGGCCGAATTTGTCCATCGTGGCTTTGATTAGGGCGTCGACTTCGTCGGCTTTGGAGACGTTGGCTTGAAGTGCGATCGCCTCTCCACCCATCTCTTCAATCTGTGCCACCACCGCATCGGCTGCTTCACCAGAGCGAGCATAGTTCACCACAATTTTGCCGCCCTGCTCAGCTAGAGCCAAAGCCGCAGCCTTGCCAATTCCTCTAGATGACCCTGTAACGAGGGCAACCTTTCCGTCTAGTGCTCCAGCCATGATGGTTTGACGTCCTTTTCTTATGTCTTCAGAGTGCGTACGCTTAGCTCAGCTACTGTAAGCTTTTGAGGGGAAGCCGATCAATCTTCATCGAGCCTATTTCCCCGCTACTGACTCCTGGCATAAAACTTAGGCAGTGAAGCCGAGTAGTTGACTAACGCTGTCTAATTTGTTGCGTAGTCTTAAATTATTGCGTTGCAAAGGCGCAGGCTCTAAAGTGGGCGTCTAGCATAGAGAAGTTCTTTTCCCAGGTTCTATTAAAGTCTATGGCAGTCAAACAGGAATTCAAAAGTTTTGAGGATTTGGTGGGTAGCGCTGAGCAGCCTGTCTTGGTTGATTTCTATGCGGACTGGTGTGGTCCTTGCCAGATGATGGCGAAGATTCTGGTGGATGTGGGTGCGCAGATGAAGGGGGAACTCAAGATTGCCAAGATTGACACTGAGAAATATCCTCAGCTTGCGTCCCAGCACAATATTCATGCGCTGCCGACGTTAGTTCTATTTAAAGGGGGTCAGCCTTTGGATCGAATTGAGGGCGTGTTGACTGCGGATCAGCTGATCAATCGAGTTAGGGGTGTTCTGAGCGGAGACGCTTAAATGAGCCATTCGTCTAAAAATGATCGCGATCGCACCCTAAAAACACCAGCTGCGATCGCCCTTGGCAGCAATCTAGGCGATTCGCAGCAGATTCTTTTGGCTGCGATCGAGGCGATCGATAGTGCGGCGCAGATGGCTGTGACGGGGCGATCGCACTTCTACAAGACCGCTGCTGTGGGTCCGCCTCAGCCCGACTACATCAATGCCTGCATCACCATCGAGACGGACCTGTCTCCCTGGCAACTGCTTGGCGAGCTGCTAGCGATAGAAAAGCAGTTCGGCAGAGTGCGAAAAGAGCGATGGGGACCGCGATCGCTTGATCTCGATCTATTGCTATACGACAGCCACATTACTGATACGCCAGGGCTGACTATTCCGCACCCCAGGCTGCACGAGCGTCCCTTCGTACTGATTCCGCTCACAGATATTGCCCCCCGATGGCGGCACCCTATTTTTCACATCACCATAGAGGAATGTCTAGCCAAGCTTTCTATTCGCAAGTCTTCTACTTCAGAGTCCTTTAGTCAGGGCTCAGCTTATGGCGTAGAGCGACTGGTTAATGAGAAGCTTAAGTAGAGATATTAGTGATAAAAACCTTGTGCTGCCATGCCTTTTGGACAAGAACCGCCCCAGCTGCTAAAGCATCGCCTATTCTACGAAGGCAAAAAGTTTAACTTTGAAGTCTCTAGATTTCGACTGCCGAATAAATCGGTAGGTGACTGGGAGTGCATTCGTCATCCGGGTGGTTCTATGGCTGTACCGATTACGGCTGACGGTCAATTTGTGCTTGGTGCGTCAATATCGCTTTGCACTACAAGCGCGCCTGCTAGAGTTTCCGGCTGGCACGGTAGAAGTGGGTGAACAGCCTTTGGCTACTATTCAAAGAGAAATTGAAGAAGAAACTGGTTACAGGGCGGCTACGTGGAAAAGTCTTGGCAAGTTTCCAAATGCGCCCGGATATTCTGATGAGATTATCTACGCCTATCTAGCTACCAATTTGGAAAAACTGCCCAATGGTCCACGGCTAGAAGAAGACGAAGATCTTGAAGTTTTGCTAATGGACGCTGAGACATTAGACCGGGAAATTCTATCTGGAAGCCCAATTGACGCCAAGTCAATCGCCGCCTTCTATATGGCTAGATCGCTAATGTCTCTATAGATCTTTCTAGAACTGTCACTCTTGGGAGAACTGGTAGGAGAACTGGCTCCCATAAGAATGCTTTTGAGGCATTGATTTTTTAGCAATACCTCTACAAAACTGAGCCTAACCGCCGAGCTGATTGCCCCGACGATACTGCATGTAGGCTGCAACGAACAGGCCCGCAAGCGTAGCGGGAATTAGACCTAAAACGATGCCTGATAGTAAAGGCTCTACCACAGTGAATCTCCTGTTTTTATAGACAGATTTTGGCTAGCTAGCCTGCGCTTTTTTAACAGACTTAGGCTTGCCGAGCTTATCTAATCTTAATGTGAATAGGGCACTAGCGAAAAAAAGTATACTCAAGTTTACTTATTGGCGATATTAGCGGCTTTGTCTCAACGTCTTTGCCGGAGTCAAAATACAGGACTTTGTAGTTCCCAAAACTAAATAGTTGTAAATCACCGCGATCTCGGCTGCTTGTGGGTTGTCTTATTCTCTCAAAGAATCTTAATATACAAGTAACGGTTTATTGCGAGATGCTGAGGGTAGTGACAAAGGTTTTTCAGAAACAAGCAGTGCCGAATCAAACCGTCAACAGTCAATTCGAGAATGAGAATGATTCGGCGCAATCGTCTGGCAATTCGGCTAGTAGTGACACAGTCGGCGGCCTAACTGGTGGCAGACTGCCGCGATCGCTCACGATGGTGATAGGGCTACTATTTCTATTTTGCGTCGCTTTGGGTGGAATGTATGCGCTAACGCCTAACGACCCCTATGTGCAGAGCGTTTTGCAGCTAACGGGTGACGCGAGTAGGGGCCACGATATCTTTCAGCTCAACTGTGCAACCTGTCACGGCCTAGAAGCCGCTGGTGAGGTTGGCCCGGACTTGCATAACGTGTCAGAACGAAAGTCTCGGGCGGCGCTGATCACTCAGGTTATTAGCGGTCAGACCCCACCCATGCCTCAATTTCAGCCGAACCAAAGAGATATGGCTGACCTGCTAGCGTTTTTAGAAACCCTGTAGCTTGCTGTAATCCCCTAGTCCTGCCAGCTACCTGCCTCACAGCCCAGAATTTTATCTAATATGGCAATTTGAGCCGGATCTTGGCTGGCTCGAACGAGTTTTTCTCCACCGATATTGATGAGCTCCATCCGCAGTCTCATTTGATAGGCTTCCTCCACAGTGTCTGGTGCAATTGCCTCGCTGCCCTTTGATGTGACGTTGGCGGTATAGGAAATCTCTGGGTCAAAGCCAGCCATCTGGCTAAGTTCTGTAATCACATAGCGCTGTTCCGGGCGAGCGGTTAGAGCAACTTCTTCGATTGGGACCGCCAAAATATCCTCGGTGTCTGTTTCTGAAACCTGCCGCTGTAGCCATGCTTCTACGGTCGAGATTGGCCAGTCGGTGGTCTCCTCATCTACTTTGGCGAAGGCGTGGGCTTCTGCGTATGAGATTTTGCCGTCCTGGTTGTAGTCAGCGGAGCTAACTGGGTTGCCGATGCGATCGCGTCCCGTCAGCCCTGCAAAGAAGCTAGAGCTGTAGTCTTTGTAATCCGCCTCGTTCACTGCTGGCGTGCAGCCTACCGATGGTCGAGAGGCTACGGTCGCGAAAAATCCGCAGCGAGTTTGCAGAGCGACTGGCTGATCTGGATCGCCGTTTTCGTAGATCAGGTTGGCAAAAGCGCCCGAGTAGCACTGTGCCATCATCGTGACGAATGGCTGATCGGCGGGCAGCGGCTCTAGCCAGCGCTCGAACTCTTTGACAGACACCAACGCTTCTTCCCATAAGATCAGCGCGTTGTTGTCTTCATTTTCTTGGTTGTAAGCGCCGTGTCCTGTGAAGTAAAAGAAAGCGGGACAGGGTTTTTCTGCTTGGGCGATCGCCTCAAACCAGCCGTAGGCATTCTCCATCGTCGCCGCGCCGTCCAGATTAGGAATTTCCGCCGCCTTATAGCGCTCGTCGCCATTCTCATCTAGGTAGCGAATGGTTTCCTCCCAGTCATTGCCACTCGCAAAAAATAGGTTTGCCGCCTCTACTGAAAAGCCCAGTTCGCGAAGCGATCGCTGAAAGTACAGCACGTTCTTTTCGAGCGCGATTTCGTTGTAGCTAGGTGCGCCGCCGCCCGCCACCGCCGCAAAGTAGGTATCAGCGCCTGTAGGCAGGCTAATTGCTGCTAGCTCGAAGGACATCGCCTGCTGAACTGGCTGGCAGGACGATAGTCCGCTCATCAAAATGCCTATACCCAAAGTCGCTGCTAATTTTTGGAGTAAAGATCTTCGGAGCAGAGGTTTTGAGGGTGTGCCTTTCATCTTTATTTGCCTGGTGGTTGCGGCCTACAGCTTTAGCCTTCTTCAGGCTAGCTCTGTTGTAGATAAGTCGCTAATCCCCGAGTGATCTTTGCCATCATCTCTAGGTTCAAGGTTTGGATTCTATCCGATGCGGTGTGATAGTGCGGATTGCGTAGATGCGCCGTATCGGTGACCATTACTGCTGGATAGCCCGCATCCCAAAATGGCGCGTGGTCGCTGTTTCGAGTGCCTGGGATTTGCTTGCCCTGGTTGATTACGGGTAGCCATTCACAGGGCGCGCCTGCCTGCCTGAGATGTCGTTTGAGCGATCGCATCTTAAAGAGTGTCTTCTCGTTGCCAATCAGCGCAATGAAATTGCCTGTCTCTGGATAAATTCGCTTGAGTATTTCCAACGGATATTGCTGTGAGCCAGGTTGATTAGAAAAGTAGCCCAGCATCTCTAGCGACATCATCAAATAGATCGGCTTGCCCTGCTTTTGCCATTGCTGGGCGCAGGCTGTACTGCCAACTAATCCGTACTCTTCTAGGTCAAAGGCGACTAAGTGTACGGACCGCTTGGGCTGAGTGGTAGCTAGTAATTCAGCTAAGGTTAGCAGAGCCGAAACGCCGCTGGCATTATCGTCTGCTCCTGGTGAACCAGGCACCGTATCGTAGTGAGCCCCAACTAGAAAAGGGAGAAGATCAGGCTGTTTTCCAGTGATCGTGACCTGCCAGTTGAAATGCTGGCCGCTTCTAGAATCGAGCGTCTGATAGGTGACTTCGCTCCACTTGCCTAGCTCGGATTGAATGTAGTGCTGGGCTAGCTGATGCGCGCCTGCCCCTAGATAGGGATCGCGTGGAGAAGTCAGAGCCTCTAGGTGTTTGGTCAGAAAGTGACTAGTCATTGAACGCTGGCATAGAGAGACACTCGTAAAACTATCCGACTTGATTCACGCTCGATTCACTTAAGCCAGTCTGTAGAATCTTGGTTGAACGTCTTTATCTCTAGAGAAATGCAGATCAATACCCGGTGGACGCGGCGACTGTCCAAGGTGCGGATTCACGTTCAAGAGGGGCGATTTCATCTCGTTGGGTTAGGAGGCTGGTATTCCTACTGGCGCGACCCGTACTACCTGATGCTGACGATTCCGTGGCAGGGTTTTGTGGTGATTACGGTGGGGGTTTGGATAATCGCCAATG
This sequence comes from uncultured cyanobacterium, assembly GCA_963838725.1. GTDB lineage: Bacteria > Cyanobacteriota > Cyanobacteriia > Phormidesmidales > Phormidesmidaceae > Phormidesmis. The sequence continues at coordinate 19,512 of CAWISM010000008.1, read as the reverse complement.
CCGTTGCCGCCTGCCTGTTTCTGCTAGGCGGCGAGGGGACTATCCTCAATGCCCAGCCCGGATCGTTCAGTGATGCTTTCTTTTTTAGCGTACAAACTTCGGCTTCGATTGGCTATGGCGTCATGTCGCCAGGTAATGCCTACGCGCATCTTCTCGTCACACTAGAAGCAATCATTTCCCTGATTGGGATTGCGCTGCTCACAGGGCTGGCCTATGCGCGATTCTCTCGGCCCACGGCTCAGGTGATGTTTAGCAAAGTGGCGGTAATTAGCGATTTTGCCGGAGTTCCTACCCTGATGTTTAGAGCCGCTAACGAGCGGCGCAACCAGATTCTAGAGGCGCAGATGCGGCTGTATCTGGTTGTTGACGAGATGTTTGAAGGGCGGATGATGCGGCGATTTTATGAATTGGAATTGCAGCGCGATCGCAATCCCAGCTTCTTGCTCACATGGACCGCTCTTCACAGCATCACGCCTCACAGCCCTCTCTACGGTCTAGACCAATCGGCACTCGTTAATAAGAACGTTGCCATTATCGTGTCCGTTAGCGGTATCGATCAGACCGTCGTCCAGGCCATTCACACTCGCCATACCTACTACGCTCCCGATCTAATGTGGGACCACGACTTCAAAGACATCATCCATGCCGTCCCGGATGACGAAGCGACAGATCCTGATGCCATGATTCGCTACATCGACTTCTCAGACTTTCACGAGGTGGAGAAGAAAGGCGGCTAAGCAAATGTCCTGAAAATTCTGAGCGTTAGCGTGCCTTCGGCGACGAGCCGACATTCCCCTGCACCCGACGATCGATTTGACCTAGCGTCTCTAGATCGACCATTGGCACATCGTGATCAAACCCAGACCAGCTCTCTGGGTTGGGGCGCTCTAGAAACTCAAAAGCCCGCCGAAACTCCGTCGGTCCCGTTCTAATAGGCGCAGTGAAATGACAGGGAATTACCTGCTCAAACTCCCACTGCGCAATCCTATCGGCCCAGTCCAGTACTGCCTTGGGACCACGATTGAAAATCAAGGTCTGCAAAATGGGTGCAACTATCGGTTTCCCATCCTGACGCAGCATGCTCAAACGCTCTGTACCAGCTAGGCTGCCATTCAAAAGGGTAGAGCCCAAAATAGTTTTTCTTTGACCGATTGGGCGACTTGCTCGCTGCTTTTAGAACGCTGCCTATATCTGGTACTTCCAGGCAGTCGGGCTGAAAATAGAACGAGAACAAGGAAATTCTAGCCCACCCTTTACGCCGATTTTCTGCTGTATCGACCAGCGGATCGGTGGCACTGTCACGAGCGTGAAACAGCAGCGGGAAAGGATCTTCAAGCCATCACTGGCGGTGGCTCTATCGGTATCGACAAGATAGTATCAACCGCCAGCAGCGACCTGGTTGCTCGATGAAAAACTGCCACCTCCGTATAAGACCGGATACTAAGGTCAATCGGCCCCACTATCGCATAGTCAAACTCGTCATAAAACGGCGTCTGGCTCGGGTCAGCAGGCAAAACCTGCGTCCGCTTTGCCGGAAAACCCTAGCCAGCTCAACGGTAGATCCAGCGGAAAGCTCCACTGATTCGGCGCGACGAATACCTGCGCCTGCTTAAAGTTCTGCGCAAACGGACCCGCGAAATACTTGTGCTCTACCCCTGTCACCGTCGGCAAAATCACATACTTCACCTCGCCGTGCTCGGCCTCTAGCTCTCGCATTAGCCGAATGCACTCACGAGTCGGGGCAACGGGCGAAAACACCATCAGTCCGCCCGCTGCGAGCTTAATCACCGTCATCCGAATCGGGACGACTACATAGAAAATTCCCTGAACCTGATCAAAGGTCCAGAGCTGATCGGGGATGATTTCGCGGCGCAGGGTCCGCCGCTGCCCATAGGGATAAATTGGCACGACTGGCCATAGTGGCCAGCTGCGGTCCCCTCGTTTTGAAGTGCCCATGTATTAAGCAAGCAGTTCGATATTGGAAAACGACACTTCCATCGTAGGTCCATCTTCTGACACGACGGTGCGCTTAGCCAAAATAGTGTAGTTACCGACCTGTGTATAGTCGTCTGTGAACTCGCTGCGTCCTTGCTTTTGTTCGCCAGTTTTAGGATCGTGATAGACAGAATCGTAAGTCCGTGAGAGATAGCCGCTGCCAGTGTCGTAGGAGCTCTCCGTATTAATAGTGACAACAACGCCGTGAATATGGCGGTGTACCATCACAAACTCATTGTCTTTTACTTTGTAGGCGTCGCCTTCAGCTTTGCCGCCCACTGCGATTTTGACCGCCCCGTTCTCGTCCTCGCCCTCAATTTTGAAGGTATTCTCGCCGTGACTCTTTTCAAAGGGGCGACTCACCCGGTGAATAGCAACTTCCCAAAGCTGATTTTTGATGACTTTGTTGGCCGTCTCATCTTCTACGCCAAACACCTCTGCCGATAGGTCCGCATTCACCTTGGCGCTGCCCTTGTGAGTTTCCTCACCTAGCTTCAAAACGACGTCTGTAGTGTATCCAGGAAAGCTTTTATCCCAGGTATAGCGATTTTCGTAGGCTGCTTTGACTAGCTCGCGAGCAGAGACCTGAAGTGCAGTCATAGAATTTTTGGGGTGAGTAGGTATATACACAAAAATTTTAATGCATTCACTTAGAGTTAGCCCTTGCTGTACCAGCACTAGCTCATTTGCGCGCCTTCGATACTGGCAACATCGACCTTCCACTGGACAAGGTTGCCCCAGCTCTGCTGCCTGATCCAACAGAAACTACCCAGATAGCGCTCCAGCACGAAGTCGGGCAAATCGATAGGTTGACCCTTCAATCGAACAAATCTGCCTGGCTGTAAATGTGCATTCATAATCTCTCCGTTCTAATAGTTGACTGAATTGAGCTGATGGTCGACTGATGAGAACAACACCGACCGCTCTAGAATTACGGATACATTCTAAGCAAAGTAGTTCTTATGTACTGTGTAGTAGATTACGTTTTGTAAACTACACTCATTTTCTTTGTTTAGAGGAAATCGTCACTCTGTCGATTTACGTATTTTCAGCAGAGCTTGCCGCCGTCAAGACCGGGATTAGGATAGAGGCCAGACCCTAGCCGTGCTCTGTACTTTGGAGAGCGTAGTTACTATCTTCAAGCTTCCTCATGGCTAGCAAGCAGGAATTTCATAAAGGCGATCGCGTGCAGTGGTCCTCAGGTCAAGGCACCGCTACTGGCACAGTCCAAAAGCGAATTACCCAAGACCAAACAGTTGACGGTCAAAAAGTATCTGCCTCTAAGGATGACCCTCGCTACCTGGTCGAAAATGACAACACAGGTACGATAACGGGCCATCGCCCCGATACTTTGTCCAGCGCGGACAGTTCTTCATCCGGGCAAAATTCTTCTAGCAGCTCTGGCTCTAGCAGCTCTAGCTCGAACGGTTCAGACAAGTTTCAGAAAGGCGATCGCGTCCAGTGGAACACTTCTCAAGGCAAGACGACAGGCACCGTACAGAAAAAACTGACGGAGCCTACCGATATCAAAGGTCACACTGCCGATGCTTCTAAAGAGGAACCGCAGTATCTGGTCAAGAGTGAGAGTACGGGCGCTGAGGCAGCGCACAAGCCAGACGCGTTAGAGAAGGCTTAAACTTGGAGAAAGCCGAGGCTAGTCATGCGCAGGTGCATCATCGCCCCACAGTTCGCTCAGGCGCTGGTCTCGGCCACAGCCAAACCGATAGACTCTATATCGCACGGGATGTGTCTGGTAATAGTCCTGGTGATAGTCTTCTGCCGGATAGAAGGGAGCGGCTGGCAAGATTTCAGTGGCTACCGAGCCATCTAGCTGCCCGGCTACGGCCTGCTTGGTTACTTCTGCAAGCTGCTGCTGCTCTGTAGTCTGGTAGAAGATAGCAGACCGATACTGATCGCCTTTATCGCAGAACTGACCCTGGTTGTCTAGCGGGTCGATGTTGTGCCAGAACGTATCTAGCAGGGTTTCGTAGGCGACCTGATTGGGGTCGTAGGTAACCTGCATCGCTTCAAAATGCCCCGTGCCGCCGTTGGACACTTGAGTATAGGTTGGATCTTCAACCTCACCCCCTGTGTAGCCAGAGATCGTAGCCGCTACGCCAGGTAATTGGTCGAAGGGTGGTTCCATACACCAGAAGCAGCCGCCCGCAAAGGTGGCTGTTTCTAGGTTTTCGGCTGCGATCGCAATCTCAGCTGTCGCCGCTATCGGTTCTTCTACGCCCTGCGCTGTACTATTCTCTGCGCTGTTTGCAGGCGAACAGGCTACAGCCGTCCAGCTCAAAACGACCAGACTCATCAAGACTAGGAGCCGACGGGTAGTCTTACGCGCTGTCTGCTGCTGAAGTGTGTGCTGGACCTGCTTCAACTGCTTTGAGATTAGGTTTTTCATGAGTAGGCGTTTTCGATTGCCGATCTTTCGTCGGTGGGGGTTGCTCGCGTCTAAAGTCTAACGATTTGCAAGATGATTTGCAGGCGTTCGTAGCCCTCTAAGCGCTGTGTGACAAATCAAAAGTAGTCACATAAATACAACCTGTTGCATTAGAAAGCCCGCTCAATGGGGGCATTGCAGGCTTTGGGATCAGATGTCGCTGCCCGCTCAGCTCAGATGTCGCTAACCCGCTCTGTGATAGAAGCTTCAACTCACCTGCTATAGTTCCTCTTGACTAAGGAACAATATTAATTGAAACCGTAGCTAGAGTGTCATCCTTCTGATCTTCTGCAACTACCTTCGCTTCACTGCTTAACTGCCGTAGCTATGAAATCCTTTATCCGCCGCCTCACCACATTGACCGCACTGACGGCTACCGCTTTGGGGGCAAGTGCGATCGCCTCTACCAGTGCACTAGCCCAAAACTACGGAGAGCAGGCGATCGCAGCTAACCGTGCAGTAGCCGTTGCCGAGCCCGTTGCAAATGGTCGATTCTATCGTTTGCTAATCATCGAACAGCTCAGCGATCGCCGCGCCTGTTACGAAGAACAACCCGGTAGCCCGACGGTGATAGATCCGCTGCTGCTGAACTTTGATTTTTCCGGCATCTGTGGCCGCAGCTCGGATAGCAATGGCTATTCTGTCCGAATCGGCAATGAAGATCTTAGCCGTCAGTACCGTCTTCAGATCACTCGGCGCGGCGACAACCTGGTGTTAGTGGCGCTGCCCGGTGCTTTGCCTGGTCGCGGCGGCGATCTACCTGTTCTAGAAATTGGGCGCAGCAGCGGCGTTGCTAATGATTTTGTCAAGCTCGAATTAGATCCAGGCTGGCAATTTTCTAGCCGGACGCTCAACGGCCAGGACCAAAGCCATATCTACCTGTCGAACTCACAAGATTTAGATACTGTGGTTGCCCAAGCCCAAAATAGAGCGCCGTCGCGCCCTTCTACGCCTGCGCCTTCTACGCCTGTCCTCCCCATCTCCTTCCGGTCCGCCCATTTTGAGCGGCGGCTCTCTACCAGCACCTGGTTCGGTAGGTGTTCCTGCTACGCCACGCCCTTCCACGCCAAGCCCAGGTGCTTCTAATTCTATCTACAAGGTGATTGTCCCTAGTGATTCGGCGCTGGTGCGGCTGCGAGTGCGACAAGTTGCGTCCGATGCTTTTGCAACAACTTTAGATGGTGATCGGGTGATTCAGGCGGGTCTGTTTCAAGAGCGATCTAGGGCCGATCAGCTAGTGGCTCAGCTTTCTAGCGCGGGGTTGACTAGCCGAGTCATAGAATCTGAAGGATCAGCCGTACCCGCTGTCTCGACGCCCGTTGCTTCGCCAAGTTCAGCGGTGTTTTATCAGGTGGTGGTGCCAGAGAGCGGATCGAATACGCGCGATCGCGTCAACGAGATCGAATCTGGCGCGTTTCGCACACGGGTTAACGGTGAGTCGGTAATTCAGGCTGGCAGATTTCGAGAACGCGATCGCGCCGAGCAGCTACAGCGCCGTCTATCTGCCGCTCGTCTCCCTGCTCGCATTATCGAAGTATCTGCGCCAGTCGCCAGCGTTCCACCCGCGAGCACAAACCCTTCTAACAATATTCCACGCGCTAGACAAGGCCAGCTCACCGTCGTCATCGATCCGGGCCATGGGGGCCGTGATCCGGGCGCGGTCGGTATTGGCGGACTCAGAGAGAAAGATATCAACATCACAGTCTCTAGGCGCATACAGGCTTCTTTGCAAGCGGCGGGTATCAATGCGGTGATGACCCGTTCAGACGACAGAGAGCTTGACCTTCAGCCTAGAGTGAATATTGCCGAACGCGCCGATGCGGATATCTTTGTCAGCATTCACTCCAATGCCATCAGCATGAGTCGCCCGGATGTGAATGGATTAGAGACTTACTACTATTCCTCTGGTTTTCGCCTAGCGCAGACAATCCAGAACAATATTTTACAGCGGACTGATTTGCGCGATCGCGGTGTTCGCCGTGCCCGCTTCTATGTCCTAGTCAATACCTCTATGCCAGCGGTCCTCGTTGAAACTGGCTTTGTAACCGGTAGCCAGGATGCTGCTCGCTTTAGAAACCCGCAAGCGGTCAACACGATTGCCGATGGTATTACAGCGGGTATCTTGCAGTATCTGAACGTCAGCCAAAAGTAACAGATCAACAGACCTGCTTTCCCCCAACAGATATCTCTGAGGAAATAGCTGGAAACTGCAATAGCCCTACAAAACTCGCTAAAGTAAAGGAACGTTAACTTTCTTAATTACAGGCCAGTTTGCTATGCGCGTACTTTTGATGACAGGAAAAGGCGGAGTTGGCAAAACCTCCGTTGCAGCGGCAACCGGCCTACGCTGCGCCGAAGTTGGCTACAAAACTTTAGTGCTAAGTACCGACCCAGCCCATTCTCTAGCCGACAGCTTCGATACTGAACTCAGCCACGATCCTAAGGAGATTCAGCCCAATCTCTGGGGCGCAGAATTGGACGCGCTTAGAGAGCTAGAAGGTAACTGGGGAGCGGTCAAACGCTACATTACTCAGGTGCTACAGGCCAGAGGCTTAGAAGGGATCGAAGCCGAAGAGCTGGCTATTCTACCGGGGATGGACGAAATCTTTAGCCTAGTGCGGATGAAGCGTCACTACGATGAGAAAGAATTTGACGTATTGATTATTGATTCTGCTCCGACGGGGACCGCGCTGCGGCTGCTGAGCCTGCCGGAAGTAGCGGGCTGGTATATGCGCAAACTCTACAAGCCATTTCAGGCAGTATCTACCGCTTTACGTCCGCTGGTGGAACCCTTTTTCCGTCCGGTTGCTGGCTTCTCATTACCGACCAAAGAGGTAATGGACGCGCCATACGAATTCTACGAGCAGCTAGAAGCGCTAGAAAAGATTTTGGCTGATCCGACGATTACCTCCGTGCGACTCGTCACCAATCCAGAGAAGATGGTGATCAAAGAGTCTTTGCGAGCCCATGCCTACCTAAGTTTGTATAACGTCGCGACGGATATGGTGGTGGCGAATCGCATCATCCCAGAGACCGTCAGCGATCCGTTCTTTCAGCGGTGGAAAGACCAGCAGACCAAGTACAAACGCCAAATTCACGACAACTTTCATCCGTTGCCCGTAAAGGAGGTGCCGCTCTATTCTGAAGAGATGTGCGGGATGGAGGCGCTGAACCGTCTGAAGGAAACGCTGTACGGCGATGAAGACCCAGCGCAGGTCTACTACAAAGAGACCACGCTAAGAGTGGTTCAAGAAGACTCTAACTACAGTCTGGAAGTTTACCTACCCGGTATTCCAAAGGACCAGGTAGAGCTGAGCAAAACTGCCGATGAACTCAATATCCGCATCGGCAACCACCGCCGTAATTTGGTCTTGCCTCAGGCGCTAGCAGCACTCAGTCCGTCTGGTGCCAAGATGGAAGACGACTATCTAAAGATCCGCTTTTCCGCCAGCGTCTAGGCGATCGAGTCAACAAGGTCAGTCACTAATAATGAAACTAATTTGATATGAATGCTGATCTTTATCCCGAAATGCTCTATTTTTGTGAACTAAGACGTCTGCTGCTTTACCTCTTCTAATAAATAGAAATAGAAAGTTCTAGTAGATAGAAAGTTCAAGAAAGCAAGCTGAACCCGAACAGGCCGTCTCTTGTCTATCACTCCAACTCTAATTAAAAGCGAGCATTTCCGTGACTCAATCCCCCTCTCAACCGCCTAACGATCCCAACCGTCCTGAAGATCCGAACTCGACGCCAACGCCTACAGGAACGTCTCGTCCGCTAGGATTCGATGAAATGGTGGCTGTGCTGATCGCCTTCTTGTCCTTAGGGAGTGTCGTAGCGTGGGGCCTGACTCGCGGCAATATGTCGATATTTAGCGACTTGGATTTATCTAGCCCGATTGTAGCTACGCCCGAAGCTACAACTATTCCTCCGGCTGATATTGAGCCGGACACTGCTGCTGCAAGACTAAGGGCAGATGCTCCACTGGCAGTCGCCCCCCGTGAGCGCTCTACTGATGAGGTAGATCTCGACAATATTTCGGCTAGAGAAGAGCTAGTCGCTAGAGCTGCGGTCAGAAGAGAGCGGGCTCAGCAGTCGCGCCTAAACCGCGTTGGTCCAGGTGTAGCGGCAGGCGCGGCAGCAGCAGGTGTCGCGGCGACGCCTGATAGGGTGGCAGCGACCGAAAGTGGAGTAGAGCAGCAAGCCTCCGAAGTCATCCCCCCGGTAACTGCTTCACAAGCGGCTAGCGCAGACCCTCAAGAGGCGATCGCCTTTAACGATGTCCCCGCAGGCTACTGGGCAGAGCCATACATTGATGCGCTAAGCAGCCGAGGCTTAATTGCTGGCTACGACGACGGAACCTTCAGACCCGATCAGCCGGTCACGCGCGCTCAAACTGCCAATATCGTTTCTCGTACCTTTGATCTAACTGCCGACAAGGCATCACTAGAATTCTCTGACATAGAGCCTGACTACTGGGCTAGAGAATCAGTTGGAGAAGTTGTCAAAGGCGGCTTTATGACTGGTTTCCCAGACAATACCTTCCAGCCTAACTTGCCAGTTACCCGCGCCCAGGCGCTGACGACACTAGTCACCGGACTCGGTATCCAAACGCCTCAAAATATCCAGGCGGCGCTTTCTCGCTACACAGATGCCAACGCTATCCCGCAGTGGGCCAATGAGAAGATGGCGGCAGCGACTGCTGGCAGTCTAGTCGTCAACTACCCAGATCCGGCTCAGCTCAAGCCATCTGAGCCGACTACAAGAGCCGAACTTTCTGCTTTGGTCTATCAGGCACTTGTCAGAGAAGGTGTGGTAGAGCCGATAGAATCAGAGTATGTAATCAAGCCTTAGCAGAGTTCTGATACTTAATTACTTAATACAGATAGGTAGGTGCTGACAGACAGTGCTGCCTGTTGCCCCAAAGTTAGACGTTGTCAGAAGTGGTTCGACGAGACTCAGACCACCACAAGGTAGCGATCCAGCCGATTAAGAGGCACAGCGTGACGCCGGTAAACTGTCCCACCCACTTGATGAGTATGCTCAGCGGCACTAGCTGACCGACAAAATAGGAAAGGCTGACCATCACCGAGGCCCAGGCGGTAGCTCCGATGGCGTTGCAGAGCAAAAACTTTGGATAGGGCATACGGGTGATGCCTGCTAGCGGACCGGCAAATATTCTTAGCAGTGCAACAAAGCGGCCAAACATCACCGCTTTACCTGCGTCTGCTTTAAAGCGATCGCGCACCCCTTCCAACGTTGACTCTGGCACCTTAAACCAGCTGCTGATCTTGACCAAAAGTGGCCACCCGCCGTAGTAGCCCAGCAAATACCCACCGCTATCACCAATAATCGCTCCTGCGATCGCGGCTCCCAAGACGTACCAGACATTCAGCTCGTGGCTACCTGCTAAGAATCCGCCTACTAGTGTGATGGTTTCTCCTGGCAGCGGAATTCCCATATTCTCTAGTAGAATGCCGCAGAACACTGCCCAGTAGCCATACTCACGCGCAATGTCTTGTAACAGATCTACTGAGATTAGTTCGGTCATTAAAAGCTTCTATGCGCTGCAACCTCAAAAGCTTAACCTCTTTAGCCAGCGTCTGTGGCTTTAGCAAAGCTCGGCATCGAATTCTTACCCAACATTTCACTTGGGAACGTCGGCAAATCAAGATTGCTAGGCCCTCGGCGGCTACGCATCGCCAGACGATAGCTGGTGCTTTGGAGCTCTGCTTGAAGCTCGCGATTTTCCTGCTGAATTCTGGCAACTCGGTCCTTGACAGCGCTCATTCGTTCAGCGAATTTTTCTTTGTAGATTCTAGGAAGCTCTTGGACGACTTGCTCTAACATGCGGGTGCGATCGCTGAGCTCTTGATTGGTCTGGTGCAGATGCTGAGTCTGAGAATCACGCTCTTCGATCTGCGTTTGGTAGAAGATTACCTGCTCTTCTAATTTGTGCATCTGTTCACGGAGCGATCGCATCTCCTGCTGATGTTGCTCAGAGACTTCTGGCGTCGGCAAAAAATCTTGGTTTCCTTTCACCAGTCGAAAGAGCTCCTGCGAAAGCTGCTGCACTAGCTGGTCTCGCATCTCTAGCTCTTCTTTGAGTCGACTCACCTCTGACTGAACACTCAAACCGTTTGGGCTAGCTATCTGGGTCACAGGCCACCTGTCTCCTATCGATTCTTCTTGATATATAACTCCCAAAAAATCGACTCAGGTAACCCAGCCCAGCAGGATATCATCAAAGCTGCTTAAAAAAACAGCCCCACGACCATCGATCGTAGGGGCTATGTCGGACAATTTGAAGCACTAGATGCTCTGAAATTCTAGACAGTCTAGAATCCTGAACGCTCTAGATTATGACCCTAGTGGCGCAGCAGATTCTGTTGATTCTGGCAGGTCACTTTCATCATCACTGCCCTCTTCGGGCTCTTCGAAGACAATCGTCAGGTATCTAATCACGTCCTCACTTAGGCGCATAGCTCGCTCCATTGGCGCGATTACGGTACCAGGCGCTTCGTAGTTCATCTGAATGTAGATGCCCTCACGGTGCCGGTTGATCTCGTAAGCTAGTCGACGCTTGCCCCGGTGCTGGGTTTCAATATCTTCAGCACCACCTTCTTTGAGCATATCTTGGTAGCGGCTGATGGCGTCATCTACGGCTTCGTCTCCCAGGTCGGGCCGTAGAATGTACATGGTTTCGTAAAGTGTACTCATAACTCTAAAATGGATATCCTTGTGGTCATTGTGGCCTTTGTGCGTACAGCGCCTAAAAAAGTAGACGTATCGCGCAGACAAAAGCAAGGATTTACAATCATACCAACAACTGACCCGATAAAAACATATGGCTCATCGCTACGTTCGAGTTCAATCGTCATTAGGTCAGTTGCACTATGGGTTGCTTCAGGCCGATCGCGGTGTCAAGATACTCGACGCGCCGCCTTGGCGAAATGGTCAGACAACTGAGCGTGAACTCTCTATCGAGGACTATACGCTACTAGCCCCCTGCGCGCCCTCAAAGGTGATTGCGGTCGGCCGAAACTACGCTCAACACGCGGCTGAACTAGAGAATGATGTTCCCAAAGAGCCGCTGCTGTTTATGAAGCCACCGACGGCTGTGACGGCGGCGGACGCGACAATTTACTACCCGCCTCAGTCGGAGCGGGTGGATTACGAAGGCGAGTTAGCGGTGGTGATTGGCGATCGCGCCAAAGACTGCGAACCCACAGAAGCGCGAAGTAAGATATGGGGCTACACCATCGCCAATGATGTGACTGCTCGCGATTTGCAAAAGCGAGACGGGCAGTGGACCAGAGCCAAAGGGTTTGACTCCTTTTGCCCTCTAGGGCCTTGGATTGTCAAAGAAGTGCCAGCCGGTGCGCTGATACAGACCTTTGTAAACGATGCTAAAACGCCTAGCCAGTCGGCCTCTATTGCCGATATGGTGTTCTCTCCGGAATATTTGGTCGCCTATATCAGTCAGGCTATTACGCTGCTGCCAGGAGATGTTGTGTTGACTGGGACGCCAGCAGGGGTAGGACCAGTGGGGGTGGGCGATCGCATTCGCATCGAAATCGAAGGCATTGGCTCTCTAGAAAATACCGTCCAGGCAAAAGTCAAAAGCGAAGCGCCAGCCTCAAAAGAGATGGCGCTTCAATAGCGTGAGTTCTGGCTTCGCTCAACTAGCGCCGCCGAAGCTATGGCAGCTGCATGTTGATCGCTTCTGAAATCGTTGGAATCTCAGCATACTGACCCAGAATGGATTGAGCAACCGAATAGCCCACGATGGCAAACCCACCCAGGCACAGCACGTTCAGCAGCGTCTCACCGATAAACAGGTTAGCAATTCCTAGCGTAGCGATACAGAAGATCAAAATTGAGATCACAAAGCTCACCATGATCGCCTGAAGCACGTTGAACCGAATGAATCGGCTAATCTCTGGATTACGCACTACAAAGGCAAACAGTAGGATAAAGACGCCCAGTCCCAAAATACTGTTCTCGATCGCCAGTAGTGGACTGATCGGCAGCAGGATTAAGTTCAGCAGGTTCGATACCGCTGGTGCCTGCTGTCTCAAAAAAGGCAAGAAATAGTAGTTCCCCGCCTGTAGCACTGATGCTAGTGGCATCACGTAAGCCAGTGCAGAGAATGCCCTATCCTTTGCGGGCGCAGAACCATTCATAAAAAGACTCCTATCAGAAGTGAGGTGACAGAGCATCCGTACGTTAGGCCCTGTACTTTCGCTTATAGTAGCGTATTCGGATCAGAGAGCTTTGTCACTCGAAATCCCATTGTGCATTCGTACTGCGGCGATCCTTTGTCTGAAGGCTGCTCGAGTAGGTTGCCACATCGTAGCCGCCCCTGGTTCCATCTAGGCAGTCCGCTCTGGCTAGCCATCGGACAGCTATGGCAGACAGTCTGTGGCTGGATCACCCGATCTTCTATCAAAATCACTAACATCTTCTATCGCTCCACCGCAAAACTTAGAACATGCGACTGTCCCTTATCTTAGGCTACCCGCTACCAGAATCTGTATGAGTTAATACACATGAGTTTGCGAATTGTCAAGCAAAACTGCCTAGTTAAAACCAGCGAGTCAAAATGCTCGAAGCGATCAGTATGCAGCCCTTATTTTCTGACGCCTTCTTCAACGGCAGTTTGCTCAAAAGCGGCTTGCTCAGGTTCTACTCTCGAAGGCAGTAGCTTCGGCTTTGGTGTGGGTTTGGGCTTTGCGCTAGAGTGCTCTTCCTTTCTAAGGTGTGTAGGGCGAGCCTGGTCGTAGGCCATCTGTAGGGCCGCCGCTGCGATCGTACGGATATCATAGTCCTCACTCAGCTGCGAAACGATCGGTAGAAAAGAAGCAACGCGCTCGCTAGTGACTGCTTCTCGTACCCGAGTCTGTAATTTTTCTAGATGACGAGCTGCGATCTGCGCTTGAGTAGGAATCTTGCAGTACTCAATTGACTTTTTGAAACGCTTCTCGACTCGGGTGAGCTTGTACTTTTCTAAAGGCGTCACGATAGACACTGCCCGACCTTCTTTCCCAGCTCGGCCAGTTCTGCCAATGCGGTGAACGTAGCTGTCAAGATTATCTGGAAGTTCGTAGTTGATCACGTGACTAAGATCGTCAACGTGAATACCGCGCGCTGCAATATCAGTAGCGACTACCCAGCGAACCTGACGCTGCTTGAATCGCTGTAGCAGTCTTTCCCTCTGCGATTGTGTTAGATCGCCGTGGTACTCATCGGCGCTGTGTCCAGCCGCCTGCAACTGCCGAGTGAGTTCAGCCGCCGTGCGACGAGTCCGAACGAATATAATGGCCGATTCCGGATCTTCCATCTCCAAAATTGGCATCAGCGCTCTTGGCTTACCCCAGCCAGCCGGGACGGTGTAGGCAATCTGCTTGATACGCGCTGTAGAGGCGGTTTTGGCCTCTACGCTAACCGTCACAGGCGACTTCAAAAAGCGGGTGGATAGCTTTTGAATGGCTGGTTCCATCGTGGCTGAGAAAAAGGCTGTCTGACGCTCGTCTGGGGTGTGCGACAAGATAGTCTCTACGTCCTGGATGAAGCCCATATTTAGCATTTCATCGGCTTCGTCTAGCACCATAATGCTGACCTGATCAAGAACAAGGCCCCCTCGCTCAATCAAATCAATTACCCGGCCCGGCGTGCCAACTACAACCTGCGATCCCCTTTTTAGTCTCTGCATCTGCCGATCAATCGACTGCCCGCCGTAGACAGAGGTGACGTACAGCCGCTTATCAGTATTAAATCCTTCCATCGCCTGACTAACCTGCATCGCTAGCTCACGAGTTGGGGTCAGGACTAGCGCCTGTACGTAGCGGTTGGTGGGGTTGATCTGCTCTAGTATTGGCAGCGCAAAGGCGGCTGTCTTACCTGTTCCTGTCTGCGCTAGGCCCACGACATCGTGTCCGGATAGCAGTTGAGGAATGGCCTGGGTCTGGATTGCTGTAGGTTCCGTAAAACCTATCTGGGTGAGGTGCTCAACGCAGGTAGAGGACAGTCCTAAATCAGCAAATGAAGTCATTACGGTGTTAGATGTTGGAAAAACGAGTAGCAGAAAAAGAGTTAGTAGCGGAAAGCAGTTGTTGGGTAGAGGCTATGAATTTGTTGGTAGAGGCTAGAAGCCTTTGGTAGCAGACTCATTGGCATCAGAATCACTAGCAGCAATTGAGCCGAATAGGTCATAGCTGTCAGCAGCTTCGATCAAGACGGTGGTCATTTGCCCCATTGCCGCCTGACCCGGTGTGCTTTCTTTGATATAAACAAGGCCGTCTACGTCTGGGGCAAATCTAGCGCTACGGCCAATCAGTTCACCAGTAGACGGGTTTTCTTGCTCAATCAGAACCTGTACAGTTGTTCCGATCTGAGCCTGGTTGCGCCGGAAAGAAATTTCTTGCTGGGTCAGCATAATTTCCTCTCGCCGAGCATCCATTACGGACTGGTCAATTTTGTTGGGCAGGTCATAGGCAGCGGTGCCTTCTTCTGCTGAGAAGGTGAAGACGCCAACATGATCGAACTTATGACGTTCAACGAAGTCTTTTAGATGGTTAAACTGCGCTTCGGTTTCACCTGGAAAGCCGACAATGAAAGTGGTGCGCAAGACGGCTCCAGGCAGTGCTGCTTTGAGATTTTCGATGATTTCGTCGTTCACCTGACCCTGCCACGGACGGTTCATGGACCGCAGCATCTGTGGGTGAGAGTGCTGAAGCGGCAGGTCAAGGTAGGGTAGGAAATTGGGCGTGTCTTGAATAGCGCTAATCACAGCAGGGGTCAGCCCAGTTGGATAGGCGTAGTGCATTCGCACCCAGGGAACCTCGACTTCGCCTAGGGCTCTAATTAGCTCAGCTAGCTTTGGTTTGCCGTAGAGGTCGACGCCGTAGTTGGTGGTAATTTGCGAGATCAAGATCAGTTCTTTGACGCCCTGCTCTGCTAGCTGACGTGCTTCGGCGACGATGGATTCGATTGGGCGCGATCGCTGCTTCCCACGCAGATGAGGAATAATGCAAAAGGCACATTTGTAGTCGCAGCCCTCGGCAATCCGCACGTACGCTACCCCTTCAGACGTTGTCCGATAGCGCGGCAGCGTTTCATCAGCAATGTAGGTAGGTTCTTCTGAGACGACTTTGAAGCGTTCGCCTGCCTCAGCCCGCTCGATCACGTTGACAATCTTGTGATAGTCGCCAGTGCCGACTAGCGCTACGGCCTCCGGAAGTTCTTCTAATAGCTCGTCTTTGAAGTGCTGAGCCAGACAGCCCGTAATCACTATTTTCTTGTCCGCTTCTGCTAGCTCTACTAGCGTGCGCACTGACTCTTCACGCGCTGCTTGAATAAAGCTACAGGTGTTGACAATCACATAGTCAGCGCTTTCTTCGTTGGCACCGACGCCGTAACCTGCTTCTGCTAAAAGTCCGAGCATATGCTCGCTATCGACTCTGTTTTTCTCGCAGCCTAGATGCGAAAGGGCAATGGTGGGTTTGTGTCCCATGAAGATTCACTAATCAAATATGATTCGAACTCCAAGACCACACGCAGAGATCAAATCGCTTTCTGACGAATCATAACATAACTTCATAATTGCGAGGGTAAGCCGCCAAACAGAAATTCGAGTGAGTGAATTCGAGTCTCAAACTCTCAGCATTGGCTGTTAAGGTGATGGAGACACGCCAACGTGCCGAGTCCGAGATGAAGGAACCGTGGACTTAACTCAAATCTTTAAGACAGCCAATCCTGCTATTGGCGTTGTACATTTACTGCCTCTCCCGACGTCGCCTCGCTGGCAGGGCGATCTGCGCAGCGTGCTCGCTAGAGCTGAACAAGAGGCTACAGCGCTAGCCTCTGGAGGGGTGCATGGGCTGATTGTTGAGAACTTTTTTGATGCGCCGTTTGCTAAGTCGCAGGTGGACCCGGCGGTAGTCAGTGCGATGACGCTGGTGGTGCAGCGGCTCTCTGCGCTAGTGCCTTTGCCGATTGGCCTAAATGTGCTACGCAACGATGCCTGCAGTGCGCTGGCGATCGCATCCTGTACAGATGCCAAGTTTATCCGGGTCAAC
Organism: uncultured cyanobacterium; assembly: GCA_963838725.1. Taxonomy (GTDB): domain Bacteria; phylum Cyanobacteriota; class Cyanobacteriia; order Phormidesmidales; family Phormidesmidaceae; genus Phormidesmis. Next base: position 2,991 of record CAWISM010000008.1, on the reverse strand, counting down.
GTACTTTCTGGCGTGATGGCCACCGACCAGGGCCTGATAGAAGGTGATGCCCACCGCCTAATGCGCTATCGCCGCGAGCTAGGCACTGATGTCAAAATTCTGGCAGATGTGCTGGTTAAGCATGCGCAGCCTTTGGGCCGTCCTAGCGTGACCACCGCTGTGCAAGATACGATTCATCGCGGGTTGGCAGACGGTGTAATTGTGTCTGGAACGGCGACAGGCCGTGCGCCGACCGTAGAAGATCTAGTCCGCGCCAGAGATGCGGCTGGCAGTACCCCTATCTTTGTAGGCAGCGGCGCGACTGTAGATAATATTGGACAGCTAGTTCCGGCTGCGGACGGCGTAATTGTGTCTAGTTCGCTGAAGCGAAAGGGCCAAATCGAGCAGCCAGTCGATCCGATTCGGACTAGGCAGTTTATGACAGCGATGGCACAGGGGTTGACTGCTCGTTCTATGGAGCGGTCAGCCGAGAAACACTCTATGGTACTGAACTAGTTTTCCGCGATTTGACGGCTGCCGTTTCCAGAAAATTCAAGTATTATTGATAACCGAAAGCTTTTCGATTGATTTAAATTGCGTCCTTCTTTAGGCATTCTTTATTATGAGACGTCGTCGCCAGGAAACACTGTGGATTCATAGGTGGTCTCGTCCGCTGATTGGCGTGCTTGCCACCATTGGCGCGATTGGTACTGGCTATCTGACTGTCCTTAAGTTCTCGAATCAGTCGGCCGCCTGTGGCAGTGGCTGTGGCAAGGTGCTTTCGAGCGCTTGGGCAGAAGTATTGGGCCAGCCACTCACCTTGTTTGGCGCTTTGTCCTATCTATCTATGCTGGTGCTGGCGATCGCTCCGCTGCTAGTGAATCCAGAGAAGAACAAAGAGCTACGGGTGAAGCTAGAGGGACTGACCTGGCCGCTTTTGTTCGTCGGGGCCACGGGTATGGCGATCTTCAGCGGATTTTTGATGTACGTGCTGGCAACTGATATCAAGGCAGTTTGTCCTTACTGCATTGGTTCAGCGGCCCTGAGCGTTGGCATGTTTTTGCTGACGCTGTTCGGTCGGCGTTGGGACGATCGCGGTCAGCTTTTGTTTAGCGGTGCGATTGTAGCGATGGTTGCGTTGGTCGGCACTTTAGGCGTCTATGCTGTGCCCGGTGGTCCGCTAAGCCCAGGGACACAGGCGGCAGTGGTGTCTGAGCCGGGTGTTGGTCCGCCAGTGACAACGCCATCGGGAGAATCTGAAGCCTTGCTAGCCGCTCATCTAACTGACATCGGCGCAAAGATGTACAGCGCTTACTGGTGCCCTCATTGCCATGATCAGAAGCAGCTCTTTGGCAAAACTGCCTACAAAGAAATTCCGTATGTAGAATGTGCACCAGACGGTAAAAATTCTCAAACCGCTCTTTGCCAGTCCGTTCCAGAAATTACTGGCTTTCCCACTTGGGAAGTGAACGGTCAATTTCTCTCTGGCGCTCAAAGCTTGCAAACGTTAGCCGAAGCGTCTGGCTACGAAGGGCCGACTGACTTCATCAATTCTCAAGGTTAATTCTTCAGGGCTAATTCTTCAGGCGGCTAGGCAAGTCCAGCTTGGCCACTAGCGCTTGCCGGATCTGCTGCATAATCGAGTCTTCGTCTAGCTCGCTCAAGATCTCGGTGACGACTGCTTTTGGACCACCTTTTCCCCAGGTCGCGCCGTTGGCGAGATAGGTTTTGGTGACTTGAGCGATCGCATAGGTAGACACCCCCGATACCGTCGCCTGTGTCAGAGCTACCGATACGTAAGGAGTCGCCGTCAGTCCGCCAGTGGGAATCGCTGCCGCTGCCAAGGCACTTTTGAGCCCGCTGAGTCCAAAGGTAATCGCTAGCTCGCTAACCGTTAAGCCTCCCAGTGAGAGGGCGATTTTCTTGAGGAGTGCGGCGGCTCCTTTTTGCGTCATTTCAATGCCGTAGAGCTTTGCAAGGGTGACGATGAGCGCTACGTCAATGGCCGCACCGCTGAGTAAATCGACAACCGTAAGCGGGTTGAGGGCTACGGCAACAGATTTAGTCAGGACAGTTTTCCAAATGGTGTCATCGGCAGCGCGATCGCGTAGCGCCAGCTTCTGTTCGACCACCTGCTGATTGATATCGTCGGCATACAGCAGCGTATTGAGTGCCATCAACGCTTTGCCCTCTCGCTGCAAAATCTCTAGAATCCTTAGTTTTAAGGCGCTAACGTCTGCTTGGCCGCGTTCTATCGAGGTGACTAGCTGACCGTCTGGCTGTCTAGTCGCTCTTTTGCTCAGCGGTGCAGCGGCGGCGATGACGATATTCTCGGCGGGGATGCGATCGCCTAGATGGACGGTTTGGATTTTTTCTAGGATTTGGGTGCGATCGCTCTTCGCATACTGGTCGCTCTTGTTAAATACCAGCAGAACGGGTTTGCCCGCCTGATAGAGTTCCATCAGCGCGTCGTGTTCTAGCTGCGTTAGGTCACTGGCAATCACGAAGAGAATTAAGTCTGCTTGACGAGCGATCTTGGCTGCGATCGCCTGCCGATTGTCACCCTCTACCTCATCAATTCCGGGCGTATCGATCAGCTCTATACGCGTCGCCATCCGACCAGCCGCCGTTTCTCCTGAGACGGTAGCTGAATAGATCTGCTGTTCTTTGTCTACCTGCCAGGTGACTCCTTCTGCCTGCTGCGTTACGCCATGCAGCGGCCCGGTCTGAAAAACGGGTTGACCCACCAAAGCATTCAACAGAGATGATTTTCCCCGTCCGACCATGCCAAACGCCGCAATATGGAGCACCTGCTCTTCTAGCTTACGAAGCACGCCGTGTAGATGGCCAATCTCTTCTGCTAAGCCTACTTTTTCACGTGGGGTGAGATCTAGGGATTCAATCAGTTTTTTGACGGCTGCGATCGCCCGTTCATAGCGCAGCTCATCGGTCAATTGGTCAAAGGTATCCATAGCTCACAGCAGCTCTTCTCATATCTCTTTGCCTGTAGAT
>CAWISM010000007.1:0-108551 GCA_963838725.1 uncultured cyanobacterium | reverse complement strand
TTGATTCCCTATTCCTCGCTTTTTTCAGGTTTGAGTAGAGGAAAGGCGATCGCATCGCGTATACTTGCCGCATCTGTTAGCACCATCACCAATCGGTCGATGCCAATCCCCATTCCCACCGTCGGCGGCATCCCGTATTCTAGCGCCGTAATAAAGTCCTCATCCACGCTATGGGCCTCTAAATCTCCTGCTTCCTTCTTTTCTGCCTGCCGCTCTAGCCGTGCTCTTTGATCCACCGGATCGGTTAGCTCAGAAAAACCGTTTGCCGTTTCTCTACCGACAATGAACAGTTCAAACCGCTCTACTAGCCCCGGCTTGCTGCGATGAGGCTTGGACAGCGGCGAAATTTCCACCGGGTAGTCCGTGATAAAAGTCGGCTGGATTAGCGTGGTCTCAACCTTCTGCTCGAAGGCCTCGTTCAACACATGGCCTATACTCTCGCAGCCATCAACTTCGCCCACGCCCGCTGCTTTCGCCGCCTGCTTTGCCTCGGCTAAATCGTCAAACTGACTGAAGTCAATGCCAGTTTTCTCCTTTACCGCATCGTGCATCGTCACTCGGCTCCAGGGCTGTGCAAAGCTAATAGTTTCCCCCTGATAGGTGAGCGTCTTATCACCATTGACCTCTTCTACAATCTGTTCGATCATATTTTCGGTTAGGGTCATCATGTCTTCATAGTCACCGTACGCCTGATACATCTCAATTGTTGTAAATTCCGGATTGTGACGGGTAGAAATGCCCTCATTACGAAATACGCGGCCTAGCTCAAACACTTTCTCAAAGCCGCCTACGACCATTCGCTTGAGATGCAGCTCTGTTGCAATCCGCAGGTACAGCTCCATATCTAGAGTATTGTGATAGGTGACAAAAGGCCGCGCCTCTGCGCCACCGGGCTCCGACTGCAAAACAGGCGTTTCTACTTCTAAATAGCCCAGCTCGTCTAAATGTCGGCGAATTGCCGCCGTGATCTTTGCTCGCTTGCGGAAGGTATCGCGAACTTCTGGGTTGACGATTAGATCTACATACCGCTGACGATAGCGCTTAGCAACATCAGTCAAACCGTGAAACTTATCAGGTAAAGGCAGCAAAGACTTGGTCAGCATGGCGTACTGCTTCACCTTGACCGACAGCTCGCCTTTATCAGTGCGCTTGATAGTGCCGCGCGCACCGATAATATCGCCCGCATCGGTTAGCTGCTTCAGGTGATTGAACGCCTGCTCGTCAGCTTCGCCCATTTCAGCCTGAATGGTCTTTTTCTCTAGATAGAGCTGAATAGTGCCCGTTTGATCTTGCAGCGTAAAAAAAGCAAGCTTGCCAAAAACGCGCCGAGCCATGATTCGCCCAGCAATAGAGACCTCAAAGTCCGCCTCCGCGCCCGCTGCTAAATCTGCAAACTTGGACTGTAGCACCGCAACGGGGTGGGTGACTTTCCAGCTATAGGCGTAGGGCTGCTGACCCGCCTGTTTCAAGTCCTCTACCTTCTGCAAGCGAGTCGCGCGGATACTTTCTAATCCAGAATCGCTGCTGTCGTCGGGTGCGGATACGTTAGAAGACTGATTGGGAGCCATTAGCTAGAAGCGGTTTGTTTGCAAGCCCTATTGTATCGACAATCTGCGTCAGTAGGCTGGCTTGATGCTGGCGAAGTCAGACAATTGGTACGATCAAGAGCCACTATTCCTTTATCACGATCTGTATGGGGATGAAAGTCGACAAGTGAGGAGCGCGATCGCTACCCTTATCAATTTTCATTACAGCAGAGAACCAGTTTAATAAAAGCTGCTAAGTTATCCCGGCGGTGACGAAGCTTACCAATTGCTGAACAGCAGATTCTGTCGCCTTTGTAAACCGTCTTTGCAATAGTGAGTCGAATGGGTTAGTCGTACACAAAAGTTGAAATGACATCACAATAGCAAGATCGAGTTTCCATTCAATTTCTGACCTAGGTAAATCAGGTAGCACCTGCGAAACAGCCTGCGTCAGCAATCTTCGGCTGAGTATAAATTCTTGGTTGGCAACATCCTCTAGAGCAGGATCTACGAGACACCGACTAATGAAGTTGACCCGAGCAGCTTTCTCACTTTCCTTTAGAGATATCTCTTCTAGCAAGGGCGTCAAGAAAGCCTGAAAAATAGTTTCGACTGAAGGTGCTGCTACGTCGCCTTCCCCTAGCGCTGCTAGTTGTTGAACTTGAGCAGCTACGATCGGTTCTACAGCTCGTTTTAGGACGGCTACCATCAGCTTTTCTTTTGAACCAAAATGATAGCGGACTGCTGATAAGTTTACGTTTGCAGCCTGAACAACACTTCGAAGAGAAGTTGCTGAAAAGCCCTGCTCTAAAAGCAGCCGTTCAGCAGCATCTAGAATCTGGGTTTGGGTGTCGGTGGTAGTATCTATCGGTTGCCTGTACCTATTCATCCAAGCTACCTCTTAACGCAAAGAAGGGACTGCACCTGAAAGGGTTGCACTTTAGTGAATCGTGCGCTCTAATAAGTTAATCAATCGATTGACTTATGGTATTTCGTTTCAACTCCTTTGGCAACCCTACAAACGCTATGAACTCTAAGCCTGTCCAATCTTCGACCGTTTTCTCAGATGATTCTGCAGAAGTCAGATCTGTCTCAAGGCCCAGAAGCTGGCCAGGATTGCTGAGCCGTCAGCCGCGCTGGGTTAGATTCAGTTTGATGGGCGCGGTAGGGCTTTTAGTTGCGGTCGGTGGTGTCGCTGGCTATCAATCCATTACTGGCGTACCTTCAAAGACGGCTCCCGTCCAGAGCACTGTGCTACCAGTCAGAACCACAGAAGCACAAGCGGTGTCGTCATATCAGGTGCCAAGAATCTACACTGGAGAAATTGCGGCCTTGCGCAGTAGTGAACTGGGGTTTGAGCGCGGGGGGGAGCTAGTTCAGGTCTTTGTAGATGAGGGGCAGCGCGTCCGTGCTGGCCAAGCTCTCGCCAGATTAGACATTCGAAATCTAGAAACGCAGCGGCTTCAGGTAGAAGCACAAAAGGCTCAGGCTATAGCCCAACTAACTGAGCTGAAAAATGGTGCTAGAGCGGAGGATATCGCAGCGGCTGAGGCTGAAGTTCGAGATTTGGGACAGCAGTTGATTTTGCAAGAAACCCAGGAACGACGGCGAGAATTTTTGTATGAGAGAGGCGCGATCGCCCGAGAGCAGTTAGACGAATTTGCCTTCGGTGCTGATTCGCTACGGGCCAAGTTGGACCAGGCCCGTAGTCGCTTACAAGAGCTGCGCAACGGCACTCGTTTTGAGCAAATTAACGCGCAGCAGGCGGTGGTCGATCAGTTCAGCGCCCAGCTAGAAGATATTGACGTCAACATTTTAAAAAGCACTATCACTGCACCTTTTGACGGGATTATCGCTGAGCGAAGAGCGGATGAAGGAGCGGTTATAGGAACAGGTCAAGCTGTACTTGAACTAGTAGAATCCGCTGCACCAGAAGCGCGGATTGGCGTTCCGGCTGAGGTTGTCAGCCAGGTGCAGATCGGCGACTTACAGACGGTCAGTATCAACAATCAGCCGTATTCCGCTGAAGTTAGCGCAATTTTGCCACAAGTTGACACCGACACGCGAACTCAGACAATAGTACTAACGCTAGAGTCAGCAGCTATAGGTGAGGTAGAGCCCGGTCAAACAGCTAGATTGACGATTAATGAAACCATCCGGGCTGATGGCTTTTGGCTACCGAGAGGAGCGTTGACTCAAGGCGTTCGCGGACTGTGGACATGTTATGTGGTGGTGCCTGCTTCTGACTATCAAGCCCTAGAATCAGAAAAAAGCTTTGTCAAAGATGCGGATACAGCAAGCCGCACTGATAGTGAAAACATCTTACAAACAAATAATTCTCTTGTTGTTGAACCCCGTTCTGTAGAAATTATTCAGCAGGAAACAATAGGAGACGGATCTGAAGCTAGCACTCGCGTTTTGGTCAGAGGCACTCTACAGCCAGGTGATCAGGTAGTGGCTAGCGGTGTCCATCGTCTAGTCCCAAAGCAATCGATCACTTTAATGTCGTCAAAATAGCTGCACTTTCCTCGCGCTGCGCGCTTTGAGATTTGGGATCTCGTCAGATCCTCAGCGCTTACTGACACACAACAACCCATCATCAGTCAAAGGTTCTATGGCTCGTCCTTTCTTCCGCAATATCCGGCTACTCGTTCTGACAATTGTTATTCTTTTGGTGTGGGGTTATTCTTCTTTTCAGTCCTTACCCAGGCAAGAAGACCCTACTCAAGTCTCAAGGGTTGCTGTCGTTAACACAGTGTTTCCAGGCGCTAGCGCTGAAAGAGTAGAAGCACTAGTTACAGAAGTCATAGAATCTGAAGCCTCTGAAATTGAAGAAGTTAAAACAATTACTTCTACTTCAAGAGTAGGGTTCTCGTCGGTGGCCGTTGAATTACAAGATTCTGTCGAAGACGCTGAGCCGGTTTGGTCTCGAATGCGAGACAAGCTAGAAGATGCTAACGTTTTGTTTCCACCAGGAGCTTTTAAATCTGAGCTGGAAGCGACCGAGACTCGTGCCTATGCAATGATTACAGCGCTTACCTGGGACCAAGACAGCGAGCCAAACTATGCCATACTACGGCGCTTTGGCGAAGAGTTTAAGATTCAGATGCGCGATGTCTTAGGCACAGAAGAAGTCGAAGAATTTGGCATTCCAGATGAAGAAATCAGCGTAGAGATCAGTGCACCTGATTTAGCAGCAGTAGGACTGAGCGCTCAGCAGCTGTCGCAGCAGATTGATCGAAGCGATGCTAAAGTAGCTGCTGGACAGCTACGAAATGCTAATGAGAATCTAGCCATTGAGATAGATAGCGAACTTAGCTCTCTAGAACAGATTCGTCAGATTCCAATTCAGTCAAGTAATGGCCAGTTCACAAGATTGGGTGATGTTGCAAAGGTCGATCGTGGCGTGATGCAACCACCGACTGACCTTTCCTTTGTCGATGGCAAACCAGCAGTGGCCTATGGAATTTTGATGAGTCCTGGTCAGCGAATTGACCAGTGGGCTGAAAGTGCGCTTCAGCAGATAGAAGCGTTTCAGGCTCAGCTACCGGGTGGCGTTTCATTGACTATCTTACTCAATCAAAGTGAGTATGTGGACACTCGGCTTGGCAGCTTAATTTCTAATCTGTTGTTTGGCGCTGCTCTAGTCGTCGTCGTCACGTTTGTTACGATGGGCTGGCGCTGCTCGCTAATCGTAGGCACTGCGCTACCGCTAAGTATCTGTGCGGTGCTTGGGTTGATGAGTGCGATTGGCATTCCAATTCATCAGATATCGGTGGCAGGGCTAATTATTGCGCTGGGCCTATTGATCGATAATGCGGTGGTCGCGGTAGATGAGATTCAAGTAGAGCTAAGTCATGGCGTCAAACCTGAGAAAGCGGTTGTGGATACGGTGAAGTATTTGCGGGGGCCACTGTTTGCTTCCACGCTGACGACTATGATGACTTTCTTACCGATTGCGTTGCTACCTGGAGGGGCGGGTGAGTTTGTCGGCTCTATTGCAGTAACGGTGATTCTCTCGATTGGGGCTTCACTCGTACTTTCTTTAACAGTGATTTCGGCAATCACCGGTAGAATCTTAGGAGAAAGCGAGGCCGATATTGAGAAGATAGAGCAGCAGGATTCTCCTAATGTCTTTCAACGACTGTTCCGCGTACTGATGAAGCCGGGTGCCTGGTGGAATGACGGCTGGAGCCCTCGGCGACTGGGTAATTTTTATCAGTGGACCCTAAAGCGAGCGCTGGCAAAGCCCGTGTTTGCTATTGTTCTAACGATGGTAATTCCTGCGGTGGGATTCATTCAAGCCGGTAGCCTAGAGACTCAGTTTTTTCCTTCTTTAGATCGCGACCAGTTTCAGATAGAAGTCGAATTCTCTCAGGAAACGGCGATTGCAAACTCTAAAGAGCAGGTGATGCAAGCCCGCGCTCTTCTTCTAGACTATGAACAAATTACAGAGGTCCACTGGTTCATAGGCGAAAGCGCACCAAAATTCTATTACAACATTAGCAGCAGCAGAGAAAACTCACCCTACTACGCGCAGGCGCTGGTGCAGCTCGGCGCTTCAGACGGCATTACTACACTGATCCAGGAGGTTCAAGCGGATCTCAACTTAGCCCTTCCTGATGCACGGGTGCTGGTGCGTCAGCTAGAGCAAGGTCCTCCTTTCGATGCACCTGTAGAGCTAAGAATATATGGACCCAACATTGATGAACTAAGAGCGCTAGGTGCTGAAGTCCGAGAAATTTTAACGACTGTTCCTGATGTTGTTCACGTTAGGGATGATCTAACAGCGACTGTGCCTAAGCTGGCACTACAGGTTGATGAAGAACAGGCCAGATTAGCAGGTTTATCCAACGTAGAGGTGGCTCAGCAGCTAGAGGCCACGCTAGAAGGCGCGGTAGGCGGCTCTGTTCTTGAATCGACAGAGAATCTGCCAGTACGAGTGCAGATTGCAGGTAGCGATCGCGCAGACCTAGCCCAGATTGAGTCGCTGAACCTACAGCCAGGACAGATGGCCTCAGGACAAATGACACCAGGACAAGGTAACGACTTCAGAACGATCTCTGCGCTAGGAGAGTTCAAGGTTGTGCCGCAGCTTTCACAGATTGCCCATCGCAATGAGCAGCGGGTAAACACCGTGCAGGCTTTTATCACCGCAGGCGTTTTGCCGTCCAAGGTACTTGCTGACTTTCAATCGGCGATGGAAGCACAGGGATTTGAGCTACCCCCTGGCTACACGACTGAAATCGGGGGTGAACAGGCTGAAAGTAGTGACGCAACTAGCGATCTGCTAGGTTCTGTCGGGCTTTTACTGATGGCAATGGCGACTGCGCTAGTCCTCTCACTTCAGAGCTTTCGTTCGGCAGGAATTGTGGCAATGATCGGCGTTGGTTCTGTCGGCATGGCGCTGTTTTCGCTATGGGCGTTTGGCTCTTTACTGGGCTTTATGGCGATTGTGGGCACGATGGGTCTAATTGGCATCGCAATTAACGGTGGCATTATTGTACTTTCGGCGGTAAATGAGGACGAAGCGGCGAGTCAGGGCGATCGCAACGCTATTCAAGCGGTCGTTATGCGCTCGACCCGTCACGTCCTGACGACAACTATCACAACGATGGTTGGTTTTGCACCGCTGCTGCTTTCAGGCGATCCGTTTTGGAACCCTCTGTCAGTTGCGATCGCAGGCGGCATCGGCGGGTCTCCTTTCCTGGCGCTCTACTTCACGCCAGCCGCTTATCTAATCATGCATCGGCAAAACCGATCCCAAAAAGCCTCAAAGGATAAGCACTTAGCAAATACCTTGTCTTCTACATAGCGATCGCGGACCATCCTCTGCTAAAAGAGCCGATAGATACACAGGCGCTACTGTGGAAGTGAATTCTCCTGTATAATGCCCTCTACAAGAAGGTATATAGCCTGTACCGGATGCACTCGGTACAGGCGCATCACTTGACCCGTTGTCTTTGTGAGCATTCCCTAGCGCCGTACGACGACGCGGGGTCTCACCGCTGCCTTGGTGAGCATTCCCTAGCGCCGTACGACGACGCGGGGTCTCACCGCTGCAACATGAAGCTTTCTTGCGGCTGCTAGATCTTCGTCCGAAAAAATAGTGAATAAATCCAAATCTCTTCAACCCAGTAGCCAGCAGCGAGGCGAAGAAGCTCGTCAGCGCTTGATAGAAGCGGGCATTGAGATATTTAGCGTTCATGGCTACGAAGCTGCCAGTACGCGCAGCATCGTGGAAAGAGCAGGCGCAAACCTAGCCGCTATTCCCTATTACTTTGATAACAAGAAAGGGCTTTACCATGCCGTTGCCGAGCATATTGCTGCCCATCTTAATCCTCCTGAAATAGACGCCGCTATCACAGCTATCGACAAAAAGGTCGCAGTCTCGTCGCTATCTACAGAGCAGGCGCTAAAGCTGATGCATGAGTTGTTCGATGCCTTCATCACGTCGCTACTCTCAGCAGACAATCCTGAAGTGTGGTCTCAATTCATTCTTCGCGAGCTGATGGAACCTTCTTCCGTCTTTGATATTCTCAACGAAAGAGTCGTTCAAAAAACCATCCGACCCTGTGCAGCTCTAGTTAGCCAGATATTAAACAAACCGATTGACGATCCAGAATGTACCGTTCGAGCATTCGCCTTATTCGGTCAGGTGCTGGTCTTTCGCACCGTTCGACAGGTCACCCTCAAAAGCTTGGGCTGGGACGCTTTTGAGGGTGATTCCCTTGGGTTAGTTCGCAGCATTGTTCATCAGCAAATCGATGGCTCGCTGAGGTCTCACGCTAAAGAGCGCAGCTAGAGACTACGACAACACTGGCCACACTCAACCTTGTTCAAAACCTAAAACATACAACCTTAGACATACTCAAACGCGTTGACAAAGCTGAGCAGATTAATTAAATTATTAACGATAAGTCAATCGATTGACTTACTTTGTGTCTGTGCAAAGTCGAGCCATTGCTCATACGGCAATATCTACACTGTTCCAGCTCTCTTATAAGACACGTATGGACGCATTCGTGCGCTTAGCAACCTCTTTTCTCCATGCGCTTACATCCATGCGTTAACAACAGACAAAACCTTTGTTACGGAGCAAAGTGGCTAGCTCTATTTATAAAAGAGTGGGTTTCATATTTGCATTCTCTGCACAGACGGCAAAAAGCTGACAATTTCAACTAACCAACCACAAAACTACCACTATGGCAATCTCACAAATCAAAGAACTCTACTTACACGAACTACAAGAGATGTACACTGGCTGTAATAAAAGCTATGAAGTCACAGGTAAGCTAATGGAGCAGGCTAGCGACAATGCTCTCAAATCGGTGCTGAAAATGGCACTAGAAGGAGAGAAGCGTAGTTTGAGTGCATTTGAAGACTTAATTAAAGCCCACGGACAAACGCCAAAGGGGGGAGTTTGTAAAGGCTTGAACGCAATTGTTGAAGAAGCTAATGAACAGGCGATCAAAGCCGACTATGAGAATAAAACAGCCCGAGATCTAGCAATTATCTGGCAATATCAGTTTATAGTCAGCTATGCTATTTCCGGGTTTCGAACTTTCTTGGCTCACGCGGCAATGCTCGACTTTACCGAAGACGTTCAGAGACTATCTGTGCAGCTTGCTGGTTCAGAGGCTAACGATCGCATCTTGTCTGGAATAGCGGCCAAGCTGAACGCAGAAGCTCTCGCTTAGAGCATTCATACCGCTCTTGTTGCGTTGGTCACTTGGTCGAGGCACGGCTCATGGGCTAGAAGCCTTGCGTAATAACGGGCCAAGTGACTCTCATTCCCCGAATACGTCAGGAAAATGTTTAGGGCGTTAGCGGACTACTATAGCTTTCGAAGAGTTGCTTGAGACATGCTCATCGGTTGAAACCATCATATAGCAACAGGCAACTCTTCCCGCAAAGTAAGAATGCATCCTTACTTTGCTATATATCTTGATTAAATGCTTAGTACCTTGAGCCCTTGAGCCGTGGCTGGCCGTTGAGAACAGCGGTCATACCAGGCCATCACAATCGGAAAGGTACTTAGCTCTAATGTTTCAGCCGCCTTGTATCCCCAGTCTAGAGAGCCAACCCAAGGGAAGGTTGCCATATCTGCAATTGTATACTCCGCCCCTACTAGGAACTCTCTTTCCTGTAAGTGCTGCTCTAGTACGCCTAATAACCGCTTGGTTTCCTTCTGATAGCGCTCAATTCCGTAGGGAATCTTTTCCTTGGCATATTTGTAAAAGTGGCCGAACTGACCAAACATTGGGCCGACACCCCCAACCTGAAAAAATAGCCACTGCAAACACTCACTGCGAGCTGTTGGGTCAGTCGGCAAACATCTACCTGACTTTTCTGCTAGGTAGAGTAAGATCGCGCCTGATTCAAAAACAGCTAGCGACTCTCCCTTCGGACCGTTAGGATCTACAATTGCCGGAATTTTGGAGTTAGGATTAATCGCGACAAACTCATCTGTAAACTGATCGCCGTTCATGATGTCTACTTTATGCGCTTCGTAAGGCAGCTCCATTTCCTCTAGAGCAACAGACACCTTTTGACCATTCGGCGTACCAAGCGAGTAGAGCTGAATTCGGTCTGGATACTGGATAGGCCACTGCTTAGACATTGATCGGCTCCTCACCTAAATTGCTACATTTCATGAGCTTACTGCAAAGCGGGCTTAGTTCAGTTTTGCAATAGGCGATCGCAGACTAACTAGAATGATCCGTCAGCCAAGTCTCCAGTTCATCAATCCTGGAAAAATCAAGCAGTGCTTCACTCAACTCCTCTAGCAGCAGTAGTGGCAGCACTGAAATTGACGCTCGAATATCTTCCGACAGATCACCAAAACGCTTGCTAAGTAGACGAGTAACAAGGCTAACAGCTTCTTCCTGTCGGCCTTCCTGTAGCCCTTCCTGTCGGCCTTCCTGTAGCCCTCTCTGTCGGCCTTCCTGTAGCCCTTCTCGGATGGCGTCTTCTCTGACTTCTTGGTAGACTCTGGTTTCTTCAAAGGTAATATCTAGCATCCTTTCTACTTCCTGCCTGGTAATTTGTCCAAAACGGTACGAAATGATGGTCACAACCATATCTATGATGACACGGGTTTCTGCTGCTGACACGGCCTGAGCCCGGCTCAACAACGCTTTTGCCTCTTTAGGCGCTTGGGCTTTCTCTACGGTAGTGAGCACCATCAGTCCAACCCATAGCGGTAGCTGCTGAATGTCGCCTAGCTCATCGAGATAGATGCGGTGGACTTGACCGCCGATTAAGAGGCTACGGTGCGGATATAGTTCGCTTTGTTCGGTGCGACGCGACGGATAGATGACAATTGCCTGCCAGTCAGTGAAGCGTTCGCGACTGCGGTAGAAGTAAAGCGCGGTCTCAGCAAAGATGCGTTCGTAGAGGCGCTCATCTTTTTGGAACTGCACTTCTACAAAGAAGACAGCGCCTGGTTCTCCTTCGGGCGGAAGGAAGACGCCGTCTATCTCGAATCTGGGCTCTTTGACAGCTACTGAGTCAAAGCGATAGGCGTTGGCATTCTCGGGCGGGTTAGGCACAAGCTCGAACAAGAGCGCAGGGGCTTGTCGAAACAGATAGTAGAAGATTGAGTCTCTGCGCATTCTATACTGGTTTTTCTAGGAAGTACCTGCTGCTGCTGCTACCTCGGCAAAACTGATTGGACAACAGTCAAGACGATTCCATTAATAAACACAATACCTAAAGCGCCTAGAAAAGCGCTGAGTATTCCTTTCCTTAGTCGGAATCCTTGAACTAGGAAGGCAGAGAGCGCAAACAGAATAGTGTTTCCGACTAGCGCAACGACTCCAAGCGTTAAGACGTTGACAACGGTGTTATTAATGAACCAGCTGCTGAGCGCATTGAGTAGCCCAAACACTAGCGCGGCAATACCTGCTTTCCCGATGTTGTCAGCTTCGATCCCTGTAGGTAGCTTAGTTAGGATGAGAAAGGTGATTGTTGTCGCAATCCAGGCGGTGATGAATGAGGGCATAGAATCAGCTCCCTTTTTTCGGGAGTGTATCACGGGCGGTGACTGAAAGCTCTAGCTAATTTGTTGGTGATTGCTAGAGCTAGTGCAACTGCCGATAGTACTGTCTTAGTCGCTGCTGAAAGTTTCGCCAGTGATAGAACAGTTCGTCTGGCCCGAGGGTGAAGATTTGAGCGGGGTGATCTTCTAGGGCGATCGCAATCATCCCTTTCTCTATCCTTATTCCTGTATCTCGATATACCCAGTTCACCGCATAGCAATAGGCCGCGACCTGCATACAATAGTCGCCGATCCACTCTAGCTGCTTGGGCCGACGCGCCGTTTTCCAATCGCATACACACAGCTCACCGTCGTATACCATTACCGCATCCGGATAGCCTGCAAACTCTAGCGGATGCCACACTGCCCCTTCTACTAACAGCACCTGATCAATGTCTGTCAACACTGGCTCAATCGAATTCCAAAAGCCGTCTAGTCCCTCTGGCAGCTCATAAGGCTCCTGCTTTAGATGCGACTTGATAATCTTATGGATCTTAGTTCCCGACCGAGCAGATGTCGTTGTAATCTCTTGAGCCGCTGCTTTGCCAATGCGATCTTGCCAGTCCCAGAGTCTCTTTTTCTCTTCATAGGGCTTGGTCGCTGACAGAATAGTGGTAATGCCTGGATAGCAGTGGCCTTCTATTTCGTAATGGCGCTTACGATTGACCGAAATCTGTTTGGCTTTGTAATAAGGCAGCTCAAGCATAAAAACGATTCTCTAGTCCACAGACTGCTTCAAAGATTGAATCCATCTACGAACCTCGCGAATAATTTTCATAAGCAATACGGGTAGAACGGTGATCTCCTATGTCACTTAGGATCGATTTGTAGGTTTGCCAGCTAATGTTGAACAGGCGAATAGTTTGCGTGATCTCTCCATCGAAATCATCAAGCTTGAGTTCGTCAATTTTTGTGGAGAGCGCTACCATCACGAAACTGCCTACCATATCAACTAGCTATCGTATCAGTTTTAATCAGACCAAACCGATTGTTAATACTATTGCCACATTCGGTTCCTGGTCAGGCTGAACCTAGCGGCACTGTTTCAATCAGAGGGCAGATATCTCCTGGTTCCGGCCTGGGCTGACTCTTGGCCCAGCGATCGCGATATCGCTCTAGGTCAGCTTTAAAGGCTTTCATCTCCTGAATTTGAGCTGCAAGCCGTTCAATTTTCTCTTGCAAAAGAGACCGTACAAGTTCACAGGGCACATCACCCTGATTATGGACGTTCAGTACATCGCGGATGTCTTCTAGCGAGAAACCCAAAGCTTGAGCTTTCTTAATAAACTGCACCTGATGCACAGCGTCTGGCGCGTAATATCGATAGCCATTGTCACCCCGCTCAGAATTCACCAAACCCAGATTTTCGTAATAGCGTAAGGCCCCCACAGCAACATCCGTCTGTTTAGAGACTTCTCCAATCTTTAACCGCGCTGCAACAGCCATCTGCTCTCCCTCAGTTTCCCCCGATAATTTATTCATTACTTAGTCTAAACCCTGTAGCAAGCTATAGCCATTTGATTCCTCCGTTGTTCAGCTCTCCTTACGCTTTGTCGAAGTCAATCTGCTGCACGGAAAAGACATCGATTTTGAAGATCATAGGTTGACTTCCAAAGCAGAAGTAGAGGACTTTAAAGCGAAACACAACGTGGCTGCTACACCGCAAATTTTCTTTGATAGTGAGCGCATCGGCGGCTATACCGACCTAAAAGCTCCTTTGGGCACAATCAGTTTTTTAGAGAATGCCATTATGATCGCAATGGGCGCTTTCTTACTCTTTTCCTCGACCGTTGGAGAGACTGCTCAGCTCAAGGAGAAAGCGGTTACTTTAGAGCCTCAACGGATAGAGTTGCTGATGCCGAGCGTTCAAGAATAGCGTTCAAAAGCAGGTGAGCGATCGCAGCACTGCTTCTATAGCTTTGGTCACTTGACTGAGGTACATTTTCTAGGCTGAAAGCCTTATGTCGCAACAGGTCAAGTGACGCGCCTGTACCGAATGCATCCGGTACAGGCTATATTACTTTGCATAATGTCCGCAATCCGAGCGCTGCGCAACGATGGTAGACTTCGTTAGTAAACCTGTACCTGTCAACGATGCAACTTCTTTTCGGTTTTTTGGGTGGTGGCGTCTTAGGTGGCGGGATTACCTGGTTTTTGCTGAGCGCTAAGATGCAGGCGGTACGAGAGAAAACCAAAAACGATCTGATTGCAGACCGGGCTAGTATGGTGGAGCAACTGCGGGGAAAAGACCAGCAGCTAGAGGCACTGCGCCAGGAAGTTGAGAAGCGCGATCGCACCCTCACCACTTACCAAACTCAGCTCACCCAAGCAGCCGAAAAAAGTGCCCGCCTAGAAACCCAGCTCAGCGAAGTCCAACAGCAAGCTGCTGAAAAACTAACGCTAATCACCACTGCCCAACAGCAGTTTAGCGACACGTTCAAAGCCCTCTCTTCAGAAGCGCTACAGGCAAACAACCAGTCTTTTCTAAAGCTAGCAGAGGCTAACCTAAGTCGTTTTCAGACTGCTGCCAAAGGAGACCTAGCGCTAAAGCAGCAGGCGATAGAAGAGGTTGTGCAACCGCTAAAGTCTTCTTTAACTAAGGTCGAAACGTACTTACAGACTCTAGAAGGACAAAGGGTCGCGGCTTACTCTCAGTTGACGGAGCAAATTGGAGCGTTAGCTACGAGTCAAGGACAGCTGCAAAAGGAGACGGCGAATTTGGCAAAGGCACTGCGATCGCCTACCGTACGGGGTCGCTGGGGCGAAATTCAGCTAAAGCGCGTAGTCGAGATTGCAGGTATGTCCGAACACTGCGATTTCACTCAGCAAGTGACTCAGGTGGCAGGATTACGCCCTGACATGCTGGTGCAGCTTCCTGGCTCGCGGCAAATTGTTGTAGATGCCAAAGCGCCGCTATCTTCATATCTGGCCTCCTTAGAAGCTAGTGACGAATCCGATCGAATTAACAAACTACGAGAGCACGCTAAGCAAGTTCGTCGCCATCTCAGTCAGCTCAGTCAAAAGTCCTATTGGGAGCAGTTTCAGCCTACGCCAGAGTTTGTTGTACTGTTCTTACCAGGAGAAATCTTTTTTAGCGCGGCATTAGAACAAGATCCGAGCTTGATCGAAGCCGGAATAGAACAGCGAGTCATTCTAGCCACACCGACAACTTTGATTGCTTTACTAAAGGCGGTCTCTTATGGTTGGCAGCAAGAAAAAGTGACAGAAAACGCGCAAGAGATTAGCAACCTAGGCCGGGAGCTGTATGATCGGGTGCGGACATTTGCACGGCACATGCAGAAAATGCGCAAAGGGCTCGATTCAACGGTGGACCATTTCAACAAAGCGGTCGGTTCTTTAGAAGGACGGGTGCTGGTAAGTGCGCGGCGATTGCAGGAACTAGGCGCAGGTGGTGGGGACGAAATTGAATCTGTGGAAGGGGGGGTGCGATCGCCTCGCCAGATCAACTCAGATAGCCATTTAGATAGCTGATGGTTGACTGCTAGGGGCTATTGCGCTGAGGCATGAAGACAGATATGCGCATAACAATCAGCTAATTTTAGAGAACCTTGTTATATTACCGATACAAAAAACAATTTATCAGGTGAAGTATGAAGACACTGGCGAAAGTGCAGCGTATCAGTTTTTCCATTCACATTGCTTCGCTAGTTTTTGGATTGGCCGGACTTTTACTGGTGCTGCCTAATGCTACTTTTATTGCCCAGCTGCCCGAGTTTGGTCAGCAGGCGTTTCAGTGGTCAATGGCTGGCGGCGGTGCCGTATACATGATTTCTGGTGCGATCGCAGTTTCCATCTACGCTTACCGCAGTCTGGGCTTATGGCGATGGCTTAGCTTCTTGCTGCCAGCACTGATCGTCTCAACGGGCGCAGAACTCTTGGGCACTAGCACGGGCTTTCCGTTTGGTCATTATCACTACCTCACAGGCTTGGGCTACAAGATAGTGGGGCTGGTGCCCTTCACAATTCCCCTGTCGTGGTTTTATTTAGGATTAAGTTCGTACCTATTGGCTTACATGGGTTTAGTTGGCCTGGGTCGGCTGCGAACTCTAGGCGCGATCGCTTTTGGCTCTCTGCTGCTCACTTCCTGGGATTTTGTTTTAGATCCAGCGATGAGCCAAACCACCATGCCATTTTGGGCGTGGGAGCAGCCAGGCGCTTTCTTTGGCATGCCTTACCAGAACTTTGCCGGCTGGTTTGGCACAGGGGCTGTATTTATGGCGATCGCAGCGCTGCTGTGGCAGGTAAAGCCGCTCGACTTCTCACGAGTTTCACTCGGGTTGCCGCTGGCTATCTACCTGAGCAATTTCACCTTTGCGATGGTCATCAGCCTAGATGGTGAGATCTACGTGCCTGTTCTATTAGGCCTTCTTGTCGGGGTGCTGCCAGCGCTGCTGCTCTACCGCTCAGCCATAGAAGCCGAAGGCGCTGCGAATGAAGGCAGCGATGCTCAACAGACTCTGGCGACGGCGACAGCGGACTTTGACCGCCTAGCCGTATTGGGCCGGGGCGAAGAATAAGTGGCAGAATCGATTTTGGGCATGGTTGCGCTGGGGCTGCTATCCGTACAGCTTCCTGCCACCTTTCTACTGATAGCCAGATTGTTGCGAGGGGCTAGGCGTCAGCGCCCCATTCAGCCCCGGCAGGAGGCGCAACCATCTCAAGAAAGCGTCAGTATCGTTGTTCCAACATTAAACGAAGCGCATAGAGTCGAGCCGTGCCTGCTGGGATTGCGAGCCCAGGGTAAGGTCGTACGTGAGATTTTAGTCGTTGATAGCCAGTCTACAGATGGCACACAAGGGGTGGTCGAGGCGATCGCCCAGCAAGATGCTCGCATTCATCTGACCAGCGATGATCCCCTACCATCCGGCTGGGTCGGTCGGCCTTGGGCATTGCATACAGGCTTTCGGCGTAGCCATCCCGATAGCGACTGGATACTAGGAATAGATGCCGATACACTGCCGCAGCCAGGACTAGTTGAAAGCTTGCTGCATGAGGCCAATCGGCATGGCTACGATATGGTTTCACTGTCACCCAGGTTTATCCTAAAATCGGCAGGAGAATGGTGGCTACAGCCAGCCATGCTGATGACGCTGATCTACCGATTTGATTCGGCAGGCGTGCAGCTACCCGGCACAGAGCGGGTAATGGCAAACGGTCAGTGCTTTTTGTCGCGGCGCTCGGTGCTAGAAAAACTGGGCGGCTATCGCTGCGCGGCTCGTTCTTTTTGCGATGATGTGACGTTGGTGCGCGAGGCCGCGAGGCAGGGTTTCAAAGTAGGGTTTCTAGACGGGGCTGAGGTGATCAGCGTACGGATGTATGAGGGAATTGCTGAAACCTGGCACGGCTGGGGGCGATCGCTCGATCTAAAAGATTCTATTTCACGCGCGCAGCTGTGGAGCGATCTCTGGCTGCTGCTGAGTACGCAGGCGCTGCCGTTACCGCTGCTAGGCATAGCCGGAATTTGGATCAGCGTCTATGGCTGGGACAGTAGCTGGAAAGGTGTAGGGTCGCCGATGTTGGCCGGGGCGATCACGCTCAATCTCTTTTTGTTCACTATCCGACTAGGGATGCAGGCCGCTGTTGCTGGCTCTTATGACTGGTCACACTCTGGCCAACTGCGATCGCTATTTTTTTGGCTCTCGCCGCTGGCCGACCCGCTAGCTGTCTTCAGGATTATCCTTTCTGCTTCGCAGCGCTCCATTCAGTGGCGAGGGCGGCTGTACTCTCACTAGTGCGCCTCAGCAGATGTTACAGAGTTTATCGATTTTGACTACGCGTCTTTTGACTCCTGAGGTCGCGCCCAACATACTCAAAGCCAATCCTGTTTTTACTTTCATCACAGGAAAGCATCAGTATGAGCGTTTCTCCGAATGCGGCCACGACATCTACAGCGTCTTCTAGGCTTGATCGATTCTATCAAACGGTCTGGCGCTGGCATTTTTACGCAGGACTGTTTGTTGTTCCATTCATGCTAGTACTAGGCACAACTGGCATTATCTATCTATTCAAACCGCAGCTAGACAATGCGATGTATCACGATCTTCTGTTTGTACAGCCAGGTAGTTCTACGCTGTCATACGCAGAACAGGTTCAATCCGCTCAAGCTGCGTATCCTGAATCGACAGTCACAAAATTTATTCCGAACCCCGCAGAAAATCGCAGCGCGGAAGTATTTGTCACGCAGCCAACCGGACAGAAGCTAGAAGTATTTGTCGATCCCTATGCAGGCAGTGTGCTAGGCATTCGAGACGAGAAGCGTAACTTACAGGCGATCGCCCGAAAAATTCACGGTGATTTACTCATTGGAAACTGGGGAGACTACCTGATTGAGCTTGCTGCCTGCTGGGCCTTAGTTCTGCTGATTTCTGGCGTATATATGTGGTTGCCGCGACAGAAAGCCTCACTGATAGGCACCTTTATCCCACGTCTATGGAGCAATAACAAACGCATTTTCTGGCGCGATCTTCACGCAGTTCCAGGATTTTACGGCGTACTCTTGATTGGCTTTTTATTGCTCACAGGACTGCCTTGGACAGGCTTTTGGGGAGACACCTTTGCTCAGGTATGGGGCCGATTCCCTGACGAGATGTGGGAGAACGTACCGCAATCTACAGTCCTAACCGGTTCTCTCAATGACAAGGGCGATCTTTTTGTCCCTTGGGCCGCAGAGCACATGCCAATGCCACTGTCTTCACCCGCACTTGGCCGTCAAGAGGCGACGTTAGTTGTCGATGGCACAAGCGCTGTTGATAATGCATCTGCTGTTTTTAATAAAGTGGTTGATACCGCGATCGCCCAAGGCGCACCGCCTGGATTCAACGTTGCCTTTCCCGAAGGCGAAACAGGCGTGTACACTGCCTCAGCCTTTCCCAATGATCCTAGACAAGAGGTCACAATGCACATGGATCAGTACAGCGGTGAACTGTTGGCAAGCGTTGGCTGGCCAGACTACGGCTTCGTGCCCAAAGCAGTTGAGCTAGGCATTTCTGTCCACATGGGCAAATTCTTCGGCTTGCCTAATCAGCTTTTAATGCTGTTCGCTGCTCTAGTGACTATCTTGCTCTCCATTACGGGCACCGTTTTGTGGTGGATTAGAAGACCGCAAGGACTAGGACTCATTGGCGCGCCACCGATGCCGCCCTATCAACAGCAGTGGCGTTTTCCTTTGTTGCTAGTTGCTGCGCTCGGTTTTCTTTTTCCGCTAGTTGGTCTGTCACTGTTGGTCGTTTTGGCTTTTGATTTCTTCTTGCGATCGCGCATTCCCTTCCTTAGAAAGATATTGGGCTAAGCTATTAGGCCAGCATAGCCAGAGGTAACGACGACTTAGAAGAGGTAGGATCAACTAGCTGCTTTAATCTATCTATCTCTGAATGAGCAGCGTGTAGTTCTACAGCAGGCATTTCTTGAATGGTGTGTCGCCAGATCAGAAGAGGAATGTCTTTAAAGCGGGCGGGCACTGCCTGATGATTCGGCAGGCTCGTTAGCCGATGCGGAGCTCTAGCTGTAGCGTTTTCGATCAGCTTTGGTAGCTGTTCGATAGGAAGGGCGAGTGAGCCTAGCCAGTCGTATTGTTTTACCCAGACGCAGCGTTGCAAGGAGAGAACGCTTTTATCTAATGGGCCCGAGTAGCGGATGCGGAAATTGCGATCGCACAGTCTCAAAACAGAACACGCTTGCCCTACTAGCAACGTTTCAACCGATTGAAATGGCGATAGATAGGTCACTTCTTCACCAAAAAGTGATTGAGAAACTTCTAAACTATCTACGCCAGATAGATCCCAGAGATTATCCACTATTCTTCTCTTTTGACCTCACGTCTTTTCTAGCTCGGCTCTTGGTCGGATCAAACGCAGCTAGCGGTCCGACCGTGGCCTGCACTCGGCGCTTGAATCCGCCGACTAAATCGATTTCGACTATCGTGTCCGTCTGAGCATACTCAGGGACAAGCTGCGCCATTGCGATACTACGCCCTAAGATAGGAGAGAAAGTGGCGCTGGTAATCTGCCCTACTCGCCAGCGTTCACCTTGGGCGTAGACATTCTGTCCGTGCGCTGCCACTTCATTGCCTGTTAGAACTAGACCCACCGCTACTCTAGGCGGACGCTGACAAATGGCCTCTAAGGAAGCTTTGCCGATAAAGTCTTTCTTCATTGCAACTGTCCAGCCGATCCCTGCCTGAAAAGGAGAGATTAAATCGTCGAATTCGTAGTCTCTCGCCAGCAGTCCGGCCTCGATACGGGCTCTATCTAGTGCCTGCATACCCAAAGGCAGTAAGCCTTTAGCCGCGCCCGCTGCCATCAAAACATCCCATAGCGCTGAACCATCACGAGGATGTACGAACAGCTCATAGCCAAGTTCACCCGTGTAGCCTGTACGAGATAACAGAACAGGAATATCTTTGATCTCAATTGGCTTGAACCTGAAGTAAGAGAGTTTGTCTAGCTCAGCAGGTGAGTTCAGCAGCGGTTTGAGAATGTTGTAGGACTCCGGTCCCTGTAGCGCTAGGTTGTGAATGCGATCGCTCACGTCAATAATCTCTACCGACCAGCCCTGCTGCTGAGCAACTCGCCGTAGCCAGTCCCCATCAGTATCGCAGTTGCCTACATAGCGATAGTGAGTCTTGCTAAAGCAAAAGACAATGCCATCATCGATGATGCCACCGTGAGGATTGAGCAAGCAGCCATAGGCAGAGCGTCCTGGTGTGACTTTCTCCAAATTGCGAGAGAATGCATATTGCAAAAGCGTAAAAGCGTCTGTCCCCGTAACTTCAAACTTGCGCAGAGCAGAGAGATCCATCAAGGCGGCTCGCTGACGCAGCGCCCAGTATTCCGCCTGGTCGCCCTGATGCGCGAAGCTATTCGGCACCCAAAAGCTGTTGTATTCGATTAGATCATCGGTGAGCTGACGAATATTGGCAGTGAAGGCGCTTTCTTGGGTCAGGCGTAGCGGCAGGTCGGCGGCGACTCTTCTACCTGATGCCTTTTCGAAGGACTGATCGACTTCGTAGATGCGGATATGAATCGGCGTCGGCTGCCAGCCATTAGCTGGATCGATATCGTCTGGGCAGGCTGAGCTGGCGCAGAGCAAATCCTGATGAGCCTTGAGCAAAACATAGTCGCCAGGACGAGACCAAGATTCGGCGCTGATTACGCTGCCAGTGCAATCAACTTGAGTATTAAAAAAGAAGTTGATAGCAGGCCAGCCGGGTACAGCAGGAATGCCGTAGTCTGCCAGAATTCTGTTGAAGTTCGCTGTGCAGCTAGGATGGCCGGGATAGCCTGCGTCTTCGTAGTAGAGAGGGGTGCAGGCTAGCAGGAAGCTATCGTGGCGATCGCACGTCTGCTGAATTACTTCTACCAGCGGCTGCATCGTCTGGGAAAAGTACTTGCTATGTAGGCCCACCTGAGGATTGGCCACGCCATTGAGCGTCCGCGTCACGGTGCTATCGAGTCTCTGGCTGTAGTCCTCCCCCGCGAAAGCGAGAAAGTCCGAACACTGCGAGCCTTGGACATCAATGATCTGGATATACTGCCCTGCGGTGACTGTGTAGGCAAGCGCGCTACTCGCCGCAATTCGATATTCAGCAACGACCTTACCCAAAGCCGCAGGCGCGTCTGAGTAGACTGCGACTGCGGATGAACGGGCAATCTCTTCAGCTTCAGACCTACTGGCAGCAGGCGTGTTTACTACCATGATTTTTGGGAGATGGTGGCACGTCGTTGGCCGGATTTTCGTCAAAGAAGTTGAGCGGCTTGAGCATGAAGCCGATGGTCGCTACCGGCATCACCGGCCAGTCCTCAGCGCGGGGGGAATGGCTGTGCGCAAAGGTGTACCAGACAACCAGGTCAGTGTCTTCTACCGAGCGATCGCCTGCGGTCCAGTGCGGTAGGCCCGCGCCACCCGGGTTCTGGTTAGGATAGTCGCCAGCGGGGAAGTTCTCGTCGGGATGGTAGGGAGTCACCCACAGGTGCTCAGTCATGTAGGTGGCCCGTTTGGTGACGCTGGCGTCGGGCCGAGCCATCGGCAGCGTGTTCTCTCCGGGCATTAGCTTATAGGCCGTCGGATAGCCCATCGCGTTCATCTTGGAAGGATTGACAATTTTCCAATAGCGGCCTTTCATCGGATCGATTTTGCGCTGAGCGGCTAGCTCTGTTGGCAGCAGCGTGGACTGGGCATAGAATGCATTGCCGTAGGGATTGTCTTCTTCTTTGGCCGGGACAATATCGACTTCGTAGACAGAGTTATTGTTTCCATCTACGTTCATGTCCATGCGCACGTTGAAAATGTGCTGATGAATTGGCGCGCTGAGCTGTGGGGCGACTAGTGTGCCGTATTTGGGCACTTCTCCAGGTCCGACGGCGGCA
This sequence comes from uncultured cyanobacterium, assembly GCA_963838725.1. GTDB lineage: Bacteria > Cyanobacteriota > Cyanobacteriia > Phormidesmidales > Phormidesmidaceae > Phormidesmis. The sequence goes on along the minus strand of CAWISM010000007.1, from coordinate 86,598 downwards.
GTGCTGACTACGCCCGTGAGCTTGACTTCGTACTGAATAGTGCCGTCTTGGTAGAAGTACCAGTAAAAGCCGTATTCGTAGTTGCCAACGGTGGCGATAAAGGAGATTACTAAGCGGCGCGATCGCCTCACCTCAGTTTGCTCTGTGCGCCAGTCCATGTGCTTCCACAAAATGCCGTAGTCTTCCTCATGCAGACAAATCGCATTCTCGATCTTGGCGACTTCTCCTTTGGAGTTGGTGATAAAACCATCAAAGTAGTGAATCACGCCCAGACAGTCACAGCCCAAAGTCAAAGAGTTAGCCAGCGAGCCAATTCCGTACTCCCCTACATCAAATGCATTTTTACGATAGTGATGCGGCTGCGGATCGCCATAGGGAACGGTCATCTCAGCCAGCGATGCCCGGTAAAAGATAGGCCGCTCTTTCTCTCCATCCTGATAGGTGACGTTGTAGAGTACTAGCCCCTCGCGCGGCGTGAAGCCAACCCTGATTTTCCACTTTTGCCAGCGAATTTCGTGATCATCCACCTCAAAGCTCGGACCTTCAGGTTGAACAATCTCTAACGGTTTAATATCAGTGCGGTAGTTTTTCACATACTCAGGCGTATAGTTACCGTCTTTGGGCGGCAGCGGTACTACGCCGTAGTCTTCTACGCGGATTACTTCCATCTTGTTGAGATCGACCACCGGAATTACGCCCTCGATTGGACGCGCGTAGCCGTGATCGGTTGGATTAGCTCTCACCCAGCACAGCGCCCTAGAAAGCCGTACTCCTTCCTCGTCTTCAATGCCGTAGTTTCCTGCCGACCAAGGATCGACCATGACCAGATCGGGATCGGTAATGCCGCGTTTGGCGATCGCCGTTTGAAACTCCGGGCTGGCCTTCACCGCTGCCTCGCACTCAACAAATTCATCAAGCATAATCGGCGGCTGCACGTTGGGAATATACTCCCAGGAAACCACTCTCTCTTGGCTTAGAGAAACGACTGCTTCAAACGTCTCCGCTGTAGCATTATTCAAAAGAACAATAAATGCCCGACGAGCAATATAGTCCCCAGGGCGAAAGCTCAGGACAGTCGCCTTGTCAGGTTCTTTGAGCGTGACGCTAGCAAAGCGAACGCTAGCCCCTAGTGATTTTTGCTCGCGGACGATCGCCACTGCTGCGGTAATCTCCTCGGGCGTCAGCGGCTCTAGCGGATGACTGACTTTTGTTGCTGATGTTCTTTCCTTGGCAATTGTCATAGGGCTATCTCCTGATTCCTTTTTAGGCCGATTTATTCTTCAACCTATATGTTTTCCTTAAGCTGATGCACGGTCGCTAGTATTCTGATTGGGTCTTACACCATTGCTGGCTTCTTCATTTGCCAATCTGACGAGGCGATCGCGTTTTCTCCCACTTCTGCCATCAGTTTCTCTGCTAGTTTGAGCTTGCTCTCATCATCCATTTTCTTCAGCTCGTTATGCAGCGATCGCTCATTCACAGACTGATTCCAATAGTCCAAACTCTCAAAGCCCAACAGTGCAGATTTTCCAACAAACTGCCGTAGAATCTCGTTGGTAGGGCCCATTACCCAGCCCGCTTTACCATCGCGCAGATAGCGCTCTATCTCCATATCCTTTTTGAAGCCAGAGCCGCCACAGGCATGTAGCATCTTGTCGCAGACGTGGGCGACATTTTTCGCTGCCGAAAACTTGATCTGCCAGTACCAGTGCAAATGGCCCGATCGAGGCAGCACCGTGATATCGGCATGAACCGACCAGTCGCAGTCGTCGGTGAGCTGATCCATCAGCTGACCCATCGAAAAGGTATACATCCGACAGGCGCTAGTATCGATAATCGCCTCGCCAAAATAGTCTTGAATAGTGGGATAGTCAGCTACCCTCATGCCCACATCTACATGCTTTTTGCGGGTGACATGCCGCTTAGCGATATCAATTGCGCCCATCGCGATTCCGTTCCAGCAGGCCGACGAGCATAGCAAAAAGAAAGGATCAACAATCTCGTCATTAGAGGCCGTGCCGTCGCCAACCGGGCCCACTATTCTCTCAGGTGGAATCACTACCCCATCGACCAGCAGCGTACCGGATTGATTGCCGCGCAGGCCCAGCGCATCCCACTTGTGGGGCTCTGCTTGAACTTCGTCACCGTAGATCAAAAAGCAAGAAAGATCGGAGTAGTCGCCGCTAAAGTCGGGGCTAGTTGTTTGCACAATGTACCAGTCGGCAAAGCCTGCCGAGGTTGTCCAAGAGGCTTTTTTGTTAACTTGCCATCCATCGGCTGTTTTTTCAGCGCTAGAAGAGACAGGATACCAGAAGTGAGAACCCGTTTCAGGATCAGAATAGGAGAGTGTCCCAATCGCAACATCTGCGTCTAGGCGCTGGAGCAGCTTCTGCAGTTCTAGGTTGTTGTGGGCTCTAAACAGGGCAGCAGCGACTGCGCCTAAGTGCATGGTGTAGCACATAGCCGTACTCGGACAGCCGTAGCGGGCAATGGTTTCAACCACCATCGCGGCGCAGGTGTGGTTTTCGCCCAGTCCACCCCATGAGGCGGGTACGAGTAGGCTCAGTAACCCCAGCGAGGCAAGCGCTTCAAAGTTTTCACGCGGATAGATCAGGTTGCGATCAGAGGCGATCGCATTCGGCCTAAGCACCTTCACACAAAGCTCAATTAGCTTGGTCTGAAGCTCCTTTTGACGAGGCGTCAACAGCCACTGCGGATCAAAATCTTCGCTCAGGCCGTTGGAAGGAAAGCTGCCGGGGAGAGGAGATGTCATTATTGCTGTTGTTTCTATAGGGAGGAAAGTATTAGATTAGCGCTATGCGCTGACTGTCATTGTATCGGCTAGCGGATCGGCGCAATACTCGGCTAGATGAGGACTGCGATCGCCGTTCTTTTGCCAGAGGATAGGAAAAAAGCTTTCATCCATCTCGCAGCTACCCAGCTTTTTGTAACGCCCGTAGATATACCCGGCTCGGTTGGTCGGATGAAACCGAGAATCTGCTGGAATAGTGTGTAGTCCAATGCTGTGAAAGATACCTTCGGTGCGAGTGGTCTGGCACAGCCCATGCCAGGTGCGCCCGTGATGAAAAGCGCAGCCACCAGCGGGAACTTCAACTACGACCAGCTCAGGCTGCTCTACGCCCGCATTTTCTGCGGCCTGAAGCATTGCCCAGCGGTAGTCCTTTGTCGGTGCATGGAACTCTCCTGCTACGCTGGCAAGTGGCCATTTATGAGATCCTTTGACATAGACCAAAGTGCCGTCTGCTGCTGCCGCGTCGTCTAGTGCCACCCAGCAGGTCATCATCTGCGCCGGATCGAGATAGTCAATATACGCACCGTCTTGATGCATCGCGATCGCCTTCGCACCCGGTGGCTTCATCCACAGACTGTCCTGTCCGATCCTAGCCCCGTCCCATCCGGCAAGCGTAGCGCTCAGTCGACCAATTTCAGCCGAGAGCACCAGACTAGCAATCGTGCGATCGCATTTCCAGGCATTGCACATTTCCCTCGTCACATCTGGCAGGCTCAGACCCGGTCGCCAGTACCACTCGTCAGGATAGATACCAGTTTCAAACTCTCCGTGAAATAAAGGCTCCATCCGATCAGCAAGCTGCTTGGCAAAGTCAGACGGCAGAAAGTTCTCAATGATCAAAAAGCCGTCTGTTTGGAATTGCTCTATCTGCGCTGCGGAAAGAGAGATTGGCTGGTAGCTCTGTTGACTCATAGGAGAAGTGGAAGTGGGGGTTGACAGCAGTGAGCGAACAAACTCTACTTGTCATAATAAGTTTATTGAAAGAAGAAACGGTGTTGATTGATACTGTCTTCGAGCTTTTGACACTATTCACAGTCCAAACCCCCGCTAGAACGTGAGAAAATGACAACGAAATTTGAAGAAGTGTTAACGAAGCAGCCCGGTCATCTCAACATCGTGGCCAGTGACTTTGACGCTCGGCCAATGAGCTACATTGACGAGTCTGGCTATCGGACCGGGTATGAGCCGGAGCTAGCTCGACTGGTGTGCGATCGCCTCCAGCTCACTCCAGTCTGGCACAACCTGCCAATGCAAGACTTCTACACTAGCCTAAACCCTGACAAGAACAGCACTTACGACGTTGTTTGGTTCAACCAAGCCATCACCCCAGAACGGCAGAAACAAGTCTCATTCACTCAGCCGTACGGACTGTTTGATGAGGCGGTGCTTGTCAAGCGCTCCAGCTCGGTCACTGCGCCAGACCACCTATCTGGTCAGCGGGTCGGAGGATTAGCCGACAGTACAAACATCGCTCTAGTCGAAGGCTTTTCAGATGCGAAAGCGGTTCCCTATCCAGGTAGCGACAAAGTGTTACCAGAGATGTTAGCTGCCCTGCGCGCGGGTGAGATCGACGCGCTCATTGACGACGAACTAGTGTTAGTAGTCGCCGCCGAAGAAGATACTAGTTTGCGCTTGGCCTTTACCTTGCCAACCAAAGCGCCCTTCGCCATTGGCGTATCCAACACTCAGCCCATGCTGTTAGAGAAACTTGACAATACGCTATCTGAGCTGACTGCTGACGGAACCCTGGACAAGCTATGGGCCAAATGGATTCCGTGGAAACCATTTCCCTTCTCATAACTGCTTTTGCGTCATATTTCTTCTTCTGGATTCTCTCTTCCTTGTAGTACCTGATACAAACTTGTTATTACAGGTTCGTTTTACTAGCGCTAACGCCCCTATATCTACGGAGATTCAACGTGACTGCACTTCTTGTTCAAGATCGCACCTCAACAGCAGCACCTAGCCACTCCACCGATATAGAAGCCTACGTCAACGCCCCCGGCCGCGCCGAGTTAGTCAAACAGGTCCGCGCTAAAATTGACGAGCTAGGCGTTCAATATATCTATTACCAGTTCATCTCTATTACTGGAAAGATCATCGGTAAAGGCGTCCCCGCCGATCACTGGGAAGCAACGGCTAGAGGCGGCATTCAGCTAGTGTATGGGGCAACCGTAAACCTAGCCATCAATCGACAGCAACAATATCTAGGCTACGGACCAGAGTCTGCGGAGCTAGTAGCCATCCCCGATCCAGACACCTTTTGCCAGCTACCGTGGGACAAGCGAGTAGCCAGAGTGTACTGCGTCTGCTTTCGCAATCGAGAAGAAGAAGACAATCCAGGTGCGTTTCTAACATCGGACTGTCGCGGCAATCTCATGCGCCTGCACGAAGAGTTTCAAGCCAAGCACGGGCTACAGCTGCGCCACGGCTGCGAGCCAGAAATGATGTGGCTAAAGAAAGGCCCCGATGGCAAGCCCGACGGTGGCGTTACTAAGCCAAACTGCTACCACATCGATCAGTTTGAGGAGCTGCGCCCGGTCTTTCTCAGGGTAATTGAATATAGCCGGGCAATGGGTTTAGACATGATCCAGGGCGACCATGAAGACGCGCCCGGTCAGCTAGAGCTGAACTTTATGTATGATGATGCGCTGCGGACGTGCGATCGCCTCACCACCTACCGCCAAATCTGTGCCCAGGTCGCCCGCGAGTTCAACCTGATCGCCTGCTTCATGTCCAAACCGTTCCTGGGCGTGTCTGCCTCTGGCTGTCATCACAATCTCTCGCTTTGGCGCGGCGGCGATGACAGCATTAAAAAGTTTGGCATGGAAAGCCTCCCTGGACTAGAGGGCAACTACACCTACAGCCAGGGCGGCGAGAATACCTTCATGCCCGTAGAAGGAGAGTCTGTGCGAATTCCTGGCCCGATTGGGCTGAACTGCATTGGCGGTGTAATTGCTCATTTAGGCGCGCTTACAGCGGTAGGCTGTTCGACTGTAAACTCCTATCGTCGGCTGTGGGATGCGGGCTTTTGGGCTCCGGTTTATTCAGACTGGGGCTACCAAAACCGCACCTGCGGGCTGCGCGTATCTGCGCCCGGTCGGTTTGAGTATCGCGCCGTCGATTCAATGGTGAATCCGTATTTGATGGCAGCGGCGATGCTAAAAGCGTTTGACGACGGCCTCAGTAGCGATCTCGATCCAGGTAAGCCAGAGCAGCGCAATATCTATGAAGCGATGGAAGCAGGCAAGCAAACCAAGAAGCTGCCCATGTCGCTAGGAGAAGCGCTAGATCGGCTAGCAGATGATGAAGTGATCAAATCAGCAATGCCAGGAGAAATGTATCGGCTATATGAAGAGTACAAGCGAGATGAGTGGATTCGCTTTCTAGCGACGACTAGCAACTGGGATGTTGAAAACTACATGCACTGTTTACCGTAAAAGGAGAATCAACTATGAAGAAGTTTCTGTTGTTTTTAGTTCTATCAGCAGGTAAATCATTAGACTGCCTATATTCCGACCCTTTGGTGAAATCCGTTATGCCTAGTGAAATGCGTTGAGAGCAATCTAAGCGTTAGGAGAGCAATGGCAAGCGCTGTGACAGGAGCCTTACTCTAGCTCAGGACCCTTTTTTCTAGAGACTTGAGAATCCTAGCAACTTGATCTAACTCGTGACGCTGAGGAAACAAGAAAGAGCGAGATACATCGTATTTGTTTTCGCTGCCCAGCTTCAAAAAGACGAATTCATCACCGTTTGTGGCCATACCGTAATTAGGAAGCGGACGATTAGGTAGTGAACGATTTGGGTTTGCGGCCATATAAGCAAATAGCTGAGGAAAAGCCGCAGGCACAGAAATGCTCGTACCCATAGAGTTAGCCAGAGATTCTATTGTTAAAATCCAGAGCCGCTTCTGCAAAACCAGCACATCGATAAACCCTCGAATGGTTTCGTCCGGGTCTTCAAGTTCCAGCGAGATTCCATAAGGTGATTTGAGACTGAGACGGAAGGGCGGATCGATAAACCCCAACAGTTCGAGCAGAGGAGCTGTTACGACTAAATTGATAGTCCCCTCTAGCAATAATCCGTCGGTACGGTGGTAGTCATAGCGCCGCTTGATACGATGAATGCTAGATTGCTCTGTAGCCGTAAGGGTAGGTAAATTGCTAGTCCATTCAGAAAAGAAGTCAGGATTTTGTGACCAAGCGAGACCCAGGCGCTGCTGTAAATCATTCAACGTGGTGATTGCATCTCTAATTCCCGCGCTCGCAACCATAGAATTGGGCTCCCTTCTTCGCGTTTAAATAACCCAGCGTCACTGCTTTTCTAGTAAGTGACAATAGGTACATCATACTTTTGCAAGCTGCTTTTTGACCACTCTCTTTAGCTGAGTTAATGTCTGTAGCCATTGCTGAGCAGGCTTGTCATAAAAGGTGAAAATATCACCGAAGGCGATCGCACCGTTCTCGTGATGGAGCCAGTGCTCTTCTGGGGTGACCATTCGCAACAAGTTACAAATCTGTTGTATTAGCTTGGGCGTTTGCCAGCCCATCTTTGTTGTATGTCGCCAGATAACGTGAAATTCGCCGAAGAGTAGGCCGAGGATAGTGCCGATAGGAGAGAATGGGTAGAGCGCGATCGCAACCAAAAAATATGGTACCGCTCCTAGAAATCCGTCCAACATTACTAAGGGTCGGCTAGAGAGAACTGCATAGTGCTGAAAGCTCTGCTTTGATTCGTGGTGGACTCGGCAGTGAAGGCGACCGATAGCATGTTCAGGCACATGGTAGATAAAGGTAGAGAGCGCATCGCCAATTAATAGGAGAAGTGCGATCGCCCATATAGCTTTTACAGCGGCAACCATAGAAAACAGCAATATTAAATTCCTCATACCATCTCTGATTGGAGGAATACCGTCTGTTGGTTGAGAAATTGCTAAGCTATCAATAAGATCGTGTTAAAGTTTGATGAAGAGAACTTACCAGCAGCAGAAGCGAGTCTGTGCTGTATGTCTGTTAGTAATGTGACAAAAAAAGCTCTGGTCTCCTTTCTACTGAAAAGTAGTGCAGCTTGAAGGGTGACGGCACTATCTAAAAGTCAATAGCCGTAGGAACGTACGTCAAACGCAGCTTATCGGCATTAGCAAAGACCTATAGACGCCGTATAGAGATAGGTCAGGTAAGAGGTAGGATTAGTCGTTGCGGTCGTAGTCGATCGTAAAATTGGCCTTGGCAAATCTATTTCCTCAGAAGATCGATGGTAATTTTACACCCGAAGTTATTGTCGATGCACTGTTAGATAGCCTTGTAGTCGAAGCTACGATGCTGAGTGGCGACACGCTGTTCTCTGGCAGTAGGCGTGACTTGGATCAGATCACTGCCAAGCGGTGCATGGGCAATTCTAATGTCAGCAGCGTTGAAAACAGTTGCTTCAACAGCAGCAGCAGCGACAGTAAAGGCTTAATACCCGGAGTTGTCACTGTTAGCAAACTAGACGGGCGTATCTCCGCTTCATCGGACTAAAACGTATTGGTAATTTTTGTGTAGGATGTTACCGATTCTGCTAATTCCATATCAGCGGCAGCATTACAATTCGTATTTTCTATAGAGGAGAAAGCAGCATGGTTAAGATCAATGAGATCCGTATCGACCAACAAGGAGCAGACGACAACGAATTCTTTGAGCTAGTAGGAGAGGCTGGTGAATCGCTAGCTGGACTAACTTATGTTGTAGTTGGCGGCAATAACGCAGGTACAATCAGAGAGTTTGTCACTTTCGAAGAAGGTGACGCGCTAGATGAGAATGGCTACTATGTTGTCTCAGAATCTGCCGATGCAGACAAACCAGCGCAGAAACCCAGGTTCGATGATGATAGAAATGTGACTCATCTACTGGTAGAAGGTTTTTCGGGTGGAAGGGGAGAAAATATAGACTCGAATGGTGACTCTAATATAGAGGAGGACGATGCAGTCTGGACTAACATCGTTGACTCCGTCGCTTTTGTTAGCCCAGATAACAACGATCCGGTTTATAGCGATACTCAGGTTACTTCTGACGGCGGCAACCCTCCTCCATACATCTTCCGCAGCCCCGATGAAGAGGGTGCCTTTGAGATTGGAACGCTAGATATAGAAAACGACACACCCGGTGCGGCTAATACAGACGCAGAGCCCACAGAACCTACAGAGCCCACAGAGCCTACAGAGCCTACAGAGCCTACAGAGCCTACAGAGCCTACAGAGCCCACGGAGCCTACAGAGCCCACGGAGCCTACAGAGCCTAGTACAAATGCTTTCAATCCCAACGAAGACGGTAGCAGCGTAGAAATAGACGACATCGGCGAGTCTGATGCAGTCCGCTTCAGTCTAGACAACATCAATCTAGATAACGCAAGCGAAATCAGAATCTTCGATGCTGATGCAGAAGGTTCTGACCCGATAGGTTCATTCTCCGTACTAGCAGGAGGCATTAGCTCTGCCTTTGCACCGACCTTTAGTCTGGACGCAGATGAAGGCGACAATCTCCGCTTCGAACTAGTCGATGAGGATGGCAAAATCACCAACGGCATAACCTCCATTGGCGAAGATGGCAACGGAACTATCGACTTCGGTGGCACGACGCTATCTCTATCTGCCGATGACGGTACAGGCGCAGAAAATCTCGTAGAAGATGGTGCAGTAGCGCTCGATTTTACTGGTCAAGCAGGGCTACTTCATCAGTCGAGTTCACCGTATATCGTGAAGCTGCCTTTGACAGCACTGTTGGACTCTACACCGTTGATGATATCAACGGGACAATTGATGGCATTGCAGTCGGTGACGCGGGCTACGCAGAGGCTGCGCTAAGTAGAGCGGTTGCAGATCTCTCACTCTCCACTAGCGATGGCGGTTCCACTACGGTAACGGCTGATATTGACAATCAGCTATTTGGTACGTTCATCAGCGTAGACAATCCCGACTTCGAGACAGTTCAAACCTACTTCTCGTTCGAAGCTGCTAATGGTGGTAACGACCACGTGAAGCAGTTGGGTAGCAACGCAATTGGCTTCGAAGACCTGCCAGGTCTAGGTGATGCTGACTTCAACGACTTGGTTGTCTCGTTTGAGATTGTGTAGACTACTCAAACGATTGCTTAGTCTAGATTTGCCTACTTAATCACTTGATCGAGTAGACTGCCTAGCTAAGAACACAAGCTGTAAACCCACCTCAACTTCCAACGTTGAGGTGGGTTTTCTTTTATAGCCTGTACCGGATGCATGCGCTTCGAGAAAGCAAGGCCTACGTGCTTTGCGATCGCACACAGCCAAGCTCGACCGACTTTAAGTAAGTCTTATCACCTTCTTAACTTCCACTGGAAATATTCGTGCAAAGCTGTACCCAGTAGAGAAACGCAGCAAACGCATCCGCTTCATCTCATTCACGTGCGGCTATCTCTTATAAATTTCTTCAGCCCAAGACTTTGACCGTGGCGGTTAGCAAGTCTTGGGCCTTTTTTATACTGGCTGACTCATCAATACTGACTTTCTTAATTTTGTTGCATCTGATATGTTTTTATCCAGCCTATGAATAGGACGCAGCTACCCAGAAAAAAGAAGAATGAACGCGTGAGGAACCCTCTCAAATGATAAAGCGACTATTGCCCTTAGTTCTATTAATGACTGGTAGCTTCTGGGGAGCCACCAACCTGTCCGCTGCGCTAAAAATAAATCTGGCCGCTAATGCCCAAACCGATGTTCCAGAAGCAACCGAAGGTAGTGAGCTAGGAGAGCCAGAAGGGCTAGGAAGCGAGCCAGAAGGACTCTACTACACGTTTTTTGATGAACGCATCTTTCTAGATGAGCGGACCGATCAAGTAGCCGTTCAATTCACAGAAGAATCCGCTACCAGAGGCGGTATAGAAGGCACACAGCCCGCCTACCTGCGCCTACAGCAAGACATCGAAGCAGCCCTAGCCGAGACTAGAGATCTCTCTGAACCAGCCGCACAAATAGACGTTAGCCCACTGGGAAACAGCTATGCGCTAATCACCCTCCCCGAAGGCGGCACTCGCGCTCTAACCAACAACATTATCCGACAGCTAGAACAGCCCTACGTAGCAGCCACTCTACCAGTGGTCACCCGCCAGGGTAGCGATGAGTCGATTGTAATTACATCCGAGGTCGTTGTCAGCTTTGCGCCTGAAACCACCGAAGCAGAAGCAGCGGCAATGGTCAGCGACTATGGAATGGAGATGATTCGCCCGCTACAGTTTAGCCCTGGCCGATTCTTAATGCGGGCGACTACCGCAACAGGGACCGATGTTTTGGCGACGATCAACCAGCTAGATAGCGCCCCCGACGTCCAGTCGGCGACTCCCAACTTTATCCAGTCAATTGCCTATCAGAGAGATCTAGAAACTGGCGGTATAGACTTCATATCACCTCTAGAACAGGAAGAAACGTCCTCAGAAGATGATTCAGAAAACGAGCCGGAAGATGAACTCAATGAAGAGCTTTCAGAAGCTGCTCTTGAAGAAACCCTAAGCGATACAACAGATGCAGATCTAACGGATTCAGATATTGACACTCAAGCCTCAGAAAGGGCCTTTGCTTTTCCTACCTCGCTGCTGCCTTGGCAGTGGCTGCTCAACAGCCTGCCAATGCGGCCCAATGCAGGCAGAAGAACAGATATCTACGCACTAGAAGCCTGGCAAAAAAGTGACAGCGGCGAAGGGGTGACTGTCGCTGTTGTTGATAGCCTGATCCAGTGGGACCATCCAGATTTGATTAACAGCGTCTACAGACTACCTGCATCGGTCTCTAATCCTTTACCCGGTGAGATCAGCGGCTGGGATTTTTCTGGCAACACTGTGGCCTGTGAAGTAGCCAATTCTACTAACTGCGCGTACGGCGATCCAGATACTCGAATTAGCAATCAGGAAGTCGCCTTCTACAAGCGAGAGTTCCAAAATTCTGTTGCACTTTCAGACAGAGACCTGCTGACAACCTATGCCGATTTTGACGCCCAGATCCTGTCACAATACCCTGATGCTACCCCCGCCCAACGCGCTGGCTACATGCGCTATCTGTTTCAAAGCGAGCTGTCTAGCGAATTTCATGGAACCTGGTCCGCTGGCGTAATCGCGGCGCGTCCTCAGACTAGCGTAGGTGTGATTGGCGCAGCGCCCAATGCCCAGTTCCTACCGATTAGAGTCTTTGGTCTAGGCGGCTCGATCTCACCGACTGCGCTGATAGAGGCAGCTGGCTATGCAGCTGCTAGGGGCGTCGATGTGATTAACTTTAGTCTGAGTGGCTCTGCCCCAGATGAAGCGTTTCAGTCCATGCTCAATGACATCATGCGCATAGACCCGAACCTGGTAGTGGTGGCTTCTGCGGGCAATTACGACACCAATCGAGCCCATTACCCAGCGGCAGGTCCGAATGTGATTGCTGTGGGAGCAACCAACATCTACGGCGGCCGCTCGTACTTTAGCAACTACGGTCAGGGACTAGATGTCGTCGCACCCGGCGGAGACATCAGCAATTCTCTGGTCGAAGGCATTTTGACAACGGGTGGTGCCTGGGTCTCTAGTCTGTGGGAGGGACTAAGTGGCGGCAACCTGGAGGCGAGCTATTCAGCCATAGACGATAGAGGCAAATACGTAGGCGTACAGGGAACTTCTTTTTCTGCGCCTGCGGTCTCTGCGGTCGTCGCCCTGATGAAAGATGCGGATGACGATGACGTGTTGACACGCGCTCAGATTACAGAGCTGCTAGAGCGCTCTGCTGACTATGACGAGCTAGTGGTCACTGCTGAAGAGAGAGCGGAGTATCAGCAGTTCCAATCGCAAACGGGCAGTCAGATCTCAGAGGCGGAATACTTCTTTGGTCGAGGGTTAGTCAACGCTGAAGTAGCAGTTGATAGTGTGCTTCGAGCTACCCGATAGAGATGCGTGGAGGTTGGTGTTGACTAGGCCAGCCCCGTACCAAAGTCAGTGAATTCTCTAATTTCTGGCTCATGGAAGGCCAGCACGATGTCATCTTTGGGAACGCCTAGCTCAACGAGCTGATTGGCGATGCCAATTTCGGTGCCATCGTGCTGAATCCAAATTTTGCCGTTTTTGATATCGAGATGTAGGATGCAGCCAAAGCTACGTTTGTTGCCACGCCAGCCAACGTGCAGTAGCTGGTAGTGGTCTCGCTGGGTATCGAAGAGGGTCTGGACTTCGTATTCTTGAGCGTTAGCGTGGGCTGAGACATGCTGGCTACGCTCAGTCAAAAGCTGTTGAATATATTGCCGATAGCGTTCTACAGCCATTGTGCAACTACCTCCCTTTTTACATCATAAACGAGTAGCCGTAGCTGGTAGCGCTGAACCGCAGCGACAATAAATTTTCTTTGAAAGAAGCTCGCATAAACAGGTGAGCGTACCGCTAAGAACAACGTGCGGTCAGGCTCTACCAATTCAAGCGCGTCTCTGTAGTTGAGAAACTGCCCCAGTGCCGTGTGGAAATCTGAAACGTTGGATGGACTAATAAAGCTCTTTATTTCTACGGCAATCTTTTGGTTGTTCCGTGTGGCTGCTAGCAGTTGTTCTGCTGCTAAATCAATCTCAAAATCTACATCGTCAACATCGATATTGTAGGGGTCAGCAGTGATTTGCCAGCCCTCTTCTTGCAGAGCTGTTTTGACAACGTTGTGAAATCGATCTTCAGCCATGTATACAGTCTAGCCTGACAGCCCTAGCTACGAACGAACAGATATCGAAAGCATACATCATCATCTATACCGTCTTTGATAGAGCGTTAGCCGACTGCATAGTCTAAATACTCTCGCATATAGCGGGGGTGGAAGCCGAGTACAATATCTTCTCTAGGAATGCCTGCTTCTACCAGGTCTGCGGCAACGTCATGCTCTGTGGAGTTGGCTAGCAGACAGACTTTTCCGTCTCTGATGGCGCAGTGAATCGGCGACTGATGTATCCATCGTTTGTTTAGCCAGCCAGTGTGCCAGATTAGATAGTGATGGCGTTCGGTATCGAAGCTGACTTCGACATCTATTTCGCCGTTGGCGGGTTTGGATTTGGCATAGTCTTTTAGCAGACTTTGAATACTTGCTTGATAGTGCTCTAGTTTTCTCATGTCAAGATCTCCTGAATGGCTATGCTGTAGATCAAAAACTTCAACAAGGATTTTATTCTGGGCAGAGGTCGGTGATGGGGATGCTGGTGGTTTGGGCGGTGGTGCGGCATTGTTGTTGGTATTCGGTGGGAGAGCTGTTGTTGCGGATGCCATTGAGGGCGTCAGTTAGCCACTTTTGATTGCTTTCTAGTCTGTCTTCTTGCTCGGTTTCTATGAAGAGGCGATAAGACTGTTGAAGAGTTTCTAGCGCTTGAGCATATTGTTCGAGTTCAACATACACGGTTCCAATTAAGTAAGTTCTAAATGCTTCTGCCGGACGATCGCCTATTTCCTGAGCGATCTCAAGGGCTTCTTGATAATAGGCGATCGCTTTTTCGTCTTCTCCTAGTTCATTATCGTATAGAGAGCCGATCGCATTCCAGGAAAAAGCTTCGCTTTGGGGGGTGTCTAGCTGTTGAACGATCTCAAGGGACTGCTCATAGTAGTTTAGGGCTTCATCATAGTCACCTTCAGCGCGGTAGACTTCACCGATGAAATATAGGACTGTTTCCTCTCCCGAGCGATCGCCCACTTCCCGGCGAATCGCTAACGACTGCTCGTAATAGTCCAGCGCCTCGGCATAGTTACTCTGATTTCTGTAGACTGCGCCAATGTTGTTGAGGGTAGTGCCTTCGCCAGCGCGATCGCCCACTTCCCGGCGAATCGCTAACGACTGCTCGTAATAGTCCAGCGCCTCGGCATAGTTACTCTGATTGTCGGTAGACTGCGCCAATGTTATTGAGAGCTATTGCTTCGCCATGCTCTGTTTCCAATTCTGACGATAGGTTGATAGCGCTTGCTGGTAATTTTCTAGAGCCTGTTCATAGTGACCATGAAGTCTGTAGATACCGCCGATATCGCTTAGCGAAACACTTTCGCCAGCAACATCACCTATCTCCTGTCTGATTTCGATTGATTGTTCGATAGAAACTTAAAGCTTCATCATTTTGACCTAGGTTCTGTAGGTCTGTCCAATGTTGTTGAGGGTGGTGCCTTCGCCAGCGCGATCGCCCACTTCCCGGCGAATCGCTAACGACTGCTCGTAATAGTCCAGCGCCTCGGCATAGTTACTCTGATTTCGGTAGACTGCGCCAATGTTATTGAGGGTGGTGCCTTCGCCAGTGCGATCGCCCACTTCCCGGCGAATCGCTAACGACTGCTCGTAATAGTCCAGCGCCTCGGCATAGTTACTCTGATTGTCGTAGACCAAGCCAATGTTATTGAGGGTGGTGCCTTCGCCAGCGCGATCGCCCACTTCCCGGCGAATCGCTAACGACTGCTCGTAATAGTCCAGCGCCTCGGCATAGTTACTCTGACTGTCGTAGACCAAGCCAATGTTATTGAGGGTGGTGCCTTCGCCAGCGCGATCGCCCACTTCCCGGCGAATCGCTAACGACTGCTCGTAATAGTCCAGCGCCTCGGCATAGTTACTCTGATTTCGGTAGACTGCGCCAATGTTATTGAGGGTGGTGCCTTCGCCAGCGCGATCGCCCACTTCCCGGCGAATCGCTAACGACTGCTCGTAATAGTCCAGCGCCTCGGCATAGTTACTCTGATTGTCGTAGACCGAGCCAATGTTATTGAGGGTGGTGCCTTCGCCAGCGCGATCGCCCACTTCCCGGAGAATCGCTAACGACTGCTCGTAATAGTCCAGCGCCTCGGCATAGTTACTCTGATTCCAGTAAATGCGCCAATGTTATTGAGGGTGGTGCCTTCGCCAGCGCGATCACCCACTTCCCGGCTAATCGCTAACGACTGCTCGTAATAGTCCAGCGCCTCTGGATATCGACTTGTGTTGTCATAAAATTGACCAATCCGGTTGAGTGTGGTTGCCTCCCCTTCCAAATCTCCAATGCGTCGAGAGATTTGCAGCGCAGCATCGTATGTCTCAATCGCTTCAGTGTAGCGATACTGATCTGCAAAGACTTCACCTAAGCTGCTAATAGAAGTCCCTTGCCCTTTTAGATCACCGATCTCCAGAGAAATTAGCTGACTTTTTTCATAATACTGAACGGCTTGGTCATAGTCTCCTATCTGCCTGTAAGTCTTGCCAAACTTCTTAAGTGCTTCGGCTTCAAAGAAACGATCTCCTATCCCATTCGCAATATCAAAAGCCTGCTGATAGTGCGCCAATGCCGTTTGCGTCTCTCCTGTAAAAGCATAAACATCTCCCATATAGCTGAGAATCTGCCCTTTTCCTAAATTGTCTTGAATCTCCTCCGCCAGGGCCAAACTCTGTTGGTGATAGTCCAGCGCCTTATCTCGGCTCACCTACCGCCAGATAAGCTCTACCCAGGTTTGCCAGGGCTTGAGTTTCTCCCCACTTATCCTGAGTTTCTCTCGTAATCGTCAAATGCTGTTCGTGCTGCTCCAGCGCCTTCAGATTCTCTCCCTGATCGTGAAAGACTTCGCCAATATTCCCCAGCGCCTGCCCCTCGCCATACTTATCCTGAATCTCTTGAGCAATCGTCAAATGCGTCTGGTGATTCTCTAGCGCTTTCGGATAGTCACCCAGATTGTGATACATCTCTCCCAAGTTTCCAGAGGCATATCCTTCCCCCCGCCGATTCTTCAGGTTTCTAGCATTCTCCAGGCTACCTTCTAGATAGCGCACCGATTCTTGCAAGCCACCTAGCGCATAGAACACATTCCGAAAGCGCTGTAGCCCCAGCGTCCCAATCGAAGACTGCAACGCATTCTCGATGCGGTCTCCCTCCAGCTCCAAGGCAGTGATTTCTCCGGTCAGTTCCTCTCGCTCTGCCGCTAGCTCATCCGTTTCGGTCTGTAGCTGTTCAAATTCACTGGTCTGCGCCGCCAACGCCTGATTCACACCTTCCAACCGACCAGTAATTTCAGCCGCCCTCTCCTGTGCCGTCGCCGCCTGTCCTTCTGCAACGCTCACCTGTGCCTCAGCCGCTTTTGCCTGCTCGCCTGCATTCACCGCCGCCAGTTCTGCCGCCTCCTGAGCACTCAGCGCCTGATCGACTTCCGCCCCAATCTGCTGATTTTCCGCCAGCAGCCCTTCTCGCTCATCAGCTAACGCTTGCTTGTCTGTTTCCAGCGCTTTCTTATCCGTCTGCAAGCTGCCAACGTCCGATTGCAGCCCGTCAATTTGTTTAGAGGCTTCAGCCGTCGCTAATTCCGCCTCTTCTTTTTGCTGAATCGCCGCTGCTGCGTCCGCTGCTTTGGCCACTGCATAGCCACCGGTCAACAATGCCGCCACTGTCGCCAGACCCGCCACCCCCAGACCCAATCCATAAGCCCAGCGCATCTTGCCCCGCACCTTTGACAGTTCGGCCTGCTGCTCCTCCAGCCTGGCATTAATATTCGCCAGCGCCTGATTCTTCTGCGATAGCTGCTGATTCATCTGGTCTACCGTCGCCTGCATCTCAGCTAGCTCTGTCCGCAGCCCCAGCTTCTGACTCTCCACCAAATACTGATAGTCCAGCTTCCCCAGGCTCCGATCTTCCGCCCAGCCCAGCGCCGTTTCTAGCGCCAATCCTTGCAGCAGCAAACTGTCGTCTCGCTCACTAGCCACCCACGCTTCTAGCTGTTGCCCATACGGTCGAATGCTCGCCAGCGCCTCCCGAATCCACAGCAGATTGAACACTTCTCGGTAGATGGGATTGTAAACCTGTAGCGTGCCGTGCCGCTCTACCACCAGGCCAGACAGCCGCAGCGCTACCTGCTTCGGGCTGCCATCCTGGTCAATATGGCCCTGCTGCACCACATCCTGATACAGGCTCAATAGCTGACCGGCCCTGGCATTATTCCGAATGCGATCTCGAATCGTCTTTAGGTGCGGTGGCTCATCCTGCACCTCCCAACTGTCAATAATCGCGGTGCGTACCACCGATTCCACCAACGCCGCTGCCGTTTCTGGCTCGCTCGTCAGCACATCGCCATCTTCCTGCCGCTGCCGAACCGCCTGCGCCACCAGCTGACACACCTTCTGCGTCAAAAAGGGCTGTCCCCCAGTCCAAAGCAGCACCGCTCGCAAAAGATCTTCGGTTTGTGCAACGGCATCTATATCTTCTGCACTGCCGCTAGCCGCCATCAGCCCCGGTAGCAAAGGAGCCGCCTCCTGAAGCTGAAATCCCGTTAGCTGAATTGCCTGCCCAATATTAAAAGGCGTTCGCTGCTTGTCTTGAATCAAATCCGTCGGCGTCGCCACACCAATTAGCGCAAACGTCAGCCGGTTAAAGGCCGCGTTGTCTGCCCGGTTGTTGTAGCACTCTCGAATCACCGCAAAGAAGTCATCCGTGTCAAACTCCAGACTCAGAATGCTGTCAATTTCATCTAAGAAAATCACCACCGGCTGCGGCACCAGCGGCAGCACCACATCGCTAAAGAACTTGCCAAATCGCCGCACTGCCGACAGCCGCTGATGCCGATCCCACCAATCCTCCAGCTCAAAGCTCGAATCGACCCGCTCGAGATGCAGCCGATCGGCCAAGCTATCCACCACCCCGAAATACCACTCCTCGGGATCAACTGTCGTCGTCCCCAATCCGCTGATATCCAACGACGCGCAGACCACTCCTTCCGCCTGTAGCCGCTGCGCCGTTCGCACCCGCAGGCTAGACTTGCCCATCTGCCGCGAATTCAGCACATAGCAAAACTCCCCCGCCTTCAGCGCCGTATAGAATTCGGCGTCCGCTGCCCGCTCCACATAGGTTGGCGCATCGGCAGGCAAACTTCCCCCTACCTGGTAACGATATTCACTCATCGCTGTTGACCACCTGCTTCGCTACACATTGCTATGACTACACATCTTCTAGATCCACACCCAGCTCTCTCAGCTTCGCTTCCAAACTCTGCACCCGCTCGCGCTCGGCATTTAGCTGCTCACTTAGCTCTACAAATGTCAAAAACTGCTCACCGTCAGGCCGATAGATCTGCAAAGTTTCGGCCTCTAGCTCAAAACGAATGTCTAGGCGAGGACTAACCCAGCCAGCCATTTCGCCTACTAGCTGTAGCGATTTATCCACCCGCTGAAAGCCATTTAGTTCATTGTCATCCGGATCATAGATGTAATACTCTTCCACGCCGTAGCGCTGATAGAAGTTGAGCTTGCGCAGCATTTCCCCCGGTCGATTTCCCGGCGATAAAATCTCAAACACAATCTGGGGCGCGATTCCGGCTTCCTGCCACTGTCGATACGACCCTCTGTCACCCTTTGGCCGACCAAACGCCACCATCACATCCGGTGCCTGTCGAATCTTCGGCTTACCCTCTACCGGATACCACAGTAAATCCCCGGCGATAAAGATATTCTCATCAGCGGCAAACAGCCGTTCTAGATTGCCTTTGATTGTCGTAATCCAGCGAAACTGCTTGGTATTGTCTGCCATTGGCTGGCCGTCACTGTCAGGATATAGAGCAGAATACGAATCGAGTTCTGAATAGTCGGGTCTGCCATCAGATACTAGCTGCACCATCGGGTTAGCCTCCTAGTCGAGATTGAAAATACTGTCGGTAAAGCTCACATAGCGGCACTACCTCATTGCCCTGATACTTCACCAGCCCCATGCTATTCAGCTTAAACGCTTCTGTAGAGCCAATTTGCACCGGTCGATACACTTGAATCACCTGCCGAAAGGCTTCTAACAACGCCCGGTCTGCTTCTAGATTCAGCAGATGCCGCCGCAGGTGATCGTTGTACAGTCCGCCCTCGGTTGGGGCTTCGGTCATGAGCTGCGACAGGCTCATTCGCCCTCGCTTCAGCTGATACAGCGCCGCCCGCAGCAGATAGGGATGCCCGCCGACTAGCTCCGTTAGCTGCTGTTTTTGATGGTCGCTCAGCATGAGCTGATGCCGGTCGATCAGCCGCGCAATCTCTCTGGCATCTAGCTCACGCAGATCTATCGGCAGACCCACGTTAAAAGGAGAGCGGTTAATGCTCAGCGGCACATACACTTCTTTAGAATGGACGATCACCATGTGCAGCTTGCGCCACAGGTCGCTGCTTTTGCCTTCCTCGTGCCACACCCGCAGCATCCCAAAAAAGTCAGTCGCAATCTCCGGATGCTCAAACACCTGATCGACTTCATCTAGCCCCAGCACTATCGGCCCATCGCTCTCAGTCAAAAGGTAGCGCTCAAAATATCGCTGCGCCCGCCGCACAATGCCGCGCCGCCCACCCGACCAGTACTCCGCTAAGCGGTCTTCCATGTCCAGCTCTTCGGTGACGCTAGAGCAAAACCACTGTAGAAATTCGTCGAGGTCATTTAGCGCCTGACTGTCTGCCTCTTGAAAGCTGAGGCGTACGGTCTCGAAGCCCTGAGCTTTGGCATGGGCTAGCGTCCGCACTAGCAGAGAGGTTTTGCCCATCTGCCGGGGGGCTTTGATGCGGATCAAGGAGCCAGGGCGCAGAACGGTCTCGTAGCAGTCGGTTTCAATGGGCGATCGCTCAATATAAAATTGCGAATCTAGCGGTACCAGTCCCTGCGGTTCCTCTAGCTGGATCGAAGGCTCTGCTGAAGTCACCGTTTGCCCATCAGAGATTGATGGCGCTTTGGCTGCTGTCTCATCATCTAGATCAAGACCAATATCTCGACTCCCACCAACTACGACTCCGGTGTCGGTATCAGCAGGATTCTGGACTGGAGCCTTCTGAGCCACAGCAGCTTCCCCCAGCCCAGATCGCGTTTGCAGTATCGGCGTATCTGTCTCCGGAATACCTTCTAGATCGATCGCCGATAGGCCAAACCCATAGGCATCGGGCACCGAGCGGCCGTAGCCCAGTCCGTCATAAAAGCCGACAGAGAATTCAATAGCAGCGCGATCGCCGATCGCCTTTGTCATCCCCACCACATAGTCCACATGCCGCGCGATCGCACTAGCCTGCACTTTCGAATAGCAAGCATTAAGCACCACACATTCCACACTCGGACACAGACTAAACAGCCTTGCTAGTGCCGCACTGCTCACCGGCTTCGCCAGTCCCGTATCGTCCTCGAACACCAGCCCCTGCTCGCCCGTCCCGTGACCGGAAAAGTGCACAATCTGCGGCTCAAACTTCAGCAGCGCCCGCCGAAAATCATCTGGACGCACCGCCCACTGCGACGCTACCTGGAAGCGATCGCGCCCCTCAGAAAGGGCCAGTCCTTCCTCAATCTCGCGCACCTCATTACCCAGACGCATCCGAGCAGTATCCGAAGGATTCGCCGCCAGAATTAAAATAGTCTTTTTCTCTACGATCGCCTGATCTGCCATATTTCCTGGCAATTTATAACAATAGAAATTACGTTTATATCAAGCTGCATTGATGCCTGCCTACTACCGTACAGTCATTGCAGACTATCTACTAGATGACTGTAGATAAATATACAGAAGGGGCATTGCATGCAATGCCCTTACCAGAATCCAAACGACTTACCATACGTGGGTGCCGATTCGTTGACAGACACTATCCCTACCAAAACGCAATCTACCAAGCAGCCACTTACCAGAAAGCGATTGTCCCTATGGCATCTTCAAAACGTAGTTCAGTTCGGACTGTTGATACCCCTCCTAGCCACCGCCGGATGCGGCTTGCTTCCCGCTAGCGAGGCTCAGCCAGAAGGACGCGGCCAGTCCGAACAATCTGAGGGACCAGTGGCTGTCAAAACAGCCCGCGCTGAAACCGGATTCATCACCGGAGTGTTGACCTATACGGGCACAACTCGTCCGGTGCAGCAGGTGGCGCTACGGGCTCAGGTTTCGGGTGAAGTGATGGATTTATTAGTAGATGTCGGCGATCGCGTTGAACGCGGTATGCTGCTTGCCCAGCTCGACGGCGATTTGCAAGCGACCAGCGTCAATCAGGCTAGAGCAGAACTCTCAGCTCGGCGGGCTGAAACTGCCCAGGCGGAAGTCTCGATCACCGAGGCCCAGACCGATGTGGTACGGGCGCAGGCTACGCTAGACCAGGCCCGAATTGATGCGCAAAGGCTCAGGCAGCTAGCTAACCAGGGTGCGATCGCCCAACAAGCTGCCGAAGCCGCCGAACTCACCGTCACCAACGCCCAGCAAACGCTGCGTTCGGCACAGGCCCTAGTCGCTGCCCAAAGGCAGGCCGCTGCTTCAGCCGCTAACCGGATTGACGCGCAGCAGGCAGTTGTTGCCCAGACGCAAAAGCAGCTTTCTTATACCGATTTGCGATCGCCTCTGACTGGCGTTGTTCTTTCAAAGCAGGTGGACATCGGCAGCTTTGTTGAATCGGGTGCAACACTATTAGAAATAGGAGACATCAGCACTCTAGAAGTCACCGTTCAAGTGTCAGAGCTAGATATTGCTCGGCTCGGAGTCGGTCAGTCAGCTCGGGTTACGCTCGACGCATTTCCAGATGAAGGCTCTATTCCTGGACAAATCACTCAGATTGCACCGCTAGCAGATACGACCTCGCGGCTAGTGCCCGTGCAGGTAACGATTCCTAATTCTACTAATTCAGATACTGGTCGACAAATTGGCAGCGGCCTGCTAGCTCGGGTGCAGTTCACTGCTAATCAGCAGCCTCGAGTTGTTGTACCTGCGGATGCGCTAGCGCTAGGAGAAGATAGCGAAAGCAGTACGATATTCGTAGTTGAAGCAGCAGGTGAACAGAGAAAGGCGATCGCCCGCCCGGTCAGGATAGGAGAACGCGCCCAAGATCGGGTGGAAATTCTTTCAGGATTGGACCCAGGAGATAGCTATATCGCGCAGAGCGATCGCCCGCTCACTTCAGAGCAACTCGTCAGACTCAGCATTCTGTCTGAACCGGGAGAAGGCCGCTAATGACACGGCCCGCTTTGCCTTCGAATCCTCCTTCAGTGTCAGAATCTACTGGCGGCTTTAGCCTTAGCCGGATTGCCATCCGCAGGCACATCGCCACACTGACGCTAACCGTAGCGGTGATTGTTCTAGGATTGTTCTTTGTTCAACAGTTACCGGTTGATTTATTACCCTCGATTACCTATCCCCGAATTGGCGTTAGGGCAGACGCACCCGGCGTTTCGCCGGAAGTCGCGGTTGACGAAGTCACCCGTCCGCTAGAGCAGGCGCTTGCGGCAACAGAAGGCGTCGTCCAAGTCATCTCGCAAACTAGAGAAGGTAGAATCAGCCTAGATCTGTATTTTCAGCCTGGTGGCGATATCGACCAGGCGCTCAACGACGCGACCGCTACGCTCAACCGCTCTCGCAGCAGCTTGCCTGAAACAATCGGACAGCCGCGTCTGTTCAAATTCGACCCGTCTCAGCTACCTGTCTATGAGATTGCGCTGACCTCAGAGTCGCTGCGAGGCGTAGATCTAAGAGTCTTTGCCGACCAAGAGCTGTCACGCGAACTCAATACTGTCCCCGGCGTAGCCAGCGCCGATGTGTCTGGTGGCGTGAACGAAGAGATTCTGATCAATCTTGACCCGGCTAGATTACAGTCACTAGGGCTAGGCATTAATGAAGTTTTAGACGCGCTTTCAGAACGCAATCAAGACACCTCTGGCGGGCGCATTGATGGACCTGATGACGAGCCGCTTACTCGCGTAGCCGGACGGTTTGGAGATGCCGATGAAATTCGCGATCTAATTTTTGAGGTAGGTGATTCAGATGCGCCTCAGCAGGTTTATTTACGAGACTTTGCTGAGGTAGTTGACGGTACCGAAGAGCAGCGCATTTTCGTGAATTTAAACGGTCAGCCTGCGGTCAAAGTGAGCATTCAAAAGCAGCCGACGGCCAATACCATTACGGTGGTTGACGGTATCAAGCAAAAGCTAGCGGAGCTGAAGACATCGGGTGTAGTTCCAGACGATTTAATCATCAACGCCACGCTAGACGAGTCTATTTTTATTCAAAACTCCGTTCGCAACGTGGCGATTTCCGGTCTTACTGGAGCGGTGCTAGCGGCGATCACAGTTCTCCTTTTCCTAGGCTCGCTCCGACAGACTTTCATCATCGTGATTGCCATTCCGCTAGCAACGCTAGTTGCCATTCTGCTGATGGGGATATTCGGTCTATCGCTGAACGTATTTAGTCTGGGTGGTTTAGCGCTGGGCGTCGGGATTGTTGTCGATAATGCGATCGTGATGCTAGAAAACATTACTAAGGGCGTAGAAGACAGTCATCGGCCCGTGATTCGTCAGGCAGAAATCAGCAGTCGTGAGCTAGAGTCAGCGCTGTTTGCTTCAACCACAACAAACCTAGTGGCCGTACTTCCCTTTCTCCTAATTGGCGGCTTTATCTCTTTATTGTTTAACGAGCTAGTGCTCACTGTGAGCTTTGCCGTTGCAGCCTCTTTGGTAGTGGCGCTGACAGTTGTTCCCGCGCTGACGGCCAGACTGCTAGCCGTGCGTCAGTCCAGCGGCATCAACAGATTCTGGCTGATTCGCCAGTTCGATCGACAGCTACAAGGCGTCACTCGGCGCTACAGTCAGTGGCTAGGCTGGGTGCTACAAAGACGGATTTTGGTAGTTGCGATCGCCTTTCTTATCCTGGGCGGCGGCAGCTTGCTTGCAGTAGAGCGCATTCCGCAAGAGATCCTACCTGACATTGCCACCGGTCAGGCAGATATGCGCGTCCAGTTTCCGCCCGGCACCTCTCTAGAAGAAAATCGTCAGGTAATGGACGCTATCGATAAACTACTGCTGGAGCAGCCCGAAGTTGAGTACGTTTTTAGCACCTCGGGCGGCTTTCTTTTTGGTAACAGCAGCAGTGAAAATGCGCTGCGCGGCACCAGTACGCTAACGCTCGTACCCGGCACGAATGTAGAAGGGTTTAGCGATCGCCTTAACGAAGAATTCAATCAGTTCAACCTAGTCAAAACCAGGCTGCGACTCTCACCGGGTAGAGTGCGCGGCCTCTCGCTTAGCAACTCTCCTGTGCGTAGCGACGTAGACATAATTCTTCAGGGCACCAACGCCGAAGCGCTAGAAGCCGCCGGACAGCAGGTGCTAGAGGCGCTAGATAATCAGGCGGTTCTGGCGAGCTATTCCCCAGATGCCGATCCCCCTCAGCTAGAGATCCAGATCCGTCCCAACTGGGAGCGAGCCGCCGACCTAAACCTTTCTGCTGAGGCGATTGGCCGCACGGTGCAGACGGTGCTATCTGGATCGGTGCCGACTCAGATTCAGCGAGGCGATCGCCTTATCGATGTGCGAGTCCAAACCCCTGCTACCCTGGTCCAGAACCTAAGCGAGCTAAGCCAGCTACCGCTACTGAACGGCAGCGGTCAGGCAGTGCGACTGGGTGATGTCGCCCAAATCGAAGAAGGCCAAGCTCCGGGTGAAATTCAGCGCATCAGCCAGCGACAGGTCTTTATCATTGAGGGCGATCTAGCTGAAGACGTTAGTTTAGGAGACGCGCTAGACGAACTCGACCAGATTATGGCGTCAACGACTCTACCCGAGGGTATTACTCGTCTGCCTAGCTTCAGCGCTCAAAGTAACGCCGATATTCAAGACGGTCTTGGCATTTTGGGTGGGCTCGCGGCCTTTCTGGTGTTCACCGTTATGGCCGTACAGTACAACTCACTAATTGACCCGCTGGTAATCATGCTGACGGTACCGCTGGCGTTAGCGGGCGGTATCTTTGGACTATTCATCACGCAAACAGCGATTGGTGCGACGGTGATCGTGGGCGCTGTGCTGCTAGTCGGCATTGTGGTGAATAACGCCATTATTTTGGTAGAGCTGGCCAATCAGATTCACGAGCGGGAAGGGTGCGATCGCAGCAAAGCTATTAGCGCCGCCGCCCCTCAGCGGCTGCGACCTATTCTAATGACTACGATTACCACCGTATTAGGCATGTTTCCGCTCGCGCTCGGCATTGGCCAAGGTTCTGAGTTTTTGCAGCCGCTAGGTGTGGTTGTCTTCTCTGGACTTTCGCTAGCGACGCTGCTGACACTATTTATTATTCCATGCTTTTACACTCTTTTCCATAGACAATAGTCAATCCTGTAAAGCTTGTAAGAATGGCCTAGCGCATAGAATATTTCTCAGATAAAGAGACCTCATTCGAGAGCCGCATCACTCTGGCAAATAAAGATTACAGCTTCTGAGAAATTTACCAACAGATCAACAGATATAGCACGGGTCTTTGAGGGAAAGTTAGCTATCGAATAAATCAATAAGGTACTGGCGTGATCAAAAGTCAAAAATCCGTAGTTGACATCTCACTTCATCTGAAGTTTATTATATTGAGACGAAGAGGCGGTAGGGACGCATCTGTCTAGTTGCACATCCGGTGAGGTTAATTTCAATTTGTTTTGATCTTGTTCTCATCTAGAGCCCCCACCTGAAAACACCGTGCACTCGCATCTCCTCTGCGGATATCAATACACTTGGTATTCTTAGATTCCTTTCGATGATGATCTACACTAACCAGCCCCCTCAAGGGTTTGTCGATAAAGCGCTATCGGGAATTGCTAACAGAGCATGATAGCCCTCCCTTAACCCAGTTAACCGCTAATGCTGCCCATAAGTAGGTGGCATAATGTTGTCACGATAGGTCAACTATGAAGCATAGTGACTCAAGCGTTTGTTCCTCGCTTCAGCTACATCTTTTTGATCTTCATTCGCGTCGTCTGTATTTGCGCACTTTCTACTAAGTTTTGACATCACGTCTTGTAGCGAAACTCGTTACTTTGCTTTGTGATGGCGTACTTGCATGTCCAATAGCTGTCAAACGCAAGTGGTGAACACTCTTTCGCCACCAGAATGGCAGTGTCTACAGAACTTTTGTGCAAGCACTAATTAGTTAATTAAGTGTTGCCAAAAAGAGATTAGACCTGGTTAACGCTTGTTTCTTGTACTGTTCTTTAACAGTTTTCAGCTCTTTCACAATTTTCAACGTTTCTACATTTTTCAGCTGCATCTCCAATGGCTAAACAAACATTGGTAAAAACAAGGAGATATCTATGGATATGAACACCAACGCTCAAGCTATGAGCGGCCACGCCTCTTTGATGAGTCTAGTGCCCGAATCAGCAGTGACTCACAAAGCTATCAGGAATGGCTCTTGGTTCAATTCCAGTACCTGGGCCGAGGGAAGAGTCCCTGGTGACAACGCAAATGTAATGATCGCAGAAGGCGTTAGAGTCAGCTACGACGGCCAGAGCGATGCTCAGCTCAAGACCGTTCGCGTAGACGGTACGCTCGCGTTTGCCAGCAATACAGATACTCAGATGGTGGTCGATACTCTGATCAACATGCCGTCTGGTACCTTAAGCATCGGCACAAGGAACAATCCTATCCGCGCTGATAAGACAGCCTCAATCATCATCGACGGAGACGGCAAGATTGACACGAGATGGGACCCTACGCAGCTCAGCCGAGGCGTCATCAGTCACGGTCAGGTAGACATTTTCGGTGCCGACAAAACTGACTTCATCGCGCTTAGAGAAGATGCCGAAGCAGGCGATCGCGAACTCATCCTAGACGGCGTTCCCCAAGGCTGGCGCGTCGGTGACAAGCTCGTGCTGGGCGGTACGCAATACAAAGGCTCTGGATCTGATAGCGACAACAGCCGCTTTGGCGATGAAGAGCTGACCATCACTAGAATTTCTGGCAACCGCGTCAGCTTCACCAACGATGATATCCGCTCTGGCAACAGAGAGGTCCTTCGGTTTGATCACGTTCGCCCAGACATCCCCGAAAAGGACCGCACCAAGCTCTACGTGGCCAACACCACTCGCAACGCCACTATCGAAACCAAAGACGGCGAAGGACTACCCGCCGATCAGCGCGGACACGTCATGTTCATGCACAATCCTAATGTGCGCGTGAACAACGCCGGGTTCTACCACCTGGGCCGTTCGGACAAGTCCAGGCTAGTAGACGATCCGGGTCGGAATATTGATGGCTCTGCGGGCCGAGGAAGTAACCCCAGGGGCCGCTATAGCCTTCACTTCCACCGAACTGGCGCAGAGGATATCAACGGTCAGGCCGCCGAAGCCAACGGTAACGCGGTTGTCGGCAGTCCCGGCTGGGGAATTGTCCATCACGACAGCCACGCCAACCTAGCCAACAACGTTGTCTTCGATGTTGTTGGTAGCGGGATTGCTGCCGAGACGGGTAATGAGCTTGGCTCTTGGAAGAACAACCTCGCTATCAAAATAACCGGACCTGGTAGAAATCTTAATAGCAATCAGGTCGAAGAGAGAGAAAGAAAGTTCGACCTTGGCTTTAGAGGAGAGGGCTACTGGGTACAAGGTGCTGCGCAAGTTGTCATGGAAGACAATATTGCTGTTAGCGCTAACGATGCAGGTATCACTATCTTCGGCGATGGTCAAAATGAAGAAGCCAGAGATAAAGGGACTATCCTCGTCAAGAATCTACCAAGACGCATTCAGGATCTCTTTCCCGCCGGACAAACAGAAGTAGACATTACCGATGTTCCGCTCAATCAGCTCACAGGCTTTCAAAGCTACAACACAGGCATCGGCATTAGAGTTTGGTCCCATCTAGCTGACTTTGACGGTCAGCTAGAGCTGAACAACAGAAGACCCAATGCCAGTCATGAAGGCCGCGCTACTATCGATAGCTTCACCGTTTGGCAAGCACGGGTCAGAGGACTTGCCACCGATTACAGCTCTAACATCGATTTCGTTGATGGCTTGATCGTAGGCGACGTCGAGAAGCCCAGCGGCGATGGGATTGTTCACAACCAGGCGAGTAATGGACTTCGCTATGACAACCTGACCGTTCGCGGATTTGATGAAGGCTACAGCACTCGGTTTCCAGATGTAGAGAAAAAAGACATCGCCACTATGTCGATTGAAAATAGTACATTTGGAAACAATACCTATAATCTGGCAGAGATTGGAGAACTCAAGCAAAACGACGGTGTCATAGACGACTATGCGGCTCTTTTGAAGATAGACAATACCGACTTTCAAATCACTAGCAACAATCAGCTTCCCGTTGCTAAATTCAGCAGCGCGGCGGTGGGTGGTCTATCTGCAACCTTTGATGCCAGCGAATCCTATGACACCGATAGACAAAGATCTCCTGTACCTAGTAACGGAATTGCTAGCTATGGATGGGACTTCAATAATGACGGAAAGCTAGACGACTTTGGTCGCCAGGTTACTCACCACTTCAAACGGGCAGGAAACCAGCAAGTATCATTGCAGGTGCTAGATAGTCAGGGCGCAGCTCAAACAATCGCTCAAACTGTCAACGTCAGTCCAACTGCGTACACCAATCCTTTTGTAGATGGAGATATCGACAGCAGAACACAGCTCATCACCGACAGACGACTGAGCAGTTTAACTGCAGACGCAGGCTGGCAGGCTACCAGGGGTGTCCGTCAGAACGGAGGCCAGATAGAGCTAGCAACTACGCAAGATCGACGCTCTGGGCTCGGGCAAGTCATTCAAAATGATGGCCTTCATAAAGGGGAACAAACCCTTAGCTTCGAGCTTCGAAACGTTGAGGGCAGTGGAGACTCTAAGCAGCGTAATAAAGTAACCGTTCAGCTATGGGGAGTTGACGGTCAGCTCGACGGTCAGCTAACAGGAGTGGATGGGCCGCTTCAATCTGGAAAGATTCCAATGGTTCGCAAGCTGCTGTTTGAGGAGACCTATGTCGCTCAAAGAGGACAGCCAGTTGATAGAGAGTTTGCCCAAACAGTGGATCTTGGCAATGGCTATCAGCATCTTGTCGCCAAGATAGAAACTGATGCAACCAATGATCGAGGCGATTCCGTCGCGCTAGACTACTTTGAACTTAGTACCGAAGGGGCTGCACCCAGAAATCTGCCGATAACCAGCTCAGCGCCAATTACTAGCCCAGAAGCCGATCCGCCAGCGCCAGCACCTCAGCCAGCGCCAGTAGAGCAGACTGTCCCAGCGCCGCCTTCTGAACTACAGCCAGGAAATCAACCTCCCGACCAATCTAGCCTTCATCAGCTACCAAGCCTGATCGCTCAGTTTGATTTTGACGAAGGCAGCGGAAGAGTAGCCGCTGATAGCAGCAAGTTTGGCGACAAGCACATCAGCCGATTCGTCGGTAAGACTAGCTGGCAGGAAGGACTAACAGGTAAGGGAGTAGCCTTTGAGAATGCCAGCGATAGGGTCAACCTCTCGCAGTCACGCAGCATCAATCTAGAAACTCACGGTCAGCGGACGGTCTCACTTTGGTTTAACGCAGACCAAATTTCCAAAGATAGTGGAAGACAAGTTATCTATGAAGAAGGAGGAAATGTACGCGGGCTGAACATCTATTTAGAAGACGACAAGCTACTCGTAGGCGGTTGGAATACGCCTAGAAAAGAATCTCGCTGGGCCGGGACATGGCTCGAAACTGATAACGTTTCTGCCGATACCTGGCACCATGTTTCGCTAGTGCTTGATGGCAGTGACAAACTCGCTCCAGATGCCCTGCGTGGCTATATAGATGGAAAGCAGTTTGGTTCCGGCGAAGGCGCTCAGCTAGGCAAACATCCAGACGGCATTGGCATCGGTGGAGTAGCGAATACGACTCGCTTCCGCGATGGTCTGAGCAGAGGAAGTGGCCTTGTAGGCGCTGTCGATAATGTTTCTATCTTTAACGAGGCACTTAGCGCAAACCAGATCGAGAGTCTAGCGAATCAGGATCTTCTCTAGAAGCTTTGATTCAAGAGAGGGGGTAGCGAGCATACGCCCTATCCCCTCTTTTTCTCCTTATCTAGTTTGTACAATGAGCCGTACCGACTTTAGCCAACAAAGGAATCAATCCCAGCAATATTGTTATACGAAAGACCAAAGCTAGAACCATCGAATAATAGCTCCGGCTCGAAGCTACCTGAAGTATTAGCTCCTGTCGAATTTCCTAAAAAGACAAACACGTCCTCATTGGCTCCTTCTATATCGGGTGTTACAAAATCCCTTTGAGTGGACAGCAATAGGCGACCCGTTGCGTCGAGGCTAACCGCATCCAGATCTTCCGTCAACCTGTCTTCCAATCCGACATCACTGCCATCAAAGTATAGTGACCAGCTTCCGCTCGTAGTCTCTCCAAGAGAAGAAGGAGAAAACAATAGCAAATCTTCAGAACTACCTCTGAATTCCGGGACTGTATTTCTACCTATAGTAGAAATTAGCAGCGATCCGTCTGGAAGCTGTGTCAAAGCATCAATATCTTCCCAGCCTCTAACCAAGCCAACGTCGCTGCCGTCGAGATACATCTCGAAAGTACCTGCTGTAGATTGCCCCAAAGATGTGGCAGTAAATTTGACTACGTCAGAGTCATCAACTAGCCCAATTCCTTCAATTGAAACTTCCTGGTTGAAAGACATCAGAATCTCTGTATCGCTAATTGCATCGAACGCCGCTATTCTGAGCTTAGGCGTACATAATCCAACATCGGAGCCGTCAAAAAAGAGACTGAAGTTGTCGCCGTCGTACAGCACAATGTCTTCATCTTCCACCCTAATTCCACTTAGAGTTGCTGCGTTGGTGAACGCAAGCAAGAAATCCGGCTGATTGCTTTGGACATCATCAACCGTAACAGTCACCGTAGCAACATCAGTCTCTGACGAATCGTTAATCCGGTAGACAAACTGGTCAGTGCCACTAAAGCCTGTGTTGGGAGTGTAGGTGACAAAATCATCGCTTGGGTCAGTGTCGGTGTTGTTGTCATTAACGCTCACTGTTCCGTTGTTTGGAGCTTCAGCAATGCTTAGGGTAAGCGGATCGCCATCTGCATCTGTGTCATTGGCAAGTACGTCAATATCAACGGGAGTATTCTGTAGCGTTGTGGCGCTATCATCTCTTGCAACTGGTGAGGCGTTCTCCACGACAGAACCCGTCTCTGAGATTTGAATAATTTGATTGACAGAGATATTTTCTAGCTCCTGAACCAATCCACTAGGCCAGCGGATTTCTATTTTGTCTATCTGAGTATTCTGTCCCAGGCCAAAGTGCAGACGCTTATAGTTTTGCGACCACTTGTGAATACCTCCCATCTGATCGCGGCGTTGAGTAACTCCCCCAGAAGTCACATAGACTTGAGCGCCAATGCCATCACGATTAGAAGCGGTACCTTCTAGGTCAATTTGAAGCCAGTTGTTGCCATTTCCTTGGTTACGAAAGAGCTGCTGAGAAGCAGGATTACCGCCAGAGCCGTTGGTCACAAATAAATCGATAAACCCATCTAGATCGTAGTCAGCCGTAGTGGCAGAATCACCATCGCCCAAGGTCGTGCCAAAGGCACCCCCAGCAGCTTCCACGGCCGTGAACGTACCATCGCCCTGATTCTCGTAGAGAACGTTGGGCAAGTTGCTAGTACCATCTGAAGCTCTGACAACATAGACGTCAACATCCATATCGTTGTCAAAATCCTCAGCCACGACACTTTCACCAAGCGCGTTAGAAACGAGGTTGATACCAGCGCTTTGGCTTCGGTCCGATAGTCCTTCGCCTGTGTTGATGGCTAATCTATCCTCCTTACGCCTTACTAGGTAGATATCCATCATCAGGTCACCGTTAAAATCGGCGACAGCCAGGTCTCTAGCGCCATTTAGAATGCCTGGTCGAGTAAAGGAAAAACCGGCATCAGCATCTAGGATAGTTCTAACACTAGCGGGTAGAACCAGAGCTGGACTATGGTCGTCTGATAAATTCGCTAGAGCGCCAAATTTTGCGCTTGCTCCTCTGAGGTGTCCAGGAAGAAGGCTTTCGCCGACATCTTCGAAGCCGGTATTAGTCTGCTGAAAAAGCGTAGTCGGATTGCGTCTATCTGGTCGCTTGGTCGAGCCATGAAAAAGATCAAGCTTGCCATCGTTGTTAAAATCCCACCAGATAGGAGCATGCGCTTTAGCACTATCATAAGCAAGACCAAGCTCTCGGGCGTTGTCTCTAAGTACACCACCCTCGTTGATATAGAGACGGTTTGGGTCACTATCAGGTGGTAGGTTGGTACCCGCTTTCTCGCCTCCGGCTGCGACTATTAGGTCTTGATCGCCATCATTGTCAAAATCAGCCCAGGCTGCGCCGTGATAGTCTCCTTTTAGCTCTTCAGGAATAAAAACATCCGAGACAATATCGGTAAACGTTCCATCTTTGTTATTGAGAAATAAGTTTCGATTGTAGGAATTTTCGACAGGCCCAAAATGGTTGCCTACCCACAGATCTGGATAGTTGTCTCCATTGAAATCTGCCCACGCGCCAGCGCCGTAGCTTATGGCTGATATAAAGTCACTGCTGGCTGTATTGGTTACTTCTTTGAAGGTATTTTGATTCAGCATGAGAAAAGTCTCCTATAATACTCCTTACTACTGGTTCTAGATGTTTAAAAGGCAAAATATTTTGAAAAGCAACGAGGTCGCAGCGCTGAATACATAGCAGAATGGGTCTTTATCTAGGCGTGTATTTCAACGAATAGCGCTAGAGATAAGAATCTACTTAACGAGAAGCCTGTTCGCAGAAGAAATAGCCACTGCGCTTCGAAAGAGCGACGAGCAGAAAGTGTCAAAAGCCATAGCGACGGTATGACTTTTCTCTTTTTTACTTGATCAGACTTTTTCTAAGCTGACTTTCCCTTTAGTTGATTCAATATAAAAGCGCAACAGAAATATGCCTGCTTTTTTCGACAGATTAAGAGATATACGAATAGTCTATTGCGAATAGCTTTCCGCTGTTGTGATGAGCGTAATTTATTCTTTTCTAAAGAATCAGCACCGCCAACAGAACCGCCAGCAGCAAGCACTGTAGCGAACCTTGAAAGAACAAGCAACCTCACTTTGTTCTTTCATCCATGTGCCTTATTCTACATGTTCAACTCGTCACTATCTGACCCAAAAGCGTCGCGAAGTCGTATGCGAACAGCATCACCTCTCTATCTCGTAAAAAGAATTTGTATTCAGTTTGATCTTCGTCTTTGACTAGCGCACCCAGATGATATCAATTAAACACTCGGCTTAAGGTCATCTTGCAGCTTTGTGAAAACGATATGTGTATGATTGATTTGCTTGTACATAGGACTATGCCTCCATACGGCAGTGATTAAAAACAATAAGTAGGAAATATTAAGTAGGTAAGAAATCTAGTAGCTTTTGATAGAGCTACAAAGCAAGAGTACGCATGCATTGATACGTATTTGCTTTGTAGAAAGCGTGAATAGAAATTTCAGTAGCTTTCGCTCTTTACTCTTCACTTATAGATTAGAAATTTTCTGACCACACACCCTTTTCACAAAAGTTGACATTGTTGATTACAGCTATAAAATACTGTTGACGCGCTTCACAAATCCCTCACCTTTTGCCGCTATGCTTTGAGCATTGCAAGGTATATGGGAGGGCTACAACAGAAGCGATCGCCTTGTCAGATGTTCCCTGTCCTAAACGAAAATTTTCTATTTTGGAACGAACTTTCTATTGTTGCAGCGCGTGTATAGATAGCTTTTCAATAGGATAGATTTACAAACCTATTCTAGCGGTCGCCAGTCACCCGAGAAGATAAAAGAAGACCAGTAGTAAGGATGCGCGTATGTGCCTGTGTTAAGCAGCTCTAGCTGCGCGCTGCGTAGCGCTTCACTGCGGCCCTGGTTCTTATTCATCAGATTCTCGTAGTAGATCTGCATGAGTTCACTGGTGCTCGTATCATCTACTTGCCATAGGCTCATCAGCTGGCTTTCCGCACCGGCAATGGTAAAGGCTCGGCGCAAGCCATAGACGCCATCGCCATCGCTGGTGGCACCCAGACCGGTTTCGCAGGCGCTCAGGACAACTAGCTGGGTGCCGCGTAGGTTTAGATTAGAGACTTCTAGGGCGGTGAGTATACCGTCTTCGATAGTGCGATCGCCGCCGCTGCTGCGAGCATTCACGCCCGCTAGCGCTAGACCAGAGCGCAGCAGCGGATTCTCAATTTCAAAGGTGCTTGGCAGCAGCGCTGCGTCCTCTTCAGTATCGGTTAGGTCAAAGCTGGCACCGCGATCGCCAGTTTGACCTGATGCGCTGGCTACATCAGACAGGAAAAAACCGTGGGTAGCAATATGCAAAATGCTAGGCGCGCTCAGCCGCTTCATCTGATTTTCGGTTGCCTGCCGCTGGGTAAAGACAGTGGGATTCGGCAGAAGTGGGGCGATCGCACTGGCCTCTGTCGCTGTTCCTGGCAGCGGTGAGAACATCATTTGCTCCACGCCTGCGGCGCGTTGATTGCTAATGGTTAGGGTGCTTTCAGCATCTGTTGAGCTGGGCGCGACGCTGGCATAGTCTGGGTTGGCAATCACCACTGACGAGCCCGTATTAGACGGGCTGCGCTGCATCTTTAGCAAATCGCGGCCAGAAGTGAGATAGCTGATTTGATAATTCTCAATCAGATACTGTCCGGCTGTATCTACTAGCGCATCAAAAGGAATCACGTTGAGCTGACCATCAGGTGAAATCAGCAGTTGTTTGCTATCGCCTATAAACGGACGAATCGGCGCTATGATCATCTCATCTAGCTCTCTAGCGAGGCTGTCGGCTCGGCTCGACTGAGTTCGTAGCGCCTGTCGGTAAGCGGCGGCTTTTTGATTGATTGCGGTGGTCTCGCCTAGATCGACTGCCTGAATTTTGCCAGTCCTACCCACCACGTAGGCCGCATAGTGAGAAACATTTATAGGCGCTTCAGACGGCTGATAGGAGACAAATTCTATCAGCGCAGCCTGCGATGGAATTAGCTGGCGGATAGCGTCTGTCGAAGTGACTTCGATCGTGTCTATCTCTGCTACTTGAGCCGATGAGTCATCTAGATCGTAGAGCTGTTTGATTAAATCGGTAATTGCTGACTCGATTGCCTGTTCTTCTCGCCGATTAGCGTCTGCGGTAGAGTCATCCAGTACAGTTTCTAAGCGCAAGTCTGCGATCAAGCTATTTAATTCTCTCACCTCTTTTAGTATTTGCGCTCTTTCTTGGCTTGCTTCAGCAAAGAGGCTTTGTGACTGAATCGCTAGTGCCTCTAGGCTTCTACCCTTGCGACGGAAAATATTGAGTAGGGAAAGATCGGCAGCAGCGGCGCTATCGGGAAGCGCTTCAAGTAGAGCGGAGATAGAAGCGTTGACAAGCTCAAGGTTGACTGCCGTATCTAGATTGACGAAAGCTTCTAGCGAAAAAGCGTTCAAGGTTGCATTTTGGCCAAAGGTATAGAGTGCATTAGCTGTTTTTTGTTCTCTGAGATCGCTAATCTGCTTTAAATATGGCAGCGCCTGTTCAAATTGCTCCGCATCCCAGTAAAGCTTGAACAAATTATTCACTCTTTTTTCAAACTTTTCACGCAGATCAGAATCCTCTGAATACTTTTCATAAGAGTCTGAATTATCTAGCGTAACGAGTGCTTCTAGCCCCGCGTCCCTGTATAGCGCTAAAGCACTTTCGTAGACTTCAATCAGGCCGGGAATAGGCTGCTCTTTGTGAGCTTCATCGGCGCTGTCTAGCGTTTTATCAACGAAGTCGATTAGAATCTTTTTCCCTTCCAAATCTTTTAGCGCCGCGCTCTGCTGATAGAACGCTAGCGCCTGAGCGTATTCGCCTCGTTCGCCATACGATATGCCTAGCAGTAACAGCGTATGCGCTTCATTTAGCACATCGCCCAGGCTACGGCTAAGTTCCAGGCTGTTCTGGTAATATTTTGTCGCGTTGGCATAGTCTTCTATTTCGTTGTAGGCGAATCCTAGCTTTCTCGATAGACGCTCTTCTCTTGCTGTGTCGCTTAATGTCTGTCGAATGGTTAAACTCTGCCGATAGGAGTCAGTCGCTTTTGAATGTTGTTCTAGAGCGCTGTAGGCAGATCCGATATCTTCTAGGATGCGTGCTTGATCGCTAGAGTTCTCAAGCGCTTTTTCAATCTCCAGGCTCTGTTGATAGTATGACAGCGCTGTCTGATAGTCCTTTAGCGATGCCTGGGCTAGGCCAATATTTCTAAGCGCGATCGCCTCATTTTTGCGATCGCCAGACTCACGATAAAACGCTAAGCTCGGCGAATATGATTCGATTGCCGCTTCGTAGCTGCCTAGCGTCGACTGAACGACTCCGATAGAAAGAGAAAATTTCGCTGCTTGTGATCTATTCTCGATTCGTTTAGCTTTGTTTAAGCCCTGCACGTAGTAAGTGATGGCATCCTCGTACCGCCTAGCAACCTCACTGGCATAGCCCATGAAATCTAGCGACTGCAAATCTTTTTGGTCGTCCCTTAGCGCTCGGGCGATCTCTCTACCTCGCCCGTAGGTCTTGATCGCTTCGTCGTAGCGTTCTAGACTTTGATAGATACCACCAATTGCCTGGTTGGCATTGAAGATGGCCGTTTGATCGCCTGTCTGCTCTCGAATTGCTAGCGCTTGCTGATAGTAAGTCAGCGCCTTTTGATAGTCTTGCTGCTGATTGTAGACATAGCCGTGATTAGCGAGCGATCGCGCCTCTCCAGAAACATAGTCAATCTGTTTGCTGATAGTCAAACTCTCTAGAAAATAGTCCAGCGCTGCGGGAAAGTTAGCTTGGGTGATTTCGGCAAGGCCCAAGTGGTTGAGGCTATCTGCTTCTGCTTTGCGATCGTCAGCGAGCCGACTGATATCAAGCGCCTCTTTTAGAACAGAAACGGCATCGGCATAGCGACCTTCTACCGCGTGTGTGGCTCCGATGCCGTTGAGGGCGCTAGCAGCTTGCTGACGGTTGTTGATGCTGCGCGCGATCGCCAGCCCCTGTTGAAAATAATCAAGCGCCTTCGCATTATCGCCTAGTCCGGCATAGGTGTGTCCTATTCGATTTAGCGTAGCGGCTTCACCATTCACATCTCCAACCGATCGATAGCTTGCTAAGGCTAACTCCCATCTGCTGAGGCTGTCTGCATACGCACCGGTCTGGTAGATCTCTTCTGCGGCGCTAAACAGTGAGGCTGCGTCATTATTAGACTGGCTCAACAGCGCTGGTGCTAATAGGCTATTAGCACCAGCGTGAGCTGTATTGGCTGCGTCAGGTAGCACGCAACAGACAGAAATCGAAGACGCGAGCAGCAGAGCGAGCTTTGAACCAACCATAGCTATAGTAGAAAACCGTTCATTCAAGATATCCTTCCATGACGCACCTGCTTATTCTAGAGGCTTATTCCAGCGGAGCCCAGTCGCCCGAAAAGATAATGGAAGACCAGTAGTAAGGGTGCTGATAGGTGCCTGTATTCAACAGCTCCATCTGCGCGTTTCGTAGCGCCTCGCTGCGACCCTGCTTTTTCTCTATTAGATTCTGATAGTAGAGCTGCATCAGTTCGCTGGTACCATTGTCACTAACCTTCCATAGGCTCATGAGCTGACTTTCTGCGCCTGCGATCGCAAAGGTTCTACGCAGTCCATACACGCCTTCGCCATTCCTGACAGACCCAACGCCAGTCTCGCAAGCACTGAGCACGACTAGCTTTGTTCCACTTAAATTCAGGCTAGAGGCTTCTAGTGCGGTGAAGATGCCGTCTTCGGTGCCGCTACTGCGAGTGTTAGCACCTGCTAGCGCTAAGCCAGAGCGCAGTAGTGGGTTTTCTGTATTGCTAGGCGTGATTTGAACGGGTTCTGCTGTGTCTCTGTGAGGGTAAGGCTAGCGCCGAGGGCGGTGCGGCTGTTAGGGTCGCCAGGGGGAATGAACTCTACGTCAGGTAGGAAGAAGCCGTGGGTGGCGATGTGCAGAATGCTGGGTGCGTTGACCTGTTTGAGGTTGGTTTCGGTGGCCTGGTCTTCAGTGAAGAGGGTGGCGTTTGGGAGAAGTGGAGCAATGGCTCTGGCTTCTTGGGCGGTGCCGGGTAGGGGGGCAAAGCTGAGCCCGTCTGCATCGACTGATCTGCTGTTGTCTTTGTTTTCGGTAGCGGCGACGGTTTCATCACCTGCGTAGTTGGGATTGGCGATGATGACGGGGGGCTGCTGGCTAGAAGCGGTCTGCTGAAACCTCAGCAGGTCACGACCGGAGGAAAAATAGCTGGTTAGATAGGTTTGGATTAGGTAGTTGTTGTTCTCATCGACGAGGGCATCAAAAGGAATCAGGTTGAGCTGACTGTCGGGAGAGAGCAACAGATGCGTTTTGTTGGATAGATAAGGTCGCAGAGGAGCCATCAGCTTTTGGTCTAGCTGACGGGCAATAGTGGTAGTGCTAGCAGACTGAGTGCTGAGCGCAGTTCGGAACTCACTGACTAGTGGATCGATGGCAGCGGCGGGGCCAAGGTCAATAGCCTTTGCTTCACCTTCCTGTGTGAGGATGTAGGCGGCGTAGTAGTCCTCTCCCCAGCGATCGGAGCTGTCTTTTGGATTGTATTGTTTGTAACGAATGAATTCGACCAAAGCGGCATCAGTCGGAATCTGAGCTTTCACCGCCGGGATAGAAATGGGTGTAGTTTCTGTGCGAAACTCAGCGCTGAGTCTAGCGAGCTGTTGTAGTGACCCCCAAAATTAGGACAGCACCGAGAGAGCGTAAGCTGAAGTCCATACAGGGGAAGGGAACATGTCAAGCAAGCAAAGAAATTACAGCAGCGAGTTCAAAGCCAAAGTTGTGCTAGAGGTCGTCAGTGGCCAGCGCAGTATCAGTGAAGCCAGCCGTGCGCATAAAGTGCATTCATCGGTGATCAACCGCTGGCGCAATGAATTTCTTAAGCAAGCCCATCTAGCGTTTGGTGGGAAAGGGGTGGGCGAGGATTCAGAAGAGAAGATAGGGGAGCTAGAGCGGATGATAGGCCGCTTAACGATGGAGCTAGCGGTCGCAAAAAAGGCTTCAGCGTTGTGGAGCCTGAACGGAAGCGAGTAATGGTTGAGCAGTTGAAAACGGAGTATCCGATACAAGTCATCTGCGATGTGATTGGCTACAGTCGAAGCCGCTATTACTACCAGCCACGAACAGCAAAAGAGAGCGAAGAGGCGAGGTTGAAAAAAGCGATCGCAGACGTAGCAGGTCGCTATCCCACCTACGGCTACAGACGGATTACCAAGCAATTGCAGCGAGAAGGATGGAGGGTCAATCACAAACGTATCAGCCGACTGATGCGAGAGTTAGGGCTACTGGCAAAAAGAAAGATTAGGACGAAGCGTACAACAAACAGCGTTCATGGCTACAAGCGATATCTCAACTTAGTCAAAGAGCTGGTCGTAGAGCGTCCAGAACAGGTGTGGGTAGGCGACATCACATATATTCGGCTACGGGAAGAGTTTGTTTATTTAGCGGTGCTGATGGATGTATTCACACGCAGTATACGAGGCTGGCATTTGGATAGAACGATGGAAAAGAGTTTGACCATAACAGCGTTGGAGAAAGGATTGAAACGGTATGTTCCAGAGATTCACCATTCTGACCAGGGAGTGCAATATGCAGCGAATGATTATGTTCGATTATTGGAAGAAAACAAGGTAGCGATTAGTATGGCAGGAGTGGGGAAAGCCTATGAGAACGGCTATGCAGAGCGACTGATGAGAACGATAAAAGAAGAAGAGGTTGACTTATCGGAGTATCGCAACTTTAATGAGGTATATGAGAGAATAGAAGAGTTTTTAGAAGAGGTGTATATGAAGAAGAGAATCCATTCTTCGTTGAGCTATCTAACACCCAGTGAATTTGAAGCAGAGTGGAGGAAGGCACAGTAATTGTCTAAAGGTGATACGAATAAGTCTATACTTTCTATCACCTGATCTTACTGTCCAAGTTTAGGGGTTCACTTCATGTTCTTCTATGGCTTCTGCTTTAGTTTCTAGCTCAGCGAGCTCTGCTTGGTACTGTTCGGGGGTACGGTCGCCTAATCCAGCCGACTGTAGGTTAGATAGAGCGCTGCGAGTGGCGCTGAGTTCGTCTAGCTGTGTGCGCTGGTCAGAGGGTAGCTGCTGACGCAGGCGCTGAAGCGAATTAGCGGTACTATCGAGCACTCTCCCTTTCCGCTGTAAAACGGTAGATAGCGCTAGGTTAATTGCGGTTAAGTTGTTCTGTGCGTCTTGTATGTTGAGAGAAATACTAGCGTCTGTGGATCCCTTCAACGTTTGAATATAGAACTGTCTTCTTGCTTCGGAAGCGCCCAGCAGCATACTACTTAGGTTTTTTTGTAACTACTCAGGCTTAATATTTTCTGAAATAAAAGAGGAAAGCAGTCAAACAGCGATAGTGTTTAAGCGTTGAGTAGCCGAGAATAGAGTCAATCAACTTGAGCCAAGCAGCGCCAAAACTAAGCATCAGCCGGGAAGAGATCAGCGCGGCTTATACAGCTGGCGAAGCGGCAGTGGTAGCGCTAGTGGAAGGCTTGAGCCAAGCACATATTGACTTAGTAGAAGAGCTAGTAGCGCAGCATTTAGTGTTAGAGGAAAGGATCAAAGCGCTAGAAGATAAACAAAAGAAGAATAGCCGCAACAGCAGCAAGCCGCCGTCAGGGGACGGGTTTGGGAAGCGAACCAAGAGCTTACGGAAAAAGAGTGAGCGAGCTAGTGGGGGTCAGAAGGGACATCCAGGCAGCACACTAGAATGGCACGAAGCGGTCGATGAGGTAGTGACTCACGCGGTCAGTGCCTGTGAGTGCTGCGGTCATTCGTTAGTCAGCACGCCAGTAGTCGGGCATGAGTGTCGTCAGGTACATGAATTGCCGACCTTGGACTTACAGGTGATAGAGCATCGAGCGGAAGTGAAGCGATGCAGTGAGTGTGAGGCGATCACTCGTGGAGTCTTTCCAGCCGATATCAGTAGCCGGGTGCAGTATGGCAGCGGGGTAAGAGCGTTGATGGTGTACCTGATGGACGCGCAGTTGCTACCCTCAGATAGAGCGCGCGAAGTGTTCAGCGAGGTGTTTGGCTGCGAGCTTTCTGAAGGCACGCTGTACAACGCGCGTGAGCAGTGTTTCGAGCAGCTAGCGCCGATAGAGCAACAGATAAAAGCAGGCATCGAAGCGGCAGAAGTGATGCATAACGATGAAACCGGACTCAGGGTGAATGGCAAACTGTGGTGGTTACATGTGGCTTCTACCGCTGAACTGACTTACTACTTTATTGATGCCAAACGCGGCCGTGAAGCGATTGAGCAGATGGACGTTCTACCGAACTTTGATGGCGTCAGTATGCATGACGGTTGGGCGAGCTACTTTCTCTACGATTGCGCTCATGCGTTGTGCAATGCGCATCATCTCCGTGAACTACGCTTCATCGTAGAGCGCTACGAACAACCGTGGGTAGCACAGATGATAACGCTTTTGTGCGAGATTAAAGCGCAAGTCGAGCGTGCCAAAGCAGACGGGAAACAGGCGCTGGATGCCGAGCAACTCGCTGACTTCGAGCAGCAATATCAAACGTTGCTCACTACAGGCTTTGAAGCCAACCCGCCGCCACCTGTAGCTACAGATGCGCCGAAGCAAAGAGGCAGAAAGAAGCAGTCGCCTCCGAAAAATTTGCTCGACCGGCTTGAGCGACATGACACCGCTGTTCTAGCGTTCATGTTCGACTTTAGAGTGCCTTTTGATAACAACCAGGCCGAACGCGATGTGCGCATGATGAAGCTCAAGCAGAAGATTTCGGGTTGCTTTCGTACCGCTGCGGGTAGTCAGCAGTTCTGCCGCATTCGGGGCTACATATCGACCGTGAGAAAGCAGGGACTGACCGTACTTGAGGCACTCAAAAGTGTTTTTACACGTACTTCTGTTCCTCTAGTATTTCAGCCTGAGTAGTTACAGCAATTACTGGTTATTAAAGGGCCAATGACAAAGCTCAACGGCAGCGGGCATCTTGTCTCTGATTGACTCAGATATCTGATACCCGTTGCAGCAAGGTATTAGTCTACTTTTCCTGAGAGAAGCCGACTTTATGTCTCTCCACCCAAAGTGGTTTGGTTGCGATGTGGCAATGCACCAACTGGTCGAGTCGAGTCTTGCTTCGTTCTGGAGAAACAACACTTAAAGAACTATTAACCGATGCTGAGTTACATTGCTTGGAACTCCATTGGCGATCGCCCTCTGTACTACTGTTTGTAAACCACCCGATACTGTTGGCGAACTCCATGAAAGCTTGGAAGCACGGAGAGGTCAACGACTAAAGCGTAGAACTGTCCATCGTCTACTGTCCTTCCAAATCCGACTAATTTCTCATCTACGAAGGCTCCAACGCGATTAACTAGCTAAAGCATTATCAACGATGGTCTATTTCGTGCTGCGAGTGTTACCTAAAAATGTTGAACTCAGCAGGGCAGTCACCCACCCTGCTGGTCTACAAAACCGTGCATGAGACGTTAACCTCACACGGCTCCTCAACAGCTCAGTGTTTGTCATACATACTTCGCATGAATCTGGTCGTGACAATGCCGATGAGTTAAGGCCAAATTATCCCGTCTATGATTATCTTGGTTCTTGTCCAGATGGTGGACTTCCATACGGTCATTAAACCAAAAATACAATCCGCACTGGGAGCATTTCCCTGACTGGCGCTTCAACAGTTTTGCAACTGATGATTTCACCGTTGGGTAGTGTCCCAGCCTTTGACTCCAGTAAAGCCAGTCACCATCATAAGGACTGCGACTACCCTGCACCTTAATATGCCGTCTAATCGGCGTTTGAGAGTGCCTAAGTAGTCGCAGATTACCTGCGTTATTTCGAGCAGCAAAGACCCAGCCTTCAGTGTCAGTAAGCCAGTACTTACGAACAATCCAGCTTCGGCTCTTCTGAGGGTGACGGCGATACGTCCAGGCCCGAAGCTTTTGGTAGAGCAGATGCCCCATCAACTCGAAAGTTACCTTACTACAAGCAGTCGAGTAGTAGTTAGCCCAGCCCCGAATCATCGGGTTT
This sequence comes from uncultured cyanobacterium, assembly GCA_963838725.1. Lineage (GTDB taxonomy): Bacteria > Cyanobacteriota > Cyanobacteriia > Phormidesmidales > Phormidesmidaceae > Phormidesmis. The sequence continues at coordinate 42,962 of CAWISM010000007.1, read as the reverse complement.
AATCGGTCGATTAGAACAGCTTGAGAAGCTGCCTTGTGGGTTTTGATAACCTCTCGAATTCGATGAGAATGTCTGCGAATGGCTTCCTTGCTAGGCTTGATGATGGTCTTGAAACCTTGCTTAGAGTGGGTTTTACCCACCGGATACTGGCGAACCTCATACCCGAGAAAATCAAAGCCCACCTGTCCCTCGTAAGGGACTAATGTATGGGTGATTCTCGTTTTACTAGGCTTTAGTTCCAAGCCCATCTCACTTAACCGTTGAGAGAGAAACTGTTGGCTCTCTTGCACCACCGATAGGTCTTTGTGTAGGACGACGAGGTCATCCGCATAGCGGACAAGTGTTGGACGTCGAGCGTCCTTAAACACTCTTTGAAGTCCTACTTCTAACCCGTGGAGCGCAACATTTGCCAACAAAGGAGAAATCACCGACCCCTGGGCAGCACCCGCTGGTGTTGCCTGGAACTGGTTATCATCCAGAACACCAGCTTTCAGCCATGCCCGAATTTGCCGAGTTAGACTGGGGCTGGTGTTGAGCTTCTCACAGAGAGCACTGTGATCAATCCGGTCAAAGCATTTGGCCACGTCTGTTTCCAGTACGTATTTTGGCTTTTGCTTGATAGTCGTAAAGATCGCCTCAATGGCGTCGTGACACGAGCGTCCTGGTCGAAACCCAAATGAGCGCGGTTCAAATTTCGCTTCCCATTCGGGTTCTAGTGCTTGTTTGACCTGCGCTTGCAGGGCGCGGTCATACATGACAGGTATTGAAAGCGGCCTTTTCTCCGTACTGCCAGGTTTGGGTATCCAGACTCGGCGGCTTGGGGCTGCTTTATCTCCTAGTTGAAGATTACCTACCAGCCTCATTCGCTCTTCCGGGGAAAGTGACGCGACACCATCGATGCCTGCCGTTTTCTTTCCCTGGTTGTCTTGCGTGACGCGGCGCACTGCCAAACATTTGGCTGACCACGACTTCATCATCAATCGTTGGAGTTTGCGGACTGTCTTTACATCGCCACGTTGCGAGGCTCGGTAGATGCGCTTTTGCAACTTAAAGACGCTCCGCTCTAGCTGTCGCCAGGGAAGCGCCCTCCATTCATACGTAGTCGTTAACTCGTCCATGACTTGTGCATTGCTACTTGTACCGCTACCGTCCAAACTGTTGTGTCTCTGTCTGCATATCCTCTAGCTTTCCTAGAGGATATGCAGACAGAGACAATCCTGCTATCCTGCTGCTTGCGGGTTGACGCCCTACTCAAGCCATCGACTATAGCTTGAGAGCAAGCAGGATAGTTACTTCGTTCCTAGTTTTCGTTTGACGCTGACGTTAGGTTCCCATTATCCGCCGGGTCTATAGAGGATGCTTCCAGGGCAGTCGGCCAACTGCCTAGCTCAATTCCCTGTCCCGTTTTGGGCAAGCCTGGTTCTCCAAGTGGAGACCCCCGAGAGGAGGATTATTCCCGCGTTGGCTTGGTTTCATTGACGACGGTTCTGGCATGGGTTCAAGTTTGTTAACCTTGGACAGCTATGCCGGGCGGGGTTCCCAGTCGGGTTCTGGGTTACCGCCTTTTCTACCATGCTTGCTACGCTTGGTTGTCAACCCAGTCGCAGTGGTTGATGCTGTCACTTCCGCATCAGGAAGGGATGGAATTTCACCATCACGAAAACTAAGTTGTCAAGATTCCATTTGGATTCCTCCTTATGTTTAATCTTGCCAGCTGTCCCCAGGCGGTTTGCCTGTTTAAGCTGAACGAATCGCACGACCGTTTTTGAACTATGCCGTTATGGCTATTTCTATCTAGCTACAGCGGTGCGCGATCGCTGTCTCGCCAGCAAGAATCCTGCTCCCATCCAAAACAGCAGCAGTCCACCTGTAATAAATAGTGTGGTCATTAGACCCAAGCTAGCAATCAAAGCAGGTGAGGCGGCAGTGAACAGCCCTCCGCCTACAATCGGCTCGAAAAAGAGCTGCTTATAGGCAAAGCTTTCAAAAGCGCCAGATCGGTTCTCAGGATCGACCATCCGCAGCAGCAAAATACCCGTTGCAGTTACACCCATTGACTGGCCCAGATCGCCAATTCCTTTCTCGAACCAGTAGTCTGGAAAAACGCGCGGCGCGTAGAACATGAAGAACCCGATGTTCCAGGCAATTCCAGCGATGCTTAGCGTTAAGAAGATACCTAAGTTGCCGCCAATTACCTCTAGGGATATAGACGCAAGCGCTGTGACTACCACCACGTCTAGTGCCATCCCGGCAATGTTTTTGGTCAATCGTGGAATGATTAGTGCGTCTAGGTTCAAGCGCACCATAATTAGCTGAACAATGATGCCACCGATTAGCGCCATCGGGAACAGGGGGACGTATTCCATGACGGCAAAGCCAGTTTGTCCCCAGGTGAGCGATTCTAATAGCACTAATCCCTGCTGAATAATCCAGCCAAAGATGATTGCAATTCCAACAAATCCAAAGTTAAGCGAGAGCGGGTCAATCAGTAAGCCGTCAGTAAGTTGCCGCCGTCTCGCCCTCTGTTCTTCTGTTTCGGTATGCGAGATCTCTGGCATATTGTCGCTTTGATCAAGATCTCTATCTTCCGGGCGCGAAACAGAAATGTGCTGCTTCTTACGGGCCCAGTCTGCCAAAAAGGTACCGGTTACGATACCTGAAACTATACCAACGGTAGCCAGTCCTAGCGCTAGATCAGGGCCTTCTGGAAAGTCTAAATCGGTCAACGTTCCGGCCATGCCGCCTGCTGTTCCATGTCCGCCCTCGAACCCAATCTCAATCAGCGCTCCTGTAATTGGATTGGCGTCAAACACTGGAATTAAGAACAGCATAGTGACCAAAATGCCTACGACATACTGACCCCAGGCTAGCGACTGACCGAATATCACCTGTGGCGCAGCCCTTCGCCAGATCTGTTTTGGGCTAGGAATGACTTCGCCTAGAAACAGCGCAGCGAACACAATATTGATGAAGATGCCTGGAGACTGAGACCAGACATCGCGAATCGTTTCGGGGAAAAGACCTTGTGATAGGAATCCGCCTTCGCCTGTGAGTGCGGTGGCGATCGCGCCTATTACCTGCGGTCCGAGTAACAATGCCAAAGCCCCAGCCACAATCGACTCGGGCAGATAAAGGCGCTGAATCCAGCCGACTTTTTGTTTAAAAATTCTTCCGGCTAGGATCAGCAGCGCAATCCAAATAAATGCAAAAAAAACGTCTCGAAGCGTCATAGCGGTAGTGCCGTAGCGATAGTGCTATTGCAGTGATTACAGTTGAGAAAGTCAGCTTGCTACAGCTTTCTTTGTAGCGACACTAGCTTCCTTAGTAAGTACTTACCCCGAGATGTTCTTTGTATTATGTAACGATGCTTACTGCATAAGCAATTATTTGACTAGCGAGCTACAGATTCCTCCTTTCGACGGAGTTCTTTTTTTGATAGATTTTTTACAAACTAGAAACTTTGCGTCCCTATTCGTAGCCTTAGTCGAACGCTCACAGCCTGTCTTTACCGAACAAATCGTAAGTGTCCGTTTACAGCGTTCATTTGGCTAGGCAACGCCAAACTTGACAACAACATCGTTGAAGTCGCGATCGCCTAGTCCGGCCAAATCCTCAAAGCCAAAGGTATTGTTACCCAGCATCTTGACATGGTCGTTGCTATCCGGGTTCGCACCCATCTGGCTAAAGAACACTTCGCCAGCGGCTGGATCGGTGCCATCAACGACCAAGAACGTACCAAGGAAGTCAATGCCGGTAACGTTAGCAGAGAAGTTGCTAACTGTCCGGCCGTTCTGGCCCATCAGTCGCACGTCTAGCTGTCTAGCAAGAGCGGCTTCCTTGTAGCCTGCTGTTCCTGGCATGATCATATTGCCTAACGGATCTTCGATGCCGCCGTTGGCATTATCAGTCGAGTAGAGTCCGACCATGTTGTCGAACGCAGCCTCGCGATAGACCACAAATTCAAGCGTAGTCGATCCGCTCATGCTCGCAGGAAGACCCGTGAGATCAATTGTTGTTGCATCATCGCGCAGCAGGTTTGTTGTTGAACTGTAGCTGTCAAATGCTGCCAATAGCCGGGTACCGCTATCAAAGTCGAGCGCTACTTGACCATCACTTGCAGAAGAGATAGTTGCAATTCGAGTGACGCCGTTTTGTACTAGCTCAAACTGAAGGAAGGTCCCTTCGGCAATGTTGCTGTTCTCTAGCGTGAATTCTGGAGCATAGCTAGTAGGCAGCTGGCCATCTTTTATCAGTGAGAAGCTGCCGATCTGAGTGCGATTGTTTCCGAACGCATCGGTGCTATAGATCACTAGCTCGCTCACGCTATCTATTCCAGCTTGCTGAAGCTGAAGTTTGATGGTGTCGGCAGTGCCTAGCTCTGTTACCTCTAGCGTATTAGTCTCTGCTTTGATCGTGAAAAGTGAGTTAGCGCTGTTGTCTACAGTAGTGTTTGTTGCAGTGATAGTTTTACCGAAAAGATCTTCTGTATTGAGGTCGGTCCCTGACATGATTGTGCTAGAGATTGGACTGCTATCGCTGTTGTCACCAGCCATATTGTCTGAGAAGGTGACATTCTCAAGGCTGACAGATGGAAGGCTATCAGGCATTCCCTGGGTATTACCATTGCTAGGATCGCTATCGGTAAACTTCATTGCATAGATTGCGCCGCCAAGCCCTTTACCGTTTTGAGCCCCTTCTCCACCTGTGGCAGTGTTGCCCTCAAAGCTGCTGTTGAAAACGGTCAGAGCGCCACTGCGAACAAAGATTGCGCCGCCCATACCAGCACCGCCGCCGCCGCGCCCGTCTTCATCACCATCGCCACCGCCATAGCCGCCATAGCCGCTATAGCCTCTGAGATTGTCACTGCCGCCTTCGCCCCCTTCGCCGCCGCCGCCGCCACCGCCACCGTAGCCGCCATCGCCACCATCACCACCATAGCCACTGTTGCTATAGAGGCCATAGCCACCAAAGCTGCCACCGCCGCCGCCGCCGCCAAACCCGCCATCGCCGCCGTGGCCACCGTTACCGCCGTCGCCGCCAGATATACCACCATAGCCGCCATAGCCACCATAGCCACCGGCCCCGCCAAAGCCGCCATCGCCACCATTGCCGCCATCTCCTGTGTCACCGCCATTGCCGCCGTCACCGCCGTTACCAAAGAAGCCACCGTCGCTACCGTCGCCACCGGATCCGCCATCGCCACCAAAACCGCCAGGGGCACCATCATTCGCAGACATAGGCTCAACAAAGCTAGCACTGCCAATACTGCCGCCTTCGCCGCCATAGCCACCATCGCCGCCGATCGCCCGATTGTTTATAAAGGCACTGTTCTCAACAGAGACTGTTCCATCGTAGATAAATAGCGCTCCGCCCATGCCTGCACCGCCACCGCCACCCTGGCTTCCTTGAGCCAAACCGTTGGTGAAAGTTAAGTTGCTGAAAGTCACCTCACCACTTCTAACAAAGAAAAGTTGATTGTTGTTGCCGTCAACGCTGAAATTGTTGCCATTTATAATTAGGGTCTTATCTTCTTCAATTAATGGCAGCAGCCCTTCTAGGTTTATGTTTCCACTTATGTTGATGATGTCATCTCTACCGTTGTTATTAGAGGCATTGATCGCACCTTTTAGTTCATCAAAAGTGCTGGCGCTGCTGATATTAGTCATATTCCTTTGTTTTCTTACTTTGGGTTGAAGTGAATAGAATGCTGTTTGAGGCGACGCAGTCTAAATTACCCAGTAAGAGATATGGATTCTTCAATCAACTATACGAGTTGGGATAAAGAAGGTAGTCACAGGACGATTTGCTTTCACTTTTGTTCTTGAGATAGAACAAAAGAATCGAAGGATTGTTGGCGTGACTATGACTTTAGCTTTAGCAAGCCGGGATAAAAGGTTTGATAGAACCAGAGAAACCGCTGCTGAAGCTGCTGCTGAATTCTTGGTGGTACTAGGTGTGCCTGTGGTGATTGAATGTGCGATCGCCTTACGTGAGGATACTTAAAGCGGTAGTAGCTATCGCTCTCGTGCGACTGCACCGCCAGATTCTGTGGATCAAAATCAGCAGGCGCTAAGCCCAACCAGTCGTAGATTCCCTGCATGACTGCGATCGGCTCACTCATCAAATGCTCAAACACAACATAGTAAAGCTGCTGCTGAAGCTGGGTATCGATATCTTGAAGCGCTTCCATCGAGCCCAGCGGCTGACCGATGACGCCTTTAGCGGCAAATAGATGATCTGCTCTATCTGACCGGGAGAGATTGGCCAGATGGTCAGGAAAATCTAGCAGCAGCGTCTTCTGGTGCTGGGCTTCGACTGAGCCATAGATTTGGCCTAGTTCACGGACGCACACTAGCATCCGAAAGTCGGGCGCTAGGTGATGCACCGTTTCAATATGATGGAGCCAGCCGCGATTTTTATCGACTGTCCAGGCTTTGTCGGTTTCGGCAAACCAGCCGTTCACGAATCCTCGAAACGCATTTTCGAGTCGCTGGTAGGCTAGGTCAAAGTCAACATCTAGCTGCGATCGCAAGAAGTCACTATCGCTGAGATGTTGACGCAGTCCGGTAATCGTCGGGCACAGCGGTGAACTGTGGCCCGTGCAGTATATGTCTGCGTGGTGGCTCAGCAACTGACACAGCAAAGTGGAGCCTGATCGAGGCAGCCCGGTAACGCAAATCAGCCGCTTATCAAGCATGTATAAATAGTTCTAGTAGAGGAATGCCTGCTCTGGCTTGGAGCAAGCTCGCCTCAGCATTGCAGTAGATGCAGGTAAATGAATCCACAGAATCACAGAATCTCTCTTGTTTTATAGGGCACCCGTGGTACATGAGAGATACTGAACAGATGCGTACATGCTACATCCCTACTGAATTTTGGCGACAGTGACGCCCTTGCCTCCGTCTACCTGGTCCGCTGCTTCAAAGCTTTTCACTTGCGGATGTGTCTTTAGATATTCCTGTACGCCATGCCGCAGTTTGCCAGTGCCGTGTCCGTGAATTAGCCACAGTGGCCCTTTGGCTTTAGCGATCGCTTCTTCAATCACGCTTTCTGCTTCGCTTACTCGCATTCCCCGCAGATCTACCGTGTTGCTCTCGGTTTTCACCATTGGCGCATCAGGGACCGTAACAGGAACAGGCTGAGGCTTTGGCTTTTTTTCTACAGGTTCTGCTTTCTCACCTTTGAGCGATTCAATGTCTGAAAGATCAACAGTCATCTTCATAATGCCAAAGCGGACAGCAACTTTGCCATCGTCGTCTGCTTCTTCGATTACTTCAGCGACCTGAGCGCCTAGACTGGCCAGCCGAACTCTTTCACCTACTTTGGGTCTATAGCCTGAGCCGGTAGATTTCACTTTGGCCGGATGATCGCCTGTGGGCAGTCTCTTTTCTTCTATGCGGTTGAGCTCTTCTGTTGCTTTTTGCGCGTCTTGGCCTGTGAGGCTGCCTTTTTGTCCGGCTCTTTGCAGGTCTCGGATCACTTTGGCAACTTCAGCGCGGGCGTGGAGCAACGCTGTTTCCACATTTTTTTCCTGCTGGCGCTTGAGCTTTTGTTCGCGATCGCGCAAACTCTGAGCCCTTGCCTCTACATCTCTATAGAACTTCTCCGCTTTGGTCAGCAGTTTCTCCGCTTCACTTGCCTTTCTCTCCTGCCGCTGCCGCTGCGCCTCTAGCCCTTCGATGACATTGTTCACATCCTGATTCGCGCCGCCCATCTGAGCCTTGGCCCGATCCAAAACACTCTGTTTCAGTCCTAGCCGCTGCGCAATCGATAGGGCGTTGGACCGACCCGGAATTCCCCACAATAGGCGATAGGTCGGTGCTAGCTTTTCGTCGTCAAACTCGACTGAGGCATTTTCAAATCGATCATCTTCATATTTAAGAGATTTGAGTTCGCCGTAGTGAGTGGTGGCAACGGTAAGCCGAGTGTGGTCGGCGAGGTATTTTAGCAGCGCGATCGCCAAAGCACTCCCTTCAGACGGGTCGGTTCCGGCTCCAACTTCGTCTAAGAGCACTAGCGAGTTGGCAAACTGTTCTCCTTCCGTATTTTCTCCTTGCAGCTCTCCTAACTGATCGCCCAGCTGATCAATAGTGTCTAGAATTCGGCTAATCCGCTTCACGTGCCCAGAGAAAGTAGACAAACTCTGTTCAATTGATTGTTCATCGCCGATGTCAGCTAGAACAGAATCAAACCAGGGCAGCTCGACTGGCTCTTTAGCCGGAATGAACATACCGACTTTGGCCATCAAAGCAGTTAGCCCCAATGTCTTGAGCGTGACTGTTTTGCCGCCTGTGTTAGGCCCGGTAATCGCCACTACTCGCAGCTCGGGGCGCATGACCAGATCAGTGGGGACAACTTTGGCCTTCTGTTCTTTTTTCTGTTGCCACAGCAGAAGAGGATGGGTTAGCTGTCGTAGCGTAATCTGTTCTTCGTTGACAAATCTAGGGGCGTTGCCTTCCATCCATAGGCCGTAGCGAGCGCGAGCGGCGGCTAGATCTAGCTTAACTACGGTAATCATCAGGTGCTCTAGCTCAGCAAACACTTCTGCAACCTGATAGGTCAGCTGCTGACGAATTGCCTCTGATTCGACTTCTTCTTCTTTTCTAAGGGTGCGGCGCTGGTTGCCATTATCTACAATGCTGTGAGGCTCTACGTATAGGGTGGAGCCGCTGGTCGAAACATCGTGGACAATGCCAGGAACTGCGTCTTTTTGCGCGGCTTTGACTGGCAGGACGAAGCGATCGTTTCGCTGGGTGATCAAGGTCTCTTGTAGTGCGCCGCTCTGCCGTTGAATAATCCGCTGAAGCTTGCTGTAGATGCGATCGCGCACTACTTTGAGCTGCTGACGCACGTTGCCTAGCTTTGCACTCGCCCGATCGGCTACCTGGGCGCGATCGTCAATACAGCGGTGAATCTCTTGCTCTAGTTCGGGAAATGTCCGTAGGTCTTCGACGAGCGCTTGCAAAACTGGCAGATCCTCTCGCGCGTCAATCTGTCGTCGTAGCCGCCGGGCTCCAGCGAGCGTAGTGGCAATATCTAGCAGCTCTTCGCCAGAGAGAATGCCCTGGAGGCGCGATCGCTCCAACGCTACACCAATATCGCGAATGCCGCCAAACTGAAGTCCGCCGACCGTCGATTCTAGCTGGGTAGCCTCTACCGTCTGCGCTAGCAGCGCCTCACTCTCTGCTTGACTAATTGGAATTGGCAGTCGCTGCGCCGCCACATTTCCAATATTTGTTGCGGTAAACGTTGCTAAATGACGACACAGTCGGGGCCATTCCAACAGATTGAGCGTTTCAGATTGAATCAAGGGAGAGGTAATGGAGAAAGACCAGTAGTAAGTGTGAGTACGTTCTCTATTATAGATAAGACAATCCCGTAGAAGCACTTGACCAAAGCACAATTTATCTAGAGCACAACCCACCCAAAACACAACCGATCTAGAGCACAACCTACTTAGCACACATTAGTCAAGGGATCTCGAACCACGCTACCCACTCCTCTACTGATCCAAAGATATAGCGGCGACTCGCTCGTTCCCAAGAAGCTTGCCGTCAAACCCAATAACCTCAGAACTGCTCAATCTCTAATTGACTTGTTTCAAGCTGCGGTTGGTAAAACTCAGGGCTATCTCGACCAGCAATTGCAAATTGACGAGGGCGAAGATACTGACTATCGGATCAAGCGCGGACTGGCTCATATCTTGCGCAACAGCTTCAGCACTTTTGAGATTGTCAGCCCACTAGAGCCAGGAGAATTACGCGATCGCATCTTCACCCTCGCCGCAACAACGCCTTCTACCCCCACCACAGCGGAGCAGCACCTCACCACCCTTGCCGCCCAGCTCAGCGCCGAGCTAGACGAGCCAGTCGAACCGGTCCATATCAAGCAGGGCCTCTACGCCGATCTACAAGAAAATCGCATCCTCACTACCCTAGATGCTCCCGACCCAGCCGCCCTGATCCACCGATACAATCTCTCCCAGGTCCAAGGCATCTTCTACAAAGCCAGCCACATGGTGATCAACCTACACCGCAACGACCCCGGCGAATACAAGCTAATGTTCAAGTACCTCAAGCTTTTTCGCCTGATGACCTACATCGAAGGCGAAGCCGATCAGGGCTTTACCATCACCATCGACGGTCCGGCTAGCCTGTTCAAGCCCAGCACCCGCTACGGCGTCGATATTGCCAAGCTCATCCCCGCCCTGCTACATGTCACTCGCTGGCAGCTCACTGCCACTCTTCAGTGGAAAAATCCCTACACAAAGGTCTCTCAAGAAAAAAGCTTTAGCCTTAGCGATAGCTGCGATTTGGTCAGTCACTACCCACCCGGCAAACCGTTCGACAGCATGCTAGAGCAAGCCTTCGCCGAAAAATGGGCCAAGACCAAGACCGATTGGAAGCTAGAGCGAGAGGTTGATCTGATTCCGATTCCCGGTAGTGTCATGATTCCAGACTTTCGCCTGGTCCATCCTGATGGCCGGGTCTATCTGCTTGAGATTGTGGGCTACTGGCGGCCAGAGTATCTGCGCAAAAAGTTTTACCAGGCCAGGCAGGCCGACTGTAAAACCTTGATACTGGCGGTATCAGAACGGCTGAATCTAGAGAAAGCAGGCGTCGATATCGCTAATACGCCCGCAAAGGTAGTTTGGTTCAAAGATAAGCTACAGCCGAAGTCTGTACTTCAGGCAATAGAAGACAGGCAATAGAAGAAAGCGCTTGAAGATGCGTAGGTGGGCATCCTGGATCAGCCAGCAAGTCTGAACAAACGCGACTGTTAACTTTTCTAAAGCTATGAGCTCAGTACTAGTCGTAGACGATAGCCCCATGCTCCGAGAGATGATTTCCGGCCTACTGAGCAAGTTAGGCCTAACGGTCTCTGTAGCTGAAGATGGCAGTGAAGCCAAAGAGAAGATTGCTGCTGCCCCACCAGATTTAGTCGTGCTAGATGTGGTGATGCCGAATATGAATGGCTACGAGCTTTGCCGCTGGATCAAAAATAATGATGCGACTAAAGGTGTGCTGGTTATTTTGTGTTCGTCAAAGAGCGAAGAATTCGACCGCTATTGGGGCATGAAGCAAGGGGCCGATGCCTACGTGATCAAGCCTTTTCGCCCGGTCGAGCTTTTGAGCACAATCAAAGCGCTGCTAGCGGGAAAAGTTGCATAATAGCTGGCAGCTCCAGATTGGGTCTGCACTATGCCTTCCAAACAGCCTGCTAAACGGCCTGCTAAACGCGCCGCGCTACCGCCAGGATTGATTGTCCGAGCGGGAAAGTTTGTATGGAACACGATGTGGCACGCGATGATGTCACAGATGGCTCCGCGTAACCAGGCGGGCGACTATGTTCGGCCAGAAAGCTCATTTCGTGGCAGGGAGATTGTGCCAGAGGTAGGGCGCTATCGGCTGATTGTAGGGATGAGCTGTCCGTGGGCGCACAGGACACTGGTGACTAGGGCGCTGAAGGGATTAGAAGATGCGATCGCCATTACCACCGTCTACCCTTCCACCGACGAAGGCATGTGGCTATTTGACACCGATCAATCTACCGATCAAGCTTCTGATCTGCTGCTGAACTGCCGCAGCTTGCCAGAGTTCTACGGTCGCGCAGAGCCAGGATACAAAGGCCGCTCTACCGTGCCCGTCCTGTGGGACAGCAAAACCAACACCATCGTTAACAACGAAAGCGCCGAAATCATCGAGCTTTTGAACAGTGAGTTTGGTGAGCTTGCGACTGGAATAGATCTCTATCCGGCGGCGCTGCGCGAGGAGATAGATTCTCTCAATCAAAAAATCTACGACACTGTGAACAACGGCGTCTACAAATGCGGATTTGCGCAGACTCAGACGGCCTACGATCAGGCGGTTACAGAACTGTTCGCTACTCTAGATCAGCTCGACGCGACACTTGCGAGCGATCGCTACCTATGCGGCGCTGAAATCACGCTAGCTGACGTTCGCCTATTCACTACCTTGATCCGCTTCGACGTTGCCTATCACGGCATCTTTAAGTGCAATCGTCGCCGCATCGCTGATTACGCCAACCTCAGCGGCTACCTAGCCGATATTTATCAGATACCCGGCATCGCTGCGACCTGCGATATCAATGCGGTCAAACGTGACTACTTTGGCAATTTGTTTCCTTTGAATCCAGGGGGGATTGTTCCGATTGGACCGGGGTGGAATGAGTTGAAGCGGCCTCACCGTAGAGAAGCTTTAGCTAATTTAGAGAGGGCCTAGCTAGGAGGGTGCTAGCTAGGAGGAATGACTAGCTGCATGGCAGGTGTGAAAAACTGACGGGCGATGCCATAGGTCACAACCATTGCCGCGATCAGGGTCGCTAGCGCCAGCATGAACATGATCAAAATCTGATAGATCGCTGCGACTAGCGGATCTGAACCGGCTAGAATCTGGCCTGTGATGATTCCTGGCAAAGTGACTAAACCGACCACCATCATGGCGTTGATGGTAGGAATGAGTCCGGCTTTGATAGCTTCTTGACGATAGGTCGCGATCGCCTGAGCCGGGGTCGCTCCTAGACTTAGGTGCGTCTCAATCTCAATCCGATTGTTCCGCAGCGCTGTCACTAGCCGCTCACCTGCAATCGAAGCGGAGGTCATCGCATTGCCCAGCACGATTCCTGTCAATGGCACTAAATAGCGAGGGTCGTACCAAGGATCTAGGCGGATGACAAGGACGCTCACGTAGAGCATTACGACTAGCCCACTAGTAAAAATAGCTAGCCAGACCCATTTCAGTAGTTTGGGCAATTCCTTATCGATTCGGCCTTTCGCAACCACTGCTGCAATTGTCGCCATTAGCAGCAGCACCGCTAGAATTGCTAAGGGCTGGCGACTAGCGAACACGACTGAGAGAAACACGCCTACGAACAATAGCTGCGTGGTCGTTCTAAAGGTAGCGATCGCAAGCGTTCTGGTAAGGCCTAGCTGCTGCCAGCTAGAAAGGCCGATTGCGATCGCCATCATGCCGACCGCCCACAGCATGCCAATTGCGCTAGGTGTAATCATGCGATCGCCGAAACCCTGAATGTATTGATATTTCTAGAAATCTGTATGCTGATCATTTAGAGAATCTATCTACTGAGCGAACTCTTCTTGTAGTTTTGTATACTAGGATGAAGAAAAAGTAAAAGCTGTGGTCAATCGCTAGTGCCACGGTAAGGCTACTATGACGGACTTCCCTGATACTTATACCAGCACTCATGCCAGCTTCGAGAGCGATTCTGGTGTTTACTCAAAACGACGCTACGACTGGAAAGAAATCGCTAGAGAATACAGACGGCGTCCGCTGGGCGTTGTGTGGCGCACGCTGACGGTGTCATGGATGCTGGGTAGCTTTGTGCTCTCACTCATCTTTGACTATCTGCTAGGCAGATCAGAAATCAACCAGGATCGGCGAGCCGTCCGCCTACGCCAGATTCTGACTCAGCTCGGCCCTACCTTTATCAAAGTCGGTCAGGCCCTTTCTACTCGCCCAGACTTAATCAAGCCTAGCTTTCTAGAAGAGCTAATCAAGCTGCAAGATCAGCTACCGCCGTTTTCTGACGAGGTCGCTCGGCAGATTATCTACAGCGACTTTGATCGTACGCCAGAAGAGATATACAGCTTCTTTTCAGCGGAGCCAGTTGCCGCTGCTAGCCTTGGCCAAGTTTACAAGGCGCGTCTCTACACAGGTGAAGAGGTTGCGGTCAAAGTACAAAGACCAAACCTGGTCCCAGTTATTCGCCGTGATCTCTACATCATGCGGTGGGCAGCGGGCTGGATTGGGCCCTTGCTACCGCTGAACTTAGGCCATGACCTGCGGCTGATTGTCGATGAGTTTGGCAGCAAGCTGTTTGAAGAAATCGACTACCTCAACGAGGGCCGCAACGCTGAGAGGTTTGCAGCAAACTTCCAGGACGAACCTTTGGTCAAGGTGCCCTCTATCTACTGGCGCTATTGCAGCACTCACGTACTGACAATGGAGTGGATTAACGGCTTCAAGCTGACCGATACTGAAAAAGTCAAAGCCGCAGGTCTAGCAACCGATGACCTCGTTGAGATTGGCGTTTCTTCTGGCCTGCGTCAGCTTTTGGAGTTTGGTTTTTTCCACGCCGACCCTCATCCTGGCAACCTGTTTGCAATGGAAGATGGGCGCATGGCCTATATCGACTTTGGCATGACCGATCAGCTTGATCAAGACACCAAAGAAACGTTAGTAGATTCTGTTGTTCATTTGATTAACCGAGACTATACAGACCTAGCTAATGACTTTGTTAAACTCGGCTTCTTGATGCCGAATGTAGATGTTCGCCCGCTCGTGCCTGCGCTAGAGACTGTTTTTCAAGATGCGATCGGTGCTAGCGTTGGTGACTTTAATTTCAAGTCCATTACCGATAAGTTCTCAGAGGTGATGTACGAATATCCCTTCCGCGTTCCGGCTAAGTTCGCGCTAATTATTCGCTCTCTAGTCACCCAAGAAGGTCTAGCGCTCAGCCTAGACCCGAACTTTAAAATCGTAGAGATTGCTTATCCCTATGTTGCTCGGCGTTTGCTAACGGCTGAAACGCCTGCGCTGCGCCGCCGCCTGATTGATGTCCTGTTCAAAGATGGTAAGTTTCAGTGGCAGCGATTGGAGAATCTGCTTTTGATTGCCCGTTCCGATCAGAGCTTCGATATTATTCCAACGGCTGGTCTGGGCATTCAGTTCTTGATGACAGAAGAAGGCCAGTATCTCAGACGGCAGATTTTGCTGGCACTGACCGAAGACAATCGCCTGCATACTGAAGAGGTCGAGCGGCTATGGTTACTAGTCAAAGATGACTTGCAGCCTCGTAGGCTGCTGGATGCGGCTTGGGATGCGATCGCAGACTTCTCGAAAGAACGCGCCGTCTCACTGGTACCGCCCGAGCTAGCGGGTGCGTTTCAACTGACTAACACTCGATAAAGTAGCGGCTGTTTCAGCTACAGAAGCAGCCAAAATACTTCTATCCCTTATGATTTAAACAACTACTCAACAGCAAAACCCTACCCACCTCCCGCCTTTATGTACTACGTTGAAACGCCTCCATATCTCCTGCTCGCGGCGGGTCTATTCATTGCTATCACCTCTGGTCTAGCCTTCGCTACTGTCTTGAAGGATGCGGTTGGCGACTGGTATGAAAAACGCTCTACTCGCTCGATCTCAAAGCTTCAGGGCTTCGATCTACAGTTTCCTTTCTTGGGCATCTGTCTAGGTAGCTGTGTTTTTCTAGCCTCCGGAATGAGCATCTTTGGCTTTCCAGCCAAGATTGCGTACGCAATGGCTACGCCGCTTGTACTCCTTAGCGCTGGCTTAGTTTGGAAGCAGCTTAAGAACAATCTTGTACTGCTTGAAAGTGGTAATCCTCGCGCCTTTGAACTCGACATATAGTAGTCTTACGGCTACAGGCTTTAGAGCAATCAGCAGTGCTATGGATGACTTTCTTGATGGCTTTCTTTTTGTTCTTTGAAAACCCCTAACGTGGACATACTCCACACATTCTCTGGAATCTTATGTCTATAAAAACCGTTGGTACGCCGCCGCCCGAAGCCGAGCAGCTCCGGACAGAAATTGAGAAGCAACTGCCCAACATCATCGCTAGCTTCAGTGAGACCTTGCAAAAGCAGTTTGGATTCACGGATATTAGAGTTGGCGGATTCACAATTGTGCCAGCTTCTAGCGAAAGCAGCATATCTTGCGACGAAGATAGCTGTGAGGTCAGCTAAAACAGCCGTCGAAAATCGCATCAAATGAGCGGAGGCGTTTGGGTATTCTGAGCCTGGTTTCAAGCACCTGCTATGGCTCTGTCTATTCCTTCTACTTCCATCTCTAGCTTGTCTGGTCAAGAAGTTTATCAACGGATTTCCGGCAATATTCAGCAGGTTGTGAAAGGTCAGCCTGCTGCTATTCGCAAGTTGTTAGCGGCTTTTGCTAGTGGTGGACATGTGCTGCTAGAAGACCATCCTGGCACTGGAAAAACAACGTTAGCCAAAGCGCTGGCTTTCTCTGTTGACGTCTCTTTTAAGCGAATTCAGTTTACGCCAGATCTGTTGCCTTCGGATATTCTGGGCGTTTCTATTCTAGATCCTGAAAAGCGCACCTTTCACTTTCATGCGGGTCCGATCTTTGCCAACATTGTTCTAGCTGATGAAATTAACCGGGCCTCACCTCGTACGCAGTCAGCGCTGCTAGAGGCAATGGCCGAGTCTCAGGTCAGTATTGACGGCAAACTCAATCAGCTACGCGATCCGTTCTTTGTGATTGCCACTCAAAACCCAATTGATGCGCGTGGCACATATCCTTTGCCGGAAGCGCAGATGGATCGCTTTGCGCTTCAGTTTCGGCTGGGCTATATCTCTGCGGCAAGTGAGGTAGAGATTTTATCTAATCAGATGGAAGTGCATCCAATTGAGCAGCTTCGTTCCTGTGTTGCAATTGAAGATATTTTTGTTTTGAAGCAACAGGTTAGACAGATTCGGGTCAGCCCAGAGCTCAAGCGCTATGTGGTTGATATTGTGAGTGCGACTCGTCAGGCAGATACTGTGCAGTTAGGGGCTAGTCCTAGAGGATCGATTGCGCTGATGAAAACAGCTCAGGCGCTAGCCTTGTTCGATGGCTATGGTTTTGTGACGCCTGACCATGTCCAAGAGATCGCGGTTTCTGTGCTGGCGCATAGATTGGTGATGGAATCTCAGGCTCGTTTTTCTGGGGAGACGGCTGAGAAAGTTGTGCTAGATATTCTTGGAACGCTGCCAGTCCCGGCTTGATTTGCCAGCTCGACTCTGTGAATTTATACCGAGCGGACTTGATCCAATTGGCTAACGCTATGAATCGTGCAATCTATCACCTGCTGCGGTTCAATCATAGGCTGCGGCGATGGTTGAACAAATATTTGACACCAGCGGGGCTGGGTCTCTTGATAGCCCTGTTTGTGTTTGGTCTGATTAGTTTGGACATCAAGCGAAGTGTGTCCTATCAGATTCTTACTTTTTTGTTAGCGCTGCTGATGGTTTCGGCGCTGTTTAGACAGCTTAGTCGGTTCAATCGGCACAGTCGCGATCGCATTAGCGCCACCCGTCATCTGCCCCGGTTTGGCACAGTGGCTGTGCCGCTGCGGTATCGCATTGAAATTAGTAATCGCAATCGACGGCAGCTGGAACTTTCTCTAACTGAATCTTTTACCAATGCCTTTCCGAGCTTTCGCATTTTCCAGCGGTTCGTGAGAGCAAAGGGCAGACGGCGGGACTGGCTGAAGCTGCTAGCCCGGCAACAAAGGGCGGTTGCTTCGCCTCTAGAACTGTCGCTTGCTAGTGATAGTGAGACAGAAGTCACGGCTGAGCTGCTGCCTTTGCGTCGTGGTCTGCTGTCGTTTGAGGCGTTGACGCTAGCTAGCCCGGACCCGCTAGGGCTGATGAATCGCTGCGTTACGATTCCTCTTTCTCAAACGGTTCTGGTCCTGCCGAAGCGCTACCAGCTACCGAAGCTAGATCTGCCAGGAACGAGATGCTACCAGGCTGATGGGCTTGCTCTAGTGTCTGCGCTGGGTGATTCAGAGGAATTTCGAGCGCTGCGGGACTATCGGCCTGGTGACTCGGTGCGAAAAATTCACTGGAAGAGCTGGGCGAAAACTGGCAGACCTATCGTTAAAGAAGAACAATCTGAGTATTCGGTTCGACATGCTCTGATTCTCGATACGTTTCAATCAGATGACTACAGCGAAGTGATGGAAGAGGCGGTGGCGATCGCAGCCTCTCTTGCTTGCACTATTCAAGCCCAAGAATCTTTGCTAGATATGGTTTTTGTAAATGACCAGGTGCACTGTTGCACCATAGGACGCGGCTTGGGTCAAACGGAACGACTGTTGGAACTGCTGGCATCGGTAGTGCCCTGTCAGGATCGGAGCTTTTCGACTTTATTGCCAGTGGTGCGATCGCGTCTTTCTATGCTCAGCGGCTGTGTCTGCATATTTTTGGACTGGGAGCGCGATCGCCAAGCTCTAATAGAGCAGCTACAGCAGGCTAACATTCCGACGCTAGCGCTGATTGTTGCTCCGGCGGCAGGTTTATCAGTTCCCGTAGACAGAATCTGTCTGCGCAATCGTCAGAGCAGCATCCACGTTTTGCACCTAGGCAGAATTCAGCAGGATTTGTGGAGCCTATGAAGTTAGACAATCTGAAGTCAAACAACTTGAAGTCAAACAACTTGAAGTCAAACAGTCTGAAGTCAGATGAGCTACAGTCAAACGCGACTGGCATAGACCCCGCTAGCCTGTGTAGCCTTGCGCTGGCTCTGTGGGGCTGGCAGACGGGACTGCTGTGGGTTGCTGTGCCAATTATCTGCATTCTAGAAGCTCGCCGAGTAATCAAACAGCGCTGGCAAATTTCGCTGAGCGACTTGAAGGAAGCCGCCAAGCTAAGTGTTGCCATTCTAGCAATGTTGTTTGTTGTACTGATCACCACAGAAAAGTCTCTCTTTATCTACAGTCTGTTCCAGTGGTCACCCGTTGCCGCACTGCCTTTTGTGCTTGCTCAAACCTATGGGCTAGGCGTGCAGACGCTGATTACCGACTGGTTATCTAATCGCGATCTGCCGCATCAGAGCGCGTATCGAGCTAGCAGGATCAGCCAAAGTCTGGTGACTCCGTACACTCTTTACTTTGGACTTTGCCTGTTAGCGGCTAGCGCGGCTGATAGCGAACACTTTTTCTTTTACGGTGCGGCGATGGCTCTTGTTGCCTTGTTTCTCTGGACTTACAGGCCGAAACGCTCAGTACCTTCAGCACCTATTTTGTGGCTGCTGCTATTTTGCCTATCGGCTGGGTTGGGCTTTGCCGGACATATTCAGCTTGCTCAGTTTCAGCGGCAGCTAGAAGCGCAGATGATCGCCATGATTGGCAATATGGCCAGCGGCGCAGTCAATCCAAACGGCAGTGCCACGCAGATGGGGTCAGTTGGCAGGTTGAAGCTATCTAGTGCGATCGCCTTTCGAGTCGCACCTAATTTTTCTGAAGAAGAAACTGCTCAGCCTTCGGTCTTTCCACTATTGCTGCAAGAAGCCTCCTACAATCAATACCAGCTTTCGGCCTGGAGCGCGGTTAACTCTATTTTTGAGGCGGTTCCACCTGGTGAGGCTGATGGGGAATGGATACTTGGAGAAGCAGGCGAGCGATCGCGTTCGATCACAATCTCTAGTAATTTGGAGCGAGGGGATGGTGTGCTGAGCCTGCCGCGCGGCACCGCTGCTATCAGGCGGCTACCGGTTGAGGAGATGCAGCGCAATCAGTACGGAGCCGTTCAGGTGAATGCGACTGGTAATGCCGATTACGAAGTGCAGTTTGGCCTGAGACAGGGTGTCAACCTATTAGAAACGCGGCCAACCGCAGCAGATCTGCAAGTTCCAAACGTCGATAAAGCAGCGATTGAAGCGACTCTAGAAGATCTGGCGATATCTGGCAAGTCAGACCGCCAGATCGCTAATCAAATTGCGGCCTATTTTCAATACTTCCAATATTCTCTAGACCTGCTCCGCCCCGATCCCAATACGACACCAGTTTCAGATTTCTTGCTGAATACGAGGGCAGGGCACTGCGAATATTTTGCCTCGGCGACGGCGCTGCTGCTACGAGGCGCTGGTATTCCGGCTCGCTATGCGGTGGGCTATCTGGCTCATGAATTTAGTCCGCTAGAGGGTCAGTACATTGTTCGTAGCAGGGATGCTCATGCCTGGGCGCTGGCGTACCTAGATGGAAGCTGGCAAGTTTTGGATACGACGCCGCCTGATTGGACTGCGCAAGAAAAAGAAATGACATCTACTTTCCGTAGAGGGCTAGATTTCTTTTCCTTTTTGGGGTTTCAGTTCTCTTATCGAATTCGACAGCTAGGAGAATTGGGATTAAGAGAAATACTGTTGATTGTGATACCGCTTTTCTGCTATTTACTTTGGCGCTCGATGCAGGCGTTTAAAGGGCAGCGTCAGAATCTGTCAGGCGTAGATGGGTCACAAGTAGAGTCTAGTCTTATTCGGAACGGATTAGATTCTGAGTTCTATCAGATCGAGAAGCTGTTGGGCGATCGCGATCTAGCGCGGCTGCCGAATGAATCGCTTTTACAGTGGCGCGATCGCATCCAGCCTTCAATTCCCCACTCTCAACGCGCATCTTTTGCAGAACTCTTGGCGCTACACTACCGCTACCGATTCGATCCCGTCTCGCTGAGCCCACTGGAGAGGCAACAGCTTCAAGCTCAGAGCCAGCAATGGATATCCGCATACCTGTCCACCGTATCCGAACCGCTTTACAAACCCTAACTTTGCAATAGCAGGAGCTGAATAGGAATCGCAGTATGATACGAACATCGCAAAAGAAGAGTCCTATCACTATGCCTGCAAAAAAAATTAGCCCCAATGAACAAGTCTTTCTAGAGAAAGTAATGCAGCGCTCTAGTATTCCTGATATCTACGACGCTAGAGATATTACTATTGTGGTCTTGCGATCGCTGCGCGATTTGATGAGTACCGACCTAGCCGATCGCACAGAGTCAGAATTTAGTGACGAAAAGATTGCCAAACTCTGGAAAGATGACAACCCGATTGCCGCTACGCTGTCCAAGCTTAGACCGCCTCTAAAGGTTGATACCGAAACTTTCCTGCGCCGCATCCGCCAAGAAGGTGGCGTGCCTAAAAATGTTTCTCCAGAGTCCGCTGTCATTGCCGTTTTCTCAGCCGTGAGAGAAGAGCTTTCACCTGAACGCACTAAAGAAATCGCGGGCTTTTTGCCTGATGGCCTCAAGGTGATGTGGGAGCAAATCTAGCCTGAACTACACTATGCGCTTTTGCCGAACCACTTTACAGTGTTCGTTGGCCTATCACGCACAACGTGAACTTGAAGACCTTAAACAGGAACCTCTACCTCTATGACTGAGACTATTCCAAGTTCATCACAGCTAATCAAGTATTGGGACGAGAGCGCCACATCCAAGGAGTTTCGCCATCCTATTCCTGAGTCTGTGATTGAGCAGTACTTTCCTCAAGGTGCGAAGGTGCTGGATATGGGCTGTGGATATGGTCGGCTAGCTCGCTATCTTTCTGACCTTGGCTTTGTAGTCTCAGCGACTGACACTTCCTCAGCAATGCTAGAGCAGGCCAGAAAGAACGCGCCTGAGTGCGAGTTTAAGAACTGCCGCAGCGAGCTAGTTTGGAATGACGATACGTTTGATATTGCCGTTGTTGTCACGTTGTTGACCTCTGTTCCTTTTGATCTAGAACAAAGACAGATCATGAGCGAACTTAAACGGGTGCTAAAGCCAGGGGGGTGTCTGTTCGTTAGCGATTTACCCCTACAGTGGTCCACTAGCTATCTAGATAGATACAAAGCAGGCTACAAGCGCTACGGCCAATATGGCGTTTTTGACCTGGCGGATGGTGGCACCGTTCGGCATCATGACCTAGGCTATTTCACTCAGCTGATGAATGGGTTTGACTGTCTTGAGCTAGAGACTCACGACGTTGTCACCATGAATGGTAACTCGGCTCAAGCGGTACGCTATATCGGTCGATGCAATAAGTAAATAAGAGCTAGCCATAGAACTGGCAAAACTAGAACTGGCGAAACCAGAACTAGCGAAAGTAGCTCATTAAAATATCTACATCCTGGCTCACTTTAGAGAGAAGCAGTGAGATATCCTGACGTTCGTATGCGCTGCTAAGCACTGTATCCATTCGTAGACAATAGGTTTGATCGCTGTCTATGTTTTGAACGACGAATACCTGCGAGTAAAGGAGCTGTTGATTGAGATCTTCTGCATACTGAAACACATGCTTCAGCGAGGTTGGGGTTTCCTGGGTGAAGGAGTAGCTGGTCCTGGCAAGGAGTCCCACTTTGCCGTCTACTTTGATGGCTTTAAGCCGACATTGGAGAGAGAAATCGGTAGAGATGGATTCGATAGCATTGGTAGCGCTATCAAGCGTGAGTAGCAGTGGCTGCTTGCTACTAGTGTTAGCGGGTGAGCGCTCAAGGAGGTCACTCTCTCTTGTCTGGGTAACGGAATAAGCCATGTGATGTTTCGCGGAAGCAGCAAAGATAACGATGGGTAGCAGTGCCAAATTGCGTTCAGGTGCCGTGAGCCACGTTGCCTGCTATTTAGGAGGCTGTACCTATGCAAAGCAGACCAGTGCTATAGCACTATTTTGCCCTATCTCTTTACTTTAGACATTGGCTTGTTACAGGCTAGATAGAAAGATCGTTATTAACAGCAGTATACGAAAGCTAGTAGCGCACTTCTGGACTCAGGGATATTGACTACGTCAGGTGCGATCGCCCGTACGAAAAGAACAATGCCGTTACAATCTATTACAAAGCAGACAGTATCCTTTGAAAGTCGTCGGTGAATCCAGCTATGTTTCTCTCGTTCAAAACCGGGACGTGGACGAAGAGAGCGATTGTATCAAACTTCCTTTTATCTATCGCTGATAGCACGTGATAGTACAAATGATTGCAAACATAGTTTCCTGCGTCGTAGCTGATTTCGGTTTGGGTCGTTTTTGTGAGCAGGTCTTGCGTGTTGATAGCTGTCTGAAGAACGCGCCCTTCACCCGCTGCCTGTTGTTCAATCGATAGACGCTGGCGATTTTCTGCCATGCCACAGCAGACGATTGCGCGAGGCTGTAACTCGTGCAGTTTGGCGATGACAAGCGCAGGGGCTGACTCAAAACAAACCGGAACGTGCCGTAGCCAGAGACTATCTAAGGGAAATTCGTCGCGATCGCAAAGCGCTGCCACCAGATCATCTGACGAGTTAGACGTTTGGTGTGCTAGCCACGGCACAAAAGAAGTGATCAAAATGCCAGTGGGATTGTGTTCAGTCGTCGGAGTACTCAAAGTTCTATGCAGATGCTGTTGAGACGCATGTGCTTATGGTATCTACTGAGCCTGTGGATTCGTCTTGTTGGCAGGTTCCGCCTGCTCTTCTTTGCTAGCAGGCAAAACCTGCTCTTCTTTAATGAAGGGAATAATTGGCTTGAGAATGCGCCGTAGCCTTAGCAAGTAGACTAGCTGACGGATTTCTGAGTTGAGCTGTGGGGGTCTGCCTTCTCTATCTAGGCTGGCCTGAAGCTGAGCGTACTCAGCCGCTGTTAGCAGTTCACCCGTCAAGGGAGATCTAGCTTCTACAATGATTTCTGTGCGCAGGATTTCTTCGGGAATATCAGTGTCAGATGTAAGATCTTTTAGACTGCTAGCCTGAGCCGCCTGTGCATAGAAAAGGGCGACTACTATGCCGCAGGTTCTGATGAGATAGCAGCTCACTGTTTCGACGGTAGACTTTCTTCTCAGCACTTTTTCCATATTCGCGATGCGGTGACCGGGGGGTGAATCCATCTGCTTTGTAGTTCTGTATTAATATGCTTAGACAGCTAATATAGTGTCCCACAGCGTATCAACAAACCGCTTTAAACTCTTCTAGATTTGTGAAATGCGAGCGTATGCATTAATGTAATGCCGCAGATAGCTGTTTTTTATAGAGGAAATACCGACGCCATGAGAGCCATCCGCAAAAAGCTATCAAGTTTTGCTAGTCAGAAGATCGCTAGAGGATTGGCGGCTGTCGTTACGCTTGCTGGTGTTGCTGGGATTGCGCATCAGGCAGCTTTAGCGCAGGCACTGCTTCAGCAAGAGGGTACATTAGCGCCGGTCGAAGATACCTACACCTTTGAGGGTGAAGCGGGTCAGATTATGACCATTGAGCTACAGAGCGAAGAATTTGATCCGATGCTGATATTAAAAGGCCCGGATGGTGAGGCTTTGACCTCTAATGATGATTACGGCGGCACTCTGAATTCTACGATTGTAATCGAGCTGCCAGTGGCAGGGACGTATAGCGCGATCGCCAGCTCTTTTTCGGGGTTGGGCGGCAGCTATCAAATCGAGGTCCGTCCTGCTAGCGAGTACGAGCAGGTGTTTAGCCGCGCCTACAATTACTCTGTCTCAGAAGACTTTGCCGATGCGATTGAAGCTTACAGCGCAGCGATCGAACTAGACGATACCGATCCAGGTGCATACCTGGGCCGAGCAGAGTCTCGTATTAACCTAGCGTATATCAACTCCACCGTAGAAGTTGCCAGCCCAGCAGACTTACCGGAACCGGTGATTGAATCTGTTGTGGGTGACTACCTCAAGGCCGCTGATCTGCTAGATCAGCAGGGCCAGGTGGCTTCTGCGGAGTCGCTGCGCCAAGAAGCGCAGCTGTTTGTCGGTGATGGCGAGCCTTTACCTGCGGCTGATTTGCCGTTAGGAAGCTCTGCTGAAGAAGATGTCCGGCCAGATGTACCAGGCTTGATCGAGCCAGACGAAGTCCCAATCCAACCCATTCCGGTTGAGCCAGATGGCGGCATCGGTGACGGGGCGACTCCTTTACCTGATGAACTGTCTGAATAAGGATTCGTGAGTGATTGAATCCTTATCCTTAATCGGACTCTGGCCGCTCCGCTGAGCTAACCAAAATACCGTTTTGATCGCTCAGCTCTTCTATGACTGAGCGATTTCCGCATCTAGAGCACACCGTACTGGGCCGCTGCTCGGGCGTAGTGACAGTGCCGACAGCAGGGATGGACCAGTCGATGTATACCTGCTGACACTGAGGGCACTGAACGGTGATAGTGCTTGGGGCCATTAGGCGACTTCGTGTCCGGCGGCTGTGATTGCCTGCTTGATTGACTCTTCGGACATACCAGAATCGACTTCGACGGTTTTGTTGCTAACGTCTACTTTGACGCTGGCGCTGTCGTCGTGGACTTTGATTTCTTTGGTGATGGTGTCGGCACAGCCCTCGCATTTGATCGATGGAACGCTTAAAGTGGTGCTCATGAGAAAGGGTCTCCTCTAAAAAATTTACAAGTTGGATTAAAGATCGTAACGGTTTGCGGGGCGAGTTGATCTAATAGGTGCTGTTTTGGTGGCGAGTTTACTACTGTAGATAGAGCTTGAGATTGGCTTTTGGGCGTTTGCCTGCGCCGAAAGGGATAGGCTTAGATATCGCCGACAAATCTACCGGGGCTGAGCAGTCTTTGAGGATCAAATTTTTGTTTGATATCGGTCATGACCTGTAGGGCATTGCCGGTATAGCCCCATACGTCGACTGATTGTTTGAGGGCGGTAGGGGCTTGCAATAGGCTAAGGAATCCGCCGTTTTGCTGGCAGTGCGATCGCACTAACTCAATCTCTTTTGCAATATTGCTGGCTGTAGGCTCCGATGCACTCCACTGAACCCAGCCTAGCCCGCTACTGCCCTGTAGTCTGGCCTGTAGAGTGCAAGATCCCGTTAGCCGCTTTGAAGCACTCTGAAGCTGCTCTAGTAGCGGAGCGATCGCACTCGGCTTCATACCGACCTTACAAAGGATTGTGTCCGGGCGTATCCAGCTAGCGACCTGCTGCCAGTAGGCAGTGTCTGCTGATGGATCTAGTTGCTCGATGGCTAGCTTGTGGTTGTGTGCGATCGCCGCTAGCCGTTCACTTTGCTCTTCTACGCCTGCGGCAATCCCCTGGAACCGAGCGACTAGGGTCACGAACTTGGCTGAATCGGCTGCGTTCTCTAGCACGATATCGAAGGCGACTGGGGTTAAGCCCGAAAGCCTGATCTGAGCAGCGGCCTGGGCGATCGCATCCACCGTTCCGCTTAGCACTATCGATCTAGACACCGCCTGAATCGGATATAGGCGAAACGTCAGCTCGCTGAGCACGCCGAGAGTGCCATAGCTACCCGTCATCAGCTTCATCAGGTCATAGCCAGCCACATTCTTGACGACCCGGCCCCCTGCTTTAGCCAGCTGACCGTCGTACCGGACAAACTGCACGCCAATCAGCATGTCGCGCAGCCCTCCATAGCGCTGCCTTAGAGCGCCTGTGTCTGCTGTTGCCACAACGCCGCCGATAGTAGCCCTGTCAGAAAAAGCCGGGTCGACTGCCAAAAACTGTCCTTCTTTCGCCAGCAGTGTCGCTAGATCCGACAGCTTTGTACCGGACTCTACCGTTACAGTGAAGTCACCTACCGCATGCTCCACAATTCGGTTTAGCCTAGCTGTACTAAGGGCAATATCGATCCCTTTGGCCAAGCCGCCCCAGCCGAGCTTGCTTGCTTGACCCATCGGTAAAACTCGCCAGTTTTGCTGAGCAGCTAGCGCCATTACCTGAGCGAGTTCGTCTACCGTGCCAGGTTGCACTAGGCAAGCAGGCGGATCTTCTACAGCTTTAGCAATCTGAGTTTGCTGCTCTGGCTCGACAGACTGCCACGGAATGCAGTACTCCTCACCAAGCAGATCAGATAGCTGGGCGACTGGCGCTGCTGTAGAAGATGCGGCGGTAGTAGACATTAGTCAATTCCAATAGCGACTGGGCCACTGCCGGTGGCTGGCGCGGTGGCCGTTGGACCGCTGCGAGGCTGGCGAAAGTCAGAGTAAAGCAGGTCGCGCCAAGCCCAGAACGGCGCGTACTCTGGTGCGTCTGCGAGTCCGGGTACGCCCTTTCCGGCAATGCCTGAAGGCAGATCTACGTAGAGAGTTGAAGGAAATTTCAGATACATTGACAGTCCAGCGACGGCGAAGTCAGCTAGGGTTGGCATGTCGCCGCACAGATAGGGCTGCTCTTTGAGGATGAGGCACAGGGCTTCGAGGTCTTGTCTGAGGATATCTGTGGCCGATTTGATGGCTTCTCCGCCCAGTCCAACGCCTGTACCGAGCAGGCTCAGCAAGTCACCTGGGACTGAGCCGACGACAGTCTTGACGACTTCTGGGGTAGAGACAGGCAGCAATGCGGTGCGAAAGTTGGGATGCTGGTTGAACGCACCGATCATAGCTTTGCGACCATTTAGGCCAATCGATTCGTCAGCCCAGGCTTCCATTAGCAGGCAGAGCCCTTTTTGCTTGGCGTCGGTTGGGATGATAGGGCGAGCGGGATATTTTTCGTCTAGGTAGCGGGCGATCGCAGTCGAATCTGGCACGACTTCATCGCCATCTTTCAACACTGGCACCTGACGCTGACCCGAAAGCCTGTAGAGATCGATTTGCCCGATTCCTGGAGCGACCTCAACTGTCTTATAGGATAGCTGCTTGTAATCTAGAATCAGTCGGACCTTTTCGCAGTAGTGAGACGCTTCAAACTGGTGCAGCTCTAGCATTTTGTCTAATCCTTCGGATGTTCCGATATTGATAACGGTCCTTATGTTGACGTTTCTGCGCTGAAAAGACATCTACCTATAGCTAGCTAGTCGCCACTAACCAGCTTCGCACACCACAAAAGGCATCCCTTGTGTTCTACAACGAAAAGTGCCATAGCTAAAGTACAATGCACCCGCGCTTTGCGATATAAGTAATCTTCGCAGCAACCTTGCCTCATATCAAGACATCTCGAAGCGAACAGCCCACGCAATTTCCTAAGCGAAACTACTATGAATTACTCAAAACTTAGAGGCGCTTTCCTCTGCTTAGCCGCTAGCGCTCTGACGCTATCTCTACTGAGCGCGCTTCCCGGTCCGTCTAAAAATGCAGCTATAGCCGAAGTTCCACCCACTTCACCACAGCTAGCACAGGCAGAATCTGTACCGCCCGTGCCAACGAATGCCGACTGCAAACCATGCCGACGCTGGCAGAGATTGCTGGCAACAGCAGCACTTTCAACACGCTAGCGACAGCGCTAGACGCCGCAGATCTAGTAGACGTACTGAACTCAACCGGGCCTTTCACTGTCTTTGCGCCTACGGATGAAGCGTTTGAAGTTCTACCACCAGAAGCAATAGAGGCTCTGCTGCTGCCAGAGAACAAAGAATCCTTGATCGAGCTATTGACCTATCACGTAGTGCCTGGTGTTTTTCTCTCTAGTGATTTGGAAACAGGAGAGGTTGTCACTGTAGAAGGCAGTACGGTCGCTATTGAAATTGGCGATACTATCACCGTCAACAGCGCTCAGGTGATAGATGCCGATGTCGTCGCTAGTAATGGTGTTATTCATGTAATCAACCGAGTCATCATTCCTGCTGCTGATCCGGTGGCTGAATAGTACCTGCTTCACCTAGTCTTATCGACTGAAACAGCTTCTCAGAAAACTGGCTCTCTAGCCTGGCGACTTGCAGGATGTGTTCGCCGCTGGCGAAGTTTCAACGATAACTTCTTCAAATCCGGCGCTCTGTAGCAGTTGGGTAACGACTAGCTCAGCGCGATCATTAGCCTGGTCGAGAATGTCCTGCTCGCAGGCGGCCTGCTCAATTTTTACTTTGGCTTCTCTTTGGGCTAGTTCCTGTAGCTCTGGCGCGGTGTCTGGTCCCAGGCTAAACAGCCCTCGGCTGTAGTCGTAGACAGAAGAGCGATCGACGTCTAGTTCGGTGCCTAAAATCATCGGTGGGGGCAAGACTAGGCTGATGCTGCGGCCGGTTTCTGAGGCCGTGACATCGGCTGTTGTCAAATCTTCTAGATCTACGCCTGCTCTGACTTCTCCGTAGGCGACGTAGAGCAAATTAGTCTCACCAATGGTGAATTCGCCTAGCTTGCGGCTGCTTTGGGCCGGGACGACGGCTTCCATCGTGAAGACGGCTGTGGTGAGTTCGCTGACCTCACGCACCTGTTTGACGACGACTGTACGAATGTCTACGGTCTGTTCAGGAGGCTGAGGGGTCAGTGCGACCTTGACGCCTTCCATAAAGCGACTGCCAGAACGCAAGAAAGCCAGTCCGGCTATGCTAGCGAGCATGACTGCGCCGCCTGTGGTGGCAATCGCCAGGAGCTGAAAAGCTTTGATGATAGGTGAGCGATACGGCCCTCTGCGAGTGCGAGGGTGCGGGAGTCGCGCCTAGTAGATATTGTGCGGCGAGACGGGTCAGGGATACGAGATTTCATAGCAGTTCGTCAGCTAGTAAGCACATACTACAGGATTTTGATAGATTGCGAGCCTCTGTAGCTTCTTGATGTAGCTTGTAGGGTGGTAATAATGATATAGAGGTTAGACGCTGCCGTTTACGGTATCGCCTATCGCTGATTTCAACGCCGATTTCAACGCCAGTTGTGCTGAGCTGGAGCACAGCTAACCATACTATGCCAGCTCGCCTATCATGACAGCCGAAGAGAACTCTAGAGAAAACTCCAGTTTACCCACGATTGATCCGTCTGCTGATTTGGCCATTGTCGGCTGGCGAGAACGGGTTGCCCTGCCACAGCTAGGGGTGACTAGTGTCAAGGTCAAAATTGATACAGGCGCACGTTCCTCTGCTCTGCACGCCTTTCGACATAGAGCACTTTAAGAAGGGCGATATTGACTTCGTCCGATTCAACGTTCATCCCTCACAGGGTAGCGCCGACAAAATTGTTCCAGCAGAGGCCAAGCTGCTAGATGTTCGCACCGTTCGCAATTCTGGCGGACAAAGCGAGTCACGGCCTGTGATTGAAACGCTTGTCACGCTCAACGAGCACACTTGGCCAATCGAACTTACGCTGACCAATCGCGATGTGATGGGTTTTCGTATGCTGCTTGGCAGGCAGGCCCTCCGTCAAAAGTTCCTAGTCGATTCCGGTAGATCCTACGTTCAGAGCAAAGCTCGCACTCAAACCTTTAAGGGCCGAAAAGGCCAAAAGCAATCTAAAGATGAAAATCGCAATTTTATCAAGAGACTCTTCTCTCTACTCAACCCGCCGTCTTAAGGAAGCGGG
This sequence comes from uncultured cyanobacterium, assembly GCA_963838725.1. GTDB lineage: Bacteria > Cyanobacteriota > Cyanobacteriia > Phormidesmidales > Phormidesmidaceae > Phormidesmis. The sequence continues at coordinate 13,260 of CAWISM010000007.1, read as the reverse complement.
AGAAGCGCATGGTCACACCGTCGAGGTGATCGACTATCTGCGCTGCTATATGAATATCACCGCGCACAATCCTCAGATGCTCTATCAGGGTCGCCATCTCAGACGATTTCGATGCGGTGATTCCGCGTATTGGTGCTTCTAATACCTTCTATGGCACTGCTGTTGTCCGTCAGTTTGAGATGATGGAAGTCTTTACGACGAATACCTCTCAGGCAATTCTTCGAGCTAGGGACAAACTTCACTGCCTACAGATTCTGTCGAAAGAGGGGATTGGCCTACCAATTACTGGATTTGCTCACTCTACTAAAGACATTGAGGGACTAGTCAGTATTGTCGGCGGTGCGCCACTGGTGATCAAGCTACTAGAAGGGACTCAGGGTATTGGCGTAGTTCTGGCTGAAACCTATCAGGCAGCGACTTCGGTCATTGAGGCGTTTCGAGGACTCAATGCCAATATTTTGATTCAAGAATTTATTGCTGAGGCGAAAGGCGCAGACCTTCGCTGCTTTGTAATCAACAATCGGGTGGTGGCTTCGATGAAGCGGCAGGGCGCTCCTGGTGAGTTTCGCTCTAATCTACACCGGGGTGGCAATGCGAAGAGAATAAAGCTGACGCCTGAAGAAAGAAGCACGGCGGTACGAGCGGCAAAGGCGATGGGTCTAAGTGTAGCGGGCGTAGACCTGCTGAGATCCAATCATGGCCCGGTAGTGATGGAAGTGAACTCTTCGCCTGGGCTAGAAGGCATAGAGAAGGCGACAGAGATGGACGTCTCTGGAAAAATTATCGAATTCCTAGAGAAGAAGCTATTGCCTCAAGCGACTGCTCAGGCAACGGCTCCTCAAAGGATGGCTGCTCAGTCATAAGCTTTCTAGCTACGAGCTTTACCAATCACGAGCAGGCAGTCTGGAGAGCAGCGGTTTGCTAACTGTCCTGCTTGGGTAAAAAGCGATTGAGTAGTGGCTGCCAGTCAGCGTCATTCTGTTCCTGAATGACCTGCTGGCTGATTGCTTCTAGTGATTCGGCTTCGTTGGGCAGTGCAAAGCTGTAGCGGCGAGCCTGTAGTCCAGCTGATTCTACGATTAGCTTGCTCTGAAGACTTTGGTTGATATATCTCAGTAGAGAGGCGTCGTCTACGAAAGCATCTAGCTGATTTTCGGTAATTGCGTTGAGCCCGGCTTCTGGTGTTTTGACGGGCTGAAAAGAGATTTGCTGCTCTTCTAGAGCGGCGGCGGCTCTAGAGCCTTCTATGCTGCCGACTTTGAGCTGCTTGAGCGCGGCTACATCGGTAAGCTGGCTGCTGTTGTTAGAAGTGAATACGGATGTGATAGAGGCGGTCAGCGTCGCGGCGACGCCCATTGCCATAATCATCCAAAACAGAGCTACCAGGCGACCGCCAAACGTGCTAGGTACTTTGTCGCCATAGCCGACGCTGGTCATCGTAACGGCTGACCACCAGAAGCTGTCCCAGATCCCACCTACAAAGCCGTCGTTGAACCCTTCTTTTTCAGAACCGCGCTCAAAGACCCAAACGATGGCACCGACGACCAGCAGCAGCAAAGAAAGCCACAGGGTAATCCAAAGAAAGCGAGGTGATAAAACGGCTTTGGCATTGTCTAGCAAGCTGCGCTGGCCAGTTTGAGCGATGCCAATCGAAGAGACGTAGTAGCTTTGGGTGAAGTCTACGCGCTGTTCTGCTGAAGCGGTAGCCGTAGCGGTGATAGCAATGTCGATAGCGCCACTTTCTACTTGGTCGATGGCTTCTGCTGGCATGCGACCTCTTGCCACTCGTAGGAGATATCTAGCGCTTCGGCGACTTCGCGCCAGAGGTGAACGCCAATGCCGTCCCAGTCTGTGCCATCGTCGGTGTCGGTGGCGATCGCAAAGGGCGGCAAATGACTCACGCCGACCACCATCGGTTCTGTTGCTTCTGCGTCAGGGCTGGTTTGCGCTGGTGGCGTCAGGCTGTGCGTTTACAGACGGTGACTGACCGATCAATCCGATTATGGCTAGTAGCAGAGCTATTCCATACCGTTGCTTTCGAGCTAGGAGAACAGTGTCTGCTCGAAGTGGGGCGGACTAGCTGCTGAGTGAAGAACATATGAGAAAATCGCGCTGGTGAAAACTGCTGTAGTCTTGGCCAAGACTACTAGCTTGCCGATCATGACGGGTCGGCTGAAGCTGTCCATCATCACAGAGACATATTACAGAGACACGTTAGGTCATCTTGGAAAAGAACTTATGGAGAAGCAAAGCCGACCCGCTGCGCTGCGTCGGTTGTGGTCTACGCGCCAACTGTGGAACAGTATCGTCGTCATTTTGATCGGTCTAGGTATCTTGTTTCGCGTCTTCTAGTCTGGCTGAGCCGGTGTACTGGGTAGATGAGGTAGCCACCTCAATGCGAGTGTCTGGCTACACGCAGGCGGAGGTGTTGGAACAGGTGGCTACTGGACTACCGCTGAGCGTAAGCGACCTTCAGCGATTTCAGTCGATCAGGCCAGAGATAGAGGGGTCTCCGGCGAACCGTCCTTTTGCGAATTTGATGCGAGTTTTGGCCCAGAGCCCGGAACATGCGCCTTTGTATTTTGTGCTGGCTCGCGGCTGGGCTGAGATATTTGGCGGATCGGTGGCGGCAATGCGTAGCCTACCCGTTTTATTCGGTCTGCTGGGACTACCCGCGATGTACGGACTAGGAAGAGGACTCGTTGGGCAAGACACGGCTAAGATGGCGATGGTGCTGCTGGCGATTTCGCCTTTTTTTGTGGCGTATTCTCAGGAGGCGCGTCCGTACAGCCTGTGGATTTTGCTGCTGTTGCTGACGACTCAGCTTTTATGGCGATCGCTGCAAGCTAATCAATGGCGGTGGTGGGTAGGGTACGGTGTCTGTTTGGCTTTGACGCTGTATACGTCTTTGCTAACGGTGCTGGTGGTGCTAGGACAAGGGGTGGCGGTGCTGGTTTGGCACAGACGGCGAATGAAGGTTTATGGAATTGCGAGTGCGATCGCACTCGCTACGCTTTTACCCTGGGCCATCGTTGTTGTGACCCAGTGGCAAAAGCTACAAAGCAACACGACTTGGATGCAGATATACACGCCGATCTGGGCGACATTGGGCACCTGGTTTTACAGCTTGGCGGTGCTATTTTTTGATGTGCCTGTTGCAGAAAGGCCGCTGATTTTTGCGCTACAGGTAGTGACAGCGACGGCGACGATTGCGCTGATTGCCTATGCGACCGTCGCTTTTGTTCGACAGATGCCTCGCCAGGTTTGGGGATTGGTGCTGGCAACGGCCTGCTCTATTCCTGTTACCCTGCTGCTGATTGATCTGGTGCGTAGCGGGCAGGCAGCGGCAACGCCTCGGTACCTGATGCCGACTCATCTGGTGGCGCTAATAGTCGTGGCTCATTTACTGAGCGATCGCATTTTTCCTCGGCGTCTGCCACTGAAGCATCCGTCAACGCCCGAAAGATGGCGGATGGTCACGGCGTTGCTATTGAGCGTGTGTCTGGTGTCCTGCTTGATTACGCAGCCCTCGCCCTATCTAAAAAGTCGGAATCTGAGCAATGCGGCGCTGACTGGGCTGTTGAATGAAGTGCGATCGCCTCACCTAGTCACTACCCCCCACTATGTTCAAGATCTAATCTCTTTGAGCTACGACCTAGAGCCTGATATTACGTTCTATGTTCTACCGAGCGAGACCGCTTCTCCCGATGCCCTGCTGACTAATATCTTGAACGGAGCAAACACCACTTTCCTGTTCGCGCCATCCGAGGAGGCTAAACAAACGGTCAAAAATAGTCCGCTAATGAACTCGACCCAAATTTACCAGCCACCGCCGTTAATTTCGGGTGGGTTTGCTTTGACCCTGTGGAGGGTTGAGGATGCAAGATAGCAGACTAGAATCGTAGACATAGTTTTGGTGAGGTAGATGTTACATGACCCAGCTACAGTGCGACATTCCAGAAGAGACGGCTAATAGACTACAGCGGAAAGCAAAGCAAATGAACCTGTCAGTATCTAGGTATCTGGCGCAGCTGATTGAAAAAGATTTGAAAACTGGCTGGCCGGAAGGGTACTTTAAGCTATTTGGCAGTTGTAAAGACGCACCTCTAGAACGTCTAGACCAGGGTGAGATCCAAATTTCATTCAAGCGCTAAACCCTATGAAGATCGCCATTATTAGCTCTGGGTTTTTACCTGTGGTCGATGGCGTTACGGTTTCACTGTTTCAGCGAGTGCGGGTGCTGAGCAAGCTAGGGCACGAAGTTTTAATCTTGTGCCCAGACTATCAGTCGGTGGCGGTGGTGTATCCAGACTGGCATAAGTATCAGGGTGATATTCTGCCAGGGGTGCGGGTGGTAAATCTGCCGAGTGAGCCGTTTATGGGGGTTGAGTTCGAGCGGAACTTGAGCAGGGCGGCGGATGGGGCTTTGAATCAGGAGCTAGCTGCGTTTGCGCCGGAGATAGTGCATGTCGATGAGCCGGACCGAATTTTCTTAGGGATGTTGAAAGCGCCGGGGGTGGCCTATGCGCGATCGCACGACATTCCCTGTGTGGGCTTCTATCACACGAACTTTATTGACTATATCGAAGACTTTTTGCCGCTGCCTTGCTTTCTAATTGCTGGGTTGCAGTGGGGGTCGATGCTGTTTATTCGCCCTGTGTTTCATGCGTATGATGCCATTCTGGTCTCTAGCCCAGTGACGCTGGAGAAGATGCGACAGTTGCGGGTGAAGAATGTACGGTGCGATCGCTATCTAGGCGTGGACGTACAAAAGTTTCAATCTCAAACTCGCGATTCTGACTTTTTTGCTAAGACCTACGGAATTAGAGGGATAGCGGAAAAGACGAAGCTGGTATTTTTAGGTAGGCTGACGCCAGATAAGGGGTGGGAATTTACGCTGCGATCGCTCACCCTTTGGGCAAATAATCCGCAGAATGCGCAGATAAAGAACAAGGTTGCTATTCTGATCGCGGGCGATGGCGATCTGCGTACGCAGATTATGAACGAACTTCAGCCGCTGGGCCTGTCAGTACACCTGCTAGGACGGATTGCTCCTGCCGCTGTACCGCCGCTACTGGCCAATAGCGACATTCATGTCACTGCGTCTGAGAAAGAGACGCTGGGGCTGACGATACTAGAGGCTTTTGCGGCGGGGATTCCGGCGATCGCACCTGCCAAAGGCGGCGTTATCACTCACCTCCGCGATGGCAAAAATGGCCTACTCTTCGAGCCTCAAAGCGCGCAAAGCTTCGGGCAGGCGTTGACCCGGCTAGTCTCAGACAAGCACCTACGGTATCGGCTAGGCAAGCAAGCCCAGCAAGACGTGACTGCGTACGACTGGGAAAGCGTTGTTTTGACGCTGTTGTCTACCTGGCAACAGCAGATTTCGCGATGATCTAGATCGCAAGATTGGCTTGGGCTATCTTGACATCGTCTATCTCTCAGCATTACTACATAGAGAAGTTTGATTCACAACACCCGCATGAGTGCTCCTAGCCCCTCTGTTAGCCCTTCGCTCGAACCTGTTGCAATCGTTGGCATCGGTTGTCGCTATCCGGGTGGAGCCGACACGCCTGACGCCTTTTGGCAGATGATTCGCAACGGCGTAGACAGCGTTAGCGAAGTGCCGTCTACCCGCTGGGATGTCGATCCGATCTACGACCCGGACCCGAGCGCGCCGAATAAAACCAACACTCGCTGGGGCGGATTTTTAGATCAGGTAGACCAGTTTGACCCGCAGTTTTTTGGCATTGCCCCGCGCGAGGTGGCGACAATGGACCCGCAGCAGCGGCTGCTGCTAGAGGTGACGTGGGAAGCGCTGGAAGATGCTGGACAGGTGCCTGAGACGTTACGCGGCTCTAGGACAGGCGTGTTCATTGGGATTGGCACGCATGACTATTCGATTATGCTGTGGCAGCAGCCAGTGAACGATCCGTATGCGACGACGGGGACGGGGAACTGTATCGCGGCTAATCGAATTTCCTACGTGTTCGATTTCAAAGGACCAAGTTTGGCGGTGGATACGGCCTGCTCTTCGTCTCTGGTGGCGGTGCATTTGGCCTGTCAGAGTCTGTGGACAGGTGAGTCGCAGATGGCTGTTGCGGGTGGGGTGAATGTACTGCTACTGCCGACGGTGACGGCGGGCTTTTCTAAGGGCGGCTTTATGTCTGGCGACGGTCGCTGCAAGAGCTTTGATGCGAGTGCGGATGGCTATGTGCGCAGTGAGGGGGCGGGCATAGTGATCCTAAAGCCACTGTCACAGGCCGTGGCGGATGGCGATCCGGTGTATGCGGTGATTCGCGGTAGCGCGGTGAATCAAGACGGCTTTAGTCAGGGGATGGCCGCGCCGAATCCGGAGGCGCAGACGGCGGTACTGAAAGAAGCATATCGGCTGGCGCAAGTCGATCCAGCGGCGGTTAGCTATATAGAGGCGCACGGTACTGGGACGAAGCTGGGCGATCCGGTTGAGGCGCAGGCGCTGGGGGCGGTGCTATCAGCGGGGCGTGGACCTGAGCAGGCTTGTCCGATTGGCTCGGTGAAGACTAATTTTGGACACACGGAGACGGCGGCGGGAGTAGCTGGGCTAATTAAGGCGTCGCTGATGCTGAAGCATGGAGAAATGCCGCCGAGTCTGCACTATTCGCAGCCGAATCCGGCGATTGATTTTGCTGGATTGAGACTGAAGGTGCAAGATGCGATCGCCCCTCTGCCCACTAATGCTTATATCGGCGTCAATTCTTTTGGTTTTGGGGGAACGAACGCCCATACGGTGCTGTCCGGCTATGATGAACAGACAAACAAGAAACAAGAGAGTGAGACAACTTCTGTTCCTGTTGCGCGGATTTTAGCGATCTCTGCAAAGAATGGAACAGCTCTAAAGGAGCTAGTGAAAAGTTATCTTGATCTGTTGGAGAACAAAGCAATTAGCTTAGGTGCTTTGTGCGTAGCGGCAAATACTAGGCGATCGCACTTTTCCCATCGGCTAGCTTTTGTGACTGAATCGACCGATCAGCTAAAAGAACAGTTGCAGGACTGGCTAGCAGATGAAGAAGATATCGTCGGTGTAGTTTCCGGGCGAGCTGAACAACCACAGGGAATGGCGTTTCTATTCACCGGGCAGGGCTCACAGTTTGTCGGCATGGGCCGCGAGTTGTACGAAACTCAGCCCGTTTTTCGATCCGTGCTGGATCAGTGTGCTGAGGTTTTGATAGCGGACGATGTTGACCTGCTGAAGATTCTCTTTGACGCGGATGAAGCTGCAATTAATCAAACCCGGTTTACCCAACCTGTTCTATTTTCCTTTGAGTATGCGCTGGCTAAGCTGTGGCAGTCGTGGGGTATTCAGCCTTCTGTTGTATTAGGGCATAGTCTGGGTGAATACGTGGCGGCCTGCGTAGCGGGCGTGTTTAGTCCTGAAGCTGGGCTGCGGCTGATTGCGGCGAGAGGGCGACTGATGCAGGCACTGCCAGCCGGGGGCGCAATGCTGTCGGTGATGGCAGATGTGGCGCAGTGTGAGCGGTTAACTGCTGAGCTGGACGTTGAGGTGGCGGCGGTTAACGGGCCGCAGAGTACGGTGGTGTCTGGGGATGAAGGTGCGATCGCCGATCTAATCCAGCAGCTAGAACAGCGCTCAATCAAATCCAAGCCGCTAGTCGTCTCCCATGCGTTTCATTCTGCGCGAATGGAGCCGATGTTAGAAGACTTTCGAGCGGTGGCGGAGTCGGTTGAATTTCATCAGCCTACTTTACCGATCATCTCTATGCTGACCGGAGAGCTGGCAACCGCAGAGATTGCAACGGCTGATTACTGGGTGCGTCATGTGCGATCGCCCGTCCGTTTCTTGGATGCGATGAACACGCTCGCAGCTCGTGACGAAAGTGTGTTCTTAGAGATCGGCTCAAAGCCAATACTGTTAGGTATGGGGCGTGGCTGTCTGTGTACTGCTGAAGAGAAGGCCTCAACAAAAATTAAAAACGTTCAGTGGCTAGCCAGCCTCCGCCCAGCGCTATCGGATAGAGTTGCTATCTTCAACAGTTTAGCTGCACTACATGTGATAGGCGCAAAAATAGACTGGCAGGCGGTCGAACCAGAAATTACTATCAAAGGACAGCGGATTGCTCTACCGACCTATCCGTTCCAAAGGCAGCGCTACTGGTGGGACGAAGCGAGTATTCCTAGCATGGAGCCAAAGAATGCACCTGCTTCGCATTCTCTAGGAAAAACAACAGGTCATCCGCTGATTGGAGACTATCTGTCGCTAGCGGGCTCTAAAGAAAAACACTTTCAAAGTTGGCTTAGCGCTGAGTCGCCTGGGTATTTGAAGGATCACTGCATACTTGGTCAGATGGTGCTGCCGGGTGCAGCTTATGTGGAGATGGCGATCGCCGCTGCCTATCACTGGCAAACAAACGAAGAATTTGTTGCAGTTACTCTAGAGCAAATGGCCATTGAGAAAGCGCTTGTATTTTCGGAAAACCAACAGAGTACGCTACAGGTGTCGCTGATTCCGGACGGTGCGGACCGAGGTGAAATCCAGATATTTAGTCTGTCTCCATTGGATGGGCAGACACCTACTGAGCAAACCGCTACTCGCCACGCAACCGCAACCGTTGTTCGTAGTGAAACGGCAGTGACTGAGCAACCTTTGCTGGCAAATTTTCAGATGGCGCTGTTGGCTCATCCGGTTGCGATCGCTACCTACTATCAGACGCTGAGCGAACAGGGCCTAAACTATGGCCCAAACTTTCAAACTATTCAGCAGCTTTGGCAGAAAGACGGACAGGCACTCAGTCAAATTCGCTTAGCTGAAGGCAGTTCTACCAATAAGTCATACTCGCTACATCCTGCTTTACTAGACGGCTGCTTTCAAACGATTGGAGCCGCCGTATAAGCAGACCCAACTCAGGGGACTTATCTGCCTATTGGACTAGATCGGCTCCAGTTCTACAGTCCTATGCATCAGTCTGGCTGGTGCGCAGTTCAACTACAACAGTCTCAAGCTAGCCAGAACGGAACTAAACCAGAGATACTCAAAGCCGATCTCTTTATCTGGGATGAAGCTGGCGTGCTTGCTGCTCATATCACTGGAATGACGCTGCAATACGTCAAAAATTCCTCCTTGAAGCGACTGTTCGGCACATCAGAGGAGCCGTCACTCACTCGTAGATCGGAGACTACTTCACCTCATCCGCATGAATGGCTGCATGAGCTAGCTTGGCGATCTGTTCCTAATGTTCAGTCTGATTTATCACTAGAGTCAAAGAAAGTATGGCTGCTTTTTTCTGACAGTCAAGGTGTAGGAGATCAGCTTGAAAGAAGATTGCAGGAGCGGGGCGATCGCGTCTTCAAGCTGGCTACTGCCGCAACATACAGCTTTGATCTAGAAACAGATACCTACACGCTAAATCCCCTAGATCCGGCATCGTTTAATCAGCTTGTAACCGATCTAATTCCCATTCTGGTCACCGAGAACCAAGGCAAGCTGACCTGTCAGATTGCCTATCTATGGGCGCTAGACGCTAAAAGAGGAAATATAGGAGAGCTTTCAGAACAAGAGAGAATTTGCGGTGGCCTGCTGCGCCTAGTGCAGACGCTGTCTGAGTTTCCAGCTCTGAGTACGCGTCTGTGGCTACTGACTCAAAACGCACAGTCTGTAGAAACGGCGATTCCACTTCAGCTTCAGCAGTCACCGCTGTGGGGTATGGCCAGGTCGCTTCGCTTAGAACAGCCTGATTTACGCTGTACTTCTATAGATTTACCTGAAAAATGCTCGACTAAAGCCATCGATTTATTGTTTCAAGATCTGAGTGTTCCTGATGCGGAAGAACAGATTGCCTATCGTCAAGACAATCGCTTTGTCGCTAGGTTGCTGCCAACCGCTAAAGCTGCTCAACCGCTGAGCATTCCTGACGCTGATTCTTTTCGACTGGGTTTGTCTAGCTATGGAGTTCTAGACGATCTAACGCTGATGCCAGCAGTCAGGCAGCAACCACAGGCTGGGGAAGTCGAGATCCAGGTAAAGGCTTCGGGGCTGAACTTCAGGGATGTGTTGAATGCATTAGGAATGCTTCAATCTGTGCTGGAAGAAATGGGCTTTTCGAGTCCGAGTGAGGTTCCTTTTGGCGGGGAATGTGCTGGAGTGGTGACGGCTGTTGGTGCCGATGTGAAGCATTTGCAGGTCGGTGACGAGGTGATTGCGGCTCAGGCGGTGGGCAGCTTGCGACAGTATGTGACCGTATCGGCAGATTTTGTTGTGGTTAAGCCTGCTGCGATGAGTTTTGCTGAGGCGGCGACGGTACCGACGACCTTTTTGACGGCTTATTACGGGCTGGTGAACTGTGCGGGGCTGAAGGCGGGCGATCGCGTTTTGATCCACTCAGCAGCGGGTGGAGTGGGCCAAGCCGCTGTACAGATTGCTCAGCAGATTGGGGCTGAGGTCTTTGCGACTGCGAGCCCGCCAAAGTGGGATTTTCTGCGGTCGATGGGTATTCAGCATGTGATGAACTCGCGCACGCTGGATTTTGCTGAAGAGATCTTGGCGGCAACTGAGGGAAAAGGCGTTGACGTTGTTTTCAACAGTTTAAATGGAGAGTTTATTGACAAAAGCGTTGAAGTGTTAGCGCCGCAGGGAAGATTTGCTGAGATTGGCAAGATTGGCATTTGGGACGCCGAAAAGATGAGCCAGACTCGCGCCGATATTCGCTACTTTCCCTTTGACTTGTTGGAAGTGTCTACAGAAAAACCTGGACTGATTTCTCAGATTTTGAGCGATCTGATGGTTCAGTTCGAGAAAGAGTCGCTACAACCTTTGCCTAAAACTGTCTTTCCGATTGAATCTGCGCCTGACGCTTTTCGCTACATGGCCCAGGCTCGGCATATTGGAAAGGTGGTGCTGACTTTACCCACAGTTCCATCGAACCAACCGCTAATTAAGCCAGACGCTGCTTATTTAATCACGGGCGGACTGGGCGCGCTGGGGCTAAAGGTGGCTGGCTGGCTAGCTGAACAGGGAGCGCGACATCTGGTTTTGCTGGGACGGCGATCGCCCTCTAAGACAGCGCAGCAGACAGTCGATGACCTTCAGCACTCTGGTGCGAAGGTTCAAATTATTCAAGCAGACATCTCGAACTTATCCGATTTAGAGTCTGCGCTATCTCCTTTCCTCACAAGCGCTAGAAGTCCTCTAAAAGGAATCTTCCACCTGGCAGGCACTCTAGAAGACGGACTGCTAACTAATCAGTCCTGGCAGAACTTCGCTGAGGTAATGACGCCAAAACTAGCTGGCGCTTGGCATCTGCACAATCTGACAAAATCTCTCGATCTCGATCATTTCGTTTGTTTTTCTTCTATCGTTTCGATTATGGGCTCGCTTGGCCAGAGCAACTACGCTGCGGCCAATGCCTTTCTTGACAGCCTTGCCCACCATCGACATAGCCTTGGTCTACCAGCACTGTGCCTGAACTGGGGGCCGTGGGCCGATGCCGGTATGGTTGCCCAGCTAGACGAACGCAGTCAAAACCGGATGACAGCACAAGGACTCACGCAAATCTCTCCTGAAATCGGCCTCCAGCTACTGTCTGAAATGATGACCCAGCCCAAACCGCAGGTTGGCATAATCCCAATTGACTGGGCAAAGTTCGTAGAATCTGCTGGCGGACAGGCAAGTGGTGCAAGTTCACCTTTGCTCTTTGAGGTCCGAGAAACTGCCAAGTCAACCGCCACTAAACAGCCGTCGCTCGTTTGTTCAGGCGTATTACAACAATTAGCAGAAACTGAGAAAGACAAACGCGCCCCGGTCCTTTCTAATTACCTGCGTGTCCAGCTCGCCAAAGTAATGGGCTTCAGCTCAGCCGATGCCATCGACCCAAACGAACAATTTGGCGATCTAGGGATGGATTCGCTTATGGCTGTGGAATTCAGCAACCGCCTCCAGAAAAATCTAGGTCAGCCTATTCCTCAAACCCTGACCTTCGACTATCCCACTATTACTGCCCTATCCGGATATCTAGCCCAGAAACTAGCCGTAGACTTTGTTCTATCAAAAACAGAAATTACCACAGAGCCTTTGCCTCTAGTCAAAACAGCTCTAGCCGAAACAGCTCTGGCCGAAACAGCTAAAACCAACGGCACCAGCAGGAAAACCAAGCCTTCTAAATTCCTTTCGTCTCTCTCTTCTCCTCCCCGCTCTCCCTACACCCCTTCGCCAGAGCATTATGACTTCTCTCACCTTCTCGACTACCGCCGACTTCGGCAGGATCTTGACCGGGTAGAAGACTTAGGCAATCCTTTCTTTACTGTGCATGAAGGAACAGCAACAGATACTACGCAGATCGACGGGCGATCGCTGATTAACTACGCTAGCTACAACTATCTAGGATTGTCAGGAGATCCGAGGCTGAATCAGGCTGCGCAGAGTGCGATCGCCCAGTACGGTACTTCAGTGTCAGCTAGCCGGGTGGTCTCTGGCGAACGGCCTGTGCATCAGCAGCTAGAGAAGGGACTGGCTAATTTTCTTGGCACCGAAGACTGTATCGCTTACATCGGTGGCCATGCGACTAACGTCACCACCATCGGCCATCTGTTCCAAGAAAAAGATTTAATCCTATATGATGCGCTCAGCCACAACAGCATTCGAGAGGGCTGTAACCTTTCAGGGGCAACGGCGATAGAGTTTCCTCATAATGACTATCAGGCGCTAGAACAATTGTTGCAACAGCATCGCCGAAACTACGAAAAGGTATTAATTGCGGTTGAAGGCGTCTACAGTACGGATGGAGACGTTGCGCCGCTGCCTGAATTCGTGAAGCTAAAGCAAGCTCACAAAACATTTTTGCTGGTAGATGAAGCGCATTCTATTGGTGTGCTGGGTAAAACTGGGCGCGGCATTGGTGAGCACTTTGGGATTGAGCCAGAGGCTGTAGATATGTGGATGGGGACGCTAAGTAAATCGTTTGCGAGCTGCGGTGGCTATATCGCGGGCTGTTCGGAGCTAGTAGAGTATCTGAAATATACCGCGCCCGGTTTTGTGTTTAGTGTGGGGATGGCTCCGGCGAATGCCGCTGCGGCGTTGGAGGCGCTGCGGGTGATAGCAAAAGAGCCCGTGCTAGTGGCCCAGGTACAACAGAAATCGCGTCTCTTTTTGAAGCTGGCTAAGGAGAGCGGTCTAAATACGGGCAATAGTCATGATTCGCCTGTTATTCCGGTAATCGTAGGTGAACCGTACAAGGCGGTACAGCTTTCTCATACTTTATTTCAGCAGGG
>CAWISM010000006.1:0-33832 GCA_963838725.1 uncultured cyanobacterium | reverse complement strand
CGATGCCCTGCTGACTAATATCTTGAACGGAGCAAACACCACTTTCCTGTTCGCGCCATCCGAGGAGGCTAAACAAACGGTCAAAAATAGTCCGCTAATGAACTCGACCCAAATTTACCAGCCACCGCCGTTAATTTCGGGTGGGTTTGCTTTGACCCTGTGGAGGGTTGAGGATGCAAGATAGCAGACTAGAATCGTAGACATAGTTTTGGTGAGGTAGATGTTACATGACCCAGCTACAGTGCGACATTCCAGAAGAGACGGCTAATAGACTACAGCGGAAAGCAAAGCAAATGAACCTGTCAGTATCTAGGTATCTGGCGCAGCTGATTGAAAAAGATTTGAAAACTGGCTGGCCGGAAGGGTACTTTAAGCTATTTGGCAGTTGTAAAGACGCACCTCTAGAACGTCTAGACCAGGGTGAGATCCAAATTTCATTCAAGCGCTAAACCCTATGAAGATCGCCATTATTAGCTCTGGGTTTTTACCTGTGGTCGATGGCGTTACGGTTTCACTGTTTCAGCGAGTGCGGGTGCTGAGCAAGCTAGGGCACGAAGTTTTAATCTTGTGCCCAGACTATCAGTCGGTGGCGGTGGTGTATCCAGACTGGCATAAGTATCAGGGTGATATTCTGCCAGGGGTGCGGGTGGTAAATCTGCCGAGTGAGCCGTTTATGGGGGTTGAGTTCGAGCGGAACTTGAGCAGGGCGGCGGATGGGGCTTTGAATCAGGAGCTAGCTGCGTTTGCGCCGGAGATAGTGCATGTCGATGAGCCGGACCGAATTTTCTTAGGGATGTTGAAAGCGCCGGGGGTGGCCTATGCGCGATCGCACGACATTCCCTGTGTGGGCTTCTATCACACGAACTTTATTGACTATATCGAAGACTTTTTGCCGCTGCCTTGCTTTCTAATTGCTGGGTTGCAGTGGGGGTCGATGCTGTTTATTCGCCCTGTGTTTCATGCGTATGATGCCATTCTGGTCTCTAGCCCAGTGACGCTGGAGAAGATGCGACAGTTGCGGGTGAAGAATGTACGGTGCGATCGCTATCTAGGCGTGGACGTACAAAAGTTTCAATCTCAAACTCGCGATTCTGACTTTTTTGCTAAGACCTACGGAATTAGAGGGATAGCGGAAAAGACGAAGCTGGTATTTTTAGGTAGGCTGACGCCAGATAAGGGGTGGGAATTTACGCTGCGATCGCTCACCCTTTGGGCAAATAATCCGCAGAATGCGCAGATAAAGAACAAGGTTGCCATCTTGATCGCGGGCGATGGCGATCTGCGTACGCAGATTATGAACGAACTTCAGCCGCTGGGCCTGTCAGTACACCTGCTAGGACGGATTGCTCCTGCGGCTGTACCGCCGCTACTGGCCAATAGCGACATTCATGTCACTGCGTCTGAGAAAGAGACGCTGGGGCTGACGATACTAGAGGCTTTTGCGGCGGGGATTCCGGCGATCGCACCTGCCAAAGGCGGCGTTATCACTCACCTCCGCGACGGAAAAAATGGCCTACTCTTCGAGCCTCAAAGCGCGCAAAGCTTCGGGCAGGCGTTGACCCGACTCGTCTCAGACAAGCGCCTACGGTATCGGCTAGGCTAAGCAAGCCCAGCAAGACGTGACTGCGTACGACTGGGAAAGCGTTGTTTCGACGCTGTTGTCTACCTGGCAACAGCAGATTTCACGATGATCTAGATCGCAATATTGGCTTGGGCTATCTTGACATCGTCTATCTCTCAGCATTACTACATAGAGAAGTTTGATTCACAACACCCGCATGAGTGCTCCTAGCCCCTCTGTTAGCCCTTCGCTCGAACCTGTTGCAATTGTTGGCATCGGTTGTCGCTATCCAGGAGGAGCCGACACGCCTGACGCCTTTTGGCAGATGATTCGCAACGGCGTAGACAGCGTTAGCGAGGTGCCTTCTACCCGCTGGGATGTCGATCCGATCTACGACCCGGACCCGAGCGCGCCGAATAAAACCAACACTCGCTGGGGCGGATTTTTAGATCAGGTAGACCAGTTTGACCCGCAGTTTTTTGGCATTGCCCCGCGCGAGGTGGCGACAATGGACCCACAGCAGCGGCTGCTGCTAGAGGTGACGTGGGAAGCGCTAGAAGATGCTGGACAGGTGCCTGAGACGTTACGCGGCTCTAGGACAGGCGTGTTCATTGGGATTGGCACGCATGACTATTCGATCATGCTGTGGCAGCAGCCAGTGAACGATCCGTATGCGACGACGGGGACGGGGAACTGTATCGCGGCTAATCGAATTTCCTACGTGTTCGATTTCAAAGGACCAAGTTTGGCGGTGGATACGGCCTGCTCTTCGTCTCTGGTGGCGGTGCATTTGGCCTGTCAGAGTCTGTGGACAGGTGAGTCGCAGATGGCTGTTGCGGGTGGGGTGAATGTACTGCTACTGCCGACGGTGACGGCGGGCTTTTCTAAGGGCGGCTTTATGTCTGGCGACGGTCGCTGCAAGAGCTTTGATGCGAGTGCGGATGGCTATGTGCGCAGTGAGGGGGCGGGCATAGTGATCCTAAAGCCACTGTCACAGGCCGTGGCGGATGGCGATCCGGTGTATGCGGTGATTCGCGGTAGCGCGGTGAATCAGGACGGCTTTAGTCAGGGGATGGCCGCGCCGAATCCGGAGGCGCAGACGGCGGTACTAAAAGAAGCATATCGGCTGGCGCAAGTCGATCCAGCGGCGGTTAGCTATATAGAGGCGCACGGTACTGGGACGAAGCTGGGCGATCCGGTTGAGGCGCAGGCGCTGGGGGCGGTGCTATCAGCGGGGCGTGGACCTGAGCAGGCTTGTCCGATTGGCTCGGTGAAGACTAATTTTGGACACGCGGAGACGGCGGCGGGAGTAGCTGGGCTAATTAAGGCGTCGCTGATGCTGAAGCATGGAGAAATGCCGCCGAGTCTGCACTATTCGCAGCCGAATCCGGCGATTGATTTTGCTGGATTGAGACTGAAGGTGCAAGATGCGATCGCCCCTCTGCCCACTAATGCTTATATTGGCGTCAATTCTTTTGGTTTTGGGGGAACGAACGCCCATACGGTGCTGGCCGGCTATGATGAACAGACAAACAAGAAACAAGAGAGTGAGACAACTTCTGTTCCTGTTGCGCGGATTTTAGCGATCTCTGCAAAGAATGGAACAGCTCTAAAGGAGCTAGTGAAAAGTTATCTTGATCTGTTGGAGAACAAAGCAATTAGCTTAGGTGCTTTGTGCGTAGCGGCAAATACTAGGCGATCGCACTTTTCCCATCGGCTGACTTTTGTCACTGAATCGACCAGTCAGCTAAAAGAACAGTTGCAGGACTGGCTAGCAGATGAAGAAGATATCGTCGGTGTAGTTTCCGGGCGAGCTGAACAACCACAGGGAATGGCGTTTCTATTCACCGGGCAGGGCTCACAGTTTGTCGGCATGGGCCGCGAGTTGTACGAAACTCAGCCCGTTTTTCGATCCGTTCTGGATCAGTGTGCTGAAGTTTTGAGTAGCGGACGATGTTGACCTGCTGAAGATTCTCTTTGACGCGGATGAAGCTGCAATTAATCAAACCCGGTTTACCCAACCTGTTCTATTTTCCTTTGAGTATGCGCTGGCTAAGCTGTGGCAGTCGTGGGGTATTCAGCCTTCTGTTGTATTAGGGCATAGTCTGGGTGAATACGTGGCGGCCTGCGTAGCGGGTGTGTTTAGTCCTGAAGCTGGGCTGCGGCTGATTGCGGCGAGAGGGCGACTGATGCAGGCGCTGCCAGCCGGGGGCGCAATGCTGTCGGTGATGGCAGATGTGGCGCAGTGTGAGCGGTTAACTGCTGAGCTGGACGTTGAGGTGGCGGCGGTTAACGGGCCGCAGAGTACGGTGGTGTCTGGGGATGAAGGTGCGATCGCCGATCTAATCCAGCAGCTAGAACAGCGCTCAATCAAATCCAAGCCGCTAGTCAGTCTCCCATGCGTTTCATTCTGCGCGAATGGAGCCGATGTTAGAAGACTTTCGAGCGGTGGCGGAGTCGGTTGAATTTCATCAGCCTACTTTACCGATCATCTCTATGCTGACCGGAGAGCTGGCAACCGCAGAGATTGCAACGGCTGATTACTGGGTGCGTCATGTGCGATCGCCCGTCCGTTTCTTGGATGCGATGAACACGCTCGCAGCTCGTGACGAAAGTGTGTTCTTAGAGATCGGCTCAAAGCCAATACTGTTAGGTATGGGGCGTGGCTGTCTGTGTACTGCTGAAGAGAAGGCCTCAACAAAAATTAAAAACGTTCAGTGGCTAGCCAGCCTCCGCCCAGCGCTATCGGATAGAGTTGCTATCTTCAACAGTTTAGCTGCACTACATGTGATAGGCGCAAAAATAGACTGGCAGGCGGTCGAACCAGAAATTACTATCAAAGGACAGCGGATTGCTCTACCGACCTATCCGTTCCAAAGGCAGCGCTACTGGTGGGACGAAGCGAGTATTCCTAGCATGGAGCCAAAGAATGCACCTGCTTCGCATTCTCTAGGAAAAACAACAGGTCATCCGCTGATTGGAGACTACCTGTCGCTAGCGGGCTCTAAAGAAAAACACTTTCAAAGTTGGCTTAGCGCCGAGTCGCCTGGGTATTTGAAGGATCACTGCATACTTGGTCAGATGGTGCTGCCGGGTGCAGCTTATGTGGAGATGGCGATCGCCGCTGCCTATCACTGGCAAACAAACGAAGAATTTGTTGCTGTTACTCTAGAGCAAATGGCCATTGAGAAAGCGCTTGTATTTTCGAAAAACCAACAGAGTACGCTACAGGTGTCGCTGATTCCGGACGGTGCGGACCGAGGTGAAATCCAGATATTTAGTCTGTCTCCATTGGATGGGCAGACACCTACTGAGCAAACCGCTACTCGCCACGCAACCGCAACCGTTGTTCGTAGTGAAACGGCAGTGACTGAGCAACCTTTGCTGGCAAATTTTCAGATGGCGCTGTTGGCTCATCCGGTTGCGATCGCTACCTACTATCAGACGCTGAGCGAACAGGGCCTAAACTATGGCCCAAACTTTCAAACTATTCAGCAGCTTTGGCAGAAAGACGGACAGGCACTCAGTCAAATTCGCTTAGCTGAAGGCAGTTCTACCAATAAGTCATACTCGCTACATCCTGCTTTACTAGACGGCTGCTTTCAAACGATTGGAGCCGCCGTACAAGCAGACCTAACTCAGGGGACTTATCTGCCTATTGGACTAGATCGGCTCCAGTTCTACAGTCCTATGCATCAGTCTGGCTGGTGCGCAGTTCAACTACAACAGTCTCAAGCTAGCCAGAACGGAACTAAACCAGAGATACTCAAAGCCGATCTCTTTATCTGGGATGAAGCTGGCATGCTTGCTGCTCATATCACTGGAATGACGCTGCAATACGTCAAAAATTCCTCCTTGAAGCGACTGTTCGGCACATCAGAGGAGCCGTCACTCGCTCGTAGATCGGAGACTACTTCACCTCATCCGCATGAATGGCTGCATGAGCTAGCTTGGCGATCTGTTCCTAATGTTCAGTCTGATTTATCACTAGAGTCAAAGAAAGTATGGCTGCTTTTTTCTGACAGTCAAGGTGTAGGAGATCAGGTTGAAAGAAGATTGCAGGAGCGGGGCGATCGCGTCTTCAAGCTGGCTACTGCCGCAACATACAGCTTTGATCTAGAAACAGATACCTACACGCTAAATCCCCTAGATCCGGCATCGTTTAATCAGCTTGTAACCGATCTAATTCCCATTCTGGTCACCGAGAACCAAGGCAAGCTGACCTGTCAGATTGCCTATCTATGGGCGCTAGACGCTAAAAGAGGAAATATAGGAGAGCTTTCAGAACAAGAGAGAATTTGCGGTGGCCTGCTGCGCCTAGTGCAGACGCTGTCTGAGTTTCCAGCTCTGAGTGCGCGTCTGTGGCTACTGACTCAAAACGCACAGTCTGTAGAAACGGCGATTCCACTTCAGCTTCAGCAGTCACCGCTGTGGGGTATGGCCAGGTCGCTTCGCTTAGAACAGCCTGATTTACGCTGTACTTCTATAGATTTACCTGAAAAATGCTCGACTAAAGCCATCGATTTATTGTTTCAAGATCTGAGTGTTCCTGATGCGGAAGAACAGATTGCCTATCGTCAAGACAATCGCTTTGTCGCTAGGTTGCTGCCAACCGCTAAAGCTGCTCAACCGCTGAGCATTCCTGACGCTGATTCTTTTCGACTGGGTTTGTCTAGCTATGGAGTTCTAGACGATCTAACGCTGATGCCAGCAGTCAGGCAGCAACCACAGGCTGGGGAAGTCGAGATCCAGGTAAAGGCTTCGGGGCTGAACTTCAGGGATGTGTTGAATGCATTAGGAATGCTTCAATCTGTGCTGGAAGAAATGGGCTTTTCGAGTCCGAGTGAGGTTCCTTTTGGCGGGGAATGTGCTGGAGTGGTGACGGCTGTTGGTGCCGATGTGAAGCATTTGCAGGTCGGTGACGAGGTGATCGCGGCTCAGGCGGTGGGCAGCTTGCGACAGTATGTGACCGTATCGGCAGATTTTGTTGTGGTTAAGCCTGCTGCGATGAGTTTTGCTGAGGCGGCGACGGTACCGACGACCTTTTTGACGGCTTATTACGGGCTGGTGAACTGTGCGGGGCTGAAGGCGGGCGATCGCGTTTTGATCCACTCAGCAGCGGGTGGAGTGGGCCAAGCCGCTGTACAGATTGCTCAGCAGATTGGGGCTGAGGTCTTTGCGACTGCGAGCCCGCCAAAGTGGGATTTTCTGCGGTCGATGGGTATTCAGCATGTGATGAACTCGCGCACGCTGGATTTTGCTGAAGAGGTCTTGGCGGCAACTGAGGGAAAAGGCGTTGACGTTGTTTTCAACAGTTTAAATGGAGAGTTTATTGACAAAAGCGTTGAAGTGTTAGCGCCGCAGGGAAGATTTGCTGAGATTGGCAAGATTGGCATTTGGGACGCCGAAAAGATGAGCCAGACTCGCGCCGATATTCGCTACTTTCCCTTTGACTTGTTGGAAGTGTCTACAGAAAAACCTGGACTGATTTCTCAGATTTTGAGCAATTTGATGGTTCAGTTCGAGAAAGAGTCGCTACAACCTTTGCCTAAAACTGTCTTTCCGATTGAATCTGCGCCTGACGCTTTTCGCTACATGGCCCAGGCTCGGCATATTGGAAAGGTGGTGTTGACTTTGCCCACAGTTTCATCGAACCAACCGTTAATTAAACCAGATGCTGCTTATTTAATCACGGGCGGGCTAGGCGCGCTGGGCCTGAAGGTGGCTGGCTGGCTAGCTGAACAGGGAGCGCGACATTTAGTTTTGCTGGGACGGCGATCGCCCTCTAAGACAGCACAGCAGACAGTCGATGACCTTCAGCACTCTGGTGCGAAGGTTCAAATTATTCAAGCAGACATCTCGAACTTATCCGATCTAGAGTCTGCGCTATCTCCTTTCCTCACAAGCGCTAGAAGTCCTCTAAAAGGAATCTTCCACCTAGCAGGCACTCTAGAAGACGGACTGCTAACTAATCAGTCCTGGCGAGAACTTCGCTGAGGTAATGACGCCAAAACTAGCTGGCGCTTGGCATCTGCACAATCTGACAAAATCTCTCGATCTCGATCATTTCGTTTGTTTTTCTTCTATCGTTTCGATTATGGGTTCGCTTGGTCAGAGCAACTACGCTGCGGCCAATGCCTTTCTTGACAGCCTTGCCCACCATCGACATAGCCTTGGTCTACCAGCACTCAGCCTGAACTGGGGGCCGTGGGCCGATGCCGGTATGGTTGCCCAGCTAGACGAACGCAGTCAAAACCGGATGACAGCACAAGGACTCACGCAAATCTCTCCTGAAATCGGCCTCCAGCTACTGTCTGAAATGATGACCCAGCCCAAACCGCAGGTTGGCATAATCCCAATTGACTGGGCAAAGTTCGTAGAATCTGCTGGCGGACAGGCAAGTGGTGCAAGTTCACCTTTGCTCTTTGAGGTCCGAGAAACTGCCAAGTCAACCGCCACTAAACAGCCATCGCTCGTTTGTTCAGGCGTATTACAACAATTAGCAGAAACTGAGAAAGATAAACGCGCCCCGGTCCTTTCTAATTACCTGCGTGTCCAGCTCGCCAAAGTAATGGGCTTCAGCTCTGCCGATGCCATCGACCCAAACGAACAATTTGGCGATCTAGGGATGGATTCGCTTATGGCTGTGGAATTCAGTAACCGCCTTCAGAAAAATCTAGGTCAGCCTATTCCTCAAACCCTGACCTTCGACTATCCCACTATTACTGCCCTATCCGGATATCTAGCCCAGAAACTAGCCGTAGACTTTGTTCTATCAAAAACAGAAATTACCACAGAGCCTTTGCCTCTAGTCAAAACAGCTCTAACCGAAACAGCTCTGGCCGAAACAGCTAAAACCAACGGCACCAGCAGGAAAACCAAGCCTTCTAAATTCCTTTCGTGTCTCTCTTCTCCTCCCCGCTCTCCCTACACCCCTTCGCCAGAGCATTATGACTTCTCTCACCTTCTCGACTACCGCCGACTTCGGCAGGATCTTGACCGGGTAGAAGACTTAGGCAATCCTTTCTTTACTGTGCATGAAGGAACAGCAACAGATACTACGCAGATTGATGGGCGATCGCTGATTAACTACGCTAGCTACAACTATCTAGGATTGTCTGGAGATCCGAGGCTGAATCAGGCTGCGCAGAGTGCGATCGCCCAGTACGGTACTTCAGTGTCAGCTAGCCGGGTGGTCTCTGGCGAACGGCCTGTGCATCAGCAGCTAGAGAAGGGACTGGCTAATTTTCTTGGCACCGAAGACTGTATCGCTTACATCGGTGGACATGCGACTAACGTCACCACCATCGGCCATCTGTTCCAAGAAAAAGATTTAATCCTATATGATGCGCTCAGCCACAACAGCATTCGAGAGGGCTGTAACCTGTCGGGGGCAACGGCAATGGAGTTTCCTCATAATGACTATCAGGCGCTAGAACAATTGTTACAACAGCATCGCCGAAACTACGAAAAGGTATTAATTGCGGTTGAAGGCGTCTACAGTACGGATGGAGACGTTGCGCCGCTGCCTGAATTCGTGAAGCTAAAGCAAGCTCACAAAACATTTTTGCTGGTAGATGAAGCGCATTCTATTGGTGTGCTGGGCAAAACTGGGCGCGGCATTGGTGAGCATTTTGAGATTGAGCGAGATGCTGTAGATATGTGGATGGGGACGCTGAGTAAATCGTTTGCGAGCTGCGGCGGCTATATCGCGGGCTGTTCGGAGCTAGTAGAGTATCTGAAATATACCGCGCCCGGTTTTGTGTTTAGTGTGGGGATGGCTCCGGCGAATGCCGCTGCGGCGTTGGAGGCGCTGCGGGTGATAGAAAAAGAGCCCGAGCTAGTGGCCCAGGTACAACAGAAATCGCGTCTCTTTTTGAAGCTGGCTCAGGAGAGCGGGCTGAATACGGGCAATAGTCATAATTCACCTGTTATTCCGGTAATCGTAGGTGAACCGTACAAGGCGGTACAGCTTTCTCATACTTTGTTTCAGCAGGGGATTAACGTGCAGCCGATGGTCTATCCTTCTGTTCCCTATGACGCGGCGCGGCTGAGATTTTTCCTTAGTTCGCTGCATACAGAGGAGCAGATTCGCCAGACTGTCAGGGCGATCGCAGACAAGCTATGAGCGTAGAACCAAAGCCTACACGCCACTATCGGATTGTTGCACTTCCAGGTGAAGGCATTGGTCCTGAAGTAGTAGATGCTTGTTTGACTATCCTGAAAGAATTGGCTATCTGTGAGAATTTTACGCTCACTATAGACTATGGCCTAATTGGTGAACCTGCTAGGCAGGCGTTTGGCACTCCTCTACCCAAGGAAACTATCGAACTGTGCGAAGCCTCAGATGGAATTGTCTTTGGTGCGGTGACAAAGGGTGGATTGCTGGAGCTACGGCGTCGGTTTGATCTGTTTACGAATCTGCGTCCGGTGCGTCCAGTTCCAAGTCTAGCGGCGGCTTCTCCAATTAAAGCGGAGCGGCTAGAGGGGGTGGATCTGTTGTTTGTGCGAGAGCTGGTTAGCGGTATTTATTTTGGGCAGTCGGGCCGGGGCAAGGATGAGGACGGCCCCTATGGCTTTCACACAATGCGCTACGCGGATAAAGAGATTCGGCGGGTGGCAAGGGTGGCTCTGGGCTATGCGCAGCGGCGGCGATCGCACCTAGTGATCGCTCACAAGGAAAATGCCTTGCCTCATCTGCCTTGGTCCAGGTTGGTGAAGGAGGAGGCGATCGCCTTCCCCGGCGTGAGCGTGGAACCAATGCTGGTCGATAATCTGGCGATGCAGCTAGTGATGCGTCCGAGAGATTTTGATGTGGTGCTAGCGGGAAATTTGTTTGGCGATATTTTGAGCGATTTAGGGGGTGCGATCGCAGGTTCAATCGGCCTACTCGGCTCTGCTAGTCTCAATGCTGACGGCTTTGGGATGTACGAATCTGTCCACGGCACCGCTCCAGATATTGCTGGGAAAGGCATTGCTAATCCATTGGGCACGCTAGCGGGCATTGTGCTAATGCTAGAGCAGTGGGGCGAGCAGTCCGCTGCCGATCGGCTTGTTTCTATTCAGACAGAGATACTAGACCAGGGATTCAGGCCTTTTGACCTAGCCCAGCAGCCGCCTGTTGCTTCAGAAAGAACTTTAACGACTGCCGAAATTGTCAACTTATTTTTAACAACTATTCAGAAGGCAGGCAGTTAGAATACACCCGTCAAGACTCGAATCCGCTCGCGCTATTTCTATACGTCTATCCTATGAAGCACCCAAAGCCAATAAGTCTTCCTCAACTGACTGTCTCTAGCTCGTTTAATCGTCAGATTAGCGTCAGTGCGATGCTAATAGTCAACGCTATTGGCTTGGCTACAGATGGTACTTTTGAAGCCGCTGCTGATGTGCCTGTGGCGCTAGATGAGCAGACTCTCGAACAGCCAGTTCTCGAACAGCCAGTCGAGGAGCCAGTTGGCGAGCTAGGGGCGATCGCGTATCCTGACCCGTTTATCGGCGACAGTTCTAGCCTAGAGGTTCCTAGCCGAGAAGTCCTTAGCCTAGAAATTCCTGCTGTGGACGAACGTCAAGAGTCGCTCTTCTCAACGAACGAAACGCTTACTGATCAGACAGCTAGCGATAGCAATAGTGACAGAGGAAGAAGCTCAGACTTAATCGCTCAGTCTGCTGGAGAAGAAGCGCCGCCAAAATTTGGTCAAGCTGGCAAGCCGCGCTGGTATGTGCAGGGCGGTGTGGGTGCAGATTTTGATGATGACCTATTTGGGCTAGTCGGGACGGGGGTTTCTTATTTTGTGTTCGACAATCACAGCATCAACCTGGAGCTAAACGGCCTAGCGGTTGACCAGCAAAACAACAACGCGGTTGGTTTGAATTTGGCCTTATTGGTGCGATCGCACTGGATACGCGGTGAAAACTGGTCTATCTACATCGACGGCGGTGCAGGACTGCTAACGACTAACAACGACGTACCCGATGCAGGCTCTAGCTTTAACTTCACCCC
The DNA here is from genome assembly GCA_963838725.1 of uncultured cyanobacterium. Classification (GTDB taxonomy): domain Bacteria; phylum Cyanobacteriota; class Cyanobacteriia; order Phormidesmidales; family Phormidesmidaceae; genus Phormidesmis. The sequence continues at coordinate 22,268 of CAWISM010000006.1, read as the reverse complement.
TCAAATTGGCGGCGGCGCAACCTTCGCTGTCAACGACACTCAGCGGATTATGACTGGCCTACGCTGGTATCATATTTCTAATGCCAACACCTTTGAAGCCAATCCTGGTCTAGACGCTGTCTACGGCTATGTCGGCTACAATTTCCCCTTCTGATTTCGACTGCGCTCAGCCACCTTATTCATTCTTTTTCCATGCCCACTGAACTAACCTGCCTGATTCTCCTAGCGCTTTGGTCTATTCCGCTCAATCACCTGCCTGCGATTGCTCGCATTTCCGAGGGAGGAGTCGAGTGGGCGGCGGGTAATCGTGAGAAGTACATCGAAGGTCCGGTTTGGGTGGGTCGTGCGGATAGGGCCCAGCGCAACCACCACGATAATCTGGCGATGATCGCAGCGATTATTTTGATTGCGCAGGTAACAGGACAAACAGATGGTTGGACGGCGAATGCGGCGATCGCGATTCTGGCCTGCCGCGTTTTGCATGGGGTGGCGTATATCGCTGGGATTGGACCAGTGCGATCGCTTGCCTATGTAGGCTCTATTGTGGGTTTAGGCGTGATTGTCTGGCGGATAGTAGGTTAGCAATCGGCTAAATTCTCTCTTCGCTAGATAAGAAGTTTCCTAGAAAAGTTGCGAAATTAGCGTCCTGTAGCTATTATTGCAAAGTTGGCAAGATGGCTCTAACAGCGTTAGAGAAAAAACATGAGTAAACAGCCTTCTCTTATTATTCGCTAGGCACCCCGCAGATCTTGTGTAGTTAGCTGCGTGTAGTTAGCTGCGTGTAGTTAGCTGCGTGTAGTTAGCTGCAAAGCCTTAGCAATTCAGCATTTTATCAGTATTTAGGAGGTCATACAATGTTTTTGATTACCCTCTTCAAAGGCCGTCAGTTTTAGGTCTAAGCGTAAGTTTTATAATCTAACCCAAGAGTACAGGACGGCTAGAGCTTATCGTTAATGTTTCTCTTGTAAATAATCACGAGATATCAGCCACTTAGGTCGCTGTGTTATTAGGTATAGCAAAGCGCGGATGCATTCGCACTTTGCTATGGCACTTTGCGTTATGGAATAAGAGGTGTAGCCTTTCGTGGTGTAGAAAGCAAAGTGCGGAAAGCTATAGTTTCAGCTTGTAAAAGGCTTCTTTGTCGGAAGACTCTGCCTGTCGGCACCTTGCTGACTAGGTAACTCTCGGTTGTACAGAGCGTATCGATTTGCCTAGAACTGATTCATCGACTAAATCCTCTGCACGCAGTGATGGGGTGGGTCAACACCTAGGGCACTAACCGACATCAAAGTCTATTCAACAGCGTCATAAGTCGCTGACAGGTTCTGTTGTAAAAATAACACGCTAAGCCAAACGCTTCGAGAAATCTCTTTTATTCTCTTGCCGTAATCACTCGGCACAGTTCTTCGGCATCAAGCTCATATCTTTCTCCTACAAATCATGCAAAAGTTCTTAAAAATCCTAATCTACTACCGGGATTATTGGCGCATCACGATCTTTAGTGCCAGCATCATCAGCCTGTTTCAGCTGATTGATCTGTTTATTCCATATGCCACTGGTCAAATTTTGAACATCATTTCTCAGCAGTCGGTTGACAGTGCGTTGCAGCAGGTGATTGATCGAATTGGCATCGCTCTGAATCAGCCAGTGACTCCGCAGTTCTCCGCATGGACATTAGTAGCCCTGATTGGCCTTTCATCCATTCTGCTTGCGCCTCTACAACCGCTGACTGGCGGCTGGTTTAGCTGGGATACGGCCTTTCGCGCTCGCCGCGATAACGCTGAAGCGGCGCTGAGGAAAATTCTCACCCTACCGCTAGAGTTCTACGACGAAAATAACCCTGGTCGGATTGCTTCTAGAGTCGCCAAAGGACTCTCGAACTTCACCTGGACCTATCCTGGACTGGTGGCGATGTTTATTCCCAAGGTTGTCCGGATTGTTGGCATATTCGTAGTTGTCGCCCTAATTGATTGGCGGATTGCAACTCTCGTTTTGCTTTCGGTTGCGGGGATTTTGTTCTACAACTTTTGGGGTCTCAAGACACTGTCTGTAAAAGAAGAGAAACTGGATGAGTACATTGAGAACACAGATAGTCGCAATTCTGAAATTATCACCAATATCAAAACGGTCAAAGCTTTTGGGAACGAGCTGACGGAGCTACACCGTCAAACACAAAGGCTAGACCGCGAGTTCAAGGTACTCGACTACCGCATTCACAAGGGTTATACCATCCTCAGTGCCTATCAGAGAACCTTTGTTCAAAGCTGCATGTTTGTCGTGCTGGCAGGCAGCCTGTGGCTAACTCTCAACGGTCGAATTTCTATTGGTCACTTTATCACTACTTTGACCGTTGCTAGCATGGCCTATGCCGAAGTCGATCCTATCTGTGAGCTAGCGGAAATGTTTGCTCGTCGGTATGCGCCGATGGTCCGATTCCAGGAGTTTACGGCCTTACCACCCGGACGCGATGCGGGCGCGCTCTTGCCCAATGGGCCTGACTACAAATTCACGGGAAAAGTGCATTTTCGACAGATAACGTTTGGCTACAGCGCTGATAATCCGGTGCTCAAGAACATTAATTTGCTGATAGAACCGCACAAAACGGTGGCGCTAGTGGGGCGCTCTGGATCTGGAAAGTCTACGCTGGTGAAGCTGTTGTTTCGCTACTTTGAGCCAGATAGTGGGAGTGTTTTAATCGATGGGACTGATGTTCGTCAGCTCGACGTTAGCAGCTATCGCAAGCGGCTCGCGATTGTCCATCAAGAGGTCGATATTTTCAATGGAACGCTGATGGACAATCTGCTCTATGGCAACCCGACCGCCAGCACTGAGCAAATTACAACAGCTTGCAAGATTGCGCAGGCGCACGATTTTATCCAGAAGCTGCCGAAGGGATACTTTACGACTGTAGGGGAACGGGGCGTGCGGCTTTCTGGTGGCCAAAGGCAGCGAGTTGGCATTGCTAGAGCGCTGATTGTAGACCCGGATGTGCTGGTGTTTGACGAGGCGACTTCAAGCTTGGACTATGAGTCTGAGCGGGCGATTCAGGTGGCCATGCGATCGCTCTTCGGCACCCGTACGCTGATTATCATTGCTCACCGACTTAGCACCGTTCAGGGCGCTGATAATATTGTTGTTCTAGACAAAGGCAGTATTGTCCAGGCTGGCAGTCATGAAGAGCTGCTTGAGATTGGAGGACTGTACCAAAGACTGCACGATTTGCAGGCTAGCGGTGGGCTAATCGACTAAACCGGGGGGCTAATCGATTGAAATGGACCTGATTGAGGTAAGCCAAACCCTTAGTCGAGTTCATTTCAAATATGGTCAGAAGGGAACACTAAGAACGCACATTCTCTAAGACTGCAATGAATATTACTGCTCATCACTTGAAAATTTGGAAGTTCAAGGCTTACTACTCACTGTCTTTGGCGGCTGCTTTGATTCTAGGTCTCGTGGGAACGCAAACTGCTCAGGCTTTGGAGAATGTGCCGACTCTAAGCGCCCAGATTACAAGAGATAAAGCAATCAGTGAGACGACTGTTGAAAAAGACGAAGCAGCTAGCCCGGAAGTCTCCAAGGAGTTTATTCAAGCGCTGCTAGACAAGGCGCTTGTGCTAAACGAGCAGTTTGTAGAATCGCCAGTTGACAAGTTCAGGGGTCAGATAAGGGTAGCGGAATTATACATAGGGATGGGAGAGAATGCTGCGGCTGACGCAGCTTTGCAGCGGGCGATCGCAACGACGCAAGAGATCGAGCCTGTCACCTACAGGGCTATTCTAATGATCGACGTTGCCCTTGTATACGGCAATCAGCTAAGTGACGAGAGCAAAATGGAATCTGTTTTGCGTCAGGCTTTGACACTGACTGAGAAAGTAGAGTCTCACCAGATCTCTAATGTGGTCGAAACGGTTGCCTCTGCCTATGCAAAGATAGGTAGGTACGACGAGGCGATCGCAATTACCAACCAGTTTCCAGAAATCTCTTTCATTGAGCATGAAAGAAAATCTGTTATCAGAGAGGCTGCAATACATGCTGCTACCCAAGGAAAGCACGATCTAGCAAGAGAACTCATTCTAGAAGCAGAAGACATTGTCCAGCCTGGGTGGGAAGAATTATCGGCAGTCGACTATCAAGACCGAGTAGCTGCTGCTAAAGCGGACACGATAGATTATCTAACCGCTCATTACTATCAAAATGAGCAGGCTGAGCAAGGTAGGATAACTGCTGATATAGAAAGAGCGCTAATCGAATCAGTATCGGACCCTTCAAGGCGTGTAGATCTCTATCTAACTTTGGCAACGACGTTGAGTTGGCATGATCTGGATGACGAAGTGCTGGCCGTTTTGCCTGAGGCGATCGCAGCAGCCGAACAGCTGAAGAATGAGGGTGCGGGCGATCGCGACTGCTATTTGAGACAGACAGACGATCGCTTCATCAAGATAGGCAAAATAATGATTAAGGCGAATGATACTACTGGCGGGCTAGCGCTTCTAGATAGAGTTGATAATGTGCCGTGTACGCTCACCAACAAAGTCATGGCTTTGATAGAGGCTGCACGTGGTAGCTTTGACACTGACCAGGCAGTGCAGCCTGTGACAGCAGAAATAGAGCGGCTGATTCCTCAAATAGGCGTACGTGAGCAGCGAACAAACCATTGGTTGGGCTTAGCAGATATCTATTTAAAGGCTGGAGATAAAGCGCGAGCTCTTCAGATCTCAGACCAGCTATGGCAGAGCTATCAGTCAGGCGAGCTAACTAGAGAGACCGCTGAGGAAGCTGAACAGGAAATAGAAGCTGGCTATTCTTGGGGATGGGACTACATCCTATCAAAGTGGGCTCAATTTCTGAACAATGCTAAAGACTACGAGAAAGCAGCTAGGATAGCCATTGATGCTGGTGAGCAGTTCGGATTGAGCTTTCTCGCACCCAAGCTAGTGAAAATCGGTGCGGATGAGCTAGCCGAGGAGACAATCGCAGCCATAGATGATTTTGATGACAAGGTAAAAGCGTTGCAGTCAGTATTCATACAGTATCTAAGGTTGTCTGAGCCTGGGAAAGCGCATGAGGCGATATCAGCCGCGATAGAGACAATTGAAAATGGCAATCTTACTGAGCTGCTCGAGCAAGACTGGTATTACAGATACGACACTGGAGAGACGTTGACTCAATTAGAAAAAGAACAGATTATTCGCCGTCGCCACCTAGAATTTACCTTTAGACTGTCCGTCTTGAGTAGTGGAAAGGATAGCGCTCAGCGGCTAGCTGCTGCTATCACTAATATCGAGCTGCGCCAAGAGATGTTTGACCTTGTAGAGCAAACTGAGAGACCAGCGGCGCTTGATGAACTCGGGACGGCGGCTGGAGAGAAGCTTACAGACGAAACGATGGCTGTAATCCAATCAGAGATGATCTCCTCTTCTCCGTACGGCCTCTGGCAAGAGCTGCTATATCAAGACAAAGACTATGCGGGTGCGATCGCTGCTGCGCTTGAGTCAACGCCTGCCCGTGAGCGAGGGCCTGCACTGATGACTATAGCAGAAGAACATTTTGCCAATCCTCAGCCTGTAGCAGAACAAGTGTATGAACAGCTATAGCTGACTCTCACTGACACCATCCTAAAGACGATCAACAAGAGTCAGCAGATCAGATAATGAAGAACTAGGAACACCGATACCTAACGAGGCCCGTTGCAGCACTTAGAGATGAACCATCGTCGGACAGCTTGAAAGTATGATCTTGCTCGTATGCAGTGCCTTCACTAGAAAGCTCTGTGCTGATAACGGCCTGGCTGTCTCCTTGTATGACGACTTTTGTCACGGGTCCGGATGAATCGTAGAACCTAACGTAGTTTGATTCGAGGATGAGCCGACCATCACTGTAGCTAGCGTAGCAGTCGTCTAGATTGACGTTCCACTCTCCACGAAATTGGGTAGGGATTTCGGCAACGATGGTGGCGCTAGGTGACGCAGCAGATACAGTCTCGGAAAAGTGATAGGTATCCCAGCTTGAAATATTAGGATGAGAGGCACCGCCAGTAGTACCCACCCTCAGTACGTTTTCTTCGTTTGGGCCAGTGCGATCTGGATGAGTAAAATAAAACAGACAGGGCCCTAGTCCGGTTCCTGCGCAAGACTCAACTTCTGTGAAGCCTAGCTCGTGGAACGCGGTTTCCACACCGTAGGGACCGGGTAAGGGCTGCGGATCGGGAACCCATCCCTGCTGCATGATGCGTGATCGCGCTTCGGCATAGGGCATCCCAACTTCAATGTTGATAGGCGTAGCCGCTACGCTTTGATCTACTGCTGCTACTGCTGTTGCTGAATGATCTTCAACTGCAAAGGCGTCTTCACCTGCCTCGGCAGCAGAAACAACGGGAACCTCTTTCATAACGGGCGTAGGCGTGAGGCTGTCAGTAGACGCACTGCTGTTTGCTTTTTCGACTGCACCGCCATTTGCAGTAGTACGACTATCTAATATTTCCGTAGCTTCATCTGTAGGGGCAGCAGGAGTACAGCTTGCTGCTAGTACTCCTATGAGTACGCTTAACAGACCAAGCGTCACGAATGGTTTGTGAACATGTTGAGTGGTAACTGCCATAGGGTGGTTTCGTATCTATCGACACTGACGAGTATTCCCTATATCTTTGTTGTACGCAGCCAGTCTGCTCTTGATTTTCTATGCGTCTAGGCGATTACAGAATTAGAAGGGTACTCTAATCCCAATTATCTTCTAAACTGACTGACTGCTGAAGAACAAACAAAAGCTAGACAATGATGGAACTACTCAGCACTTTTGTCCAAGGCGGATTGACCTGTATAGTACTTGGCGTTCCCTGGATACCTGCGCTGCGCCGTCCGAGACAGGGCAAGCTACTGAAGCTTTTGTCCGTTAACTTGATTGCTCTACCGGTTATCTTTGTACTTTTGGCACTGCTGGCATATTGGCCAGAGTTCTTTAGAGAGCTGAGACTGTCGCAGCTGAATTATGATATGTACGGCATGTCAGAAGCAGAAAGAGTTGGAGAGGTCGCACCAGAATTACGAGCGCTAGCAACTGAGATCTACACCTCGTCTGGTTGGGGAATTGGGTGGCCGCTAAAGGCAATCTTCGCGATGGTGATGTTTCTACCCTATCCCTCTGCGGTAACGATGCTAGTGTTCTTAGCGAGATCGATCTACCGTGCTATTTTCGGCAGCGCCAGCTCAGTTTGAGGTTTAGCCAAAAGTTCCATAGAGTGACTAGGGCGATCGCGCTGACTTTGGCAGTGTATTCGTCTGCGGTAACTGTCCATTTGCCAGTAGCGAACTGACTAGCGGCTGTTGGAATCTGCTGTACTAATGGGATTAACAGAATACCTTCGATCAGCAGGTACTGTAGAACAGCGCCGATTAAACAAACCGAGTGAAATTTAAGAAATCGCTGTAGGCGGGCGGTTCGTCCTTTTTGCTGCTGGGCGATATCAGCAAATGTCCAGGCGTCATTCCAGAAGAAATTGTTGATGATAGCGGCTTCGATAGAGAGGAGAATGCTGAGCGATCGCGCCAGCCCTATCTCAGTTCGCAGTAAATGAAACACGATCAAGTCAACAAACACGCCGCTGAATCCAACAATGCCAAATCGCAGAAATCGGCCAATCGGTAGCTGCTGTAGCTTTCTTAGCTGGCGTATTCTCGTATTCATAAATCTCAGGACTATCGAGAGCTATGAACAGAGTTCCCTATCGCTAGCCCTATCCCAAACGGTAGCCAAAGCCACGGACGGTTTTTAGATACTTTGGCTGACTGGGGTTTTCTTCTAGCTTTTCGCGCAGCCAGCGAATATGCACATCTACGGTCTTGTTATCGCCCATAAAGTCGTAGCCCCAGACCTGGTCAATAATTTGATTGCGTGACCAGACGCGCTTTGGCTGACTGAGCAGCAGCTCTAGAATCTTGAATTCTTTAGGAGAGAGGCTGACTTCGGTGCTGCCAAGAAAGACGCGGCACTCGTCAGTATGCAGAGCGATGTCAGCGAAGCGAAGAATAGACTTTTCGTCGGGTTTAGCCTGGGACTGGGAGCGGCGAAGCAGAGCGCGGCAACGGGCAATCAATTCGCGAATGCCGAAGGGTTTGGTAAGGTAGTCGTCTGCGCCGACTTCTAACCCGAGGACGCGGTCGGTTTCGGTACCTTTGGCGCTGAGGATAAGGATAGGAATGTCGATGCCCTGATGGCGGATCAGCCTGCAAAGGTCGAGTCCGTTCATTCCAGGAAGCATTAGATCTAAAATGATTAGACTGATGCCTGAAATAGCTGTCTGCGCTTTCTCAGTAGCACCCTGAGCTGGACTGCGAACCGGACTGCCCAAGACCATCTCTAGGGCTCGCTGTCCGTTGTCAGCTACGCAAACGTCAAACCCTTCGTCGGCCAAAGATAGCGCTACTGTCTCACGAATCAGTTCTTCGTCTTCGACGAGTAAAACTTTGCCCAAACCAATCCGAACGTCTGTCTGCAGTTGGGGCGAACTCAGCGTAACCATCGGGTACGTCCTATGTGAATCTACGGTCAACGGTGCTAGGCAAATCTTATCAGGTATGCTGAGCAATTTTGTTAAGGCTACCCGGACTTTTACTGTGAAAATTATATTTGTATTCTACGCTACAAGTAGCACGCTCTCACATCCAGACAAGCCTACGTAGCGACAAAGTTCACTAGTTTGCCAGGAACAACAATCACTTTCTTGATAGTTTTACCTTCTAGATAGCGCTGAGCCACTTCTGACTCGCGAGCATAGTTTTCTAGCGCTGCTTTGTCTGCTTTGGCAGGCACTTGTAGAGTCCCCCTAGTCTTTCCCATGATCTGGATAACTAGAGTAATCTCGTCAGCGACTAGGGCCGAGGCTTCGACCTGCGGCCATGCCTGTTGGTGAATAGAACCAACAGCGGCTGGAGATAGAGCAGACCATAGCTCATCGGCAATATGGGGTGCAAAGGGGGCAATCAACTTGACTAGTGTGCAAACGGCTTCAGCGAAAATAGGTGTTGCTTTGTCCTTGGTGTCGTTGATGGCGTTACTGAGCTTCATTAGCTCGGAAACTGCCGTATTGAATTGATAGTCCCCTTCGATGTCTTCGGTAATCTCTTTGATAGCGGTGTGAGTGGCACGGCGGAGCGCTTTTTCAGCTTTAGAAAGAGTCGCTTGATCAATGCTGCTACTGGCGCTAATTAGGCTCTCAGCATCGCTGGACTGTGCGAATTCGCTTACGGCTCGCCAGACTCTGCCTAGAAAGCGATACTGGCCTTCTACGTCGGCATCGTCCCATTCAAGGTCTTTTTCTGGAGGAGATTTGAACAGAATGAACATGCGGGCGGTGTCTGCGCCGTATTTCTCTAGGACGGCAATAGGAGAGATGCCGTTGAATTTTGACTTTGACATTTTCTCAAAGGAGACTTTGAGCGGTTCGCCCGTTTCTGGATGAGTGGGCGAGTTTAGATCGGCAATTTTTTCAGGAACGATAAACTCGCCTTCGGATGTTTTGTAGGTGATGGCTTGGACCATGCCCTGGGTGAGCAGACGCTGGAAGGGTTCGTCGAAATTGAGCAAGCCGCGATCGCGCAACACCTTAGTAAAAAAGCGAGAATACAGCAAGTGCAAAATCGCATGCTCAATCCCACCAACATACTGATCGACGGGAAGCCATTGATTCACTCTCTCTTTTGAAAAAGCAATACCTTCGTTATTGGCATCGGCATAGCGTAGAAAGTACCAGGATGAATCCAAGAAGGTATCCATCGTATCAGTCTCACGCTGGGCGCTAGTGCCGCAGCTAGGACAGGAAACATTCACCCAGTCGTCGAACTTGGCTAGAGAAGGAACGCTTTGCCCAGACAGTTCCACATTTTCTGGTAGCTTGACGGGTAGATCGGCTTCGGGAACGGGCACCGTGCCGCAATCAGGGCAGTGAATGACCGGAATGGGCGCGCCCCAATAGCGCTGACGAGAGACTAGCCAGTCACGCAGACGATAGTTGGTGGTGCCTTTGCCAAGGGATTCTTTTTGCAGATGTGCGATCGCGACTCCCACACTTTTCTGCTTTCCCTTCCCAGCAGGCACTCCATCCAAAGGCCCAGAATTCACCATCACGCCATCATGTGGATAGGCTTCTGTCATTGTTGCAGCGTCGAGTGATTCTCCTTCCGGTTGAACAACCACTCTGATCGGCAAATCAAACTTACGCGCAAACTCAAAGTCTCTTTGATCGTGGGCAGGTACGGCCATAATCGCCCCCGTACCGTAGTCCATCATCACGTAGTCAGCGGTCCAGATTGGAATCTCTTCACCGTTAACTGGATTAGTCGCCGTGCTGCCTGTCCAGACACCCGTTTTTTCTCTTCCTTCGGCAGTGCGATCAATTGTGCTGAGTGCCGCCGCCGCTGACTGATAGGCTTTGACCGCGTCGGCTTGCTCAGGTGTAGTAAGCTTTGCCATCAGCGGATGCTCAGGAGAGACCACCATGAAGGTTGCGCCCCAGAGCGTATCCGGGCGAGTGGTGTAGATCTCTAGCTCGCCTACGCTGGTCTGAAAAGTGACCTGCGCACCTTTTGACTTACCAATCCAGTTGGCCTGCATGGTTTTGACCCGCTCCGGCCAGCCGGGAAGCTTGTCTAAGTCATTGAGGAGCTGATCGGCGTAGTCGGTGATTTTGAAAAACCACTGCTTGAGCAGCTTACGCTCGACTTTGGCACCCGAGCGCCAGGATCGGCCTTCACCATCTACCTGCTCATTAGCTAGAACAGTCTGGTCAATCGGGTCCCAGTTGACGGCGGCTTCTTTTTGGTAGGCAAGGCCAGCGTCAAAGAACTGGAGAAAAATCCACTGAGTCCAGCGGTAGTAGTTTGGCAAGCAGGTGGCCACTTCTCGGTTCCAGTCGTAGGAAAGGCCGAGGGATTTGAGCTGGTCGCGCATTTGGGCGATGTTCTTTAGCGTCCAGTCGGCGGGAGGGACTCCTCGCTTAATAGCCGCGTTCTCGGCGGGTAGGCCAAAGGCATCCCAGCCCATAGGATGCAGTACGCTGTAGCCCTGCATCCGGCGAACGCGAGCCACTACGTCAGTGATGGTGTAGTTGCGCACGTGGCCCATGTGCAAATCACCCGACGGGTAGGGGAACATGGAGAGGGCGTAGAATCTTTTGGCGTCTGGGGCGAGATCTGTCGGCGTTTTGTTCAGATCGTGGTCGGCCCAGTACTGCTGCCATTTGGGTTCTATCTCTGCTGGGCTATATCGCACTTCCACGCTGCTACAATTCCTTTCTCGGCTGGCCTAAGGTTGTATTTTAGAGGGTGAAGTGGATTTGAGGGCGGTTTACAGCTTTGAAATCTGATATTTCTGATGTGGCTACTTCCAAACTTCATACTGAGCTAGCTGTCTTTGTCTACGGCACGCTAAAGCCCGGTGGCCGCTACCACGTTCGCTACTGCGCTATGTATCTGACTGAGGCAATTCCGGCGATCGCGAAAGGACGGCTGTATGACTTTCCTCGTTTGGGCTACCCGGCCATGACGGCAGGTGACGACTGGGTAAAGGGACACCTGCTGAGGTTTGTGCAGTCTGCTGAGATCTGTGCGGATATCTTGCAGGGGTTAGACAGGTTAGAAGGCTATTCGCCTGGGCGGAATGATTTTGAGAATGAGTATCTGCGCCGTGAGATGCCAATTTTTGATATTGAGCAGCGGCTTTTGCAGACGGCCTGGGGATATGTGATGACTGATGTAGGGGTGCGATCGCGCGGCGGCATCTACCTACCCAGCGGCGATTGGAACTAGATAGCGACCTTAATCTTCTGCTGTGAATAGGCAAATCTGCGAGGTCAGTTAGTCCAAAGTGTCTGGATCGATGCCTAGCTCTCTTAGCTTCGTGGCTAGCACGTTCGGTCTTTTGGCGCTCTATGCTCACTTGCTCAGAACTCCACAGCAATAGCTCGTCTGCTTGATTCCACCAGCGCAGCCAGTGAGTAGTTTCGCCCAGCCGTTCTCCTTTCCACATACCCAGCTTTAGCTGTAGTTCTGGTATATCGAACCGACCGTCGGGGTCTGCTGTCTGTAGAACATATCGACCTTCCTCTAGCCGACGAACCTGTAGCGTAGGACCGTAAGGGTCATAGGTAACGTAGGTTGGAACTTTTAGAATCTGCTCGTAGAAGTAGAGCTTGCCGTAGGGAGGCGTATCTCTAAGTGAAAGCTCTCCGCAGTCTTCTGCCGAGAGGAACTCCATGACGATGGCGACGGGTTCTCCCTCTCTATGCTGGGTGTAGCTACGACGAATTACATCCTCTGCAACGGGTGAAACATGAGGAACGTAGAACCAGTCAGGCGCTTTAACAACGGTTCGTCCATTTAGAGTGGCGACTAGCGCAAAGTTGGAACCGATTAGCATACCTGGCTGAATCAGCCCGTTTTCTCCGAGTGCTGCTGTTAGTGCCGCCGCTAGCGGTGGCTGTTGAATATTTTCCACAGGATCATCGGGCAAGCCGAAATTATCTGGAAGTAGCTCCCAAGTGACGAGAGGCTGGGTCTTTGGCAACTCGCTCGATAGTACCATAGTTCTACTTTTAACGGCCTGTTGCCTCACGATAGCATCTGCACTGTCTAAAAAGCTAAGCTGGTAGGGGATGCCGTGGGTTGATAGTAGGGTTAGGTGGATTGATGGTGATTGAGGATATTTTAGAGCGGGCGATCGCAGGACAAGACATTTCAACAGCAGACGGCATTGCGCTGCTGAGTGTGAAAACTAAGGCAGATAGAGAAGCCATTCGACACACAGCGGATACTTTGCGACAGCGACAGGCGGGCGATACGGTCACCTATGTGCTGAACCGAAACATCAACTACACCAACATCTGTGAGCAGCACTGTAGCTTTTGTGCCTTTCGCCGAGATGCGGACCAAGCGGGCGCGTACTGGGTGGATTGGAGCGGCATTCTAGAAAAAGCGAGAGAGGCGGCGGCGCTAGGTGCAACAGAAATTTGCATGCAGGGCGGACTCAATCCAGAGGCGAAGATAGAGGGTTCGTCGCTGGCCTACTACTGCAAGCTAGTGGAAACTATCAAAGCAGCTTCACCCGATCTGCATGTGCATGCATTTTCGCCGCAGGAGGTGCAGTTTATCGCCAGAGAAGACAGACTGAGTCTGAGGGCGGTGTTAGAAGCGCTGCGAGAGGTGGGGGTGGGCTCTTTACCAGGGACAGCAGCGGAGGTGCTAGACGATAGCGTGCGGCGGATACTGTGCCCAGAGAAGACGACAGCGGCGCAGTGGTTGGAGATTGTTGGACTGGCGCACGAGGTGGGACTGCCGACGACGAGCACGATGCTGTCAGGACATATCGAGACGGTGGCGCAGCAGGTGAAGCATTTGGAATTGTTGCGATCGCTTCAACAAAAATCAGAAGCGGCAGGCCATACAGGAATAACAGAATTTATCCTGCTGCCTTTTGTCGGACAGGAAGCGCCTAAGCCCTTGCGCCGCCGGGTCGGAAGAGATCAGCCCGTACTGGCCGATGCGCTGCTGCTAACGGCAGTGGCCAGAATCTTTTTGGGCAATTGGATTGTGAATCATCAGCCTAGCTGGGTAAAGCTAGGACTAGAGGGGGCGACTGAGGCGCTGCGCTGGGGCTGTAATGATATTGGCGGAATTTTGATGGAGGAGCATATCACCTCAATGGCCGGGGCGATGGGCGGAACCTGTCAGAGTGAGACGGATTTGGTCAGGGCGATTGAGTCGGTAGGAAGACCCGCGAGGCAGAGAGATACGCTGTATGGCGAAGTGAAGACTGCTGCCCTGACCCACCCCGACCTCCGCTACGCTTCAGCCACCCCTCCCAGGAGGGGATTTACTTCAGGAGTAGTGTTAGAAGTAGCTGACCTCGACTCTCAAACGTCGCACAGCCGAGACAAATCCCCTCTTGAGGGGTGGCCGTAGTGACGGGGTGGGCTCGATTACACCCGATACTGCCCTACGATTCTGGTTCGTAGTACTGATGCTGAACAAAAGGCAGTGGTCTGACTTTAGCTTTTGCGTCTGCGATTGCCACCTCTAATCCCTGTCCGCCCGATTTGGTTCGCAAATAGCCTAAGCCAAAAAAGCCTGCTTCTGTCTTGGTTAGGCTGGTGAGTTTACCAATTGTTTTTCCTTCTAGCGTGATGTCTGAGCCGACTGGAGCTGATTGGTCAATGGCTAGTCCCCACAGCCGCTTTTTAACGCCTTTGTAGGTGTTGAGTCGGGCAATGGTTTCCTGGCCGATGTAGCAGCCTTTCTCAAAAGAGATACTGTGCCACAGTCCGGCTTCTAGAGGATTGTCGTCATCGGTGAGTTCTTTGCCGGGGGCGGGGCGACCTTGCTGAATGCGCAGGCTTTCCCACTGTTCATCGTCACCGGTGGTGGTGCCTGCGGATAGGATGGCTTGGCGGACGGTGTCAGCCTGGGCGATAGGTCCCCACAGGGTGTAGCCGGGAATGGCGAGTTCTGCGTCGGTGGCGATGTGGATGGAGTTTTCTGTGTTTGGCAGTGCGATCGCCTGGTGAGTAAATGCGTTCTGACCAGCTAGTGACTCTACAGATGATTCCGAGTCTAGCGAGGTTAGCAGCTCATCACACCCTTCTCCGATGACTGTAAACAAGAACGTTTCTTCACTTTCATCTTTTAGGGTGACTTTGTCGGAAAAGAAGATGTATTTATCCATCCAGTCATAAACCTGTTTGGTCATACCTGGAGAAACGACAACTAGGAGAGAGTCAGCAAAGGCGTAGACCGTGGCGAGATCGATTGTGCGCCCGGTGGAGGTAACAAACACGCTGTGACAGCCCTGCCCCGCAGAAAGCTGTTCAATACTGTTGGTGGTTTGATTGTGCAAGAATCTGACTCGGTCTGCGCCGGTTAGCCGAATGCGCCCCCAGTGCGTGCGATCAAAGAGTGTGGCCATGCTGTTTTGTTCTAGCTCCTATTCTGTTGCAGTTCTAGCACCGGATAAAGTCATCGGAACGCCTCTTTCGGGGGCTAGGGTGACGCCTCTGCGGACGGCTTTCTCCGGTTTGGTATCTGCTAGCTCAAAGCGGTAGTTGGCGACCATTGTAGCCACTGCTAGCTTCAGTTCGTACTGAGCGAGGGCTTCCCCTACACAGCGCCTGGATCCTGCGCCAAAGGGAATAAATTCGTAGGGGGAGAACTTCTTTTCGAGGAATCGTTCGGGCCTGAATTCTTTGTGGTCTGGGTAGAGGTCTTCTCGCTGGTGGGTAAGAAAGATGCAGCCCAGGAAGACGGTACCGGATGGGAATTGGTAGCCTGCTAGTTCGACGGGCTCTTCCGCCCTGCGAGGGAAGGTGAACATAGCGACTGGAGAGCGTCTGAGCGTTTCTTTGCAGACGGCGGTGAGGTAGGGAAGCTGAGCGATCGCCATCGGATCGGCGTTAGGTCCTAAGCTATCTAGCTCAGCGAGTAGCTTTTCTTTGACTGCTGGCAGACGGTGAATCCAGTACATGGCCCAGGACATGGCTGTCGCAGTGGTTTCGTGTCCGGCGAATAGCAGCGCCATTAGCTCGTCGCGCAGTTCGTTTTCGCTGAGGGCTTCGCCGTCCTCGGTACGGCTGGCCATCAGCATAGAGAGAATGTCTGTGCGTTGGCTGTTAGCTTTGCCACCGTCGGCTTCGATTTCGGCTTTGCGATCGCGTATCTCCTCGTACACCAGATCGTCAATCATCTGCCGCTTGCGCAGAAATTTGCCCCACGGACTCCACGCACCCAAATCCTTTTGCAGCCAGTCGAAGAACAATAGCGCTGCCGATGTCGGTGAGCCGACGCTATCTGCCGCTGCGCCGAGCGTGGCCATAATCTCTTTTGAGCGCGAGCCGTCAGTAAAGCCGAAGACAATCTGGGAGATGACGTGCAAAGAGATCTTTTGGGTAAGATCGCGAATCGGTAGCGGCTTATCTTTCGGCAGAGCGTCGACTAACTCTTTAGTGAGATCGCAGATTAGCTTTCCATAGACGGTCAGCCTTTCGCCATGAAAGGCGGGGGTCATCAGCTGACGTCTGACTTTGTGCTGCTCGCCGCTGAGCATGATCACCGACTGGGTGCCAAGGAAAGGCGAGAGTAGCTTGTTGAAGTCTCCAGGAGCGCTGAATGTGGTGCGATCGCGCGTCAAAATGTACTGCATCGCCTCCGGATGAGAGGTGACCACCGTTGCCCCAGTGCCAAAGCCTAGCGTATCTTCCTCAAAGAAGTCTGGCATCTCTGCTTTGGTTTTCTCTAGATAGGTGACTGGGGAGAGCACCCACTCTAGCCGCCGAGAAAGCGTCAGGCCAGGGGGTTTCTTTAGCTGCGCTGCGGAGATGGCTGGCTCAGCCGATGGGCTAGCTGGTTTGGAGGCGATCGCACCCGGTTTAGACATAGGTTTTTGCAGTTGTGTCGTTGGCTATCCCTATGCTAGTCACAATCTCTAGTTTTGCTAGTCGCAATCTCGATTCTCTTCGTCGCCGTCTGGCATGATGGTGTGGCAAAAGATAGCGCGGCTGCGGTTGACCGCCCGCAGGTTGGCATTGGTAAGATCTGCGCCAGTGAAGTTGGCAACGCCAACGACCGCCGCTGTCATTTCAGTACCAATCAGCTTGGCGTTAGTAAAGTTGGCATCTTCTAGATTGGCCTGGGTCATGGTCGCACCGCTGAGGTCTGCGCCTTGTAGGGTGGCGTCTTTTAGCTGCGCGCCGTTCATCTCTGCGCCTTGTAAATTGGCGTTAGTCAGGTTGGCCCCGATTAGCTCAGAGAGCATTAGGTTGGTATCGCTTAGGTCTGCGCCAGTTAGGTTCGCCCCGGTTAGAGACGCCACTTTCAAATTAGCACCGTTCAGCTGTGCGTTTGTCAGATCAGCATCGTTTAAGATGCATACCGGACACTCGTTATCATTAATCAGCATGTCGACATCATCTTGTATGTAGGCCCAGCTCGGCGCAGCGAATCCTAGCAGCCCTCCTAGGCCGATACATACTGCAACTACAAGCGCTGCAAAGTCTCTAATCTTCATGCCGTTTTTCATATTCTTGTCTAGTTCTAGATCTAGCAGAGCTGGCCAGTATTGGTTTACCCTTTGCCGGTTTATATTGTCCCACAACCCTTCAAAAAATATCTGGACAATTAGCGTGTTCAAATCTAGGTCACCAGTCTTTTTCATTTATCTAGCATTGGTTGCGATCGCGCTGGGACTCTATTCGAGAGACCCGACCTGGCGGATTAAGCTAGAGATTTTGCGCGATGGCTTATTTTTGGCTTGGCTAACGAGTGCGATCAACTGGCTCTTTGCTGGTGGACCGGGCCGACTGCTAGGGATTCGCCCGCGTCGGCTTTGGGGACTGGTCGGAATTGTGTTTGCTCCCTTTTTACATAGGGATATCGAACACCTACTGGCAAACACGCTGCCTTTTACGGTGTTGGGCGTGCTGGTATTGCTACAAGAAGGGTTAGAAGGGGCGATCGGATTTTATACCGTCACAGGCATTGTTTTGCTGGCGGGAGGCTTGGGCACCTGGCTATTTGGGCGCGAGGCAATCCATCTGGGTGCAAGCGGCCTGATCTTTGGCTATATCGGCTTTTTGCTGGTGGGTAGCTATGTGGTGCCGACGCTTTGGACGATTGGGCTAGCGGCTGTAGTGTTTTTTCTATACGGGTCGCAGCTTTGGGCGATGCTGCCGAACTCTCGGGCGATCGCGGTGTCTTGGGAAGGACATCTGTTTGGCTTTGTCGGCGGTATCTTAGCAGGCGTGCGCCCCGGTCTATTAGCAGATGTTCAAAGTGGCCTACAGATAGTCATTGAGAATCTGCTTGGGCTATATTGAGTGCAGTTAAAGGCAACATCAGGTGACAAACGCGCTGTGCTGATTTTGATTGATTAGCGTTTATCTGAAGGAAAGTTGCACATGAAGTCTCTGTCTCAATCTCTACTGCCCCGATCGATTGCTCCGGGTTGGATGCACTCGCTCGCCTTTGGTGGACTGTCTGCCTTATTGCTGCTGGGTGCGAGCCCCTTGTCTATGGATGCGAAAGCTCAGGTGTTTTCGTCTCAGCGCTCTACGCCTACCTCTACGCCTGCCCCTACACAGCCAGCGCAAACGACCACCGCTCAGACCCCTGCTCCTACACAAACGGCACAGCAGTCTGTACTAGATACCAAGCTCAGACAGAATCAGACGTTGTATTTAGACAAAAGGGAATCGCACGAATATGACCTGGTGGTCAAAAGCGTCTCGAACCTGAACGGGCGACAGCTCCCGGTTGGCACTTTAATTCGCGGTCAATTTGAGCCTTCGAATGATGGTTTGGTGTATGTGGCGAACGCGATTGAGATTGACAATCAGATCTTCAGTATCAGCGCGCGTTCGGATGTGTTTTCTGAGCGCAAAGACCCTCGGCAGACTTCGACGGGTGCGATTCTATCTGATGCGGCGATTGGCGCGGTCGGTGGCTACGTGCTAGGCGAAGTATTTGGTAGACCGGACCTATGGGAAGTAGCAGGCGGTGCGGCGGCAGGTGTGCTGGTTGGTAGAACGACTGCGCCTTCGGTAGTGGTGATTAATTCTGAAGATGCGATCGCGCTCTACACCAATCGAGCAATCTAGCATGGTATCAGGGGCGTTGCTTGCAGTGCCCCTGCCGCGTATAAAACTAGGCGTGATGAACATGAAGCGATCTCGCCTGCGCTAGCTATACTACGCTCATGCGTGAGACTAGCTCAGGTTAGGAGTATCAAACGGCGATGACTTGCAGGCCCGTTCTCTACAAAACATATAAAGACTATCTAGAGGCAGATTTGGGCTCAGACGGTAGCTTTCGCTTGCTCAGCAGTGGAGAGGTGATTGAATTGCCGCCAGAGGACGAGGAAAATATTAGAGCAGCGACGGAACTGTTGTTCGTCTTAGGGGAATGGGTAAAGCCTCGAACTTTAATCAGGACCGGAGGAACAGAGATACAGGTTCGCCCTGTAGGCGATGGCTGGGTCAATAGAGAGCCAGACCTGATGGTGCTGCGCCCTGAACATATTGAGCTGATGGCAACGACTAAGAAGAGCGCGGTGCTGTTCGGTATGCCAGCGCCTGCATTTGTGGCTGAGATGGTGAGCCCTGGTGGAGAAAACAGTGATAACTATCGCCGAGATTATGAATGGAAGCGCCAGCAGTACGAAGCGTGGAAAATTCCGGAGTACTGGATTGTTGATCGGCATCGTCAGCAGGTGATTGTCTTGCTTCTAGAGGACGATACCTACTCACAGAACCGCTACAAAGGTAGACAGATTGTTCGCTCGAAGACATTTCCTTTGCTAGCTCTATCGGTAGAGCAAATCCTAGCAGGTGGCCTTTGACCAGTTTCAAAACTGAACGTCCGCAGCTAAACATAAGATTTAGCTGTTGGATAGCTTGATTGTGTCTGCGTAATGGTACATAGGGTATAGCATTTGTGTGCCCTGATGAGTTCTCGCTTTCCAGTTCGCAAAATCCTGATTCTGGCGGCTAATCCCCAAAATACTTCTCACTTACGGCTAGATGAGGAGGTGCGAGGGATTCAGCAGAGTCTGCGACTGTCGAATGAGCGCGATCGCTTTGATATCAAATCAGAGTGGGCGGTGCGAACTGAGGATTTGATGCAGCTACTGGTGTCACACAATCCTCACATTGTGCATTTTTTGGGGCACGGGAGCGGCGATCATGGTCTGGTGCTAGAGGATGGTCGAGGGCGATCGCAGATGGTGCCGACGCGGGCGCTGGCGCGGCTGTTTCAGCAGGTGGTGAGCGTGGAGTGCGTACTGCTGAATGCCTGCTATTCGGACACGCAGGCGCAGGCGATTAGTCAGTTTGTCTCTTGCGTGGTGGGGATGAATCAGCCGATTGGCGATCCGGCAGCGGTGTGCTTTGCCAGGGGGTTCTATACGTCGCTAGGGAATGGCGGATCGTATGAGGCAGCGTATGAGATGGGGCGGACGGCGATTGAGCTAGAGGGGATGAGTGAAGGGGCAACGCCGATTTTGCGGACGCGGGCGGGGCGGGTAATTGATGATGGGCTGCGGCTGCGCTCAGTCTCTGGTGATCGGGAGCGGGGACAGGAAGCTGGCAGGGTTTTTATTAGCTATCGGGATGAGGGGGCGGATAAGGCGCTGGCGCTGACGCTGTATCAGGCGTTTGAGGCGGCGGGGTACGGGGCGTTTATGGCGGCGGCGAGTATTCGGCTGGGAGAAAAGTGGCGGGACCGTATTGCGACAGAGCTGCGGCAGTGTGACTATTTCGTTTTGCTGCTGTCACCGCTGTCGGCGACGAGTGAGATGGTGACAGAAGAGGTGAAACGGGCCAGGTCGCTTCAGGCTCAGCGGGGGGATGGGTATCCGGTAATTCTGCCGATTCGGGTGCAGTTTCCGCTAGACGACCCGCTCAACTACGAGCTGCGGGGGTACTTGCAGCAGATTCAACAGCGGGAGTGGCGATCCGAGGCGGATACTCCGGCGCTGATAGAGGAACTGATGGCGCTAATGGCTGGGCAGGCGGCATCGGCAAAAGAGGGCAAAGAGAACCCGAGAAAAGGCCAAAGAGAGGACCCGAGAGAGAATCGGTTAGAAACACAGCGAGATATCTGGCTAGAAGATGAGGAGAGTCCGGCGATACAGGCGGCATCTGTTGGATCAGGCACCGGGCTAGTAGAAAGCGTGGATAAACCTCCTTTGCCAGTAGCGGAGCCGGAGCTGAAGCGGGAGCCAGGTGGGGCGGTGCAGTTCAAGACGGGGCTGTATGTGGCGCGGCCACCGATTGAAACGGACTGCTTTGCGGAGATTGAGCAGCCGGGGGCGCTGATTCGGATCAAAGCGCCGAGGCAGATGGGCAAGACTTCGCTGATGGCGCGGATTTTGAACCATGCGCGCGAGCAGGGCTATCAGACGGTGCCGATTAGCTTTCAGCGGGCGGATAGTCGGCTGTTTAACGATTTGGATTTGCTGCTGCGGTGGTTTTGCTCGCAGGTGGGGCGCAGGCTAAAGAAGCTATCGGAGCTGAGGGATTATTGGACGGGCGAGTCGGATGTGGGCTTTGGCAGCAAGGATAAGTGCAATGCCTATTTTGAGGAGTGTTTGCTAGAGGAGCTAGATGCGCCGCTGGTGCTGGCCTTGGACGAGGTGGATATGGTGTTTCCGCATCCGGCGGTGGCGGATGATTTTTTTGCGCTGGTGCGATCGTGGTATGAGTCGGCGCGGTATGGCGATTTTGGCAGTGAGCTGTGGGAGAATTTGCGGCTGGTGATGGTGCATTCGACTGAGGCGTATGTACCGCTCAATATCAATCAGTCGCCGTTTAATGTGGGCAAGAATGTGGAGCTGGTGGAGTTTGATCTGGGGCAGGTGCAGGATCTGGCGGGGCGCTATGGGCTGAGTGCGAGTGCGAGCAGTGCGGAGGCGCTGATGGCGCTGGTGGGCGGGCATCCGTATTTGATTCGCAAGGCGCTGTATCATCTGCGGCGAGAGGATATGACGCTGACGACGCTGGCGGAGATAGCGGCGACGGAGTCGGGGATATACAGCGATCATTTGCGGCGGCATCTGTATGTGCTGCGCGACTATCCGGTGCTGGCGGAGGCGTTTCGGCAGGTGGTGAGTAAGGGCAAGCCGGTGGAGATTGATGCGGAGGCGTCTTTTAAGCTGGAGAGTATGGGGCTGGTGCGGCTGAGTGGGAATGAGGCATCGCCGCGCTGTGAGGTGTATCGAGATTATTTTCGCGATCATTTGGAGGGATGAAATGACTTATCTAGCAACAGACTACAAACACATTCAGCTTGACGAGGGTGAAGTGCCTGTTATTGAAGGCAGCACCATGAAAGTGGTAGAGCTGATTACCTCGCATTTTGCCTATGGCTGGAGTCCAGAAGAACTACATTTTCAGTATCCTCATATTGCCCTTGGCAAGATCTACTCGGCGCTGGCCTATTACTGGGATCATCAAGTCGCTCTAGATGAAGACATGAAACAGCGGCTAGAGCAAGTTAAAACTCTTCAGCGTCAGTCACCACGCTCTCGCATTGCTCAGGGCCTTAGAGAACGAGGCGTGATTTCTTGAGCGTACCTTTTTATATGGATGAGAACGTTTTTCGTCAGATCACGGTAGGGTTGCGACTACGCAGTGTCGATGTGCTGACAGTACAGGAAGATGAGCGAGCTGGGATGGCTGATCCACAGGTAATGGAGCGAGCGACTGAACTTCAAAGAGTGTTGTTCTCTATGGATAA
>CAWISM010000005.1:0-225271 GCA_963838725.1 uncultured cyanobacterium | reverse complement strand
AGCTAGCCGCTTTTGAGGGCGACTTCAGGGGCTTCAGTGAGAATGGCGAGCGGCTGGTGACCTCTTCTAATAGCGATAATCAGAGTCGGCTGTATGACCTCTCTGGCAATGAGCTAGCCGCTTTTGAGGGCGACTTCAGGGGCTTCAGTGAGAATGGCGAGCGGCTGGTGACCTCTTCTATTAGCGATAATCAAAGTCGGCTGTATGACCTCTCTGGCAATGAGCTAGCCGCTTTTGAGGGCGACTTCAGGGGCTTCAGTGAGAATGGCGAGCGGCTGGTGACCTCTTCTATTAGCGATAATCAAAGTCGGCTGTATGACCTCTCTGGCAATGAGCTAGCCGCTTTTGAGGGCGACTTCAGGGGCTTCAGTGAGAATGGCGAGCGGCTGGTGACCTCTTCTGATAGCGATAATCAAAGTCGGCTGTATGACCTCTCTGGCAATGAGCTAGCCGCTTTAGAGGGCACCTTCAGTGGCTTCAGTGAGAATGACGAGCGGCTGGTGACCTCTTCTTATAGCGATAATCAAAGTCGGCTGTATGACCTCTCTGGCAATGAGCTAGCCGCTTTTGAGGGCACCTTCAGTGGCTTCAGTGAGAATGGCGAACAGTTTTCCGTATATTCTGCTAAAGACCAGCGCTCTCGCTTTTACACTTTTTCCGGAGAATCGACAGAACTCAGTTTAAAGGGCGATTTCAGCGAATTTTCTCCCGACCAACAGTACCTCGTGACCACCGTTACCAGTGAGGATATCAGCCTAATTTACGATGCCGACGGCAAGCTACTAGCCGAATATCCAGGTTCCGTACTTAAACGAGCGAAGTGACGACCTTGGCTTTACTCCGGATGGCACCCGGCTCATCACTAAGTCAAACGACGGTCTGTACCATGTATGGCAACTCGACGATGGCCTAGATGACCTCCTCGCCCGTGGCTGCGAGTGGGCGAGGCCGTATTTGCAGGCTAATCGAGATACAGAAACAAGAGCAGCGTTTTGCTTGACGGATTACTAGACAAGAGGACAAGAGGAAAACAAACGACCGAACGGGAAGGAAGGAAACTACCCAATCCCGATGGGCGGCTAACTCTTTAAGCACGCGCCCGTATTCAGACCCAGTCTGCACCTTCGCCAGAGGCCGCGTCGCCCAAAACCCTTCCGCTACAATATAGCCTGTACCGGATGCATTCGGTACAGGCGCGTCGCTTGACCCGTTGCAACATAGAGCTTTCAGCCTGTAAGCTGTACCTACAATCAAATCTCTCTATTTCTCCGGCAACGAATTTCCCGTTGACCTCTTCCAAGGGCTACACGGCTGCTGCGACTACATCATCAGCGCCTCCCCAGAACAGCTAATCATCGCCGCCCCCGTCATGACCATCGTAGAAGCCAAACGAGAAAACATCGGCGGCGGCCTATGCCAATGCATCGCCGCCATGGTCGCCGCGCAACTGTTTAATCAGCAGACTAATCAGCAGACAGAAAAATCAGTCGACACCATCTACGGCGCGCTCACCACCGGAACCAACTGGAAATTTCTAACCCTAACCAAGAAAACAGTCTCCATAGATCGCACGGAATATTTCATCAACTAGCCAGAAAAAATCCTCGGCATCCTCAGAAAACCCTTCGAGAATGTTGCATTGGGATTAGCAAGCTAATGGACGTATCTAACGTATGCCGTAGGCTAGCGTGAGTTGTTGACCCACCTCCCCCTGCCTCCCCTGTATACATAAGTCTGAGAGTTCTGTGATCGGTGCGTGGCATAGGTTATCGACCCACCCCGTCGCTACGCGCCACCCCTCCAGAGGGGATTTTTCTGGCTGAGTAGCGTGATGTAATTGTTTTCGATCACCTTTAGCACAATTGCCTGAAGTAGATCCCCTCTAGAGGGGTGCCCGCAGGGTGGGGTGGGTCGGCAACGTAGGTGATCAGCCGGTTTCTCATAGTTGTGTGTACACAGGAGCCTCCCCCTGCGGGGACTCCTCCCAAGAGAGGAGATCTGCTTCAGTAGGTGACGATAGGAGTGATCGATCGTTTACATCGTCAACGCCTGAAGTAAATCCCTTCCTCGGAACGGGAGGAATCTGCGTTGTCAATGCTTACCAAGACAGGGATGCTCGATAGGGCGGAGTGGGTTTCGATCTGTAGCGAACTTCATAGAGGTCGCATTCATTCCCCGAGAGCTTGGGTTCTTTCTTTACAAGCTCGGGCTTGTTCTCCTAGAAGTAGAGTTTGTTCTCGAAGCGTTTGGGTGCATTCCCGAAGATCAAATGCCCGTTTCCGAAGAGGTTAAGTTCGTTCTTGAAGCGCTTATGTTCGTTCTCTTGGAAGTAGAGTTGGTTCTCGGAAGGTTCAGGTTCATTCCTGATGAGCAAAGATTCATTCCCGATGAGCAAAGGTTCGTTCCCTGACAGCCTGGGTTTATTCCCAAGAAACAAAGGTTCGAAGGTTGTCTATGCTGGTTTCTTTAAGTATAGAAAACCTCTATGATTACCGTGACCTTACGAGTACGAGAAAAAACTGTTGTTCAACCTCATCAAAACCTCATCAAAACATCTGTGATTCCTCAGAGAAGGTGATGTGCTTTTTGTTTCTTTTGACGGGCATTGTTAAATTAGCCGCAGGACAGCCGCAGCAGCGCGTTCCGGCTAACCTTCACAAACAAAATCACTGAAAAAAGGAGAACTTGTCATGGTGCGTGCTAGAAGAAAATCCGACACCGTTCTACAGGCTCAACGCCGACTCTCTGGGATGAAATCGATTAATGAGAAACTCGATCTAGGCAACGGCTGCTCGACTGCAGCCATCGAATCCAAGCTTAACGAGACTCGTCAGAAGCTAGAAAATTACAACAAACTTCTCTCGCAGGCGGCAGCGGCGGCTAACGACTTTGAAATAACAGAGAAAGAGCTACGTGGACTCTCTAAGAAAGTGCTGCTAGGCGTAGCGATGAAATACGATAAAGAGAGTAACGAATACGAAATGGTCGGCGGCGTTCGTCCGAGCGAGCGCAAGCGGGCCAGACGCGAAGCGGCAGCGGCAAAGGCGATGGCAGAGGCGGTGATGGCCCCTGCATTAGCGGCTGGATAATGTATTGACTGGCAGCCGATTGAAACGCCGCATACTGGACTGTTTTGATCTTTGGGGGATTAATCTTTGGAGGTAGCTATCGGAGCTGTTCGGTAGCTACCTTTTTGTGTTTGACTTCTGCCGCATTCCATTTGCCCGGAAAGCACCTGCACCCAAAGGACTGGCTGTAGCCATCGGCTCGCATCATGTCATCATTGCAGCGTATCAACTAGGCGATAGAAGCAGGCGCGGTCAAACCTCACGATGCAGCAGCAGCACCTCGCTTAATGAAATATGTTCCTTTCTGGCCTAGCATTTTCAGTCGAGACTCAAGACTGCTATAGCTGAGAAATTACAGAACTGACGGCTGCTGCGATAGTTGCATCCGGCAAGCTGCCGATAATCTGTTCCCTCTCTTGACGCAGAAACTGTTTGAATTGAGGGTCTTTGTTGGCCTCAGATAAAAGAACTTGCTGGATTAGCTCTCGCTGGGTTTCGAGGGTAGTCGCAACATTTTGAGTATTAAGCAAGCTGAGCAGTCGCTGCCAAGTTGAATTAGGATCGCTGGGATGGGTGACTAGCGTGCGGACGCGCTCGGCAGCTTCTCTGTATTCGATCTGCCCTGAACCGGCAAGATTCGTAATCGTACTGCCTGAGATAAAGAAATTGTTGCCTAGCGACTTGTGAGTGAGTTCTTTGAGTGCTTCTGCCTGATTGCCGGAAAGACCAGCTAGCTGCCTGACCAGTCGCTGACTTTCTGCCAGTCGATTTTTGGTTTCCTCATAGTCCCGGTAGATTGAGTCTTGAATCGTTTCGGCTACGCTGCTGCCAGTTAAGGGCATCTGATAGACCGAATTTAGCCGCTCTTCGACTAGTCGCTCGTTGATAGCCTCATTCTCACTTTTCACTTTTACGACCCACAGCTTGCCGCGCTGCTCAATGCCTTTGAGTTCTAGATCGAGATCGGGCGCTTCGGTTTGCAGTTTGTATAGGGAAAGGCTGAGCGCAGCGTAGTCAAATTCTCCTTTGAATACTAGCTCTACGATGTCTTCGGGTTCGGCAAACAGGGTGGCAAACTCGCCTGGTCCAAAGTCGCGATCGCTCGGATAGCGATCGCTCGGAACACCGCTTTGATATCTGCGGTAGATATAGTCACAGCGCACGTCGGTAAAGCAGGTCTTGCTGCTGACGCTCCAATCTTCGATACAGATACCCGTGAGGTCAGCGCCAGTAAAATCTGCCCTAGCGACCTGCGTTCGGACCAAAAGACTCTCTCTTAGATCGGCTTCGCGCAGATTACTCTCTGTCAGATTGGCATCTAACAGGCAGCTTTTGCGCAGGTCAGCCGCTTGAAAGGCGGCGCTAGTTGCCTGAGTTTGAACGAAATAGCTAGATCTTAGATCTGCCTCGCTCAGGTCGGTTCCAGCCAAGTTCGCATTTGTAAAGTCAACTTCTCGCAGATCCATTGAGCGTAGAGAAGCGCCTCTGAGAGTAATTCTTTGGAAGTTGCCATCGGCTCTATATCCCTTCGTTAGGAGCTGTTGAACTTTAGGATTTTCTAGATCGAGGTAGCGACTATCTACCCTTGCTAGATCTAGCCCAGTCACGTCTTTTAGAATCGTCCGATACAGTTTGGCAGCTCTAAAATCTGAATTGGCTAGGTTTGCGCCGGAGAAATTTATCTGACTAAGATCTAGATTGTGGAAGGATGTGCCTCCATGTGCAGAAAGTGCGATCGCCCACGACTTTAAGAATTTGAGATCGCTGAGTCCTTTTATATCTGCTTCTCTACCATCTGACTGCGTAACAGTAAGGCTGAGAAAGGTAACCAAGCTGCTAGTGATGACGCCTAATATAGCCTTAGCTGTAGGATAGTAGCTTCTTTGAATCGAAGATTCTTCTGGAATATCTGAAGCGAAGTAGAAAGAGAAAGTAACTGTAAAAAGAACAACGAGAATTGCAGTGATTTTTCTACCGACGGTGGCTCTTCGGTTTAGGACGTTGTTCGTAAGGAACAAAAGCAGTACGCATATCGATAAAGCAAGCGTGATACAGCTAATGGCAAGCAAAGCAGAAACAAGAAATAGTATGAAAAAATCTGTAGGTCTGCGTGTGACGATCCCTGCTACGGGAACGAGAAATAGGGAAAGTACATACAACCTGAGCAGCGAGACATTGAATCCGCGATAGACGCAGTTCCAGATCCAGCTAAAAGAAATAATCAGCAATACTAGTAGTAGAATCGCCGTGAACCTGAGCGGTTGGTCGCTACTAGAGATGAAAGGTATGCGGCTAGAATATGCGGAAAATAGGCCTAAAAAAAAGCCTGTAAGGATAATAATGCTAGCCGATGTCAGAAGAATTAGTTGCTTCCAGACAAATGTCTGACCACAGGAAATGCCACTTAGATCGGGCAGTAGTGATTCTTGGGAAAAAGCTTTACCAATAACTTTTAATCGACTATTTTTAACCATAATGCACTCTACTACAGGCAAAGTATATTATGAATAAGTATTACACGGTCAAGAACAGAATTTTAGGTGATAAGGTAGCAGTACTCTTCGATAAGAAGACGAAACAATGGATTGAAAGTAATTTTTCATCTAAACAGCCTCAACCTGCTGACGATTCCAACTTTCAGCCAATTACTGGCGAAGCGTTGGCAAGAATTGTCAACAAAGCATTCAAAGCGAAGACGCTAGATCGTCGAACGTACGGGTCGTCTGATTTTTTACCGTTTTCATTTCTAAGTAAAGGAATAAGGTGTGGTGCGCCTGTATGCTTGATTCTTAGACAGTACACAGAAGCTAGCGCAGAGGATCTAATAGAGACTGTAGACACCGCTGACTATGAAACTAGCCGATTGAGTAAGCTGCTAAACAGAGAAGAGCCTCAAGGATTTTGGCATGGGCATACTTCTGTCTCTACGGCTCTAAGAGAAGTTGAGGGATTGCGATCGCGCCTTGTTAAACATATTGTAGATGCCCCCTTAGCAACCGGAACAGGGTTTTTAGTTGGGAGAGATCATATCCTTACGAACAACCATGTGCTTCCAGATACGAAGCATGCCGACAAGCATATTGTTCGATTCAGGTATGAAGTTGATTTGCAGGGTCGCGAGCTAGATTTTGTGGATCATCGGCTAGATTCAACCTTCTTCTACACAGATGAGAGGGATTTAGACTATACCCTAGCTAAACTGTTGCCGTTATCAGAGACAGTGCGAAAGCAGCACGGCCTACCTTTCTTGGAAGCTGGTAATAACTTTGGGTGGCTCCAGATGCTACGCGAAGAAGATGGCGCGGTGGCAATTCCTTACATTCCTACGATCAAGAGAGCTCAACTCCTTCGGCAGTTTCGCAAGCAGATAAAGGTATTGAGTGAGAACTTTAAACCGACCCAAGGAATTCCTGGTGAGTATGATCCCAATCTGCTGGCATATGAGAATCAATGGGCCAGAAATTTGAGAAGGGATCTAAATTTTTGTGACAATCTAGAGCAGACTGTCAAAGAGTGGCTCGAACGGCAGGGACTAAACGGACAAAATGTCAGCTTGATTCAGCACCCGAAGGGGGCTCGCAAAGAAGTCGTTTTGTATGGGAATCAGGTCCAGGCTATTTATCCAAATTGGATTCAATACCAAACTGATGCAGAACCAGGTTCGTCTGGTAGTCCGCTTTTTAATGATCAGTGGCAATTGGTTGGACTCCATCATTCTGCGTTAATTGCAATTGAAAAATTTAACTTATTGGATGCTATCAGATTTGGCAGAAAATGGTGGAAGGTTTTACCTGCATCATTTCGCACGGACCTCGAAGCACGGGATAAATCTACAGAGAGCGTGAAGGTGGTTGGGTATCTAGGCACTCGCATTTGCCGGGTTGTAGAAGATTTGGATATGCAGCAACAGCAGGAGGCTGAAAGTTCAGAATTAAAGGCTTTTCTAGATGACTATGTCGATCGCCCAAAGCGAGGAAGAATCTTTATCTCGGCAGGAAGAAAGCGAAAGCTCATCACTGGCCTAGAGGATAAGGCAGCGTTTGAGTCTGAGGTTTTGTTCAAGCTAGGGACTAAGGTTGTTGAGTCCGTTAAAGCGGCAAATGCCCAGCAGGAGGTTTTTCATATTCAAGCGCAAGACGCTGCTACGCAGACCGCTACTGGCGCTGCTGAAGATGTGGATGCGGCGATCGCATGGCTGCAAAGTCAGGAAAGATATCGACCGGGCGATGTTGCAATTGAAATTCTTTTGGATGTGGCTACTGAAGAGATGATCACATCCTATAATGGTCCAGAACAGCTAGCTCAGACGCTAGCGCTTGAAGAGATTAGGGGCGCTAAGGTCTGCTACCTGTGGAATCAAGCAGAGCGCAAGTTCAACGCTGAGCTGCTTTTGAGAGAATTTTGGCAGGCCGCCCAAAGAGTGAACAAGATCAAAGACAATGACAAATCTGAGTTTCCTAACCTAGGCGCACAGCCAGATGTCACACTGGGCCGACTTAAATTCTGCGCAGATGTTTCTATGCCGTCGTTGGTTTTATATGCGGGCTATTTGACTAGCGAGAAAGACTGTCAGCTATTCACAGAAGACGAGTCTCTAGAAGAACTTGCAAACGGTATTGCTAAGGGCTTGGTCAAGTGGAGCTACGCGCTTAGTCCCAATATGTTCTAGTTCTGCTTGCGGAAGATAGCATCCTAGCCTGTGAGGGACTAGCTTATAAGATTAGCTTCGGGGTTAGATGCTCAGGAATGTCTGATAGTTGAATAGCGACACAGCCTAGCTTGTATGCTCTCTCGACGGATTCTCCAGCGCCCAGCGCATCATAAAAGCCGACGGCAAACTCAATGGCCGCGCGATCGCCGATGGCCTGATTCATGCCAATAACGTAGGGAATATGCTGTGCGATCGCCCGAGCCTGCTGTTCGGAATAGCAAGCGTTGAGCAATACGCAGTTTACCGAGTCTGCAAACAGCTCAAATAGAGCGCTTAGAGACTCTGTGCTCACTAGCTTTGGCTGTCCGGTAGGATCTTCTAGAACCAAGCCTGCTTGTGTAGTGGATTCAAAATTAGCGGGTTCACCATTATCAATCGAAATTTCCCGGATGCTTTCAGCCGTTAGATGACTGGTCGTCTGTCCTACCCCGTGCCCTGAAAAGTGGACGATTTGAGGGCGATAGTCGAGCATTGCCCGCTGCAAATCTCTTGGCCGAACAGCCCATTGCTGCTTTAGCTCAAAGCGATCGCGGTGCTTTGAGCGCTGTAAGCCTGACTCGATCTCCCTGACTTCTTCATCTAAGCGCAGCGGCTTGGTTGAAACTGGATTGGCTGCTAAAAAGAGGATTACTCTTGTCGGTGGTCCAACTCCCTTTGACAGTTGAGCTGCTGTCTCACTGTTGGCCGTCTCGCTGTTGGCCGTCTCGCTGTAATAGATCGACCCTGAGCCAGACAAATTTGTGATCGGACTGTTGGAGATATTAAAAGTATTTTGGGCTGAGTCGGAATTGGCCTGAGTCATGAAATTGCCAGTCGATTTTGTGGTTCACAAAAGCCTACCAATTAACAATGCGCTCGATCAGTGCGTTCAAGATATGTAATCTCCGTTCTATCCGCAATAGACTTGTAGCTTTTATGATGAGTGGGTTTATTCATGTAGGAGTTTTGATGAGCGTTTTATTATTTCTAGCGCTAGGGTTGGCAGTTGGTGGAGTGAGTGGACTGATCGGCATTGGCGGCGGGGTGCTGATTACGCCAGCGCTGATATTTTTGTTTAAGTTTTCGCAGCAGCAGGCGCAGGGAACGACGCTGGCGATGCTGGTGCCGCCAATTGGGATTTTGGGGGCCTGGACGTATTATCAGCAGGGGTATGTGGATGTGCGGGCGGCGGGTCTGCTGTGTTTGGGATTTGTGCTGGGCGGCTGGCTCGGAGCGAAGGTGGCGGTGCTGCTACCAGCGATTTTCCTAAAGCGGATTTTTGGGGCGGCGATGCTGAGCGTAGGGGTGAGAATGCTGTTCTTTTAGCGCCTATTCCGTAGGCCCTAACTGCTCAAAGAGTCTGCATTGTTGCTTGGTTTGCTGCTCACTGTACAAATCGGCTTCTTAGGTAGCTGCTTAGGCTATCGACTAGCGTCACCATGACTAAAACAACAATCAGTAAGGCCGAAACCTGCTGATATTGCAAGATTCTCAGGGCGCTAATAATCTCTAACCCAACTCCCTCCAGCACCGACTGCGCCTAGCACCATAGAAGTGCGAAAGTTGTATTCCCAGCGGTAAAAGGTGACATCCACCATCTGCGGAAATACCTGAGGGATGATGCTGTGAACGATTACCTGCGGTTCTGTTGCGCCTACCGAGCGAGCCGCTTCTACAGGGGCGCGATCGCTCAGCTCAACTGATTCAGCAAAAAACTTTCCCATCATGCCGACAGAATGCAGTCCTAATGCCAAAGTTCCTGGTAGCTTGCCAAAGCCGACGGCTGCCACCAGAATCATCCCGAGGATAAGTTCAGGAATCGCCCGAGCAATATTCAATACTGTGCGGGATAGATAAAAGAGAATCGGGTGCGGAGTCGTATTGCGAGCCGCTAAGAAACAGAGTGGCAGAGAAAGCCCGACTGCGATCGCCGTTCCCGCAATACTCATCGCTAACGTATCGACGATAGGCACAATCCATTGAGGAAAGCGGCTAAAATCAGGCGGGAACATCTCTGCAAGTAGCTTTCCAATGGCTGGAATTCCCCCTACCAAACGTTCTACGTTTAGCAGCTCAACTACAACAAAGCTAATGCAAACAATCGCGCATAGCATCAGCAACTGTATTAGCTGCTGAGTCCAGCCCCGCTGGTACTGACGGAGTAAGCTGTCGGCAGGGTTTTCAGCGATACGCTCTGTTGCTGTGGTGGTCATAAGCGATCTGGATCTTCTGTTGAATGGCTTTGTTAAATAGCTCTCCTAAACGGCTCTACTGAACAAACTCACCTAGATCAAGCCCCAGTGTCTCACCAGCCTTACGGATGCCGTCGTAGTCTTGGTCGTCCATCTCAGCAAAGCCATCTGCCTTGAAGGGGCCTAGCACAGACTCATCGTCAATGTTCAAAAAGGCAGCACGGACCTGATCTTTTAGCTGCTGATCTAGGTCAGAGCGCATCGTCCAGGGATATTGAGGGATTGGATCAGATTCTGCAATCACGGCTATCTGACTAGCGTCAATCGTGCCTGCTTCTACCAGTGAGTCAAAGATAGGACGGCTAAGACCACCTGCCTGTGCATTTCCGTTTTGCACCGCTAGGGCCACTGCATCATGAGCGCCTAGAAAGACAGCCTTGTAATCTTCTCCTGAGGTAAGGTTGGCTTCTGCTAGGGTTAGCTCCGGGAACAGACGGCTAGAGGTCGAGGCCGGATCGCCAAAGGCGACGGTTTTACCTGCAATATCGGCAAATTCATCTACGCCTGCTTCCACATTGCCAATGATGATAGAGGTGTAGGTAGTCGAGCCGTCTTCTAACCTAGCCGCAAAGGGCTCAATATTGCTCTTGGTCTTGGCTAGCACGTAGGAAAGTGGCCCAAAATAAGCCAGATCTATGCGCCCGTTGCTGGCCGCTTCAATCATTGAAGAGTAGTCAGTGGTGACTACAAGCTCAATCTCTTTGTCTAGCGTCTCTTCTAGATAGCTGGTTAGACCTTCGTTATCTTGAATAATGGTGGCAGCGTCTTCGTCTGGAAGTAAGGCCACAACGAGCTTTGAGGGGTTATCCCCTGTAGAGTCCGGCGCTCCGGCGCTGTCTGTGGCCGACTCTGTAGGTGCATCGCTACAGCCTGCGATCGCCACAAGAGCAACAAAGATAGCGCTGACAAATCCTCGTTTTGTACTAATTCCAGTCATAATGTTCTAATTCTTCAGAAGTTTCTGTTGTTTGTAGGCCAAAGGTCTGCATACCAGCATAGTCTGTAAACTGAGCGTCTAAAGGGGCGATATAAATCTCTTGAAGATCGCGATCGCTCAGCGCCGATGGGGGCGCATCAAAAACTACCTGACCATCGGCCAAGCCGATAATGCGATCGCCGTATTCTCTGGCAAACTCAACCTGATGCAGGCTCAGCAGCGCGGCAATGCCGTCTGTTTTACAAATGCTGCGGAGCAGAGACATCACATTGTGAGCGCTAGCCGGATCAAGGCTGGCAATGGGTTCGTCAGCGAGCATCAGCCGAGGCTGCTGGGCTAATGCCCTAGCAATGCCAACCCGCTGCCGCTGACCACCGCTGAGGCTCTTGACCTGCGTCAGCGCTTTTTCAATCAGGCCCACTCGCTTTAGACAGTCGAGGGCAAGCTGCTGATCCCTTTTAGGTAGAGGCATCAGGCTGCGCCAAAAGGAATAGTAGGCTAACCTGCCCATGAGGACGTTTTGCAAAGCCGACTGGCGCTCGATGAGCTGATGCTGCTGAAAGATCATACCGGTTTGCTGGCGGTGCGATCGCAACCTAGACGGCGTATTCAAGTCTCCAAGCCCGCTAACTGTGAGCGTGCCTTGAGAAGGCTGCTTTAAGTAGTTAATCGTTCGCAGCAGAGTAGATTTCCCCGCTCCAGAAGCGCCCAAAACGACCGCAAATTCTCCCCTATTGAGCCGTAGCGATATGGATTTTAGGGCAACAACGCCATCGGGATAGGTGACGCCAATGCGCTCTAGTCTGACGATAGCTTGCGAGTCCATAAGTAGCGGCCAAACGCTTGGATAGCCTTATGATCAGTAGCTCACTCTACTAGTTCTACTCGTTTTCACGTAGAACGCCGTTTAGGAAAATATCAGCCAGAGTTTCAGCCATTTCTTTCATATCTTGAGGCGAGCTGCCGTCGTCGGACATGGTGGTTTGGCTAAAGCCAGAGACGGTGAACATGCCTAGAAAAATGCGAGCGACCACCTTAGGATTCATTTGGCGATAGACCCCTCTATCCATCGCCGTTTGAAAGAAGGCTTCGGCGACATCGGTCATCTTGTCGATTACATCTGCTTGAATGCGATCGCGCAGCTCCGGATGAAACTGGGCTTCCATAAAGCACACTCTCAGCATATCCGTATTGGCATTCAGGCTCAGCATCCGCTTGCGCATTACCTGGGCCACTGCCTTGTAGCTGGCCATTTCGCTCAGCTCTGTGAGCAGATCGGTCAAGATCTCCATCCAGCCACGGGTAGCCACTTCTACTAGAATCGCCTTTTTATTTTCAAAGTGGCGAAACAGCGTTCCTTCCGCAACCCCTGCTGCCTGAGCCAGATCCTTGGTAGTTGTCCCGCCGTAGCCTTTACGCGCAAACAGCTTTTGAGCCGCCTTTAGAATTCGCTCTTGGGTATCTTCTTCTGTAGACGCTAGTTTGCGTTTATAAAGCTGCATTGATCGTGGAACCTTAACTTCAGAAATTATTTTCGACCGCCAATAATTAATCAGCGTCTTTTCCACAAAACACTTTACAGAACAACACACTAGTTATTGGTTATGCTTTGCCTTGTGTCTCCAACGCAACTTCAACGCTATGAGTTTGATTGTTTTGCTGCTGACAATGACTATTGCGCTATGGCTCTCGGTGCTGATGGATGCTTTTCCAGCGCTGCTGTGGAATTGGATTCATTTGCCGCACTGGGTAGCTTGGATAGTCCTGGTATCGATTTTGGCCTGGGGTATGGGCGATCGAGACTTGGGATAGCAAACGGGTATTTTAGCAATTTGCATCAGCCAAATGGCTGGTTCGCTATTGGAATATTAGCTATCTGCACAGAGCCAGTTATCTGCACAGAGATAGTGTAGTTCTGTATAGATTTGCTCTAAATACTGCAATATTCTGCTAATATGAGCAATCCTTAAAAACGGGCATTTGTATGCAGCTCCTGTACTACTCTAGCTTTTGGCCTGCGACTAAATCCAATATTCTTCGCATACCTCAAAAGTGTGCTGATGAACACATACAAATGGCTTAAAAAATAGATAAGTATTGATTAGTAAAGTCCGTTCGTACGGCTAGTGACTATGGCTAAGAGCTATAGTTTCCACCTCAATCGAGCGTAGCTACTACGATTTAGAGCCCTCATAGAAGCTGGCGGCTTTATTTGTACTGGTTTTGTCGCACTTAATTTATATGCAGAGGGATTATCTATGTGGCACAAGCAGCAGAGTGCTTTATCGACTGACTTTGATTGGCAGCAGCTACGACAGCTCGCCGGAGGAGACACCGAGTTTGAAGTGGAGCTGCTGAAGATATTTTTGGTCGATGCAGAAGGTAGCTTGCGGCAGCTAGAGCAGGCGATCGCCTCTAAAAGCATCGAAACCATCGAAGACATTGCGCATTCACTGCGCGGAGCTAGCGCCAACGTAGGGGCTAAATCACTAGCTGATGCTGCCTTTCAGCTAGAGCAAACTGCGCGAAGCGGAAAAATAACCAATGCTCGAACCCTTTTGCAGCAGATGAATGTCCACTGCCAAAGTATCCAGTCTCACGTGCAGTCGTAGCATTTAGATCGGCGAAATCCAGTGTACCTGTGCGAGAACGGTATAAGCTGAAACAATTGGATCAGTCGTCTAGTAAGGATGACTCAAAAGACTGGCGGCGTGATGAAAGGGGTAACTCGTAGACAAGCACTACGACAGCACCGTCAGCCTAGCTGAACGTTTGGAATATTAGTATGAAGAGAATTGAGGCAATCGTCCGACCTGAGAAGCTACAGGACGTTAAAAACGCGCTAGTAGAAATTGGTGCGACGGGTATGACACTAGAAGATGTCCGAGGGTTTGGCAGGCAAAAAGGGCAAACCAGCACCTACCGAGGAATTTCCTACACGGTTGAGTTCTTGACCAAGAAACGTCTGGTTCTAGTGATCTCAGATGAGTTTTTAGAGAAAGTAATTGAAACTATCTCTGCTGCCGCCTCGACTGGCACAATCGGAGATGGCAAAATCTTTGTCTCTCCAGTAGAAGAAGCCATTCGGATTAGAACCGGTGAAAAGGGCCAGATTGCACTGTAAACGTTGCTGTAGGGGCACAGCATGCTGCGCCCCTACAGCAACGTCTGTAGCCAAAAGCAGACGGCGGCTGTACCCAGCGGTACGCTGAGGTTGTCGATGCCGTATTTGGAGATTGCTTCTAGAATCGTTGCAATCATGGCTGCGATCGCCGCAACTACCCAGGTTGCCAGAACAGCCCCCTGCACCGCCCACAGCACACCAGCGACCACAGCATAGCTAACCAGCAGCATCATCACGCTACCTTCTACACTCTTCTTTTCACCCCAGATTTGATAGGGATGTGCGCCAAACCGCTGGCCGACTAGCGCTGCTAGCCCATCCCCCCAAGTCATTGTCAAAATACCAATCGCGGCATACTGCGGCTGATGCAGTGGCCAAAACCAAATCATCGAGCAGCCAATGCTAAGCGCATAGAAAAAAGTCCCCAGGCTCTTGCGCCCAACACTGTTAATACCGGGCAGTAGGGGCAATCGATAGGACAGTAGCGCCACCGCGCCAAACACCACAGAAGCCAATACCCCCAACCAAGCTGGAACCGCCAGCCACCAGGCCAGCAAGATCACCTGGCCCGCTCCAATATGCACGATCTTACGAGTGATCTCTGGTCCATATCCCCACCGCCGAGCCGTTTCTGACAGTCCGCCTACCAGCAGCAGCCAAGCCAACACTAAGCCGCTATCTATTAGCAAACGGCTCACGGACTCGCCTGTGAGCGTATAGTTCGCTAGCACATTACCTACTAATACACAGTCAAAAAGCAAAGAGGACACCGCTTGCTGATACAAAGAAACGCTTCTCGATAGCAAAGGTAGGGTATCGCCCAAACGCTTTCGCTGCTATCTTGATGTAGAAATTACTATCTCATCACTATAGAGTAGGCATGGGCAACCCCTATCAGCGAGTACTGCTAAAGCTCAGTGGCGAAGCCCTCATGGGAGAGTTGGCCTACGGCATAGATCCTGCTGTCGTCGATGCGATCGCCCAAGAAATATCAGGCGTTGTGGCCGAAGGCATTCAGCTCGCTATCGTCGTCGGTGGCGGCAACATTTTTAGAGGCGTTAAAGGCTCATCGGCAGGTATGGATAGAGCTACCGCCGACTACATCGGCATGATTGCCACCATCATGAACGCCATGACCCTGCAAGATGCCCTAGAGCGCATTGACGTGCCGACCCGCGTCCAGACTGCCATCTCCATGCAGGAACTGGCCGAGCCCTACATTCGTCGCCGTGCCATTCGCCATTTAGAAAAGAACCGGGTTGTGATCTTTGGTGGCGGATCAGGCAATCCCTTTTTTACAACCGATACTACAGCCGCGCTCCGGGCCGCAGAGATCAGCGCTGAGGTGCTTTTTAAGGCGACTAAGGTAGACGGCGTGTACGACAGCGACCCGACCACAAATCCCAATGCCAAACAGTACAAATCGCTTACCTATAGCCACGTTCTGACAAAAGATCTTAAGGTAATGGACGGCACCGCGATTGCGCTGTGTAAAGATAATGATATTCCCATCAGGGTGTTTAACCTCTCGGTTAGAGGCAACATCAATCGCGCCATGATGGGTGAACCTATCGGAACCATTGTGGGAGAGTCCTGTGAAATTAACTGATCTAAAAGAAGTCGAATCGGCGATGCAGAAGGCCGTTGAATCGACCAAACGCGCTTTCAACACGATTCGTACGGGCCGCGCCAGCGCCTCTTTGCTAGATCGAATCATGGTTGACTACTACGGCAGTCCCACCAGTCTCAAGTCGCTGGCAAATATCACTACGCCTGATGCCAGCACGCTGATGATCCAGGCGTTTGACCCTAGCTCTGTGAACTTAATTTCAAAGGCCATCTCGATGTCTGATGTGGGCCTAGTCCCCAACACTGACGGGGCGCTGATTCGACTCAATATTCCGCCACTGACGACTGAGCGTCGCCAGGAATTTGCCAAGCTAGCGGGCAAGTACGCGGAAGAAGGCCGGGTGTCTGTACGCAACGTGCGGCGCGACGGGATTGATTTGGCAAAAAAGCAGGAGAAGGACGGCGATATTTCTGAAGATGAATCGCGAGATATGCAGGACGAAGTGCAAAAGCTAACCGATAAGTACACCAAGCAAATCGACGACGCTTTGGCCGATAAGGAAAAGGCGATTCAGACGGTCTAATTTATCTCTTGTGCTTCTATGTTCGATTGCATCATCGTCGGCGCAGGTCCGGCGGGCAGCTCGGCTGCGTATCACCTGGCAAAAGCGGGGTGTTCTGTGCTGCTGCTAGAAAAAGCAGTGCTGCCCCGGTATAAAGCCTGTACGGGAGCTGTATCGCCTAGCGTGGCAGACTGGTTTGATTTTGACTTTTCGCCTGCGATTGACAGCGAGATTCGACGGGTGCGCTACACCTGGAAGCTAGGAGACGCCATCGATGCTGAGCTGGAAACGGAACCTATCTGGAGCGTTCGCCGAGAGAAGTTTGATCAGTTTCTAGTCGAGCAGGCGCAGCGAGTGGGCGCAAAGGTCCAGGACCAGATGGCGGTGACAGATGCGGTGTTTGTCGATGACCACTGGCAGCTATCGACTGCGGGCGATCGCACCAGTCTCGCTTCTAATGAAGTCCTCAGCGGACGATACATCATCGCAGCCGATGGTGCTAAAGGACCGATGGCCGACCTGCTGGGCTCTAGAAAGCATAAGCTGCGAGAGGCGGCCGTACTAGAATTTGACACAGCAGTGCCCGTTGAGAAAGGCGCATTTAGCTTCGAGTTCGGCATGGCCAAAAACGGTTGCCTGTGGAGCTTTCCAAAGCAGCAGGGTTATTCACTAGGGGTCAGCAGCTTTATTGGTGATTCGATTAAAGATCCTGAGAAACTGTTAGGGGAATACGCACCCGCTTTCGGTCTAGAAGCTAGCCAGGGAAAATACTATACCCATCCTCTCAAGCTCTGGGATGGCAACCATTCGCTGCATACCAACCAGGCGTTAATCGTAGGCGAGGCGGCAGCAATTGTCGATCCGCTAACGGCAGAAGGGATTCGTCCGGCGATGTACAGCGCGGTTATGGCAGCGCAGGCAGTGGAAAAGGCGCTCAAAGGGGATGAGAGTGCGATCGCCCGCTACACCCAGATTATTCACGAAAGCTGGGGGGCTGATATGCAGTGGGCTCAGCGAATTGCTAGCGTATTCTTTCGCGTGCCAAAGATTGGCTACCGGGTCGGTATCAAGCGTCCGACTTCGACTAAGCGGCTAGGTCAAATTCTAGCAGGCGAGATCAGCTATGCCGATATCGCCAATAGAGTAATTAAGCGGATCACTAAGAGCTTTATCCCTGGCGTAGGATAAAACTCTCACGATTATCGGTCAAATGTTCGTTACTCAGGCCCTAGCTCAGTAGAGACTGGCTGATTGAGGCTAGCAACCGTCGGTTCAATGATCAGATCGTCGACGCCCGTAAGCGTAATTCCTGCTTCCTCACCCGCTGCGATCAACGCCTGACGGAATGTACTGACATCCTCACCATAGCCACAAAGACGAGCGGCAGTGGCTGCTCCCTCGGGCGCGTTTGCTTTGGCGCAGTCGATCAGGGTTAGTCCTGTCAGCGGTTTATCAGCGGCCATTAAAGGAGACTCCGTCGCAAAATTTGCTATGTGAATTATTTTAATCAGCCTAGCGGAATAGGGACGCGATCGCACGTATCTCTAGGAAGAAATTAAGATGCATAAAGGACTAGGGCGACTGGCACGAAGCCTAACTGTCCTTGGCATTTTGGGTAGCAGTAGTTTGATAGGCTATGCAGCCGCTCAGACTAATGTGGTCACTGAACAAATTAGTCAGAACACGCCAGCCAGTCAGCTCTCAGCAGCAGAGCCAGCCCTTACTCCTTTGCCTGAAGCGCCTGCCGTTCTACCAGCAGAACCGATCCTAGAGCCAGTCGAAGCACCATCCGCACCCAGTGAAGTCACTGAGGTGATGATGCTTAGACGATTTTGAAGTAGCAGGCGCTGCGGATATCTATGAGCTGCCCTACCGACAGTCAGTCATTCGCCAGCCCAACGAAGAGCTAGCCTTTTCGGCTGGGTTTCGGCACCGCGCAGGCGAGACACTGATCAGCGATGCAGTGATTGACTCGACTCGCACCAGTCTCGTGCAGCTAGGTCAAGATTATTTACGGCGCGATCAGACGGGGGCTTGGGGAGTGCGATCGCAGCTTGATATCGGCACAGGCTGGCTCAACGCCACAGACCGTGAGGGCGAAGCGGATGGCCAGTTTGTTAGCTGGTCAAGCCAAGTGCAGCGAGCCCAGATTCTCAACCGCAGCAATCTTCTGTTGCTACAAAGCAGCGTTCAGCTATCAACCGATAGTTTGCTAGGCGCAGATCAGTTTATTGTCGGCGGTGGCAGTTCCGTACGTGGCTATAGCCAAAACGCTCGCTTCGGTGACAATGGGGTCCGTGCCTCTATCGAGAATCGCGCTACCGTACAGCGCACTGAAACGGGCGCAGCTGCCCTACAAACCGCTTCATTTTTAGATACAGCAGCCGTCTGGAACAACAACGAAAACACTAATACTCAAAACTTTCTGGTAGGGACTGGCGTAGGGCTAATTGCAAATTTTCTAGACAACGTGCAAACGAGAATCGACGTCGGAATTCCTTTAATTGACCTGAACGAACCGGGTGATAGCAATCAAGACGTTTTCCTATATTTTAATTTGGGCTATCGCTTTTGAGTATCGCTGTTGAATACAGCTTTGGTCACTTGAGTTAGCAAAGGTGAACGGCTGCTCACCAGACGAGTTAGTAAGTCAAACAATTGCTGAGCTGTTGACAGAGCTGTAGCGGGT
Source organism: uncultured cyanobacterium (assembly GCA_963838725.1). GTDB lineage: Bacteria > Cyanobacteriota > Cyanobacteriia > Phormidesmidales > Phormidesmidaceae > Phormidesmis. The sequence goes on along the minus strand of CAWISM010000005.1, from coordinate 206,379 downwards.
TAAGCTGACGACCGATTAGCACAATCTGATTTTCAGTCGGGCGCTGCTGGCTATCAGGTGCGAGACTGCACCGTTTGCCTGATAGCTGAAAGATGTATCGCTTTGGCTGTCCTTCAAACCAGAGAATGCCTTTGGCGCGAAAAATGGTGCTGGGAAGTTGTTGCATTAGAAAGTGCTCGAACTTGGCTAGATCGAAAGGGCGATCGCTTCGGAACGGCATAGAAACAAAGCGATTTTCCTGCAGAAAGGCTTCGCCATCGCTCACCACATGATCAGACATCTCTTGCTCTACCAGAGGATAGGTTTCAGTATTAGCTAGTCCTATATCTAGAATGGCAGAGAGCGGCAGCTTGACATCGGTCTCTAGAGAATTTTCTAGGCTACATCGGACTAGCCGAGCCCCGTCTTTTCTCTTATGAATCTCGGCTTCTATCGCCTGCAAACTCTCAGCGCTCACCAGGTCGGTTTTATTGAGTAGGAGTATATCGCTGTAGATAAGCTGATTTTCATACACTGAACTAGTGAAGAGATCTGCGCCGAAATTATCGGCATCTACTACGCCGACAACAGAATCTAGCCGAGTCAAATCTTTTAGACTGGTGCCTACAAAAGTCATCATAATCGGCAGCGGATCGGCAAGTCCTGTGGTTTCTATCACTAGATAGTCCATCCGCTCCTCATGTTCTAGCACCTGATAGACCGCATCCACCAAATCGTCATTAATCGTGCAGCAAATGCAGCCGTTGCTGAGTTCCACCATGTTGCTCTGCGCAGAGACCATCAGCTGAGAATCGATATTGATATCGCCAAACTCATTGACTAGCACAGCTACCTTTAGCCCCTGAGCGTTGTTCAAAATATGATTGAGCAGCGTGGTTTTACCACTGCCTAGAAAACCTGTGATAATAGTGACAGGCATCCCCTGTTTGGGAATTGCCAGAAGATCTGCACTTTTATTCATCTGCACTCTTAATACCACTCCTTTGAACTATCGTCGACTCATTTTCGGATGAACAGCTCTCTTCTAAAGAATCTTTAGCCAGTTAGTCTTTAGCCAGTTAGTCTTTAGCCGGATAGTCCCTATTTAAACAGTTCTCAGACGTTGTCATTGTGAACTAATAATGATTATCATTCTCATAACTTTACATCTTAGGCGAAGCTGTGCAGAAATAGTCTGCTAGACTTTTCCTGCACGCAATAATGATTATCATTTCTTCTAGTATGCTAGCGGTTCAAAATCTGTCGGTTAACTACCGAGGAATCGAAGCCCTCGCCGGGGTGTCACTGACCTTGCGAGCAGGTGAATGGGTAGGCTTAATTGGTCCCAATGGCGCTGGCAAAAGTACCCTGATCAAAGCAATTTTGGGTTTGACGCCCTATCGAGGCAAGATTCTATTAAACGGGGCTTCGCTAAGGCGACAGCGGCGGCAGGTCGCCTATGTGCCACAGCGATCGCAAATCGACTGGGACTATCCCATCACCGCCTGGAGTGTCGTGATGATGGCACAGACAGCAGCCCTTGGCTGGGGACGCTCTCCCAATCTCAAGTCAAAGAAGATAGTCAGCGCAGCGCTTGATCGCGTAGAGATGTTACCTCTTAGAGATCGACCCATTGGTCAGCTCTCAGGCGGTCAGCAGCAGAGAATTTTTCTAGCCCGCGCGCTGGCCCAGCATCCCGATTTGTTTTTGCTAGATGAGCCATTTAGCGGTATTGATAAGAAAACCGAGGCCATTATGCTAAACATCTTCGCCGATCTTAGCGAGCAGGGTAAAACGCTGCTAGTTTGTAGTCACGAGTGGGGTGAAGCGCTCAATCGCTACCATCGTCTGCTGCTACTTAACCGTCGCGTACTGGCCAACGATACGCCGCAAGCGGTGATGACGATGGACAATATTCAGCAGGCATACGGCGAGAATATTCAAGCGGCCTTGCACAATCAGAATGTGATTCCTTTCGCCTGTTAGTCCGTGTAATGAGGGTGTAGTCACCCTACATCAAGGCAAGAAGGCACTACGTCAAAAGGCAACCTTGCTTTACAGACGAGCTGAAAACTACTAGATAGTTAGTAAGGATGTAAATCAGCTACCCTAAAGCAAGGCCACCTCGCTTGAATCGAGCTTATGCTACGGAAGATTCTCAAGCAGGAAATCGATAAGCTCAGCGATATAGCCTGTACCGAATGCATTCGGTACAGGCGCGTCACTTGACCTGTTGTAATATAAGGCTTTCATCCTGCAAACTGTACCTCAGTCAAGTGACCAAGGCTATAGTGAGCTGAGAAGGATTGCCGAATTGATAAATTCGGTCAAAACCCAGACTCAGCAAATGGCACAGCCTATCCCATATTGGCAAAATACAACACCTGCCGAGCGTGCCGAAGATTTCCGTAAATGGGTAGCTCAGCTATCTGGAGCAAGCATCATGCTACCCGATGAGGCATTCGACCGTAGCAATATCTACGAATAATGGCTAAATATTTGCTATGTGGGTTGTCGCCACACGTCCGAAGTTCACGGTTCTAAATGAGAGCTGGTTGCTACCTGGACTATACAAGGTATAGGTGGCCTGTCCCGGTTCGCGCCCGACCGAGCCAACGCCGACGATACGCCGAGGCGTTTTGCTCTGGTCTTGGGTAGGCTGAAGGCCGTCTAGAGTAGTGACAGTAGAGTTTAGCTGAGTGGGGGCGACCCAGCACTCAAAGGTGCGACCCGAGCGTCCGCTTTTAGATCTATCTGTAGGCCGCTACTGGCACGTGGGTGTGCTGCTTGATGCGACAGATAATGTCTAGATACGCCAGAGCGGGCTTCACCATAATGATGTCTGCGCCTTCTGCAATGTCTAGGTCGATTTCCTTGATGGCTTCTCTCGCATTAGCTGCGTCCATCTGATAGATCTTTTTGTCGCCAAACTTGGGCGCAGACTCTAGGGCATCGCGAAAGGGGCCGTAATAAGCCGAGGCGTACTTAGCTGAGTAGGCAAGAATGCCCACATTGACCCATCCTGCCGCGTCGAGCGTTTCTCGAATCTTACCGACTCGGCCATCCATCATATCTGAGGGCGCGACAAAATCTGCCCCGGCCTCGGCCTGTACTAGAGCTTGCTTCGCGAGTACTGCAACTGTTTCATCGTTTAGGATTTGACCATCTTCTACAATGCCGTCGTGGCCTTCACTGCTGTACGGATCGAGGGCTACATCGGTGATGATGAGTAGTTCTGGTACTGCTGATTTGAGCGATCGCACCGCCCGAGGAATTAACCCTTCGAGGTTATAGCTTTCAGTGCCTGCGTTGTCTTTTTGCTCGTCAGGAATGAGAGGAAAGAGTGCGATGGCGAAGCCTCTCCTGCGGAGAATCGCCCCAATGCCTAAATCTTTCGCAGCTTTTGCCTCTTCTAACAATAAATCCAAAGAGTAGCGATAACAATCAGGCATAGAAGGAATGGCTTCTCGCAGCCCCTCACCTTCCATCACAAACAGCGGATAAATAAAATCAGCGGCGGTCAATACCGTTTCTCGTACCATTCGGCGCAGTCCAGCCGTCCGCCGTAGCCGACGCGGACGATGCATCAAGCTAGCAGAACTAGAAGCAGAATCAGTTAAACTCGCGTCAGTGACCGAGATGGCTGTTTTAACAGATTGGCTGGAGGAAGAGACTGACACGGCTGGAATAGGACTCATCTCTGACTAGGCAATCTCTAAGCGAACGCTAATAGCCTATCACTATTTTACAAAAATGATTATCATTCTCAAAATATTGCATGAATGAATAGCGTCTACCTCGCATCGCTTTGCGGCGCTAAGGAATGTGTACCAATCATCGCTGACGTCCCAGAGTTCAACATTCTAGTTGTTGCGTCCGAAGATGACATGGACTAGGTCATACCACTGTTGCTTGTGAAGTTTGACAGTATGCAAGCAGCGAGCTTCACTTCTAGCTAGACGCATTGACTTAGGCTGTACCCGACCGTCAGCGGAGCGCCATAACCAGGTGTTGTTTTAAGCCTGCTATCCCGGCTGCCTAGCGGCGCTCATCGTATCGGTATGAATAAAGCCTCAGTCAGCTAGTAAAATCACCTTCGCCTCTGTTGGTAAGTAGCGAGCGGCCTGTACCAGCATTTCGTGATACTCGCCGAAAGCAACTGTTGTACTTGAATGCTTAAGCACTCGCTAAGTCAGCGGTAGCAGCCTATCACGGTGTACTACCGCTAGACGAATCAAACAGTACTTATCCCAATACACAGTGGTGTCCAAGCTGAGATACAAACGCTCATCTTTTCATTTTGACAGGGTGGCTTGGATGACGGGTTTGTAGAGCTGATGCACATTGATACGCGAGTTCCCAAACCAGCGACGAATATAATGTTGCCGTCTTTGAGCATACTGCCCTCGGCAGAGCACGTGCTTAGCCCGTTTCGTCAGGTTTACCTCGCCCGTCTGAATCAGCACGGCTACCAGCAGTAGGCAAGTCATTACATAAACGAAGTCAGTCCAGTTTTTGCTTTGACCCAGCCAGACTCTCAAGGCATCGTAGAAACGGGAGTTTTTACGGCATTCCAGTTTTCTGAGTGGTGTCTAACACGCTTCAATAACCATAAGCAGAGAAAATAGAATGAGACGCTCTGAAAGGCGCTCTCCGAACTGAACGCTAAGCTTCACTTTGAGTTAAACGCGTTTACCAAGTGGAGCTTGAGTGTTTCTAATCCAGTTGATGTCAGAAAATAGACGTTGCCATCTCGTCTTATGAGATGCTTCGCTTTCAGGCTAGCGAGAGCGGAACTGTAATACATAGAGGTTGAAGCAACAGAGAAGGAGCGTCCTCTTTTTTCAGCTATAAGACCGCGTAATATTCTGAATTCGCCATTAGTGATAGCGTTTTCTTTGAGTAGTTGTTTTGCTTGCTCCTTCGGCTCTCTCGTTGAAAGTCTGATTCTTTCCGCTGTCTTAATATTGTCTTCGTCAACCTCTGCCAGTTTAACCATGCTACCTGCAAGAGATATGCTAGTAATTCTTAGCAAGATCAACCTTATCTCCTGCCGAAATTTCGTCGCAACGAAAACCACAACGATAGGCCAGATAAGTTTCTCAGCAAACTGAAATAAATCCTTCATATGGTATGCTTTGGCAAAGCACTAGCTACTAAGATGTAGCGTACTATATTCTATTGGCTGCACCTGCCAAAAAAAATGTGCATTGACATCATAGATTTTGACAGTCATCCAGCTTCTGCGAAAAGTATGGGACGCCAAATGGAAAGGCTTGTACATTAACCTTCAATGGAAAATGGCCTGGTATTACCCCTAAATCATCATTGTCCAGCGGCTCATCGAATCTAAAATCATACTTGCTTTTCCAACCAACTTCGCCAATGAATTTGTCTGCTATGCTAGAGTCTATAGCTCCCTGGTATATGCCCGTCCTTCCTCCTAAATTAGTCCAGATACTTCTTTGGATACTAAAACCAAAAGAAGATTCACTGTAATCCAACCACAGGTTGTCTATTGCAATCAAAACATCGCACGAAAGTACGTCCAGATTATCAGCATTCAGGTATCTTCTTCGACTCCTTGTATTTGTGAGAGAACGCAAGATTTCGAAAGTTTCTTCATCAGCGGATAAGAAATCTTGATTTATTAAAGCCTCTTCTAGAGCAGAATAGTCTGCAATCAGCACTCTATGATCTTTTTCGCTTTCCGTATGACTACTCGGAAGGAACCTTAAAAAAAAAGGTGCATTGATGTATAGAAAGGCAATTGCTAGAGACACCGCGACAACCATCACGACGGAAAAGGAATTCTCTCCTTGCGTAAGAAAATTCAGTTGCTCAGTCCAGTAGCGCGTGATGCTGTGACATTGATTTATCATACCTCTGTTAATGGTCTTTACAGTGCGTGAAGAGTGTGGCTCAGGTCGGCTTCTTGGAAAAAGTGACAGCCACTCTTCTACTTTCTCTGGTCTTTGCTCAGGCAAAATTGCTAATCCCTTTAGTATTGCTCGGTTAGTAGCTAGACTAATCTTAGAATTCAGTTTAAGAGGAGGGATTAGCGGATTTGACTTACTTCGCTCAGCGAAGCTTCTGTCAATTGATGGAGGGAGGTCTTTTCCTGTTAGGAGAACATAAAGAGTAGCAGACAATGCATACACGTCGCTATAAGTGCCTCTTTTTTGAAGAGGAGAATACTGCTCTAAAGGAGAGAATCCGGCGCTAACAGGCAGAATGTTAGTCTTCACTTCTTGATGCCAACTCAGCTCGCGGGCAATTCCGAAGTCGATAAGAACGCAGCGATTAGTCCTTGCGCATAAGATTATGTTACTCGGCTTTATATCTCTATGTATTAGCCCCGCTTTGTGGACTGTTGCTAATGCTTCTCCAATCTGACGAATGTAGTTTAACGCCTCGTACTCATTAATATTTCTTCTCTGTAGAAGAGTACGTAGATTTTCACCTTCAATGTATTCCATCACTATGCAAAGTACATCGGCTTCGTAGAAAGAATCAATAAAATTAACTATATTTGAGTGCGAGGAAGATATAGACTTTAGTCGCCTAGCCTCATCCTTAAACTTCTCTCTCAGTTTTGAATCACTTTGAAGACCTGTCTTAAGGGTTTTTACTACCACATCTCTGTGACGAACTGATTTAGCAAGGTAAGTAACACCAAATCCTCCCCGTCCAATAGGTTTTTTGATTGTATAGAATTTTGTAAAAATGATAATCATTCTCATAAAATTATATAGGTGAACCATTTTGCCGCAGGTGCAGGCTAGTCAGCTCATATGCCAATTCCAGACTAAAAGTTGAAGAGAACTCATCTTGCTACTAGACAATCTTATAAACTATATAGATTGATTCATTTTGCCGTAGGTGCAGGCTACAGCCAATGCCCGCTACAGGCTAACAGCCCAAAAAGGTGCGCCGTTCGATCATTAAGGTATTGTGGACAGAGCGGGCGGCTTCGGGTGCAATCAAGCGGGTGTAGATTAAAGTGGTCACGGTTAAATAGCCCAGATCAGGGCACTACCAGACCGGGCCGATTAGCCGCACTGAAAACTCCTAGGGTGGCTCCAAACTGGTAGGAACAAGCCGCACCAAATGCGATCATACTCACACAGGTCTGCCGAGAACAGCTAGAACAGGCCCGAGTGCTGATCACAGCAGGCACGTTACAGCCAAACCCCATCATCACCCGCACTAGATCTCGCCCGGATAGACCAAAAGGTCTCAAAAGCGGATCTAGCGCTACGGTAATGCGTTCCACCAGTCCACTTGCTTTATAAACGCCTACAGGGCATACAGGATTACCGTAGGCACCGCCCAAACAAATAACAGCGGTCCCATAGTGACTAAGCCATAGCGGCCAATCAAAATCTCTCGTAGCAGCGATGGAGTCTGGGACAGAACCGCGATTAGAGGCTCTAATCCAGCTTGTATAAGGGGATCTAGCACGCCTGCCGCACTATTGGCCATACCAACGGCAAGAACAGCAGGTAACAACAACAACAGAATAGCCAGAAACCAGCCCCAGCGCGGATGTTCTAACCAGGTGGGATGGGGCTCAATGCGCCAGCCTGCCAGGATCGGACGCCACTTTGTTGGGAAAACAGTTAGCGTCTGGAGCATCTCTAGAATCTGTTGGCGCTGATCCGAACTCAGATAGCGAGCGTCCACAGGGACAAACCTCACCTGAGCAGTTTGTTCCCAACGGCTTATGACCTGCCGCCTAAACTCAGAGGGCATCACCTTGTCCCAAAAGGTAATCACGACTAACCCTTGTTTGCCAGCAACTAACGGCAGCAGGTCAGCCAGGTCATCATCGATATGGGTCGCTTTGACCAACAGCACAATCGTGTCATGGGCCTGGAGTTGGGCTAGCGCTGCTCGGGTGGTGGCGGTGTCGGAACGAAAGAGAATACCTGGAGTGTCGATTAGGAGATCGTTTTCTATTTGATAACGATCGCAGGCAATCGTTGAACCTTGAATGTTAGTACTGGTGGGGCATTGGCCAGTGAGCGCTGCCGCTAGGGCAGATTTACCAGTACTCTCTTTTCCGATCAGAACAACTGTGCGCTGAGGAGTGCGCTGAGTAGGAATGCGCTGAGCGGGGTGAGCCATGACATTTTTGAACCTCACTAATTTCTAAATATCACTAACAGATGCAATCGTTACTACAACAAGAGAGATCGTCGAGAAAGAGTCCGGCCTGGCGGTAGGCATCGAGAGGAGTAGGATCGAGATTGAGGCGCTGGGCAATCGCATTGGCAATCACCGCAAAACGCTGACGAAACTTGTAGATAAAGCAGAAAATTAAATCCCCGTGGCGCACAGAAGGCCCAGACACAAAAAGACCAGAGGTGAGGATAGATTCATCGTCCTCGGTCAGCGCAGCATAGCCCTTCGACCAGTCGAAGAGGGGCGCAATCTGTTTCAAACTAGTATCAAACCCCGTGCAGAGAATAGGGGGATGAGGTGTCGTCCACTTGTGGTATTCGCTGTAAACTGCATAGCCACTGGGGATAGGTTTGACTTCCTCAATATCAGCGTCCCCGACAATCTCCAAACGCCCGGTGCGGTAGACAAATTCCAATCGCTGTAGCGTGTAGGGAGAGAGGGCAATACTAGGATCAGTATCGGGATTAGCCCAAGCGCCATCGCGATCGAGCACAGTCACTTTCTTTCCCATCGCTACGAGATTAGCAGCAGCGTCTATGCCACTTTCGTACCCCCCAACGATGATAAATTCATCACCCTCTAGGGCTGCCCACGATTGAATCTGAGCATTGTGAATGCAGTGCTCTGCCCCCAGAAAGGGACGTAGACGCGGATACTGGTACTCTCCGGCGGCCCAGATGACAAACCGAGCGCGAATGACTCTATCAGCAGTCTGTATCTCAAAGCCTCCTTGAGACAGCGGCTCAACGGTCTGCACATCCACTCCTGTCCGAATAGGTAGCTCAAAATGATCGGCAACGGTTTGCAGGTACAGGGCGTACTGTTTGCCGCTGACGTGCTCTTGTCGAAAGGCGACTGCTGGAGAGGTTTTTAGAGTCACCGCATTCAGATCGAGCAGTCCAAAGCCGTGGCTAGGAAATGACGGGGTGATGAAATTCATCTCCTCAGGCCAGCGACTAAAGGAGGCCCCGACCTGGCGCCGTTCTAAAATGGTGAAGCGCTCTAGCCCCAGCTCTTTGAGCACAACGCCGCAGCCAATGCCTGCGGCTCTGGCACCTACAATCACAACGTCATAGGAAATATTCTTTTGGGATTGGCTCACGCTGGGTTTCCTGAACGACTAAAGATGCGAAAATGATAATCATTATCAATTTTTTTGTCCAGGGGCTGTAGGGTTTATGGTGCCGCTAACGGTAGTGTGGTTTTGACTTGGAGGGGCTGCCTAGCTGTTTGGCAGAAGTGCGATCGCACTGCCAACTTGTCGTTTGAAAAGTCGGAGAGACAGGATTAGATCCCATCGCGCTCATGATTAGAGAAAATTCTCAGCCTGATAGTGAGACGGATATCCTTTAATTTCTTTCCGTTCCGGTAGCCTTATAGGTCAATTGTTTGCTAGTGGTTCTTTCCCAGACTCACCAAGGATTCTGCCATCTTGACTGCTGCTGCAACAGCGTCAATAACGGGCACACCCAAACGATTTTCTAATTCCTGTTCTAAGCCACTCATACCAGCACACCCCAGACAAATAGCTTCAGCCCCATCCGCTTGAATCGCTAGCTGACTCGCTTCAGTCAATACGTCTAGAGTATTTGCTCGATCTTGTTCTGTATCCAGCACTGATAGTCTTGTTGTTCTAACAGAGGCGCAACGTTCCGTTAGACCTATTTTAACAATTGTTTTTTCTACCATGTCCCGTACTCGGTGAAGCGTCGTTACGACACTCCACTTGGCTGCTAACATATTGGCAACATACAGGCTGGCTTCTGAGATACCAACAACAGGTTTAGTCGTAATCTCACGCGCTGCCTCAATGCCTGGATCTCCCCAGCAGGCCACGATAAAGGCATCTGAGTCACGGTCGAGAATAACCTGTTCTAAAATGCTGGGAATGGCCAAATATTCATCGTAATAACTTTCAACAGATTTGGGTCCGCGTTGGGGTTGCACCGTCACAATCTCAGTGCTCGGAAATTTAACGCTTTGCGCCGAGGCGTTGATATTGGCCGTCATGGCTTGGCATGTATTGCTATTGATGATCTTGATACGGCAGGTGGGTAGAGACATAATGGAGTGGGGGCGAAACATTAAGAGATAAGATGAGTGTATGGCAATGGATTTAGACAGTTTTTCAGCTATCATATGCCTACACTCGGACGCTCGGCCGACACTTCGACGAGGATGGTTTCCCCTGCTCGCGCCAGTGAGGCAAACCGTCAATCCTATCTGAATGAATCTTCCCGATGATACGGGCGATCGCACTAATGTCACACACATCCCAATCATCTGCTGAACCCTGCGTAACGACCTTCGATGAGTTTGTGCAGCTGGCGGATTATTCTCTAATAGACACCTTAAACGCCGATCCGGATGCCACCGAGGATGGGGATGACCATCGTGCTCGTCAAGTGTTTTCAGGTCATTTCGTCCCTGTCACACCCACGCCGCTTGCAGAGCCAGAATATGTAACCCATAGCAGTACTTTCTTTACAGAATTTGGGTTGAGCGATGGGCTGGCACATGATGAAAAATTTCGCCAGGTGTTTTCTGGGGATCTCTCTGCTGCGCGTGAGCCAATGCGTCCGGTGGGCTGGGCAACGGGGTATGCACTGTCGATCTATGGCACCGAATATATCCAAAATTGTCCATTCGGGACGGGTAATGGCTATGGCGATGGTCGGGCAATATCTGTGTTTGAAGGAGTCATTAATGGCCAGCGCTGGGAAATGCAGTTGAAAGGGGGTGGCCCAACGCCTTATTGCCGGGGTGCTGAGGGGCGCGCAGTCCTGCGTTCAAGCGTGCGCGAGTTTCTAGCGCAAGAATACATGCACGCTTTGGGGGTTCCTACATCGCGTTCTTTCACTCTGTATGTTTCTAAATCTGAAACCGTTACTCGACCTTGGTATTCTCCAGACTCCCACTCCTTTGAACCTGACATTTTGGTGGACAATCCTGTGGCCATCTCCACTCGCGTGGCACCCTCCTTTTTGCGCGTGGGTCAGCTAGAGCTATTTGCCCGCCGCATTGGCATAGCCCCTCTAAAAGAGGATCGCAGTAATGCCCATCTAAAAGCAAAAGAAGAGTTGCGCATGATAGTGTCGCATTTGATTGAGCGAGAATACAAAAGCGACATTGATCAAAGTCTTGGGTTTACAGATCAAAGCTATGCAAATCAAAGTTACGCGAATCAACTGGTTGAGTTGGCTAAGCTATTTCGCCAGCGGCTTACTTCACTCGTAGCCAATTGGCTACGGGTTGGCTACTGTCAGGGTAATTTTAATAGCGACAACTGCGCCGCTGGTGGCTTTACCCTCGACTATGGACCCTTTGGGTTCTGCGAAACCTTCGACCCTCGGTTTCAACCCTGGACTGGCGGCGGCGAACACTTCTCATTTTTCAATCAGCCAGTGGCAGCAGAAGCAAACTATCATATGTTTTGGAAGTCTGTAAGACCGCTACTAGCAGAAGATACTGACGCTTTAGAACAGTTCGACCAAGTACGCCGTGGCTTTGCAGAAGCCATGCAAAAGCAAATCCAAATAATGTGGGCAACCAAACTTGGCTTGACTGAATTCAACCCTAAGCTATTTAAAAAATTAATGCAGCTAATGACCGACTCAGAGGTGGATTACACCATTTTCTTTCGCGAGCTATCCCACATACCGGACGATATCTCAGCGTTGAAAAAGAGCTTCTATGGTGAAGTTTCCCAACAACTTTATGAACAATGGCAGTTGTGGCTAAAAAGCTGGCGCGATCTGGTTAAGAACGAAGACAATCTTACTGAGATATCAGAAAAGATGAAACAGACTAATCCAAAATACACCTGGCGAGAGTGGTTAGTTGTCCCTGCCTATCAACAAGCTATGCAAGGTGACTACACGTTAGTTAAAGAGCTGCAAGCAGTACTGAGCGCTCCATATGATGAGCAGTCACAAGCAGTAGAAGACAAATACTATCGTCTAAAACCCAAAGCTTTCTCTAATGTCGGTGGCGTGTCGCACTACAGCTGTTCGTCTTGACGGCGGCTTCAGTCGCGAGTGGCAATTGCTGATCGACTTCGCGGAACAGTTCAGAAACAACGATCAAGATTAGCTCGAGCATAAAGCACACAAGATAAGTTAAGGGTAGATCAAAGCTACCCTCAACTCGAAAAAATGTGGTTTTCTATTTTGATAGAAGGGAATGGCTTGTGAAGTCTAAAGTCTATTCACTACAGCAGATAGTTCTAAAATTAGTGCCTATGTTTTCATAGGAGGCATCAACTTGTCCAAAGCGGCTACAGAGCAAAGGTTGAGCGCTTCCATCCAAGGCAAGCCGTGAAGTTGAGCGCCAAAGAACTCAGCTAACGATTGGCCTGCTTTTTTGGCATCGGGTAGAAAGGGTCTGAGATTGTTGATGATGGCCCAGGCATTGAGCATGGGGTCAATGCTATCAGCGGCGCGAAACTGACCGAAGCGAACCAATTTCTCGTCCAAGAATCGCATAGAGCGGTCTAAGGCCGCAGAGAAAGCAGGCGCACTCTCGAACTTGAGATGATTGGTGAACAGAATGCGTTTATCGTTGAGAATCTCTAGCCGTTTGAGCAAAATCGGTTCATCCAGGTGCTGCTCGCGTTGTCGTCTTACCCGTTGCGAGAAAGCTGCGACTGACGGGGCCGCAAAGATGTGGTCAAACTCATCTTTGAGCTGTCGTTGCTCCTCTCTAGAGAGGTCAGGATTAGCTTTCACGTGGTCCTTAAGGCTGGCACTGACTCGTTTTCTGCCGTGTAAGTTGCATTCAATCAAGTCGATACCTGGCACCAGGGTTTGCCAAGCATTTTGCACCGATTTCCAACCATCAGTGGTGACTGATTTCGGGATGTAGAAGACATCTGGAGCCCAGAGATTCTCGCTTTGGCCTGAGGCTTCGATGCCCCCTAACGCATTGACAATTACTTCGTTGAAGGATGCTTCATCGGTGCGCTCCATCCACTCGGCATACCAAATTAGTTCTTCCTGAGAGAGTAAGAATAGGTAGATTTGTTCGCCGTTCAGTGTGGCAAACTTCTCATCGCTGAGAAGATGGGCGGGGGGGTAAGGCCCAACCGCATCAACAGCAGAGAGACCGGTATCAAATTACCCAACCATTGGACTAGATGCCAGATCCAGCCTGGATGCCACCCCGCTTCTGGGTCAGACCATTCATAGATCCTCGCTGTCTCTCGTTGGCTCAGTCCCATCCCCAGACTCATCTCCAGCAGCTTTCCCAGGCTGTCGGTATCTTGGCGGCGATAGCGGGCGATGAAGCTTGGCAGCACCGTGAACACCGCCCGACAACTACAGCACTTGACTCGACAAATTGGTAGCGTCGCGGGCGCGCTTTGGCTACCCTGTAACCGCCGTTCTATCTGACCATGAACGGTGTAGCGGCTAGTCTCACTACACGCTGGCTTGTGTTTGTCTGGGGTCAACTGGGCCGCTAGCGGCTGTTGTATATACTCGATATAGGCTTTGTGTTTTACTCCCGACTCGACTAAGTCCAGGTAGTCTTGCGGCGTGGGGCCAAAGTAGACGATGGCGGTGCGATTCTGGTTCTGACGGCCTGTGCCCATGACTTTTGCGCTTTGCGAGGGATGCTCAAGTGTAGAGCAATTGCTGGGCACTGGCGCTAAGGCACTAATTTTAGATCTACGTACAACACTCACAGGTCTTTTCTTCACAGCATTTGCCGTTTCCACAGTCGCAGTTACAGGTCGTGTTCTTAGTCGTATTTTCCATGTTCTTTCTCCTACATTTCTGGTGAGGGGGCTGCTTCAATAATGTCGGCGAGCTGGCGAAGCCGCTTTGCCACTTCGTCTCTGTTCAAAGAGTACTGTATTTCACGCCCCTTCCTCTCGGAACGAACGACACCCTCTTGAGAGAGAACTTTAAGATGACGTGAGACGCCAGAAGCGTCCACACTACAGCATTCACACAAGCACATCGCATTTTGAGGCGCTTTGCATTGGCACAATTCATAAACGAGGGAAAGCCGATTAAACTCCCCTAACGCTTTCAGCAAATTTGCTAATTCTTGTGCCTCTTTCTTATCCATAAGCCTATATTTGCATATTTGCGCAAATGTGTCAATGAATGAGCATTTGCGCCGACTAGTCCACGTGATCTGCCAGGAGAGTGGACGATTCAGGTGACTCAGGCAGGGGTAGTGCGATCGCACAGCATCACAATCAAAGAGCGCCAGCTTTGCACTCAGTACATCACGCTATCGCCGGGCCAGTCGGATCTAGGCACCGACCATGAATTTGATCGGGTAGCTGAATTCAAAAAGATCGTAACGCCAGAGCGCCATTGGCAAGGTCCTTTACTGCGGCCAAGCTCTGGATATGTCAGCATAGAATTTGGCGTACAGCGCTACTACAACGGTGTCTTCGCAGAAGACTATTACCATCGAGGCGTAGAAGGGATTGCTGTCGATCCGGTGCCGTAGCGCTTCGAGGGCGTTGAGTAGCCTAGCTTTTCTAGCCAAGAAAGCCTCTGCCGCGATTGCTCTGAGTCCAAACTCGCCATTCTCCTCCTACTCCGCCTGCCGCGAGCAATTTACCTTTGGGATGCCAAGCCAACGCTGAAAATCCTTGAGCTGCGCCGTCTAAAATTTGGTCTAGTTCTTTTGCCTTATGCCAAAGCATAACTTTGCCATCTTCAGCGGCAGAGGCCAGCAGCAAGCTATCGGGTTGAAAGGCTAGCGCCGTAATGTTCTTTTGGTGCAGATCAAAAACTTGTGGGGTCCAACCGGCTTCGGTAGCAGGGAGCTTACGCCAAACAGCTAGGATTGCTCCGCTGGCAGTTGCGATGACTGGCGTTGATGATCTGGCCTTACGGGACCAGGCTAGGTGACGCACTTTGCTAGGAAAACCAGTCATGCGCCAAGGGTAAGGGCTCTCCCACTCCCACACTACAAGCGTGTTGTCGAGATTACCTGAAGCGAGGTATTGGCCGTCTGGGGAGATTGCGATCGCCATCGCCGCCGCCGCAAGCTCTTGCACCTTTGGATCGCTGTCCCAGTCTGAATCACTGTCTGAATCACTGTCTGAATTACGGGCTGAGCGCGACCAAATTTTGACGGCCAAGTGGCCGCTGAGCGCTAGCTGTTTGCCATCAGGATGCCACGCTAGATCCAACACAGAAGAGACTTCAAATGGCAGCGTTGTTACGAGTTCTTCATGTGCCATGTCCCATACCTGAACATAGCGCCCCAGGCTGAAGGCCAGTTCATTTCGCACGGGACTCCAGGCTAGATGTTCCACCCAGGTGCGATCATGTTCTAATACTTTTACAAGTGTTGGCGACGCTGACTCTGTTGCCAGATCTTTTGTCGAGTTTTTGGGCAGTCGCCACACTTTTACCTGACCATTTTGTCCCCCAGCCGCTAGGAACTGACCATCGTAGGAAAACCCTAAGCAGTCGATTGATCCAGTTTCCGCTGACTCAATGGCAATGGTTTGTTTCCGAGGAATGTCCAACAATGTGACTTCACCGGAGCCAGATGCGATCGCCAGCCACTTTCCATCGGGCGACCAGTCCATTTCCGTCACATAGTCTTGCAGTTGGCCTTGCCAGCTTAGTGATAAAAAAGGAGACTTCTTCAAACTAGGCACGCCTGAAAATCCTTTTTAAGCTGCTCTGCATCTAGATTTCGACCAATAAAGACCAGCTCATTTTTACGGGTTTCATCTGGCTTCCACTGGCGATCGGGCCGTCCGTCAAACAGCATATGGACCCCTTGAAACACAAACCGCTGATCTTCACCTTGAATGTTCAAGATGCCCTTCATCCGAAAAATGTCTGGACCTTGGGTTTGCAGTAATTTGCTCAGCCAGCTATTGAGCTTTTGTCCATTAATCTCACCTGACTCGACCAGCGCAACGGAGCCTACGGTTTCGTCGTGCTCATGCGCCTCTTCACCCAAGAAATCAGGATCGATTTCCAGCGCTCGGGTTAAATCAAATGCCTGTACCCCTAGCACATCATTCATATCCACAGCAGCATCTTGAGTGCGATATACCTTCGCGATCGCGTTCATTCCGCGAATCTTAGCTTCTAGCTCAGTTAGCTCGGCATCACTCACCAGATCAGTTTTGTTGAGCAAAATCACGTCAGCAAAGGCAATCTGCTCCTGCGCTTCCTCAGCTTCCCAATGCTGATGTATGTGCTTGGCATCCACCATCGTCACCACGGCATCTAGGCTGATCTCATCCTTCATGTCCTCATCGACGAAAAAGGTTTGAATAACAGGGGCAGGATCGGCCAGTCCAGTCGTTTCAATCACCAGATGGTCGAACTTGTCGCGGCGCTTCATTAGATTGCCAATAATGCGAATGAGATCGCCGCGCACCGTGCAGCAAATGCAGCCATTGTTCATTTCAAAAATCTCTTCATCAGCATCAATCACAAGCTGGTTGTCGATGCCCACTTCGCCAAATTCATTGACAATCACGGCTACCTTTTTGCCGTGCTCGTGAGTGAGAATACGGTTGAGCAAGGTTGTTTTCCCTGCGCCTAGATAGCCAGTAAGCACGGTCACCGGAACCGTCGTTGGGAGAGTATCTGCAAGCATTGCATTCGCCATATCGCTATCCTCGTTGAAATAGTGAGAAGGTTATCAAAAAGCCGTAAAAGGGGGCGCTAGTCCCCGAATAAGTGAAACAAGCGTTGTGTAAACCTAAGTGGCGCTACTCCATTATGGCCTGAGCAGTGGCTGCATCGCATTGACCGCCAAGGCCCTCTACGATTGTGCAAGTGTTGGTCATAAGCATGCCTTGGTAGGTACCGGCGGGTGTGCCAGTCTCTCCCAAGCTGTCTGCATAGATGGGAGATTCTGAAATGCCGATGTCTGTTTCTCTAGAGACAGCTTCAATCAAGCGAGGATTACTGGTTGATTCGACAAAGATAGTCGGTACGTTGTTATCTTCAACAAAGTCAACCAGCTCTCGTAGATCAGCCGCCGACGGTCGAACTTCTGTACTGAAACTAGCTAGCGCAGGCTCAAGACGAAGGCCGTAGGCATCTGCGTAGTAGCCCAACGCATCGTGAGTGCTCACAAGTACGCGCTGCGATTCGGGAACGGTGTCTATCTGCTGTTGAATCCAAGCGTCGAGCTGAGTTAGCTGAGTAGACAGAGTCTCGGCATTCACCTGATAGAGCGAAGCATTGTCAGGAAATGCCTCACTGAGTTGCGCTTGGATAACGCTGACCATCGCTACGCCGTTTTCCGCATCGTGCCAAACATGAGGGTCTGCTGCGCGGTCTTCTTCGTCATGTTCTTCGTGCTCCTCTTGGTCATGCTCGCCCTCTTCGTCATGACCGTTATGCTCACCTTCAGCATGCATTTCGTCTGAGTGACCACCGTGGTCGTGATGGTGATGCCCACCGATAAGCGGTTTGGTCACAGCGGCTTCGGCAACTGCAACTGTAGGGACAGCCGCATCTGACGACTCAATCATCTGAATGATGTCTGGCTCGAAGTTGTAGCCGCTGTATAGCAACAGATCAGCCTCCTCGATGGCGCGTCTGTCCGCAGGAGTCGCATTGTAGACGTGAGGATCTTCACCTGCTTCAATCAGACAGGTAACGTCTACAGTGTCTTGAGCGATCTGTCGGGTGAGATCGCACAGTACGCTGTAGCTAGCCACAACTTTCGCACTGCCTTGATCTGTACTGCCTTGGCTACGGGCTGTCAGCATATTAGGAAAAAGAGCAAGGGCGCTACCAGTAGTCAGCAGTGTGAGTAATCGAAGAGAAAATCTCATGGGCAGTCGGCTCGGGGGCGATGAAGGTCTAGAAGAAGGTGCAGGGATAGATGCCACTTCAACGCTGAGTGAATGATAATCATTATCACAGTTTTGATAGTATAAAATTAGTCCTTGGGGCTGTCAACGACGCAGAAATAGGGGCATTAGCAATGTGCAGGAGTTTCGATTGCCGCAACGCGCTGTAGTAAGGAAACAAGCGAAGAAGAGAATTGGCGATCACGGTACACTATTCTTCATTTCTGTGCTGCTTCACAGTTTGCTAATCCTCTTACCTTGGCAAGAGAAATCGCGCCCTTTGGCATTGTCCTCAATCCCGACCAGCCCGATCCCTATCGTTGACGCTAGCAGGCTATCAACGCTACCCGCATCGAAACCTCAGCCTCTACCAGCAGTCCCTGCTGAGACTCCTGCACCCACTACACCCCTCTCACAAATACTCCCGCCACCAGTAGCCGTATCAGTAAATCCACCAGCAGCCTTAGCACCAGATGAGCCCATCCTAGACGGACCTATCGCTGAAGCGAACGATAGCCTGGTCGCTGAGCCCACGTCTGAGGTTGCTGATAGCGCTTCTCCTACGACGCCCTCAACAGATGACTCAAACCCTGATTCAGTTACACCCAACGTAGCACCTACTGATGAGGCCAAAATCGTAGCAGATTGGGAGAACCTGGTCAGTCACTTTCAGGAACAAGATGACGGATTTGAAGGATTCACGCTACTAGATATCTTTGAAAATTTTGGAGAACCAGAGCAGGTTAATCAATTCTTCGATGAAAACAATCAACCCAAGCTTAGCGTTCTCTCCTATTATCTCTTTCCAAAGCAAACGCCTGAACAGGTTCTGCAATCAGTGGTCATGCCCGAACTTGGCAGCAACACTGGATTCAATCTTCAGCGCCAAGAAGACTTTACCGCTGGATGGGCGTACCAGCTTTCACAAGGTGAAATGCTTCGCTATCTCATCATTGTGCAACTCAACGAAGGTAGCGGCAGCGTTCTCTTGCTCAGCAGTTCTTTGCTAGGGAACCTAACGACTGAATAAAGCAGAGATAGGACGGTCTTGACTGAAAGGGCAAGCGGGTCGCAAGACGCTGTGAATATATCCTTGCCAATCAATAACGATAATCATTATCATATTTATCTAGTTTGTTTGTGCTTAGTCAAACTTGGCTGCGCAGCTCCGTTGACCCAATTCACTAAAAAGCTATGGTTCAGTCCCAGACCGATATCGCCGTTATTGGCGCAGGGCCGCAGGCGCTGACGCTGATTACTCATCTGCTGAAAAAGCACAAGCGAATGCGAGAGCGGTTGAATGCTGGTTTCTCACCTGGGTTCCAAGTATTTGATCCTAGCGGCACGTGGCTAGCTCAGTGGAATAGGCAGTTTGCAGCCCAAGAAATTCGTCACTTGCGATCGCCCGCCGTACATCATCCCGATGCCAACCCTCACAACTTGCGTAGCTTTGCTAGCGATCGCGCAGACGAACTACACAATCCCTATGGACGACCGGGGACAAAGCTGTTTGGAGACTTTTGTGAAACCGTCATTGACCGCTGGCATCTGCGCGATCAGGTGACCAAGGCAAAGGTAGTAAGCGTATCACCTTTGCAACGAGGGTTTCGACTGACACTAGCAGACGGGGAAACGGCGATCGCTCGCAGAGTAGTGATCGCAACTGGCTCGGCTACAGCGGTCATTCCAGACTGGGCCAAGCAAGTGAACAACCATCCGCCAGAGCGGCTCTGCCATGCGCAGGCGGTATCCTTGCCAGCGTTACCGTCGCTATCAGGTGAAACGGTGCTGATCGTAGGGGGTGGGCTGACCAGTGCGCATCTAGCGATGGGCGCACTCAAGCGGGGGGCGCGGGTTCTGCTGATGAGCCGACGGACGTTCCAGGAAAAGATTTTCGATGCGGATCCGGGTTGGCTCGGCCTCAAATACCTAAAAGGATTCGACGCAGAAACCGATTGGGATAAACGCTGGCAGATGATCCAGCAGGCGCGTAACGGCGGCTCTTTTACGCCCGAAACGCTGACCCGACTGCGAAAGTTCTCCGCAGACGGTCGCGTCTTTTTGTATGAGCAGTGTCAGGTGACTCGGGCGGTATGGCAAGGGGAGCGCTGGCAGGTACAGTGTAATAATCGGGCTGTTCATGATTGTTTTGCGCATCGGTCTATTGACCGCATTTGGCTGGCAACAGGTACAAAGCTAGAGATTACGGCGCATCCGCTTTTGCAAGCGGTGATGAAACGCTATCCTATCGACGTTGTGCATGGACTACCGATGCTAGATCAGCATCTGCGCTGGCCAGGGTGTGAGCTGTTTCTGATGGGGCCGTGGGCGGCTTTGCAGGTGGGGCCAGTGGCGAGAAATTTGTTTGGTGCGAAGCTGGCGTGCGATCGCATTGTTCCAGCCCTGACAAAATCTAGTCTTTCTCTATCTCACGCTAGATCTAGATAGCTAAACCTGTTGCCGAATGAGAATTTAGCGAAACAACAAAACGCAGACAGACCTGGAGTCATTAGGTCTGCTTTAGAGACCTCAAAAGTCTCACGATCAGGCTTTGGCTTGCCCTTGACCGCGCGTCAAAATTCCTTGACTAGGGCTAAACAAGAGCGCTGAGAGAAAGCAGGCGAATAGCGTTAGCGCGATCGCAGATCCAAAAGCTTCTATTTACATCGCGACTGCTTCAAGCTGCATTTCAGGGGTTGTTGGTTCAAAATGTAAAACCATAATCTGATCCGCACGAAGCCCCAAAGATTCATAAGTGCGTCCGTCACGATCACTGAATTCAACTTCAAATGCTGTACCGTTCGCTAGCGTCTCAACCACTGTCCCAACCTGACCGCGCCACAAATCGTACTGAGGAAGATCAATCATCAAAGCGACTACATCTAGCAACTTGACATTACTCGTCATACTCGTTACCTTCGCCAGACTAAAGAGGATAGCAGGTCGTTGATAAACGACTGCTTGCTCAGCGTCTGGAATCAACATCCAAAATCATCTCTAGCAAAAAAACAACATCTCAAAATCAACAAGTCTTGCCATTAGGCTTTGGCTCGCCCTTGACTGCGCGTCAAAATTCCTTGACTAGGACTAAATAGCAGTGCTGAGAGAAAGCAGGTGAATAGCGTTAGCGCGATCGCAGGCCCAGAAGGCGTATTGAAATAGTAGCTAATATACATGCCAATCACGCAGGAAAGTACTCCCAATCCTGCACCGACTGCCATCATCCAATGCAGTTCTTTGGTCAGTAAGTATGCAGCTGCCGCTGGGTTCACCATCAGCGCCACCACCAAAATCACCCCTACTGCTTTAATACTAGTGACAATTGTCAGCGTAATCGCAGCCATTAGCCCAACGTTCATTGCTCCTACTGGCAGGCCAATCGCTTCTGCGCCTAGCTGGTCGAAAGTGAAAAACAGCAGCTCCTTGTAGAACAGCTTCACACCGACAAGTACCGCCAGAGTCACACACCCAATCTCCCATACGTCTACCGGGGCAATGCTGAGGATATCGCCAAACAGCAGCTCTTCGAGATCTAAGCGGCTGCGAAAACTGGTCAGTAGAGCAATTCCCAAAGAGAAAAAGCTGGAGAAAGTAATCGCCATTGCCGCATCGACCTTGACTTTGGACTGGGCGCGAATCCAACCAGTCACAAAGGTACCGAACATGCCAGATATGAAGGCTCCAATCAGCAAAGGAAAACTGAGAAAATTGGCGATCGCCAGTCCTGGTAGTACCGCATGGGCAACCACATCGCCTAGCAGCGCCATCCGCTGCACAATCAGGTAAGTACCGATAATCGGACACAAAATGCCCATTAGCACGCCTGCTGCTAGCGCTTGCCGCATGAACTCGTAACTTAAAGGATCTAGCAGCCAGTCCATATTGTTGCTGGGGAAACGTCTATCTTGTAATACTGACATCTTGCAATAATGTCATCTCTAGAGCATAGCCACACCGAGGACATGTTCAAATTGTCCTGCGGTGTCGAAATGGTCAGCCATTCGCAAAATGCATAGTGTCAAAATATCTTCTTACGGTGAAAAATATCTTCTTACGGTAATATACTTTGAAAATGATAATCGTTATCAAAGTATACAGCTATGCACAAATCACTACGCTCTTTCTCGAAACATACTGTCTCGCTACTAGTGCCTTTCTCTTTGGCGTTAGGTGCAGTGAGCTGCACTCAGCCTAACAGCTCTCAGCCTACATCTGAGAGCAGTCAACCCCAAGCTGAATCTGGAACTGAATCTGGAACTGTCGACGGACCCCAGGTCGTGGCCTCACACAGCGTACTTTGTAACATGGCTGAGCAAATTGCTCAAGACACCGTAAATTTGACCTGCCTAATTGACGCAGGACAAGATCCTCATACCTACAGTGCCACTCCAGCAGATCGGCGAGCCATCGAAGACGCTGACCTAGTTCTGTATGGCGGCTACGAGTTTGAGCCAGAAATTATTCAGATGGCCGATGCAACTGACACGCCTGCCCCTAAAGTGGCGGTATCAGAAGTCGCTGTGCCAGATCCGCTGATGGGTGAACCGCATGACCACGGCGCGCACGGCCATGCCGAAGACGAAGCTCATGACCACGCCGAAGACGAAGCGCATGACCACGCTGAAGGTGAAGCGCATGACCACGCTGAAGGCGAAGCTCATGACCACGCCGAGGGTGAACTAGAGCCAGATCCCCACGTTTGGCACGATGCTGAACATGGCATTGCTATGGCAAAGGTAATTCAAGCACAGCTTAGCGAAGTCTCACCAGAGAATGCTGAACTGTATGACACT
The DNA here is from genome assembly GCA_963838725.1 of uncultured cyanobacterium. Lineage (GTDB taxonomy): Bacteria > Cyanobacteriota > Cyanobacteriia > Phormidesmidales > Phormidesmidaceae > Phormidesmis. The sequence continues at coordinate 183,618 of CAWISM010000005.1, read as the reverse complement.
AACGCCGAAGCCTTGATTGCTCAGCTAGAACAGCTCGACACTTGGATCCAAACTCAGATAGATACCGTGTCTGAGGCCAGCCGCACGCTAGTGAGCACACATGATGCCCTTGGTTACTACGCCAACGCCTATGGTCTAGAGATTGAGCCTGCACTCGATAGCTTTAGCACTGAATCTCGGCCTTCCGCAGCCAATATAAAAGAGCTAACAGAAGTGGTAGAGGCGAAGAGCATACCGAGTATCTTTGTCGAATCTACTAGTAATCCAGGTTTAATTGAAGCGGTTTCTAGAGAAACTGATATTGCGGTCTCACAAGACCCAATCTATGCCGATGGTTTGGGTGCGCCGGAAACATCAGCAGCAACTTATCAAGGAATGCTGGTTACCAATACCTGCACTATTGTCGATGGGTTAGGTGGTACCTGTGACCAAGCCGCGTCTGGGGTTTAGGCGACACTTGCGACTAGCCCATATTGAGAGTTGTACGCTAGACGCTTTTTAGACGTCTAGCGTATGACCTACGTAGTGACTAGCCCGTTTTCTAGGGCGTAGCGTACCAGTTCTGTGCGGCTGTTTGTTCCTGTCTTACCAAACAACCGGCTGACATACTTTTCGACGTTGCGTACGGTTGTCCCTAGACGGCTGGCAATCTCTTTATTCATTAGACCTTCCGCGACTAGATTGAGCACATCTTGCTCTCTAGGCGTAAAGTCAATCTTGATACCGCTGTTGTTTTGCTTGATCATGCTGCCGCGCTGAGTCAGCAGGGCTTTGATCTCTTCAATCTGTCGAGCCATCGTGGCGATATCGGGCGTTGCAGCAGCATCGGGCGTTTGCGCGGCGCGGCGTTCGATCAAGCTGGTGACGATGGCAACTAGCTCCTCGGGATCGAAGGGTTTGGGCAAGTAGGCATCGGCCCCGGCCTGGTAGCCTTGAATGCGATCGCTCGTCATTCCCCTAGCCGTCAAAAACACCACTGGCAAAGCCTGAAATCTGGCATCCTCCCTTACCTGCTTGAGGAACTGATAGCCATCCACTTGCGGCATCATGATGTCTGAGATCAGCACGTTGGGAATCTCCTGCTGCAACAGCTCCCAGCCTTCCTTGGCATTGCTAGCAACTCGCACTTCAAAATTACTATCTTCCAAATACGCCTGTACCGATTCGCGCAAGCCCGGTTCATCGTCGACTAGAAGAATTTTGCTAGGAGTATCTGCCATAGATCTATATAAGCCAGTAGGATTCTTTTGATGATAGCGCTATGCTTGCCACCACAAAAACGACACATCAAAAAATTACAGGCGAAAATTAATGGCTATTCAAGAATGGAAAACGCTGGGCTCAAAAATGGTCTTCGACCATCGCTGGTATCGGCTGCGTCAAGACAAGGTGGCCTTGCCAAATGGTGACATAGTAGATGACTACTTTGTCAGTCTGCGCCCGGATATTGCAACCGTTCTACCCATTACAGCAGCCGGAGAGGTCGTGTTTGTCCGTCAGTACCGGCATGGAGCCCAAAAAGTACTTTTAGAGCTGCCAGCCGGAACCTTTGAAGCTGGAGAAGACCCGCTAGTAGCCGCTCAGCGAGAGCTGAGAGAAGAAACCGGATACAGTGCTGATAGCTGGGAAGCGATCTCGACTATCTATAACAATCCGGTCAAGCAAAACAACCGCCTCCATTTGTTTAAAGCACAGCCCGTAGCATTGGTAGGCGATCAGCAGCTAGACAGAACAGAGGATATTGAGGTGGTTTTGCAGCCGCTTGCCGCAGTTCCTGAGCTAATTGCTTCTGGAGAAATATCGGTGGCAGGTTCGCTCTTGGCACTGCTATTAGGAACCAAGCTCACCGGAAATTGAGCTGCCAGTGAGCTGCTAAAAACTTCAGAATCTAGGAAGTGTAACGGCTATATTAAAAAATCTACTAAACTCCGATCGGAATACCGGGGATTGTGTCAAAATTTGACTGATGTGAAGACTGGCCGAGTTTGGTCAGTACACCACCAAAGGTAATCAATAGGTAACTTTAGACTATGACACTTCAATTAGGCGATGTAGCTCCAGATTTTACTCAGAACTCTTCTATGGGGGAGATTAATTTCCATGAGTGGGCGGGCGATAGCTGGGTTGTCCTTTTCTCTCACCCTGCTGACTTTACCCCGGTTTGCACTACCGAGCTAGGCTTGGTTGCGTCTTTGCAAGATGAGTTCAAAAAGCGCAACGTTAAGACAATTGCTCTTAGCGTGGATGATGCAGAGTCTCATAAGGGATGGATCAAAGACATTGACGAGACGCAAAGCACTAACGTCAACTATCCAATTCTGGCTGACGATGACAAGAAGGTGGCAACGCTATACGGCATGCTGCACCCAGAATCTAGCACTGGCAACACGCTGACTGTGCGCTCTGTGTTTGTGATCGATCCGAACAAGAAGATTCGCTTGACTATCACTTACCCGGCTAGCACCGGTCGCAACTTTGATGAAATTTTGCGTGTGATCGATTCTCTACAGCTAACGGATTATCACAAGGTCGCTACCCCTGGTAACTGGCAAGATGGCGGCGACTGTGTCGTAGTGCCTTCTATCTCTACTGAAGATGCTAAAAAGCAGTTTCCAAAAGGTGTCACTGAGGTGAAGCCCTACCTACGGATGACTCCTCAGCCAAACAAGTAAGCGGCTGATCTTTCCGTTAAAAGTGAACGTGTTGCTGGGTTTAGCTAGCAACACGTTGCTTTTTCTATTCTGTTCTACTTTCAAGATTTTTACTTTTCAGCTTTTTAGACTATGGGTAGTTCGTGCCAGTGCCTAGCGATATCTACTCGTCGGCAGATCCAAACGTTTTCATAGCTCTGCACATAGTCTAGAAACTTTGCCAACGATGCAGTTCTGCCGGGTCTGCCAGACAGGCGACAGTGTAGACCGACGCTCATCATCTTAGGCGAGTGCTCACCTTCTGCGTACAGCGTGTCGAAGGCATCGCGCAGATAGGCAAAAAACTGGTCGCCTGAATTGAAGCCCTGGGCAGTCGCGAAGCGCATGTCGTTGTTGTCTAGGGTGTATGGAATAACTAGATGAGGCTTGCCGTAGTCGTGATTCCAGTAGGGCAAGTCGTCGGCATAGCTGTCGGCGTCGTAAAGAAAGCCGCCTTCCTCAACGACTAATCGACGGGTGTTGGGGCTGTTGCGGCCTTGATAGAAGCCGAGTGGGCGGGTACCGATGACTTCGGTATGAATTTCGATGGCGGTTTGGATGTGCGATCGCTCCACTGCTTCTCCCACATACTGATAATCAATCCAGCGATAGCCGTGACTAGCCACTTCCCAGCCTGCTTCCACCATTGCCTTGCCTACCTCAGGATTTCTCTGTAGCGCCATTGCCACCGCATAGACAGTCAGCGGCAAATCTCGCTCAGTAAATAGTCGATGCAGTCGCCAAAAGCCTGCTCTACTGCCATATTCGTACATTGACTCCATATTCAGGTTGCGTACGCCTAGCAGCGGCGATGCGCCGATAATCTCGGATAAAAAAGACTCCGAAGCCGCGTCACCATGCAGCACGCAGTTTTCGCCGCCCTCCTCATAGTTGATCACAAATTGAAGTGCCAGCCGCGCCTGATCGGGCCATTGAGGATGCGGTGGATGCTGTCCGTAGCCAACTAAATCGCGAGGATAGTCTGAAGTCATAAAGATTCTCTCTGTTTTCAATAGGATTCAAACAGCATATTATCGAAACCACTATACATAGTCAGAGCAGCGATTCATGGCTTCCCTCCAGAGCGTTAAACAAGGCACTTACCAGATTCGGCAGATGACCCGCGATGAGCTGACGCTGGTTGTAAGCTGGGCAGCGGCTGAAGGTTGGAATCCGGGTCTCTATGACGCGGAATGTTTTTATGCGGCAGACCCAAGCGGATTTTTGATTGGGCTGCTGGACGGTGAACCGATTGCCAGCATTTCAGTAGTAAAATACGGCACGGACTTTGGCTTTTTGGGATTCTACATCGTGCGGCCAGAATTTAGAGGCCAGGGATACGGGTTTCGGATATGGCAGGCTGGGCTGGCCTATTTAGAAGGTCGCAATGTTGGACTAGATGGCGTAGTAGAACAACAGGACAACTACATTAAATCTGGGTTTACGCTGGCCCATCGAAATATTAGATACGAAGGGATAGGTAGCGCTGGAAGTGAACCCTTTCTGGGCAGTGAAGCCGAAGATAGCAGTATTAGTCTAGTTGATTTAGATTCAGTACCAATAGAGAAAGTGATTGAATACGACAGAGGTATCTTTCTAGGTCAGCGAGCGACATTTATGGATTGTTGGGTGCGGTCGCCCAATCACAGAACCGTAGGATTAATCCACAATCAGAACATAGCGGGCTATGGCGTCTTGCGACCGTGCCAGCAGGGCTACAAAATTGGTCCCCTTTTCGCTGATCGCCCACAGGTGGCTGAATATCTCTTTCTGTCGCTAAGAGCAGAGGTTGAACCCGATAGTCCTTTCTATCTCGATGTGCCGAGTACCAACGTAGCGGCGGTAGCACTGGCCGAGAAATACCAAATGACTAGCGTCTTTGAAACTGCTAGAATGTACAACAAAAGTGAGCCAAATCTGCCTTTGGATCGAATCTTTGGAATTACAACGTTTGAACTGGGATAGGCCACGTCCCAATTCGCCTGTTCTACTTCATCTAGCTATTGCGCGTAATCTAACTTCTGATGGCAAACCAGATAATCAGCCAGAGCGCTCTAATGCCATCTTTCCAGCTAATTTTTTTACCTTCTTCGTAGGTGCGACCGTAGTAGGCAATGCCCACCTCGTAGAGTCGCCAGCGTTTGGGCGATCGCGCCATCTTCACGGTAAATTCCACCTCAAATCCAAACCCGTCACAGGTCAGCGTCATATCCTTCCACACCTCCCTACGGAACATCTTGTAACAAACTTCCACATCCGAAAGCGTCGTATTACAAACTAGATTCAACAAAGCTGAAATCGTCTTGTTTCCCAGCAAATGATAGAAATAGAGAACCCGATGCGGCTTGCCATAAAAGCGAGAACCATACACCACATCCGCTCGCCCCTGCGCGATCAGTCGCCACATCTCCCCCCAATCCTGCGGATCGTACTCTAGGTCCGCATCTTGAATCACCATCACATCTCCAGAAGCCCGCCAGAAGCCCTCTCTCAAAGCTGCCCCTTTTCCTCTATTCTGCGGCTGTAATACAACAACAACAGTCGCTAATGAAGTCTCTTGCAACAGCGACTTCCAGCCGTCGGCCTCTTCAGCCGCTAGCCATTCTCTGGTCCCATCCGTTGATCCATCATCGACTAAGACAATTTCTTTTTCGACCTGCGGTAGCGCGTCGGCAACCGCTTGTAGCACCGCACCCACGGTACGAATCTCGTTGTAGATAGGAACAATAATAGAAAGTTTCATTGCTCGGTCAATGGGTCGATTGATTACTAGCGATTGATTATCTTATGACCCCACATCCTAAACGCAAAATGCCATACTAAATAGCGGTCACCGCTGTCTGAGATTTCTTCGGGGTTTACTATCATGCCGCTCAACCGTCGTCGCTTTGTCATTCTTGGCGGACTCGCCGTCGGTGGAGCCGCAGCCACAGCCGCCTCATGCAGCCCCTCTACCCCACAGGCCAACGCCTCCGACTTCGACTCTGTTCAGCCTCCAGACACTTTTCCTACCTCCCAATCCCCCCATTCCCCCACTCCCCCACTCCCCCACTCCCCCGCCCCCTCCGGGCTTTACGCCCCTCAGCGCGGCGACATTCGCCTAGCCGTCATCAGCGATCTAAACAGCGCCTACGGCTCGACCGACTACCGCCAAGAAGTCATTGAGGGTATCCAGATGCTGCCTGACTGGCAGCCCGATCTGGTGCTGTGCGCTGGCGATATGGTGGCGGGCCAAAGCATCAGCCTTTCTGCTTCAGAAATCGAGGCGATGTGGAATGCCTTTGATGAAAAGATTCTTGCGCGTATTCGAGCAGCGAGCCTGCCTTTTGCGCTGACGATAGGCAATCACGATGCGTCTAGCTACAAAACTGACGGCGAATTTATCTATGTACTCGATCGCCAGGAAACAGAAAAATACTGGTCGGGGCATCAGTCCGATACCGACCTCACGTTTGTAGAAGCCAGTGGCTTTCCGTTCTACTACAGCTTCAGACAGAATGATATTTTCTATCTCACCTGGGATGCATCTTCGGCCAATGTGCCTGCCGAACAGGTTACCTGGGCAGATCGCGCGCTTGCTAGCCCCGCAGCGCAGAGTGCTAGGCTGCGGATCGTGCTGGGTCATCTACCTTTGTATGCGGTTTCTCAGAGACGCGATCGCGCTGGAGAATATCTCAACCAGGCCGAAGAACTGCGATCCCTTCTAGAGCGCCACAACGTCCACACCTACATCAGCGGACATCACCATGCCTACTTCCCTGGCAAAGTAGGTCAGCTAGACATGCTGCACTGCGGTGCACTCGGCAGCGGACCAAAGTCTCTGTCTAGCAACCAACACCGCCGCCTTCCAGACCCTCACTATCATGGACATCTTTCTAGACGCAGCCAACGTGGTATACACCACCTACAACATGAACACCAAAGCAGTCGTCAACCTACAGCAGCTACCTCGTCAGATCGTCGGACCCACTGGCCGAGAGCTTCGTCAAGACGTTGATTTGGCAGACCTTACGCCCACAGAACAGTCTCAACCGTATATTCCTAGCGAAGCCTAACCAGCGCTTCCCACAACCTGCCATACTTCACCGCTTCTTCATCAATTAGAAGATTTGTATTTGCTGCTGGGTATTGTAGATCGCTCACTTTTGACGCGCTCTACTCACTCTGCCAAAGGCAAGAAAACAGAAGGCATGGCTATCTTCAATGACGTTGATACTTTTGATGAACTGAAAGACGCAATCAATGACTCTAGAAATAACGGTGAAACTGACACTATAAACGTCACCGGAAACATTGATTTAATCGGTCTACTGCCGCTGATTGAAGAGGATCAGGCATTAACGATCAACGGCGGCGATTTTAGTATTAGCGGCGTAGGCACCTACAGCCTCTTCTTCGTCAGAAGCGGTACAGTAAATTTCGACAATCTGACCTTCACCAACGGTCTTGCCAGAGGCGATACAGCCAGCGGTGGTGGAGCAGGGATGGGTGGAGCTCTGTTTGTCTATGACGGAACAGTTTCTGTCAATAACAGCGCCTTTACCAATAACCAAGCAATTGGCGGGGCTGGTAGTAAAGGCGCTGGTGACTATGGGGGCAGGGCGAGTTTTGTTGATCCTACCCTCGCGGGTGACGGCGATCCTGGTTCAGCAGGCAGCAATGGGGGAGATGGCGGTTTCTTCGGGACTGGCGGCTACGGTGGCTATGGTGAAACTGGCGGCGACGGTGGAGCTGGTGGCAATGGCGGGTTCGGTGGTGGTGGCGGCTATAGTGGCTATGGCGGCAACGGCAGCAACGGCAGTTCCGGTGAGACTGGCGGCTCTGGTGGCAATGGCGGCAACGGCGGCTTCGGGGGCGGCGGAGGCTATGGTCGATACGGCGGTCGCGGGGGCAATGGCAGTATCGGCAATGGCGGCAATGGCGGTAATGGCGGTAATGGCGGTAACGGGGGCTACGGCGGTGGCGGTGGCGGTGGCGGCTATGGTGGCTACGGCGGCGGCGGCGGCGAAGGCGGCAGCTATGGTGTCCGTGGCAATAGTGGCAGCGGCGGCAACGGCGGCTTCGGTGGAGGAAATGGTGGTGCTGGCGGCAGTGGCAGCGCCGATGGCTACGGCGGTGGCGGTGCAGGGATGGGCGGAGGCATCTTCATTCGCAGTGGTTTACTGAGCATCTCCAACAGCAGCTTTGATAGCAACGCAGCGATAGGCGGCAGTGGCAATCAACTGGGTAAGGGTCTAGGCGGCGCAATCTTTGCGATGAAGACTACTGGTAGCGATCCAGACAATAGCAACTCGCAGGGAATGCCTAGCACCCTACCGACGGTCAACCTTAGCAATGTTGACTTCACAGGCAATAGCGCTAGTGACAACACCGATGCTGGAGCGACACCCGACACCATTTCGTCAGGCGACGACCTAGATACCGCTGATCTCTTTGGCAGCACTATCACTCGGACGATCGCGGTAGCGCCTAGTCTCAGCAGCATAGTTCGTCAGACGCCTTCTGCGGAGACCACTGATGCAGACAGTCTGGTCTTCCGCGCTACCTTCAGCGAATCCGTACAGAATGTTGATGCTACAGACTTCAGCGCTGTCGGCACGACGGCTGGTATTAGCGTTAGTGCAATCAGCGGTTCAGTTTATGACGTTACGCTATCGGGTGGAGATTTAGCCGATCTCAATGGCACAGTTGGACTTGATCTAGCATCCGGGCAAAACATCGCCAATCTATCAGGTAACGCGCTTACATCTGGAGAACCGGTCACTGATGAAAGCTACTCAGTAAGCAACACGCCTACAGATAGCGTCGCTCCTACTGTTTTGACAGTGGCTCCTAGTCTCACAGCGATTACTGACGGTGATGCTGGAACAGATGCATTCACCCTAACAATTAACTTTAGTGAGGTGATGAACACCGCGCTAAATCCGATAATCACTTTCCCAATTGAAGATCCGAGCAGTACGCTCTCCTTTTCTTCGGGCACTTGGAGCGACAGTGATACCTATATCGCTACCTACAACGTGGTCGATGCTAACGAAATTCTTAATGACATTGATATATCTGTTGAGAGTGCTAAAGATGTAGCCGGAAACAGTCAGGATGCTTTTACCGAGGCTGATGCCTTTAGCATTGCTACCCAATCAACTGTCGAATTTGTCGGTGGCACGTTTGGTATTAGTGAAGCTGAAAGTAGTAACGTCACACTGACTAGAACAGGCGATACCAGCGGTACTTCGACCGTACAAGTTAGCATCGATGGCGGCAGCGCCACTGGTGGCGGTACTGACTATACCAACAGCAGCTTTCCTTTGACTGTTGTCTTTGATCCGGGTGAAACATCCAAGACAGTCACTATCCCAATCAACGACGACAGCATAGCCGAAAGCAGTGAGACTATCGATCTGAGCGTTGCTAGCGTTAGCAATACGACTATTGGTGCCACAGCCGCAACAACGTTAACTATTGATGACAATGATTCAGTTGGCTTCACCCTCAGCCGCAGCATCGCTACCGTCAGCGAGTCTGGCAGCACAGAACAGTTCACACTTACTCTAAATTCTGAGCCGCTCTCCGATGTAGTTTTCGATATTGTCAGCAGTGATACTAGCGAAGCCACTGTAGCACCAGCAAATATCAGCCTCAACAGCACCAACTGGGACACTGGCGCAGTCGTTACTATCACAGGTGCCAATGACGACGATGCTGACGGAGACCAAATTAGTACGCTTACGGTCAGTGTCAATGCAGATGCCAGTGACGATGCCTTCGATAGTCTAGAGGCGCAGACTATCACTGTCACGACTACCGAAGCAGACGACAGCATCAGCCCTACTGTCTTATCGCTCACGCCTAGCCTTACATCAATTGCTGACAGCGATATTGGAACAGGTGCTTTTACACTCACAGTTGACTTTAGTGAGGTGATGAACACTGCGATAGATCCAACAATCACATTTCCAGTTGAAGATCCAAATAGTACACTAGCCTTTGCTTCGGGCAGTTGGAGTGACAGCGATACTTATGTTGCTATCTACGATGTGGTTGACGCTGACCAAACCCTTGGAAACATTGACGTGCGCGTCGAGGGGACTGAAGACGAAATTGGAAATAGTCAGACTGTCTCTACTGAAGCTGATGTATTTAGCGTTGTTACCCAGTCAATTGTTGAATTTGTTGGCGACGCATTTGGCATTAGCGAATCTGAAAGCAGCAACGTCACACTCACTAGAACGGGCGATACCAGCGGTACTTCGACCGTGCGAGTTAGCATTGACGGCGGCAGCGCAACTGGCGGCGGTACTGACTATACCAACAGCAGCTTTCCTCTAACTATTGTCTTTAATCCGGGTGAAACGTCTAAGACAGTTAATATTCCAATCAATGACGATAGCATAGCTGAAAGTAGTGAGACTATCGATTTAAGTGTTGCTAGCATTAGCAATACGACTATTGGTGCTACAGCTACAACAACGTTAACTATTGCTGACAACGATTCTGCTGGCTTTATGCTCAGCCGCAGCAGCGCTACCGTCAGCGAGTCTGGCAGTACAGAACAGTTCACACTTACTCTTAATTCTGAGCCACTCTCCGATGTTGTCTTCGACATTGTCAGCAGCGACGCTAGCGAGGCGACTGTAGCACCAGCGAATGTCAGCCTCAACAGCACCAACTGGGACACTGGCGCAGTCGTCACTATCACAGGTGTCGATGACGACGATGCCGACGGAGACCAAACCAGTACGCTCACGGTCAGTGTCGATGCAGATGCCAGTGATGACGCCTTCGATAGCCTGAGCGATCAGACTATTACTGTCACGACTACTGAAGCAGACGACAGCATCAGCCCTACTGTCTTATCGCTCACGCCTAGCCTTTCATCGATTACTGATAGCGATGTTGGAACAGGTGCATTCACGTTCACTATTGACTTTAGTGAGGTGATGAATACCGCGATAGATCCAACAATTACTTTCCCAGATGAAGATCCAAGCAGTACGCTTACTTTTGCTTCTGGCAGTTGGAGCGACAGTGATACTTATATCGCTACCTACGACGTAGTTGACGCTGATGAGGTCGTTAACAACATCGACGTACGCGTTGAGGGGACTGAAGACGAGATTGGAAACGCTCAAACTGTCTCTACTAAGGCGGATGTATTTAGCGTTACGACTCAGTCAACTGTTGAATTTGCAAGTGATGCGTTTGGGATTATAGAAGGTGAGAGTGGTAGCCTTACGCTTACCCGTACAGGCGATACCAGTAGTACTTCAACTGTTCAGGTCAGCATCAATGGCGGCACAGCTACAGCTAGCACTGACTACACCAATAGCAGCTTCCCGCTAGAGGTTGTTTTTGCGGCTGGTGAGACCTCTAAGATAGTTGCTGTTCCAACTAGTGATGACAGTGCAGTTGAAGGAGATGAGACCATTACTCTAAGTGTTGCTGGCGTTAGCAATGCGACTATTGGTGCTACAGCTACTACAACTTTGACGATTGCTGATAGTGACTCTCCTGGCTTCATGCTTAGCCGTAGCAGCGCTACTGTCAGCGAGTCTGGCAGTACAGAACAGTTCACGCTGACCCTGAATTCTCAGCCACTCTCTACGGTGGTCTTCGACATTGTCAGCAGCGATACTGGCGAGGCCATCATAGCCCCGGCTAGCGTCAGCCTTGACAGCACCAACTGGGATACTGGCGCAGTCGTCACTATCACTGGCGTAGACGATACCGAAGCCGACGGTGATCAAACCAGTACGCTGACTATCAGCGTTGATGCAGATAGCAGTGATGACGCCTTTGACAGCCTGAGTGCAAAGACTATCACCGTTACTACTGAAGACAACACGCCTGTAGACGACACTAGCCCGATTGTCTTAGGTCTCACGCCTAGTCTTGCATTGATTACTGATAGCGATGTTGGCACAGATGCCTTTACTCTCACTATTGACTTTAGTGAGGTGATGAATACCGGGATAAGTCCAACCATCACTTTCCCAGTCGAAAATCCTGACAGTACGCTTTCCTTTGCCTCTGGCAGTTGGAGCGATAATGATACCTATATCGCTGTCTACGACATCGCTGACGCTGACGAGGATATTAATGGTGTTGACGTGCGAATTGAGGCCGCTGAAGACGAGGCCGGAAACGCTCAGATTGCTTTCAATGGATCAGATCAGTTCAGCATTGCTATGCAACCGGTTATGGGGCCGACTGTTGCGTTCGAGAGTGATGCGATCGCCCTCAACGAAAACGAAAACGCCAGTATCACCCTCATCCGCACAGGCGATAGTAGCGGCACCTCAATCGTCCAAGTCAGCATTGACGGCGGCAGCGCAATCGGTGGTGGCACTGACTACGCCGACAGCAGCTTCCCGCTAGAGGTTGTCTTCGATCCGGGTGAGACAAGCAAGACAGTCGCTATCCCCATTAACGACGACACCATAGCCGAAAGCAGTGAGACTATCACTTTGAGCGTTTCTAGCGTTAGCAATGCCGCCATTGGCTCGTTGTCTACTACAACGCTAACTATCGCCGACAATGATTCTCCTGGCTTCACGCTCAGCCGCAGCAGCGCTACCATCAGCGAATCCGGCAGTACAGAATTCACGCTCACCCTGAACTCTCAGCCGTCCTCTGACGTTGTCTTCGACATTATCAGCAGCGATACTAGCGAGATTGCCGTAGCGCCAACTAGCGTCAGCCTAGGCGACACTAACTGGAACACTGGCGTAGCAGTCACTATCAACGGTGTAGAAGATGGCGAAATTGATGGGAATCAAACCAGTACGCTCACCATCAGCGTCGATGCAGACAATAGTGACGACGCCTTCGACAGCCTGAGCGCGCAGACTATTTCCGTCATCACCGAAGACAACACCCCAACACAGCTAACCCCGACGGCAGCGGCAAAGATGCTCGAAGTCACGGACTTGGGTGCTAACAACACGCTGAAGTTGCAGCTTGAGCAAGTTGGCATCGCTAGCGTTAGTGAGCTGATTGTCTACAGCCTTGATGCAATTGACGACAGCCGCTTTGAGATTGGCCGCTTCTCATTGCTAAAAGGCGGGCAGCTACCGACTGCCTATGCACCTGAGTTCACCTTAGATAGTAGCGAAATTGCCAACGGCAAGCTACTTCAGTTTGAGCTTGTGCAAAACGGCGTTGTTCAAACTGCAACTGTCATATCTGACGGTATCGATAGAGTAGAACTTGACTTCGGCAATGGCACTGTATTGACAGCCGCCCTTGCCGACCAGTCCTCCACTACGAATCTACTCCTAGACGATGCGGCAGCGATTGACTTTACTGGTCTAGCAGACGCGGTCAGCCTCGAATTTGTCGTCTATCGCGAGGCTTCGTTTAGCAATACAGTTAGGCTCTATTACACTGATGACGCTAACGGAGGCATCAAAGATCCGTTTGATAATATTATCAATCCAGGAGAGACAGGCTACAAAGAAGCGGCTATAGCTAGACAGCTAGACGTGCAGCTCACCGGCCAAAACGGTCTAATCAGTCGTTTTTCTGCTGATATTACCAATGCCAGTTTCCTCAGCACATTCTTAGTCGCTGATGGTACTGATCCTGCTACTAGCGAAGTGTACTTTAGCCATGCGGGTGCCAACGCAAATGGTAATGATCATGCCAAGATGCTGGGAAATAACACCTTTGGCTTTGAAGATCTCGCTGGGCTGGGCGATCGCGATTTCAACGACGTTATTGTCGAATTCGCAGTTGTCTAGCTAGCGCGATAGTCTATTGGCTATGTAGTCGGAAGCGTGCGATCGCCAGCATCAACCGCTTCCTTCAACAGTAGTAGCTGATGCGTCTTCAATAGCTGATAGGTCAAAAACGTCAGTAGAACGCCCATATAGGCGCTTAAAGCCCCCCATAGAAAAGCCTCATTTCGGTAATAGATTCCCAGCAGGGTCAGCGGCCCAAACCCAACGCTAAAAGCCAGCAAAGCCCCTTTGCGTAAAGTTGCACCATCTTTTATCCCTGTGAAGTAGCTCTCTAGCATGAAGGCGACTGCCGTCAAACTCAGCAGCGGCACTAGCCAGATGGTGTACTGCTGCATCGCTGCGGAGACTTCTGCATGGTTGGTGAGCAGCTTGAACACGGTATTAGGCAGCAGGACTGTACTGAGCGCAAAGGTAAGGGCGATCGCACTTCCGGTTAGCAGCGCGACTCTCAGCACCGGCAGCATCTGGGCAACATTGCCTTTCCCTTTAAAGTTGCCAATCAGCGTCTGCGCAGTCATACCCACGCCCTGTACAGTGAACTGGCTGAGTAGCGCAATTTGCAGCAGCAGTCCGTTCTCGGCCAGGGTCTGCGTACCAAAAGCAGCACTCGCATTAGTAAAAATGGCATAGGCCGAAATCAAAGCGAGAAAGCGAACCAAGATATTGCCATTGAGCGCTACAGCCGAGGTCAATTCCTGACGATTGCCGATCTTCGCAATAGCTGGCTTGAGCGATGCCCACTGCGTGGTCAGCGCCACCGCGATGAGCCCGACTATCAGCGCTAGGTACTGACTGAGCGCGGTTGCTAGTCCTGCGCCCATACTCTGCCAGCCCCACTGCACAATCATGATGTAGTCAAACAGTACGTTGGTACCGTTGCCCACCAGCGAAATCAAGAAAACAATCCCGTTCATCTCACGGCCCAAAAACCAGCCAATTAAAACAAAGTTCAGTAAGACGGCGGGCGCTCCCCAGATCCGGGCATTGAAATAGTCTAGACCAGCGCTTTCTATCTCTGATGAGCCAGAGAGTATCCAAAAGCCCAGCTTATGAATAGGGTACTGAAACAAGATAACGATAGTTGCGATCGCCAGCGCAATCAGCCCGCAGCGCAATAGCCCGACTAGTACTCCCGTTTCATCCCCTTGCCCAACAGCGTTTGCCGTTAGCGCGTTAGTGCTATTTCGCAAGAACTTGAGAATCCGATAGAGATAGTCGAACAGCAGTCCGCCTAGAATCACGCCTGCTAGATAGTTAATATCTGACAGATGTCCCAGAAATGCCGCATCACACAAGCCTGCAAGCGGCACCATCATATTCGACAAAACGGCAACCCCCGCCAGCCGATAAAAGCGGGGCAAAAAGCTGCGATAGTGATCTGGAATAGAAAACGCCATGAGCAAAAAGACAGGCTAAATAAACAGACACCTCAATATATAGCGCTATCCACTAGGAGATTGGCTGTATCGGTTTCGCTGTCGATATTTTGTCAGGGAACATATGCACGTCCCTACCTTGTCTGTAGATCCACGAAGCCACGAATATTGTCTGCGTAGGAGTCGCCGCCGATAGTTGGCAGGCTATTGTGATCACCACCTTCAATCAGGACTAGCCGACTGGCTATGTTGCCAGCGACGATTGTCTCTCCATACAGTGCTTGGCTCATAGACACTGGCACAATGTCATCGTCAGTGCCGTGAATCAGTAGAAGCGGCACTTTGAGCGATCGCATCTTCTGCGCAGAGTCAAACCGCTGCGTCAGGATGCTCTCTATTGGCGTCAGCTTTGGCAGCAGCGGAAACTTGTGATCCACCATATCTTGCATAGAGGTGAACGAGCTTTCCATTACTAGTGCTGCTGCGTCTGGATGATTGATAGCTAGGTTGAGCGCGATCGCCCCGCCAATCGACTGCCCGTAGATCACAATTTTGTCCGCCGCAATCTCTTGCTGCGTAATCAAGTACTGCCAGGCCGCCTCCATATCCTCATAGACTCGCTGCTCGTTTGGAAACGGCCCAGAGCTTTTCCCATAGCCTCGATAGTCAATCGCCATCACTGCATAGCCCCAGTCGTGAAACTGCTGAAACCGAAAGACCAGATCGCTGAGGTTGCTACCGTTGCCGTGGGCATAGAGAATTACCGGAGGTTCGCGTTTGACGGGCTGGCCGGAGGACTGGTCAGCAGCCACAGGTGCAGGAATCCACCAGCCATGAACTTCGCCTTCTCCCACTTTGAGCCGCAGATCCTCATAAGGCATACCCACATCAGTAGGTGTAGCGCCAATGTCCTCAGGCGGAAAAAACATCAGCCTAGTCTGGAAGCGCCATAGTCCTAGACAGGCCAGCGCGTAGGCGCATGGAATAGTCAGCACTCCCGCAGCCCGCCAGTCAGTTAGCCGCAAATATTCCATAGAAACCCTCAAAAGACACCATCACTACACAGCAAGAATTTAACCGAGTTTTGTCTGTCTCCACTATTTTTTCTGCTGTCTGCTTTCACTGTGCCTCTGATCGAACTGGCGCATTTCTACTACCGAGCGAACTTGATATACTATGCTTTGTTGCGCTCTATCACAGCAAAACCCTACACAGGTCAAATGTTTCAGCCTTTTCAGTTGCTCGGCATCTTGCGGAAAGAGTTTTCATTTTTCTCTCTGTTTCGCTCTGCTACGATCGCCCTTAGTTTTTCGGCTCTTTCTGGCCTGCTAACAGCCGCTAACGCCAAAGCCGCAGAGCGGATTCAGCTTCGCTATGGCCTAGTTGGCATCACGATCACCCGCCAGGAATTAGAAACATTCGCAGAGACTGGTGAGCCTTCAGGTGGCTTAGAAACCATTCTGTCTAGGCTAGATGGCGACTTGCAGACGCAGCTACAAACGGCGCTCACGGCTAACTACGACCTAGATCCGGTTTTGGCCAATCGCTTTTCTTACACTCGCTCGGGCGAACAACTCCTGACAGAAGTCGGAGAATTGATCCAAACAGACTCGGGGCTGAACGGCTTCAAAGGGTTGCGAGCGGCCCTGACGCTAGCTGCCGCCGAGCCTGAAGGAATCAGCCTTCTCAAGTTCATAGAAGCGTTTCCTTCAGATATTCAAATTGATATTGCGCAAGCGCTACGCCTAGGCAGTAGGTTTCGCACCCTATTATTAGAGACTCAGCAGACAATCGCGCAGCTAGCCGCCGAGACGGACGCAATCGCCCAGGCTGAACCGCCTGTCGATTTCAGCACCCTGCCAGATCCAAGAGAAACAGGCGATCGCACCGTGTCTATGGAGACCCTAACGCTTTATGATGCTGAGCGCGATCGCACTATCCCCGTCGATCTCTACACACCCGGCTTTTCATCAGCCGACAATGAACAGTCCATCCCTGTGATTGTTGTATCCAATGGATTAGGTGCTAGGCGCGATCGATTTGTAGAGCTCGCTAATCACCTCGCTTCGTACGGATTCGCCGTTGCCCTGCTAGATCATCCAGGGAGCGATCGCGAACGCCTCAGCGACTTTTACGACGGTCTAGAAGCCGAAAACTTTGAACCCACAGAATATATCGACAGACCGCTAGACGTTAGCTTCATTCTCGACGAACTCACTCGGTTAAACGATCAACAGTTCGGTAGCCGACTAGCCCCAGACCAGGCAGGCGTTTTCGGCTACTCCTTTGGCGGGACCACAGCCCTGGCGCTAGCTGGTGCTACAGTCGATCTAGAGCATCTAGAACAATCTTGTAACACTCGCTCTAGTCTGTTCAATATCTCGCTGCTGTATCAGTGTCGGGCGCTAGAGCTGCCAGAAGGTGCGATCGCCAACGCCACCCTCAAAGATGACCGAGTTAAAGCTATCTACACCTTTGTGCCCTTCAGCCGCAGCCTTTACGGACCAGACGGTATGGCCGGGGTCGAAGGTCCGGTGCTATGGGAAGCAACTGATAAAGACATTTTGACCCCCTTCATCGTCGAGCAGCTCCCTGCGTTTGACTGGCTCAGCGACACCACCGATTCTGATCGCTATCTAGTAGCCACTACCGGGCTTCCTCACGCTCGCATTACGTTAGAGGTACTCGATCGCCTGACTGGACAGGAAAATGATTGGGAAGGGGTGCGGGCGATCGCCGAAAACTATCACCAAATGCTCAGTATCGCCTTCTTCCAAGTTCATCTAGCGAATAACGAACTCTATCGTCCCTATCTTCAAGCCAGAGGCATGCAGCACTTATCGCAAGCGCCCTACCCGCTCACCTGGAAAGAGGCCGCTCCGCAACAAGTTTTAGAAGCTGATGAGGGCTGATAAGCTATGAATACTCTGCAAGCCAATCTAGAAGAAAGTATGACTGCTTGGGATCTAGTCGGGTAGATTCGGCCTGACCCTTTTTAAAAGAACGATTGAAACCGCTGCTTCAATCGCTGTGGCCACTGCTTCGGGCTGTCTTTTGCTCGAACGTGAGGGTCAACCATTGACTGTAGCAATGGCCACCCACCTACTTTAAAGGACAAACCCACATGCAGGCATACCAGTACAACTATCGCAGCCCAGGCAGAAAGATGCAGACTGTACCATACGTCGTTCCACTCACCTTCTACTAGCACTCTCGCACCGCCAAACTGCCTGGCCGAGACCAAAGATAGTATCAGCATGCCGAGCAGTCCCGTATTAATCAACCGGTGCAGCGCGTACTGTCCTGACGGTTTGTTCAGATGGGGTAGCTGCTTGATTGACTTTGCCTGAATCAGCCTGCGGCGACCTGCAACCATGCTGTACAAAAAGAAAACGACAAAGGTAGCAGTGACCATCTCGCCAATGTTGTGGTGAATCTTGAACCACTGGCTGTCTGCATCAGGCAAAGGCAGTCGCCCAAATCGGTGGTCCCAAGTGTTGTACAGCCAAAAGCCAGTGAACAGAGAGCCAAAGACGAGAATGCCGTTGGCAGCATGTGCTACGCGGAATAGAAAAGGCTGATAGGGGCGTGATTTAGGCATGAATTAGTATTGTTAAAGAAATTACCGAAGGGAATGCACCGAAAGCTCTTCTAGGGTTTTGCGAAATAATGGGTTTAAGATCTCAAAAGGCACATATTCAGGCTTAGGAAGGGTAAGCATGAAGTCTTTTATTTGAGGTATGGCCTCATGAATATAATGGTCTAGAACTGGTATTCTGCCTACTAGAGAAAGCTCGTGTCCTGCTCTTTTTCTCTTGATTAGATCTTCTAAAGCTAACCTGGCTTCTATCGGTATATCTACGGCTGTGATTAAATCTTGTATTTGTAGAGGCGGTTGCTCACCTACAGTCTGAATCCAGCGGCAGCATAGAATTGGCCGCATAGCATAGAGATAGCGCTTTGCAGCTAGATTAGGCTGTTGAAAATATCGGTGGATGGTGCGCTCGCTCCAGCCAATGTAGTGGTGCAGTGAAGAACGCGGAGAAAAGAATTCTTTTCCAATCTCTCTCATCTGTTGAACGCTCGCTGAGTGCTCTACGTAGACAATTGGCGATCGCAACCATTCGAGCAGTACTGGATGAGATTTTCGCAAGAACAGAAGCGCCTTCTTCAAATCCCAACCGCTCAAATCAAAATCGTTAGCAGTTTCGAGTTCTAATATGTTGTCTCTCTTCTCAATGCAAAGATACCAATCGACTGATCGAACATAGAGAAAGCGGATATCGTAATCGCTATTTTGCGATCCAAATCCCCAAGCGCGGCTACCTGACTCTAACCCATAGATCACACTGAGACGATGATCGATTTCTATCCTGCACAGCAAGTCTTTTATTTCGCTGACGGAGTGATGCATGATGGTTTCATATTGCCATAAAATAAACGACTAAATAGCAATCTAGCGTAACGTCACGCTGTATGGTGATCTGTATTGTGTGGGTTGCTGCTTTTATGCTCGGCAGCTTGTTGTTATTTAGGGCGCTTGAGTGAACGTTAATCTGCTGCTGACTGTTTCTTCTAAAAAGCTCAAAGAACTGGAGCTAAAAGGACTGCTCGTCACCACACTGTGTCTTTTGTCTGGGCCTTTTCTAGTGCTTGCTCCTGCTCAAGCAAACACCCAGTCAATCTCACGCCCAGCTCCCCAAACGAATAAAACGATTGCCAGTATCGAAGTTCGGCTAACTGACGAATCTGGCACGGCTTATCCCATCACTGCTCAACACGCCCTTTTTCAGAGCAACCTCCTCCAAACCCTTACTTTTCAGCCTGGAGACCGCTACGATCCATTCCTAGCAAAAAGCAGGCTGGCAAAACTTGAAGGGACCGCTGAACAGCTGACGCTCACTACAGAGGCTACCGCCGACCCTCAGCAGATTACATTAGTCATCACTGCACAGCAGCCCAATGAATTCTTTTATGGCTTTGGCAGACTTCCAGAACCTACTGCCCTACGCGGACCGCTGCGCCCTGATGTGACTGATACGGTCTCTGATCGCGCTGTCGGATTTTCGATTGGGGCCTACGGTGGCCTTGCCAATATTGGCAACAGCGATCACTCCCTAGCAGTCGGCCTAGTAGGCGGAGTGAACGCTTTGGGCGTGGAGCTAGACTATACCTATCAGCTAGACGATAGCTCAGGGCTGGCTGTCAACTTCGCCAATCGGCGCGGTGTAGAAACTGAATTCGAGAACGGTGAGATTGATGTAGATACGCCTACCGGAGACGACCCGTGGGTGCATCGCATCGGGGGTGGGGCGGAATATTTTCGTGAGTTTAGCCCAGCGCTCTCTGGTGCAGTTGGTCTTTCCTATCAGCGGATTACTGTTAGAGACGGAGCCTTTTCGGACGATACTTTTGCTGTCGATGAAGTGGGTAATCCGCTTACGGTGAGCGATCGCGGCGCAGACGACCTATTGACCATCAACCTGGTTGGCGATCTGGACTATCGAGACAATCCCGCCAATCCTGGCAGCGGATCTAGGCTGCTATTAGGCATGGATCAATCAATTCCTGTGGGCAACGCCAGCACCTTTTTCAACAGACTCAGCGCCAACTATACCTATTTTCTACCGCTGAATTTGTTCGGATTCGCAGAAGGCAACCGCACCTTGGTCTTGAATGCGCAAGGTGGCACTATCCTCGGTGATGCCCCGCCTTATGAAGCCTTTAGCCTGGGTGGCCCTGACTCTGTTCGAGGCTATGGAAGAGGCGAAGTCGGCACGGGCCGCAGCTTCTTGCAAGCGAGCGCTGAGTACCGTTTTCCTATCGCTAACTTCAGCGCTCGCCGACAGTCAGTGAATCTAGGCGGCACCTTGTTTGCAGACTTTGGCAGTGATTTGGGTTCGGGCAGCGCCGTGATCGGAACGCCTGCTGAATCTAGAGACAAACCGGGCAGCGGCTTTGGAGCAGGTGTCGGCTTGCGAGCGGTGACTGGGTTTGGAACCGGAAGAACAGCGCTGGGTATCAATGACCAGGGCGATATCAATCTGCTGTTCAGCGTAGGCGATCGGTTCTAGCTCTTGTTTGGCTCTAGAGTCGTCTATATCTAAAATGTCGAGTCAGAAGGCTCAGCGAGCTCACGACGAATGATGGCTCGCTGCATGACATAATCTGTTTGAGTTTCTGTGCCCTGCTGAAAGGGATGCGTGCCGACTAGCTTGAATCCCCAGCGTTTGTAAAAGGCGATCGCCCGGTCGTTGTGTTCCCATACGCCTAGCCAAACGCTTTGGTGGCCCATCGACTCTGCTGTTTCTAAACATGCCTGCATTAGCACAGACCCTAGCCCCTTCCCGATTGCGGGTGCATCGAGATATAGCCTTTCTATCTCTATCGGATTTTTACCATTTACGCAGGCTTCAGCTAGTCCCATACGTAGCTTGGCATAGCCAACAGGCGACGCCTGCTCTTCAACAAACAGCAGCAGAAAGACATTATTGCAATCCAAAACTTGGCTCTGAAGCTGCGCGTAAGAAAAGTTTATTTCGATATAAAGATCGACATCTGACTTCTTGTTACTAGCTTCAAAGGCGTTACGAAAGCTATTGCTCGAAAGCTGGACAAGTTGGGCAATATCTTTCTCTTCTGCTAGGCGAATAAAGCTCTTGAGACTCATAGTCTATATTCTTCTATTGAGAAACTTCTGATCGTGCAACGTTAATTGCTTTGTATATCTGAGCAAGGGAATATCGCTTCTTAGTCGCTTCTGGGATAGCTTCTTCTAAGTCAATTGGCGGCAGGTCTCTTTCTTTGCACAGTCTATCGCTGAGCGCCTGGGCTTCTTCGTGCTGGAGTTTGAGAAAGCTGATTCTAGCAAAGCAGCGACCGGGGCGAACCAAGGCGTCGTCTAGATCGCTGACGTTGGGAAGGTTGGTAGAAAAGATGATTTTTCGGCCTTGCGATCGCACTACCCCATCCGCAATCGATAAAAACCGATGCAGATGCTCGTTCCCCTGCGCTCTAGGCTTTAGCAAATGGTCGGCATCTTCTATGACAAAAGCATCATCCCAACCTGTGATAAATTTCACAAAAATCTCATCATGCTCTAGCGCTCTCATATCGCCGGTATAGAGCGCTTGCGCTTTCTCTCCTTTTCGCCTCGAAATCTCGCCTAGAATAGCTCGAATCAATCTCGTTTTACCAGTACCTGGTAGACCCTGAAGCACCAAAACACTTTCTTCTGCATCTAGAAAGCGATTGATAAAAGCAAACACCCCTTTCTCTAAAAACGGATAAGCCTCATCGTGTAGCACATCATTCGCCAATTCTTCTATCTCAGCGCTGGCTAGATCGTTTTTAGACGTTAAGAAGTTCCAGTTAATTGAAAACATCGGCTCTGTAATCCGAACAGGATCAATGTGGGCTAACAAAGTTTGTTCAACTTTCTCAGCTTGTTCTAGGCTGTTTGCCCATACGCCAAAGGTACAAGATGTGTAGTCGCCTGTTCTGCCAGCGTTCGCTGAGACAAAGAAAGTATCTGAATCTAGCAGCATCTGGTAGGTATCTATTCTTTGAGCGTTCCAGGCAGGATCGAGCGCTATTTTATCGAATAGTTTTTCTAGCTCCATACGTGCGGCGTAGCGGAGCTGGCGATGGATAGGATAGCGAGAAATTCCTTGGTTTAAGGCGTCGGCAAAGCGCGACTTGAGAATAAGCTGGCTGAAGTTCCACGTATCGTGGTTAATACTCAAATTGAGGTTAGAGTCCGCCATAGTCTATCAATATCGGTATCGTTATATTCCTATAGTTGTAACCGATCTAGTAGAGGCATAGCACGCTATGCCCCTACGATAGTTCAGCGGCAGCACTCAGGATTCAGTATCGATCGCTTTGATCGGCAAAAACACCACAAACGTAGAACCTTGCTTGACTTGAGAAGTAAGTTCAACTTTTCCGCCTAGCATTTGGACTAGCTTATTGACAATGGAAAGCCCTAGTCCGCTACTGCCTGGCAGCTTTTCTGACTCATCGCCAGTCTGAAAGTAGGGCTCAAATACTCTTGCCAAATCTTCTGTTTTGATGCCTCGACCAGTGTCTTGGACTGCGATCGCCCACTGCCGATCGTCTACTGCATAGGCGGTAACCGTCACTGAACCGGCGTCTGTATAGCGAATCGCATTGCTCAGCAAGTTGGTAACAATCTGCTGTAGCCGAAGACTATCGGTGTGGACCGTTACAGGTGCGCGATCGCACTCTACTACCAGCTCAATGCCCTTGCTTTGAGCGCTAGGTTCTAGCGAATCGATCACCATATGCATCAAAGGAACAACTTCGACTTGATCAGTTGATACGACAATCTCGACAGACTCCTGGCGAGAAACTTCTAAGCTATTGTTGATTAGCTGTAGAATCTGCCTACCGTTGCTGACAACCCGCTCCATCTGACGAATTTCTAAAGAGGTTTCTGAATTATCCTGTAGCTGTTTTCTTTGCTTACTTAAGATAATAGAAGAGAAATTAATGATGGCATTGAGCGGATTCTTAAGCTCGTGCGCTAAGTGCGATACGTTGTCTTTCTGATTTTGAACCAGTCGAATCAGCTCTTGATTGGTGAGCAGTAGCTGAGCATGCATTTGCTTTAGCAGCGAGAGCCGATGTTCCATATAGCTTTCTAGCGACACTAGAACCGTATCATCTAGAACGCTATCTATTCGGCGGATCGCGCTGATCGCTTCTGTTACTGTTCCTGTCTTCAACTCTGGCTCTAGCGCCAGCGTCAACACATTTCGTAGAATTCGATATTCTCTAACAATCTCTGCTAGGTCGTAGCCTTGGTCGGCTCGGACATGGCCATGCTCTAGCGCTTCTCTTTTAATCTCTCTGTTTTCATCGGCAATGGCATCTGTCAGCAGCGTAGCGACTGATTTTAATACGTCCGGTAGCCCATTATGAACAGCTTCATAAGTTGCGCCTTTATTGCTGTCAATCTTTATATCGGTTCGAACTGCTTTTACCCAAATCTCTATAATGTCGTCTAGCTTTTCTAGTAGCGCTTTTCCGAGATCCTTCATTCGTTCTAGACAGCTGGGTTGTGACAGCTTTCCCAGCCTATCACCGATCGCCAAAATGCGAACAGATACGCTACACACCGATACATTACCAGGATCGGCTATTTAGCTAACTAAGGCCATAGAGAGCCGATTACAGGTTTCTATTAGCGAATTGAGTTCTACTGTTAGCAGTTGACCTTGGGCGATTACCTGCTTTCCGTTGATAAAACTGTAGTCAACCTTTGGCGGCTGACAGAAAATTAGCGCAGCCACCAGATCGTGATGAGCCCCTGTAAAGGCAGGCACATCGATATTAAATGAGACAAAATCAGCTGACATCCCAGGTGCTAGATAGCCAATGTCGTCTCTTCCTAAGACTTTCGCACCCCCTCTAGTCGCAATCTCTAACGCTTCGCGAGCGCTCATTGCTGCCGCGTCAGTCTCTCTTAACCGGGCCATTAGAAAGGCACTGCGAGTCTCTTGCAACAGATTAGAAGCATCATTAGAGGCGGCTCCATCCACGCCAATTCCTACGGGCACGCCTTTACTTCGCATCTTGCGAATAGGTGCCATACCGCTGGCTAAGCGCATGTTGCTACAGGGGCAGTGCGCCACCCCAGTACCCGTACGGGCAAATTTATCGATAGCAGCATCGTTGAGCTGAACACAGTGAGCATGCCAGACATCTTCTCCTAGCCAGCCCACCGATTCGGCGTAGTCGCCAGGGCGCAGGCCAAATTTTTCTAGGCTGTAGTCGACGTCGCTTTTATTCTCAGCTAGGTGAGTGTGCAGGCGAACGCCAGAATGGCTACGGGCCATTGCGGCTGATTCTTTCATCAGGTCTTGAGAGACTGTGAACGGGGAGCAGGGAGCGAGGACAATGCGAGTCATGGCATGGCGATCGCACTCGTGGTAGTCCTCAATTAGCCGCAGCGAGTCTTGCAGAATATCCGACTCCTTTTCGACCAGTGAATCCGGTGGCAGTCCGCCATTGCTTTCCCCGACGCTCATACTGCCACGGCTCGCGTGAAAGCGAATACCAATATCTTTGGCCGCTCGAATCTCATCATCTAGGCTGCAATCATTCGGGAACAGGTAGAGATGGTCGCTAGCGGTTGTGCAGCCAGAGAGCAGCAGTTCGGCGGCGGCCATCTGCGTACTGTAATAGATCCCTTCTGCTGTCAGATTTTGCCAGATAGGATAAAGATTTTGTAGCCAGCCAAACAGATCGCAGTTCTGAGCAGCAGGCACTGCTCTAGTTAAGGTTTGAAAAAAATGATGATGGGTATTGACCAGACCCGGCAAAACGATATGGCGACCCTGTAAGTCAAGCACTTCATCAGCATGGGCAGGCAGTTCATCGCTAGTGCCGACTGCCTCGATCACATTATCTCGAACCAAGAGCGCACCGTTAGAGATTTCTCGGCGCTCCTCGTCCATTGTGACTAGGGTATGAATATTCTTGATCAGCAGTGTTCCCATCTAGTTCGCCCTATGGTGAAGTGCATCGCGATCGCAATGTACTGAAGTCGCTATACCCAGCGTGTAGCCAACGCTACAGAATTGTCTACATATTGAGCTAGTTTGAATCCTTCAAAAGACGGAGGAGAACTCGCTAGCCTGGCTTAATCATAGAAAAGTACAACGCCGCGAAACTGGCTATAAAACTGGCGCACCTCCTATCGAAAGGAGACGCATGGAGACAACACATATGACTGATACAACTACGATTGCTACCAAGCTAGCCGATCTTCAGCTCTTTCAAAATGTTCTGATCGAAGCAGAGCAGCTGTTGCTCACAGAAACCAGCGACGACACCATTCGAGAGCGCCTAGAGAAGATAATTGGCCAAGACCGCGAGAATCTAGGGGACATTCAAACCGCAGTTACTAAGCTAGGTACAAATGCAGAATCACGCTCTATCACTCAGGCCCACGCCGAGAAAGTCAAAGAGATGATGAGCGGCTCAGAGTTGACTACGTTTGATAAATTCTTTCAGCTAGAGCTGTTGAAGCATCAGCAGACCATGACTGGCTTAGTTTTGCACAAAGCAGCCCAGTCTTTGGACGATGAGCTCCAAGATGCAATGGAGCCATTGAACAAAGTCAACTTTGAAAACCGTGCCCATCAGGAAATCCTCAAAGGCGTGCTCTACTTCACTGGCACCCGTGAGCTAGCGGGGAAAGAACCTGACATGGGTCTATGGGCTAGCGTTGAGCAGGGAATCGCAGCGCTTAAAGGTGCTGTTGGCAGTGCTAGCAGCTCCAGCTAACTTTGGCTGAACAGCAAGCTGTAAAGGCACGTGGTACTCGATACTCGATATCACAAGACCCACCCCGGCCTACGGTCACCCCTGTCTTGGTAGGCATTCCCTAGCGCCGTACGACGACGCGGGATCCTACCCCTCCAGAGGGGATCTACCTCAGGTGGTGATGAAAGAAGGGCTGCTTCGAGCTTTGAAGGCGTCATAGCCGGGACAAATCCCCTCTGGAGGTGTGGCGCGTAGCGACGGGGTGGGCCAATATACTCTGGCTCACGTCCAGCGTCTAAAAAAGTTGTTATCCTCCCAGACGGTAGCCGTACGCTGCTCGATTTCCGCCAGCGCCTCTGCTTGCAAGGGCTAAAAGTCAACGGCAGCTTGCACATTCTCTTCTAACTGCTCGATTGTCTCAGCGGCGATCACCGCGCAGTGGACGCCCACCTGCGAAAGCGTGTAGCCTAATGCCTGGTCCATCCCATCTAGCACCCCCGGTTTGAACAGTCGATCATAGGCAGGGACTTTCATCGCTGTAATCCCGACTTTCTGGGCGCTAGCAACTGGTAGCACACGGGAAATAAACGGCCTGGGGTGATGAGTATCCGCAGCGTTCACCGGAATCAGCGCATGATCAAAAGGATAGCGCTGTAGCCCTTTCACGATGATATCGGGCTCATGGTGGCCAGTTAGGCCACTGAATCTAACAATGCCTTGCGCTTTCGCTTCTTCTAGTGCTTTTACCGCACCTACTTTGCCAAACAGCGTCTCTAGATCCGAGTCAAACGCCACATGGTGAAACTGCCAAAGGTCTAGATAGTCTGTATTCAGCCTTTGCAAAGATCGCTCTAAATCGCGCCAGGCCCCGTCATAGTCTCTTTTTGCAGTTTTACTTGCTAAGAAAATCTCTTCCCGGTAGGCAGGCAGCACCTTTCGTGACATCCTCCCGACGCTGACTCTACGAGTACAGCACGGGCTTCCTCAGTGACTCTAGGCTACTGCCCGGACATTTCCTGAGAGATTAAGGGCCTGACATCCCACGGCCCTGTTAAGAATATTCTTGGCAGCATTGATATCCCGGCAGAGCACCAAGCCACAACCACATCGGTGCATCCGCTCAGACAATGTTTTCGGCACTCGCTCACCGCAGCCTGAGCAGTCAATGCTGGTACTGTATGGCTTCTGAGGAGAGGAGAGCTTCCCAGCTTTTTCAGCTTTGAAAGCGCCCATCTCCAAGAATTGTCCCCATGCAGCATCTAGGATTGATTTGGCTAGTCTGGTTCGTGCGAGGCCTTTAATGTTCAGCTTTTCATGCGCAACCACATCATATTTTGAGAATAGCCAGTCCCATACCTTCGAGAAGAAATCTTTCCGCTGCCGTGTGATGTGTAGATGCAGCTTTGCAATCCGGCCTGCTTGCTTACGCCAACGGTTTGAGCCTTTCACCTGCCTAGCTAGCTGGCGTTGCAGCTTGGCAAGCTTGCGCTCTGACTTTCTGAAAAACTGGGGAATGCCAACGGACTCACCGTCCGATGTTGCTAGAAAGTCTTTTAGCCCTACGTCTATGCCGACTGATTTAGCCAGACCAACAGAGGGTAAGGTCTCAGGGACTGCTGTGCATTCAAGCAGCAGGCCAACATACCAGCCGTCTGCTTTACGCGTCACCTTTGCCGTCTTGAGGGTGAACCCATCTGGAATAGGTCGGTGTTGAATCAGCTTTACAGCACCTAGCTTGGGAAAGGTAATCCGCCCGCCTGCGATGCAGTTCGCTTTCATCTGCGCAAACGTGAACGTGCG
Organism: uncultured cyanobacterium; assembly: GCA_963838725.1. Taxonomy (GTDB): domain Bacteria; phylum Cyanobacteriota; class Cyanobacteriia; order Phormidesmidales; family Phormidesmidaceae; genus Phormidesmis. Next base: position 155,715 of record CAWISM010000005.1, on the reverse strand, counting down.
ATATCGACCCTGTTTCTTAAACCGAGGCCGTCCACTACGCTTGCCGTTGGCATCCCCTTTGACGAATCGTTCAAAGGCCAAATCGACTCGCTTCACCATCTCCTGCAACACTTGAGACTGAACCGTCTTGTACCAAGGCCGCTCCACTTTTAGGGGGGTGAGAGCACGTTTCTGCTGATAGTAATTAGGCCGCTCTTTTGGCGATACGATGCTGCAAGACAACGGGCAGGCATTGACCGCACAGCGTTGCATTTCCCACCAGTCAAACCGCTCGCCCAGCAGCCAGTTGTACTGAGCACGCAACATATCCAACCAAGAAGACATTAGCGCTTCTTGCTCAGCCGTCGGACGGAGTTTGTACTGGTAGGTTATTCGCATAGTACTATTGTACCTTTCAGTGCCTCTGTAAAGCCACCTTTGCAAGTGAAGGTTTTGGGCAACTGTTCGCTATCGCTCACCTAGCTTTCATCCCGACGCTCACCTTACAGGTAGAGCGCCGGGCTTCCCGCCGACTAGCTAAAAAAGACTCGCTGGGACCATAGCTAGCCGCCGTATCAAAATAGCGGATGCCTAGTTCCAGGGCTCGCTCGATTTGCGCTATCGCCGCTGGCTCTTGGTTTGAGCGAGCAAGCGGCGTTCTCCCAGCGGTTCCAAGTCCTAAAACAGGCAGATGAACATTTGTGCTGCCTAGTGCTCGTAAGGGCATCGAATTCGCACTGGGCAGCAGGCTACTGGTAGCGCTCACTGGCGTCGCATCAGTCGATGCTGTGGTCGGCACTGCCGAGGACACATTCGAAGATCGCTGTAGGGCAGCGCATCCGGCAACGCCCAGAGCGGTTGTGAGGCTGGTTGCCAAGAAAGTGCGGCGAGTTTTTTTAGAGCGCGTGTCTTTTGGGTGCATAAGAACAAGCAGCTAACAACTTCTGAAATGTTAGCGAAGTCTAGGCTGTTTGTCCCTTTGGAGGAATGCATTCAAAGGCGAACTGCCAACATATGTCGTCTGTAGAAACTGCTTGTAAAACGCCTTTCCCCAATACCTCGCTCCATGCAGGCAGAGAGTTAGGTAATCCTCATTGGGAAGAATATCGTTGTTTCGCTTGTCAGGTTTTCCAACATAGAGATATATCTGCTCAGAAGAAAGCCTGAAAGAAGATTCAGAATATAGGGGACGGTGAATGCTATCTATACGAGCAATGCGAGATGAATCTACTAGAGTTCGGTCGTAGCCTTTCTCTCTTTTATCTAGCTCACGAAAATCACTGCCGCCTTGTAGATTAATTAGCAGAGCGTTAAAACAATCATTATTGGATGGAACAGCGTTCAGTACGGCTCGGCGCTGAGCGTCTCCTTTTCTCCAGGAAGGTTCCTGATTAAACGCTCGTCTGTATCCGCTGACGACTACCGGGTAAGATGCCGTCAGCGGATACGATGCACAGAGCTGTGCCGGGTTAATTAAACTGCCATAAGCAATGATCGCAGACATGAAGCTTCTAGGAATCTATCAGAACTAGATCCACCATAGCTCAAACAAACATAGCTCAAATAAACGGAAACTCCTATTTTTAGGGCTCTTTGGACGCTTTCATTACTTTATCGATGGCCTCAGCCAGCTCTTCGGTCGGTGTCTTCTTAGTCTTTTTTGGCTGAGAAGAGGCATGAGCGCTGATCAACATGAAAACGAGAAAGATAGCGAGAATGGGAAAAAATGGGGGCATGGTAGGTATCACCTTTTGGGTATAGAGCAGATACAACCTGAAGGCGTAAGCAGCGTTCGTAGATTTCTATCAAAACCTACAAACGCTGTAAAAGAACAGCTACAGAGGCTGTACTAGCAGGCATAGATTTTCTCTGCCTAGGATTTTGAGCGGCGTGCCTGGCAGCAGGCACATGGGCCGTCCGACCTGGTATAGTTTAGCTGACCAGTAGACGCCATGAACCTTACAGCGGCTTTCGCTCTGATTGGTCAAGGTTTGCATGAGCGTACCTTCGACACCGTCAGAGAAGAACTCAATTTGTTTTTTTGCAACAGAAAAAAGCATTGTTTTAGGGCTTGAGAGCTAAGATGACAGGCAGAAATCGGGTTGTTTCTGGTTGTATAATCTGGCAACTCGATGATTAGATTCTATATAAATCAAAAATTCCTTTCCAGTTTGTTTATGCGGCTCTGCCTGAAACTTGTTGCAGCAATATCTGCGCAAAACCGCAGCTCAGTCATTGCAGAATGAAATATGCTTGAAAAATGCCCCTTAGCACAGAGCCTGTGAGACTGTTCTATGAGAGTTCCTGTCAGCGTCCGGTATCCGTTGCTGCTATTTTTGTCTGCGGCTTTAGTCATTGCGTTTACAGCGGGGGGTGCGATCGCGCAGTCCCAGACTTGGGCAGGCGAAGGCTACATTGTCCAAGGCAGCAATAGAGGTGGCCTGGTCAGCCTGAAAATCAGAATAGACGATCGCACTGTCTATTTTCTGCAAGGTCAGTCAGCCGGACAGCAGATCACACTTCCCCAAAACTTGGAAGAAAGTATGTCTACTCAGAACGGGGAATGGACCTTTCAGTCTCTAACCGAGGACAGAATCGACGCTATTTTCATCCAAACTCGTGCAACAATCGGAGAAATACCTACAAATTCTAAATTGGGTGGGTTAAGAACGATTGAGTACATCTTAAAACCAGAAGATTTGTAGAGATTTGCAATAATGTTTTCCCTTACCACACTTTCAAAGTACCTAGGACAAAGAGCCACTCGCTTATTTATTCGTCGTTCGAGCAAAGTCTCTGCACTAACTTTACTCTTCTCCTTAGCGTTAGGATCGCTTAGCTATCCAGGCATAGTTAGCGCCCATACGAAATCGTCGTCATGCTCAGGGAGCGGACAAATTCTAAGCGGTGAAGGCAGAGGTGGAATCGTCTCTTTAGTGCTGAGTAGAAGCCGCGCGGGCAGTGATATGTACAACATTCAGCTGCGAAGAGACTACTTTGGTGGAGACAGCTTCAGTATCAGACCTTATTCAACTATTTCGAGATCATATGGAAGCTGGATAGCAGAAGAAATTAGCAGCAGTCAGATGTTTTTGACCCTTCAACATCGTCAGCCCTACGCGGTTGTGAGCTACGTTCTTCGCTGTCGATAGTTCGCCTCTATTCATATTGTTAATCCTATGCGTTATCGAACTTTTCTGGGTGCACTGTTAGGCTTAGGAACAAGTATCTCCTACTACGCACTGCTGTCTTTCTCTCCGCTAGCTAGAGATATAGACGGTAGCATTCACAGTAGATTTGTCGAGCTAGGGCATCAGGACTACTCAGAGGGGGTCGTGATTTTTGGGATCGATAATATTGTTGGCGGCGTTCCTCAATACGCCGCTATGTTGGAAGACCTGCTGAGTGTCTCGCAAGCAGAGGTTGTCGTCATCAATCCGCCACGACACTGGGACGGCCGAGAAGAGAATAGGAATGGTGGCGTGCTGCGAAAGATCATTGGACAGTATCAAGACCGGATAGTCCTAGCTTCTATGACAGCGCCTGTCGATGTGGAATACAAAACTTCTATCACTCTGTATAACTACATGATCGAACAGACCTCCCTAGGTGGCACTGACAAACCAGAAGTAGAAGCCGAAAGCATTCACGGTTTTTTTGAATTTGCCTATCAGTCCAGTCAAACCGGGCTCTTTGATGACCCTGTGAACAGACACTCACTAGAGGGTAAGTTTATTAGAGATGACGATTCAGCAGATATTGATTTGCAGTCTGTAGCTTCTCTTGTTTTTGATAAGTCAGCACAGCGGCTAAATAGTGACACCTCGGCGCTTCGCCGTAATAATTTTCTCATCTCTACAGACAAAATTCAAACGCCCATACAGAGCTTGCGCCATCGAACGCACGACTTGTCCGAGGTCTGCAAAAGCAGTGCGATCGCCCGCTGCAAGCTGAGTGAAAAGGAAGAGTTTGCCGACCTTAGCGGCAAGTTTGTTCTGTTTGGCTATATGAATACACAGCTAAACGCAGCAGAAGTCCACGCTATGCCAACGGCCAAAGGCACAATGTCGGCCGTCGAGATTCAGGCAAACCATATTCTAGGACTGCAAGCGGGGGAAGTCTACCTTCGACCCAAAGAATGGCTAGTGATTGCAATAGTAGGAATCGGCGGCGTCGGCTTTGGCAGAGTGATTACTGTCGGAATATTTGATCTGTCAACCCAGAAAAAGAACAAGCAAACCGCTCGTCGGACTGTGCTATGTATTTCTACGTTCTTTTTAAGCTACGCGCTAATTGCCACGTTGAGCTTGCTAGGGGGCATACTGTTTCCGGTATCTGCACCAATTATCAGCTGGGTAATCGCTATTCTCACTTCTAGCTTCATCCTACTGTATTGCGATCAAGCTCTTGTGGTCGAACGTCAGCTTTCGGCTGAGCGAAAGGCGGTGATCGACCAGGCGAGCAGCCAGCTACAGAGCATCGCCGATAGAGTTCATCAAGACGCTTTGCACCACATGAAGCTAGCAATGGACTGGCTAGAGCTGATGCAGATACAAAACGCTGCGTGCGACGTTTCTATTCCGTTAGAGAAGATACTGCGGGCAAACAAAAGCATTAGAGAAAACCTGATCGAAACTCGCCTTTGCGCCGAAAAGCTACCGGTCTCGTCTGAGCTAAGGCTTGGCCTGCATATGGCTATTCATCTGTACACGCGCCGACTGAGAAAGAAAGGTGAACTAGCGCTAAGAGTAGATGCGAATATCAATTCTATCAGAGAGAACTCTAGCAGCCGATGGATTGAAGCTAGTGAAGGAGTCTTTAGCTTCTACCGAGAATCGATCAATAACATCATCAGGCATGCGCAGCCGCCAAGAGGAAAAGCAACCAAAGTGACTGTTGACCTAGAGCGCATTGCTGATGTTGCCGTGCTAAGAGTCACAAACGACGGTGAATTTTCATCTACCTACCTAGATAAGACAACGGAAAACTTTGGGACTCAGGTGATGGAGAAAGTCGCCTCTAGGTTGCCCAACGGACAATTTAGAAGAAGGTATTGGGCGATAATTGCAGGCATGAAGCTTTCGCGAATTAGCGGTGAGCGTTATTAGCCGCTAGACTAAGGCATGGAAACGACTCTATCGTTTTGCAAGGAATCAGAATGGTTCGAGCTCCCTCTAGATCGCTAACGCTAGCAGAGTTTCTACAACTGCCAGAAACCAAGCCCGCTAGCGAATACATCAACGGTCATATTATTCAAAAGCCCATGCCAAAGGGACGACATAGCCGACTGCAAGGAAAGCTCTGTGCCACTATCAATCAAGTTGCAGAGAACGCAAAGATAGCTTACGCGTTCCCAGAACTAAGATGCAGCTTCGGTGGGCGCTCAATCGTACCGGATGTAGCCGTTTTTCGATGGGAGCGGATTCCATTTACCGCTGAGGGAAGCGTTCCAGACAACTTTGACCTGCCGCCAGATTGGACGATTGAAATTCTCTCCCCTGAACAAAGGCCGAACAAAGTTCTAGGCAATATGCTTCACTGTCTAGAGCACGGTAGCCAGCTGGGCTGGTTCGTCGATCCAGACGATCTCAGCATTCTATACCTGCGGCCTCAACAACAACCGACACTTTGCCGCAGTGAGCAGCGCCTTCCGGTCTTCCCTGATTTGGAACTAACGCTAAGCGCCAGTCAAGTCTTTGGCTGGTTGAAGATGGGATAGTAACAAAGACTAGGTTCCAGCGGACCTGATTAACTACCTGGGCAGTCGCTTCGCCAAATCAGGCGACAGTAGATACCACTGCTCAGCCGCCTCAGCCGCGGATACCGTACTACGCATACTCTTGGGTTGATTGCCTAAATAGACTTCGAAGGGGCTGTTTTGCTCAATAGTTTGGCCACCTTTTGTCAAAGTCGCATTGTAGTTGCCGGTGACTTTATACAGGTCGTTGATATAAGCACCATGAGAGGCTGCCTGCTGCTTGAGCAGTGAATCTGATAGCTTTTCTCGGCTTTCAACAGAGACGTTATTTACCTCAAAGTCTGGAATAACGCCCGTTTCGGTAGAGATATTCAATCCTTTGGCAACCGCTGCTTGCATATCGATTTGCTGTTGAGTAATTGCTTGAAAGATAGTTGCATCGGGTGGTACTTGAGTCAGCATTCCGCAGCTTGCGAGAATGGTAAGGAGCAGTGCGAAACACAACAGGCTGATTCTTTTCATAGATACCTTCTGTCAATTCTTTCAACAGAATAGCGCGGTCAGCGCAGCGGACTAGCATATATAGTGGCAATTGCGATGATTGTATGTTTTTAGGGGATGAGGTAGACAGTGGCACGAACTAGCTTGTCGGCAAACCCTCGTTAGCAAACATCACAGGGAGAGGCTGTGACTACAAAAGTTGCTAAACCCCTAAACCTTTCAGCTAGGTCGCTCTGGCCTGAAACTTCTGAGCTGTTTCTATCGCAGAAGAAACGAAAAGGAGGAAACAGAGCGCAAGATACAGCGCAAAAGTGGGCGACGATATTAGCGAGAAGAGAGCAAGGCGATAGATTGGATGCGATCGCATCCGATATGGACATCCCTTACGAAACGGCCAAAACTTACTCGAAGCTAGCCAGAAGAGCCCTGAAAGATAGCGAACTTAACTAAATACCAAAAATCACTCCAGCGCTGCTTTCGCTTTGACGGCTGCCAATTTTCTGTGCGATCGCCAGGTGCTGCTAGTGGTAGGTTTTGGCCTGCGGGTATTGGCCGAGCGCGTGACAGCACAATCTCATTCGCAGCGTTGCCTTGCCCGGTTGAAAAAATTGACCTTTGATGTCTAGCGTCTAGGCCGCGACCAATACTTCTAGCTGATACTTACATTGCTGAAAAATATAGTTAACTGTCGCAAACAAAGCATCCAGCTCGTATATCCCAATCGGCCTAGGATTCTTCGTAAAAGTCGACCCTTCTAGCTTGCCAAACTGCCACAGCGTCCCGTTAGACGTAATGCCATGAATTACCAGCTCTAGATTGTCATTGATCCGCTGCGCGGCAATCATCTCAGCTAAGCACTGCGCCCAGCCCCCTTCAAAATCATCCTGTTTAGCTTCTACTAGCAGAAAATAAGGCTTGTCGAAAACGACCTTCCCGAGCGGCGATCGCCTTGCCAGAATATACTCAGGAAACCCCGATAGCTTAGCCTCATCACTCAAAAACTGATGGCTCCAAAGGATGAAGTGCTGCCGGTACTGCTTCCACACTTCTTTTAGCACCGGATATATCAGGTTCTCACAGATAGCAAACTCCGAGTTATCGACCACACCTTCCTCCATCATCAGCTTCAAATCCTGCCGAAAATAATCTGGAATATCAAAAGGCAGCTCTTCAATAAAAGCCGCTTCGGTGTAGGTGATCTGAAACTCCTTTAAAGTGTCACTCAGGCTTTTGAACGAGCTAAAAGACATGGAACCTTTTCGAACCTATGATTGCTTACTGACATTAGCTACACAAAAAAAAGCAGCTAGCGCTACACTGCCATTCTAACTGCTGATTGAATTTCCTTACGTTGGGGCTTTGCGCTCAGCGAGTAGAAGCTATGACTTATATCGCCTTGATGCGGTAGGACAAGGTTACTTTCATCATCTGAGAATCGATGATTTTGCCGTGACTGTCGCGATCGCTCACTAAATATTGCAGCTTCCGCTCGGGCTTACTGCAAGCTAGCACCATACCCGCAGTCATAGACTTGGTGCCGCCCGTATAGTCAGCAATAAAGTCGATTGGAGATAATCCTGTCTGCTCTGTAGCCTGGATATAGATGCTGTTAATGAGCTGTCGAATATGGTTAGGATCGTTGATTAGTTCAGGAGCTAGATCTACAATCCGAACATGTAGCGAAGTGCCCACTAGGGTAATAGGCGGCATGGCCTGCTCGGTATTGTGATAAATGTAAAACTGTTGTTTCTGCTGCATGCACTCTTTTTCTAGAGTTCTGCAAGAACTGCTGAGTAGCCTCTAGAGCATCCGGGGTGCAAATCAGCTAGCAGTAGCGCAGTTTGCCGTTACCGTTACGCCAGTGATGCTTGAGTGCGATCTCGGCAGGCGTGAGCTGGCCCGGCTGAGCTAAGCTGGCAATAGTAATCAGCCCAAAGCAGGTTTCGCTAAGCGGTACAACATTGGCGATTTCGATGGCTTCGCGACCTAAGAGCGATCGCATCCGCCTAGTCAGATTTGTAAAGTACACCGCGCAGAGAATAGCGACACCGATTATCCCAATCCCCCCTAGCTGAAATACTACTTTGTTGATGCCTAGACTGCTCTGAATCCAGGTGCCTAGCGTTTCTAGTAATAAGTTGGAGATGCCGCTGCTAACAATACCAAGGCCAAAGATGCCGATAAGGATAAAGGCTAAGAAGTTTTTGCTAGGGTCTGCGATCGCTTCTAAAAGAGGATTCTTACGCTGCATAGATGTTGTACATACAGAGAAAACGATGAATGACGATCATTTAGATGGCGATTTCGCTCGTTCCATCGCTAGTTCAAAGGCAGTCTTTCCACTAACCTTTTTTGGGTCTATATATTTTCTCCCTCTTTCGTTAGGACGAGCCCTTTGAGGATAGGATGGATTCTGTGGTGGTGCTTCGTCTAGCTGGTCATCGTCGATATCTAAGGGGGTCGGTAGCACGGGCCGTCTACTGTACTCATTGACCTTGCCCCTCCTAGCATCTGCCCGGTTGATTACATGATCTTCTTGATCGCTGCGCTCAATTTCCATGTATCTCCGACGATCTTTTTCCTCTGAAGAGAGTCCTTCTGACCATGCAAGCATTGCCAGCAACATTCTCACGCGTTCCTGCTGCTTGAAGCTGTTGTTTACAACTCCTAGTTGAGCAGTCATATAGTCCTCAAATTCTTGAACATAATTGACAACTTCATCATCAGTCGGCTGCGCCCATCTGTCGCTTTCAAAAAGGCGTTTATATCTTTGAGTCCGCTGACTAACTTTTAGAGCACGCGTTACGCTTACAGCGCCCATACCAAGCGGTTTTCCCATTCCTAGCAATAATCGATAGTGCTCGTCTTTCGCAATATCAAGTAAGTAGACCAGTGCAATAGTTTGTAAGATAGAAAGGTCGCTATCCTAGGATGCTATGCCCGCACCGCTTCGAGCCGTATTAGATGCCACCGCTATCGCCATGCTATCGGACCTTCGGAGAGCAGCTAGTGTGCCTTATACCGTGTGCGCGATCGTGCCCACATGATGTTGATGAGCGCCGAGGGGTGGAATGCGCCAGCGCTTGCAAAAGCCTTCAACTGCCATGAGCATACGGTTCGTACAACGATCAAGCAATGGAATGCTTCGGGTTTGTATGGTCTTTGGGACGAAGACGCTCGAGGCAGAAAACCGACGTAGCAGCCTGCTGACTTGGACTATTTAATTGGGTGCCTGAACGAAGAGGAGCGAACTTACAACAGTGAGCAATTAGCAGTGAAGCTGTGGGAAGCGCGTCAGGTTAAGCTGAGTGCTGACCGGATTCGTCGGTTGTTAAAAAAAAGGTTATCGCTGGAAACGCACCCGACAAAGCCACCGAAATCGGCAGGACCCAGCCGCAAAAGCCCTGGCCAAATCGCAACTGATTCAACTGGAGGCACTAGCTGCCACGGGTCAGATTGCCTTGAAGTACCTCGATGAAACTGGCTGCTGTCAGTGGACGCCCGAGAGTTACAGCTACAGTAAGGTGGGTGAACAAAAACGGTTTGAGCAAACCTCATGTCGCGGGCAACGGGTCAGCATCCTTGGCATATGGGAGCCGAACGAAAGCTTTGACTATGCCCTGTGTGTCGGCGGCTTCAACGCAGAACGCTATCTGGAGGTGATGAATTGGCTCGCCTCGAAAGCTGCTGAGACCTACGCTAAAACCCAGCAGCTTACCTTTATTGTTCAGGACAATTGTACGATTCACAAAAGCAAGCTGGTGCAGCAGCACTGGCCGCAGTGGCAAGCGCAAGGGCTATTCGTATTGTTCCTACCGCCCTACTGCTCTGAACTCAATCCGATTGAAGGACAGTGTGAGATTTCCAGTCGAGTTCGCCCAGCGCTACGTCTATCAAACCGACCGCCACCCTACCTTTGGACCAGTCACCTACCAGCAGCTACCTGGCATGATCAAAAAAGAAATTTCCGAGTTAGCAGAACAAGAACAAGTCTTAGAGATACTCTCACAGAGAAATCCAAAAGACGCCTACTACAGAGCCTGGATTCGACTAGGCGATATTAACATCGTCATGCGGCTACGCGACTGGCGACCCAAAGGAGAAGTGCTCGCACCTCTTACGCTTCGCCAGAAGATGTACGAAGAGGCGCAAGCGGAACTAAGCCATTACCTGCGATAAACCCTATGCAGCTGAATCTAATAGACATGCGCTTGAACACTGCGCTGGCGGAATTCAGGTTTTAGGCTTGGCTAGTAGCGGCAGTGCTGATAGGACCATTAGCATCAGTAAACAGACTACTAGCGGAGTCGCACTATCTCCATTGAGAGCGGCTGCACCCGTGACCCCTAGCCAGGTGTAGGCTAGCGTCCCTGGAATAATGCCGAAGAACGTGCCGAGCGCGTAGGCGCGAATGGGTACAGAGGTAAGACCAAACGCAAAATTGACTACGTTAAAGGGCGAGACAGGCGAGAAGCGAACGGTTAAAACGCACAGCAGTGGATTCTTGCAAAGTGTGGCGTCAATCTTTTTGAAGATAGGTCTATGAGAGAACTTTCTCCTAAACCAATCAAAAAGCAGGTAGCGCGCTAAACAAAAGGCAGCGATCGCACCTAACCCAGCCCCAACTACAGACCACAGCGCTCCCCACCACAAACCGTATACCGCGCCGCCCACCACTACCAGCAGCGTTCCAGGCACTCCCACCGCGTTAGCCACGATATGAGCAATCAAAAATATACAAATGCTGCTATGGCCTGCCGCCTTAAAAAAATCGGTCAGCGCCATCCGGTCGAACAGTACCAGCAAGGCATAGGCGTCCCCCGTGGATAGAAGAACGGTCAGGACGGCAGCGGCAATCAATAAGCCCCAGACTTTATTAGTAAATTTCACGAAGAAGCATATAAGGACAGACGCCAGGGCCTGCCCAAAGGTAAAACACAAACTCTAAACCATATCAGTACTAGCGGTTTCAGGTTCTGCTGGAACAGACTCATTGAGCGCCTTCTTGGCAATCTTGGCAATATAGAGAGAGATTGCAACAATGGTCACGAAGATCAAGATCTTGATAGTCCAGTCGATAATTGGATTAGCAGGCGTGTTGCCAGTTCCCAGCATCGCCACATCACCAATCAAAGAACCCAGATAGACATACATAATCGTGCCCGGAATAATGCCTGTGGTCCCCAGCACGTAGTCGCGCAGCGATACTTTGGTCAGGCCCAGCGCATAGTTGAGTACGTTGAATGGGAACGCGGGCGAGAGTCGAATCAGAAAAATTAGCCTCAGCCCTTCTTCGGCGATCGCATTATCCAAAGCTTTAAAGAAATTCTTGCCCTCTACCAGCTTAGCGACCTGAGCACGAGCCGCAAATCGGCCGATTAGAAAAGCTGCCGTTGCGCCTAGCATGGCCGCGATAAACACCAAGATAGATCCCTTGACTACGCCAAAGACGAAGCCTGCGCCCAGCGTCACGACAGAAGCAGGGAGAAAGGCGACTGTCACAACCACATAAGCGAGAATAAACACAATCGGCGCGATCGCACCCAAGCCATCAATCCATTCGACAACGCCCACTAGCCCCTGCTGAATTTGACCGATAAAGGCAAACGGACCGCTGCCGTCTTGGGCCAAAGCAGGCGCAGCAGAAAACAACAAACTACCAAACATACCCAGCGCCACCCATTTCCACAATCGATCAATCTTAGAACTTCTATTAACCTTTCCAACAGAACTTTGAACAGCTTTCATTAGATTTCTCTCAACACTATAAAGAACAAAACAAATCAGGCAAAAGCTCGCTCTGGCCTAACGAAGTCGCTCACAGCAGCGCCCCGCCACAGCTCGATCCGCTCCCTGCCGTACAGCCATAGCAATAGGGACGAGTCACTATCTCCTCGATCACCTCCAAAGACTCCGCCGCCAAAAGGTCACTGAGCGTTAGCGCCTTGCCTGCTGGCGACCTGGCCGGTAGCGCCTCCATCTGGTTGAAATCACAGTCGTAGATATTGCCCAGGTAGTCCACAGAGAGCTCATTGCGACACATCAAATGTTCGACTGTGCTGGCATTGTGATGATCGGCCAAGAACTGTAGATAAGGGCGATATAGCTGACGATGCTGCAACTGAAACTTGGTTCGACCAATCGGTAGATTGGTAATCGTAAACAGATTATTAAAGACAATGCCAAAGTGCTGATGCAGATACGCGCTGTAGTCCGCCTGTAGCCCCGCCTGTGGTGGGGTAAGGGAGAAGTCCGTATCCTTTGGAATGGGCGGATTGTACACCAGATCTAGCTGGAGATTTGGATCGCGGCCATAGCCGAGCTCGTTGAGCTTTTGAATAGCTTTAATCGACTCGTCGTAGACGCCTTTACCGCGCATGGCATCGACGTTGTCTTCTAGGTAGCAAGGCAGCGAGGCCACGACATGCAGCTGATGGGCCGCAAAGTAATCAGGCAAATCCTCATACCCAGGCTCAAAGAAGATAGTCAAATTCGAGCGGACGATTACCTCTTTACCCTTTGCTCTAGCCGCTTCTACAATCGGACGAAAGCCGTAGTTCATCTCTGGGGCACCACCAGTGAGATCGACTGTTTTAATTTGGTCGAAGCGGTCAATTACTTGCAGTAGCTGCTCACAGACTTCTGGTAACAGCTCTTCGGTCCTGTGTGGACCTGCCTCTACATGGCAGTGAGTACAAGAGAGATTGCAGCGGCGACCTAGATTGACCTGAAGCGTGGTGATTGTCTGCTTGGAGAGCGGACCTTCTAACGCTTTTTCAAATGGTAGTAGCGAAGTAGGAAGAGTTTGAACCATAGTCTTTGAAGAAGAACCTTTGAAAAAAAGTGATTAACGGCAGTGGGCTCTGACTGACCTCATTAAAAGCTATTGGCCAGTAGAAGGCTGAGATTTCAATTAGAAGTGAGCAATTTGTTCCTGAGTCTAGCGATTGCCAGCCAATTCAGTGAAACTTGAGTGAGCTATCAGCGTTTCCTCAGAATCTTTTCGTATTGTAAAGATACTTTAGTCGTATCCCCGAGCAGTCTCGAACTGCGCCCCAACCGTTTTCCTGAAGCCGCTGTTCTATGAAACCCGTCGCCGACCCAAACTCTATTCAGTTCCGGATAACGGTAGGCGTAGTGCTAGCCTCTGTCATTGGCATCAGCGGCTTCACTGGCTGGCTAAACCTACGAATGCGACAGATTCTAGTCGATGGCCATAAAGAGAACGCGCTGATGATTGCCGATCGGCTAGGCCAGGACGCCGATCTCTACAGAGAATCAATGGCGATCAAAGCAGCTCTAGATATGGCAATCGACTACAGAGAACAGCCAGATATCGCCATCTGGGTAACCGACAGCAGCGGTAATGTCATCGCCGAATCAGACACGCTCTCGATGGGATCTTGGCAGGTGAACGGCTTTGCTAGTGAGCTGATGGAGAAAGTGACTGGAAAGCCGGGGCTAGAAGTCTTTCGATTGCAAGATCGGCACTTGGTCACCTGCGCTAGTCCGTTGAAAATTGACGGGGAGCTCGTCGGCGAACTCTATGTAGTCGACGAGATTACAGAAGACAGTCAGAGCCTCGCGCAGATTACTCGGATGCTGGCGCTTTCTAGCATTCTGGCAATTGGAGTAGGCGCGATCGCCACCTCTCTCTACATCAACCGTGCCCTGCGTCCCATCCGCAAAATGAACCGCCTAGCCGCCAACATCTCCGCTGATAACCTGGCCGACACCCGCCTAGAATTCGACCGTGCCCCCACCGAGGTCCAAGAGCTTGCCCAAACCTGCAACACCATGATCTCTAGGCTCTCTGCCGCCTGGGATCAGCAGCGCCGCTTTGTTAGCGACGTTTCTCACGAGCTACGGACCCCGCTCACTCTCGTTCACGGCTATTTGCAAAGCACCCTGCGACGCGGCAGCAACCTTAGCACCCCTCAAAAAGAAGGGCTGGAAATTGCCGCCGCCGAAGCCGACCGGACTATCAAGCTTCTCCAAGACCTGCTCGATCTAGCCCGCGCTGACGGCGGCCATCTTCGCTTTCAAGTAGAGCGCGAGCCCTTAGACAGCATCATTCAAGAAGTGATAGAAATGTGCAACTATGCCACCGGATGCATCCAATCAGAGCTAGAGCCCGTCACTGGCCTAGTCGACCGCTCTCGCCTCAAGCAGGTGCTGATCAACCTGATCGACAACGCCCTCAAATATTCAGCCGATGGCCAGCTGATCACCGTCACGCTCAAAGAGATTGGCAACTACGCCTACATAGAAGTCAAAGACCGGGGCCGGGGCATTCCGCTGTGCGATCTCAACAAGATATTCGATCCGTTCTATCGGGTAGATGAAGACCGCTCTAGAGCCACTGGTGGCACTGGCCTGGGCCTATCAATTGTCAAAACCCTAGTAGAAGGGATGAACGGCACTCTTAAGGTACAGTCCAAGCTGGGTGAAGGCAGCGTTTTCACAGTGTCTCTACCCCGCTAGCTAAGTAGAGTTTGGCAACGATCTAACGATTCGCTAAAGGCAGCAGAAAGCGCGATCGCTTCTGGTATAAGAAGGATATGTAGCCTAATCTACGCTGTGACTACTAGAACGACTATCCGCATGACCAGCCGCTCACTGACACCGCTTATCCGACCGTTGATCTGAAGGAGACACCCATGTCCGAAGGCACTGCCCGCATTTTGATTGTAGAAGATGAGGAAAAGCTAGCTAAGTTTGTGCAGCTAGAGCTGGGCTACGAGGGCTATGAGGTGATTGTCGCTAACGATGGACTCAGCGGACTGATGGCGGCTAGAGACAGTGAGCCCGATCTGGTCTTACTCGACTGGATGATGCCAGGGCTAACGGGCGTAGAGGTCTGTCGGCGGCTGCGGGCAACCGGGGCGATGATGCCAGTGATTTTACTTACCGCCAAAGACGGCATCGAAGATAGAGTCGCGGGGCTAGATGCTGGCGCGGACGACTATGTGGTTAAACCCTTTAGCATCGAAGAGCTGTTAGCCAGAGTGAGGGCACACCTAAGGCGTAATCAACCAGACGAGCCAGACGCGCTTTTGTTTGCTGATTTAAGCTTGAACCGTAAGACTAGAGAAGTGAAGCGGGGCGATCGCGCCATCGGACTCACCGCCAAAGAATTCGATCTGTTGGACTATCTGATCTCGAACCCCAAGCAGGTTTTGACACGCGATCGCATTCTCGAACAGGTCTGGGGCTACGACTTCATGGGCGACTCGAACATTATCGAAGTTTACATTCGCTATCTGCGCCTGAAGCTAGAAGCCGAAAACGAAAGCCGTCTGATTCAGACCGTCAGAGGCGTGGGCTACGTCATGCGCAGCTAAAACCTCCATCAATGTTCACACTAATGAGCTATGTCAGTGAGAGATCAGAGACTAGCCTCGCCAAAAAACGTCATAGAAAGTCAGACCTAGCTGCGAACGTAGATATGGATGTGACCGTAGCGATTTCGCTCAATTGCTCCTGAAAATTTTTTTGTTTCAAATGGGTAGCGATCGCGCACTTGATCGATCACCGCATCTAATCCTCTTTCAATCTCTACCGTAGACTGTCCTTTTAGCGTAGATAGCAAAGTCGTTCGGATTTGATAGCGATCAATCCCAGATGAAAAGGTCGCTTCTGACTGTCGAACTCTCCTGGAGTTGGGATCGAAGACATAGGCTAGCCTGACTCGATTGGGTATCAGGTTATAGACTCTAGTGGGAAATCCATTCACGATCGACGCTCTATTGGGACTACCCAGTCGGCCCTGCACTCTAGATTCTGGACTACCCGGCGGCAAGCCTGGAATGGGTACGATCTCGCCAGGGTCTTCTGGCTGGGCATTCGCTGGATCACCGCTGTCTTCTAATAGTAGCGGTGGCTGGTCGCTATCTGACTCCTCTGGTTCTTCTGGCGGCGGCAGTTCTTCGGTGTCTTCTTCAGGATCTGCTTCAATTTCTGTCTCTTCGTCATCTAGCTCTTCTAGCTCTTCTAGCTCGCCTTCTGGCGCTTCTTCTTCGTCTGGGATTGTTTCATCTGGCTCTTCTAAAACCGGGTCCAAAATTTCTACGTCGGTGGGATCGGGCACGGGTGCGATCGCATCTCCCCCAAAAAGCTGTTGAACGACTAAAAAGCCACCCGCAGCGGCAAACCCCGCTAGTAATAGAGAAAATAGCAGCAGGCCGCAGCCGTTCTGCTTTTTGCCATTAGCTTGAACGCTGCCATAGTTTGGCTGACCCGCTGGTCGATTGACAACATCTCCTGCCCTAGATGGCGGTATGGCGACCGTCCTCGCAGAGGTGTCTGCCGCCGCTGGTCTGTATCCGGTCTGGTTGCCTGCTGCGGAACCTGGCCGATAGGCCGGGGCGACGACTCTGGTAGGAAATTGCGAGGGTGAAGGGAGTGGAAGCGGCGCTGACGGGTTGTTAGGAGTGGCGCTAGCACCACGAGATTGGGGGCGGCCAAATAGTCCCGTTTTTGGCTGAGCGGTCAGCAACGAGAGCCATCTGGCTACCGACTGGGGCCGATCTTTTAGCTCGATTTGCATGCCCTGGGCGATCGCATCCGCTACAGACGGGCTGACCTCTGGTCGTAGCTGCTGAACTGGAATTATTGGCGTGCGATCGCGCAATACCGCCGCCACAGGGACCTCTCCGGTCAGCAGCAAATACAGCGTCGCCGCTAGGCCGTAGACATCCGTTGCCGCTGAGCGGTGCGCTTTTGGTAGGTACTGCTCGATGGGCGCATAGCCTTCTGAGACAATGCTGGTGTGGGTCTGGGCTGGGTTTGCGCTCAGCTCGCGAGCAATGCCGAAGTCAATTAGAATCGCCTCTCCAGTTAGATCGTGCACCATGATGTTCTGCGGCTTGACATCCCGGTGCAGCAAGCCTTTGCTATGGACAGCCTGTAGGGCGCTGCCGATCTGCTGAATATATTGAACTGCGGCTGGTTCGCTTAGCGGCTGGGGTCCGCTTGGATTGTCAAAAATGATGTCGTAGAGCGATCGCCCCGGAATATAGTCCATCACCATGTAGGGCAGATAGTCTTCTACAAAAAAGTCAGTCACCCGCACCACATTCGGATGCTGGCACATCGCTAGCCGTCTGCCTTCATCTTGAAACTGTCGCTGCAATTCCTCTAAATTGGGCGCTGTCCAAAACGACTCATTCAGCGTCTTGATCACCACCACCTGCTCTAGATAGGTCTGATCAGCTCGAAACGTCAGCCCAAATCCCCCTCGGCCCAGCACCGACTCCAGCTTGTATTTCCCCCCTTGCAAACGCTTTCCGACTAAACTACTCATAACTCATCCAAGCGATTGTCTCAGTGTGATTGTCTTAGTGTGATTGTCTCAGTGTGATCGTCTTAGTGTGATTGTCCCAGATACCGTCATCCATTGTGTCTTGTCCCTACTTCACAAGCAACCAAGCCTATTACGCTTTTTGAGCAGTCACCCCCATCCACCGTTTCGCCTCCATTACTCCTACCCATGCTCTCTGACCAAGCCCACGAAAACGAAACCTTTCGCGTCCGTATTCTCAGCGAGGCGCTGCCCTACATCCAACAGTTCCAGGGGCGCACGATTGTCGTTAAATATGGCGGCGCGGCTATGAAGGATAGCACCCTCAAGGCCAAGGTGATTCGCGATGTCGTTTTTATGGCGAGTGTAGGCATTCGCCCGGTAATCGTTCACGGTGGTGGGCCAGAAATCAATACCTGGCTAACGAAGCTCGATATCGAACCCCAGTTTAAAGACGGTCTGCGTGTAACCGATGCCAAGACGATGGACGTTGTCGAAATGGTGCTAGTGGGCCGCGTGAATAAAGAGCTGGTGTCTTTGATTAGTCAGGCGGGCGGCAAGGCGGTGGGCCTGTGCGGGAAAGATGGCAATCTGGTGACGGCAAGGCCGCAGTCTGCTGCCGCTGGCGTGGGATTTGTGGGCGATGTCAGTAACGTAGAGCCTGATCTGGTGCGATCGCTCGCCGAAGCAGGTTACATTCCCGTGATCTCTAGCGTCGCCGCTGACTCATCGGGCCAAGCCTACAACATCAATGCCGATACCGTAGCTGGCGAGCTAGCTGCTGCGCTCAGCGCCGAAAAGCTAATCTTACTCACAGATACGCCGGGAATCATGAAGGATTTTCACGATCCCGAAACGCTGATTAACAAGCTAGATATTCAGCAGGCTAGAGCGCTAATCGCTGATGGAATCGTCGCCGGTGGCATGATTCCCAAGGTGAACTGCTGCGTGCGATCGCTCGCTCAAGGCGTCCGCGCTGCGCATATTCTAGATGGTCGTATGCCCCATTCACTCCTACTCGAAATCTTTTCGGATATGGGCATTGGGACTATGCTAGTGGCATCTAGCTTTAGCGAATGAAGGCCGTATAGACAGGCGTCTATAGTGACAGGGCCGCGCTAGAGATTCACACTGTGTCTTCGTAAAAAGCTTATGCATAGGCTCTTATCAGGCGCACTTTCTGTAGATGCGCATACGATTCCCATCCGAGACTTGCCAACAAGACTAAACGGTACAGTTATTGTCCAGCTTTCCGATTTTCACTTTGACGGTCTACGGCTCTCTGATCGGCTGCTGGCCGAAACCATTGCCAAAGTAGAAGCTATTCAGCCCGATCTAATCGCACTGACTGGAGATTTTGTCACCGATGCCCCTCAGCCCATTCACGAGCTAGTTCGCCGTATCAAGGCTTTGCCTAGTCGATACGGTACTATTGCGGTGTTAGGCAATCACGATATATCTATGCGCGGAGCCAAAGAGACTATCACTCAGGCGCTAGAGCAGGGCAATATCCCAGTCCTGTGGAACCAGATCGCCACGCCTTTTGGGGCAGATTTTCCCGTAGTAGGCTTCGCTGATCTGTGGTCTGGAGAATTCGACACCAGCGTTCTAGACCAGCTCTCGCCGACTGTGCCGCGCTTAGTGCTTTCTCACAATCCTGATACTGCGCAGAATTTGGCGAAGCATCGCGTTGATTTGCAGCTATCGGGACACACTCACGGCGGACAGGTGTATCTACCGGGATTAGGCCCCGCCCCGCAGGTATGGCAAAAGATACGGCGCTGGGTGCCCAAGATGATTCGCAATCGCATTCCTTTCTTGAGCGATCGCTGCTTCCATGTGATCCGCAACTGGGAATGGTGCCGCGGACTGCACCGGATTGGCGATAACTGGCTGTATGTCAATCGGGGCTTGGGCACCTATTTCCCAGGTCGGTTCATGTGCAATCCAGAGATAACGGTGATTACGCTAGTGAGCGCCTAGAGCGCCTAAGTCTCAGTGCCTAAATCGGCTTGACCTTCGCTCTATGAAGCAAAGCGCCACGGTGAGTGATCCCCGTATGAGTGACTCGAACTAGCTCTCCAGGATCGGCATGACCAGCGCTGAGCTGATGCCAAGTCGGATCGAAAGCCACCTGGCTATCAATAGCCGCAATCGGTTCGACGCCCCACTCACTCACTAGCTGCTCGACAGGACGGATAAAAGGCAGAATCTTTGCAGCCGCCAGGTCAGGGCGATCTTTGGCCCGTTTGGCGATAGTCGGCCACTGGACTAGCCAGCTCTCTAACGTTTGTAGGGCAGAGGTTTCTAGAGCAGAAGTTTCTAGGTCAGATAGCTGTATCTCGCTTTTTGATCGGCTTTGAGTTGTGGATGCGATCGCTTCTTCTGACTGGCCAGCTTCAAGTTGACCGGGTGTAGACTGGTCCGATGCGAGCTGGCCCAATCCAAAGCGACTGCACAGCTCCAAAAAGCTGATTCCCAAAGCCGCTGCAATCTGGGTCAGGGGTGCTAATCGCATCGTCTGAATATGACCTTTGCTAAGCTGCTGAATCTGCCAGCGCGATACCCCCGCTTTTTCTGCCAAGTGCCGATAGCTAGCGATATTCGCAGACTGCATTAGAGCCTTTAAAGTGTGAGCCGGGGATGGGGCTAGGTCAGATAGCATGGTGATGAATAGTCTATGATCTCTTAGACTTACAGCCGCCGATACAGGTAGAAAAGTTACGAATACAAAACTTGATGTATTTAGAACGGTTTTAAAAGGTTCTGGGTTGAATAATAGACATAAAGGGCAGAACTGAGCGGGTGACAATTGATATGAGAATTGATGTAAATCATCTGGTCAATCGTTGGATCATAGGACTGAGCGTAGGAACACTGGGCCTGACGATCGCTGCTGTAGAGGCGATCGCTCCTCACTCTGCTGCCGCCCAGCTTGCCACCCAGCTAATTGCCCAGTCTGATCGCCCTGCCGCTGCTCAAAATCCAGAAATCAAAGTGGGCATCGTTCAGCGCTTTGGCGAGAACGAAACTGACAAGCTAACCTTGGCTCCTCTAGCAGGCGATCGCCTCACCGTCAGCTTCAAAACGGGTAGCGAGCCCAAGACTATCACCACCGAGCGATTAGTCATAGAAGTCGAGATGCAGCCTTTGTCTGAACCCGTGCTGCAAGAATGGGTCGTGCTTAGCACCCATCGCAGCTTCGAGAGCGCCGAAGATAGCGCTAATAAATGGCAGGCGGCAGGTATTAATGCTGAAATTGCTCAGCCAGATGCGTGGCAGGTCTGGGCCAAAAGAGCAGACTACAGCTCACCGCTACTGCGCCGACTGCTGATCGACAATCTACATGCAGCAGGCTATACCAACGCCTTTATCGATAGCCGCGTCGTCAAAGAAATTCCCAAAGCAGCCTTTGTCGCCGATGGCTTTCGCTATGTTCGCGACGAATTTTCGATCACGAGTGCCAATCGCCGCATTCAGCTAGGAGAAGGCAATACCAGTCGACTGCGCGACCTGTTTGCGGGTGATATGAATATCCAGCCTAATTCCTACGGCAACTACACGCTGGTCAACCAGGTACCTGTAGAGTCGTACCTGCGCGGCGTAGTGCCTCACGAAATTGGACCGAACGCTCCTGTCAATTCAACCGAAGCTCAGGCCGTGCTGGCAAGAACCTACGCGCTGCGAAATCTGCGCCGATTTGCTATCGACAACTACGAGATCTGTGCGGATACTCAGTGCCAGGTGTATTTTGGCATGGCCCAGACAGATCCGAAGAGTGATCGGGCGATCGCCGCCACCGCTGGCCAGGTCCTCACCTACGGCAACGAACTCGTAGATGCGCTGTACTCCTCTACCACAGGCGGCATTACCGCCAGGTTCACCGACGTCTGGAATGGAGAAGATCGGCCCTACCTCACACCCGTAATCGACTCGCTACAGCCAAAGTGGGATCTAGAGCAGCGCCCTCTATCAGACGAGGCCAACTTCCGTGCCTTTATCTCTCTCCAGAACGGCTTCAACGAAGACGGCTGGGAAGCTTTTCGCTGGGACCGCAAAGCGTCTCTCGAAGACATTGGCGTGACGATGAAAGAATACCTAACCAACAGACAGCACCCGCTAGCCGACTTCAACCAGATTACCAATCTCACAGTGGTAGAACGCGCCCCTTCTGGCCGAGTGCAGACGCTGACGGTAGAAACAGACATTGGCTCTTTTGATCTGATCAAAGATGAAGCCGTCAAAGCGCTAGTTCCGCCTCGAAGTCTGTTGTTTTACATCGAGCCGATTATGGAGATGCCCAAGGCCGAAGCCTCTGATGCGACAGAGCCCTCTAGTACGCCAGAGCAAAACGCAGAAGTGACCGCTCCGTCGACCGAATCGGAGAATGCTAGTAATTCAAACAGTTTAGAAGACTTCGCACTCTCGCAGTCTCAAACTCAGCAAAACACGGGGGAGACAAACAGCTCTCCTGCAAAGCAGGCCACACCAGTCCTAACGGGCTTCCGGTTTGTGGGCGGCGGATTTGGTCACGGGGTAGGGATGAGCCAAACAGGAGCCTACAATCTCGGTGAACAAGGCTACTCTTATCAGCAAATCTTGCAGTTCTACTATCCGGGGACTCAGCTACAGCCGATCAATCCGTCTATTACTTTCTACAGCGCGGATTAGAAGCTTTGCGCTTCGCCGGACTAACAAAAAACTAACGAAATAGCAGCACCGCAATTGAGCTACTTCTTAGCAGCTGAATGGTGGTGCTGCCGATGATCAGACGGCGAATGCGACTGTGTCCGTAGGCACCCATTAGTAGCAGAGTGATCTGATGCTGCTTTATGTATTGCGCGATCGCGCTCTCAGGTTCGCCAATGGCCACACTTGTCGTCGCCGCAAATCCAGCCTGCTGTAATTGTTCCTGCACTTTGGCCAGCCTTTGTGAGGGTTCCGTATCTGACGCCAACTTAGCCACCGTGATCACATGGAGATCGCTATCCTTGAACCCTGCCGCATTGCCTGTTAGGAAGCTGACGATTCGGTTTGCACTTGGACTGCCATCGTAAGCGACCAGAATCTTTTCGACCGGGACAAAGGC
Organism: uncultured cyanobacterium; assembly: GCA_963838725.1. Taxonomy (GTDB): domain Bacteria; phylum Cyanobacteriota; class Cyanobacteriia; order Phormidesmidales; family Phormidesmidaceae; genus Phormidesmis. The sequence goes on along the minus strand of CAWISM010000005.1, from coordinate 133,146 downwards.
TTGAGGCGTTACTAAGCAAGGCTTGCTGCTGCTGCGGACAATGCGCTCAATGTTGGCACCTAAGTGATCGGATGCAAATTCTGCAGCCTCACCCCGCTTGCCCAGCACCACCATGTCAGCATCCGCTTCAAAGTCGCGGAAGCAGTCTACTAAGAAACCAGTCGGATTTAGCAGCTCAATATCAGTAACGCCTTCTTCTTTTAAGATCTGATCGGCATTTTGCAAGATCAGCCGCGCTCGCTTCTTACTGAGCTTGGCTTTTTCATGCTCCAAATTGACGAGTTCATTCATCAGCTGCTCTGATGCGTCTAGTCCAAGACTGCCGCTGAGGTTGCCGGTAGAAACGACTTTTTGGCGAATGTCTGTGACAAACAAAACCTTGGTGCTGGACTGAAACTGACGGGCAAACCAGGCACCGTATCGATAGATCGCTTCTGAAAAGGCAGATCCATCAGAGCACATCAGAACTGTTTTTATGGTGTGTTTCATAGTGCGTGTTCATCTCTTTTTTTATGTCTACAGATTGCATATCTACAGATTGCATAGCTACAGATTGCATATCTACCGCTGCGCAGCAACGGCTAAGGATCGAGAATTCAACAAGATGCACAACTCCCGAGCCCTCATCCCCAACCCTTCTCCCAAAGGAGAAGGGAGCCGAATTCAGAGCCCTCTCCTTCGGGAGAGAGACGGGGTGAGGGCAGCAGCGAGTAGGCAGATGGTCAGATTATTTAATCCTCGCTTCTAAGCATCAGCAACTAATTCCTCTTCTGTCGCTAGACGATTCAGCAGTGTGCTACTCGCCTGGTTTAGCCCAACGACCTCGACCTCAATTCCTTGACGACGGAACTTTTGCACGGTTCGATCGAGCACTTCTACAGCGCCTTGGTCCCACAAGTGAGCATTAGTCAGATCGATGGTGACGTGCTCTACCGGGTCGGCAAAGTTAAAAGAAGTGGCAAATTCATCCCGTGAGACAAAGAAGATTTGTCCCGACACTTTATAAATGCGGCGGGCCCCCTCCTCAACTAGTACCTTATCTACGAAGACCAGCTTGGCCACTTTGCGAGAGAAGAACACCGTACTCATCACGATGCCAATGCCAACCCCTAGCGCGAAGTTGCGGGTGAAGATGATCACAAACATCGTCGTCAGCATCACGCCCACTTCACTGCGGGGAACGCGCCGCATATTGGTAAAAGACGACCAGCGAAAGGTGCCAATCGAAACCATGATCATGACCGCGACTAGAACCGCCATTGGCATCTGGCTCACCCAGTCTTGCAAAAACAAAATAGCCACCAGCAAAAATATGCCAGCCGCTAGGGTAGAGAGCCGACCGCGCCCCCCAGACTGCACGTTAATCACCGACTGGCCGATCATGCCGCAGCCAGCCATACCGCCAAAAAAGGCGGTGACAATATTAGCAATCCCCTGACCTTTGGCCTCTCTGGTTTTGTCGCTGGGCGTATCGGTCAAATCATCGACCAAGGATGCCGTCAGAAAGGAGGCAAGCAACCCGACAATCGCTAGCGTGATGGAATAAGGAAAGATAATTTGCAGCGTCTCAAACGTAAACGGCACCTGCGGCAGGGCAAAAACAGGGGGCGCAGTGGGCAGTTCGCCCATGTCGCCGACGGTAGGCACGTCTAGCCCCAGGGTAATAGCAGCGATGGTCATCACCGCTAGGGCGACTAGGGGAGACGGAACCGCCTTAGTAAAGCGCGGCAAGATGTATATGATCCCGAGCGATAGCGCGGTGATGATGTACACCATGTAAGGGACGTTTGTGAGCTGTGGCAGCTGCGCTAGAAAGATCAGAACGGCTAAAGCATTGATGTAGCCGATCATGACCGCACGGGGCACAAACTTCATCTGTCGGCCCAGCTTGAACAGGCCGAAGATAACCTGGATAACGCCGGTTAAAAAGGTCGCTGCGAGCAGGTATTGCAGTCCGTAGTCTTTGACCAGATCGATCATTAGCAAAGCCATCGCGCCCGTAGCGGCTGAGATGGAGCCCGGTCTGCCCCCCAGAAAGGCGGTGATCACAGCGATAATAAAGGAGGCGTAGAGACCAACTTTGGGATCGACGCCCGCAATAATCGAGAAGGCGATCGCCTCTGGAATCAGTGCTAGCCCAACCACAGCCCCCGATAGAATGTCAGCTTTGGGATTAGTTAGCCACTCGCGTTTAAGAGAGCGCCAGCTGAGCGTGCGAACGTCGAAATTGAAAATGTTCAAGGGTTTTACTTAAGAAGTCAAAGACTGAGAGAAGCCACAAATCAAGTCCTAGCAGCTTGTCGCCATAAGAACGCCGCTACCAAAACCAAAGATGATCATACAGCAACGGCTATGTAGGGATAATTCAACGGCAGCTATTCCGGCGGTGACGCCTCGAACGGTAATTCTTCATCAGCAATGTTTCTAACAGTGCAGCAGTCTAAAACAGGAACGTTTACAAGCTCTGGAAACTCAAGAGCGGTGAGGAAACGTCGCCAGTCTTGCGCGATCGCATCATCCTCGGGCCGCAGATTTCGGAGCCTAGCTAGCTCACTCAATGCATCTTGCAAAAATCCAGCATTAGCGTAGAGCGCAGCGCGATTGCGGGCATCAGCTTCACTGAGATCGTTGACCAGACTGACGCTAGGGAGCTGCCTTTCTATCCACCCTCTGACTGTCGTGCGATCGCTCTGGTCACAATCAACTGTCAAAGACCATCGATAAGACATATCGGGTGGCAGAACAATAGGAATAGGAATAGCAACAATCCCATTACTGTCGGTGAAGCCTACCAGTTTGCCTTGGTACAAGAGCTGGTCTTCACTATCTTTAAGCAGAAATTCTGTTGGAGTATCAGCTAGCGGCTGAGGCAGATAGAACCACAGACTCGGCTGGGCTAGCGTGGTCACCATGCCCACCAGTTCGTCTGTATCGGTGATGCCTAGCTCAGTGACTAGCTGCGTATCGGCATAAGCGATCGCGCTCAAAGGCAGTCCGGCCCCGCAGCTACCCCGAGATCCCCCGCCTCTGCGTCTACCGCCGGGTCTGCCCGGATTAGTCAGTTCGCGCGGATCGAACTCGATAGGTAAAGGGGGTAGATTTTGAGCTACCGCTGCTTGGGGAAAGGGCAAAGATAGAGCCGCGAGGGCGATCGCGCCGATTAGGATTTGTCTGATAAGTGGGGACATGGTGGGAGGATGAATGATGAAGGGCACGGTAAGCGTCAACAGCGGTTATTCCTGAGCTTTTGCTGTTTTTGTGGTTTTGTATTTGATGACTTGAGCGATCAAGGTGGTAGTAGGCAGGGCGATTGCTGCGGGGACCCACGGTGTCCAAACAGCATGGCGATCAAACCACTGCCAGCTAATCAACAGGAGTAAACTGCTAGAAAGAAGTAGATAGAGTAGTGCGTGCGATTTTCGCTTGGAGAAAGCGCCTATCAGCCCGCCCAGCACGGCCCAGCCAGCGATCCAAACGATTTCTTGCTGTTCGCTCCAAGTGCCGATCAAAGCGCGGTCGTTTAGCTGGAAGCTGATAAATTGACTGATCATCTGAGCATGGAGAAAGACGCCTGGGACTTCGTCTACTTTTAGGTAGGGCGCTTTGGTATAAGGAGTTCGCCAGCGGTCCTTCGCCGTCACATAGTCCATGTCCGTTGTCCCAATTAGAACAATGTTGCCTTCGACAACTTCTTCTAAACGCTTTGGATCTTTGTCTAGCAGCTCAGAAATTGTAAGACAATCAGCAGGCGTTTCTCTGACGCTGCCACAGTTGCGTTGCCTTGGGTCCTCTGTAATTCGGTAATTCAAAAGCAGTTGTAAACCGTTATCATCCGTGTTGCGATAGCCACCAAAGTTATCTGTAATCCTAAAAGGAAAAATGGCCTTGGTAGGCTTCATCTCCGCTGCGACTGCTTCCAAATACGCGAGAGAGACTACGAGGCTAAATGTATTAACAATAGAGTCCCCCGCCTCGGAAGCGGTACCAGGACAAGAAGAGTTCGATGCCTGAGATAGCAGCAGCAGATGCCGTCTGAGAATTTCTCCGCCCTGCTCGAACACAACGAAGTCATTGGCTCCAATCCGTGACATGTCGCTAATTTCTGGTGGCGGTGGCTCTGCGACCAGGATGCCTTCGTCGGTGAGAAAAGGCTCTTTGCAAATAGCAATCAAATTGTCTGTCTCTCGAATTTTCTCCTTCAGTTCGGGCGTTTTTTCTTCGTGGCCATGATAAATGTCGAGCCCAATCACCGCCGGGTCAGCACCCGTCAGCTTGTTGAGGACTTTTAGCAACGTGTCATCAGAAATAGAGCTGTTGCCAGTCGGGTTAGGAAATCTCGTAATATCCTCGGTGGTATTAGTAATGATTAGCAGGCGACTATCGGGCAGCTCTGTGCGGCGGGTGCGCAGTGAATAGTCGTAGCCCGCTATCTCTAAAGGTTCTAGTAAGTCTAGGAATCGGCCTGCGAACAAGAGAGCGGCGATCGCGAGCCCACAGCTAACGCCGACTTTCAACCTGCTGGCAAAAGACTGGCGTCGAGACGAGCGCGACGTCAGCGTCGATGGCATAGGCTGAACAATCGGCTCTAGTCTATCGATATCTGATCTGACTAACATTTGATACAACAGACTGTTTAGAAGACCATTCGGTAACTTGCCCAGAAGATAAAGATTGCCATGTGGGTGGGCGCTCTGCCAGGTTCTGAATAATCACCGGTAGCCAGGTAGCACAGGGAAAGCGAGACTCTAATCCCTGTAGCTTTTCTCTCGCATCGCGGACGGCAGTGTAGAAGGGTGTACCGTCCGAAAAAGATTCTAGAAACCCCTGCAAGAACGCATGCGCGACTTGGTCAGGAACAGGCTCTCTCATCACTAGCACCTGAGGAATGTGCAGGTCGGCTAAATCAGCAGCTAGTCCTAATCCATCACAGGAGTTGAAAATAGCGGTATTAAGGCCGCGTCCAATTGCTTTTCCGAGTGCGTGTCTGAGCTGAGAAATGGTCAGCTTTTCAGTCGGGTTTAGCCAGAGTTCACCGCTGCACTCAAGGGAGTCTTGATCACTCGATTGGAAATACCGACTGCTGTTACTGTGTCCAGCAAAAAAGAGAATATCCCATCCTTGCTTGTCCCACAGTGCCTGCGTGAATGTTTGGCAGCTAGGAGAATCGAGAAAGTGAATATCTGCGCCCGCTAGGCTTTCTAGCAAAGCTCTATCAATTTCAGTATCTATGCCAGTGCTGTCGCCTAGCACCGCTAGTATTCTTACTTTCTCAGAGCGGCTACCGCTGTAGTAGACCTGCTGATAGGCGGCTGGGCAAATTCCTACTTCGGCGTTGCGATAGCGCTGAAAAAATTCCAGCTCATACCAAGGAATTCGCTGAAGGAAGGGGTCGGAAGTCTGTAGCAGCACCCGAGCGGTGTCAGTCGGGCTGAGCTGTTCAAGTACTTTCTCGCGTATGGGCCTGAAGTCGCGGCTATTGAGCCACTCGCGGACGCGATCGCGTAGCTGACGGCTCCGTTTCTGGCATTCTTCTAGTCTAGACACGTCAGAAAAGTTCGTCTCACCTGCGATCGCCTCCAGACGAGAGGGCAATCCCATCTGCCAGTAGGCTCGCTGCCACTGCCGATAGATGTCTTCTAGATCTTCAGCCGGTGGCAGCGCGGCTTGAGTTTCTACCTGGGGCGTCGCGTCCTCGCTGCCAATTTGAACAGCCGCCGCATAGCCAGCCGCGAGCGATCCAGGTCCAACTTTGATCACAATGCGCTTATTCATCGATTTATCCACCCTTCCCTATTTACGGTATCAGGCCATAGATAATCGTGGATAAGTGTATGACCAAATTAGATCTCAAACTGCTCTCTAAATACGCTTTCACCTAAACTGATGCGAACGCCAAACTGCTCTCTGGCGTGGCCGCTAAACCGCAGCTGAATATAGTTATCAATCGCTCTAGAGCTAGCCTCTAAATAGATATTTTCATTTTCGTCTATTACCTGGAGTTCAATGCCCTCTGCGAGATAGGCAGACTCACCAGTTGGACGCACTTGCAAGATAATACTGGTGCGCCGATCAGCGGTCTGAGTGATATGAACCACCAGCGCCGCGCGAACCAACTGGCCTAAATGAGTGCCCAAATCCACAATCTTGGCGCGGCTAATATCAGTGACAGTCGTCGGGGTATCTAGCGTAGGCGAAACCAGATCGGAGACAGTTCGAAAAGCAAAATCTAAATCGGCTGGACTGATTAGTTCTGCTGCTGCTCGCCAGCCATCCGCATTGATACCATCTACCCACTCACCGATCCGATTGAGTACAACCGACACATTCACCAGTTGGCCCATACCAAAGCGACCCATCAGTTCTGAAGCAGCCTGGGCCACTGAAGACTGGGTAGCTGGAGACTGGCTAGGCTGTAGCAAATGGACTCGATCGAGTAGCGCCTCAATTGGATCGAAGTGGCTGATCGGCACGTGTTCTATCTCAGGGATATCGGTGCTAAAGCCAAGTAGAGTAGCGCGGTGAGCTGCTTCGTCTAGGCTGACTGCAACGTAGCCTGCTCTATCGTGCCAATCTTCTGGTGGAATGTGGCAAGTCTCGCTTTCAGGCGTAATTGGCCGACAGGAAAAAGTACCCACATTGGGCAAATTGAGATCGGCGACGTCCGTCACTTGCCGCATCAATGGATTCCAGCTATCGCCGCTGTCGATATCCGTTGGAATAGAGAGCAATCGAAGGTAGTTATTAACCGCGCAGACAGCCAGCGTGTTTTGCCTGACCTGGTTAGCTTTTTCGGGAGTGGGACACTGCTGGGCAAACCGCTGAGCAATCCTACGAGAGGCTGTAGTGATTGGTACAACAATGCCAGCGCGAGAATCGATAGTAGTAACCATGTTCGGAAGAACCCTTTTATTGTAGGGCTGATAATAGTGAGTAAGTAGTTTTGATATAGTTTTAGAGATATCCTTGCGACTCTCCAAACGCCCTTAGCAGCGGCTTACATTGGCGGATGTAAAAGCTGCTCAATGTGCCGATTGAGAGCCCGTAGTCTTGGGCGAGATCTTTCCAGGAAGCTTCTGGCGGCAGGCGTCTGAGGATAAGCACCTGCGCAGTGACACTGGGATCCTGTTTAATATGAACCGCCTTAAGCGTGTTGTCTGGATCGCTCTGTGCCCAGTTGCGAACCAGCTCCAAAAGTGGGGGGATGTCCGGCGGAGCAGGTAGCCGATCGACCGGATCGACCACAGTGCCATCTTCTCTACGAATTACGCTGCTAGAGCGGCTTTGGGTGTGTGCCTGCCGATCAATCTCATCGATTTGACAGTCTTGCAGACGACGTTTTAGATAGGCGTTTAGCCAGGTGGTTAGCTTGGCTTGGCTTGGGTCGTATGCGTTACCTGTCGTGGCTTCGCAAAGGTTGCGACAGAAGTATATCCAGGTTAGCTGGAGCGCGTCTGGATAGTAGTAGTCGTTAGTGTGCCAAAGCTGATTGGTAAGTGCCTTGATTAGCTTGTTTAGACCTCGTCGTCTTTCATAGCTCTTGGCAGGATGCCGACAGGTTTCTTCGACCAGTTGTAGCAGCGGATCTAGGCTGTCGCTGGGGTTACACATACGCTGAAGCAGGATTCTTGGGATGGAGAATTTACCCATGCGTCCTCTTGTGAAAAATGCAGGATTAACTAGCTATCACTCCCCTATGCAAAAGTTCTGCGAATGATCGCAAAATTCTTTCGACCTTTTTTCAAAACTAGTCATTTCAAGATGGCTCTATCTCAAAAATAGGTGACAGCTCCGTTTCTGGCCTACGGCGGCAAATCGAAATGACATAATCATTGATCTTGATACTAACTTCGGTGGTATCACTGAAGTTATGAAAGCCGTCACCTCTTTTTTGTATTCTTATGAAAGTTACTACTTCAACGACTACTGCTTTTCGTACTGGCGTCCTAGCGCTTTCTAAACGCTTGTCTACTCTAGCCGCTCGGCTCGAATCTCTGGCTAATAAAACTGAGGGCGCGTCCGCTAGCGATCAGTTCAATAGTCGTACAGTTGCAGCCGCTAGAGGAACTCGCCCCGCTGAACCCGGTAGAGTTCCTCCTAATCGCACAAATGCTTAAGCGCAAGGCAACTTAAGCGTAAGGCCACGGGCTAGCAAAGCCTGCTCGGATATAGCCTGTTCGCACAGCCATCTCCTGAAGATCTACTCACTCAATTCCTATGATTCCTTTCTGGGTAGCTGTGAGCCTGCTGCCGCTGTCTGCTGATAGCCTTAGCTCGCACGGGTCAGCCGATCGCGGGTCATCTCTAGAGGTAGCCCTAACCAGTCAATCTAAAGCTGAGGCCGAAATCACCGCTCTATACGACGAAGGCTTGGCATATCTTGATGCTAGAGAATACGCAGCGGCTTTAATCCCTTTAGAAGCAGGGCTGTCGCTAGTTGCCGCCAACGACGATGAACTCAGAGGAGTCGCAACCGACTTAAGCGGATCGCCGAAGGCCAACGATGTGATCAATTTCTCTAGCTTGCTTGGAGAAGCTCACCAGCAGCTAGGTCACTTTGGCTCGGCGCTAAACTACTATCGTCAGGCTCTGTCAGGTGGCCCGCTCCTAAATGAAGACGTGCGCGCGGTGCTGTTGCTTAACATTGGCACGGTTGAAGCTGAGATCGGACAGTATGATCAGGCCGAGCTGACCTTGCAGCGGGCGATCGCGCTCAACCAGCGTTTAGATAATCCTCACTCTGAGGCGAGCGCCACTCTGTCTCTAGGCTGGGTGTACGAGCAGCAGGACGATTTTGATCGGGCGATCGCCCAGTACGAAGCAGCCATCAGCCTCTATCAACAGGTCGGCAGTCCGGATAGAGAGGCGGCTACCCTCAACAATCTAGGACTCATTCACCTTTGGCAAGGTGATTTGTCATCGGCTGAGAAGACGCTAGATCAAGGGTGGGCGCTGCTACAGCAAGAAGAGAATGCGCATGTGCGATCGCTGCTGCTAGATAGCTACGGTCAGCTCTTCCTAGTCAAAGCAGAACCGGATAGAGCCTGGTCACAGCATCTTCAATCACTTCAGCTCAGCGTTCAAACAGACAATAATATCAATGCCATTACCGCACTGCTGAACCTAGCGGCACTGATGGAAGCGCGCGCAGAGCCGGAGCTGGCAATCTTCTTTTATAAGCAGGCGATCGCCAAAATAGAAGTCACCCGCAACGATCTAAAACAGCTCTCTGATACCGTACAGCAGCGGTACACAGCTACCGTCGAAGACTTCTATCGCAAGCTAGCCGATCTGCTCTTACAGCAGAATCGAACGACCGAAGCCTTACAAATCCTAGAGCTACTAAAGCTACAGGAAGTCAGAGCCTATCTTCAGGAGCAGACCAGCCAGGACAAGGGCGGCAGTCTAGATTTTTTGTACACGCCCGCCGAAGCTGAGCTGGATTCTGTTCTAACCGGACTGCTGGGCAGTTCTTCTGCGATTGAGCTGACAGATTTTCTACAGCTACCAGAAGCCAGGGCCGTTGCTACGGATGCTAGTGCTGCTGATTTGTTTGAGCTAGAGACAATCGAATCCCTCCGCTCCGCGCTATCTGCTCAGCCAATCAAAACAGCCGCACTCTATCCGCTAGTGCTCTTTGATCGCCTAGAGCTGATTCTAATTACCGCAGATACTTCGCCTATCCACTACACCGTCGATATCTCTAAAGCTCAGCTCACCCAAACCGTCAACGCCCTACAATCGCGGCTCAGCGCTGACACTTTAGACCCGACTGAACTCTCTCAGCAGCTCTACAGCTACCTTATAGCGCCTCTCGATCAGCAGCTAGAAGCGCAAAACATCGAAAATATTGTCTATCTGCCCGATGGCATTTTGCGATACATTCCCTTAGCCGTGCTTCACGACGGCGAGCAGTGGCTAGCCCAAAAGTACCAGTCGCACAACATTACCGCCGCATCAATTGACGATTTGATTCAGCCTAGATCAGCCGACCTGACAGTGATCGCTGGGGCGCTGACCGAAGACAGCCCAACCCACCAGGTAACCGTAGGCCAAAGCAGTCTAGCTTTCGACGGTCTATCAGGCGCTAAGCAAGAGATTGATCGGCTATTGACGCTGATGCCTGACACGGTGGCCCTGTTCGACCAGTCATTCACACCTGATACAGTCATCGGAGAAGTGAATAATCATCAGATTGTTCATCTAGCGACCCACGCCAAATTTTTGTCTGGTCAGCCAGAAGACTCGTTTGTTCTATTTGGCGATGGCAGTATCGTGACAATGAGAGAACTGGGCGACTGGCAGCTTCCTAATGTAGAGCTAGTCGTCTTTAGCGCCTGTCAGACCGCTATCGGTATAGATAGTGATGGCAAAGAGATTTTGGGATTGGGATTCCAGATGCAGCAGACCGGAGCAAATAGTGCGATCGCCTCACTCTGGGCGGTAGATGATACCTCTACCGCTGCTTTGATGAACCAGTTCTACAGCGCGTTAAAAGATGGACAGTCCAAGGCCCAAGCGCTACAGCAGGCTCAAAGTGATTTGATCAACAGCCAAAGGTATAGCCATCCATACTACTGGGCTGCTTTTATCTTGATTGGTAATGGACTGTAAACACACAAGCTGCGGTTCTAGCTCTGCTCTATCGCCAATAATGTTCTGCGCTTAGCTGATATAGCGATAAGCTTCGACCCCCATAGCAGCGGGTAGTCACGCCGCTGTAGTGCATGCCCAGCCGATTCATCAGGGCGATCGCCCGCTGATTGTCTGGCTGTGCGATCGCCAGTAGCACCGATAGTCCCAGCTTTTCAAAGCTGCGTTCTATCAGGGTGCGAGCAGATTCTGTCGCATAGCCAAAGCCCCAGCTCGCTGGCCGCAAGCGCCACTCCATCTCAAAGTAGTCGAGCTGTGTTCCGTCTGCGATGGGCTCAGCCACATGATCGGGTCGGACCTCTTCTAGCTCTGGCAGCTCTCTTAGCCCAACTTGGCCAACCACTCTATCGATATCTTTTTGCACAACGGCCCAGCTACCAGTGCCGTTAGCGGCTGTGCGAGTTCGATCGGCGTAGTTCTGTAGCCTGCCTTGCACCTGACGTAGTGAAGTGTCTTGACTATCTGCTTCTAGCCAGCGAGTCACCCGCGTATCGCCAAAGATGTCCATCGCATCGCGAACATCCTCAAAAGGACGCCACGGTCTAATGATCAGCCGCTGAGTTTCAAGCTGCATAACGGTTTGACAAATCAGCGCTATAGTGAGCGCGAGATCACTGTTAGAATCACAAAGGCGCGGCGATCGCAAGTTGCCACGCCGCAATGATACACACTACAGGAAATTTTCATGGCGCTCTCAGAAGGCACTAAAGCTCCTAGTTTTAGCTCTACCGATGATGCTGGCAACAGCGTTTCCCTGTCTGATTTTTCGGGTAAGACAGTTGTGATTTACTTTTACCCTAAAGATGATACCCCTGGCTGCACTAAACAGGCTTGTAGCTTTCGCGACTCGTACAGCGAATACGAAGGCAAAGATATCTCTGTATTAGGGGTAAGTATGGATGACGAGACTTCTCACAAAGCATTCAAAGAGAAGTTCAGCCTACCGTTTCCTTTGATTGTCGATACCGACGGTGCGATCGCCAAAGCGTTTGACGTAGAAGGGGGCGGCTACGCCAAGCGCGTGACCTTTGTCATTAACGGCGAAGGAACAATCACAAGAGTCTACGACAGTATCAATACCGAGACCCACGCTAGCGACGTACTAGCTGGTCTAGCTGCGTAACTACTTCGATCAGCTAGCGTACGGACTTGCCTTCGGCGCTAGCTGCGAGCCGTCGGCTGATCGCCACAGACAGTATGCCTTTGGACAGACAGCTTAATAAAAGTAGACACTGCTATAATGACGCTCACGTCTGAATGATGTTGGGTTCTACGACTAATATCGCCAGACCAATATCACAAGACCAATATCACAAGACCAATATCACAAGACCAATATCACAAGACCAATATCACAACCTGTACTCAGCGCCTTGGCGCGACTTTTATCACAACCTGTACTCAGCGCCTTGGCGCGACTTTTTCTTTAGGAAATCACCCTCTCACCTGCGAGCTTTGGCGTTTTGGACCAGGGCCTTGAGAGGGTTTGCTTATGTCTGATTAATCTTCGCCTCAAAAAGGACGTATCAGTATGTTGATGATTTTGAGCAAGCGGTTTTTGGGATGGGGTCATCAGAAGCTATCGAATCTGAAAGACCGCCATCGCGGTGAGTGGCACTGGATGGAGTCTAAGCCAGTGCCAATTGCCAGTCTAAATCGCAGCTTGTGGCGCAGCGCAGAATCTTCTTCTAACTACTATCTGTTGTTGTTCTTGTCAGGGGCGATCGCAACCTTTGGCCTACTCTCTGGCAGTAGCGCTACTGTGATTGGTGCGATGATTGTTGCACCCTTGATGGGGCCAATTACCGGCATTGCTTTCGCGCTGATTATGGCGAACCGCAGGCTGCTGAGACGCGCGAGTTTGTCTCTAGCGCTCGGCGCGCTGCTGACAGTGATTACAGCCGCGCTGATCGCGAAGGTCGCTGGAATTGAGGTATTAACGGGTGAAATTCTGGCTCGGACCCAGCCAACGCTGCTGGATCTAGGCGTAGCGCTAGCAGCGGGTGCGGCCGGGGCGCTGGCAAAGTCTCGTCGAGGTATTTCGGATGCGCTGCCTGGAGTGGCGATCGCAGTGGCGCTAGTTCCGCCGCTCAGCGTAGTCGGCGTGGGCATTGCCTTTGGCTCGATGACTGTGTTCGCTGGCTCGTTGCTGCTGTTTTTGACCAACCTAGTCGGCATCATCTTTAGCGGCGGACTGGTCTTTCTTGCACTGCGCTACGGTTCGGTGCAGCGGGCAAAAAGGGGGATGATCATTGCGATCGCGACTTTGGTAGGTCTAGGCATTCCACTCAGCTTCTCTTTTCAAGATCTGGCAATCAAACAGCAAGCTCGTATCAGTGTAAACACTCTAATTCGCAACAGCAGCACTTTCGCTGGTAAAGACATTCAGTCGCTAGATATTGTTAGAAAAGGTGACACCTTAGTTGTTTACCTAGACGTAGAAGCCCTGCCAGATTCGATATCTGCTAGCCAGGTAGATCAAGTTCGCGCTGAGCTTGCAACAGAGATAGAGCGACCGATTACGCTAAACGTCAGCGTCATTCCGATTCAACAGTTCGTCAGTGATGCCCCCTCATCAGAATCGCAGTCTTCTCTACAAACCCAGGCTGTCAAAAGGCAAAGGTAGATAGAAATGACCAAAGACTACGAGACTGAGTTTTGAGTATCGTCAATAGACTATAAGCATAGTGAGAACGATCTAATCTGCTATGCAGAAGTAGCTCGGCCTGCTAGATGCTTAACTTTTTGCATAGGCTGGATATACACTTTGGGCGATACCATTAATGGCTAAATCAAAGACAGGTCTACCCTTATGGCGGCAGCCTCCACATCTACATCTCAGCAATGGCACACGCTTGATATCACAGAGGCAGCAGCATCGCTAAGTACCGATACTAAAGATGGACTTTCGGCAGCAGAGGCACAAGATCGGCTAAGCGAGTATGGCGCTAATGAGCTAAAGGAGACTGGAGGACGCAGCCGCTTTCAGATTCTGCTCGATCAGTTTGCCGACATCATGCTGCTGATGCTGATTGGGGTAGCGATCGTAGCAGCAGTGCTAGATATCCGGGCAGGCAATTTTCCGAAAGATGCGATCGCCATCGGTGCCATTGTCCTAGTGAATGCAGTTCTAGGCTATCTCCAAGAAAGTAGAGCAGAAGATGCCCTAGCCGCGCTCAAGGGATTATCTTCTCCTAACGTCACCGTGATTCGATCAGGGCAGACCAAAGAGATTTCGGCCAAGCAGCTCGTACCGGGCGATCTGGTTCTGGTAGAAGCTGGTAATCAAATTGCCGCAGATGGTCGCCTGCTAGAGTCGGCTTCACTGCAAGCAAGAGAATCAGCCCTGACTGGCGAAGCAACCGCCGTAGAAAAACAGGCAAACTCTACCCTAGCCGCCGATACGAGTCTAGCTGAACGAAAGAATCTAGTTTTTCAAGGAACCGAGATTGTTCACGGTCGCGGCAAAATGCTAGTGACCGGGACTGGCATGAAGACTGAGCTAGGCAAAATTGCCACGATGATCCAGTCTGTATCAGAACTGAGAACGCCTTTACAGCAGCGGCTAGACCAGCTTGGCAGAACGTTGGTAATTGGTTCGCTTTCTCTAGTAGCGTTAGTCGTGATTGGTGGCTCGCTGGTAATAGGCTGGTCAGCATTTGAGGAACTGCTGACGGTATCGCTGAGTATGGCAGTAGCCGTAGTCCCAGAAGGGCTACCGGCTGTGATTACGGTGACGCTAGCCCTGGGAACGCAGCGGATGGTAAAACGGCAGGCGCTGATTCGACGCTTGCCAGCAGTGGAGACATTGGGTTCGGTAACCACGATCTGCTCGGATAAGACGGGGACGCTGACGCAAAACAAGATGGTAGTGCAGCAGCTGCATGTCTCTGGACTGCCGTTCGAGCAAGATTTTGAAGTGAGCGGCGAAGGCTATGCACCGGAGGGCGAATTTCGACTAGGCGGTAAGAGAATTGCACCATTAGAAAAACCAGCGCTGTCTTTACTGCTGCTAGACTGTGCGCTTTGTAATGATGCGGCGCTACAGACCGAAACTGATGATAAAGGAAACAGCCAGTGGGCGATTGTCGGCGATCCAACAGAAGGCGCGCTAGTGACTTTGGCTGCAAAAGCCGGATTAGAGAAGAAAACCCTAGAGTATGAGTTTGAACGCCGTGCGGAATTTCCGTTTTCCTCTGAGCGGAAGCGGATGAGCGTGGTGGTATCTGTGCCGGATGGCAATCGGCTGGGAATTGATGCGCCCTATGCGGTATTTGCCAAAGGATCGGCGGAACTGCTGCTAGAGTGCTGTAGTCGAGTGGGGAAGGCAGGGCGATCGCTAACGGATGCGGACAGACAAGAGATTCTAGAAAAGGTGGAATCTTTCGCTGCCAAAGGTGGCCGGGTGCTGGGCTTTGCCTATCGACCATTAGAGAAACAAGACTTTAGCGGTGCTGATGGGTTCACAGAAGCGGAAGCCGAAACCAATTTGATCTGGCTGGGGTCAGTTTCGATGATTGATGCCCCCCGCCCGGAAGTGAGAGAAGCCGTCAAACGCTGTCAACACGCAGGCATTCGTCCAGTAATGATCACTGGCGATCACCCTCTGACCGCAAAGGCATTAGCGATTGATCTTGGACTAGTAAACCAGGGGAACTCTGACGCCCTTACAGGTGCGCAGGTAGAAGAAATGAGTCAAGCGCAGCTAGAATCTGTTGTCTCTTCGACCAGTGTGTACGCTCGCGTTTCGCCAGAGCATAAGCTGCGCATCGTCCAGGCACTACAGGCTCAAAAGCAGGTAGTGGCGATGACTGGTGATGGGGTCAATGACGCGCCCGCGTTAAAGCAAGCTGATATTGGCATCGCGATGGGCATCACGGGTACCGACGTGAGTAAAGAGGCCAGCGATATGGTCTTGCTAGACGATAACTTTGCTTCGATTGTGGCCGCGACCGAGGAAGGCAGAGTCGTCTACGGTAATATTCGCAAGTTTGTGAAGTATATTTTAGGCTCGAATATTGGAGAAGTGATTACCATTGCACTTTCTCCTTTGCTGCTGCCTATTGTGGCTGTGCCTTTGACGCCGCTACAGATCCTGTGGATGAACCTAGTCACGGATGGCTTTCCGGCATTGGCACTGGCCTTAGAGCCCTCAGAACCAAACCTTATGGACAGAGCGCCACACGATCCAGAAGAGAGTATCTTTGCTAGAGGATTAGGACTTTACATGGTGCGGGTGGGTATCGTGTTTGCGATACTGGCGATAACACTAATGCTGTGGGCCTACAGCTATACGCACAGCGCATTTGGCGACGGCCTGCATCAGCCAATTGGCAATCCAGATAGATGGAAGACGATGGTGTTTACGATGCTGTGTTTATCTCAAATGGGTCATGCGATCGCCGTTCGATCTAGCCATCGACTGGCCATAGAGATGTCTCAGTTCTCAAATCCCTACGTGCTGCTAGCAGTCGTAGGAACAACAATATTGCAGCTATTGCTGATCTACGTGGCACCACTGCGAAACTTCTTTGGCACGCACTATCTATCCCCAAAAGAACTATTGGTCTGCGTAGGCTTCAGCTCGCTGCTGTTCGTCTGGTTAGAGCTAGAAAAGCTGTTCATTCGCAGCCGCCAAAAGGAAAAGTCCGCTCAAAATCATGCCGTATAGAGCTTACTGAGTCCTAGTTTTGCTAGACCTCTGCGGTAGGCGATAGAGCTTTGGTCAGCTTCGATATGCGCTTCTGCTCGCAGATCTAGCGGCAGATCCTCGGGGTATTGAGCTTCAACTATCTCTTTATCTTCATTGAAAATTTGATAGTTGAATTCGTAGACTGGCTCAAGCGGCTGGTCTTTATCAAAGTTGCGAGCGATCGGGCAAAAGACGCGGGTTTTACGAGCGGAGACCGGTGAGGCGGCGTTGAGAATGCACAGGCGACCATCTTCTGGAAAATGGACCCGTAGCAGTGCGGTAAATGGCAGGAAAACCTCAAAGGCGCGAAGCCATTCAAAATCTGCGGGGGCTCTGTGCTGAAGCCCTTTGGGGAAGTTGCTGACGGTGCTGATGTAGTCGGCCTTGTGACCGTAGGTAGTGGGAGTGACGCTGTAGGTTGGGACGATAGGATTAGTGCGATCGCCAAAAGACTCTGCATGCACCCAGGCAAAGTGCGCCACGTCCAAAAAACCTTCCATCTGCCGCCCCGAAGCCGCGTTCACATCAACAGAATCCGGCAGGATTTGCTGATAGTCGCCATCATTCCATTCAGGGAAAAGCGGTATCGGCGTCTCTTCATCACCCGTTAGAGTTGTCCAAACCAATCCATAAGCTTCCTTGACCGGATAGGTTTTCAGGCATAGCTTAGCTGGAATGCGAGCGTCTGGGTTAGCCGGAATTTTGGTGCATTGACCGCTGGCGCTGTAGTGAAAGCCGTGATACTTGCAGATGATCTGTTCGTTTTCGACCTGGCCCATACTGAGCGGAACGCCGCGATGTAGGCAGATGTCATTAGCAACGCAGAGCTGTGCGTTCGGGGCGGATGAAGTTCGCCAGATCACTAGTCGCTGATCGAGCAGTGTGGCGCTGACGGGATCGGCTTGAATGTCTTTGCTGAAGGCGATTGGATACCAGAAAGGAGTGATCGCATCCCAATCCGTCTTAGCAAAAGTGCAGTTCTTCGGATAGCGCTTCTCTGTCCCCTTGTCTATAGAGTTCTCTTTCGATGTCAAAGGAGCTGCTACTGTCATTTTCTATAAAAAGGAACGACGCACTAATCTTAATACTGATCTTGAAGGACGACTCTTAATTGTTCTGTCACTTGTGTAACAACCTAGTAAGGTATAGCGATACAATAGCTTATTAAGCTAGTCAACTAGTCAACCATGCAATATCCACGAATTATCAACGCAAGCGCTATCGACGACAATACTCTAGTCGTCCAATTTTCAAACCAGGAAGTTAAGCAGTACAGCATTCAACGGCTCTTGGAAAAGCCAATGTTTGCGCCACTACAGCAACCTGCCTTCTTCAAAAGCTTTAAGATAGAATCCGGCGGCTACGCTGTTGTTTGGAATGAAGAGATTGATATTAGTGAGCATGAGCTATGGAAGAATGGGACAGATGTAACGGACGGCATCAAAAAAGAGTACCAGTCGTCAGAAATTCCGACTTATTGATAGGACACGAGGTATAGAAATGGCTAGTTTGCTAGCAGCTCTTTAACCGCTCGTTTAATAAACAGCTCATCTTCCGGGTTCTGATACGGATTGCCTGCCCGGTGGCCCCAGATCGAAGGAATAGGCCGATAGTCGCTTCTTGCAATCAGCCCCGCCTCTGCCTCACAGTCTTCTGGCGTAAAGTACAGATCTGTTGTAGCAGGCATCACTAGTGTTTTTGCGGTGATAGCGGCGATTGCTCTCTCATAATCCCCTTCATAAACGGGGTTATCTCCTATACTACAGCGTAGCCAAGTCTCAATCATTGCCAGCAAATCATGTGGATCGCGCCTGCGATAGCCCGCTTCCCAACTGCGCAGCAGATAGTCTTCTAAAGAATCGTAGCCCCATTCGAGATAGGGCTTGGCTCGGTAGTAAGCCTGCGAAGCTGCCCAGCTCGCGTAGATCTGAGTGAACGTGTGAAGGCCTTTATCGGGAATGTCCGTAAACCGCTCACCGTTCCAGGCCGGATCGCCCTGCAAGGCTGCTCGCAAGCTGTACAGAAAAATGCGATTGTGATCAGTCGTCCTGGCCGTTCCACAAATCGCCGCAATCCGCTGCACCTGGTCAGGATAGAGCGCTCCCCAGTGATAGCCCTGCTGCGCGCCCATTGACCAACCATACACCAGAGCGAGCTGCTCGATGCCTAAACTATTCAACAGTTCGCGCTGCGATCGCACATTGTCATAATGCGTAAAATAAAACCCCGGCTGCTTAGCCAGTTCGCAGTTGCTAGGCGAGGTAGACAGGCCATTGCCAAACATATTTGGCATGATCACGAACCAATCTGTTGGATCTAATATGCCGCTAGGACGCACCAACCAAGCCACATCCGTATGCTGAGCACCATAGGAAGTAGGATAAAGAACAACATTGCTACGATCGGCGTTCAGCTCTCCATAGGTCTGATAGACAACTTTCGCTTCCGGTAGCGTAACGCCGCACTGTAGGCAGAAGTCTTTAATCGTGAAGCTAGCAGGTGTCGTCATCGGATTCTAGGCGCGGAACGCTGAAACGATCTCTCGATTTACCTGCACATAGCCAGAATCAACGTGAGAGAATTTCTCTCTTAGCTGCTGGTGAGCAGCGGGTAAAGCATGAAAAGGAATTGAAGGATACAGATGGTGCTCGGCGTGATACGGCATGTTCCACATCAGCAGGCGCACTGGCCAGAAGCGTCAACGTTGTGCGGGTATTGCTGAGGGAATCGTCGCCGTAGCTACAGCCAGTATGCTCAGCTAGGAGCACGAAACGCAGCAGCGGCTGACCGACCGCTAGCGGCAGCAGCCAGTAAGTAACCATAAACCAAGGATGTCCTAGCGCGGCTGAGATCAGGGCGATCGCACCATAGGCCCCTAGCTGTAGCCGCGTAGAACGAATCACCGACGCATGAGAGCTTTCTGGCAAGTAATAGCATCCCTCTAGCTGACCTAGCGCTACCTTTATATGACCAACCACCTTACCTTTCCACCAGGGCAAGCCGCTGAGTACCCGGAGGTACTGCCACCAGTTTTGAGGCTCTAGGTCATCCAGCTCAGGGTCTTTGCCTTCTACTCTGGTATAGCGGTGGTGCCACTTGTGATAGCGCCGATAGAACGTACTGTTGTAAAACGAGAGCAGCCCGGCTATCCAGGCAACTGCGTCATTTAGTCGGGTGCTGGCAAAAGCAGTCCTGTGTACGCACTCATGCACGGCGCAGAACATAAATGCCAGACTAGCGCCGTAGACTATCAGCGCTGGCAAAGCAACAATCAATGCATCCGATGCTGCCCATCCATACGCACTAATACATAGGACAAAAAGGTGGACGGCAAGCCTGATGATTCCGGCAAGATTAGATCGCTGGTTTAGAGGCATTAGCTGCTGAGCTGTTAGCAACTGATGCGGTTTCTGCATAGGCAAGACAGATTTCTCAAGCGATTCCTTTAAAGTGTGAGTAAGCATAGGTGCAGCCGACTAACGAGAGGGTGAAAAAGAAGCAGCAAAAAAGTGTCGATTAAACCAGCTTGTTATAACAAGCAACGCTATCACATCAAAGCTAGCATAGCAAGACTGTGACTATACGTAGGCGTTCGTTTGCCTACCGTGATTTTCCCAGAGCTCTTTTCTACTCATGATCCTCCCTCTTCACATCAGCATTTCTGAAAAGCTGCGGCATCAAATCGATAGCGGCGACTACTTGCCCGGTGAAAAGCTGCCGAGTGAGCATCAGCTAATGGACACTTTTGGCGTGAGTCGGATCACCGTTAGGCAGGCGGTGGCTAATCTGGTAAATCAGGGGTTGGCGCGATCGCAGCAGGGCAAAGGCGTCTTTGTTACCCCACAGGTCAAAACTGCCTACTCGCTCTCAAGCCCTTTAGTGTTCCTAGAAAAAGACATTGCCGAAAAGGGCATACAGCTATCATTCGACAACCTCACCTTTAGAAAGGTCCGCCCGTCAGAAGAAACGCAAAGCGCCCTATGCCTAGAGGCAAAATCAACCGTCTATCTACAAAAGAAACTGCTGCGTATGGACGATGTGGTAGGCGCTCTCGATATTTCCTACATCTTGTCAGATCTAGGTCAGCAGTTCGGCAAACAGCTCAAACGGGAAATGACCTTTCCCACCTTAGAAAACAACGGTGTCCCGATTGAAAAGATTGATGCCACTATCGAATGCACCCATGCTGATTATGAAACCAGCGACTATCTAGAAGTGCCCCTAGGCAGTCCTTTAATTGTCTATCAATACACCGCTTATACTCGGACCCAAAAGCCTATTGTGTACGGTAGAACAATCTCTAGCGCCGACCGATTCTGTTACTCTCTTAGCATCGAAAGGTAAACCGCTAAAAGGCAGCCGATGAAAAAGCGTTGCTAGGGAAAAATTACTCTCCAGCTAGCCAATACAGAATTTCTGCTTTTAGCAGCTTAATGTCCTTGTAGAACTCTTGCTTTACAAACTGGCCAATCGCGTCAAAAGGACTAAACGAGCTGCTAGCTTCCCACTGAACATCCTGGGCGATCGGTGTGGTGTGAGTCCCCTTTAGAATTCTGACAGTAGTTGTGTCTGGGAACCGCCTGACTAAGACATCGCTCAGAGGGCGGGTTTGGTCGATCGTATCGCTGCGGAACTTTAGCAGCAGGTTGTAGGGCGTACTGTAATGGGTGTCGATCAGGCTCAGCGTTTGTTCGGGGCTAGGTACAAACTCCATCCGGGTATCTAGCTGTAGGTCAGGAACCAGCTGAGTCACCTGTTCTAGTAGTGGAATGGACTTGCGCGCTGGATAATTATTGAAAGAGATAAAGATATTGCCCGCTCTTGGGGTATTAATCTGGGCATTAGTCGGGGCATTCGGTGTGTTGATCAAATCACTGCCGATTAGCAGATGCACTTTGCAGCCCATGCTGTGGCCCAGTCCGTAGATAGGCAAATCTTTTAGCTCAGGGCGCTGTTTGCGGAGGAAGATTAGGCCCTGGTTAAAAGTAGTGAGCGTTTCAGATGCGATCGCCCTATGGTCAAACGTATTTACAAACGGCGTCGCCACCACCGCATATCCTTCAGCGTATAGCGCCTCTAGCAGCCATCGATACGTCAGATGCGGAGCCGCCGCCACAAAAGCCCCACCTAGAAAGTGAATGATCGCCCTTGGACGCTCAGGCACCAAAAACCAGTTACCAGAAACTTCTTGCCAGTACATGAGATGATCGAGGGCTTATTCTACGCAATGCTTTATTTTAATAGACTTTCACGGTGATCCGGTTAGAGCAAATCAAGTATTGCGATAGCCAAATCGCTGTGGTAGAGTTAAAGGCCACCGAGCAAATTAGTGCAGAGTCAGACTTACCGCGTCTCTTCACTTATCTTGTTTGGGTATTGTTTGGGCGATTAACTCAGTGGTAGAGTGCTTCCTTGACAGGGAAGAAGTCACTGGTTCGAATCCAGTATCGCCCATCAAACTTATTTTTTATCTGATTCGCAGAAGGCTTTAACCATCTGTTCGTCTTTTCACTCCATACATCGCCACCTTTTGTATACTCTAGCCGTCTAATTTTGACCGTGGGCCAAGCCTTTTCTCTTCAAGTACAACACTTCCATTTTTCGCTGGACTTGCGGATGCGGGTAGTGGTAGCGCTCATAGTTGAGCACATCTATATCGGCCTCGCTAAACTCCAGGGTAATCATTTTGAATGACATCGCTAAGGAATACATCTACTATTTCAACATAGTTCCTTTGGTTTGTTCAATTCTTGGGCGTTCAGAGTATATAGCCTGTACCGGATGCATACTCTTCGAGAAGGCGGGGCCTACGGTACAGGCGCGTCACTTGACCCGTTGAAACACAGTGCTTTCAGCCTGCAATCTGTACCTCAATCAAGTGACCAAGGCTATAGCAGCCAGCAGCGATCGCAACCTAGCCGTACCCGCTGCTAGCACCGTAAGCTGCTCAAACTGCACCACAACCAAACTCAGCGGCAGCCAGATGCGATTGAAGGCCGCTTGCGATTGAACAATTGCCCCAACTTCTAGATTACCTGCTAGTGTTCTAGGCGCAAAGATGAGACTAGGCAGAATAAAGGTGAGATACTGGTATCCATTTTGAAAAAAAACTACCCTGTACCCTGGGACTGCTCTGCCGCCGGAGAATGAGCAGCGCTTTGAGCATGATAAAAGGCAATCGATTCAGCATTTTCTCGAACGTCGATTAGATTGAACCGAACGTCGGCTTCGCGCTTGAGCCGCTCGGCGTTGATACGAGTTAGCTTGCGATCGAAGATGAGAGTGGCGATCGCCATTCACTCTGATTGAACTATAGTTAATCTTGTCTGAAAGAAATACTCCGCCCCATATGGTCTACTCTACCGAAGATCTTCATAGATTTTTAGATATCGCTACTGAAGCGGCTTCCGCTGGTGGTGCGGTCTTGCGACACTACTGGGGCAATCTGTCTAATATTCAACAAAAAGGCCGACCTGGCGATCTCGTGACCGAAGCGGATAAAGCGGCTGAACAAGAAGTCCTAGCGGTGCTACGCCGCCATGTGCCAGATCATGCCATTCTGGCTGAAGAATCCGGCAGCATCGGCAGGCAGACCGATGAGCTGCTTTGGGCTGTAGATCCGCTAGATGGCACTACGAACTACACCCATCAATATCCTTTCTGTGGCTGCTCTGTGGGGCTTTTGATCAACGGTCAGCCTGCGGTGGGAGCCATTGTTGATCCGGTTCGCGATCATCTCTTTCGAGCGGCTAAGGGACTGGGCGCGACCTGTAATCGTGAGCCAATTAGCGTTTCTGATACTGGCGCTTTAGCAGATAGTCTACTTGTCACTGGCTTTGCCTATGATCGCCGCGAGACCATTGATAACAACTACGCAGAGTTCTGTCACCTTAGCCACGTTACTCAAGGCGTTCGGCGCGGAGGCGCTGCTTCGATCGACTTGGCATATGTGGCCTGCGGACGACTAGACGGCTACTGGGAGCGAGGGCTATCGCCTTGGGATTTGGCTGCCGGTGTGATTCTAGTAGAAGAAGCGGGCGGTAGAGTCACTGCCTACGATCAGAGTCCGTTTGATATTAAAAGCGGTCGAATCCTAGCTACTAATGGTCAAATTCACGGCGAGCTTAGCAGTAAGCTCGCTAAGATAAAGCCTTTTGATCGGTTCACGCCCTAATCAGTCACTATTTGTCCTATTTGGTTTTCTATGATCGTTGATATCGCGCTTTCGATTAACCGTACGCTGCATGTACCACTGCTGGTCGTGATCAATTCAATCCTTCGCAACACGAGCCACGCAGTTGGACAAGATCCGCTGCGGTTCAATATTGTTGTACCCGTAGGAGAGACTGCGTTCTTTGAAAAGAAGCTGAAAGAAGCCTTTTCAGACAGATACAGCCTTGATCAAGTTGAGTTTAGGATCAAAGAATTCTCGCCGCCGCCGTTTCTAGAGCAGTATCTAGACAATAAATTTCAGGAGAAAAAGCCGGAAAGGCAACAGTCTCGCTACATGCAGTATGCGAGATTGTTTCTCAAAGGAATTTTTCCAGATGTGAGCCGGATAATCTACTTTGATGCGGATATTGTTGTACTAGGAGATGTGCGATCGCTCTTCGCTCAAGGCGATATCCTGACTTCGAATAGCTACCTCGCTGCCGTCCCACAGTTTTTCCCAGCCATCTTCTATTTCAGCAATCCATTCAAGGTATGGTCAGACTTACGCAAGTTCAAAAGTACGTTTAACAGCGGCGTCTTGCTAACTGACTTATCTTTTTGGACAGACCAGACCTACGACTTGTTAAAGCACTATTTCGCTCTAGATAAAAACAACAGCTATCAGCTTTATCACCTAGGGGATGAGACCGTCTTTAATCTAATGTTCAAAGACACCTACATTCCACTTCCTGGAGAGTGGAACTGCTGTGGATATGGACAAGCCTATTTAGTGACGAAGATACTGAGAAAAGATCCCAAGGAAATGAAAGTGATCCACTGGAGCGGTGGACACCATAAGCCTTGGCAAAACGAACGAGTGATCTATTCAGACCTGTGGCGCAGCTATCTGCCTGTAACGACAAATCAAATAACTGCGCTAGTTGGCTAAGTCTTTGACCACACCCCATACTCATTAATTTACGGGTAGCGGCTAGGACTTGAGATGATAGCGCCTCTAACAATTGTCGCGTCTAGAGCTATCAAGACATGCCGACCATCTTCTTAAAGAAGTCCAATTTCTTGGCATAGGGCGGGTAGCGCCAGTCTATGTCTAGCCAGAAGGGCTTCCTCAGCACGCTTTTCATATGGGAGAACGTGTCGAAGCTGGTTTTGCCATGATATGCGCCGATGCCACTGTCGCCGACGCCGCCAAAGGGCATTCCCCAAATGGCGATATGTAGGAATACATCATTGATGCAGACGCCGCCGGATGAGGTAGAAGCAAGCACTTTTTCTTGTAAGGACTTGCTGCGAGAGAAAATATAGAGAGCGAGTGGCTTGGGTCTAGCGTTGATTTGGGCGATCGCCTCTCCAATATCCCGATAGCTCAGCACGGGTAGCACCGGACCGAATATTTCTTCTTGCATAGCTGGCGCATCCCAGCCCACGTTGTCTAGCACGGTTGGCGCGATAAACTTATCGGCCCGGTCCGTTTGTCCACCAACGATCGCCTTTTCGCCTTCTATCAATCCTGTTACTCGATCGAACTGGCGATCGCTCACCAGCCTAGAATAGTCCGGACTCTGCGCTGGATTATCGCTGTAGAATTCTTCAATTGTCTGCTGCAAAGCGCTGACGAACTCTGCCTTGATATCTTCCTGAACGAGCAGATAGTCAGGCGCGACGCAGGTTTGTCCGGCGTTTAGGTATTTGCCCCATACGATCCGCTTGGCAGTGACTTCTATATTGACGTCTTTATCAACAATGCAAGGACTCTTGCCGCCTAGCTCTAGGGTCACTGGCGTTAGCTGCTTGGCCGCAGCTTCCATCACAATCTGACCAACGCGGGTTCCCCCAGTAAAGAAGATATGGTCAAACTTTTGAGCCAGCAGCTCCTGGGCTACGTCCACGCCGCCTTCTCTTACAGCGATATAGCCAGGATCAAAGGTAGATTCGATCAGCTCGGCAACAACTTTTGAGGTGGCCGGGGCAATTTCGGAGGGTTTGATGATGGCACAGTTGCCAGCGGCGATCGCGCCAATCAAGGGTGAAATCACTAGCTGAAACGGATAGTTCCACGGGCCAATAATCAGCACGCAGCCTAAGGGTTCCGGCTGCACCCATGCAGACCCCGGCAGTTGAGACAGCGGCAGTCCTACCTTCTGCGGCTTCATCCAATATTTCAGCTTCTTTAGCACGTAGCTTAGCTCAGCGGTCACCGCCACCTCAAAATAGCCCTCAAACTCCGGACGGCCTAAGTCGTCTTTTGCTGCCTGAATGATATCGTCCTGTCTAGATAGGATCGCCGCCTTCAGCTTGTTTAGCTGCTCTAGCCGAAAGTCTAGCGGCTTCGTTTTTCCAGTGGCAAAAAAACCTCTCTGGCTCTGAATCAGCGTTTGAATTGACTGGTCGGACTCGGGAGGTGCAGAGATTGCTGTCATAGGAAAATGAAGTAGTTAGCGGCTAACTTTACTTTAAATCAAATACAACGGTTAATTCAACTACAGCAGACGTCGTAATCTCCCCGAAAATATTACCAGCTACAGTAACCATGCGCAAACCCACCGAAAATTCGGACTTATCTGCTTCGGAATTGTTGTGACAACAGAAGTCATTATTATCTTTACAGTTGGCGTGGCTTCTTTTGTTCGAGGCGTTTCTGGTTTTGGCGCGGCGCTGATTATTATGCCTGTGCTGTCTGGGCTGACTAGTCTCTATGCAGCCGCACCGCTAGTGGCAATTCTAGGACTCACGAACGACACGCTGCTGTGTTTTTATTACCGACGCTCTTTTGACTGGTCGCTAGTCGCCAAACTGTGGCTAGGTTCAATTCTAGGTATCCCTTTTGGATTCTTGCTGCTGCGTTTCTTCTCGGGTTAGCTGGATGCTGTCTGTGCTAGGTCTAATGATTGCAGCCTATGCTGTCTACGCCTTGTTTAGCCCAAAGATGCCGATACTAGAGTCGCAGCGATGGACGTATGGCACTGGCTTTTTGTGCGGCGTTTTGGGCAGTAGCTACAACATTCCTGGACCCCCGATCATTCTATACGGGAACAGTCAGCGATGGAGTCAGGAGAAATTCAAGAGTAATCTCAGCATATTCTTCTGGGGAAATGCTGTTTTAGTTGTGCTGGGCTACATTGTTCAAAATCGTCTGACTGAAGTAGTTTTGCAGCAGTATTTGATGGCAGTTCCCAGCATGCTGGTAGGCTTATTTCTAGGGATAGCTTTATCGAAGTTCTTTGACCCGCTGGTGTTTAGAAGAGTTGTTTTAGTTATTCTTGTTTTTGTGGGTATTCGACTGCTTGTTTTAGGACTACAGTCGTAGAACTTCAGGTGTAGAGGCTACAGATCTAACTGTCGTTTTTGTTAATACTCGCCGGACTCTTTTATTCGCCGCACTAGGTATTCTCTCATCTCAATAAAGTCTTTTGAGACTCGTAGCTCCGATGGAGAAATATCGGCAAGCTTAGCGGAAAATGGATTGGCAATATCTTCTACAATCCTGCCTGGGTTAGCATACATTAAAATCACTCTAGTCGAAAGCAACAATGCTTCTTCTACGTCGTGAGTGATAAAGAAGATGGTTTTGTTGGTCTTTTGCCAAATGTCACGCAGGCTCATCTGCATCGATTCTCTGGTGAAAGCATCAAGTGCGCCGAAAGGTTCATCCATTAGGATCACTTTGGGGTCAGCGGCTAGGGCACGGGCGATCGCAGCCCTTTGCCTCATCCCACCCGATAGCTGGTGCGGCAGCTTCTTGGCCGCTTCAATCAGAGAGACCATCTCTAGAAATCGGCTGACCCTTTGCCGCCGCTGATGCATATCTACACCCTTCATCCGAGGCCCAAACTCTACATTTTTTTCAATCGTCATCCAGGGAAACAGATTTGGCTGCTGAAAAACAACGCCGACCTCGGCATCTGGGTTGGTATGCGGTCTACCATCGACGCTGACGCTGCCATAGGTTGGCGTTTCGTATCCGGCTAGCACGCGCAGGAGAGAAGTTTTCCCGCAGCCAGACGGTCCAATCGCGCAAACAAAATTACCTTGATTGAGTGTGAGATCGATATCTTGTAATGCTAAGAAAGGCGCTTTCCCTTCGACATCGTAGGCTAGCTCAATATCGGCAAGAGAGATTAGAGTGTCGCCAGTCGGAACAGTCTGTGGTCTAGTGGTGCTGCGCGTAGAGGAAAGTGTCGATGGGTTAGTCATAGGAGAGTCTAAATAGTTGAAGGTACAGTCATATTCTGATTTCTGGGCCCTCACCCTAAATCCCTCTCCCGAAAGGAGAGGGACTTCAGATCCGGCTCCCTTCTCCTTTCGGGAGAAGGGCTGGGGATGAGGGTCAAACAGCACGCTGTTCGTTTTCAGCTGTCTTGTCCTTACTACTGAGCAACTGCCTTGTTAAACAGTGCCGCGTTGTAGGCCTCGATATCTGGCGCAGAGAAATTGTCAGCTCTGAGTAGCCAAACTAGAATGTCGGCCTCTTAGCTGGTATTCTAGCTGGCGCTCGGCTATACCCTCCTTCTACCTCATGGACTGTCCTCACTGCGATTCATCCCACGTCTCGTCGCTGCAATGTAAGACCAACCTAGGCTACGACATGTTTCGGTGCAAGGTGTGTCGTCGAACTTACAATGAGCGCAGCAGCACACCGTTCAACTTTATCGAAGTCCCCACCGACATTCTCTTTCAGGTGTTGCTCTGCCGCGTGCGCTATAAGCTCAGCTATCGGGATGTCGCCGAGCTATTCCTGCTGCGAGGCTTTCAGTTCACCCACGAAACGGTGAGGGACTGGGAAGAACGCTTCCTCCCTCATTTTACTGACCAAATCCGGGCAAAGCGGAAAGGGGAAGGTTGGTAAGGTTTGGTTGATCGATGAAACGTACGTTCGTGTCAAAGGGGTGTGGTGCTATCTGTATCGAGGTATCGATGAGGATGGCAATTTGGTAGATGTTCGCCTCAGCAAGACGCGCGATATGGCTGGTACCAAAGCTTTCTTTGCTCAGGCCATCGAACTTCACGAGGAGGCACCCGAGCAGGTAGCCACCGATGGCTTAGCCTCCTACCCACGGGCTATCAAGGAAGAACTGGGACAAGACACTGAACACGAGGTTCGCCCCTGCACCGCCAATCCGGTGGAGCAGAGTCATCGGAGCATCAAGCATCGCTATTATCCAACACTGGGGTTCGGCGAGTTCGAGGCGGCTCAGAGGTTCTGCCGAGCCGTGGATGAAGTGGGCAACTTTTTGAGGCCGCGAAGTCGAATGGCAGAATTCGTGTGCCTGCGCGATCGCAGAGTGAAGTTTATGAAAGGGGTTGAGGAATTGGAAACCTTATTCCGAGCCGCTTAAGCAGGCACTGAGTAAGGGAAGGGCGTCCTCTATGGTGATTGGATGGCATTTGGCTACTCAGTCCTGACAATTTCAGGCTAATAGCATCTTGACAATTCCTAAGATGGAGTGTGCTGCTTGATAGCAAGAATACGAAAGTATTTTGTCTATTTCTGTATCTCTATCTACACTTTGCCTGGGAATATTTGCGCTTTGTCAGCTTCGGCCCGGTCGAAACCAGATACTCTAATTAGGTCTATCAGTCTGATTTAGTACATGACCCAGCCCAAAAAATCTCCGGCTACCGTTCTTGGCATTGTTGTTGTATTGCTAAGTGCGGTGTTTCTTGCTGCTCAAAACGTTGTGTCTAGGGTTTTCTTTGTACCTAGCCAGATCTTTGGTCGGATTGCCTTTGGTGGGTTCATTAGCTCGGACTTGAGCAACGTGATTATGCTACTGGCAATTCGAATGGCGCTGATGGCCGCGATGCTGATGGCGATCGCACCTTGGCTACATCCCGGTACGTTTTCGGCGTTAAGACAATTGCCGCGATCGCCCAAAGTATTCGGTGCAGCGATTGGCAGTGCGTTTTGCATTTTTTGCGGGTTGACTTTGCTATATACCGCGCTGAGTCAGATTGCGGCGGGGGTGGCGATCGCAGCTTTCTTTATCTATCCAGCGATTACAGTTCTGCTTGCCCGCTTCTGCTTCAACCAAAAGCTACGGCCCTATCAGCTCGCACTGATGACTATCATCTTCATCGGCGTCGTTTCAACAAACGCTAGTCTCTCTGCTGCTAATGTAGAGATCACTCGCACGTTTCTTGGCCTGAAACTAGGGCTCTGGTATGGATTAGGCGCAGGCTTATGCTTTGGCGTCTATGGAATCTTTGCTGAGCTGTGTTTGAAAGATCAGAGTCTGCCGCTTCATCCTGTTCCTTTTTCGCTTTTCACCTTTATGGGCGTTTCTGGATTAGCAACGCTTTCACTTGCGATCGCGCCTCCGATTGCGGTCTCTTCCTCTGCCTGGTCACCTATCCTTTGGACTACTCTTTTCTCTGCTATTCTTACTCTCGTTGCCTACATTCTCAACAACTTCGGCATTCGCTATATTGGCGCAGCGCTTACGGCGTTGATTAGTGCTAGTGCTCCGGCACTGACTGCGCTATTTGCATGGATTACGCTGCAAGAGTCTCTACAGCCACAACAAAGTGCAGGGGTTGCTTTAGTGACTGTTGGGATTGCTGTGCTCAGTCTCAAGGCAAAAGCTGAAAAGTAAATGCCGGAAGCAAAGATAAAATTAGAA
Source organism: uncultured cyanobacterium (assembly GCA_963838725.1). GTDB lineage: Bacteria > Cyanobacteriota > Cyanobacteriia > Phormidesmidales > Phormidesmidaceae > Phormidesmis. The sequence goes on along the minus strand of CAWISM010000005.1, from coordinate 103,011 downwards.
GTATTGTTGCAAAAGGAAAGACAGGTGCCCTATTCATTCAACACGATCAATCAGATGACTCAGACTGATTTTGTGACAGCGTTTGGAGCCATCTTTGAAGAGACGCCGTCTGTTGCGAAGCGGGCGTGGGAGAAGCGGCCTTTCAACTCCGCTGAAGCGCTGCATCGGGCAATGGTTGATGTGGTAAAAGCTGACACAGAGACGTCACAACTTGCCTTAATCAAGGCGCATCCCGATTTGGGGAGTCGGGCGGCGATGGCGGCGGCTTCTGTGCAGGAGCAGGCGGGTGCTGGACTAGGACAGATGAATGAACAGGAATATGCGAGATTTCAGCAGTTGAATAGCGCCTACAAGCAGAAGTTTGAATTTCCTTTTATCCTGGCGGTGAAAGGTCATACCGTGGAAAGCATTTTGCGATCGTTTGAAGATAGATTGAAGAACAGCGTGGACAGTGAGCGAGAGCGGGCGCTGGCCGAGATTTTTCAGATTGCCCGGTTTCGTTTGGAAGATGCTGTTACGGGTGAGAGTATTTAGAGAGCGATGATTCTTAGCATTTCGTTGCCGCCCGGCTGTAGTTCGTAGGCGACTTTCTCTATTGCACAGTAATATCCGGCTGCTCGAAAATGTTCGATAGCAGGCAGGAGATGCGGCGACTTTTGCTGATCTAGTGTGAGTAGCGGGAAGATTCTGGCTTCTTGAGCTATGTGCAGCATCTGGGCGATCGCACGCAAATGAAAATCCAGGTCTAGCCGATCAGAATATAAGAAGAGGAAATGCGAGCAAAGGCTCAGGTCAAAGCTGTTTGCTTTGTAGCTTAAGTTTGGCAACTCTCCAAACGCATAGCGATCTTCTTCCTTGCCCGCCTTGTAGTCTGCACAGAACCGCTCAGTAACTGCAATTCTGTTCTTTCTTAGGTCGCTAGGTGAGTTGTGATAGCTCCAGACCCATCTATCTGGTGTGTTTTCAATTTGGGTAATGATATTGTCTAGAACGGCGTAGAAGCGATCGCGAATTTCATCCGCCCCGAACGCGTACAGTGGATCGCATGAGTGAATCCGCATGTCCTTGGCAGTGCCCTCCGCGTTGAAGCTAGCAGGGCCGTCTGCCACGCTCAAAATAGATTTGTCAAAGTCTGCTTTGTCTAGCGCGAACATTCGGACATACTCGTCAAAAGAACGTCCGAATGGAACAACCTGATCTAGCTGCATTTTTCTACTCTCTAAACTGAATTTAAAACCTGACTGTCGCTGCCTTACGCGTCAGGTACAATCTTCTCAGTCGTAGATTTTTTAGTTGTCTTTTTGGCAGCAGCCGTTTTAGTGGTTTTCTTTGTCCCGGTGGTTGCTCTCTTTGTTGTGCTAGCTGCTTTCTTTCTTGTGGTTCCTTTTTTTGCGGTAGTCTTCTTTTCCGTGGTGGCTTTCTTCTTGGTTTTTTTCTTGACTTCGCCGCCTTTCTCTTTTAGCAGTGCGACTGCTTCATCTACGGTGACCGCTTCTGGTTTCTTGCCTTCGGGGACAGAGACGTTTACTTTTCCATGCTTAATGTATGGACCATATGGACCGTCGTAGACGTTGATAGGCTCTTCGTCGACTGGATGCTTGCCGATTTCGTGGATAGGGGTGACGGCTTTGCGACCACGGGTGGCTTTCGGCTGGGCTAGCAGCTCTAGGGCTCGCTCTAGGGTAATTGTAAGCACGTCGTCGTCACCTTTGATTGAGCGATAGTCGTCTTTGCCGTCTTCTTTCCCTTTGGAATGGACCACGTAGGGACCAAAGCGGCCAAGACTAGCTTTGATATTGTTGCCTGTGACTGGATGTACGCCTAAAAGCCGAGGTAGTGAGAGGAGCCCAACTGCCATCTCGGGGGTGACATCTTCTGCCTTGACGCCTTTGGGCAAAGAGGTGCGCTTGGGCTTTTTGTTCTCTTCGGTGACATCGCCAAGCTGAACGTATGGACCGTAGCGACCGATGAGCAAATACATCGGTTCGCCGGTTTCAGGATGAAGGTCAATCTTTTCAGGGCCTTCTGTTTTTTGCTTGAGCAGCACTTCGACCTGCTCATCGTCTAGATCGGCTGGGCTGACGCCGTCGGGAATCGAAGCGCGTACGGTTTCTTCTTCTCTTTCTAGTTCGACGTAGGCACCGTATTTACCAATGCGCACTTTTGCGACTAGATCGTTTAGATCGACCGTGCGAGCTTCGGTAGGATCGATGTTGTCCTGGCGCTCTTCTACCTGATGGGCTAGGCCGTCATCACCGCCGTAGAAAGCCTTTAGGTACGGGAGCCATTCCGCATCACCCACGGAGATCTCATCTAGGGTTTTCTCCATATTGGCGGTGAAGTGAACGTCCACTAAATCGGGGAAGTTCTTTTCTAAGAGTTCGGTGACGGCGAAGGCGGTGAAGGTGGGCACTAGGCTATTGCCAATTAAATCGGCGTAGCGGCGGGCAACGATGGTGCTGATAACGGTGGCGTAGGTGCTGGGTCGGCCGATGCCTTCTTTTTCGAGGGTTTTGACCAGTGAGGCTTCGGTGTAGCGGGCGGGCGGCTGGGTTTCGTGGCCAGTGGCCTCTAAACTGGCGCAGTCGAGCGAGTCGCCCGCTTTGACGTCGGGTAGAACAACTTCTTGGTTTTCGATAGCGGCGTCGGGGTTATCAGAGCCTTCGACGTAGGCACGAAAGAAGCCGGGGAAGTCGATGCGTTTGCCAGTGGCCTTGAAGATTGCGTCGTCGACTTCGATCTGCATGGTGATGTTGGTCTGGCGGGCTTCGGCCATCTGGGTGGCAACGGTGCGCTTCCAAATCAGGTCGTATAGCTTTAGCTCGCGCTCTTTGAGCCTGGTTTCTTGGGGAATGCGAAAGACTTCACCAGAGGGGCGAATGGCTTCGTGAGCTTCTTGGGCTCCTTTGCTTTTGGCTTTGAACTGGCGTGGTTTGGGGCTGAGGTATTCTTTGCCGTATTTGGTTTCAACGCAGCTGCGGGCGGCGGCGATCGCCTGTTTAGACAGGCTGGTTGAGTCGGTTCGCATGTAGGTGATGAAGCCTTTTTCATACAGGCCCTGCGCGGTGCGCATGGTATCGCGAGCGGAGAGTCCTAGCTTGCGGTTGGCTTCTTGCTGCAAGGTGGAGGTAGTGAAGGGAGGCGCGGGTTTGCGAGTGTTGGGGCGCTCTTCTAGGCCAGAGACGGTCCAGGCGCTGCTTTCTAGACGCGATCGCAGTGCAGTCGCCTCTTCTTCATTCAGTAAAAGCACATTGCGACCGGATTTGACCTGACCAGTCGCCTCGTCAAAATCACTGCCGCTAGCGACCCGAATGCCGCCTACGGAAGCGAGCTTAGCGTCGAAGGGCGCTGTTTTTTGATCAGCCTTTAGCAGCGCTGCTTTTAGATCCCAGTAAGCGCCTTTTCTGAACGCGCGTCTAGCTCGCTCCCTCTCGACTAGCAGGCGCACAGACACAGACTGCACCCGGCCCGCCGAAAGGCCAAAGGCAATCTTTTTCCAGAGCAAAGGGGAGACGGTGTATCCCACTAGCCGATCTAGAATGCGCCGAGTTTCTTGAGCGTGAACTAGCTTGTCGTCAATGTTTCGGCAGTTGGAAAGCGCCTCTTGAATCGCTTCTTTAGTGATCTCATGAAAGACCATGCGCTTGATCGGCACTTTGGGCTTTAGTACCTGCATCAAATGCCAGCTAATGCTCTCGCCTTCGCGGTCTTCGTCAGTCGCTAGGATCAGTTCATCTACGCCTTTAAGGGCATCCTTTAGGGTTTTGACTACCTTTTTTTTGTCCGTTGGAACGATGTAGAGCGGTTCAAAGTCGGCTTCTGTATTGACGCCAATCTGCGCCCACTTTTCTTTCTTGACCTTGGCCGGAATCTCTTTTGCCGATTTGGGCAGATCGCGAACATGGCCCATTGACGCCTCTACTTTGTAGCCTTTTGGCAAGTAGTTGCGGATGGTTTTGGCTTTGGTGGGAGACTCGACGATGACAAGCGTAGACATACAACCTATGCGGTGCTAACTGAGATGGACGGGAATAACGGTAGGACTCTGGAGACGGCTATCTAGGTAGGTACAGACCCTAGCTAGTTGGCTCAATCATTCCCACATGCGATCGGCTGTGGCTACATCGCTGGTTCGAGTCACCTCTTATATATAGCGATAGACCAAAAGTGTTCGATTCGTCTACCCCGATTTTTGAGCGTTTGAAAAATAACCTATCTCTCTTTTAGCGCTGAAGTCCGCTGGCGGCTGTTAATTTTTGGGGTGATATCCCTATAAATCTCGCGGACGGGATGGATAAATCTCAAAAGGAAGGTGGGGAATTGGAGGATACAAGGTAAGATTTCAAGTGAAAAACATTACCTGGCCTGTTTTTTGGGGCCGACCTTGATGGATTTTGCCAATATTGCCGCTCAGCTGAATGCGGGCATCATCTTGCCAGAAGGAATCGTGATCGCCACGATTATGACGCTGATTGTGACCGATATCATCGGCGGGCGCGGGGTGACGAAATGGCTTCCCTATGTGGCGATGGCAGGTCTGCTAGCGGCGGTAGTCGCTCTTTATTTTCAGTGGGGCGCAGCTGAGCCGATTGCGTTTTTGGGTAGCTTCAACGGCGATGACTTGAGCATTGTTTTTCGCGGGATCATCGCGCTCTCTGCGTTGGTAACGATTCCGATGTGTATTCGCTACATTGAGCGCTCCGGGACTGCGCTGGCTGAGTTTCTAGCGATTCTACTTGCGGCGACGCTGGGTGGGATGTTCCTATCGGGCGCGGACGAGCTGGTGACGATGTTTGTCTCATTAGAGACGCTGAGTATTTCGTCTTATCTGCTGACGGGGTATATGAAGCGCGATCCTCGCTCGAATGAGGCGGCGCTGAAGTATTTGCTGATTGGCGCGGCGAGTGCGGCAATCTTTTTGTACGGGTTGTCTTTGCTGTACGGGCTGTCTGGCGGCGAGACGAATTTGAGTGCGATCGCCACCCAGATTTCAGCCGCTAATGAGACGGCTCCGATTGGTCTCATTATTGCGCTAGTCTTTGTGATTGCGGGTATCGCGTTCAAGGTAGCGGCTGTTCCTTTTCACCAGTGGACGCCCGATGTGTATGAGGGCTCACCGACGCCAGTGGTTGCCTTTCTCTCTGTGGGTTCAAAGACGGCTGGTTTTGCCCTAGCGATTAGGCTGCTGCTAACGGCGTTTCCGATGGTTGCAGAGCAGTGGCGGTTTGTATTTGCGGCGCTGGCGATCCTCAGTATGATCTTGGGGAACGTTGTGGCGCTGGCGCAGACTAGCATGAAGCGGCTGCTGGCCTACTCTTCGATTGGTCAGGCTGGCATTATCATGATCGGTTTCATTATTGGTACCGATGCGGGCTACTCCAGCGTTGTTTTCTATCTGTTTATCTATCTATTTATGAACCTGGGCGCGTTTACCTGCGTCATTCTATTTTCCTTGCGTACGGGCACCGACAAGATTAGCGAATACAGCGGACTGTATCAGCGTGACCCGCTACTGACGCTGTGCCTGAGCGTTTGTTTGCTCTCTTTGGGTGGAATTCCACCTTTGTCAGGGTTCTTTGGCAAAATCTATGTCTTTTGGGCAGGCTGGCAGGCGGGCGCTTACACGCTAGTGCTGGTTGGTTTAATTACTAGCGTTATCTCTATTTACTACTACATCCGTGTCGTCAAGATGATGGTGGTCAAAGAGCCCCAAGAGATGTCTGATTCGGTGAAAGCCTACGAAGATAACGACTGGGCGCTGCCAGGAATGCGGCCCTTACAGGTGAGCCTGATACTAGCAGTTGTCATGACTGCGCTTTCTGGCGTGCTGGCTAATCCGCTGCTGACTTTGGCAAATAGCTCTGTGGCGAGAACGCCTTTGCTACAGCGCTCTGTTCTAGCTAGAACAGCAGAGATTGCATCGGTTCAGGCAGCGCCGGAGATTGGCGATCGCTAGTTCTTGTTTTCGCACTGGTTTTTGTACCGACTCATGCCATCAGTCCATAGTCCAGCTCGTCTTGGTGAACTCGCTGCTTAGCGTGAATGTTCTTGATGTGCTTTTTGACGGTGTCGATGCTGATCCACAGCGCTGCTGATATCTCTTTGTAGGCATCGCCGCGTAACCGCATCTGCCAAATCTCGGTTTCACGCTCTGTTAGACCATAGAGGGCTGCTTCAGAGAGCGCTTTGTTGCGAGTGGTTTGCTGTCTGTCTTCTAAGACAATCAGAAAGTAAGGGGTCTGGCCGAAGTCAATAGTTTGTACTCGAATCCGAATAAGGCCGAGTTTTGGCAATATAATATCGGCATCTATGCCCACTTTTTGAAGTGAGAGTACGTCCTTTTTCTTGCAAGCAGCTTTGCAGACGTGCCAGATTTCAGGCGGTAGTTCGTCTTCATTTTGGCCTGTGACATCTAGCAAATTACAGATGCGTTCAGCGGGCTGGTTGATCTGTTGAATTTGACCGGTGGAACTAACAACGATGATGCCGTCTTGAAGGCTACCGAAGGCGGCTCCAAGTATACTGATCGGGTTAATATGTGACAGCGTACCGACAACCGATAGAGCGGGAGCGGTAGGGTGAACAGTTTTCATTACGGTCTTCCAGAAACATTCTTCATGGGGACTCGTCAGTGATCTGACGGATGTTTCTGCAAAACTTAATATCTTCTTAAGATTTCACAAGCCGTAGCCTCTTAGTATACTTCGCTATGAAAGTGGCTCTGCGGAGACATCAGAGGTGCTTTTTGGACTGGTTTTGTTGCTCCGAGCGGATGGACTTTGGGAGGATGAGTCTTGATTAGGTTCCGATGGCAGAGGAATGAACTCGCTTTCTTCGGGAACTTGCGGAAAACGCTGGTCTTTCCAATCTTGCTTGGCCTGTTCTATCCTTTCTGGTCGGCTAGAAACAAAGTTCCAATATTTTTGACGGGAGCCTAGCGCTTCACCGCCAATTACCATCGCCCTAGCATCTGCTGCTGCGCTAATGTCTACGGAAGTACCGGGCTCTATGATGGCGAGACGGCGCTGCTCTATAGGCTTTCCATTGACTGATAGGCCAGGAGTGACGCTGTAGATCGCTCTTTGCTGACTGGATGTAGGGAGGTGAAACTGGCTGCCTGCTGTAAAGGATAGCGATAGGTAGAGAGTGGGTGAGAAGACTTTTACGGGTGAGGTGTAGGATTTAGTCTCTTTTGTTGTGAATTCACCTGCAATCAGCGTGACGGTGGTGCCGTTTTCTGTCCATTTAGGCAGGTCGCTGGCAGCGTAGTGAGAGAAGTCTGGATCGACTTCTTCAAATTCTGTAGGTAGCGCTATCCAGGTTTGAATAGCGTGGAGCGTGGATTTTGCCTGTTTGAAGCTATCAGGCGATCGCTCTGAGTGCACGACGCCTTTGCCAGCGGTCATCCAGTTTACTTCACCCGGAACAATCTCTTGAACAACGCCAAGACTATCACGATGTAGCAAGCTGCCTTCAAATAGGTAGGTGACGGTGGCTAGATTAATATGTGGATGGGGCCTAACATCAACGCCTTCACTGGGTGGAAAGACAGCAGGACCAAGGTGGTCGAAAAAGATGAAGGGTCCGACCATCGTCAGGTCTTGGTGGGGCAAGCTGCGGTATACGCTAAAACCACCTAGGTCGTGCTGTTCGGGGATGAGGATTTGCTGGGATGGCATGGGCTGATGTCCTGGCTTGATGTCCTGTAGGAAGTGATGTCGCCAAAACTATACCGTTAAAGCTACCGCTCAACGACTGCCACAGATTAGGTTTTCGCTATCGTCGCTGAACTGGTTGCCGCTGGATGGATTGCTGGTGAGTGGGCTGGCTGAATTTTGGAGCGCTGACTGGTTGATCGGCTAGTGGATCGCGCGAGCATACCCATGCCAAACTGAGCTTGATAGCCCACGCTACAAAAGCGAGCAAAATCAGCTAGTGTGTTGAGATGCTTGATAACCGAAGCATTGTGCTGTCCACCGATGCGGAAGCCAATTTTGCCGATGCAGCCACTGACACTGGGCAGCGGGCTTTGCAGAAAGTTCTGCACAGAAGAGGTGCGAATATCGAAGTAGGTGGGCAATAGACAGTCGATTAGATTCGATGGGAACAGCAGTCCGCCGTGATGATTCCAGTATTTCCTCAGCGGCTGGAAGAGATTTTCGGCAGAAGGTATTGGTGAAAGTGCGCCCTGGTACTCGAAGACGACTGGCGTAAGAAACTCGATGTGGATATTGCGTTCGTAGTCAGAAGCTTGCGCGTATAGCTCGCTGTAGCTACAGGCTGCGGCTGACGCTGCGGCTGCTCGGGACCGCCTTGGAGTAGAGGTTTTGACGATTACCTCGTCTACGGTGAGATACGCCGTGCCTAGATCGAATCTTTCACTGTGTAGAGACTGCCATAGAGTGCCAATAGAGTCAAAGAGCGGATCGTCTAGCAAGGTAATCCGCCACCAGCACTGCGTCTGAGCTGGGATAACGACGCCAGAATTATATTGGAGGACAGTTTTCTTTGAGCGTATTTGGCACGGGCGTTGCAGGGGGCTGAAGCTGTATGAGCGGTTGGTCGGATCGCTCAGTAGGATCTGAGCTAGCCGTGGATCGACGGCTTCGATCAAATCGAAGAATAGTTGCTGAAGCACCTGTCCCTGCTGGTATCTTGGGTCGATCGCGGACTGTGCAGTTAGCTTTAGAATGAGGCTTTGGGGCATGTTGCAAACGCCGTTTGAGTCAATGCTGTTTTGGTGGCAAGACTGTGATAGTCAAGGCTGTGACAGTGAAATCAGGCTCGGGGGATTAGGCGCTGAGATCAGAAGTGTGAGCAGCCAAGCCTATGACATCAGATTGTGGCGGGAGTTAGTGCTGTAGTAGACGTAAGGAATGAAAATATGCTCCCCAAAGGTGACTATAGTCACAAATTCTTTATAGTTGTTCGGTCTATGATTCAGTGTTTGAGCTGGTTGGCACTAGGCACGCTGCTGTTTTTAAGCTTGTGGATCGTACTGCCTGCGCCTAATTTTTTCTTGCTACCGCTAGCGGTAGGTGCCCCGGAGATTAGTCCGCTACTGGGAGGGCTGGGGGTGATCTCGCTGGTGCTAGTGTTGTGGCTGATGGGTTCGCCCTCACGCATGGTGATTGCTGTTTTGCTAATGGTAATTGCGCTTAACGCGCTGCCGCTTTTACAGCAGCCAAGGGCGATCGCACTTGCAGAAACTTCTCTACAAAAAGCGTTTGCCAATTCGCCTAAAAGTCAGCTTAGTAGTCGCCAATCTACCAGTCAGAAAGCCTCGATTCCGGCGTTCAGCCTAGTCAACTTCTTCGGTGGTATGCCTCAAACAGAAGTAAGGCACCAGGCTAAGATTCCATTCGCGAGTCCGGCAGGGGATGCTTTGCTTTTGGATATATACCAGCCGCTGGCGGCAGGGCGCTACCCGGCGGTGATGATGATCTATGGCGGTGGCTGGCGAACGGGTAACTCTAGCGAGAATGAGTCGCTGGGTCGATTCCTAGCAGGGCGAGGCTACGTGGTGATCGCGACTGACTATCGACATACGCCGCAGCATCAGTTCCCAGCGCAGCTAGAGGATGTTGCGTCGGCGCTGGCTTTCGTGCGCGATCAGGCTGATGAATATGAGATTGACCGTGACCGAATTGCCTTACTGGGCTGGTCTGCGGGTGCGCAGCTAGCGATGCTGGCCGGATTCTATGCACCTGACTCGCTCTCTGGCCAGCCGATTGAACCTGTGCAGGCCGTTATCTCCTATTACGGTCCGGTAGATCTAGCGAATGGCTATCGCAATCCGCCTCAGCCCGATCCATTAGATGTGCGACAGGTGCTAGAAGCTTATTTGGACGGTTCGCCTGACGAACAGCCTGTTGCCTATGCCGCAGCCTCGCCGATTACCTATGTGAAAGCGGCTGCTCCGGAAACCCTGCCGCCCGTTTTGTTGCTCTACGGGGGACGCGATCATATCGTCGAGGCTAAGTACGGCGAGTATCTGTATGGAGAGATAGTGCGATCGCGCAACCAAGCCGTCTGGGTCAAGATTCCCTGGGCCGAACATGCCTTTGACAAAATTTTCAACGGTGTGGGCAATCAGATGGCCCTGTACTTTCTAGAGCGTTTCTTGGCACAGACACTCCTGTGAAGGGCACTTTCATAAAAGCGCTTTTCATATAGATATTGTTTGATCGAGCAGCACCTGCGATGCCTTTAAAGAATTAATCTTTGGAAAGTCAATCTGGCTGCGGCTGTGTTTTGCTATTCTTTTTACTTCTCATTGGGTTGGGCGCTTGGAGCGTGCCTAAGCTGGGGCGAGTAGAGATTGAGACAGCTAGGGAGGGTGACTTTCGAGGTGTGTTCGCTTCCGATGCGCAGTTTGATCGCCTAGAGATGCTGGCAGATAATCCGAGAGTAGGCAGCGTTTTGCTGTTTCCGGTGAATGGCAGGCCGGAAGAAACGGCTAAACGGTTTGGAGAATTTTTGAGAGCAACAAAGTAGAAACGCTGGTCTTTCCTATGTCTCTAGAGAGATTTTTCTTTCAAGGTGGAAGGGGGGACGGTAAATATCTCTCTACAGGAGCAAGCAGTCGGCACAGGTTAGTGATGCAATAAGGACATATTGTTTAAGCAAAGGACCTTCAAACAGCGTTATGACTTTCCTTCAACGCAGCCGCCGCTGGCTTACAGCGATCGCTCTTGTGCTGCTTCTTACTGTTTCGACGACCGCATGTTCTACAGCAACTACCGAAGCGCCAGCAGCCTCTACTGTTGGCTATAGTCAGCTAGAGCGAGGTAATTCTGCTAAAGGGCAAGAGTACGGTGATTGGGTTGTCGGTGCGGCTCAAGGGCTAATCTCAGATGCCTATGTCAGAGACAACAATCAGCTCGGAGTCGTGATTACTGAAGAAGTCCGCCCCAGCGAAGTCAAAGATCTGTCTAGATCGCTGCTACAGGGATTCCGCAAGAGCTTCCCAAGTAAAGATCTTAAAGTGCTTGTCTTTGCTCCGGATAAAGCGCCTATTTTGACTGCTGACTACGACTCTCAGTCTGGTCAGGTAGAGTACAACACGCCTTAGAGAAAGAGCGCAGAGAGCCTGATTTCGAGAATTTATCTCGGAAGAATTTGACTTAGATAAATTAGCCTCAGAGATTTGTTCGAGAGAGGATCTTTTGAGGCAACAGCACACCTTACGAAGATTTGGAGAGACCTATGTCTACAAGTAGCGATAAATATAAGCGCGAGATTATGAAAGATCTGGCGGCTGGCAACAAAGAGATTTTGGAGCCTGGTGGCGATGATGCCCTTGCTCAGAAATACGATAGCTTTGATGATTTTGCCGATAGGTCTTCTCGGGACGAGCGGCACGGCCTGCTCAAGCGAGCTTTTCACCCCGAACGCGTGCCCGCAGCGCAAATGGACCCAGAGCTACGTAGTGCCATTGACAAAATTAAGCCTAGCGAGCGCGATGATGTTGCTCGCGACTTCTTTAAGCATTTCAAAGAGAGAGGCTTGAGCGATCGCGATTTAGAAAGGCAGCTAGGGCTATCGACTCGCCACGCGAGCAAAATGAATGCAGATGACGTGGGCAAGCTAGCTTCTTTTGCCTACACCGCGCATCCTGATATTTTTCAGGAAGTCCTAGCCGATCAGCCTGCAATTTTGAAGTTCTTGAGCAATCCGTTGGTGGGCGCGGCAATTGGTGCGATCGCCTCTAAGTGGCTGCGTAAGTAAAAGCCAATCAAAAAACGACGCTGATCTCTATCCAAAGAATTAAGCGTGTGTTGCGAAAAGGTGCCTATGAGCACCTTTTTTGTTGATAGCCTAACGCTAAACTAGTACCACCACACATTCTTAGACCGCGCTTCCCTGACCATGTCACTTTCTCAAAGCTTGCTGCCTCATCACTCTTTTGCCACTGCGGCAGGTAGAAGAATTCCCTCTTTGGTGTTGGCCGGAAGCGCGGCGGCAGTAGCCTATGCCGGAGCTTGTTTTGCTCTTTACAATATTCAGACCGAGCTGATCTACCGTCCCCTACCGCATATTATCAAGACGCCAGCAGAAGTAGGGCTGGCTTACGAGGACGTTTGGATTCCTATTGAGAGTCAACCAAAGCAGCTTTCTGATAGTTTTTCTGGCAGTTTAGAAGAGAGTGGCTATCTTCACGCCTGGTGGGTTCCCAATCCTGCTAGCCGCCGCGTTGTTCTCTTTTGTCATGGTAACTATGGCAATATCAGCTACAACACAGAGCGCATTCGCTTTCATCATGCGCAGGGCTGTTCTGTTCTAGCTTTTGACTATCGCGGCTACGGTCAGAGCAGCGGTCCACTGCCCAGTGAGCAGAATACTTTTGCTGATGCGCAGGCTGCTCTGCGCTATTTGACTGTAGACAGAAAGATCTCTCCTGAAAACATTACGGTGCTGGGACACTCTATGGGGGGTGCTGTTGCAATTGATCTGGCTAGCTACCATCCTGAGATGGGTCGTCTGATTGTTGAAAGCAGCTTTACGACTATGAGGGATGCGGTAGTGGCTAAGTCTATCTATCGATTATTTCCAATCGATTGGCTGTTGACTGAACCTTTTGATTCATTTAGCAAGGTTGGAGAGTTGCAGATGCCTGTTCTCTATATGCATGGCGATCGCGACTTTGATGTGCCTGTTAGATTTAGCCAGCAGCTCTACGCAGCGACTCCAGAACCCAAGCAGCTATTTATTGCGCGTGGGGCAGATCACAATATGAATACGCTAGCAGGCGATGAGTATGCCGCTGTTCTTCAAAACTTCTATGCAGATGGCTGTGCTGCTGAGCCCGCTACGCAGCTACAGATAGCTTAGTAGCAATTGATAGCGAGGGCGGGTGTCTTTCTTAGATTGGTTACGAGGCTGGTTAACTGGGTATATGCCCGAGCGGTATAGACCTACGAGACAGTCAGAGAGGCCACTAGAAGAGATAGTGGAACCTCCTACTTCTAATTTGCTTCCTGATGGGAAGCTCAAAAGAGAAGCAAAGGATATAGAAAGAGAGATTCGAGCTGAGCGAAAGTTTTCTCTTGCTGAGGCCATTGGCAGAGAAGGGGGTAGCTTTATGAAAGGAGAGTCTGCCATTCCTCGTCCGCTTAGGGCTGCTAACGAAATTAAGCAGTTTATTGCTACCTTTAGCCCAGCTCCATCAGGCGTTCTGGCGAGCGAGCTGACTCTTTGGGCGACTGCTGATGTTCGCGTTAGTCGTCAGCTCGATACGCCTTTAGTTGCGCTGGCTCAGATTGTGGATAGTTTGCTAGGTGAACCCATAGCTTTCTACGAGTTTGCTCGGCGAGTCGCGATCGCACAGTCTAAGCTAACGGGCGATCGTCCCTATTTCCAACAGCCAGATCAGCCCGCTCATCCAGAAGCGGACTACACTCACAGCAATATTAGGCAGTATCTGTTGGATATTAGTCAGCATCTAGGAGACTCTTTAGAAGATCATGCCTAAGTTGAGCGTGGTGGCATCTATAACCGAGAGAGAGGGCTGGATCATGTGATTCGCTAGCAGAAGGTGACGGCTATCTATAGACGCGATCGCCCTTGCGCTGGGCAATCCTTCTAACCGTGTGATCGGTTGAGCATTCCGGTCGAGCAGTACGGTCGTTTGCTCTCCTACAACTAGATATCCCCAAGCCAAAGCGTATATTCGCTGCGGTGCGAAAGGGAGGCGTACGGTTTCGATTTGAAAAGGCTTAAGATTAATCAACAGTACGACAGGCACCGACGTGCTGTCGTCGCTTAGCGCGACTAGCTGGTAGGGAGTGGTGGTTGGTATGACTTGAGTAATGCTTTGATTGAACCGGAGCTCACTGATAAACTGGCCGCGCCGAGTGAAGCACTCTAAATAGGTCCTGCTAGAGTCCGATGCGCTGCGCAGCCGGAGGAAGTACCGAGCGTCGATAGCAATAATCTGCACTACGTCGGATAGCAGCGCGCTTAGCAGTTTACCGGTTAGTGTGAGGTTGCGACGCCACTGATGACCTGATAGGTGAGAGAGTTTGCCAATCATTCCTTTGGCTTGGCGTTTGCTGTTGCCTTTGGGTAGGGCGACGAACCATTTTCCGTCAGGCTCAACTGAAATCCAGCAGGGCTGTTTGAACCGGGCTATGGACATTAGCTTTCGCTTTGGCGTTAGTATATGAAGAGATTTTTCGGTAACAATGCAACAGCCCTGAGGTCGCATTATCAAAGACTCTACAGGTGACGTGATGCCATGTGCAGAAATTGGCTTGGCTCTATGAGAGAAATCAGTAGTTGCTAGATCGAAAGTTTGAGATTTAGTGATAGATATGGAATCTCTACTAGATGCCTGAGCTGAGCTGAAATCTGTTGCTTTTGACTCTGTTGCTTTTGACTCTATTGCTTTGAAGGTGGTGAGCATCTCTAGAGCGTTGGAGAATCGACTGCTAGGCTGCTTTTGAAGCGCTGTTGACAGAAACTGTTGGACAGCGATGGGTAAGGTGAGAGGGAAGTGAGGGGACTGACTTTTGTGAGACTGTTGGAGCTGGTGATAAGTTCCGACGAAGGGGCGATCGCCGACTAGCAGTTCGTAGATAATAACGCCAACAGAGTACAAGTCCGAAGCGACAGAAGACTGGCCATCGAACCGTTCTGGCGCTGCATAGTAGGGAGAGCCTATCTCCATTTTGGACTGATTGGGCTGGTTGGCGAAGTGAGCGCAGCCGAAGTCGCTGATCCTAGCGGTCAGTCGGTTGGCTGTGGGCATTGTTAGCAGAATGTTTTCTGGCTTCAGATCGCTGTGGATGATGCCCTGCTGATGAATATGGTTTAAGCCCTGAAGCATGTCTTCTATCAGGTCTTTGATGAGAGAGAGGGGGAGCTGTCTGGGCGTGAACTGGGCAGAGAAGGCAGTGGATAGGTGCGATCGCAAAGTTCCTGCTTCGCAATAGTCTAGAATCAGCCGTTGCTCAGAAGCCGCGTGACATTTCAGCACGTTGGGATGGTCGAGCTGCTGAAGCAAGGTGGCTGCTTGTGGCTGCTCTTGCGTGCTACCTAGCTGGCTCTTTGTCTGATCTGCCGAGAATGTTTTGGCTCTAGCGTGACGAATTTGTTTGATTGCAACTAGTCGCCCGCTGCGGCGATGAATCGCGCAGTACACTTGAGCGAACTGACCTTGCCCTGCTAGGCCAAGTAGTCGATAGTCTAAGAGATCGGTTGAGTACACAGACAGATGTAGAGCCGCTTAGTAAAGCGGTACGCTCTGGTCAATCCGACGGCTGTAGGCATCTATTCCACCCGATAGATTCTTGACATTGGTGAATCCCTGGGCTGTTAGCCACTGGCACATCTGGGCTGAGCGCATGCCTAAGTGGCACATGACAATCGTTTCAGCTTCTGCATCAAACCGAGCATGAATAGCTTCTGACCAAGCCGGGAACTGACTTAGCGGCAGATTAACGAAATGCGGAAGGCTGGCGATTTCCAGCTCGTGCGGCTCGCGCACATCAATCAGCTGAAGAGTTACGGGATCGCTCGCAAGGCGCTGCGCCAGTGTTTCTACGTCAGTTTCAGGGAGGGCGGGATAGGCGTTTGTCATTGATTTTGAGAGAGGGGTCGATAAAAGTAAGTTTTAACTGGTTGATTATGGCACGGGCATCAGCCTATCTAACGGCGGCTTGTTCGGCTACCTTAGTTGACAGGCTAGATTTCTGCTCCCAATACCGATACGCACTATACGCCATTGTGATTACCCCGGTAGCTAGCGCATTTTCGTCTACTTCAAATTGAGAGTGATGTAAAGGATGATTGACGCCGCGATCGGGAAAGCCGACACCGAGCCGAAACATGGTGCCAGGGACCAAATCGGTGAAGTTAGCGAAATCTTCTGCGCCCATAGAAGCGTCGGGAATCCACTCGATGCGATCGCCGCCTAGTGCTTCTGTAGCACAGGTGGCAACTAGGTTAGTCAGGTCTATATCGTTGAGCACAGAGGTGCAGCCGCGTGTGTAGTTGACTGTGCAGGTCGCGCCGTGCAGGGCGCAGATTTCGGTGGCAATGCGGGTGATCCACTGGGGGAGCAGGGCGTGGGTGTCGGCATGGAGCGATCGCACGGTCCCGGTCAGTTTCACCTGATCGGCAATCACATTGGGCGCACGTCCACCCGATATTTTGCCAATAGTAATCACAGCCGGATGCAGCGGATTAATGGTACGGCTAATCGACTGCTGAAGCTGTGTGATTACCTGAGCGGCGATCCAGATGGCGTCAATGGCCTGGTGCGGACGAGCGCCGTGGCCTGATTCACCATTGATAACAATCTCAAGGTCATCAGCAGCGGCGGTGAGCGCGCCCTGACGCAAGCCGATATTGCCAGCCGGGATACTAGGAAACGTGTGGAGACCTAGAATAGCCGCGACATCTTTCATCACACCGTCTGCAATCATCCACTTTGCGCCCTGGGCAGTCTCCTCAGCGGGCTGGAAGAGAAAGCGGGTGGTGCTAGGAAAGGTGCGATCGTCCAAGTCTGTGAGTTCTGATAAAACCATCGCGGTGCCCAGACCCACAGTCGTATGGACATCGTGACCGCAGGCATGCATGATCCCAGGACTTTTGGAGACATAGGGCACATCTGCCTTTTCGAGGATGGGCAGCGCATCCATATCGGCGCGAATAGCAAGGATATCGTTATCTGGAGCGCTCTTGCCCTTTAGCTCCGCGACCACGCCGGTTTTACCCACCATTTCTTGAACGTGATAGCCATAGGAAGAGAGCACGCCAGAGACATAGGCGGCAGTTTTGTATTCTTGTCCGCTGAGTTCGGGGTGAGAATGGATGTGGCGACGAATTTCGACCAGGCGAGGGGTGAGTTTGTGAGCCAGCTTTTGGATGGTGGGGAGCATGTGGGAAAGTAGGGAATAGGAAGGCAAAAATGATGAAGTGGGAGTTAGCCCGGCTATGAAAGATGTCCTATTCTAAAGGTTTTGGCAGAATTATTCAGTGGGGGATAGCTTTTGGGGACAGGCAGCGTTTTACGTCCGCTTAGTCAACGGAAGTCTTGTATTATCACTCAAAATACCGGCCGAATGCTTACCTGAAACGATCGCGCACTCAAAAACAACAATTTTCTGGTGGATATTATGGATGACAGCGTTTCTTCAAACAGCTCAGAAAACAAAGAGACTGACGTTAAGCCAGTAGTCCTACATCGTTCGGAGTGGGCGTCCGACGATCGCCTTTGGAAAGGGCTGATTGAAGGCGCAAAGATTGGCACGGGTCTTACCGTGCTCTTTTATGCGACAGAAGAGATCGGAGCGGGTCCAAAGTGGCATTTTCATCCGTACGATGAACTTTTCATTATTAGAACAGGTCGAGCGCTGTTTACGATTGGCGATCAGAAGATCGAAGCGCGTAGTGGAGATGTCTTGTTGGGTCCGGCTAACATTCCGCACAAGTATCACAATCTCGGCCCTGGGCTTCTAGAATCGACCGATATTCATCTTTCAGACCGCTGGATTCAAACTGACCTAGAAGATCCAGAACTGGCTGACAGCTAGATTATTGGCAGCATACCAAAGAGAAAATTACCCTTTCGACTAGTGCGGTAAGCTATGAAGCATGACGATAAGCCACAGGCTCTGGCTTAATCAAAACACCTGCACCTCCCAGTTGAGGTCGAGACTCTTCCTGCCTTCAAAGCTCCTGCCCTTTAAAAATTCTGTCAATGATAAATCCTAGATATACAGTCTTGCTCGTTGACAGCGCAGGCAATAGCCGTGAAGGTCGTTGTCAACGGCTGCTAGAACAGAAGAGTAAGTCTTTTCAGCTCCTAACGTCAACGTATGAAGATCCCATATTAGACCTGTGTCAATCTCATGTAGTCGACGTGGTCCTGGTCGAATCTTACCCGCCATATAATCAGGGATTAGCCCTGCTGGAGAAACTTGTTAGATCGTACGCGCAATCATGCCCCCATGGACCTGTTGCCTTTATCGCGATTGGTGAGGAGGATGTTGACGCTGCAAAGCGGGCACTGAAAGCAGGCGCTACCGATTACCTAGTCAGTAAACAGCTCAATTCCGAGATGCTCGAACAGGCCATTCTTGCTGCGGTGGCGAGCCAGCGGGATACGGGCGGTGTCGCTAGCGACTACCAGTCCCTTGCAGCAGCCCTGCGCGAGTCAGAAGAAAACTACCGTGGACTGTGCAACTCGGTCGAAGAAGGGTATGTTCTTCACGAGGTGCTATATGACGAGCAGGGCAAAGCGATCGATCTGCTCTACCTTGATGCTAACTCGGCGGCAGAGCAGATCACTGGAGCTAAGTTAGTTGGACAGCGGACGAAAGAGCTGTTCCCTACCCTAGATAGTCGTTGGATTGAGGTATGCGATCGCGTTGCAAAAACCGGCATGAGCGAACGCCTCGACTACTTTGTGGCCCCTCTCAATGCGTGGTACACAGCTTACTTTTACAAAGTAGGTGAACCCGAGAGTCGGCGAGTTGGCGGTATTTTCCAAGACATGACAGAGCGTCGGCGAACAGCACAGATGCTGCAAAGCAGCGCGGAACTCAATGAGTTTCGCGTCAGCCTCTTGGATGCACTTCGGACAATTTCTGACCCGGAAGAGATCAAGGCGGTTGCCAGTCACATGCTGGGTCTGTATCTCAAGGTCAACCGCATACATTATTTTGAGATTGCTGAAGATTACTATTGGGTGGAAGCGGGTTATAACAGCGGCGTTTTAGCCATTCCAACAGGTAAGTATTCGATCATTAGCTATGGGCCAGAACTGGCCAAGCGATACCGTCAAGGCCAAACCGTTGCCGTTTCAGATGTATCAGCCGAGCCCTATCTTACTCCAGCGCAGCTAGCCAGCTACAAAACGCTGCAAATCGCCGCGCACCTGACCGTTCCCCTACTTAGAGACGGGGAGTTTGTGGCAGGTCTTTCGATCAATATGGCAGAGCCGCGCGTATGGACAGCCTTTGAGATTGCCATTGTTAGAGAAGTGGCAGAGCGAATCTGGGCCACCATTGAAAAATCTCGTATTGAAGCTGCCGTTGCAGCCGATTTAGAGAGCATGCGGCGGCTGCGAGATCTGAGCGCCCGCTTAACCAATGAAAATAACATTCAAGTACTCTACGACGAAATCATAGAAACTGCCATTGCGCTGACTTCCGCCGATGGCGGCACCTTACAGGTGTTAGAAGCGGATACGCAGGATTTGCTCCTACTAGCCACTCACGGACTGCCTACTAGCCTTACGGATCATTTCTACCGAATTAAGGCAGATTCTCATGCCTTTTGCGGTTCGGCCCTAGCTGAGCACAAGCGCGTCTTGACTGATTTTGATGAATCCGAAAGCGGTGACCTGGACGGTTCACTGCGGCGGCACGTCGAAGCTGGTTTTCTGTCTGCGCAGTCTACGCCGTTAATCTCTCGCAAAGGCAATCTAATCGGCATGGTTTCTACCCATTGGCATGCCCACCACCGCCCTACTCAGCGAGAGCTACGCTTTATTGATTTGTTGGCCAGGCAGGCCGCCGATCTAATCGAGCAAAGGCAGGCAGAGGCTGAAAGAGAGCAGCTCCTAGTGCGTGAACGAGAAGCTAGGCAGGCTGCGGAGCACACGAACCGAATTAAGGATAACTTTCTAGCAGTACTCTCTCACGAACTGAGAACACCTCTTAATCCTATTGTGGGCTGGTCTCAAATTCTCTTGACCAAGCCGCTAAGCGAAACGAAATCTAAGAAAGCGTATGAGACTATTCAGCGTAATGCCAAACTACAGGTACAGCTGATTGATGATTTGCTAGATGTGGCCAAAATTTTACGAGGAAAGCTGGTAATAGAAGAGTCTCCTATTGTTCTATCGCAGGTGATTGAAGCGGCGATAGAAGTGGTGATAACCGCTGCCGAGGCGAAATCAATTACGCTGCAATTTACTCAGCTCGCAGAGCCACAGGTAAGAGGTAACGATGCCAGATTACAACAGATTGTTTGGAACCTACTCTCTAATGCTATCAAGTTCACGCCTACCGGGGGGCGAATCGATATTTCACTGGCCTCGACTGATGCTCAGGCCGTTATCACGGTGACAGATACGGGCAAAGGCATTCAACCCGAGTTTATTCCTCACCTATTTGAATCATTTCGTCAAGAAGATGCTTCGATCACTCGCCAGCATGGTGGGCTGGGTTTAGGGCTTTCTATTGTGAAATATTTGGTAGATGCTCACGGTGGCACGATTGCCGCTAGCAGCGACGGTGAAAACAAAGGGGCCACATTTACATTGGCGCTACCGCTGTTAGAAACTAACGCTTCACGGCTGCCGGATACCTCTTTGGACTCGAACAGCGCTGACTTAGCAGGCGTTAAAGTGCTGGCGGTAGATGACAACCAAGATGCTCGCGAGCTGATTAACATCATGCTAGAAATGTACGGTGCAAAGGTAAAAACGGCTGTCTCTGGTGCCGATTTGCTGGCCGATTTTGATCAGTTCAATCCAGATGTGCTGCTTTGTGATATTGGCATGCCGGATATGGATGGATTTATGCTGCTGCGGCAAGTGCGATCGCTGCCGTCTCAGCAGAGCAATCACACCCCCGCGATCGCCCTCACGGCCTATGCCCAAGCTGAAGATCGCCAGCGCATACTATCGAGCGGTTTTCAGTGCTGTCTGACCAAACCGATTGATTCAGAAGAACTGATGAGTGCGATCGCTGCCTTGGTCTAGATACGGGGTTTAGGTATCTGATCTAGCTGTTGCTGGAGTGCTGTAGGCCAAATGATCTTGCAGCGCTTTAACGGTGAGCTGATTGTCCTTTAGAGAGCGAATGGCGGCGAGGGTGGCTCTAGCGCCTGCGATAGTGGTCACTGTGGGAATCTTGTAGTCGAGCGCGGTGCGGCGCAAGATCCGATCGTCTTCTTGAGCCGCTTCTCCGATCGGAGAATTGATGATTAGCTGGATGTCCTGATTTTTGAGGGCGTCGCCTACGTGAGGTCGGCCTTCGTGAATCTTAAGGATGGATTCGACTGCTACGCCTGCCTGTTTAAGAGTGGAATAGGTGCCGCTAGTAGCGACAATGCTAAAGCCAATTTCAGCGAATTCTTTGGCAACTGGAACGACGGCGGCTTTATCGCGATCGTTGACAGAGACAAAGACGGTGCCCGACTGCGGCAGAATCTGTCCGGCCGCGAGTTCGGCTTTGGCATAGGCTTGGCCGAAGCTGGTATCGATGCCCATAACTTCGCCAGTAGAGCGCATTTCTGGCCCTAACAAAGTGTCGGTGCCAGGAAATTTGTTGAAGGGAAGGACCGCTTCTTTGACTGAGAGATGAGGAGGAATAATCTCTTCGGTGAGGCCGAGTTCGGCCAGGGTCTTACCAGACATGACGCGGACGGCGATCTGGGCTAGGCGCGCGCCGGTGGCCTTGGAAACGAAGGGAACAGTGCGTGAGGCGCGGGGGTTGGCTTCGATGATGTAGACCTGTTCGCCTTGGATAGCGTACTGAATGTTCATTAGGCCAATGACGTTAAGGCGTTTGGCGAGTTTGAAGGTCCAGTCGCGAATGGTGGTGAGGACGGCGTCAGAAAGGCTAACGGTGGGTAGGGTGCAGGCGGAGTCGCCGGAGTGGATACCTGCCTGCTCGATATGTTCCATGATGCCGCCGATGACGGCAGCGCCTGTGTGGTCTGCGATCGCATCGACATCCACTTCAATCGCATTCTCTAGAAACTTGTCAATTAGAATTGGGTGGTCAGGTTCTACCTGAACGGCGGTAGTCATGTAGCGAACGAGATCTTCATCAGAGTAGACAATCTCCATCGCCCGACCGCCCAAAACGTAGCTAGGTCGAACGACAACAGGATAGTCAATATTTTGGGCAATCTTGAGGGCTTCCTCGTTGCTGCGAGCGAGGCCGTTGGGTGGCTGGCGGATATCTAGTTCGCGCAGCATCTGCTCGAAGCGCTCGCGGTCTTCAGCGGCGTCGATAGAGTCGGGAGAAGTGCCCCAGATTTTGGTCTTAATTTGTTCGGGCGCGTCGTTATCCAAATAGTTTTGCAGGGGGACCGCTAGCTTTAGAGGGGTTTGGCCCCCGAACTGAATGATGATGCCGTCGGGGTTTTCGGCTTCGATGATGTTAAGCACGTCTTCTTTGGTCAGCGGTTCAAAGTAGAGGCGATCGCTGGTGTCGTAGTCGGTAGAGACGGTTTCGGGGTTGGAGTTGACCATGATGGTTTCATAGTCGTCGGCTTGCAAGGCAAAGGAAGCGTGACAGCAGCAGTAGTCAAACTCGATGCCCTGACCGATGCGGTTGGGACCGCCGCCTAGAATCATGACTTTACGACGACTAGACGGGAGGACTTCGCTTTCTTCTTCGTAAGTCGAGTAGTAGTAGGGGGTGGTGGACTCGAACTCGGCGGCGCAGGTGTCAACCATTTTGTAGACCGGGATGACGCCAAGCGATTTGCGGTGGGCGCGGACGGTGTCTTCGCTGGCTTTGGTGGCGAAGGCAATTTGGCGATCGCTGTAGCCTTCTTGCTTAATCGCAAGCATTTGAGCTTTGTTGATATCAGGCAGCGGAATTTGCTTGAGAAATTTCTCGACGGTGATCAGGCCAGCGAGTTTGTCTAGAAACCAAGGATCGATGGCGGTGAGTTCGTAGATTTCCTCAACAGACAGCCCCAGCTTCATCGCGTGGTGAATCGCAAAGATACGCTCTGGGTGAGGGCGGCGCAAGTCGCTGCGAACTTGGGAAAGAGTAGGTAGCTTTTCCGGGCGATTTCCACTACCAGAGCCGCCGCCATCGCATCCCCAGCCCGCTCTGCCGGTTTCTAGCGATCGCAGCGCTTTTTGAAACGATTCGGTAAACGTCCGACCGATGGCCATCGCTTCACCAACAGATTTCATCTGAGTCGTGAGGGTAGAAGAAGAACCGGGAAATTTCTCGAAGGCAAAGCGAGGAACTTTGGTCACTACATAGTCGATAGTGGGCTCAAAGCTAGCGGGTGTCTTTTCAGTAATATCGTTAGAGATTTCGTTGAGACGGTAGCCCACTGCAAGCTTGGCCGCAAATTTGGCAATTGGAAAGCCGGTCGCTTTTGAAGCTAGTGCCGAACTGCGAGAGACGCGCGGGTTCATCTCAATGACGATAACGTCGCCATTGTCAGGATTGACTGAAAATTGAATATTCGAGCCGCCTGTTTCTACGCCAATTTCGCGAATAATCTTGATCGAGGCATCGCGCAGGCGCTGATACTCTTTGTCCGTGAGGGTCTGGGCCGGAGCAACTGTAATAGAATCGCCCGTGTGCACACCCATTGGATCAATGTTTTCAATTGAGCAGATAATCACAACGTTATCGGCTAGGTCTCGCATGACTTCTAGCTCGTATTCTTTCCATCCCAGTAGCGACTGCTCAATTAAGATCTGAGAGACAGGGCTAGCTTCTAAGCCAGAGCGACAGATAGTTTCGAATTCTTCTTTGTTGTAGGCGATGCCGCCGCCGCTGCCGCCCATCGTGAACGCGGGACGGATAATCAGTGGGTAGGAGCCGATCTGCTGATTAATCTCCCAGGATTCGTCCATCGTTTCAGCGAGGCCGGATGGACAGACGCCAACGCCAATTTTGAGCATGGCTTCTTTGAAGAGTTTGCGGTCTTCAGCTTTTTCAATGGCTGCGAGGTCCGCGCCGATTAACTCTACGTCGTACTTATCTAAAGTGCCGCCTTTTGCTAGCTCTACGGCTAGGTTAAGTGCGGTTTGCCCACCCATAGTTGGCAGCAGCGCATCGGGGCGCTCTTTGGCGATGATTTGCTCTAGCAACGGCGCGGTCAGTGGCTCTATGTATGTGCGATCAGCGATATCTGGATCGGTCATGATGGTCGCCGGGTTGGAGTTCACCAGGATGACTTCGTACCCTTCTTCTCGCAGCGCTTTGCAGGCTTGCGTACCAGAGTAGTCGAACTCACATGCTTGACCAATCACAATCGGACCAGAGCCGATCAGCATTATCTTCTTGAGGTCATTTCGACGGGGCATGAGGCACCAAGCTCAACAAATCCAAACAATTCTACAGCAAATAGCCGAACCGATTTTGATCGCTAGCATAGAAATGACAAACGTTCCTAACAATAAAGTAATAAAGACGGCCTTGCGCAATTAGTCCGTTAGCCTCTTTAATAGTAATCATTGTCAACAAAATCAGTAAGTATGAAGATCAATAGGCGCTATCTCTGTGGAATGACTCTTTTGGTAGGGTTGGGCCTGACGGCCTGTCAGGGTGGCTCAGAGGAAGCACAGGTGGTGAACCTCTACTCTGCTCGGCACTACGACGTGGACGAGCAGCTCTACGACGAGTTTACAGAAGAGACTGGTATTCAAGTAAACCTGCTAGAAGGCCAGCCGGATGAACTGATTGAAAGAATTGTTAGCGAGGGCGAGGAGAGCCCAGCAGATGTATTTATTGCGGTAGATGCCGGGCGACTTTGGCGAGCACAGGAAGCGGGAATCCTGCAGCCGGTAGAGTCTGAGGTGCTAGATAGCACGGTGCCGGAGAATCTGCGCGAGCCTAGCGGACTGTGGTACGGCCTGACAACGCGAGCGAGGATGCTGGTGTACAACGTAGACAACGTACAGCCAGAAGAGCTTTCCACCTATGAGGATTTGGCTAGCCCAGAATGGGAAGGACGAGTGTGTATCCGCAGTTCTAGCAATGTGTATAATCAGTCGCTGCTAGGCTCAATGGTCGAGTCAATCGGCCCTGAGGCGACCGAAGCATGGGCCGAGGGGCTAGTGGGCAACTTTGCTAGAGACCCAGAAGGGGGCGATACTGACCAGATCAAGGCTGTGGCAGCGGGTCAGTGCGATGTAGCAGTTGTCAATCACTATTACTGGGCGCGAATGGCTAAGTCGGACGATGCAGCCGACCAAGAAGCCGTTGCTAAGACGGCCTTATTTTTTCCCAATCAGGCCGATCGAGGCACGCATGTGAACATTAGTGGGATGGGGTTGGTGGCTGGTGCGCCTAATCCTGAAAATGCGATCGCGTTCATGGAATTTTTGGTCAGCCCTGAAGCGCAGGAGGTGTTTGCCGAGAGTAACAATGAATATCCGGTCGCGGATGGGGTAGCGCTCGATCCGGTGGTTTCTGAGCTAGGCGACTTTAAGGTGGATGCTACGAATGTCGTGACCTATGGGCGTAACAATCCTAAGGTGAACGAGATTGTGGATAGGGCTGGTTGGGAGTAATACCAAATCCTGACTGCTTATCCCCGAATTGTTGTAGGGGCACAGCATGCTGTGCCCCTACGACGACAATCTCCTATTAGGAATTACTCTAAAGCTGCGATCGCCTACACTAGGAGAGGATTATTGAAATTAATACGCAATAGCGGTATGTCCTCTCCTGTTCTCTCTTGCTCGAAGGTTACAAAACGATTCATGACGGCAGCAGACCCGGCTGTGAATGAAGCCAGTTTTGAGCTGAAGCAAGGCGAACTGCTGGGGCTATTGGGCCCTTCTGGCTGTGGGAAAACAACGCTGCTCAGACTAGTGGCCGGGTTTGAACGGCCTGAGTCAGGAGAGATTGTATTGGGCAATCAGCCTGTGTGTGGCCCGAGGATGTGGCTTCCCCCAGAGCGGCGGCACATAGGCGTGGTATTTCAGGACTACGCGCTGTTTCCGCATCTGACTGTAATGGAGAATGTGGCGTTCGGCCTGAAGCAGCTATGGCGGTGGGGAGAGCTGGAAAAAAAGGAGATTCGGCTGCGGGCGATCGCATCGCTCGAACTCGTTGGCCTGCTGGGTATGGAAAAGCGGTTTCCCCACGAGCTTTCTGGTGGGCAGCAGCAGCGCGTCGCGCTGGCTAGAGCGTTAGCTCCTCGGCCTCCGGTTGTTTTATTAGATGAGCCGTTTAGCAATTTGGACGTGCAAGTGCGGCTGTATTTGCGCCAAGAAGTGCGCGATATTCTGAAGCGGGTGGGGGCGTCGGGAATTTTTGTGACGCACGATCAAGAAGAGGCGCTGGCGATCGCCGATAAAGTGGCGGTAATGCATCAGGGAAAGCTACTGCAAGTAGATACGCCAGAAAAGATCTATCAGCATCCAGTCTCGCGGTTTGTTGCTGCGTTTGTAACGCAGGCAAATTTCATATCGGCGGTTTGGGAAGCGGGCGGTTGGCAAACAGAACTCGGCTGGATCGGCCCTGATCTTAAACAAACAGAGGATGGGGCTAAAGACAGCCAAGGCGATCTGATGATTTGTCAAGATGATATCCAGATTGAACCCGACGAGAGCGGAAATCTGGAAGTTAAAGGACGACAGTTTTTAGGCAGAGTGTATCAATACAGGCTGCTTTCGTCGTCTAATCGTGTTCTAAACGTCAGGACTCTAGCAAACAGACGAATAGAAGTCGGCACTCGGGTCAGGATGAATGTGAATCTAGATAGAGTGCGCTTTTTTCCAAAAGTGATATAGCCTTTCGTGTCTGACTTATTGAATGAGCAAGCGCATCAACCTTTCAAAGATCGCTTATGCCTTTTTAGGCCAGTTTTCTATTATCTGTGACAGTCGCAGTGCTTCGGCAACGCTCCAGGCTTGGGCGAAGGCTCCTCTAGAGGGAAAAGGCGGATCGCCGTCGAAGATTTCGCTGAGGGTGCCGACGCAGCCTGAGCCAATTTGACTGATTAGGGGCTGAAGAAACTGGCGAGCAGCTGTTGTATTTCCGTAGACTTTGAGGTGGGCTTGGATAAAAGGACCAATTAGCCAGCTCCAGGTGGTGCCCTGGTGATAGGCTCCGTCTCGCTGGGTGCGATCGCCGCCATACTTCCCAACATAGTCTGGATGAGAAGGGGCGAGCGATCGCAATCCGTAGGAGGTCAGCAATTGCTGAGCGCAGGTATCGACAATGGATTTCTGTTGTTGTTTGGCTAGCGGCGGTGCGTAAGTAAGTGAAACGGCAAAGAGCTGATTGGGGCGCAGTGAGGCATCGTTGCCGTCTGGCCCGTCGATAACATCGTAGCAGTAGCCAAGCGAAGCGTTCCAAAATTTTGGGAAGCTGTTGGCACAGAATTTGGCTAGTTCTAGGTAGTCTGATTTGGGCTGGCCAAGGCGATCGCAAAACGCTGCCATACACAGCAGTGCGTTGTGCCAAAGGGCATTGATTTCAACAGGCTTACCCGTTCGAGGGGTGACGACCCAATCGTCTACTTTGGCATCCATCCAGGTGAGCTGTGCACCCTCTTCTCCGGCGTAGATCAGTCCATCGGTTTGATCCAGGTGAATGTTGTAGCGAGTGCCGCGCAGGTGCCAATCAATCACTTCTTCTAGGGCTGGGAAAAGCTCTTCTAATAGCTCGATGTCGTCTGTAGCCGCGATGTAGGCGCGAATGGATTCAAAGTACCAAAAGATAGCGTCTACTGTGTTGTAGCCAGGAGTGTCGTTAGCTTCGGGGAAGGCATTAGGCAGCATTCCCTGACTGAGGTAGCTAGCAAAAGTGCGTAGGATGGGACGGGCAATCTCTGAACGGCCTGTGGCGAGGGTCAAGCCGGGTAGCGCAATCATAGTGTCGCGGCCCCAGTCGCCAAACCAAGGGTAGCCTGCAATGATGGTTTTGCCAACTGTTTTGTCTTTCTCTTCTGTTGTTTCTTTTACGTTTGGTGAAGTGTCGCGGGTAGCGATGAACTGGTCAGCAGCTAGAACTAGCTGTAGGTGATGGCACGAAGCAGTAGAAGAGATTTGGGCACTTTCTAGGAGAGTTTGTTCATACTGCTGCCGGGTGAGAAGCGCAGTATTGTTGTCTAAGTTGGGATAGGGTTTTGTGCTAGCGGCGATGGTGAGAGTTTCGCCGGGGACGAGTGGGGTGCGAAGCGTGGCGCAGTGGAAGTGATCGTCTATGTGGGGCAGGCCGCGATATTTTTCTTGGGTAAGGAAGTAGTGCTGGTACCAGCGGCTGATGGGCTGAAGCTGGCCTTTGGTGCTGAGCAGATAGATGGGAGCGGTGCAGCCGGTGGCTTCTACTTTGAGTCCTCTAGGATGAGAGCGGCTGAGGATTTTCCAGGGTTGGGACTGGGTGAGAGCGTTGCCTTGAATCTGTTGTTGGTGAATCTGTTGCTGGCTTTGAGTGACGCAGTGGTGGTTGCGGTGGTTGATGAGGGCTTTGATCGAAAGGTGAAAGGGGGCGGTGGCCTGTAGCAGTTTGTATTGAATATATGTAGTGTTCTCGCCGGGCTGCATCCAGATGCGCTTTTCTAGGCGGGCGTCGGCGCAGGCGTAGGTCCAGGTGGGGATGGTGCCTTCGAGATGGAATCGTTCAATATGGCGATAGCCGTGGCCAGTAGTCGTGCCGCCTGCCCAGCGATCGCAGCTCAGCGGATAGGAGATATCTAGATACTGGACTACTTCGTCTAGCTTGGTGAGTAGCAGCGTTCGACCAAGAGGAGGATTGAGCGCAGCCACGAGAAAGCCGTGATAGCAGCGAGTGAGCATGCCAGAGAGGGTGCCGCAGCCGTAGCCGCCGATGCCGTTAGTAATTAGCCACTCGCGGTTGGCGGACTGAATCGGATCGCCGCAGATATCGCGATTAAACTCGACAGCGGGCCGTAGAGAAAGATTGTTGTTTGACAGGCTTTGGCTCATCACTAGGTCTAAAATTAATAATTTGCGCTGCTAGAACTGAGACATGTCCATGTGGATGTATTGTTCATGCGCTGACTTTTCACAATCTGTGCTCAGTCCTTACGCTGGGAAGCTGAAAGGGCGGACTACTTCGCTTACGCAGAAAAGGCCATTTGCCAAAAGTCTCTTTCGAGCTGGGCGACTTTTAGAAAGGCTTGTTCGGCCTGCTGCTGTTCGGTAGGCGTAGCGGTGGCTAGGGCGCTGTCGGCTTGCTGTTCTAGAAGCTTGACATAGTCGGTGAAGCCGGGGTTGCCCCAGCGGTCGGCGAATTCTGTGTAGGGTTCTGGCATGGGGCTATGGATTTGCCAGCCTTGATTATAGGCGAGTTCGATCGCCCAGAAGGTGGTAGCTAGGACGGCGTAGGGGGCGGTAGATTGTGATCTCATGAACTCGCAGTAGGTTTTGCAAGTGTCCTGACGCGGTGTGTCTAGGGAAAGCGATCGCGCCTTTGCTTTGGACTGAAACCAGAGCAGTTCGTCTTTGATAGCGACTAGGCCGCTGAGGAGCGTATCGAAGTGGGGGACGGGGGCGACGGCAAGTAGCTGGGCGGCTAGACGGGTAAATTCTGTAACAAATAGATAGTCCTGGATTAGCCAAGTATTAAACTGATCGGGTGTGATGGTGCCTCGCTGACAGTTTTGTAGGAAGGGGTGGACGGTTGCCGATTCCCATGCTTGTGAATGATTCGTGAGCAGGGTGGCACAGGTGAGGGCGGTCATTTTGTTTGATCTTCGTTTTGTTTACCTGATCTTAAGGGCTGAGGCGCTCAGAAGGGAAAGGGGTATTTTTGCGAAGCGCAAACGTCGTGTAGCGGGTTGCTTTGATTGAGTGTGACTGATATGGATGCTTTGCAGCTAATTCTTTTGGGACCGCCGGGGACGGATGTAGAGGCGCAGGCGATCGCGCTGTCCGAGCGTTGGCAGGTGCCTCACGTGTCTATGGATGCGCTTCTAGGCGGAGAAGAACCTGGAACAGACGAGGCGATGATGACGCTGCTGCGTCGCCGGTTTGAGCAGCCAGATGTAATGCTAAAAGGGTGGGTTCTAACAGGATTTCCGCGATCGCTGGCGCAGGCTGAGACATTTGATGAACTGCTCTCAAAGTTTGGGATGGTGGCAGCGGAGTTGGCTTATATCAAGGCGACGACCGGGATTTTGATCAATCGACTGCTGCCGAGAAAGGAGCCTGAGGAGACAATCTCGACTATTCGCGAGCGGATTTCTCGCTACAAAGAACAGAGTGCGCCTGTGGTGGACTATTACCGGGTGCGATCGCGTTTGCATATGATCAATGGCAGTCGTTCTGCGGCTGAGGTAACCAACGATCTGGTACGGCTGGGCAGGGCGGAAACGGGGGCGGCTGCGTATATTGAAGATGAAGCGGCGTTGGATGCGCTAGTTCAACGAGAAGCGCTAGTGGTAGTTGATTGTATAGCGTCCTGGTGTGGACCTTGCAAGGTGGTGTCGCCGCTGATTGATCGACTGGCGGAGGAGTATGGCGATCGGGCAAGCGTGGTGAAGCTGGATTTTGATAACAATCGCCAGGTGGCTAAGCGCTTTGGGCTAAAAGGGATGCCTTCAGTGATGTTTTTTAAGAATGGAGAGCTGCTGGAGGTTTTGCGGGGGGTGAAGCCATATCAGGGGTATAGCGATACGCTAGAACGGTTTTTGTAGGCTCTCGGGTTGTTCTAGAGAAGCTTTTGAGAAGGGCGATCACACAACAGAAGAAAGTCTATTTGTTCTTCAGCAGCCAGACGTTCTCTTTGGCTTCGCATTTTCCTTTCAGTCCGTCTGGCATACTTCTACTTTCTATGAGATCTAACGCGTAGCTGCCTTCGTAATGCTGACGAATCTCTTGCTCTGTGATAGAGAAGGGTGGACCTGACATCAGGGTCTGATCGTACTCGTAGCAGATGATTAGCTGAGGCGCTGTTTGGGTGATTTGGGCGAGATGGGCTGTGTAGCGATCACGCACTTCTTTTGGTAGGGCAACTAGAGCAGCTCTGTCGTAGATAGCATCGACTGGACCAAGTACACTTTTGGGCAGGTCGAATATATTGCCTACGAAGATATCGATATTCTGGGCGCTGTAGTGCTGTAGCTGACCAGCGGGTGATATCTTTGGCTGGATTTTGAGGTTTGCAAAGAGCTGATTGATGGCGATCGCGCTCAGCTCAGCGCCTGCAATCCGGTAGCCTTTTGATAGTAGCCAAGCGATATCTAGCGTCTTGCCACATAGGGGTAAGAATACGCGATCGCCTTCTGCTAGAGAGAGCTGATCGAAGTGTTTGACTAGTAGCGGATTAGCTTCGCTTTTGTGGAAAGCAATGTTGTTATCTTTCCACTTTTGCAGCCAAAAGTTGGTATCCATAGGAGCCTTTAAAACAGTTGCTACACAGGCGAGTTTATCAGCCCTGGGTGATCATCTGGTCTAGGGGCGTCTGCTGGCCAATGAAAGCGACGGTCTGTTTCTGTGATAGGCATGTCGTTGATGCTGGCTTCTCGGCGGGCCATTAGCCCTGCGGCGTCGAATTCCCAGTTTTCATTGCCATAGGCGCGATACCACTGGCCGGAGTCGTCGTGCCATTCGTACTGGAATCGGACGGCGATGCGATTGTCGCCAAAGGCCCAAAGCTCTTTGACGAGGCGGTAGTCTAGCTCTTTGTTCCACTTGCGCTCTAGGAAGTCGCGGATGGCTTCTCTGCCCTGGATAATTTCGGCTCGGTTGCGCCAGTGGCTATCGGGCGAGTAGGCCATTGATACGCGCTGTGGATCTTTGCTGTTCCAGGCATTCTCGGCTAGTCGCACTTTTTGCGTAGCAATCTCTAGGGTGAAAGGCGGGACGAGTTTTGGAGGTGTCATAACAGGCTTTTGCTCAAGCAGTGTTTGGTGTTTTCTTCTACGCGATTGAACTCATTCTACGCAGATTACTTTGCGTCATCTGTAGGACTATCTTTTGAAGATATGGGACTTTTGCAGGAAGCTTTGTGAAAAGTCTAGCGAGAAGCTGAATGAGTCGAAACCGATGGCGATAGCGGTAGCCTGATTTGGAAGGTGGTGCCGATACCAGGCCGGCTCTCTACTTTGATATCGCCTTGCTGGAGGGCGACAAACTGTTTGACGATGCTAAGGCCTAGTCCAGTGCCTGGAATATTGCTGACGTTTTTGCCACGATGAAAGGGTTCAAATAGATAGGGATAGTCTTCTGGCAAGATGCCGAGTCCTTGGTCTTTGACCTGGAAGATAGCTTGACGCTGGCGCTGGCGGATGGAGAGCTGGACTAGGCTATCTACGTCGCTGTAGTGAATCGCGTTTGATAGGATATTGATAAGGATGGATCGCAGTAGAGTCTGGTCAATTTCTGCGATCAGAGGCTTGAATCTACCGACAAATTCTAGCTGTCTATCATTGGTCTGCATCTCTTGCAACAGCTTGCGGCAGAACTCGACTAAATCGATCGGCTGCGGGCTAAGAGAAAGCTTTTTAGCCTCAAGTTTGCCGAGCACTAGAATATCGTCAATCATATGGGTCATGCGCTCGACGTTGGTAGCGATGCCAGAGAGATATTCTCGCTTTTGTATCTGGGTCATTTTATTGTCGTAGCGACCTAGCGAGGAGACGGAGAGGGCAATGTTGTTAAGGGGATTGCGAAATTCGTGGCAGACCATAGAAACAAAGCGAGATTTTAGGGCGCTGAGTTCTCTTAGGTGGGCATTGGCGGTATAGAGTTCAGCGGCGCGCGATCGCACGGTTTCTTCTAGCTCTTCATTAGTCTGGTGCAAAATGGCTTCGGCCCATTTGCGCTGGGTGATATCGCGAAAGGTGACCACTGCGCCGATCACCTGCTTTTGTTCGTCGCGCATGGGGGTGCTGATGTATTCAACCGGAAAGCTAGTGCCGTCTTTTCGCCAAAAGACTTCGTCGGTGACGCGGTGAGTAATGCCATCATGGAGCGCAGCGTAGATGGGACAGGCTTCTCTATGGTAGTGAGTGCCGTCTAGATGCGAATGATGCAGAACGCGGTGCATTGACTGACCGATCAGATCTTCCATATCCCAGTCAATCATGGCGGCAGCGGCTGGGTTGACGAAGGTGACGTTGCCGTCTAAGTCAAGGCCGTAGACGCCTTCGCCGACTGAATTGAGGATGAGCTGATACTGTTGTCGGAGGGTGGCTAGCTCGGCTTGTTCTGAGTGATTGGACATAAAAGCATTGACTGTGTGGTTCGGCTACAGCATTTGATCATGAGGTCTAGCAGTGGCGCTTAGTCGAGACGGCAGATTGATTCTGTGATGAGTTACACCGCAGACTACGTAAGTAACGACTTATACATGAACAGAAGTTGCGCGGCGTTTTGATTGAACGAGATTTAATCAAATCTACGTGGCTACGGATAGCGGGGTCAATAGAGGAAGCAGGACGATGGGTGCTAAGATTCTGATAATTGAAGACGAAGATGAAACTAGAGAGATTTTTCTGCGCTGTTTGACCTTTGAGAATTTTAATGCGATCGGTGCAAGAGATGGTGAAACTGGAATTGAGCTGGCGAGTCAGCACAGCCCTGATCTAATCGTTTGTGACATTATGATGCCGATGATGGACGGCTATGGCGTACTGACGGCGTTAAGAAAGCAAGATTCGCTGCTGTCGGTTCCGTTTATCTTTTTGACGGCGAAGGTAACGATGGCTGATTTGCGGCGTGGGATGGCGCTAGGTGCAGATGATTATCTAACGAAGCCCTGTACGGTTGAACAGTTTTTGGGAGCGATCGCAACTAGACTAAGACGCAGTAAGGAAATCAAGAATGGCTTACGCCGTAGCGGCGCGCTAATGGCTGCGCGTGATTCTTCTAATATCTTTCCTGACTGTCCGAAGCTATCGTCTGTTTTTCAGTTTATTGACAGCCACTACCACCAGTCGATTAGTTTGGATGATGTGGCACAGGCGGCTGGCTATACACCTGCTTATCTCACTAGCTTGGCCCAAAGTCATACGGGAAAGACCGTGAAAAACTGGATTACTGAGCGGCGAATGGAGCAGGCAAGACAGATGCTGAAAACTACGGCTCACCCTATTAAACAAATTGCGGAGGCGAGCGGATATGCCGATCCTGGTTACTTCACTCGGCAGTTTAGAAAGCTGCACGGGATGACGCCCAAGGCGTGGCGGCAGCACTCATGAGACTCGATAAAGGTGCGTTGGTTGTGAACAGTAGCGAGCGTAACAAACGAGTGCGTGACTCTGTAGCAAGCGTAACTGAATGGATTCAGCGGTTTTAAGCGCTCGTGATAAAGTCCTATTTTCTCCGCTGTATTGTCCTATTTGACTGCTGCTTTCGAGCTATATATTACTGTTATCAAACAAAAGAGAAACAGAACTTGAAAGGTTAATCTTTCACTCTTTTTAAGTGAATAAATAGCAGTGAATAGGTCTCAGGTGGATAAACTTATGGCTTCATCTCGTACACAACAGTTGCGTAGTCTCAGTCGCGGTAATCTGTTGGCAGGGCAGACAAATCATTCAGCCACAATGTGCAGTGATGCTAGCTGCGGGATGTGCGCAGGCAACATGTCCGCTAGCCATTGGGAGTTTATGCAGACGATGCCTGCCGATCCGTTAGATATGGTGAGCGATTTGGTCAGGATGGGGCTGTATAAGGATCAGCAGCTTCAGGTAGCGGATAAACTAAACACCTATGAGCTACGTAAAGCGCTGCTGCTGAAGTCTGCGGGAAAGGGAAGTCCGAAGCGGGAAAAGCTCGTACTGGCGCTAGCGAAGCAGGCGGGTGGAATCGAGAATGCGTTCGCCGCTGCGTTTGGGCCGCAGGCCGGATTGTTCTTTGCGGATAGCGTTCGCACTAGCGCGGCGACTCGGCGAGAGTTTTTGCGGAATGTGGCAATCGGTGCGGCGATGGTGACGCTGACGAATTGCGCTAGTCCTGAAGAGCCTGGTCCGGCGGCTAGTGACGACGCAGAACCAGTAGATACGTCTGGCTTAGAGAAGACGGATCTGAAGATTGGCTTTATTCCCATTACCTGCGCGACGCCGATTATTATGTCGGAGCCGCTGGGATTCTATGAGAAGTATGGGTTCAACGCGGAAGTGGTAAAGATGCCTAGCTGGGGGGCAGTGAGAGATAGTGCGATCGCTGGTGAACTGGATGCCTATCACATGCTAGCGCCGATGCCAATTGCAATGACTTTGGGCTTGGGCTCTGGTGCGTTTGGTGTCAAGCTAGCTAGCATCGAGAATATCAACGGTCAGGCAATTACTGTTGCGAGTAAGTATAAAGGGCAAGTCAACGGGCCTGCTGACTTCAAGGGCTTTACTATCGGCGTGCCTTTCCCCTATTCCATGCACAATTTGCTGCTGCGCTATTACCTGGCAACAGGCGGCATTGACCCAGATGTAGATGTCCAAATTCGGCCCGTTCCGCCACCGGATAGCATTGCGCAACTGGTCGCTGGAGATATCGACGCCTATCTAATGCCCGATCCATTTAACCAGAGGGCAGTGTATGAAGAAGCTGGCTTTATCTTTAAGCTGACCAAAGATATTTGGCCGGGACATCCTTGCTGTGCCTTTGCCGCCAGCGACCAGTGGATAGACGCTAATCCCAATACCTTTAGAGCATTGAACAAGTCCATTATTGAGGCCGCAGGCTATGCTAGCGATCCGGCTAACCGGGTGGAGATTGCTGAGGCCATTTCTGAACGGGCCTTTCTCAATCAGCCCGTAGAGGTAGTGGAGGCAGTTTTGACCGGGCAGTTCGAGGATGGCCTGGGCAATACGCTAGATATTCCGGATCGAATTGACTTTGATCCTTATCCGTGGCAGAGCTTTGCTAACTGGATTTCTTCTCAGCTAGTGCGGTGGGACTTGCAGGGCGATGGTAAGGCCGCGCAGGAGATTACTGACGAGACCTATGACGAGGTTGGCAAAGAAGTCTTTTTGACTGATCTGGCTAGAGAGCTGGCTGAAGAGGTGGGGCTAAATCCACCTTCGGAGATTTATAGAACAGAAGAGTTGGAGTTTGATACCTTTGATCCGGCAAGCCCTAGTGCTTATATCAAGGAGCAGATTGACAAGAACGGCGTTTAGGAAAATCTGCTGAAGCAATATGCTGCCTGTGTATTGGCACACCGTAGGGGCATAGCATGCTATGCCCCTACGGAAACAACAAAACTGTAGTTACCGAAATGGAGGCTTCAAACTGATGACGGTAGGTGATGCGAGGTCGGACACGCTTCGGCCTGTCAAGCGCGATTCTCTCTGGCTGAATGAGAATGTTCGAGCGGTTGGATTGTTTTTACTCTCCTTAGGGCTGTTTCTACTGTTCTGGGAAGTAGGCGCTAATTTAGAATGGTTTGCCAAGGGAATGCCGACGGCTTCTAAAACGCTGGAAGAGCTGTGGTGGTGGTCGACTCATCCCTTTTTTGACAACGGACCAAATGACCTGGGCATTGGCTGGAATCTGCTGATTAGCTTACGCCGGGTGGTGATTGGCTATACGCTGGCGTCTTTGATTGCGGTCCCGCTAGGAATCTTGATTGGCATTTCCCCAATTGCGTACAAAGCATTCAATCCGTATGTGCAGCTGCTGAAGCCCGTCTCTCCGCTGGCATGGCTACCGCTGGGTCTCTATATCTTTCGAGATTCTGAGATTACGGGTATCTTCATTATCTTGATCTCTAGCATTTGGCCAACGCTGACGAATACGGCGTTCGGGGTGGCTAATGTTAGTCCTGAATACCTAGATGTATCGAGAACCCTAGGTGCTTCTAGATTGCGGACAATTTTTAAGGTGATTATTCCGGCGGCGCTGCCTAACATTGTTTCTGGCTTACGCATCAGTATGGGAATTTCCTGGCTGGTGATCGTGGCGGCTGAGATGCTTTTAGGAACGGGATTAGGCTACTTTATTTGGAACGAGTGGAACAACCTCTATATCCCAAACATTTTGGTAGCCATCTTTATCATTGGCTTGGTTGGTTTGATTCTAGATAGCATCTTTGCAGCTCTAGAGAAGTTTGTTGAGTTTGGTCGCAAAGCATGAATACTACCTCTGTTGATCCTACCCGTTTGACCAATTCTTCAGCGTTTGATCCTTCAGCGCCTACTGCCGTGTCTCCTGAACCTGAAATTCCTTCTGCGCAGCTTTCTATCCGACAGGTGACAAAGGTCTTTGAAGGCAAGCGTGGTTTGTTTAACAAGCTCACTCGCAAGACAACGCGAGACTTTATGGCAATCGAAGATATCAGCATTGATATTGAGCCGAATACATTTGTTTCGATTATTGGACCTTCTGGCTGCGGCAAGTCCACTCTGCTAAACATGATTGCGGGGCTCTCTGATATTACTAGCGGAGAGATCTTGCTGAATAATCAGCCGATTCAAGGACCGGGGCCAAATCGAGGAATGGTATTTCAAAACTATGCTCTGATGCCGTGGATGAGCGTTGAGGAGAATATTCGCTTTGCGGTAGAAACGGTATATCCGAAGCTGCCCCCAAAGCAGATGACTCGCCGGATTAAAGAGAATGTTCAGCTAGTCGGGCTAGAAGGCGCTGAGAAGAAGCATCCGCATCAGCTTTCAGGCGGAATGCGACAGCGAGTAGGGATTGCCCGGGCATTGGCAATCGATCCGCAGATATTGCTGATGGATGAGCCGTTTGGGGCCTTAGATGCGCTGACTAGAGGCTTTTTACAGAGCGAGGTGGAGCGAATCTGGGAGCAGCAGCGCAAGACGGTGATTATGATTACGCACAGTATTGAGGAGGCTCTGCTGCTCTCGGATCGAATTGTGATGATGACCAGAGGTCCGGCAGCGCGAGTAGATGAGATTTTGGAGGTGCCGTTTCCGCGTCCAAGAGATCGCGAAACGATTGATCAACATCCTGACTATCACGCGCTGAAGCTAGAGATGGAACGGCATCTGTTTAGGGAGACGCAGGCGGTAGAAGCGTCGCGGATCTGATCCACCCCGCCCTATGGGCAACCCTATTTATTTACTAATTTGAGAGGTATCTAACATGACGACTCCAGAAATTACGAAGACATTGCTGGCTGCGAAGAAGGAGAAGGGCTTGAGCTTTGCGGATTTGGAGGCGAAGCTGGGTTTTGATGAGGTTTGGATTGCGTCGGTTTTCTATCGGCAGGCGAGTGCTTCTGAAGAGGAGGCTGGCAAGATGGTGGAAATGCTGGGACTAGGGCCTGAGGTAGCGGAGGCGCTGACTGAGTGTCCGGTGAAAGGTGGGCTAGATCCGCTGGTGCCGACCGATCCGCTGATCTATCGCTTTTATGAGATTATGCAGGTTTATGGCATGCCGGTGAAGGCGGTGGTGCATGAGAAGTTTGGCGATGGGATTATGAGCGCGATTGATTTTTCAATCGATGTGGAAAGAGAGGAAGATCCGAAGGGCGATCGCGTAAAAGTAATCATGTGTGGTAAGTTCTTGCCTTATAAGAAGTGGTAGAGACAAAACCTACAGGCAACTAGCGAACCGGCCTTCTAAGATCTTAAGTGATAACAAGATCTCAGAAGGCCGAATGCTTCTAATGATACGCTCGGCATTCTCGTAAGTTATCCGTTTTGAAAGATAAGGAAAACTTTCAATAGGTTGAGAAAGGAGTCCTAGTACAACGAACAATTAATTATGCAACGTCAACGTAGTATTTCTTCAATTTCTTATCGGCTTGCTCTTTGGTAAATGACCAGTTAATGGTTTTGTGCTGTCGATTGCGTTTGCGCTTCCAGGACTTCACTTCTGAGACGAGCATTTCTGCGGTCGGAATGCGACGATTCAGGCACTGCTTGTCTAGGATGCCAATTTCGATTTCTGCCATATTCAACCAACTGGCATGAGCTGGCGTGTAATGGAACTCAATGCGGCTAA
Organism: uncultured cyanobacterium; assembly: GCA_963838725.1. GTDB lineage: Bacteria > Cyanobacteriota > Cyanobacteriia > Phormidesmidales > Phormidesmidaceae > Phormidesmis. The sequence goes on along the minus strand of CAWISM010000005.1, from coordinate 64,454 downwards.
GCAGCCTATTAGCCCGCTTCTCGCCTAATATCTCGACAAAGCATTTGGCAAAGTGGGTATTGAGATTATCCAGGACGATATGGACTTTCTTGGCTTGGCGATAGCGCCCTTGCAGCAACTGTTGGATAAAGCGCACGAAGTCTGGTTTCTTACGATGGGTCGTAACTTGCACCTGTCGCCAACCGGCCAGCGGTTCCACCGCGACAAATAGATTGCGCGTCCCCCGACGTTCATATTCATAATCCTGCTTGAGAGGTGCACCCGGTTTGCGAGCAATCGCCACGCGGGTATCGGCCAGCAGTTGTTTACTCTTCTCATCAACGCAAACCACCGGCTCATCTGGGTTGTAGGGGCGATGGTAGAGGTCGAGCACGTCGTACATGCGCTGCCGATACTGGGGGGTCAGCTTGCCGATGCACCACATCCTCTTCAGCCAAGGCTTACAGCGTTTTTTTTGAGCACCTGACGCACCGTGCCCTCGCTCACTGAGCTCAGCAGCCGACTCTGTTTGCGCGCCACTTCCGTCAACAAGTTAAGGCTCCACTTCGCATAACCCGTGGGCGGCTCGCTACAAGCTAAGGCGACGATTTCCGCTTCCGCCTTATCGGCGTACTCGCGCGGTCGCCCCGGCCTCGCTTGATCTCGCAAGGCTCTCTCCAGACCCTCGTTGAGGTAGCGTTGGCGAACCCGCCAGATGCGGGTTCGGTTAATCCCCAGCACACGGGTCAGCTCAGCATCTAATATCCCTCGGTCTAGCGCTAAAAGCACCTGTGCTCGCTGAAGTGTTCGCACCTGACAGACACCACTCGTACTTAGCAATTCTAAAGACCGGCGTTCCTCGTCCTTCAGCTTGATTTCAGTTCGCTTCATCGCTCGAATAAACGTTTCATTGTTTTATATGTATTGTACTAGCTTCCAAGATAATAGAACTACTTGGAACTGGCACCGCATCTATTGCGACTTTAGCTATTGACAGTTACGAAGGCACAATATCTGACAGGTCTTTATTACTTTGGATCAAGTCATGGACAACTCTTTGAAGGGCGTTAAAGGATTTATTGAATTCAACAAAATAGTTATGACCAGGTTCTCCTTGCGAAAATATCCTGAACGCTTGCTGCAAAGTTGTGTGTCCTGAGCAGTATCAAGCAATCACTGTTGCTTTAGTTTGTCGTTTTAGCGCTTTGAACAATGCGTCCTCATCCATATCAATTCTCTTTGGTAAGCAATTAGTAACTACTCAGGCTTAATATTTTCTGAAATAAAAGAGGAAAGCAGTCAAACAGCGATAGTGTTTAAGCGTTGAGTAGCCGAGAATAGAGTCAATCAACTTGAGCCAAGCAGCGCCAAAACTAAGCATCAGCCGGGAAGAGATCAGCGCGGCTTATACAGCTGGCGAAGCGGCAGTGGTAGCGCTAGTGGAAGGCTTGAGCCAAGCACATATTGACTTAGTAGAAGAGCTAGTAGCGCAGCATTTAGTGTTAGAGGAAAGGATCAAAGCGCTAGAAGATAAACAAAAGAAGAATAGCCGCAACAGCAGCAAGCCGCCGTCAGGGGATGGGTTTGGGAAGCGAACCAAGAGCTTACGGAAAAAGAGTGAGCGAGCTAGTGGGGGTCAGAAGGGACATCCAGGCAGCACACTAGAATGGCACGAAGCGGTCGATGAGGTAGTGACTCACGCGGTCAGTGCCTGTGAGTGCTGCGGTCATTCGTTAGTCAGCACGCCAGTAGTCGGGCATGAGTGTCGTCAGGTACATGAATTGCCGACCTTGGACTTACAGGTGATAGAGCATCGAGCGGAAGTGAAGCGATGCAGTGAGTGTGAGGCGATCACTCGTGGAGTCTTTCCAGCCGATATCAGTAGCCGGGTGCAGTATGGCAGCGGGGTAAGAGCGTTGATGGTGTACCTGATGGACGCGCAGTTGCTACCCTCAGATAGAGCGCGCGAAGTGTTCAGCGAGGTGTTTGGCTGCGAGCTTTCTGAAGGCACGCTGTACAACGCGCGTGAGCAGTGTTTCGAGCAGCTAGCGCCGATAGAGCAACAGATAAAAGCAGGCATCGAAGCGGCAGAAGTGATGCATAACGATGAAACCGGACTCAGGGTGAATGGCAAACTGTGGTGGTTACATGTGGCTTCTACCGCTGAACTGACTTACTACTTTATTGATGCCAAACGCGGCCGTGAAGCGATTGAGCAGATGGACGTTCTACCGAACTTTGATGGCGTCAGTATGCATGACGGTTGGGCGAGCTACTTTCTCTACGATTGCGCTCATGCGTTGTGCAATGCGCATCATCTCCGTGAACTACGCTTCATCGTAGAGCGCTACGAACAACCGTGGGCAGCACAGATGATAACGCTTTTGTGCGAGATTAAAGCGCAAGTCGAGCGTGCCAAAGCAGACGGGAAACAGGCGCTGGATGCCGAGCAACTCGCTGACTTCGAGCAGCAATATCAAACGTTGCTCACTACAGGCTTTGAAGCCAACCCGCCGCCACCTGTAGCTACAGATGCGCCGAAGCAAAGAGGCAGAAAGAAGCAGTCGCCTCCGAAAAATTTGCTCGACCGGCTTGAGCGACATGACACCGCTGTTCTAGCGTTCATGTTCGACTTTAGAGTGCCTTTTGATAACAACCAGGCCGAACGCGATGTGCGCATGATGAAGCTCAAGCAGAAGATTTCGGGTTGCTTTCGTACCGCTGCGGGTAGTCAGCAGTTCTGCCGCATTCGGGGCTACATATCGACCGTGAGAAAGCAGGGACTGACCGTACTTGAGGCACTCAAAAGTGTTTTTACACGTACTTCTGTTCCTCTAGTATTTCAGCCTGAGTAGTTACGTTTTTTTCTTCTATCTCACTACCTATAAATAAAAGCTCAACCACTTGCTCGATATCACTCTGAGCCCAATACAATAGTGCTATATTGTTCAAGCTCGTTGCGACGTTTGGATGATTTTCTCCTAGCGTCGTCTTGTAGATTGATAGCGCCTGTTCATGCAAAGGCAGTGCGTCCGTATAGTTACCTTGGTCTTGATACAGCGTTGCTAGGTTGTTCAAGCTCATTGCGACGTCTGGATGGTTCTCGCCTAGTGCTGTCTTGCGGATTGACAGCGCCTGTTCGTGCAAAGGTAGCGCGGTTGTATAGTTACCTTGGTCTTTATACAGCGTTGCTAAGTTGTCCAAGCTCATTGCGACGTCTGGATGGTTCTCGCCTAGTGCTGTCTTGTAGATTGATAGCGCTTGTTCATACAAAGGTAGCGCGTCCGTATAGTTACCTTGGTCTTTATACAGCAGCGCTAAGTTGTTCAAGCTGGTGGCAACGGCTGGATGGTTCTCACCTAGTACTGTCTTCATGATTGATAGCGCTTGTTCGTGCAAAGGTAGCGCGGCTGTATAGTTACCTTGTGCTTGGTACAGCAGTGCTAGGTTGTTCAGCCCCTTTGCCACATATAGATGATTTTCACCTAATGCTGTTTTAATGATTGATAGCGCTTGTTCGTACAAAGGTAGCGCGGCTGTATAGTCGCCTTGCACTTGATACAGCGTTGCTAGGTTGTTCAAGCTGATGGCAACGTCTGGGTGGTCCTCGCCTAGTACTGTTTCACGGATTGATAGCGCCTGTTCGTGCAAAGGTAGCGCGGCTGTATAGTCGCCTTGCACTTGATACAGCGTTGCTAGGTTGTTCAAGCTGGTGGCAACGTCTGGGTGGTCCTCGCCTAGTGCTGTTTCACGGATTGATAGCGCCTGCTCATACAAAGGGAGCGCGGCTGTATAGTTGCCTTGCTCTTCGTACAGCCCTGCTAAGTTGTTCAAGCTGGTAGCAACGGCTGGATGGTTCTCTCCTAGCGTCGTTTCTCGTAGCAGTAAGACTTCCTGCGCAAGTGGGATAGCTTCTCCGTAGCGACCCTGTTGATATAGCTCTCTCACCTTGCTGTTTAATTCTTCTGCTCTGGCTAAGCCTGCATCTGAAGACAGCTCTGGCGTAGCTTCTACTTGAGCCACAGCTCTACTAATCAAGTTAGGTGACGCTCCCAAACTTGTTACGCATAAACCGATTAATAAGAAATTTTGTAGTGTCTTCATAGCTAGATCTCTTTACTGTAATTAGATGCAATTATGTCCTTGTATGTCTGTAGCGTTTTACTCTAAAGGTCGCCAGTCGCCGGAAAAGATAAATGATGACCAGTAGTAAGGATGCTGATAGGTGCCTGTGTTCAACAGCTCCATCTGCGCGTTTCGTAGCGCCTCGCTGCGGCCCTGCTTTTTCTCTATTAGATTCTGATAGTAGATCTGCATTAGTTCGCTGGTGCCCGTATCATCTACCTGCCAAAGGCTCATGAGCTGACTTTCAGCCCCGGCGATCGCAAATGCTCGCCGCAGTCCATACACGCCTTCTCCACTGCTCGCCGCCCCTACCCCAGTATCACAGGCGCTCAGCACCACCAGCTCGGTCCCATACAGATCCAATCCTGACGCTTCTAGCGCGGTAAAGATGCCATCCTCACTGCCGCTGCTACGGCTGTTAGCACCTGCAAAAGCTAACCCTGAGCGCAGTAGCGGATTCTCTAAATTGCTAGGCGTTACCTGCGCAGGCGCTTCCACGTCAATCAGCTCAAAGCTGGCCGCTCGGCTGTTTGCATCAGGAACAACAAAATCAACATCTGGGAGAAAGAAGCCGTGAGTAGCAATATGCAAAACACTAGGTGCAGAGACTTGCTTGAGGGCGCTTTCGGTGGCTTGTTGCTCGGTTAAGAGGGCTGCAGCAGGGAGTAGGGAGGCGATCGCACTTCCCTCTGCCGCCGTTCCGGGCAAATTGCCAAAGTACAAAGTATTTGCATCTACCGATCGCTGACCATTAGCTGCACCGCTAGCGCTCCCCTCGTAGCTAGGGTTCGCAATTACAACTGGCGTTTGACGGCTAGGCGCATCTACCTGTAGGCTTAGCAGATCTCGGCCCGAGTTTAGATAGCTGATTTGATAGCTTTCGATCAGGTAGCGATCTTGGGTATCGACTAGGGCGTCAAAAGGAATTAGGTTGAGCTGACTGTCTGGAGAAAGCAACAGGTGAGACTTGCCTGATAGGAAAGGTCGAATAGGGGCTATTAGCCGCTCTTCTAGCTGGCGGGCAATATCCCGATGGTTGGCAGACTGAGTAGTCAGCGACTGTCTAAAGGTTTCTAGCAGCGCGTCAATAGTGTCGGCTTCACCCAGGTCTACGGCTTCAATCTTGCCTTCACTGGTCATCACATAGGCCGCATAGCGCACGTTACCCCAAGACTTTTGAGAATTTGCTAGGTAGGTTTGATATTTCACAAACTCGATCAAAGCTGCATTAGTGGGAATCTGAGATTGAATGGCTGCTGTCGAGACTGGCTGGGATGCGATCGCAAACTCCGCGCTACGGCGAGCCAGGGCTTCCTCTATCTGTTCTGCTCTACGCTCTAGACTACTGAGCTGAGCTAGGTATTCATTGACACTTCTACCGTCTAGTCCGTCAAAGCGTAGGTTCGCAAGCTGAGTACGAAGCAGATTTAGCTCATCAAGCTGCTGCTGCTCTGCCGGGTCTAAATTTTGTCGCAGCCTCTGAGAAGAATTCGATGCGGCGTCTAGCACTCTCCCTTTCCTACGCAGCAGGTTGTCCATAGCCAGTTGAGCTGCCATCTCACTGTCTGGGTTAGCATTGAGATGACCAGTAATGTAGAGGCTAGTTGAAGCGGCCAAAGTATCTATATATCGCTGCCTTCTAATCTCAGAAGCGGACAGAAGCGTATCGCTCAGCAGTGTTTCTTCTACTGTGCTCATACGAGCTAGCAAATCTGTTACCTGGTCGAACTCACCCATGTCCCAATGGATCAAGCCTAAAGTTTTGAGGCTAGTCGCCGTAATCGGATGAAGCTCGCCCAGAGTATCTTCTGCAACTGAAAGAGACTGTTTAGCCAAGGAGAGCGATGTTTCATAGTCGCCTTGTTTTTGGTAGGCATTCACTAGATTGCCGAGTAGAGTCGCTACGTCTGGATGATCTTCTCCTAGCGTTGTTTTTGTAATAGTCAGCGCTCTGTCTAGTAGAGGAATCGCTGCTGAATAGTTGTATTGTCGTAGTTCTAGAACAGCTAAATTGCTTACTGCGGTGGCGACATTGGGGTGGTCCTCGCCAGCGCTAGCTTCTACGACTGCGATCACTCTACTATACAAATCTCTTGCCAGCGCTATGTTCCCTCGACGCTCGTACTCGCCTGCTAGATTATTCAGGCCAATAGAAAGCGTCGGATAGGACTCATCTATGCTCTCCCATATGTCTACCGCTCTTTGAAACAGCGGCAGCGCCGCTTCGTAGTTACCCTGTAATCTGTAGATATTTGCTAGATTATTCGCTCTAGCGGCGGTCTGAGGATGAGATTCGCCAAGCGTTTCTTCTGCTAGCGCGATCGCCTGTTCGTATAGTGGTAGGGCTTCGGTATAGTCTCCTTTATCTGAATACGCACTAGCTAAGTTGTTTAATCCGATTGCGTTTTCCCAGATTGACAGCGTTCTTTGGTAGTGCGATCGCGCGGTCGGATAATCTCCCATCGCCTGATAGAGACTCGCAAGGCCGAGCAGCGTGCTGCCCACGTTGGGGTCATCCTCTCCTAGCGCTTCTGTTTGCATAGCTAGCGCTCGCTCATACAGAGGCAGAGCCGCTGGGTAATCGCCCTGCTCTTGTCTAATTGACAAATCTCCCTCACGGTCAGGATGGCCTGTGCGACCGAAATTGCCTCTTCGTAGCGGTTCTGCTCATACAAAGAGAGCATTTGCTGTGAGAGTTCCTCTAAGCTGGTTGTTGGAATAGTCTCAGAACTGGTGCGCTCAGAAGAATCTAGCTGGGCGATCGCAGCGCTATTGTTTGCTAACAAGGCACTAGGTAGGATTGAACCAACGCCTGTAAAACACAGCGTCAGTATTAGTAAGCGCTTAAGTTTGATCACTACGCGACCTCAATGACCGTAGAAGAGATGGCGATCGCACCCCCATCCACTACTCTCGTATTGCTATCCACGTCAGTCAACTCAAGGGTTGCTGAACGCGAAATATTATCAAAGTCACTCAGCAGCGAGCCCAAAAAGCCCAGACTGTCATCGCCGCCGACTGGCACATAGCCATCAGCGCTACGCGAAATCTCTTGCAGTCCGCGTAGGGCATTTCGCAGTGACCCAGTGCTAGTAATCGTCATCACTTCTAGGAATCCAGCACCGCCAACTTCAAAGGCCTTGCCTTCTTCGGGTCTCGGAATAATCTCTTCAGAGCTAGGCGGAATTAGCGATGCATCTTCTGGCGCGTCCCATTCGTAAGGGTAAACCACCGTCATTTTGCCCGCCGGATCAATCACCAGACAGCTTAGGTACAAAGAATCACGCGAGCTGTTGTTGACTCGAATCCGCAGCTTGCTACCAGCGACGAAAGGCTTCACGTCAGCAGTGAGCGATCGCGACTCATCCTCCGATCCAGACAGCGGTAGCGAAGGACCACCCCCCACCGTAAAGATCTCACCAGAGACATCCAAAGAAGAAGAAGTCTGAGACAGTCCTTTCAACACTTTGTTGACTAGCAACAGTTTGAGCTGCGGCTTTAGCCTATTCACCGCTGAGGCTACAGTCTCATCGACTCGCCCATAGGAATCTGGCGTAGGATTTAGAGAAGGAGAGAACAAAGAGAGCGTATTGACTGGCGGCAGATCAGTATAGCCATCGGCAGAGAGTTCTGCCTCATACTCTGCGGTCATGCGGCCAAAGATATAGTCCAAAGCGGTATCGCCATCGACAGCGGTTACTAGAAGCTGCGATCGCCCACTCGTTTCAGACACCAACGCTTCAGACAGCGCTGCGATCGCCTCATCCATCTCTTCACCTAGTGACGGATCGACGCCAATCCTTAGCTGCGGATTGCTCTCTAGTCCTACCAGCGTCTCGCGCAGCACCATGCCGCTGGTAATTTCACCCTCACCCGATAGCTTTCTACCAATTGCTCGCAGCCCGTTACGAGAGACCTGTTCAATCTCCGCCACTGGCGCTCTCGAACTATCTAGCACCGTAAAGCGCAGCGCATTATCCGCCACCGACAGGGACTGAGAAGAGAGTCCTCCTAGCCAATACTCCACCTGATCGTCGCTGACATTGGTCACTACGGCCTCTGCCGGACCGCTGGCGGGCGCAGTGAAATAGATTGGCTGCGCTAGGCTGTCGCTGCCGGGCGCAGACTGAAAGAGCGGCACCTGAGAATGATGCTTCGCCGCTGCCGCTGCCTTGGTACTGCGCGTCAGATTGACTCGGATCGATTCAGCCCTGGTGCTGCCGGGTAGCTGCCACAGATAGCGCGTGAGTAGGTAGCTAAACGCCCCGGCCCGGAAACCATCGAACGGCGCATCTAGGGCCAGCTCGCTAAACTGAGCCGATCCAATGCTCAATCCTTTGGCAATGCCCGCTTTGCGCTCCGCCAAAAACGCTTCTGGAGAGAGCCCCTGCTCAGCTAGCAGCTGCTCCTGTTGCTCAAACTCGGCGGCAATGGCCTCATAGCCAGAGCTACCCGTCCGCAGCAGATCGCGAGGGACGGCTCGAACCAGACCGCTGCCCCGAGTACCGCCGCCCGAATGGCAGCTATCGAGAATGGTGGTGACGTTGTCGGTTTGGAGCGATCGCGTCAACAAAAACAGCGTTCGACCCATAATCACAGGCAGCTTGGGCGCACCGCTAGAGACTGGCAGCGGGTCATTTAGAATGATTGCGCCATTTTCGCTGCTGTTCTCGTAGATCGGATCGGGGTCGGACACTGGCACCCCGTGCCCCGAATAGTGAAAGACCACCACGTCACCTGGCTTTGCCTGCTTCACCAAATGTTCTCTGTAGGCGTCGAGCAGGTTCTGCCGAGTGGGTTTAATGGCCTCACTATCAGAAATTTTCAGCACGTCCGAAGGCGTAAAGCCAAACTTTGCTGTCAGTAGCTCATACTGCAAATCCACGTCGGTCAGACAGCCGCGCAGGTCAGAAATCGGGCTAGGGTAGTCATTGACGCCAACGAGTAACGCTAGCTTGCGTGGGGTGTTCTGCGCGATCGCCCGGCCGTACCCATCTGCCTGAGTCAAAAAATCAGTCTGGCTCATTCCCATTGCAGCTAGAGCAGAACCCGCAAACTGCAAAAAATGTCGACGCTTCATAACCTACGCTTTGTTTTGAATTAACCTAAGGTGCTTATCTATTCTTCTATGCTGAAGCATCCTATTCAGATATTTTCTTGTCACGAAAGGTAAAGTTTCAGCGCGACTACGGCGCGCTGCCGAGCTGATAGCGAGCGGTCTTGTCTGCACAAGTATCCGACACTAACGCTAGGGCATGGGGCACGGGGCGAGGCTCAAATATCATCTGAGATTCACCCTCATAAACCAGCGAGGTACTAACGCCCGAATCTAGCATGACAGCTTCTTGAAAACCGGCTTGGGCTAGCCGCTCCCCGAGTCCGACCGAATCCACCTGGGCCTGAGTTGCTCCTACTATCGGTTGGCCATGCTGATTGATGCCCCAGAAGGCTCGAAAGCGAGATTCTTCATAGGCAAAAAGATTCTTGAAGGTGTGGGCTAGCTGCGGTGTCTGTTTGTGAACTAGCCAGGCAGCGCCGACAAAGGCATCGGTCACCGCAGACATTTCTTGCTGAACACCCGCGAGCGTGTTGTGCTTGGCTGAATCGAATGGCACCAACTTCATAGACTGTGGCCCAATCAAAACCAGCGGCCTGCCGTTGAGCTTATCGATATCTCCGGTGCTGCCAGGAATAAATTCTCCGGTGTTTTGGCTGAGCACCGGACCAATCATGATATTAGAGTCAAGGCTTTCTAAAGAGAAAAAGGTACCGTCTACTGCGGCGATCGCATCGGTATCAGCCACTAGATCGACAAGCGGATATCGAGTATCTGCATGAATTGTCTTTAGCCGTCCGCCCGAGATCAAGGTCAGCGGAATCCCCTCGACTTCTAGTTGCGATCGCGTGATATCGCCCGTCAAATCCAAAGCCGACTGTCCGGCCCCTGACACGGGCGGGCCGCCCCAAGCCGTTTCTATCACCTCATCAAACCGAGATTCTCCAAAGCGCTCTAGCCTCAGCAGATCTTCAGACTTACCGGCAAAATGCCCTTCGACATTGTCCATAATCATAGCCGCCCGGTATCCCACCTCCCCAGTGGCCTTGACGACGCGGTCATCGTGATTTCCTTCTGGATAGGTAAAGTAGCGAATCGGAATGTTTAGCTTTTCTTCGAGTCTCTGTTTGGAGGCGGTCAGCTCGTGGCGAAGATCCTCATCCGAAAGCTCAGTCAAGTCAGGCGGGTGAGTGACGCTGTGAGAAACCACTGTCACCAAGCGGTGATCGGCCATCTCCTGAAGCTGCTCCCAAGTCAGCGTCGAACGTCCCACAATATCGCCGTCTAGCTTGCCTGTAAATACAGAAAAGGCCGCCGGATAGCCATAGCGCTTTATCAACTTAAAAACAGTGTCGTAGTGGCCCGCATAGCCGTCGTCAAAGGTCAATACAATCGGCTTTTCGGGTAGCGGCAGGCCAGTTCTCAAATGAGATACCAGCCGATCGAGACTGATTGGCGTTAGTCCCTGCTGTTCTATTTGCCGAAAGTCTTCTTCTAGCTCGTCGATGGAAACATCAAAAAATACTTCCTTTTCTGGTAGAACATCGTGATACATCATTACTGGCGCGCTAGCTAGGCGTGCCTGGGTATGAAGCTTTGGCCAACTAACCGGATTTTGCCGTGCGCTCAGCGCCGTGCGCCACTGGTCTATCTGAGCACGCGCACTAGTACTTAGCAGTCTGCGCCAATCTGTAGCGCTCTCGGGGAGCAGACAGTGAGCCGGTGAGCCCTCAGCAATAGCGCCTTCACCGCCCAAAAGGGTCTGAAGAGCAGGCAGATATTCTACAGACTGGCTACTTTTGCGATCGGTTTGACCAGCAGGCGCTTGGTTTGCTGGTTCGTGCTCAGTAGGCTGAAGCTGTGCGATCGCCTCAGATAGAGACCTAGTCGCTAGCACAGTAGGCACGAGCGATGATTTGATGACGACTGCGCTTAGCATAGCCGTCCCTATCCCTACGCCAGCTAGCCAGCAGTTTCTTCTCCGCGAACGTGAGCCTGCTACCCTATTAGATGATGTCCTGCGTTTGGCATCAGTAGGAACACCTTTTTTGTATGCGGTCACTCTTTTCTCCTATGCCACCCCAAAAGTCGATGGCAGTTTATCGACTTGGGAATAAGATCCGACTAGCGCTTTTTTAAGAAAAGATAAAAGGGTTGTTAATTCTAGTGCCTGAATAATCTCTGTTGCCTTAGAAAATCTCCGATGAGGGCATTGCCTACAGTCCTTCTGTCAAGGATTACAGCAAGGACAGTACGTCGGATCGGCAAACTGATTGCCATCTGGAAATTGACGACTCTGTTGAAAACGGCAGCGCTTGCATTTATGGACAGCCGATAGCGTCAGTAGCGTAGCCGCCTGACAGAGACTACAGGGAAGGCCAGGATAGCGCTGAGTAATCGTAAATCCTGGATAGCCACAGTTAGGGCAAAGCTGTTCGATATTTTGCACTAGCGCCGCAGTCGCTTCGCCAATCACCTGCATTCGGGTGGGATTGTACAGCGCTCTCATGTCAGTCTCGATATGAGCTTCTCGGTTGGGGGATCGCTCTAGCGCTAGCGTAACGGCTTCTATGAGGCTAGCTTCTGTGGTGATTCCCTTAGCGATCACACTGCTAGGAGACGACACCCCCTCAGCTATTTCGCTGTCCATCACAACCAGACCATGCTCAGGAAAACCAACCGCTTTAGCAAAGTCCAACGCTGCCTGGACGCTGCGAATGGTCTGGCCTTGGAAGTTAGTCTGAGTTGAAAGGGCCTCGCCGACAATTTCAAGCTGATGCTGAGTATCCAACAGCACTACCAGCTCGCGATCGCACGCTGCAAAAGGAATCTGAGGATGAGGACCAAAGCTGCCTTCACTGGCAATTGCAATGCTTTCACCCGTCAGCGCTAGCGCCGCTTCTGCCTTTAGCCGAGCGGTGGCTAGCTGATCGGCAGGTCGCTGAATGTCTCTAGTAAAAGTGCCCAGGCGATCGGTATCAAAATTGTCTGGAACCTGAGTTTTGACGCAAAGGGCTGATTCTATTAGAGGCGCGATCGCCTGCTCCTTGTGGTGCATCGTCGCGATAACAACAGCGCGGTTGGCGAAAAAGGAAGATGCAGACATCGCTAATACGACTTGTCGGGTGCAAAGTCACTATTCTATAGCTTCTGTCGAGTTGTACAAGCGACAGCGCAGCCCTCTCGAATCAGATAAATTTGCCAACCAACCCCCTAACTAATTATGATCTGCATGCTTAGCATTTCAATGGCTGTATTCATTCAGTTAGCGCAGTGGTTTTGAACAGTCAGTTTGGATATATTCATCAGCACTTTATTCATCTGTTGGCCTATTTGCCAAAAGTAGACGCTTTTAGCCAGCTCTGGGATCTAATAAAAGGTGCGATCGCCCTTCGTCCTCTTACCTTTCAAACCCTACAAAACCAGCCAAACAGCTTCCTGGCCGCACTTACCATCGTCTTTATTGCCGGTATTGCTCAGTCCCTTAGCCAGATCGTTGTCCTTTTTGTTAATCAGGTTCGCCCGCTGCGCTTTGTGCTCAGCCTAATTATCTCCGCCATTCTTTTTGTAATTGGCTTTGGCTTCTGGGCACTCAGTACCTGGATAATCCTAAACACTATTTTTAATAGCTATCTGCCGCTAAGCGCGGTTATTCGGACCATCGGATTTAGCTACGCGCCCCTGATGCTAGGCGTTTTCGTCGTGATGCCCTACTTCGGTAGTGCTATCTTCATCCTGCTCTCTACCTGGACCCTGCTAGCCGTCGTCGTTGGCATAGACGCAATTAGCACCCTAGAGCTATGGGAAGCCTTCGGCAGCGTTGCGCTTGGCTGGATTGTCATTCAGCTCATCCAAAAAACCGTCGGCCAGCCAATCGCGACCCTAGGTCAGTGGCTCACCAACTGGGTTGCAGGCGAAGACCTAATTAGAAATCGTAATTGCCTTGCCGAAGAACTCTATGTCGGCCTTAGATCGCAGGCAATTGACTCTGACTCATCTGAGCAAACGCAGACTAGCTACTCTCGCAACGTTCCTTTCCAGCCTAGAAAGTAAGCGCTTCTCTGCCAAAAACTGAGCTAAAAACCAAATTCTAATAGGAAAAAATACTATAGTCAGTCTCACTGTTGTTTCATTCATCTATGCGCCGCCATTTTATAAAACTTTGTGCCGCTATCTTGCTAGCCATCGGCACGATTATTTTACTTTCCCCTGTTAATGAACAATGGGTGCAGTGGTATTTGGCCTTCAACAGCAAGCTGTTTGGTTTCGTTTTTGACCTCATTCGTGTCGGTCTGATTGCGCTGGTTATAGCGGGCCTACTTTCTCCCTTTGAATCGTTGGGCTGGTGGGCAGGCTGGTATGGCGACGGCATCGAAACTTACACTCTCTTCCCGCCAACCCTAGCTGCGCCCTCTCCATCGGCGGCTGAGCAGAGCCGAAGCCCTGTCTCACCTTCCGCTTCTCCCGCTTCCCCTCAGCGCTACATCATCTATCTCGACGGCATTTCCCAGAGCTGCGCCGACTACCCCAAACGCGTTCAAAACTTTCTAGACACCCTAGAGGCTGCCCTGCCCGAAAGCATGGTCTTCATTCAAGACATCATGGCCTACTCCGCCCTGAATCGGCCGCTCACTAGCCAAAGACCTTTCGCCTCTTTCTGGCGCTGGGTGAACCGCATCGAAGCGCGCAATCCCAACAGTCCATTAGATATCTTGATCAATTTGCGCAATACCTTTCAAGTCGCGGTCTCTACTGACAATCGCTACGGCCCTGTATTCAACCGGGGAACAGCGCAGGTAATTTTAAATAGTCTGCGGCAAAAGGGATATCAGCCAGGTACCCCGATCACGCTATTGGGCTACAGCGGCGGCGCTCAAGTTGCACTAGGCGCAGTCACCTATTTGAAATATGCGCTAGATGTACCTATCGAGATGATCTCGGTGGCAGGAGTTGTCAGTGGTGATAACGGGGTGGCAGAGATAGACCATCTCTATCATCTTCGCGGCGATCGCGATCTGTTAGCCAAGATAGGTGCGCTCATGTTTCCAAAACGTTGGCCAATCGCCGCCTGGTCAAGCTGGAATCTGGCAAGAGCAGAAGGCAAAATTCAGTTTATTTCACTAGGGCCCGTGAGTCACAACGGGGCAAAAGGACCGATTGATCCAGCAGCGCAGCTACCTAGCGGTTGCAGCCATCTCTCTCAAACTGTGCAGATCATTATGGCAATTTTGACGGGCGATTACCCGTAGGGACGTTGCATGCAACGCCCCTACGGATTTTGTTGTATTAACCGATTCGAGATATCGCTAAAGACCTCTTTCAGTTTGCTTTTTGCCTGGTCGAATTTAGGACTTCGCCAGTCGGGAATAGTCTTTATCTCTAACTGCTCTTTCGGCAAGTAGACTGGATAGCGAATTTCAATCTGTAGCGCTTCTACGTCAGGCTGCTGGCCATAGTGGCGGGTGATGTGGCCGCCTGTGAACACTTTGTTCTTAACGACCTGATAGCCTTGCCTTAGAAAGCTGTTGTTGACAGTTTCTATCGTGCTGGCCGTACAAGTTTTGCCTTTGGCGTTACCTAGACAAACTTCATCAGTAATTAGTCCCATAAAGCTGTGGAGATCGAGTAAGTAGACTTTGCCGTGCTCGGCGATCGCATCATTCAAAAGCTCGCATAGCCGACGATGATACGGATCGTAATATTGTTCAATACGCGATCGCACTTCCACACTCGAAGGCTTTGTAGTATAGATATCCTGCTTAAACGCAGTCTGCTCGGGTATTACCGCCGACCAGAAAGATCCAAACAGCGGCGGCTTTAGCGCCCGGTTGAGATCCACTACATAGCGGCTATAGTTGGCCTGCATAACGGTGATTCCCAAACTTGGCAGAAAGTCGTAGAGCGGCTGTAGATGCCAGTCCGAGTTGGGCAGTGACCGAAGCTGATGCGGTGTGAAAGTTTGCGCGATCGCCTCTGGCACTTGCAGTCCGCTGTGAGGCAAGTTCGCAACGATGGGAATGCGATCGCCTTCAGGAAAAAGCACCGTAAACAGATCATCAGGCATGTAGAGTTCCAAGAAAGCGCTGATCCCTACCCTACTTCAATCTGCCTAACCGCTGTCATCGCCGAATAGCTCACCCCAGCCGTTCCTTCTCCGGGGTGCGTACTATCACCCACTAGCCACAGATTCTGAATTGGGGTACGAGTGGCAAAGCCAAACGGCCCAAAGGTCGGCACCCGCTGCCCAATCCCGCCAACAATGCCCTGCGCTCTACCCGTGTAGGTTTCAAAGCTTCTCGGCGTTGCGGCTTCTACATGAACTAGATACTCTGGCTGTAGGTTGAAGTAGTCTTTTAGCCTAGAGATTGCTGTGCGCGTATAGCTTTCTTTCAGCAACTTGTATTTATCTTCATCGCAGTCATAC
This sequence comes from uncultured cyanobacterium, assembly GCA_963838725.1. Classification (GTDB taxonomy): domain Bacteria; phylum Cyanobacteriota; class Cyanobacteriia; order Phormidesmidales; family Phormidesmidaceae; genus Phormidesmis. The sequence continues at coordinate 48,870 of CAWISM010000005.1, read as the reverse complement.
CACTGCTGCACATCGGTAAAAGAAGAGGCAATGATTGTTGCTTTTCCCTCGGGCGCGCGGCCATCACCGGGTCTACTGACCGAAACAAAGAGAGAATTATTTTCGGCGATAGGACCATCGTAATCGTACAAAAACTGTAGATGAGGCGGACAGCCATCGGGAATAGCAGATTGTTCTACCCCTAGATAAATCACGAATGCACCAGACGAAGGCGGCAGCCTTTTCACTCGCTTTTCGTACCCGCTCATCTTCTGATCATTTGCCAGCTTTACTAGATTTTGCACGGTGACGTTGGCTACCACATGGTCCGCTGGCTCTAACCAGGAATCGCCTTTTTTGTTGGTTATTCTGACTTTAGTGGGCTTGCCATTTTCCGTTTCTACCGCTTCAGCAGTGTGTCTCATATAAAGTTCACCGCCGTCTCTTTCTAAAGAAGCGAGTAGGCGATCGCTTAGCACCTGCATACTGCCTTCTAAGTGGAACAGTCCGTGCGGCGCTTGTGAAACGCCCAGCGCAGTTGCCGCATACAGCGCCGCTGTTTTATCCGCTGTAGTCTGCGAATACAGCTTGAGCTGCATATCTAGAAAAGTACGCAGTCGGCGATTGTCATACAGGTCATAGCCTCTCAGAATATCGCCCACCGTAGAGAAGGTATAGGGCACCGTCAGCAGCGTGTCGGGACGCAGCGCTTTGGCTAGCTGCCATACGTCCCACACACTGCGAGGTGGCAGCACTGGCTCTCGCTGCTGAAAGCGCCAGCTAAACTTAAACATCGCCTGCATAAAGGCCCAAAAAGGCGCACTGCCTGGAAACTGCCTCTCTCGTTCCAGCTTCCACTGCTGCGGGTCTCGCCATACGCTAATCGGCTCAGTCTCTCCTGGCAAAAATACCGCACAGGCCGGGTCGCATTCGCTCGCAGGCGGCAGATCAATTTCTAGTTCTTTAAAAATCTGATGGTGAATACCACCCGGCTCTAGCCCTGCGACCTGAGTCGCGCCGACATCAAAAGTAAATCCTCGTCGCTTGAAAGTAGAAGCGCACCCACCTGGAACAATCGCCTGATCAAAGACTTTTACCTGATAGCCTCTGTGGGCCAGTAGCGCTGCGGCGGTCAGTCCACCAATTCCGGCTCCGATTACGACTACTTTCTCTGATGCGCTGCTAACCATGCAATCGTTACATTTCTTAAGACTTCTCCTTTTATTCTAGCGCTCTATCTAGAGACGTGAAAATTTCTCTCGTCCGGTACATAGAGTCGGTTTTCGATAGTCCGTAAGCTATGAAAGCCAAAATATAGGTAGAAAGATGGCAGATCCCAACAACATTCCTCAAGAAGCGCAGCAGCTAAAGGAAGCAATCAGTAACGAGAACAAAGAGAAAGGGAAAGGGAAAACCAGCGAACAGGAAAAGCCTGATATCGCGAGTACAGACTTTGACAAGGAATATGAGATTGCAGAGCAAAACAAAACTGGTTCTGGCAATCAGACTAGCAATCCCAGCGCAGTAGGCCGAAAGGATACAGACGCAGGCGATCAGGCCACTAGGAAAAAACGGGTGGACAATATCGATAGCCCTGGCGATAGCGACCCAGATGACTACATGGATATGGCGAAAGATCTTACCGAGAATGTTGAAGCGAATAAGAACGCTGAAACGAAGTAGATCTCCTGCGGCGATCTAGGATTTGATCTGAGATCTTCTCTTTATAGGCGAAAGAAAGAGGGGGTGAATGCCTGTACAAGCATTCACCCCCTCTCCGTATGAATCAAGATCGACTATCGACTACTGGTCGCCTTTCTCCAGATTGAAGATAAACGGCACGCTGGCACCGTCACTACCGTTGGTTACCAAGACCCGAGGCATCTGCGCACCGCCTGCCCGCCACGCTTCGATTGCTTCTTTTTGCAGCACTAGACTACCGCCTTGCGCTTTTAGCGTCTCGGCAATTAGCCTTTGCGCTTCGGCTCGGCCTTTTGCTCGGTTGACTTCAGCCTGGGCCTCCTGTTCTGCTTCTTGAGCGACGTATACTGCCCGCTGCGCTCGCTGTTCGGCAATTTGCTTTTCTTCTACCGCCTTTGAGAATTCAGGCGAGAAGGTCAAATCGACCACGCTAGTATCTAGTACGTCGATGCCGTACTTTTCTAGACGCTTGGCTAGCGCAGTGTCAAAGTCATCTTTTAGCAGCTGTCTCTGAGTAATTGCTTGCTCGACCGTACGACGAGCAGCCGCTACTTTGAACGATTCTTGAGTCTGCGGAGCGATAATCTTGTTGACGATGTTTGCCAGCGACCCCTGCTCACGGCGAATGTCTACCACTTCTGTAGGCTGCAAGCGAAAGTTAATCGCAAACCTTGCCCTTAGATCTTGCAAGTCCTTAGTAGAACTCTCTGCGGGTACCTCGAACTTTTGAACGGTGATGTCGTAGATATCGACATAGGACACGAATGGCGGCTTGATATGGATGCCCTCTAGCAAAGCGCCGTCTTGCGCCTTCCCTAGTATGCTTAGCACGCCTGCTTGGCCGGGGTTGATGATCACAAAGCTGCTGGCCAGAATTAGGGCCACTACAGTTGCGATCGCAGCAATCACAATCGGTTGACTATTGTTTTTAGTTGCACTCAAAACGCGTAAAACTCCTCTTATATGTATAGACGTGATAGATAGCTACAATTTACAAAGCTAATCAATCACGGGCAAAACATTTGCAGAGCTAGATGACTTCGGCATTTGGTATTCCTAGCAGCTCTCCATCGCCAGCAACTACCTCGCCAATGTCATAAGCAGCGATGCCCTCGCACTCAAACTGCTGGCATGCAGCCGTAGCCTGATCGGGTGGCACAATTACTACAAAGCCAACTCCCATGTTAAAGGTATTAAACATATCGCGCAGGCTAACTTTACCTGCCGTTTGCAGCCAGCTAAAAATAGGCAGTACTGGCCAGCTCTCTAAATCGAGCTGAATAGATTGGCCTTTTCCTATACAGCGCGGCAGGTTCTCGGGCAGTCCGCCTCCGGTGATGTGTGCCATACCGTGGATCGCCAGATCAGAGCCCAGTGCGGTCAGAATTGGCTTTGCGTAGAGCTGTGTCGGCGTCAGCAGCGCTTCTCCTAGTGGCTGTCCCTGCAATGCTTTTGGTTTTTCTGCCCAGTCGTATCCTTTTGGCCGTCCGGCTTCTCTCGCATCGCGATCGCCTTCTGCCATGATTTTTCGCACCAGGCTAAAGCCGTTGCTGTGAACGCCGCTGCTAGCGAGTCCGATAATGCGATCGCCCACCGCCACCGCACTGCCATCCAGCATCCGATCTTTCTCAACGATGCCGACGCAAAAGCCCGCCATATCGTATTCGCCCGCCGCATAAAAACCTGGCATCTCTGCTGTCTCACCCCCCAACAGAGCGCAGCCAGACGTTTTACAGCCGCTCGCCACACCCGCCACTACCTGCGCTAACTGCTCAAGCGCTAGCTTTCCAGTCGCCAAATAATCCAGGAAAAACAGCGGTTCCGCGCCAATAGTCAGCACGTCATTGACGCACATTGCCACGAGATCTACGCCCACCGTATCGTGTCGATCTAGCGCCTGAGCCAGCTTGAGCTTTGTGCCAACTCCATCTGTACCCGATACCAGCACAGGCTTTTGATAGCCACTAGGCAGCTCAAAGCAGCCACCGAACCCACCCAGCATGCTGAGCACTTCGGGTCGGTAGGTGCCTTCCACCATCCCTTTAATGCGATCGACAAAAGCTCGGCCCGCTTCTACATCTACCCCTGCCTGTTTGTAGTCCATGTACCAGTTTCTCCAACCGCTTAATACAGCCTTACAAATACGAAGATGTTGAGACGGTTTCTACATATAGCGTCCAACAATACTTCTCAGACTCCCACAGCGCCATCTGAACAGACAAGCCAGTGAGTCTTCAGAAAAAGGACAGCCAAATGTAAGTAGGCAATGAGTAAATACTCACGAAATGTGTAGTTTTATATGCAACTAACTGCATAGTCCTCAGAAAACTATTCCACTATGCACATTAAAAATCAGCCTTTATTGATTAGTTATCTAGATTACGTAGCATCCAATACATAAGCATCACAAAATATCCACCCGAAGGGTGAAGGGGATCAAAAGCCTTCACATTTCGTCACTTCAGACTTTTATGAAGGACTCATGAAGTTATTTTGATGGATGGTCCTCGCAAAAACCCCGAGTTTTACCCAGATCGGTTCGTGTAAATTAGCCACTGTTGATTTAATTCACTCAGAGGTTAAGCACTGCTCTCACGCGGCAGCCCAATCGTCACCTAGATAAATTCTTGTCTAGTGGTAGCGCTGTCGCAACGTAGTCAATTATGTTTTTGCTTTCTAAAGGTCTGCTCAACAAAAAGTCAAAGCAACAGTTTGCAGCTAGTCTGACAGCAGCCGTTCTGCTGTCGGGGATCAGCGCAATCGCAGCTAGTGCTCAGCCTGCTAATCGCGCAAACGAGTCTGGCACCCCATCTGAGTCCCATGTACTTGGGTCTGCATCTGGCGACAAGCCTACACCTCTGCCAGGCGTATCGACGACTGATACTGCGGCTAATACTTTAGAAGTCCCAGGAAACTCTGGCTTCGTGTCTGATTTGACCTTGGGTGACAATGTCTTGATCTACTCTCACGACGTTGACGGTCGTCAGGCCGCTACGCTGTACATCAAAGATATTCCAGTCCTCACCTTTCTCGGTACGGATGTAGACAGCTTAGCGAATGGCACAGAAATTGCTGCTGTTGAAGTCAGCGGAGTAGCTACCGACCTTCCGCTAGAAGAGGTTCTAGAAAACAACCCTGTGCTGCGAGCCATAGAGCTAGGCGCTCAGCTCAATCCCGAAAACGTTGAGGCTGCTGATATCTCGGTGCGCTGGCAAGAGGAGTCTGAAGGCTTTGTAGTGACGCTATCAGACGAAGACCTGATTGCTCTAGACAGCCGCACTGTCTTGGCCGATACGACAGAACATGCTGCCACAGATGCTTTGCAGGTGACTAATCGACTGCGTCGTCTCATCGGCGACGCTGATCCCGTTGCAGAGATCGAAGGCATGCCCGAGCCAGAACCCGAGCCCGTGGTTGAGGCACCGCCGGTCCAGCAGGTCGCCGTTCTCTCTAGCACGGTGGGCAGCGCGTCTTGGTACGGCCCTGGCTTTAACGGCAGGCGAACTGCCAACGGTGAGACTTTCAATCAGTATGCATTGACCGCCGCGCACCGCACGTTGCCCTTTGGCACTAGGGTGATGGTGACCAACCTCTATACGGGCCGTCAGGTGGTCGTCAGGATCAATGACCGAGGTCCGTATTCAGGCAACCGGATTATTGATTTGTCCAAAGGCGCAGCGGCTGAGATTGGCCTGATCAATTCTGGTGTCGGTACCGTTCAGATGGATGTACTGGGTTACTAGCTGATTCTGGTTCAAAAATCTATTGGCATACTAGCGCTAAGAGGCTTCTTCTCCAGTGAGGAAGCCTCTTAGCGCTAGTGAAGTGCTCTAATCCGCCTTTAGAATCTGCACCAGATTGATCTGCGTTAGATTGATGTGGGCTGATTTGACCAGAGGGGGCTAAGTGCAGATATTCAACACGCTTTCTGAGCTGCGTGCCTATCTAGAGCAGTGCCGCCAGATTAGTGCTCGAGCGGGTACTCAGACGAGCTTAGGCTTAGTGCCGACGATGGGAGCGCTGCACGCAGGGCACCGTAGCTTGATCGAGCGATCGCGCCAAACCGATCGCATCGTCATTGTCAGCATTTTCGTCAATCCGCTTCAGTTTGCGCCTAATGAAGATTTAGCTCGCTATCCCAGATCTGACCAAACAGACCTAGACCTATGCGAAGCGGCAGGCGTCGATGCGATCTTTATGCCTGCGGCTAGCGAGCTGTACGGTGCAGAAGCGCTAGATCTGTCGAAGGTAACCCAGGTAGTGCCGCCAGCGCACCTGACAGGTCACTTGGAAGGGCGATCGCGTCCCACCCACTTTCAAGGCGTGGCTACCGTTGTCACCAAGCTGCTCAATATCGTCCGTCCCACCCGTGCCTACTTTCGGACAAAAAGACGCTCAGCAAGTCGCCATTGTTAAACAGCTGAGCGCGGACCTCAATCTGCCGGGCGAGATCGTGGTTTGCCCGATTGTTAGAGAATCGGATGGGCTTGCTTTTAGCTCTCGCAATCGCTATCTAGTCGGCGCTGAAAGGCAACAGGCGACCGTGCTGTATCGCAGCTTACAGGCAGCTCGCACGGCTTTTTCTGAGGGTGAAAGAACCGCCGATAAGCTGATTGAATCGGCGCGGGCTGTTTTTTCGACAGAGCCCGCTGCTACGTTAGATTACCTAGCCCTGGTTCATCCTGATACACTAAAACCTTTGCAAGTAATTGATACCGTAGGCATGATGGCGATCGCAGCAACCATAGACTCTTCCAAAAGCTCACCAAAAGACCCGTCAGCAGACCCGCTAGGAGAACCCTCAAAGAAGAGCACCCGGCTAATCGATAACATTATCTTGAGCGACCGCAAGCCTATCATCGCTATTGACGGACCCGCAGGCGCAGGAAAATCTACCGTCGCTCGCCAGCTAGCGCACAACTTAGGACTGCTGTACCTGGATACAGGCGCTATGTACCGCGCCCTTACCTGGTATGCCTTAGCACAAAATGTAGATCCCCAAGATGAAGGTGCGATCGCTCAGCTAGTGCCCCACTGCGAGATTCAGCTGATCGCCAACATCCAAGACGATCGGCCCCAGCCGCCCAAAGTTCAGGTCAACGGTGAAGACGCTACCCAGGCAATCCGCAGCGCCACCGTCACAGGATTAGTGTCTACCATTGCCGCTCAGTCAGCCGTCCGTGCTCATCTGGTGCAATTACAGCAGCAGTACGGCAAAAAAGGTGGCGTTGTCGCCGATGGTCGCGATATCGGCACCAAAGTATTTCCCAATGCCGAACTCAAAATCTACCTAACGGCCTCCGTCAAAGAGCGCGCGCAAAGACGCTATCAAGACTTAGAAACGGCACAGTCGAAGGCCGATCAGTCGCTGCCTGAGATCGCCGAATTGACCGAGGCCATTGCTGAGCGCGATCGCCAAGACAGCACCCGCGCAATTTCGCCGCTGCGTAAAGCAGATGACGCGATTGAAATTTTCACTGACGATCTCAGCGCGCAGCAGGTAATTGCCAAAATTTCCGATCTCTATTCTGCGATCGCTCAAGAACATGCTCTACCAAAGACATGAATGACAAAGAATCGCAGCGGCGATCCTTATTAAGAGCAAGACAGGCCATGCCCGAACGGATCAGGGCTGAGAAGTCCGCTAGAATCTGCCAGCATATCCAAAACTGGGCTGTCTTCGGCCAGTCAAGGCTGACTTTGGCCTACTGCGCTGCTAATCGTGAACCCGATTTAGGATTGCTGTTGCAGCAACAGCGCAACTGGGGTCTCCCCCGCTGTGTGGGCAAACGGCTCGAATGGCACCGCTGGTATCCGACTAGCCCCTGGGCGCTACGCTCAGGCACCTACGGCATCGCCGAACCTGATCCAGACTCGCCGCTAGTGGAACCTCGCAAAGTCGATTTAATTCTGGTCCCCTGCATAGCCTGCGACGTTAGCGGCTATCGACTAGGGTACGGCGGTGGATTCTATGACCGCATGCTCAGCCATCCGATCTGGGCAGATAAACCTAGCATCGGCATTGTCTTTGAATACGCCCGCGTTCCTCAGCTACCCAGAGACACTTGGGATGTTCCACTAGACGGCATCTGCACCGAAAGCGGACTGTTCTTCAGGCGATGACCGCCACTGACAGCTACTGCCACAGCTTGATCCCGCCCAGCAGTCCCAGCGTATTTGAAACGATGGTCACGTTTTCGGGCAGCTCTACCTCAATGTGTTTTACCTCACCGCCGCCTAGATAAAGCTGGTCGTAGTTCAGCACGCGCGATAGTGATTCCATTGCTTTTAGCAGCCGGGCGTTCCAGGTTTTAGATCCAACTTTCTTAAGCGCAGCTCGCCCTAGCTGTTCTTCATAGGTCTCGCTCTTGCGGAAGCGATGGTGGGCTAGCTCTATGTTGGGCACTAGATGCCCTTCGGTGAATAGCGCTGTGCCAAAACCAGTGCCTAGCGTAATCACCATTTCTACGCCTCGGCCAGAGATAGCGCCCATCCCTTGCAAATCTGCGTCATTGGCAACCCGCACTGGTTTACCGACTATTTTCTCAAGCTGGGTGGATAGATCGTATTCTTTCCAGTCTGGATGCAGGTTTACCGCTGTGTAGATTACGCCTTTGCGAACAACTCCTGGAAATCCGACGGAGACTCGATCAAAATCGCTTTGATTTTTGGCCAGTTCTTCTAGTACGGCCATCACCGCTTCGGGCGTAGCGGGCTCAGGTGTTTTGATGCGATCGCGCTCCCCCAGTGGCTCTCCTTGAGGATCTAGCAGCAAAGCTTTGACCCCACTTCCACCAATATCTATCGCCAGCGTTTTCATATTGTCTCTCTTAAAACTTTCAGGTATTCCGCTCTTACTTCAGCTATTTAACTTCATTGAGCAGACTACTTAAATCAACTTCAGATGAATTAATTTCAAATGAATTAATTTTCCAAGCTAGCGATCTTATGTAGTCCTTCACTTTCCTATGCCGTAGGATCTGCCGGACTTAGTCCTTCAAATCGATAGATTTCTTCTAGCACCTTTACCCAGCCTGTCGACACAGATTCTAGAATCGCTTTTCCCTTCTCAGCGGTCGCTGCGGTCGCATCGCCAATAACTCCACTTCGACTCAGATCCTTCATCGTCCAAGACATTGGCAGGTTGCCTTCTAGGCTTAGCAAACTCTTTGAGGGGAACGGCTTTGGAAATTCCTTTACTGCTGCCGCCATATTCACCTGCCTAGGCATCAGCGCCAGCAAAACACTCGTTTCAACATCCCCTGCATGAATGCCTTCTTCATACTCACGCGTGCCGACTAGATCGGCCACCTGATGAGGTGCTCCCCATACGAATAGTGGGAATACCATAAAGTCGCTGTGCTGTACGCGCAGATCGCGCGCCACGATCTCTAGAATCTGCGGCTGACCACCGTGACCGTTCACCAGCAGCAGCTTTCTAAACCCTGCCTTGTAAACGTTCTGCGCCATTTCCATCAGCACCGCCATCAGCGTTTGGGCCGATAGCGCAATGGTTCCAGGAAACTGAATATGCTCATTGGATTTGCCGTAATAGAGAGGTGGCAGGGCATAGGCCGGGATCGCATCGTCTAGCTGATGCAGCGCTTTGCCGATGATCGCAGTGGCGATCGCCGCGTCTACGACCAGCGGCAAATGAGGGCCGTGCTGTTCAATCGCACCAATTGGCTGAATGATCAGCGTATTTGCCTTGTCTGGCAAATCTTCAATCTGGGTCCAACGTAGATAGGGAAAGAAACGCTCTGGCGGAATGTAACTATGCATAGAAATACGGTAGAACAGTTGGCCATCTGGCCCTATCAATTGGGTAGCTATTAAGAAACTCACTACCATCATGCTGTGTAGGCGCAATCGGCGAAACATATGACGAGAGAAGCATATGGTCGGTAGAGCCCGCAAAGAAACCAGATGTATAAATAAAACGTGATATTTCCATAAACCTATAGGGATTACCTATTTACGTGATTGGGGTTAGCTACTAACTTTAGGGAGCTACATATATTTTTTGATGTCAGTTCTGCCAGTACACACCTCTAGTCTGTGTATGCTGAAGCTAACGCTCTACCTTTGATTGCGTCCTTTGATATCGTCTCCGTGATTCGTCTCGTCACACGCTTTTGTCTCAATCTTTTGCTGCCGTTGCCCTAAATGAAAAATACTGCCTGTGCTCTAGGCTTACTCAAAAATTGCTCGCTAGGTGCGATCGCCTTCCTGCTTCCGGCGATGGCGACAGGCGTCTTACCATCCACTGCTCAGCCCGCGATCGCTTCTAGCTTTCAAAACAGCCCCAAGACAGTCTTGGATGAAGCCTGGCAGCTGGTTTATCAAGAATATGTCGACGGTGACTTTAACCGGGTTGACTGGTTAGGCGTACGCCAAACTCTGCTAAGCGGGGAGTACACTTCGACAGATGCCGCCTACAGCGAACTGCGTCGGGTGCTGGGCAGCTTGAACGATCCCTACACCCGATTTCTAAACCCAGCTCAGTACAGCGCCCTAACCGAGCAGACTTCTGGAGAGGTGACTGGTGTTGGCGTGCGGCTACAAAAGCAGGGCCAAGATCTAGTCGTGACAAGTGTTCTAGATCTCTCGCCTGCCGAGCGAGCAGGCATAGAACCCGGTGACAAGATTTTGATTATTGACGGTCGCTCTAGCCGCAATCTGACGACTGAAGGGGCTTCGCAGCTCATCAGAGGCGATCACGGCAGTCAGGTTTCGGTAACGCTGCGCCGTTTGGATGGCAGTGAAGAAACCCTGATCCTGACTAGAGAGATTGTCAATGTTCCGACAGTCAGCTACGACTTGCAAAGAGAAGGAGACGTCTCGGTTGGCTACATCCACCTAGACGAATTTAGCGCGCACGCGGCTGAGCAGATGAGCGCGGCGATTAATACGCTCACAGAGCAGGGCGCAGAGGCATTTGTACTCGACCTGCGAGGCAATCCGGGCGGGCTGCTCCAGGCAAGTATCGAGATCAGCCGGATGTGGCTACCGCGTGGCAGCATTGTTCGCACGGTCGATAGAAACGGCGACAGCGATGAAATTCTGGCAAATCGCACAGCGATCACCGACTTGCCGATGGCGGTGCTGGTGAATGGTCAGTCAGCTAGTTCTAGCGAAATCGTTACTGGCGCGCTAGGCGATAATGACCGCGCAGTCGTCGTGGGCAATCCCACCTTTGGTAAAGCCTTAGTTCAGAGCCTACACGGCCTTTCAGATGGCTCTGGGCTCGCGGTTACCGTCGCCCATTACTACACCCCAGACGGCACAGACATCAGCACCCGTGGTATCACCCCCGATATTAATGTCTCTCTAACGGTTCAACAGCAGCGAGAGCTAGAGACTAACCCTGCGATTCGAGGCACGCAGGCTGATCTTCAGTTTACTCGTGCGGTAGCCGCTATCCGCCCAGAGATCTTGGCCAGACGGCAGGCTGAGATGCCCGTTCTCGCCTCTCCTATGACAAAACCGATACTGCCAAGTCAGCTAGGCCGGATTGAGCCTTAACATTTAGCTGAACTAGGATCTAGCTGAAGATTTAGCTGAAGACGTAGATTTGCTGTGTGTCTAGCTTCTGACAGACATCGCTGGGCATGAGGCTCTTCTCACCTTTGATATTTACTGATAGTGGAAAGGTCTGACGATCTAGCCGGACTTTTAGCTGAGTGAAGGGGTCGCCGCCGTCAGAGATCAGAAATTCTAGCTGTTTGATGTCTTGCCAGCTAATGAGCTCGTCCAGTAGAGAGGCGATCGCGCTGACGTAGGGATGCGTACAGTCCTTGTACCAGCGATCGCTTGCCAGTCCCGGCTGATCTAGTCCCAGATGTGCAATCAACGGCATCTGACCAAACACGGCTACCGCGACCGAACGAGCCTCCTCCTGTAGCAGCAAACCATGCTTTTCACCTAACTTTCGAAGCTTTTCTAGCCTCTCGTAACGTTCGGCGGCTATATCCTGGCTCCGATCTTCAGCAGTGTTCCACTGAATCGCCACCGTCACCAAATACGTCTGCAAGAGAAAGTGACCAAGCTTTTGAGCCTTTGTCGCTAGATATCCAGCGTTGTAAGTTGTCGCTTCGATCAATAGCGGCACCCGATCCACCATCTCTAGGCCATAGCCCTTTAGTCCAGCAATCTTACGAGGATTATTCGTAATTAATCGAAACCGACTCACGCCTAGATCCATTAGAATCTGAGCGCCCATGCCATAGTTACGCTGGTCGACAGGCAAACCCAGCCGCTCGTTTGCCTCTACCGTATCTAGCCCCATGTCCTGGAGCGAATACGCCTTGAGCTTGTTCACCAGACCGATGCCTCTCCCTTCTTGGCGCAGGTAGACAACCACCCCTTTTCCGGCGCTTTCAATCATCTTTAGGGTGGCCTGCAACTGCATGCGGCAGTCGCATCGCAGCGATCCCAGTGCGTCTCCAGTCAGGCATTCGGAGTGCATCCGTACCATAATTGGCTCGTCTGCAAACGTCGCCGGATCGCCTTTAACCAGGGCGATATGCTCAGATCCATCTAGCTGGTTGCGGTAGGCATAGATCTTAAATTCACCGAACTTAGATGGCATTTCGGCAACCGCCTCACGCTGCACAAACCGCTCGTGCCGCAGTCGATAGCTAATTAGATCGGCAATGCTAATAAACTTGAGCTCGTGCCGCTGCGCATAGCTAACGAGATCCGGACGTCTAGCCATAGAGCCATCCGGATTAGAAATTTCACAGATCACAGCGGCAGGATATAGACCTGCTAGACGTGCTAAGTCCACACCCGCTTCTGTATGACCCACTCGCTTGAGGACACCGCCTTCTCTAGCTCGCAGCGGAAAGATATGGCCTGGTCGGCGCAGGTCATGCGCGGTTGATTTGGAATTGATCGCAACCTGAATAGTACGAGCTCGGTCTTCAGCCGAAATACCGGTCGTAACCCCCCATTTAGAGCCAGCATCAATGCTGACGGTAAAAGCCGTCTGCTCGCTCTCATCTTCAAACGGGCTGTTAGTCACCATCAGCGGTAGATCTAGCTGGTCTAGACGCTCCCCAGTCATGGCTAGACAGATCAGTCCTCTGGCCTCTACTGCCATAAAGTTGATCATGTCGGGCGTTGCAAACTGGGCCGCGCAGATCACGTCGCCTTCATTTTCGCGGTCCTCATCATCAACGACTACAATGGCTCGTCCTGCGGCTAGATCTGCAAGCGCATCCTCTATCGAGTCGAACTGAAAACTGTCATTTTGAGCACTTACCACGGGCGTTCCTTACACAATTGAGAAAAGGCTTGCTTTTCGATTGTATCGCCAGGGTTGTGTCTCCTGCGGGGCAAGTTGCCTTCCGCTAATGTCTACCGCTAATCTAGCGGCTTGGTCCAGATTACTCTTTTCTGGTTGGGATAGCCCATGCCGCTCTGCTCCTGCATGATGCGCGAAGTCTGGGCGGGATCAAAATTGCGGCTGAACTGGTCGCGAAGTTCGGCGTTTCTCTTTTCTGCTTGAGAGACAGAGTCTTGTAGGATGCTTAGCTGTTCTTGCTGAGTTTGGTAGTAGGGAACAAGCTTGGCGATTGTGGTGCTCGCGATGATTGCTAGCAGCAGATTAACAGTGAGCTTGACTGAAGATTCAAGGGCGATCGCACGGCGAGCCCCAGCAAAAGGCACTCGTTTGGGCTGGTAAGCGCGTCGAGATTCCGCAGGCTGCGCTATTCGAAGAGAAGTTGCCTGTGACGACTGGGCCTGTGACGACCGGGCTTGTGACGACTGGGCTTGTGACGACTGGGCTTGTGACGATTGAAGCGGCGTTTGTAACAGCTGAGAGGAAGTCGGAATCGGGCGCTTGACAGCGTTCATAAAGCGATGATCACCAAAATAGCGAGCTGATTATAGAGGAAGAGCGCGAGTAGCATCGTCCGGGAAATCACGGTTCCAAAGATATTCGCACACATATGAATAATTTTCTATAGGTTGCAAGCACTTCAGCCCAATTTCTTTGATGCCCCGACAGCTTGTCCTAACAAAATACCTTGAACCGGAACTTCCAAAATGTTCAAATGAAACCACCAGCTAGACACTGCGAGTCCTCTGGCTGTGAGTCCTCTAACTGTGAGTCCTCTGATCAACAAAACACCTAGTCGCATCAGCATATCGACTAGGTGTTCTGTCTGAGTATTGGTACTGCCGCTTTCTGTTTTCGAGCTTTTAAGGCACTCGGTCAAAACCAGGTGCGGTAGCAACAGATCGAAACAGGTTACTTGTAGAGTTCAGTGGCTAGGCGTAGCGCTAGAAAGCCAGGAATAAGTGCCAGGCCAAGCGCCAAATAGATCTGAGAATCCGATAATGCCATAGTGATTATTATCCTTACGTTGATGAGGTAACACTATTAGAATTGTTTCGTAAATTGGTCAAGATACAACCCAATTAGTTACTAAGCGTTACACACTGGCATTATGAACTGATTGGACACTTGAGTGTCTTCTACACAACAGCCATTCTTGCGGTCTCTAGATATACCTAATAGCGAAAGACTAAACTGTAAGGTAGAGAATCCAAACCTCGGTGCAAAATGCCTAGACCTGTAAGTGACTCTCAACGATGACGCCAGCCCCCATCAGTCGCCATAGTCTGGATCGAAAGATCATTCGAGTACAAAGAGATGTGCTGAAAATGGGTGCGCTAGTCGAAAACTCTTGCTTACTTGCAAAAGAAGCTTTGTGCAATCGCGATCTAGACGCTGCCAAACAGATTCCTATTCAAGATAAGGAAATCGATCTGCTCTATCGTCAGATAGAGGTCGACTGTACTAACCTTTTGAATCTAGAAGCGCCAGTCACACAGGACTTGCGACTGGTCAGCGCGTTTATGCAGATGATCCGAGACCTAGAGAGAATCGGCGACTATAACAAGAGCATTGGCAACTCAGCGATCAAGCTGTTTCCCTATCCGGTTCATGAGTCTATGCAGGGGATTGGCACTATGCTAGATCGCTGTCGTTCTATGGTGGCGCTATGCTTGCGATCGCTCTCCGAACTCGACCCAGAAGCAGGCGTACAGCTCAAGCACAAAGACGACGTTGTCGATGACGACTACAAAAGGCTCTATCAGCAGCTAGTCAACACTCCGTTTGTGGCAGGCTCTGTCGAGCCAATCGTACTACTAGTGTTAGTGATTCGCGCTTTAGAACGCATTGCCGACCATGCGACTAACGTTGGCAAAAGAGTCAGCTTTGTGGTTACAGGTGAGCGAAACTAATGCGTCTAGGCTATGCTCTGGCTAGGTAGGTATTGACAGCACTGACCGAGTACGGAACCATAAGAGGGCTGTGGATCAAGAAGATACTGTTTTGTGATCCCACGGTTTTTTTAGGTCTTGGACTACTGGTAACGGATAGCTCTATCGTCCAAGTAATGAATAGCTCTATCGTCCAAGGTCCCAACGGATCACTCCGGTCACTCAAGGATTCATCGCTACATGGAATTTTCGATTGCGTCACTTTTGGCTAATTTACCCGATGATAAATTAGTCACTGTCAAAAATTTAGAAAAGAAACTCAACTGCAATACTGAGGAAGCCTCGCGAGATTTGCAAATAGCACTAAGCGCATTAGAGCGGACCAACGTTCTAGAAAAATCGCGCGGCAAGTATCGCAAGCTAGAAGACGAGGATGTCATTGAAGGCAAGCTGAGATGCTCTAGCAAGGGATTTTGCTTCGCGATTCAAGATGAAGAAGGTGCAGATGATATCTATGTGCGCGAGAGTCAGCTCAATACGGCTTGGAATGGCGATCGCGTCCTAGTCCAAGTCACCAAAGACGGCAGCAGGCGGCGTAGCCCGGAGGGCGAAGTCAAGCTAATTCTAGAAAGAGCGAATGAGTCTGTTCTAGCTAAAGTCAAAGCAAGCGAAGCAAAAGATGGAGGAAAGCCGGAGAAATTCACCGCCGTCCCCCTCGATGACAGGCTGCTATTCGAGCTAGATATCACCGAAAGCGAATCAGACCTAAGCGAAGCCGTCGATCATCTCATTCATGTCGAGATCACTCGCTACCCAATTGCCCAGTACCCGCCGCAGGGAAAAGTCTCTCGCATTCTAGGCAGCGACGCTGAAGACGCAGCGGATATTGATATTGTTTACTGCAAGCACGACCTGCCGCGTATCTTCTCAGAAGAAGTCTTTATTGCGGCAAGGGCACTGCCTAACCGGGTACGCAAAGCCGACATCAAAGGCCGGGTAGATCTAACAGAGAGTGCGACGCTAACCATCGACGGCCCAAATGCAAAAGCAATCGATGATGCCATCAGCTTAGAAATTACAGACGATGGCTACCGCAGGCTAGGCATTCATATTTCTGATGTGGCGCACTATGTTCAGCCAAATGACGTGATTGACCGCGCGGCTAGAGCCAGAGGCACCGCCGTTCACCTCAGCGATGAAGTGGTGCCGATGCTGCCGCCGCCGCTGCCGAACGCACTGTGCGCGCTAGTGCCGGACAAGGAACGACTGGCAATTTCTGTCCTGATTACGATGGACGATGATGGTCAGGTCATAGAGTACGAAATTCAGCCCAGCGTTATTCAGGTAGATCATCAGCTCAGCTACGACCAGGCTCAGGCTATTCTGGTCCGCGAAGAAGACGAAGAGCTGGAAAAGCTAGGGTTCAGCCAGGACGATATCGAAGAATTCGAGCCCGTCATGGATTTGATTGACAGCCTGTTTCAGCTCTCTCAAGAGGTCAAGCAGCGCCGCCACGAGCGAGGCTCGTTTGAGCTGAATCTGCCTCAGCAAGAGTTTCCGCCGGAAGCCGAGGAGCTAGCAGGCTATCTTTCCCCAAAGTTTGAGTACGATGACGAGGGCTCGCTAGGAGCGATGGTTTCCTCCGACCATATGCCTGCTCGAATTATCGTGACAGAATTTATGTTGCTAGCGAATCAGCTAGTCGCCAGACACATCAGGGAGCTAGGCATTCCGGGGCTGTACCGGGTTCACCGGACGCCGGAGCTCACCGACGTGCAAGAACTAGTCAAGCTAGCCAACAATATGGAGCTAGACATTCAGCTAGAAGACGCTGAGCAGGTCAGCCCGAGTGACTATCGAAACTTCACTGAGCAGTTTGCCGCTTCTAATTCTGAAAAGGTGCTGACCTATCTACTGTTAGCGACGCTAAAGCCTGCGCTTTATAGCGCTCAGCCAGGGCCCCACTTCGGACTGGCAATCGACGAAGCCTATACTCATTTCGCCTCGCCTGTGCGCCGCTATGCAGACTTGCTAATTCACCGGCTACTGCATGCCGTGTTCAAGCATGGACGCGATCGCCGATCTAGCCGCTCAAAAGACAGCGTCAACCTGCGCCACAGCTCCTGTCATGGCCACATCAACTGGAGCGTCCTACCCTCTGCTGTCCAACAGGAGATGGAAGAGCAGCTCGCTCGCATGCCCATCAAGCTCACCGAGCGCGAACGCATTGCTCAAGACGCTGAATCGGACCTAGAAGGGCTCAAAAAAGCCGCCTTTATGCAGGCGCACACGGGCGAAGTATTTCACGGCCTGATTACTGGCGTGCAGTCCTACGGCTTTTTTGTAGAGCTAGAAGAGCTGCTCGTCGAAGGGCTCGTCCACGTCAGCTCGCTCAAAGATGACTGGTACGAATATCGCTCTCGCCAGCAGAAACTAGTCGGGCGCAAAAATCGTCAGCAGTATCGTCTGGGCGATCGCGTCGAGGTCGAAGTCAAAAGCGTCGACTACTACCGACAGCAGATCGATCTAGTCGCCGTCGGTGGCGGCAGCGAAGCCGAAGAAGAAGACGGCGACGCTGGAGAAGAAGAATAGAATGGGTGAGCAAAGCCGAAGCCCCCTGATCCTGGGCGTCAGCGGTGCCTCTGGCATGATCTACGCCGTCCGCGCCCTCAAGCACTTACTCAACGCAGACTATACTGTCGAACTAGTTGCCTCGCGCGCCTCTCAGCAGGTGTGGCAGCAAGAGCACGGCACGCCGATGCCGACGAATATAGACCAGCAGCAAGACTGGTGGCGCGAGCAGGCAGACGTTCCGATAGCAGGCAAGCTACGCTGCCATGCGTGGGGAAATGTCGGAGCAGGGATTGCCAGCGGCTCGTACCGGGCGCGCGGTATGATCGTAATGCCCTGTAGCATGAGCACAGTTGGTAAAATTGCAGCAGGTCTCAGCTCAGACCTGTTGGAAAGAGCCGCTGATGTCCAGATTAAAGAAGGCCGCGCGCTAGTCGTGGTCCCTAGAGAAACGCCTTTAAGTCTGATCCATCTGCGCAACCTGAGCGCGCTTGCTGAAGTCGGCGTTCGGATCGTGCCAGCCACACCGGCCTGGTATCACCATCCGCGTACCATTGATGATCTTGTCGACTTTGTAATTGCTAGAGCCCTAGATCAGCTGGCGATAGACTGCGTACCTCTGCGGCGATGGAAAGGTTGATAGAGCAAGGCTAATAGCAAAAGGCTAATAGCAAAAGGCTAATAGAGCTGACTTTAAAACTGGAGATACTCAACCATGCCCCGATTGATTATCCTGTTGCTGCCTGTCGTTGCCCTGATCGTGCTGGCAATCCAGAACAGAACGCCTGTGATTGCGCTGAATTTTCTGGGAGGTAGCCTGCCTGCGCTGCCTTTTGGCTTACTGCTGGCGATCGCGGCTGCCATTGGCGCTCTAATCACGCTAGTGCTGTACGGACTCGTCGGACTACGGCGTCCGCCAGAGAGCAAATACAAGCCGATGGGGCGACGCGTTCCTTACCCAGAGGGTCCAGGCTATGGCCCAGCCCCTAGCGGCAGTCCATCCGTGGACCCAGCAGCGCCGTCTGCCTATCCAGCTGCCGATCCTACCAGTAGCTATACTTCAGCCTTTGTAGACGAGCCCGCCCCTAGAGATTCTGCGCCCAGCAGCCCAGCGCCTAGCACCCCCTCGCCCGATCCGAGTGTGTCTCAAGACCGAGTGCCGAGTGGCTACACACCCGTAAGCCCTGTACCTAAAGATCCTGTTCCTAAAGACTATGCGTCTACAGACTCTGCGCCTAGAGACCTTGTACAAGGTTCTATATCAGACGACCCGATACCAGGCCAACCCGTACCCGCCGCAGGGTCTTCCTTTCTAGGCTCGCTGAAAAGCAATCTGCCGTTTGTCGGCAAGCAGGACAATAGCCGTAATCATTCAACGAAAAAATCAGTAGATGATAGATCTATCGGTGATGATTGGGGCGAGAGACGAACCACTGAACAGATTAATGACTGGGAGGCAGCTAAGCCATCAGTTGTAGAAGAGGGAGTCGGCAATCTATTTAGGCTGGGCAAGAGTGCTAGCACGAACGTAGGACGCATCGCTGACGACATTGCCAGCGGCTGGAACAACTCAAATACCGCCAGTCGCTCGCCAGCGCCTCAGTCCGAGCAGTACTCTGCTGACTCTAGCTATTCCGACTCTAGAGCCTATCACCCGTCGCCGTACGAAGACGAACTTGATCGCGGCTGGGAAAATTTTGATGATGGCTACGACAACCTACCGCCTAATCCATCTACTGGCTCCGTGCGGCCCGAGAGCAGACGGATCTACGGAGACAGCCTCTATGGAGACGACCCTTACAGAAGAGAGGCGACTGCAGCAGACGACTACGACAGCGACTATATCGATACTCACCAGCCATCTGACGAGATCGGCCCAGACGGCGTCTACGAAGCAGACTACAGAGTGATCGTGCCACCATCCAAACCGCTAGATGAGCCACCGTTAGATGAGGCAGAAGATGATAGGTATTACTCGTAGATATCTCGCTTTTGTTTCCATATCAGTAACTGACTGCGCTAGTCCGTAATCCACCGCTACTGTTCTACCAGTCCGTCCGTTTCTCTACTGCAATTTCTTTACTGCAATTTCTCTAATGGCTACGCCCGCTGCCAATTCTGTAAAACAACGCTATACCGCTGGCAGCTGCGCGCTTGAGATTGTTTTGCAGCCATCAGCTCTGTCGCAGTGGTCAGAGCGACTAGTTACTGACGCCTTTACCTTTAGGCTGTGGCTAGCAGAGGGCGATACCGCCCAAGAAATTCGAGCCACTAAGCGGATTGTGGCAGAGGGTGACCACTCGGTCCTTCAGGCGATCGCGCAATACATCCAAAACAAAACTCGTCAAACTCTAGCGGTTCCGGCCCTAGGCGCACCCCCTATCAGCCCGTCGTCTAGCGATCCTGACTGCCCGCCAGAATTTCAACAGTCACAGCCAATCAGCTATCTTCAGCTCTGCGATCTCAATACGGTGCTTGCTCAACATGAACAAGGTGTTCTAGCGCTACCAGCAGCCACAGAACATCTCTTAGAAGAGTCACCCTCAAAAGAACATCTCGGTGAAAATATTGTTTTGCTAGAAGCGGTGCGCGATCGCCGAGCCGAGCAAACAGCCGAGCGAGAGACCAGCGCCATCCCGCTTCCACCAAACAGAAAGAAGCGAGTCGGGCTGTGGGCTGCTAGCTCCGCTGCCGCTGCGCTACTGGCAATTGGATTGACAACCGCACTAAGATCTAGAAACCCAGCGCTTCAGGAGTTCACGACAGCGAACAACACCGCCGCCAGCAGTCAGGCTGCTGTAGAAGGCAATTCACCAGAAGATAGTTTACAAACAGAAACGTTAGAGAACTTTGCGATTGATGCCGACGGTGCTCAAGCTGACAGCGCTCAGCGAGACGAAGCGCTACCGACGCTGCCGCCCGTTGCGCCTTCATCTGGTCAAACGACTGGACCTTTGCCCAGAGTGCCGACTAGACCTGAGCGCAATCAGGAACTTAGCTCAGCCCGTAACCCGGCGGCTCAAGCTTCAGACTTCCCCCTCTCAATGCCTGTGCCACTGCCTGATACGCCACCTAATTCAATCTCCACTGCGCCAATTTCTCCCGGTGGCTCTAGCGCGATCGCCCCACCGCCGCCTGTTCCCGAATCCGGCCGAGATTCTCTTTTTTCTGATCAGTTTGAAACAGCAGCGCCAAACGTTTCTGTAGCGCAGAGTAGCGTACCTACCGATAATCAAAACGTGAATAATTCAGCTGCTCGTTCACAAGTAGGCACGTCTAGTGCAGACATTTCGAGCGCAGACAGCTCGCAGGCTAGCGGTTCACCATCCGCAGCGCAATCTCAAAGATCTACACCGATAGTAAGTCAGGTCCAAAATTACTTTCAGCAACGCTGGCAGGGTGGTAATGAAACCCCGCTAGTTTACGAGCTAACCCTCTCAGCAGATGGAACAGTCGCTGACTTTACAGCAGCCAGTGAAGCTGCAGCGCTAGAGCGCGATCGCATCTTTCCATCCACAGCCCCGCCGTCTTTCTCGACTAGCCCAGGGACGGGCGCTTCAACGCTGCGCATTTTGCTCAACGGCGATGGCACAGTGCAGGTTATCGAAACCCGATAGCGTTACTATTAGCGCGATTTCTGTTGATGCACTATTGGCGAAAACAGCGCGATCGCTACTTGCGGCGTGAATGCAGTTTGGCATTGCGCCTACGTCTTTGCACAGCGATGACGGCTTTGTCTACAGGGAAACCAACGACAGGGATGACCTGGGTGAGGCGATCGCGCTCTAGCTGCTTTAGCTCGGTGTAGTCCACTCGGTGAATGCAGTCTACTGGGCAGGTATCCATTGCCTCTTGAATCAACGCTTCTGAGTCGCCATCCTGACGAATCACCCGCGCCCTACCATAGTCAGGCTCTATATAGAACGTGTTACGAGCCACGTGAGCGCAGTGCGTGCAGCCAATACAGGAAATCTCGTCTACGTAGACACCGCTTTGCCTATGCACACCGCCTAGCTCCGGCTCTAGCCCCGTACGCTGACCAGCAGAACGAAGCTGTCCGCCCAATTCTGGCTCTAGTCCGGAACGATCGGTTGATTGGCGCTCAGACACTTTGCTGTCCTCTTGTGTGCGTACGGGGTTGTAGGTTATCGACTAGCGAAAGGGCCTAAGCACCCCAGCGCTGAAGCACTAGGCGAATAGAGCCGTCTTCGTTAGCAGCTTGCTCAGCCACCTGAAATCCCTGCGTCGCAGATTCGTTCAAAATGGTGTGGTAGGCGTAACGCTGAGTCACCTGGTTCAAAAAGCCCTGCACTGATAGCGGTTGCTTCCAATACTGCAAATCAGCCACTAGCTCGTAGTTTCCAGTTGCTGAATTCTGCTTGAAGCCGACATCGTAGCCATTATCCTGCTCAATGACGATTTCGGCGGTCTCTGTATCGCCTTGATAGCCTCTCACAGTCTTAGGTCCAGCCTGCCAGCGAATACCTGTATCGCTCAGCGCTAGCTGCAAGGAAGAAAGATTACGGAGCTTAGTTTTAATTTGGCTAAAGTGAGACATTTTAGAACCCGGCTAAACAAACGAAGAAATGAAAGGTCAGTGAAAATGAAAGGTAATCAAAAAAGCTAAGACCCATAGCTTAGTGATTCGCTAGCGCTAGACCCGTTTGGCAGCAGGAGTTTGCTAGCTAGACCTTGACAGCTAGATGTAATAGCTAGACTTTACCAACTGGAAACTTCAGCTTGAGCAAAGCTGTTGGCAAATCCGCCAACAGATGAGCGAGCGGTGCTAGATACCTGAACGGGCTGAGCGTAGTGTTCGGATGTCTTTTGGTGAGACACCACATCGCCTAGCTGGGCTTCGATTGCGGCAGTCACCTCAGCGCACGACGCACCAACGATACCTGTGACAACTTCCTTTACCCGGCCGTCTGGATAGATTACAAACTCAAGCGTTTCCATAAACTAGATCGCCCCTGAGAGGCTAAATATTGCTCATAATGTAGTCAATCTTGCTCGAATAAACTAGTCATGTCGCAGCAAAACTTTACAGTCGTTCGCAAGAATTACCAGTTGATAGGAGCGTTCACTCACTAATACTATAGAACTCTCTTAACTTTTGGGGAAGCACAAAGGTAGCAAACACCTAAGTATTGTATAAATATCTTCCTCATAACCTATTCCTTTAGGTCATGTTTCTTTGAGTAACCTCTATGGTGTCTCCTTTCTTCCAATTCGAGCAAGATTTTGTCGGTTCTCTGCGCTGCATTCCGATGATCGTGCGCCATCACCTAGATGCCTGTGGCGTCAAGCTGAAGCTAGAACACTGGAATCGATTTACCCAAGCAGAACGTCAGGCGCTAGTAGACTGGCCGTGTCAGTCCGAAGCTGAAGCTAAAACGTATAGAGAAAAATTGCAGGCGCTGATTACCGCTCAAACCGGCGCGCCTGCCAAGACGCTGAGCGTTCAACCGCAGCCGCCGTGGGCCGATGCTGCTACTGTGCCCGAGACCGTACAGGAGAAATTCGCTCAGCAGCAGGTCTCGCTGACTTTAAAGCAGTGGGCAGGGTTAAGCGAGCTGCAGCGATTCGCTTTGATCAAGCTGAGTAGGCCCAGTCACGAGAATCAAAACTTCATGCCTGCGCTCAAAGAGTTTGGGCTGATATGATGCTCTCATGAACGGATCTAGCCCACCGCCACCACCGCCGCGTCCTCCATTTGCTAAGCCGCCTCAGCCGCCTAGAACAGTGAGGCGTAGGCACCCGATCAAGTCACCCATGCCGTGGACGCAGCTGGTGCTGCTGTGCTTTCTCTACGTAGGAATTGGGCTGATATTGTCGATGCCAGAACCGCCTGCCTGGGTTTGGTTGGCAGCTGCGATCGCCATTCCGCTGCTAGCGGTGGGCCTGATGCCTACCTTTAGCCCTGTGAAGAAAAAGCATCATACGGGCCTGTCTTATCTAGGTGGCCTGCTGCTAGCGGTGGCACTGTCGGTAAGCGTCAACTATATCGGCAGCGACCAGAACTTCGACAATATTGGATTTGGCGCGGCGGTATTGGGGCTAGGGCTGCTGATACTTCTAGCGGTGCTGCTAGCGGGAGTGACCACGTTTGTAATGGCACAGGCAGCGGCTCGTTTGATCACGAGTAGCCAGTATTGGCGCAGCGTCACGATTGTCGTTGTGACCTGTTTGGCGGGGCTCTGTATTGGCGGTCTCACTGGACTATCGCTGGTCGCACTGCCTGCCTGATAGTTTCTAGATGCCTGTTTGAACGTTGCTATAAAGTGCCTTTTTAGAGTGTTGTTTCGATATGTACGCTATTGATTTCGGTACGAGTAATACCGTAGTAGCTCGTTGGAATGCTGATACGGGTTCGCCCGAGACGATTGTGCTGCCGGGGCTATCGATACAGCAAAAGGGCAATCCGCCGCTAGTGCCTAGCCTGCTGTATGTAGAGAAGGCGGCGACGGCAATAGAGACTGTGGAGACGGTTGCTGGGAAAGCGGTACGCGATCGCGGCCTAGACCTCTCTAGCGATCCTCGTTTCTTTAGTAATTTCAAACGCGGTATCGGCACGCCAGTACAGGGGTTTATTCCTGAGCTAGACGGCCATATTCTCTCTTTTGAAGCGGTAGGGAACTGGTTTTTGCGCAACGTGATCGAATCGATTCGGCAGCAGGATCCGGCGCTAGATTCGCTAATTTTCACGGTGCCTGTAGACAGCTTTGAGCCGTATCGGAATTGGCTAGGCAGCGTCTGTCAGTCGCTAGATATTAATCAGGTGCGACTGATTGATGAACCGACAGCGGCAGCACTCGGCTATCAAATCACTCCGGCAGAAAGGACGCTACTGGTCGTGGACTTTGGCGGCGGCACGTTGGACCTTTCTTTGATTCAACCTACTTTTGCAAAAGAGAAACCAACCGGCTTTTTCTTGAAGTGGGGCAATCAGTCGCGTGGCCAATCATCTGATAGAGCAGGCAGCAGCCCTTCTCCAAAGACGGTTCGAGTGCTGGCCAAAGCAGGCGAAAATCTAGGCGGCGCTGATGTCGATCGGTGGCTAGTAGAGCATTTTGCGCAGACGCAGGCGCTGCCGATTACGCCGCTAACGCTACGGCTAGTCGAAAAGCTGAAGATTGTTCTCTCGTTTGAGCAGACGGCTGAGGAAGCTTATTTTGATGAGGAAACGCTAGAGAGCTATGAGCTGATGTTGACGCGCGATCGCCTAGAAGACATTCTCACTAACCAGGGCTTTTTCGAGCGCTTAGACAGTCGCCTAGACCAGGTACTACAACAGGCTCAAAGACAGAGCTTGGCACTCGGCGATATTGACGCGGTGCTGCTCGTTGGCGGCACCGCCCAGATTCCGGCGGTTCAAGCCTGGGCCGCTCGGCACTTTGGACCAGAGAAGATTAAAGGCGATCGCCCGTTTGAAGCCGTTGCCCAAGGCGCGCTGCGGCTGCAAAACATCGAACTACAGGACTTTTTGCATCACAGCTATGGCATTCGCTACTGGAATCGCCGCAACAATACCCATAGCTGGCATCCAATCATCCAGCGGGGGCAGCCCTACCCTACCCCTGAGCCGATTGAGTTTTTCTTAGGCGCTTCGAGTGAAAAGCAGCCCAGTATCGAGCTGATTCTAGGAGAGCTAGGTGACTCAGCGCCAACGCGCACAGAAGTTTACTTTGAAGGCAATCAGCTAGTGACTCGCCAAACCACAGCCAGCGGTGAGACGCCGACCGTACAGGCATTGAACGATACTGAGCGCGGACGAACGATTGCGAAGCTAACGCCCGCAGGCTTTCCGGGCAGCGATCGCATCCGAATTCTCTTCAGTGTCGATACCGAACGTTTCTTACGAATGACCGTAGAAGATTTGCTCACTACTGAAACGCTGTTAGACAATCAGGTCGTTGTACAGCTTAGCTAAGCTATCTGAATGAGCTGTATCTGGGCTATATCCAGTAAGGCGTGAACCCTTCTGCGCTAAGTCGGCGAATCGCTCGCTCAATTAGCACTTTGTTCTGAAAGCAGCTACCGGCTAGGACTATCTTGGAGTTTTCGGTGCGGTGCGCAATTTCTACGACAATCTCTACTAGGGTATTGTGAAATTTTGCCGCAATTACAGATGTCATCACGGCTTCGCGATAGTCTTCTACGATTGCTTTGATGATCTCTCGCCAGTCAATAAGAGCGGGCTGAGAACCGGACACGGCGAAAGGATAGCTGCTTTTGATAGAAGACTGTGTGGCTGCAAACTCTAGCGTTCGGATCGCCTGCCCTTCAAAACCGACGTAGTGATGCAAGTCCAACAAAGAGGCAATCCCATCAAACATTCGGCCTACGCTAGAGGTCGTCGATACGTTGCGCGCTTGAGTAAGCAGCGCTCGAAGACCCGCTAGCTGAGAATCTGTAAAAAATCGCAGGGGCGCAAGGTCTGTCATCTCGAAAGCAGCTTCTCCATAGCAGCTATAGAGCAAACCCAAAGCCGAACGCCGAGGCTCTAGCTTACGGTCATCTCCGTTGGGCAAGTCATAAGTTAAAAAGTGAGCCACCCGCTCGAAGCCGTATTGAGTACTGTTGTGAGTTGGCTGTAGAAATTCCCCGCCCCAAAGCATATTGTTGGCGCTACTATCCCAAGCGACACCTAGTACAGGTGCTTGCAGATGATGCTTCGCCATGCAAGAGAGAATATCAGCGTATTGACGCTGCATCGGTAGCAGCGGCGCTCTGTTTACTAGGGCACTATTTGCTGGAGTACTAGCTGGCTTAGTTATTCGAGAACTATTCGACTGGGTACTCTCTGTCTTAGGAAGTGTTGTAACGGAAGTTCGGATAGATGTTTCTGTAGGCGATAGCGCAGATGGAGACTGGGAAAAGCGACTAGCCATTAGCAATCTGTTTCCTTCATTACGAAGTTATTTAATTACTATTCTAAGAAAAGAGTATGAGAATTTTGAATGGATTTACAGAGCGAAACAAAGATGAAAATCCAAAGATGTTTCCCATGACAGATGAAACTATTCCTTATGACATACGGAGATGTCACATTTCAGTATTTCGTGTTTCTAATAGTATGCATTTGTTAACAATGCGCGTCAGAAAAACTTAGTAATTCACTCATAAACGCCTAACCTTTCCTACACTGCTGTGATGCCGATCGCCTGAAAAACCATCATGAAGATGAAAATGTATTGGATGCGAACGCGATCGCAGGCCAATCCCACACCGTAGCCCACCGCCGTCGAAGAAGAAGTAGGGCAGCGGCGATTGTAGTAGATGTAAACGGTAGAAAAGTGCTGAAGAGAATAGAAAGGCGATCGCATACAGTCAGATACACCAGCGTCAGCCCTAGCCCAATCGCCGCCATCACCGCCGCTTGCCTTGCTCCCAGTCGATCTAGGAGCTTGCCACCAAACGGCAGCAGGCAGCCGCTCGTGATCGTCCCGAATAGGTAGGCATTCGCGAGCTGTAGACGGGATAGTCCAGTGGCCTCGATCAAGTGGTCGGTAAAGACGCTAACGCCAATCGTTTGACCGGGGATGCTAGTCAGCACCCCCAGCACGCTAGCAACGACAATTACCCAGTCGTAAAAAAAAGGCAGCTTGTCAGGTGTGAACGGAAAGTCGGGCCGGAAAAAGTTATTCAAAATACGTTCTGATCTGCTTTCTAGCAGAGGTAGGTATAGTCTGTACCGGATGCATTCGGTGCAGGCGAGTCACTTGGCCTGTTGCAACACAAAGCTTTTAGCCTGCGAACTGTACCTTAGCCAAGTGACAAAAGTTATAGTCAAGACAGGCAAAAGCGGATAAACTTCTACAGACGATTGAGCCCTAACTATGACAGACTCCGCCAAAAGTAGAATGCTCCTCTCCCACAATTTCACTCTGGTAGAGAGCGAAGTACATTCCCTCAACCGAGAGCAGTTTGCTGATGTGTTTGTCAAAGGGCTCAGCGAGAAATCAGACGTAGACTGCGCTCTAATCGATAACCCTCACTGGGTGGTAGAAGTGAGCTACCGCGCTGACGCCTATTCTCCGACAGAGGTCGCTCAGCTGTGTGCCGACACGCTAGCGGCCTACCGCACAGCCAGCAGCGACAAAAAAAGCTTCACTATCATGGCTTTGGGCGGTGTGAAAAATACGCCGAGTACATCGCCAGTGCCCTCTCTACAGACAGGCGAATGGGGCGTAGATATTGTTGAGACGATAGAGCCCGATGTCTTTTTAGAAGAGATCAACTGGGAAGCTCTTTCGAGCGCCAAACCGGCTGAAGATGTCTTTAGAATTGACTGCACCGTAGATTAATGCAAGTGGACTAATGCAAGTGGACTAATGCAAGTGGACTGAATACATAGCTGGAATAGCGCTAAGACAATATGCTGACGTAATACGGTGTTGATGGTATGGAACTGACAAGCAAGACTCAAGACAAGGCGACTAGAGCTGCGATCGCAGCTGACTGCACACAGCTAATCGATCAGCAGGTCTCTGCCAAAGGCGGACTCTCTGGCATGGCGCTTAAAACCGCCTACAAAGTCGTCAATGGCATTAGCGCCGACTATGTTCCAGGCGCGCTAATGCGGTTGATGCCAGAAACGCTGGCCAATCTCGATCCGATATGGGAAGAAGGCGTAAAGGCAGGCGATCCAGCCGCGTATCTAAGCGAGAATTCCGACCGGACTGCTGACGCAATTCTAGCGGCCACCGACGCTCGCATTGCTAGATCTGGGCAAGGTGCAATTAAGACAACATACAATCGGCTAAGAAAGTCGGTGAAGTCAGATGTGATTGCAGCCGTGCCAGGACTCGCTGCCATTTTGCAGAAGCATACGGCCTGAGCCTGATCGGACTGACTCATTCGAGCTTGCTCATTTGGACTTATTCACATAGCCTATTTACGGTTTCTTGTTGCGCTTCGATCAATTCTTCGTTTGTCGATTCAATCAAAAAGAGAGACTGAAGCGCATCAATGGGTAGACCCCGTAGGGCGAAATATTCTGTCCTGGCGATCGCCGCGCTTTCTTTGTCTTCCACTTTACTTTCAGCAACCGCTAATCCATTGGCAATTAGCTGACGGCGAATATCAGACATGATCGTAAACGGTGGAAAGATAGTCGGCGATGTCGATTCGATATTATCATATACTCGCCAGAGATACAGGCGTCCCGCTCGTAGCGTTTCTCCTGAGTAAGCCACAGACGTCTGTTCTGTTGTTGGTTCATAGTGCCAAACAACAGAATCAGTCACGCTGTCTATCACCTCCATCCTGTCTATCTCTCCGCGCCAAACAAAAACAGGATTCTGATGCCAGATTGTCGTTTCCTGTCCCGGTCTAGCAGGCGTCAGCAAGCATAGCTCTCCTCTAGAGATAGTCGGCGGATCTTCCCACTCATCATCTCGAAAGATCCGCTCGAAAAATCCACGAAGTGACGCTGAAGTATTGCTTTCAACAGTCTGCGCGATCGCTTCACGCGCGCCTACATTTAGATTCAACACAGTGGCCGAAGCTAGCAGCATCGCTAAAACAAACCGCCTTGATAGAAAATAGATCATAAGAGAGTAGTCATATCAATCCGTTAGTACTGTTTAGAGGTAGATGTGTTGTCACTAGAAGTGAGCGTTGGTAGACAGAAGACCCACACGGTAGCTACCGGCAGCAGCCAGGGCAACAACAGCTGACTGGCGATGCCTAGCTGTAGACTAAACCAACCATAGCCCAAACTAGCCGCCAGCAAAACTAGCTGTCGATTGCGAGAAGTCAACTGTTGCAAATAATGCTGGCGCTTAAAAACTAGAACAATGCCAGCGCTAGCAACAATACTAGCAACGACCAACCAGCTATCTGGAACGGGCGTCAGGTAGTGCTGTCTTAGGAAATGATGAACGGCGTAAGCGTTGGTTTGACCGCCCGTAAAGCGGCCAGTGTAGCGACCAGCGACGCTATCCGCTTTAGCTTGCCAGTAGGCGATCGCACCTGGCGTATCAATATAGTCTCTAGCCACACCCGTACCTGCTTCGTCATATGCCCCTGAAGCGATAATGACTACCTGGTTTTGCCAATCAAACTGTCTCGCTAGTTGAGTTTCAGGGACTGTTAGGAGCTGATGTGCGCTGATCTTTGTGTAGATGCTCTCAGGTGGCAGCGAGTAGTCTAGCAGCGGATGGAGCCAGCGCTGGTTCCACCAGCGAGAGATGCTAGCCCACGGAGATAGCCGTAGCCGATAGAGAGATCTAAGCGAGGAATCTGGGTTCTGGCCTGGGTTTCGGTCTTGGCTCCGGTTATGAACAGTGACAGGCTGTCTTTGGATCGCACTCAGTAGCGTGCGGCGATGGTCGGTTTGGCTATCTATATCAGGAGTAGCTGCCGCTTCGACAGATGCCTGACGGGCAGTTTGCGCGATCGCCAGCAAATACGAGAAAGGGCAGCGCTCTACACAGTTCCCGCCTGCTTGCAGCGCCCGCAGATATCCTCTAGGCGTATTTGTATAGCCCTGCATCGCCCAGTCCAAGCTGGCTAGATCTGCTCTCACGCCCACTTCGCCTTCAGGCTGTAGAACAGAACCGAACACTAGCGTAGTGCCCTGCTGCACCGTTTGCGAAATAGACTCGGCAAAGCGCGGATCGTTCTGCACCTGAGCTCGGTCCAACAGATAGTCTACGCCTACAACCTTTGCCTGTAGTGTGCTAAGTCGGTCAATAATGCTAGCCAAATAGCCCCGGTCCATCGGATTGGGCACGCCGTTAGGGAAACCCTCTCTAATTGAAAGATCGTCGATTTCTACCAGAACAACTGGCGGTGATTCTGTTGGAATCTGACCAGTAGAATTTCTATAGATAGCCTGAGCCTGCAACCGCCAGGCACTCAGCGATTGGGTGAAAGGATTGAACAAGCTAAGGCCAGCAATTAGACAAAGGGCAGCGGTTTGCCAGCGGGTACGGGGGAAAAGCTCGGTAAGCTGCGATCGCCAGCCAACTGGCCAAAGCCGAAAAAGAACAGCGTCACTATGGCGAAACAGAGAAGGAACTAAATGGGCCGAAGGATAGGTGAGATTGCTTTCAGAGCGGAGGAACTGGCTAGCCTTTTGCAGGGCGGTGTGGACATCATCAAAGCGAGCTAGGCTCTGCATAAATTGAATCAAAAAAACCTGGGCAACGCGGTTGTGAATCGGTTCGCGCATGACAGCGACTTGGTTTAGACCCATATCAATCAAGGCGTTGGCGATGTCTAAACCTTTGCAAGAGTTGAACAGCGCGAACTTTAGCCCTTGCTGTTTAGCTTTGCGCAGATAAGGATCTAGCTCGCGTAGAGAGATTGTGGTGTGAGGGGCGATCGCCACCTGTCCGCCGACCGCATTGGCCTCGTTGCTATGGCCAAAGAACAGCAGCATATCCCAGCCAGGCGCTGCCTGAATTGTGTCACAGATAGTTTGCTTGAGCGCGGTGGTATCTAGTCCGGGCTGCCAGCCGATCACTTTGATCTGAGCCAGGCGGTTTAAAGATGCGATCGCCGCTAGCTCCGCCTCAAAATCCAGCCCTGTATCATCGCCTAAAATCACCAGCACTCTAGCCGCAGCGTGCGGACGGCTCGCGCTAGTCACCGCTTCATGCACATTAACGGGCAAACGAGCGATCCGGACCGAGCGACTAGCGCCAAATTCTGCGGTGATTTCCCACTCTTCCCACGGCCAGCGTCCTAGCGCTATCGGGTCGCAGGTGATCAGCAGATCCAATCCATCTGCTTTCTTTTGACCTAGCTCACTGCGAATATCGAAGAGCGCTGCATTGCGCAGCCACTGATGAAATTCGTACAGCAGCTTTGCTTCAGCCTGTACGAGCTGACCTTGCCAGTCCGTTTTGGCAGTGACTTGACCGGATGAGACCGTACGTCCTCGCAGCGCTGTCTGCGCTCGTAGATCTGCTAGTGAGCTAGAGCGCAGCGCCGACTGATAGTAGTTTAGATAGATGCGCTGCCAGCCTTGGTATAGCGCTTCAATTTGCGCAGGATAGGGCAGCTTTGCCGTAAGCTGACGCCCCTTTCCCCAGGTCAACTCAAAGAAGCAGACCTGCTCGACCTGAGTGACCTTTAGCCTATAAACGTCTGCCATGTGGGAAATTGTAGATCGAATAGGGAGAAATTTTTCTGAAGAAAGGCAGGTTATTCGAGCATAGATTGGAGCGCCAAGCTCAAACCATACTTATTTGATAGATACGGTATATTTCAGATCGAACAGATCGCATAGATCGGACACAACCCAGCCGCTCAGCAGTTAGCTGCAAAGGAACGCCCTGAATGTCTACCGCTCAAGAAGTACCCAGCGATTTGGAGCAGCTAGCAGACAACAGTTCACAGCTAGACGACGCTCGATTTAGCCTCTTTCAGCTATGGAATATGAATATTGGCTTTTTGGGGATTCAGTTTGGCTGGGGTCTGCAAATGGCGAATATGAGCTCCATTTTTGAGTATCTAGGCGCGAGCGCTCATAATCTGCCAATTCTATGGCTAGCGGCACCGCTGACGGGGCTGATTGTCCAGCCAATTATTGGCAACCTCAGCGACCATACCTGGACGGCGCTGGGTCGTCGGCGACCTTATCTATTAGGCGGGGCGATCGCAGCGTCAGTGGCGCTGGTGCTGATGCCGAGCGTGTCGGCGCTGTGGATGGCGGCGGGGCTACTGTGGCTGCTAGACACTAGTGCCAACGTCAGCATGGTACCGTTCCGGGCCTTTATCGGCGATTTGCTGCCGAAAAAGCAGCGGACGCAAGGGTTTGCGATGCAGAGCGTGATGGTTGGGCTGGGTGCGATCGCCGCCTCCAGCATGCCCTGGCTGCTCAACCATGTATTTGGAGTAGACGCTGCGCCTAGCCAAAATCACCGCATTCCGCTCACGGTGGAGTACTCTTTTTACCTGGGCGCGGCGCTGTTTCTAGGTACAACGGTATGGACGACGATGACTACTGCCGAGTCGCCACCGCAGGATCTCGCTCGGTTCGAGCAGCGGCAGGCAGAACGGGGCGGCATTTTTAACAGCTTGCAAGAAACGCTAAAGGCGCTGCGGCAGATGCCGACGACAATGCAGCAGCTAGCCTGGGTACAGATGTTTACCTGGCTGGGGATCTTTT
This sequence comes from uncultured cyanobacterium, assembly GCA_963838725.1. Lineage (GTDB taxonomy): Bacteria > Cyanobacteriota > Cyanobacteriia > Phormidesmidales > Phormidesmidaceae > Phormidesmis. The sequence goes on along the minus strand of CAWISM010000005.1, from coordinate 16,253 downwards.
GCTTTTTCCTATATTTTCCGCCAGCGATCGCGCGCAATATATTTAACGCGGATCAAAATGGCTCAGATCTCTACAACGCCGGGATTGAATGGGCCGGACTTTGCTTTGCAATGTTCAATGCGGTCTGTATCCCCTTTTCGTTCCTGCTGCCCCGGCTGACTCAGCGGATCAGCCGCAAGACGGTTCACAGCCTTTGCTTAGCCTGCGGTGGGGTGAGCTTGATCTCGCTGCTGCTAGTTCATCAGCCCTGGCTGCTGCTGCTGCCGATGGTGGGATTTGGCTTGACTTGGGCGAGCGCTCAGTCTATTCCCTATGCGATTTTGACCTACGCTATCCCAAATCAGCAGCGAGGTATTTATCAGGGCATTTTTAACTTCTTTATTGTGCTGCCCGAGATTGCGATCGCCCTAGGATTTGGTTGGGTGATGGAGCATTGGCTGCACGATAATCGGCTCATGGCGGTGGTGCTAGGTGGTGTTTTCTTGATAGTGGCGGCGCTGATCATGCCGTTTGTACGAGTGCCAGAGCAGGCAACAGAACAAGTCTCAGATCAGGTAACAGATCAAGTACAAACAGATGCGGCGGATAGTAACGCCAACGGTAGTACCGATAGCGATCAAGTAGGGGAGCCAGTCGCCTCATGATGGCTAACGTATTTGCCGATGTATTTTCGGATGTATTTTCGAGGATGACGCTCAAGCTAGATCGGCTGTCGCAGCTTTTGCTGCTAGCCGTGACGGTGCTGGTTTATAGCGTGCTGGGGATGGCGATCGCAAATTCGCTATTCGTTAGCTATGTCGGGGCCGAGCATTTGCCCCAGGCATTCATTCTGATTGGGCTGTGCTCTATGCCCGCCTATGCATTGTTCTCGCAGATTGTCGATCGCTATAGCCGTCCGCAGCTTTTTCGCTATGTGCTGCTGATATCTATTCCAGTCGTCATTGGGCTTAGGCTGCTGCTACGACAGGAGTCGCCCTACGCTTACTACGCGCTGCTAATCGCCATTTTCTTCCAGTGGGACTTTCACAATAATGTGCTGTATCCCAGTCTGCTGACGGACTATTTCACCACGCTAGAGTACAAGCGCTATGCTCCCTATATCGGCATCGCTCAGGCGGTGGGGACGCTGGTGGGCGGCGGACTGACTGCGCTACTCTCGCACTACTTTCGCACTCGCGATCTATTGCTGTTTATGCCGGTAGTTTTTCTGATTGGGGTTGCTCAGCTGATGTATTTGGAGCGATCGCAGCGACAGATCAACACAGGCGCACCCAAACAGTCGGTCGGCATTCTAGAGTCGCTGCGTACCTTCCCCGAGCTGGTGAAACGCTATCCGCTGGCGTTATTTTTGGCTAGCAGCAGCTTCTTGCTGGTGATTATTTACATCAGTTCTGAGTTCCTTTGGTTCAGCATCTACGGCAGTCGATTTCAGCGATCAGGCGCTGACAGGATTTCTCGGCACCATGCGCATCGTCATCAGCCTGGTGCAAGTCGCGGTGATCTACGGAGCGACCAGGCCACTGCTAAAAAATATCGGCGTAGCGCGGATGAATCCGGTGTATCCGGTGACGACGCTAATTAGCTTTGTCGGACTGCTCTCTCACTTCGGGTTGCCCGCAGCAATTGGCCTACACGTCAACGGCGACGCACTGTACAAAGGTATCAACCTGCCGGTTCACCAGCTCAACTACAACGCCATTCCTCGAGAGTTTATTGGGCGGATTCGAGCGCTCAGTGATGGGCTGATCTACGCGGTTGGGCTGACGCTAGCCGGGACACTGCTGTGGATTGGCGAGACTCGGCTGAGCCTCGTACAGATTGCTTGGCTGGTCACGGGGCTGACGGTTGTGCTGCTGTTGGTGCGGCTACCAATGGGCAGCTATTACGCCAGCGGTCTAGAGGAGATGATTCGCTCAGACAGCTTAGATCTAGATGAGTTCGATCTGTATCCGATTCAGCTAACGCCGCAGTCAGCCACAGCCATCAAAGAGCTGCTGACCGATAGCGACCGATACAGTCAGCTAAAGGGATTAGAACTGGCCGCTCGAATGGATCAGCCGGGGCAGTTTCTAGCCGAAGTAGAGCCGCTGGTGACGACTGCTAGAACCGATGTTCAATCAGGCCATTTGTTAGATACTCAGTCAGGCGATCTGTTAGACGGACAGCCTGATAACCAGGTCTACGAACAGGCGATCGCACTATTTAGCGCTAGTCCCCCGGCTCTAAAAGAGAACTTCAAGACCAAGCTACAGAATCCAGCGCTGCGGGCCTTCGCTCTAGAAGTGCTGCTAATCAATCAGTTCGTACCTGATGCTGAGGAGATTCAAGCCTGGCTGGCTGATCAGCGCGAAGACATACGGATACTAGGTGCGATCGCCTACCTCCTCACCAATTCCGCTGAAAACTCTGCCGCTAAAGATCCTGCTTATACCTGGCCCAACCCACTGACGCCCAACGCGGCCCGCATCATCACCCGTGTCGTCGCCTACGGCAAAGATCCGCGACTGGCGTCTTTAATTCCCAATGTCGTACTCACCCAAACCAGTCCAGATATCATTCGTACGGGCCTAGAAGCGTTGCTGCCGCTGACTTCTTCAGGTGACGAGGCCACCGCTAGCATGGCCCACAGCAAGCTTAGCCACTATGACCCAATGGTCAAGATTGTCGCTCTGGACCTGCTCCGCATCACCTGCTGCGACCAGTGGCTGCCTGCCATTGGGCAACGTCTAGGCGACGATGACCCACGGGTGCGCGAGCGAGCCGCCAAGGCGCTAGCCGCATATGGTCGCCTGGGGGTAGATATCGCTAAGGCCAACTTAATTGATACTCGGTCTGAGGTGGTCAATGCAGCCATTACAGCAATTGGATTGGTGCGATCGCGCTACGCCAGCAATGTCCTGTTTGACTACCTAGCGCCGAGCTATGCGCTGCTAGCCGAAACCCGCCGCTGGCAAACGCAAATTCCTGCCCATGCCCCCAACTGGCAGGCGCTAAAAGTAGCGATCGGCGACTATCACAACCGCCTGATTCAAAAGGTGCTGTACATTCTCTCTGCGCTAGGACATGCCCGCACGGTGAACGCGGTCAATCGCCTGCTAGCCACCAATGCTCAGACAGAGCTAGAGAATGCTATTGAGGTTTTGGCCTCGCTCAACCATCGGCGGTTTGTCGTACCGCTGATGCCTTTACTAGAGGCGCTGGTATCGCCAGAGCTTAAGGGCACAGATGAGAAGAGCGGCGAAGAGACTAGAGAGAAGGAAACCAGTGACAAGACAATCAGCGAGATCACGCCGCTGTGGCTCAAGACAAAAGGCTATCGGATGCTACTAGAGGCTTTAGAATCAAATGACCGCTGGATCAAATCTGGGGCGCTGATTGCTTTGGCGATGGTTCCTGCGGCGCTGGTGAATGAGCCAGACCCGTTTGTAAAACAGGTAGCGAGCCAAATTTTTGAAACGTCTTTGCCTGCGAATACTGCCATGAACCGACTGCTGATATCTAAAAACCGTTTCTCTGTTCAAAAACCTCTCACTCGATGAGCTGATGCTGATCGACGAAAGCCTGGAGCAGACGCAGGTGCTCAGCGGAGAGACCATCTTTATTGAAGGGGACATGGCGGCGCATCTATATATCATTGCTGATGGGCAGGTGCAGCTAGTTAAAGAGATTGATGGGGCAAAGCGATCGCTCCGACAGCTTGGCAAGGGTGACTATTTTGGTGAAGTGGCGTTGTTTGACGATGCCCCACTCTGGGATGGGGCGATCGCACTCGACAACTGCACGCTGCTAAAGCTAGAGAAAAATCGCTTCCTCAGTTTGATCACTCAGCGGCCCCACATGATTCTAGAGATCTGTCGCTTTTTGAGCCAGCGGCTGCGAGAAACCGACCGCTATCGCTCGGAAAACATTCCCAGTATCCGATAGAGAGCATGTTCAGCAGACTGCACCGGGCGTGGGTTTAACAGACTAGGACTCTCTCTTCTATACCTGTTGCGTGTCTGTTGAAACAGCCAAAAAGAAAGATAAGTAATTCTCATCACTGTATGAGAGAGACCGTTCTGTCACGATTTTCATGATTTAAATTTTCTTTCATATGCGAAATTTTCATAAGTGAAATTACAATTTCGTAATAAAGGCTCTAGGTAAATTCCGAACTTTGCCTCTACAATGAGCACAACAGTTACTCCGAAGACCCTTAAAAACAATGCCTTAGAATCGGCCTTGCATTGCTTATTACAAAAGGGTATTGCGCTGAAGTACATACAAACATTCAACCTATCTACATTTCACAACCATCTACAAGGAGAACTATGCGTTTTTCCAAATTCACACTGCCTTTCAATCGAATGGCTGGCGTTGCTGCGGCTTTGATGATTTTGCCTGTCGCAGTAGCCTGTGACCAACCAGCAGACGATATGGCCGAAGCACCCGGCGACATGACAGAAGAACCGATGGCGGATAGCGGCACAATCGTGGACGTTGCTATTAATAGTGGTTCATTTGACACGCTAGTTGCAGCCGTTCAGGCCGCTGGTTTAGAAGGCGCACTCAGTGCTGAAGGGCCCTACACCGTGTTTGCACCCACAGACGATGCGTTTGCTGCACTTGAAGCCGCAAATCCTGGCACTCTAGACATGTTGCTTTCACCTGGCAATGAAGGCGCACTCACAGAGATCCTGGCCTATCACGTGGTTGCAGGGGCTGTTACCTCTGACCAAATTCAGACAGGAACAGTTTCTACCATCGGAGACGGGGCGCTGTCTTTAGTTTCTGATGGCACAGGCGTTACGGTCAACGACGCTAATGTTATTAGCGCTGATATTCTCACTAGCAACGGGGTGATTCACGCTATCGACACCGTGCTCTTGCCACCTTCGGAGCCCGAAGACGCTACTGAGGAAATGCCAGAAGAGATGCCTGAGGCCATGCCTGAGGCCATGCCTGAGGAGATGCCTGAGGAGATGACAGAAGAAACGCCATAGAAGGCGTAACGGTGTTGTTTAGAAGATATCTCCTAAACAACGTTGCCTGCATACTGACAGACTGGTAGGGGCGTAGCATGCTACGCCCCTACCAGTTCTTTAAACCAGTCGTCGCTCCAGATTTCTTCAAATATTTCATCGGCGAGCGCCTCTTGCTTATAGCTAGGCTCTAGGCGAACGGCCTGCTGTAGATTCTCTAGAGCCAGGTCGTTTTCTCTTTGCAGGGCGTAGCAAAGCGCTCTGTTGTAGTAGGCTTTGGCGTAGTTGGGATTGGCTGCGATCGCCTTGTCAAAGCTCTTGAGCGCATCGCGATCGCGGCCCAGTCGCATCAGCACATAGCCGCGATTGTCCCAGGCTTTTGCCAGCCCAGGATTGAACCGGGTTGCCTTTTCAAAGGAAGCAACGGCTTCTTCGTATCGCTCTAGCTCTGTTAGGGCCAATCCCCGGTTTAGCCAGGCGACCGCATCATTTGCCTGCAAGGTAACGGCCTGATCAAAAGACTCAAAGGCTTTGTCATGAGCTTGCAAGATGCCGAAGGCGACGCCTCTGTTGACCCAGGCTTCGTGATAGTCGGGGTTGATGTCTAGGGCCCGGTCGAAAGCTGCGATCGCCTCTTCTCTTTTGCGCAGTCGGCTGAATACCATACCCTTGTTCAACCAGGCTTTCGCATCAATCGGATCTTGTTCTATCACCTGTTCGAACGCTTCTAGCGCTGCCTGATACTGACGCAGCACTTTCAGCAACAGTCCTTTCTGGTACCAGGCATCATTGTTCTCCGGTGCGAGCTTTGTGACCTCATTGAGCGCGGCTAGCGCTTCTTCTTTCTGTTCTAGTTCTAACAGGACTTTGCTACGACTAAACCACAGCTCAGCATTTGAAGGCTGAACCTCTAGAGCCCGATCATAGGCACTTAGCGCGGCCTCGTATTGTTTATTAGCAAACTGTTTATTCCCTTCTTCAACAAACTCACCCGCCGTCAAGAACAGCTCCGGGCGATTATCTTGCAGTCGGCTCATCTGCACGCTCAGCTCACTGAGCTGCTTTTGCGACGTACTCATAAACGAATCAGCGATATAGTCAGGAGCCACTCTACCCAGCTCTTTCATAATCTGTTGCTTTTCGCCTTCAGCTTCTGTTTTAAGCTGATTGAGCTTGGCCTGAATTTCTTCTTTCACCTTCAAGATATCGTCAACCGCTTGAGCCTGACGGTCGTTCATACCGCTCTGCAACGCGTCTAGATTCTCACTGAATTTCTCTTCTATTTGAGCAAGCCTTGCTTGGGCCGACTGCTGACGGTTGGCAGCGGCTTCGGCCAGTTCGCCAATTTGTTCACCCAAGCGAGCGTCAAAGCTATTGAGCTTGTTCAAAATAACGTCGCGTCTGCCAAAGACCGCATTGCGAACGCCAGAGAGTTCGCCGTTGAAGCTATTTTCGATTTCTAGAAGCGATCGCATGAGCTGTTCTTTCTCAGTGCTAATGCCCGACTGTAGCGCCTCTACTTCTTGGGCAAATTCTTGCTGCAAGTTCTGGACAATCTCTAGCGTCTGGCTGCGCTCTTCGCCCAGGTCGGCCTGTAGCTCGCTAAGCTGATTAGCAAAGGATGTAGCAGACTCAGAAAGCTCAGCGTAGAGCTGAGACTTACGAGTGTCTAGCTCGCCGCCCATGTTAGCTAGCTGAGCGCGAAAGCCATCAGCAGTCGACTGCAATTGCATGATGGTGTGCTTACGCTCTTCGCTCACGCCAGATTGCAGCTCGGATATCTGGCTTTGAAAGTCTTTGGCAACTCTGTCCATATCGCCGAGCAGCGTACCTTTTCGCCCTTCTACGTCCGCTTTTAGCGTAGCGAACTGGGCTAGGAAGCCGTCCGCTGACTGACGAAAGTTCTGCATCATGTCCGCTTTGCGCGCTTCTACCTCATTGCGAATGCTGTTGAACTGCTGTTGCAATTCTTCGGTAGAGCGCTGAATATTCTGTAGCGCCAGATCTTTGTGACCAAGGGCGCTAGCCTGAATCTCTTCTAGACTTTCAACAACGCTATTTTCAGAGGATTTAATCTGTTCTATTGACAGTTCTCGCTGCGCTTCTATCTTGGTTTTCGCAGCAAATTCTATCTCTGATAGCTTGGGACCAAATTCGCTGCTAGCTTGGCTCAGTTCGGCCAATACGCGGTCCTTTTCGGCGACGGTCTGCGCCTGCAAGCTACCCATCTGGTCAGAAAGAACCGACTCTTTGCGATCGAGTTCATCAAAGAAGGCTGTTTTGCGGCGCTGGGTTTCTTCTTTGATTACGCCGACATGACGAGAGAACTCTGATTCGGAGGTAGTGAAGCGCTGGAGAATTCGCTGGCCTTCTACTTCGGATTCGGTCTGGAGTTCTTCTAGTCGCTGCTTTGCCTGATTGCGCAGAGATACAGCTACCTGATCAAATTCTGTTGCAGTGGCTTCAAGCCTACCGTTGATATCTTCTAGCTGTTTCTCCCAGTTTTTAGCCGTTTGTGCCTTAAAAGCAGTTAGCTCTTCGATCAGCGCGTACAAAATGTCTCTTTGTTCAGCAATTTCTCTTTGAAAGTTACTAGAGCGGCCCTGCAATTCTCCCGATAGGTCATCTGCTTCTGACAAAACGCGATTGAGGCTACGAGTAGCGTTGTGTACCTTGTTTTCTAGCTCTGTCATTTCATTGAGCTGAGTACGCACGACGGTAGCCACTTCGTTGACGACAGAGCGCCGCAGCAGCCACAGGGTCAGTACACCGCCGCCTAGCACAATAACTAGTGCGCCGATGGTGATAGAGAGCAGCGTGTAGGCCCGGTTGAGAGTGTTTTCTGCTTCGCGCTGCTGTTCAAGCGTAAGGGTGCTAGGGGCAGGCGTGAGGGGGGCGGTGGGTGGGACTGGAGCTGGGGCCTGAACTGGGCTTTGGGCTGGGCTGGACTGAGGTGCGATCGCCCAGCTAAAAGGAACAATTCCTGCTAGCATCAGCCAGCCGACTAGCCAATGGCTACTCGATTTCATCAACTGTCCTGCTGTTTGATTCCCCTGCATGGGTGACCTCTAATGGACTGAGCAGATGGCTTACTGACGGAGCGGATGGATGGCTGGTTGCGCCGATATACAGCTTGTCTTTTTAATAGCATCTTACCTGAATCGTAAGGGTATCAGATTCTTTGGCTTCTGTAGGGGTTCCAACACCCCAAACCCGTTACAATTACGTAAAGTCAATTGCCCAGACCTGCTGATTTCGCTAATCTAGCCGCCGCCTATGGCAGATGTTTCTATTGCCCAGCACTATCATCAACGGACCAAATACGACCCCGATTCGCTCGCAGCCAAAAGTAAAAGCGTCGGTCTAGACTGGGCGCAGCAGCCAGTCCCCTACAAGGATTACAAGATTGGGCACAGCATTGACCTCAAACCCTACCTAGAAAAAGCGACCCAAGAATCCCCTAGCGCTACCGATGATGACTGGCGCTGGTGGCAAAGGCTTTCACGACTGCTGATCGATAGCTATGGTCTTACCGCGAAGGTGATGACCTTTTCGGGCGAGCCGATGTATCTACGGTCCGCGCCTTCTGCTGGGGGGCTTTATCCAGCCGAGCTGTATCTGGTGTCGCGTGGAACGTCATTGCTGCCAGCCGGACTGTACAACTATCAGGTACGGACGCATTCTCTCTGGCGGTTTTGGGACGATCATCCCTGGCAAGACTTGCAGGCGGCGTGCTTCTGGCACCCGGCGCTAGAAACTACGCAGCTAGCGATAGTCGTGACGACTATTTTTCAGCGCTCGGCCTGGCGCTACCAGGACCGGGCCTATCGCCGGGTATTTCTAGATTCAGGGCACCTGTTAGGGAATTTAGAAGTGGCAGGAACGCTCTGCGACTATCGGCCTCATCTAATTGGTGGGTTTGCGGACGAGCTAGTCAACAAGCTGCTGTATTTGAACAGTGAAGACGAGAGTGCGATCGCCCTTTTAGCCCTAGCCGATCTCTTTCAAGTAGACCAAAATTTACCGACTGGCCGCAGCGCTTTACCTAGCCCCATCCACACCGATATCGCGGCGCACCCCGACGGTCAGCTGCTGAACTACCTACACCAGAACACGCTGATCTCTGCTGATTCTGGCTTTGGGCAGCAGCAGCAAAAAGACTCCGATACGCCGATTCTTCCGATTGGACCCGCCTCCGCAGCGGCTGCTATCGACACCGTTCAAGCAGACGTCCAATCAGACGCCCAATCAGACGCCACCGCCCCCGACGAATCGTCCGACGATGCTGCCACGACAAAAGTGCCGCAGGGTCGGAGCGCACCTACTGATAAGTACAACTTTCCATTTGGCATTACCGCTTCTACCAAGAGCCTGCCGATTGCCTGGGGAGAACATCTAGCCGATCTAGAACAAACCCTGCTAACCCGGCGATCAACTCGGCGATATGTCAGAGCGCCGTTACAAAAGGCCGATCTCTTCTCGCTACTAGACTTTACCTATCACCCAGAGCACTATCAGCAGCAGGAATTCGATGCCTCTCCCGATTACTTTGACCTGAGTTTGATTGAGACCTTCGTGGCGATTTCTAATGTAGATGGGTTAGAACCTGGCTGCTACTACTACGCGCCTCAGTCCGAAGAGCTGCGTCAGATCCGCTTTAGCCAGTTTGAAAAAGACCTGCACTTTTTGTGTTTGGGTCAGAATTTGGGCAAAGATGCTGGGGCAGTAATTTTTCATACGGCGGATTTGGGGAGGGCGATCGCAAAGTACGGCGATCGGGCCTACCGCTACTTGCATATGGATGCTGGGCACCTAGGCCAAAGGCTCAACCTAGCGGCTACTCGTAGAGGCATTGGCGTTAGCGGCATCGCTGGATTCTTTGACGACCAGGTCAACGAACTGCTAAGCATTCCAGCAGAAGAAGCAGTTTTGTACATCACCACTATTGGCCAAAAACCAGTTCGATGAACTGAGGTCGTATTGATAACTTTCATCACTTTGCTGCTACAGATTGGACGCTGCATGATTCGCCCTATAGTTAGACATCGCGGATAGTGCAGCTAATAGCCCCCAAGCCGAAATGTTCAACCGAGCATCGTATAGCACTACGTCAAAGAGCCCAAACAACAAACAGGCAGAAAATGCCAGCAGATAGCTAAAGAGAATCGCGCGATCGCCCTCAGGCAGACCCATATCTTTCACCAAATAAATTCTCAGCGCCCGATAGGATATCGCACCCCACACCACACAAAAGCCCGCCATCACCGGCAAGCCCGACTCACTTGCTAGAAAAAGCCAGATATTATGCGCGTGATAGATAACATCATAGTCAGGAATGCTGCCTGGAATATAAGACTCTCTTAGTCCAGAAAATCCCCATCCCAGCAAAGGGCGCTGATAGATCATCTCGATCGCCAAGCGCCAAACCCCCACGCGTGGATCGTTCATAAAAATATCCCACGAGAGCGATCGCCCGCCAATCCCAAACGAACTCACCGCTGCTGCCAGCGCCCCAGCGCCCACACAGCTAGAAGTCCAAACCCACCTATATTTTCGAGCGGTGTAGAGTGCGATCGCTACCAGCACCACCGCAATCAACAGCCCATTGCGCGACCCTGTACAAAAAATCGCGCCTAGACAGAGCAAGACGGCACTCCCTAACGTCAAGAGGCTCCAGAGCTGCTGAGATTGAACCACCCGGTCTGGTACCGAGTCTGGTTTCGCAGCTAATCGATCAATCGCTTTTAATACCAGTCCCAGTCCCAATCCCAGTACTATCACCAGATAAGCGCTCAGCACGTTGGGATGATCAAACAGGCTACGCGCCCGATGGCCAAAGTAAGGCTCTTCGTAGAGCCACTCGATCAGCCAAGTCGGCAGGCTAGAGGCTTTTACCTGTGGGATTATGCTTTCAAACTTCAAGGCATATTCTGCTAAGGCGATCGCACACAGCGGCACCGCACCTAGCACCAGCCATCGAGCCAACTGTTCTAAAACAGCAAAAGGTCTGGTCACCATAGCCGGATAGGTAACCAGCACAGCCCACAGCACAAAGAACGGTAGAAAATTTGTCAGCTGTAGAAAAGCCTCTCCTCGATCAATGCCAAAGCTAGCGCTCAGCAGCAGTCCGATTGTCAGCCAGCCAAGGCCCATCTGAATATACTTCTGCCACACCTGACGCCCTCGCTGCATCAGCGCTGTGACCATTAGATATGCGATCGCCAGCAGAGAGCCATACATTATGTACGGAAGCAATACTAAGCTAGCCAACCACGCATAGTCGCGCGTCGTCAATCCATTTTTCAATGCTTTAGTACTAAATGCTCTAATACGCGCCATCGCCAACTAAAACTACCTTAATGGTACGCATCAGGATATAAACATCTAGCCGCACCGACCAGTTTCTAACGTAATAAGTATCGAGATTAACTCGCTCGACATAGGTCAAGTTATTCCTACCTGATACTTGCCACAACCCCGTAATTCCTGGCAGTACCTGCAAATAATCATCAAACTTATCGTCATATCGCCACACCTCTTCTTCGGTGATTGGCCTTGGCCCCACCAAGCTCATCTCACCTTTGAGCACATTCCATAGCTGCGGCAGCTCATCTAGACTAGTTCGCCGTAGAAACTTACCGACTCGGGTGATACGAGGATCGTCTTTGAGCTTTTGGTTTTGGTCCCAGTCCTGCTGTAGATGAGGATGACAAGCAAGATACTGAGCTAGAACCTGATCTGCATCTGTCACCATCGAGCGAAACTTCCATATCTTAAATGGTGTATGGTCTCGACCGATGCGCGGCTGCTGATAGAAGATCGGTCCTGGAGAGCTGCAAAAAACTAATAGGCTGATAAGTAAAATCAAGGGTAGGCAAACTGTGCCGACTAAAATCACTAACACCTTATCCAAGGTTACCTTGAGCAGCCTAGAGCCTAGAAGAAACAGCTGCTGACTGGCCTCTGAGCCCAGTACGCTGCTGAGATTTTTGGGGGCTGTTCCTATTGCCACCGTGCCAAACCAGTCGGGAATGATAGCCAAATGTTATAGTTTCCTGCCGTAGCGATCTATATATCTATATAAATTACAAGGGAAAAAGTCAGCAATAAGCCATATCCAACACAGCGATAACAGCGTATCATCCTTAATGCAACTAGCAAGTGTGGTATGTGCAGTAAATGCAGTTTTCAAACTGAAGCTACAGGCTAAAAGTCGCCTTGTTAAAAATCTCGATCTACGTTCCAGCAATACTGTTGGTTTGAAACTGTATCCAGGTTTGCTCTACAAAAGTCTCAAAGCGCGCTCGAAAGCATGACGCTGAAAACTGCTCAGCGTGAACTCTCAATACCTTTGGATCGAAGTGTGTTTCTCCGCTGTGTAACTCTCTAACAGACGCTGCCAAACTCTCTACCGTCTGTTCTAGAAACAGCAGACCTGTCTTACCGTGAACGATGGTCTCTGCCTGTCCTCCTTTAGCATAGGCGATCACCGGTGCGCCCGCCGCTTGAGCTTCGACAGGTGTAATACCAAAGTCTTCTTCCGAGGCGAAAATAAATCCCTGGCAGCGCTGCATATAGTCTTCTACAACAGCATCAGGCTGTCGGCCCAAGAAGCGAATGTTAGGCTTAGCCATTTGTTCTAGCACCGAACGACTATTGCCATCTCCAATCACAACTAGAGGTAAACCTAAATGATTGAACACATCAACAATCAAATCAAGCCGCTTGTAAGGCACAAACCGCGACACCGTTAGATAGAAATTATCCCGCTTGGCATCTGCCACAAATCGCTGAGTGTTTACAGGCGGATAGATCACATCAGCGCTGCGACGGTAGGTTTTTTCTACCCGCCTAGCAACGTAGCGAGAATTGGCAACATAGCGATCGACCCTGTTAGCACTCATTACATCCCACAAACGTAAGTAGTGCAAACCCGCTCGAACAAACCAGCTCTTTGTGCCTTTTTCTAACCTAGCGTGATGTAAGTACTGATGCTGAAACTCCCAGCCATAGCGCAGCGGCGTATGGATGTAGCAGATATGCAGCTGATCGGGACGAGTGATCACGCCTTTAGCAACAGCATGATGGCTAGAAATAATCAAATCATAGCCAGATAGATCAAACTGCTCTATCGCCAGAGGCATCAGCGGCAGGTAGCTACGAAAAGACCGCTTGGCAAAAGGAAGCTGTTGAATAAACGATGTCGTAACTGACTTGTCTTGAATAAATGCACGCTGATGCGCAGGTAAGAAATCAACCAGGCTGTAGAGGTGTGCGTGAGGATAGATATCAAGAATCTGTTGAACGACTTTTTCGGACCCATCGCAGCTCGCTAGCCACTCATGCACAACAGCGACTTTTCTCATGTCTTCTTGTCATGTAGCAAGTGCTCATAAGCTGGAAAGACGAATAGTTTCAACCAATCGCCCCCATCTGCCTGACTGTTCGGGCGATCGCAGAAATATCCTCATCTCCATAGCCCTGCGCCATCAGTCCGGTTTCTACCTGTTCCACGTAGGCTGCCATTGGCAAAGGCAACCCCAGTTCACGAGCCGCTGCCAGCGCAATCTCTAAATCCTTTTGATGGAGACGCACCCTGAAGCCTAGCGGATATTCATTGTTGATCATATTGCCAGATCGGTTGGTTAATCCCCACGATCCTGCCGCTCCGCTGCCAACCGCCTGAACCACCTTCTCCATATTCAAGCCCGCTTTTAGCCCTAGCGCCATGCCTTCTGCTATGGACCAGTAGGTTCCAGCTACGATAATCTGATTGATCGCTTTAGCCGTTTGCCCTGCGCCGATTGGACCGACATGGGTGATAGTGCGCCCCATTGCTGACAAGACAGGTCTAGCCTTTTCGACATCTTCAGCGCTACCACCAATCATGATCGACAGCGTGCCGCTCTGAGCACCTTCTGAGCCGCCAGAGACGGGGGCATCTAGCATGTGAATGTCCTTTTCCGCTAGCCGCGCGGCAATGCTGCGAGTGATGCTAGGGCTAATGGTAGACATATCGACCACTAAAGCACCGGACTGAGCACCGTGGATCACGCCTGAGTCTTCAAGGATGACGGCTGCTACATCAGACGTATCACTAACGCAGGTAATGACGATGTCGGCGTTGACGGCGGCGGACTGTGGGGTGGCAGCAGCAACCGCGCCAGAGTTTACCAAGGGCTGTTCTTTTTCTCGGCTGCGGTTGTGCACAGTGACCGCATACCCTGCCTTCAGCAGATTTAGCGCCATCGGCGTGCCCATCGTACCGAGCCCAATGAATGCAATCTTCATAAGCTTTGATAGACCAGTTAAAGTGACCAGTACATGCGCAAAAGTCCCTAGCCAAAGGCCAGAGACTTTATGACTGTTAGCTATACTTCGAAAAAAGCATCTAGCTAGACTCAGATCGACAGAATACTATGCAGATGCATACTATTCAGCCGCGCAAGGATCAGCTGCGCAAGGATCAGCTGCGCAAGGATCAGCCGCACAAGGATCGACTTCGACATCTTCAGTTGCATCAGTCTCAACAGTAGTCTCTGGCGAGCAGCTAGTCAGTGTACCAAGACCAAGAACAGAAGCAGCAGCGACAGCAGCTAGGTATTGAACTTTCATTTTTAACTCCTAAATTTGGATAGCAGATCTTTTGAAACCGTATCTTTCGGAACTGTAGTGAAGTTGACTCAGCAGAGCACTGTTGTCTACTTTGCAGCAGTATGGTCTAAGCGTTGAAACGAAGTCTGAGAAAAACCTGAGTATACAGGAAGTAAAACCAGAATTTTAATTACTTTTTTGTAATTTTTCTGTTGTTTTATCCTTGCAAACCGCTACTCAGTTGCTTCTTCGACATCTTCAGCCGCGTCGTCGACAGCGTCGTCCGTTGCTTCGGCTGCGTCGTCGACAGCTTCTCCAGCATCGTCGATCGCTTCATCTGTTGCTTCGCCTGCATCGTCGACAGCTTCACCTGCATCTTCTACAGCGTCATCAACAGCTTCAGGAACCTGAGTGTCACAGCCGCCCAATACAGTTAGACCGAGCATAGAGGCAGCTATAAAAGCCGCTGCATACCTAAATCTCATTTCTGTAATTTCTCCTGTTTTGATTGACTTCTACCTTATTAGCTATTACCAGCTAACTGTGCAATAGCTGCTGTGTGATAGCAACGTTAGGAAAGCTCCACCACAATGCCCCTCAAATTAAGTCCTGCTGATATGAGATGTCAACCCACTACACAGCCACAAAAATCTTCAAACCTTAGAATTGATAGGCTTAGCGAGTTTTATTACCTTTTAGTTATTTTCTAGCAGTACCAGCCCCTGTTCGAGGTTAAATCTAGTAGTAAAGCTGCCTATTTGTACATTGACAAAATTCCTTCCTTTAGAAAGGGATCTCGAACACTTCAGAATTGCTGATAGTCTTGGTCAATGCCTACGTTTGTTTTTCTTCTTTCTTCTTCGACTGCTAATTTCACTGCCAAAGGCATCGCTCACAGAGTGGCTGATAGAGCCTAGCTCCAGACCAACAATAATGGCAATCCACTCGAATAGGTATCTTCTAAACACAGTTCGAAAAGGGTCTCTCAGCGTTTGCCAGCTTAGCTGCGCATCCCACAGCACATTCAAGATCGCTACGCTTGCGATCGCAAACAGCAACAGCCACACCATCAGGTATACCACCCGCAGCGCCGTACCAATAATCGGCCCGTGTGAAAGCCGCGAACGGTGCTTGATAGCCACTTGATAGGGTAGCCAAATCCAACGCAGCGGCCCCCATCGCACATACTGAATAGAGTGAATGTCTAGATCGGGGCCAAGCATAAAGCCACCGACTAGAAAGGAAAGAGAGACAATCGCCGTCAGTGGCAGGCTATAGGTAAATCCGAAGCTGCTGATGGTCACAAAGGGCAGACACCAGAGCGTAATCCGATCGTGCGTGCGGCCTGCGGGCATAGCGAGATGGGAATGTGGATGCACCCTCTAGTAATACAAATGAATTGGGCGCTGTCAAGTGAAGATGGAATGGAAGATAGGGGATGGGGTAGGAAGGTCTATCGAAAATTTTCTTGGCAATTGTGATCCGCTAGCTGTTATTATCTAAATCCCGACGCACGGTCATACCGTGTTGGCTTCGGGCGATTAGCTCAGTTGGTAGAGCGCCTCCCTTACAAGGAGGATGTCACAGGTTCGAGTCCTGTATCGCCCATACGCTCCTATTTCCCGCTAAATTCAGTAGATGCACTCCCGCAGCGAGGGATGAACAGGATTTTCTTGCCAATGAAAGAACGTACACATG
>CAWISM010000004.1:0-208137 GCA_963838725.1 uncultured cyanobacterium | reverse complement strand
GTCTTCACGTGGTGACTTGCCAGGTGATAAGCCTAAGCTGCCGCTACAGTTTTGGATAGTTGCTTCGATCTCGTTTATCAATTCTGTCAGTTTTACAATCATTATTCCGACGCTGTATCCGTATGCGATGCAGTTTGGCCTTAGTGACTTTGAGGCGAGTCTATTAACAACAGCCTATTCGCTCTCGCAGTTTGTCGGTACGCCAATTCTAGGTCAGCTTTCCGATCGGTTAGGACGCAAGCCGATACTGGTGATTAGTCTGCTAGGGACAGTGGTGTCTAATCTGGTGGCGGCGATCGCGGGTGTCCCCTGGCTACTGTTCGCGGCTCGCATTTTCGACGGGCTCACTGGCGGCAACAATTCAGTGGCGCAGGCAGTGGTCAGCGATATCACCACGCCCGAGCAGCGCACCCAGGCATTCGGCATCTACAGCGGCCTGTTTCGTCTAGGCTTTGTCGCAGGTCCGCCGCTGAGCTATGTGGCCCAGCTAGTGCCGCCGGTTCAGATTGGTGGGTTGACAGTCTCGTCACTGGGCATGAGCTTTTTGGTGTCGGCTGCGATCGCCCTCATCGCCGCAATCTTGTGCTTCTTCTTCCTCAGCGAAACCCAAGCCGATCACCAAGTCGGCAGCGCAGCACCGACCAACAAAATCGTCAAAAAATTCAACTTCACTAACCTCTTCACCGCGCTAGGTCGCCCGGTCGTGGGCCGCATTCTGCTGATGACCTTTCTCAACGGCGCAACGTTTACGATCTTCACCTTCGCGTTTCAGCCATTTTTTATCAACGTACTGGGTCAGGACGCGAAGAATTTGGCGATCGCCTTCGTCGCCTTCGGTATCCTGGCCTTCATCTCCCAAGTATTCGCCCTAGAACCCTTGCGCAAACGCTTCAGCATCGTCAACGTCCTAGTCGGCGCACTAGTTGCCAGAGGCATTCTGTTCCTGCTAATGCCCGCCCTGCCCAATATTTTTGCCTTCTCTATACTGTTGGGCCTTTTCGGCCTAGTGAACGCCTTTCCTATGCCGCTAATCGACTCAATCCTATCGACCCGCAGCGATCAGAGCGAACAGGGCGAAGTGCTGGGCCTAAACGCCTCGTACCTGAGTATCTCGAACGCGGTAGGGCCAGCAATCTCTGGGCTGCTGGTAACATCCTTTGGCTATTCATTTCCCTTTTGGGTTGCCGGAGCGTTGACGGTGGCGGTCGCTGGGTTCGCCCTAACGCTAAAGCAGCCAGAAGAGAAAATCAGCTAGCGTTACGCCTCCCCGCGTAGCTTCTCTGCGACATCCGCGTGCATCAGCGCAATCTTCGGATCTCTCTGAATTGCCTGAAAGTAGTGCTCGCCCAGCGGCGTCAAGGAGTCCTTATTCGGCTTTAGCATTAGCCGCGCTTTTTCGAGGAGAATCGCGGCGCTCTCTGGTTCGACCTTATCTTTCTTGCGCAGGTCTAGCAGCTCATCGATCTGGACAATGAACTTGGAAATTGGTCGCAGCCAGCTAAAGGCTTCGTCTTCGGTCACGAGTCTAAAGAATTCACCGCTATTAGCGATCGGGCCTTTCGTTTGTTCGTAGACAGTACGCTCAGAATAAAGCAACGCTTTGTGTAACTTGAGCAGATCGGGGCGAATTGCTTTAAGACGGGCAACGGCTTGATCGTCAAAGGAAGTGGCGCTCATAGGGGTGGGTGGCTTTACTGCGATTAGAGTAGCATTTTGGCCTTTTTATCGCTTGGGATTCTAACTAGCTGAGCCATCGGCAAAATCTACCATGAATTAAGATGCAAAAAGGAACTCACTCTGGGGCACTACACCAGACCTCCCAGTCGATCTCGCGTCCAGGAAATGCGGCTCTTGCGAATGGCCACGAATTGCTCAGCCATGACTTGATCTCCACAAAAAGCCGATCTTCTAGTCCGCTTGCTAGTACGCTCTGCCTTGCCCAGAAGTAAACCACCGCATCGTAGTCTTGCTTTCGCGTCGGTTCGATATACACGCATCCGAGGACAACAGACTCGTCAAGGCTGATGACCGTATAGGCGAAAGAATTATGGGTCTGAAACTCCTTCTGATGCCATCCAAGGTCAATCAAATTCTGTTCGAGCGTTAGCCCTATTGGCCATCCAGAACTAGGCCAGATCGTCTTAAGATGCTCAACACTACTCATCACCGCGTCATAGTCCTTGACTACATCGTGAATCGTAAGCATGCGAAGGCGAAACTCCGCCGTCTCTAGCATGCTCGGAACGGTGAAGTCTTTTGGAACAAAGGGTACAGGCAAGAGCGACATTCGTATAATTCGTTGGGGTTACTACTTGCATAGGAATAAAGAGGTCTCTTATGCCGCATAGCAGTGAAATTCAGCGACGGTAAAGCTTGTCTTTAATTTGTTACTATGCTCGCTGTTGCAGCGTAGTGTGATGCACTCGGTAAATCAATAGCTTGAGAGCTATGGCCAAGGCTTAGGGTGGGTGCAGTCCTGTTTTGAGCCAAAATTGTCTGGTTGCTCGGATGGACTCTTCTTCCGAATAGCGCGTGTCATTCAAATCTAGGCGGACGCTCGTTGCTCGGCCAACAGGTGTCCTTCCTTCTATCAGAATGCCTTGTTCTACCCAAGTGAAATGTTCATCCCATTCCTGTAGGCGAGGATTGAAAAGGGGAACTGTTGACTGTGACTCTGGATCAATGCTTGCAACGAAGTTATATCGTCTTTCATTACAGCGGCGGCATGCCAACGCAAGATTCTCAGGTTCATCAGATCCACCCAAAGATCTGGGCGTGACATGATCAATCGTGAAACGGCTGGCGCTTAAGCGCTCTGAAGAATGACAGTATTCGCACAAATATCTGGCTCGCTCTCGAACGGCTCTCTTCGTTTTATCGCTAATTGGCATGCTGAGCGGCAAGCATTGCATTCATATGGGTAAAGATGCGATCTAGCTCTGAGATAGCATCTAGTTCGGCTACTTCCTCAAGGGTGAGTTGGTCAGCTTTCTTTTTGTCCAGCAGCTCTTCCATGTGCAGTTGAAGTGTTTCGCTGAACTTAAACAGGTGCCAGGTTCCGACTAGTTCCAGCCGAATTTCGTGAATCAACGAAGAGGGTTTTTTAAGCGCTGTAACCATTTTCACTTTAGACATTAGCTTTTGGAGGCATTGTAATCCCTACATAGCCATAGCGCGTCCGGCTTTAGCAATTTAACCCTTTGGCCTCTTTACAGATGTCTAGTTTGATCTAGGGATCGGCAGGGGAGTAAGGTCGAAAGAGGCATCAAGCATTAGGAGCGATCGCCCAGTGGTAAAGATTTCAGAACAGGACTGTGAGGCGGGCGGGCTGCGGTGGTTCTACAGAGAGGCGCTGCCGATCAATGAGTCGGATAAGCTGCCGGTGGTTTTGCTGCACGGGCTAGTTTCGCAGAGCTACAGCTGGCGCGGGGTGATGGGGAGTTTGGCGGAGGTGGGGTTTCGGGCGATCGCACCCGACTGGATCGGCCACGGCTACTCATCCAAACCAGACAAGCGCGAATTTGACTACACCCCCGAAGCCTTCGTCAAAGGACTAGAGACCTGGCTAGAGTCGCTAGAAATTGATCGCTTCTTTTTGGTCGTTCAAGGGTTTTTGGGCTCGGCGGGGCTGCTGTACGCGGCAAAGCATCCTGATAAGATTGAGCGCCTGGTGATCTTGAACACGCCGCTGACCACGGAAGCCAAGCTGCCCTTTAAGATTTCGCAGATGGCAATTCCACTAGTCGGCGATATGCTGACGCAAGATCCAATCTTGGTAGATCGCACGCTAGAAGGCGGTGGCCCGTACGAAGTAAGCGACGAAGACTTGGATGTTTATCGTCGGCCCTTTTTGAAAAGTTCAGATGCAGGGCGATCGCTCCTAGCCACCATCAAGCAGCTTCAGCTCAAGCGAACCCTGATTGAGATTGACCAGGGCTTTACCGACTGGCCAGTGCCCACCCTGATTGCCTGGGGCACTGCCGATAAATGGCTACCTATCTCACTGGCAAAGAGCTTTGCAAAGACACTTAAGGATGTTGAAATTTCTGAATTAGAAGAGACAGGTCACTACGCGCAAGAAGACTGGTCTGAGAAAGTCAGCGAAGTTGTCGTACCGTTCTTACGTCGAAAGACCACGTAGTGCTGCTATACAACGTTAAGCGCGTCAGACGACAGGGAACTTATGAGATTAAGCGCTCTTTAGTGATCTCCTGCCAATGTCTTCTTTGCTTCCTTCTAACCGCTTGATGCATAAACTCGGGCACTTCAGTCATTTAGGCACTCACTTAAAATTCAAAGCAAAGGAGCAGCTAGTTTATCCTTTACAAGACTGGAGAAGAACATTACAGTCGCGTCCCACAGAAGTAATTAACCAAAAAGAGGTCTGTCTCGTTGGTATGCGCCGCAGCGGTAATCATGCGGTGCTCAACTGGATACGAGCGCAGCAGCCGGGTGAGGTTTGCCTGCTGAACAATGTGGCTGCTGGCACTAATCCTTATCGCTACAAGTCAGACAATCTGCTGCGCTATCACCCAGAGCATCACAAGCAGGCAAAAGTGTATAGGCGGCAGGCTAACGGTGAGCTAGTCAAGCGCGACTGTTTAATTTACAGCTACGAAGACTGGAGCTTACAGCAAATTGTCCAGCCGCGTTTTGAGCGCAATCGCGAGCTGTATCTTGGGAAAAGCTCGAAGCAGTTCGATTTATTAGTTCTACGCGATCCGTTCAATCTATTTGCTAGTCGCCTGAAGCAAAATTTCGTCGCGACTAAGACTAAGCATCTGCCAATGGTAGAAATGTGGCTAGAGTATGCCAAAGAGTTCACTGGCGAAAGTCGCTACCTAAAGCGACAGCGAATCTGCGTGAACTACAATCGCTGGTTTGTCGATGTGGACTACCGCCAAGCGCTAGCGGCACAGCTAGAAATTCCTTTCTCTGATGCGGGGCTCAATACCATTTCTGCGTTTGGGGGCGGTAGCTCTTTTGATGGCGTAGGGGATATTAATGGCGATCGCAATGGACTGAGCAAATCAGCTAGCGCTCTAGATGTCGCCAATCGCTGGCGTCAGTTTGCGGACGATCCAACCTTTCGTCAGCTATTCGACTCAGACGAACTCTGGCACTACTCAACCCAGATTTTCGGCGAAATTCCTGGAACCAATTACCTGCGAACGTAGCGTTTTAACTCTAGGTTAGAAATCGACGCCGCGTTTGAGTTCGACGCCGCGCTCTGCGTAGTGCTTGTGGCAAAAGACTTCTGAATGGGCGCTGGCAAGCTGAAAGTAGCCAGGTTGATTTTTGCAGCGTCCGGTAATGATTACTTCAGTGTCTTTGGGCTTGCGCAAGAGGGTTTGGATAATCGGCTCTTCTGGCAAAAGTTCTAGATCGACGGTGGGGTTGAGTTCGTCGAGGATGATGGTTTTATACAGGCCAGAGGCGATCGCAGTACTGGCAATCTCCCAGCCGCGTTCGGCTTCGATATAGTCAATCGGCTGCTGCTGACCGCGCCAGACAATAGCATCGCGACCACAGCGCTGATGGTCAACTAGGTGAGGATAGCTTTTGCGTAGGGCGGCGATCGCCGCATCTTCGGTATAGCCTTTACCGCCTTTTAGCCACTGAATCACCATTACCCGGTGCGATTTGTCCTGGCTGATGCCTTTGCCAATCGCCTGGAGCGCTTTGCCCAGAGCGCTAGTCGATTTGCCTTTGCCGTCTCCGGTATAGATTTCGATACCTTCAATGCCGAGATCGGCCGCTGTCTGATGAATCTGCGGCTTCATTTCTGAGTGCAGATCGGCGATTTCTACTAGCTGTGGCGGTGCGCCTCTTCCAGTAGCAATCACTTCTAGGTGGTCGGGCTTATTTCGCAGTGACTTGATCACGTCTGCGACTGGCAGTAGATCGAGATCTAGAACTGGGTTGATCTCGTCTAAGACGACGACTGAATAGAGACCGGATGCGATCGCGCCCTTAGCCACATCCCATCCCCGCTGCGCCTCTTGCTTGTCGAACTTGGTAATCTCTTCGGGGCCAAAGAACTCAGCCCGCCCGGTGCGAACCTGATCAATCAGATGCGGAAAGCCACGCTGCAAAGCTTCAATGGCTGCGTCCTCATCGTAGGTCCGCCCTGGGCCCTTTAGAAACCGCAGCAGCAGCACCCGGCTCTCCATAAACTGATGAATGCCTAGTCCAATCGAGCGCAGCACCACGCCAAGGGCAACCTGTGACTTGCCTTTGCCTTCACCGTCATAGACATGAATTTGCCCCGTCAGCCGCTCGCTGGTATTTTGGGCAGTACGAATACCGATGGTTCTAGGCATAGAAAACTAACACAAATGCGCGTCACAGCTACTCTTTGTTATAACCTATGCGGTATGCCAGCATGAGGAACGCCTGTTGTGGAATACGAGCCAATACTCCCTTTGAGGACGATTCTGTTTCAGATCTTGTTCTTGATAGTGGCAACTGTAATAGAAGCGGGAATCTTGCGACAGCGACTGCGGCTGGGCTTTCAAACCAGCGTGCAATACGCTTTTGTGACTAACCTGGCCACCGTTGTCGCTGGATGGATTACTTTTCTGGTAGTAGAGCCACTGGTGTCTACAGCTATCAACCAGCAAATCATCGGCTATATCCTCTTTGATAATCTGCTGATCAATGGGTGGAATACTGAGACCGGAGCAGTTCTTTTTTTGTGCGCCATTGTGGTCTTTTTTCTAGCCTTCTTCATCAAAGCTAAGGGCTTAGAGCTTTTCCTCAAAGCGGATGATGTTTGGAAGTACTTGGCAGAAAGAGGTGAACGGCCAGCCTCTAGAGATGGTCGCTATGCGAGAGCACGGGGCAGTTCATCAACAGAGTCCTCTATTCCTAGCTTTACAGATACTGTTATCCAGGCTAATGCGGCTAGCTTCAGCGTCGTTCTACTGCTGCTATTGCTACGAGCTGTTGCTAGGGAGTGGACACTCTAACGTGCAAGATTTTCTCAAAGGCTTCAGAGACGAGATCAGAGACTTACTCTGGCCAAAGCACTATTTCTCCTGGCAGACCCTGCTACTGCTAAGCTTGTACTCGCTGTTTATCGCCGCAGTGATCGAGTCTACAGGTGGCAACAATCCAGAGATAGTGTCGCTGCTCACTAACTTGAGCTGGATATTCTTTGTCCTTGCGGTGTGGTGGGGTCTCAAGGAAAATCCGGTTAAGGTATACGGATTCTCGATTAGCCCGTGGATTACGGGCGCAGTCCTCTGTATGTTTTTGTTCAAGCCATGGACAGACATGCGATTTCGCTGGGCGATCACCTGTTGGCCAGTGATTTCTACCGGGGTAATGGCGCTCCCATACTATGTTGACTGGGAGCTGAAAGTTAAAACGCCAAAGAAGGAAACGCAGAAGACGCTAGTAGTCACGCTGCTGGTGAATTTGCTGCTCAGCAGCTGGATTCAGTTCTTTTTCCGGGTACAGAACTGGGTGGGCGACTACCCAAGTTTGCTAGTTAGCGGCTTAGACGACAGCGCGTTTGTTTACAGCTTTAATCAGGATAGCGATCACCAGTCGCAGGGCGTGCCGCTGCTAGAAACAATGGTGGTCGATATAGAGCAAGAGCTGAGCGGCCAGCCCTGGTACCAGACAGAGCGCTGGCTCTACACCCGACAGCCCAGAATAGAAGAGATTGCTCGCCGCGCCAAAGAATCGATGGAGGCTCCGGCAGAAGGTGCTTTCTGGCGAGTAAGCGCTCCCAATGAGCTCAGACCGATTGAAGACGGCTATTTTCTAGACCTCACTGCCAGTTGGACAGGGCCTACCAGCAGGCAAGGCGGCTTCTACGTTCAAAAGACCTGCAAAATTCTACCCGTAGACGTGCCTAGATCTGTTCCTGCCGAAGCGGACGAACCTCAGCCCACTTCTAGGTCTACCATCGTAGACTGCGGTGAGGAACCTCCTATCCAGCAAAGGCGAGAAGAATAGCGTCTCTATTCTCAGGGGCTTCGACTTCGCTCAGCCCCCGCCCACGATGGTAACAATCTCTAGCCGATCGCCAGCTTGCAATGTAGTATCTGGCCACAGCGGACGAGCTAGAATTTCACCGTTGTACTCGACTGCGACTAAGCGAGGATTCAGCCCAATTTCTATCAGGAACTTAGGCAGTTTGGTCTTCGCTAAGCAGCGCTTGGTCTCTCCATTTACCTGTAGCTCAATCGCGTTTGAAGGGTCTGTTTCTATCATGAGTGCGCGGCCACAGGCAGCGGAGGCTGTTGGGTTTGCTGAACTAGCGAGCGGGCGATCGCACTAGGATCCTCTGCTTCCATTAGCGCTCTGACCACAGCGACTCTAGTCGCGCCTGCGGCTAGGGTCGGACCTAGATTATCGGCGTTTAGACCGCCAATCGTAAACCAGGGCATCGTGGCATGTTCAGCGGCATAGCGCACGTACTCATTGCCTGAAGCGGATTTGCCTGGTTTAGTCGGCGTCTCGTGGACAGGACCAACCCCGATGTAGTCAGCCTGTTCGTCTAGGGCTCGCTTCAGCTCTTGAGGATTGGTCGTCGAACGGCCGACAAGCTTATCTGGACCTAGAATCTGGCGCGCGGCGGCCATCGGCAGATCCTGCTGACCGAGATGCACACCGTCTGCGTCCGCAGCGGCGGCAATATCCACCCGGTCATTCACGATAAACAGCGCCCCATACTGATGGCACAGCGCTTTGATCTGCTGAGCTATCTGCAAACGGGTCTCATCATCTGCCTGCTTTTCTCGGTACTGAACGATGGCAATGCCGCCTTGTAGCGCAGACTCGACCACGCCGAGCAGATCGGGCACGGGTGAGGTGACCAAATAAGTATGCGATCGCGCGAGCTGCTGAAGTCGTCTGTTCCCTACATTCATTGCTGCCAAAAAGTCTCCCATTAGCTGACTGTCTAAAGTGTAGAGCTGATAGCGCATTTGCTTACAGGCCGCTGCCATCTCTAGGCTGTAGAGCTTGCCATATTCTTCAAGCACTCGCAGCGCTTCTTGCGTACGGGCCAGGTTAACCTGTAGCACGTCTGCTAGGCTATCGCGCCTAGATTCCTCGGCATGGGTCAGCGTCGTCCCCAAATCGCCGGGTGTATCTCTGGCCGCGCGAATTTCTGATGTGTGCCACCTAGCAATGCTCTGTCGTAAGTGCTTGAGCTGAGCCGTAGCCGCCTGGTCATTCAGGCCAAAACGACACCATTCTTCGATGACCCGCATGCCTTCTCTGGCCCGGTCTAGGTTGGCGTCGAGAATACGCAGCAGGGCATCTGTCTGTCGTGACGTATGGCCTCTAGGACAGTCAGAAGTTTGAGCAGCCACAGGGGAAGACTGCTTTGTATAAGGAAAACTTGATGTGTCTTCTACAGACGATGAGATAGGCATGTATGAATTAATACAATCTTATGCTTGACAAAAGTATCTTAGAACTTCATATTTCAGTTACAGCGATCATGCCAACTTTTCTTGAAATAATTCCTTAACTTTTCAGTCTATTTTTGCAGCCAAACGTCAGCGCAATATGCTTCGATATTTGGTCAAGCGCAGGGTAACAGCGGAGTAGCTATGTTGTTGGACAGATATGTGTTGAGTGGAGTTCGTGGTAAGCGGCGCTGGGCGATCGCTTTACTTGTAAGCCTGCTGGCATCGGGAGTAGGAGCAGGCAGCTCGTTTGCTCAGCACTTAGACCAAGCCGATGCCCAAGCCGATGCCCAGCTCGTCAGTCAAGCTCAAACCAACCAAACCCGGTCTGACCAGCCTCGAAGGCTCAGCGCCAATCCTAGCACGGCCAATTTCCAGCTTCTATACGTCAACGCTGATACGGGCAGCAACCAGGCTAGCGGCACAGAGACGCAGCCGCTAAGGACAATCACGAGAGCCCTAGAAGTGGCTCTGCCAAACACCGTGATTGTGCTGGCACCAGGACGGTACAACAGCGCATCTGGAGAGACCTTTCCAATTCAGCTAAAGCCGGGAGTGACGATACAAGGAGCGCCTGGTTCGGGCGATCGCGCTGCCATTATCGAAGGGGGCGGTGACTTTACTAGTCCAATGCGATCGCGTCAAAACGCCGCTATCATCGCCGCCGACAGGTCTGGCATTGCTCAGGTAGCGATCTCTAACCCAGAGGGCTATGGTGTCTGGATCGAATCCGCTAGCCCCACCATTCTAGAAAGCGCCTTTATCAACAATCAACAGACTGGAATCTACATCGCTACCGGATCGCCTCGGGTCCAGGGCAGCTATTTCTCGGGCAACCGAGTCGCCGGGCTGATCGTATTTGGCCAATCGACCGCTATCATCCATCAAAACACTTTCGATAACACTGGCGATGCCATTCGCGTGCTAGACGAAGCAACGCCAGATATCGCTGCCAACCAGATTGTCAACAACGAAGCAGGGCTAGTCATGATCGGGAGTGCCCAGCCTACCTTGCGCGACAACCGGCTCTCAGGCAATCGACAGGATGAAATTGTTGAAATGGCCGCTAGCACTCGTCAGCCTGTGTCGGCTGCCGTCGCAGCGCCTGTCGCTGAGCCTACCACTGAGCTAGCGGCTAGTCCGCAGCGAGTGAGCGCCTCTTCTGTCTTTGGCCTACCAGTTATCGAGCCTGGAAACCAGCCGCTAGCAGAACCAGAGATTGAGTCGGTAGCTGAGCCTGTTGTTACACCTGCCGCTGAATCAGCAGCCGAACCGCTACTAACTACAACACCGGATGAAAGTCCCAGAGAAATTCTGCCAGGGGCTCCTGGCGCTGCGCTAGCCGCTCTCACCGCAGGCGCTGGGTCTGAGCCCAAAGCAGGGCGCGACTCAGCTTCGCCCGGTTCTATGCTGCTAAACTTGCGCCGCCGTCGCCAGGAAGAACAAAACACAACTCAAGAGGCCAGTCCTAGCTCTATGCCCAGCGACAGACCCGCTATTAGTACCCCTAACGTCCCCATCAACAACAATCGTCTCGCTGTTCCTGGCAGCTCTATTCCAGTCGGCAGCGGTAGCTCTAGCACTGTCTTTTCACCGCCCAGTGGCGGGGCCGGATCGCCGCCTGCACCGCCGTCTAGAGCCCAGGCGCTGGGCCTGTACTATCGAGTGTTTGTTGAAGCTAGCGATCCGTTTGTTCAAGATGAGATTCGCTCTGTTGTTCCCGACGCATTTCGGACCCGGTTTGAAGGGCGAGCGATGATGCAAGTAGGAGCATTCCCGACGGAAGAAGAAGCGGAAGATAGACGCAGATTGTTAGAAGAGAATAACTACGACGCACTAGTTGAATACATTCGCTAGCTCGCGCTTACTTTGGCTGTGTGGAATGCTTTCTGTCTGCTGAGCCAGTTTAGAATATCGGCGGTCGTCTGAGCTGGAATTTCCCAGGGAAACAGGTGGGCCGTGTTGGAATAGCAGTGGCTCTCGCAGTTTGGCAGGGCGCGGGCGGTTTCTAGGCTAGATTTGGCGGTAATGTGGC
Organism: uncultured cyanobacterium; assembly: GCA_963838725.1. Taxonomy (GTDB): domain Bacteria; phylum Cyanobacteriota; class Cyanobacteriia; order Phormidesmidales; family Phormidesmidaceae; genus Phormidesmis. The sequence continues at coordinate 196,671 of CAWISM010000004.1, read as the reverse complement.
GATCGCACTCCCCACACAGCATCAAGGCTGGAATCTGCAATTTCTCTAGATCTTTCAGGCGGTCATAGCCTGCTTGGATCTCATTGTTCAACGCTTTGGTGGCGTGGTTGCTGGTGCGAAGGACGGCAGGCGCGCCTACTTTGGCAATGTAGGTGTAGGCTTCGGGGGTGTGGTTACAGACTAGGTATCGGAGCAGGGACTGTTTGCCGAGTGCGATCGCCCCATCCCATCCCGGCGCTACGTAATTCACTAGTCCCGCAATTCCCGTCACCACATTGTCCGTCAAAGTAATCGGTGGATGTGACCCCCGAGGCCGAGCTGCTGTACCTATCAGTATCAATCCCTGCACTGCATCAGGCCGACGCAGCGCTAGCTCCATCGCCAAAATTCCACCCAAAGACCAGCCCAGTACCAAACATTGATTGATGCCATATCGCGCTAGCAGCGACTCTAAGTCACCTAGATGCTGCGTCATCTCAAAAGGCTGATCCGTCTTGCTTTGACCATACCCCCTTAGATCTGGCGCGTAGGTCCGAAACCCAAGCGCAGTTAGCGCATCGGTGAAAACGCTCATAGCTGCGCTGCTACCCGGATGCCCATGCAGGCAAAGGACCGGGTAGCCGGTAATCGGACCTTGAATCTCAGTATGTAGTCGCATTCGATCCTATATCGGCTTGCTGTACTGGTTCGCTGTAGTGGCTAGCTAGCCGCTTCTGCCGGACTAGCTCCCTTCACCTGGCCATCGCCATTTACGTCCGCAGGTTCAAAAGAAAGGGCTACCCCGTTCATGCAATAGCGCTTGCCAGTGGGTTTAGGACCGTCATTGAATACGTGGCCAAGGTGAGCATCACAAACCGCGCAAACCGTCTCGGTGCGGATCATGAAGTGGCTAAAGTCTTTCTTGTCTTTCACATTCTCAGGCTGGCTAGGGGCATAAAAGCTAGGCCAGCCAGTCCCTGAATCGAACTTAGTTTCAGAATTAAACAGCTCTGAGCCGCAGCATACGCATTTATAGATGCCTTCGGTTTTGTTGTTATTTAGCGGGCTGGTGAATGCTCTTTCGGTGCCTGCTTTGCGAGCAACCTGATAGGCTTCAGGGCTGAGCTGCTCTTTCCATTCTTCGTCAGTCTTTACTACCTTGTTTGGCATAGGGAATATCTCTCCGTCTGTAGCGATTGCTTCGATCCTACCGCATTCACTGGCTGCGTAGGCTCTAGCCAAGGTTGTAAGGCTGCGCTCATCCGGCCTGAGAAATCACTACCACACCGCCACCTATCACCAATCCAACGATAGTTAGTTACGATCACTGCTTGATTCTAATGGGGCTAGACACAGTCTGTTCTGGATAGGCTGAGCGGGTAACGATACCGACACATTGGCTCTCGCGATAGCCTAGATGACGAAGCTGCTCAAGGCAGCTATCGACCTGCTCTGGTGGAACGCTGGCGAGTAGACCGCCAGACGTTTGAGGGTCGAACAGAACTTGAAAGCTAGGCGTATGAATGGGGACTTGCGCAGTTTGAATAGCAGAGAGCGCACTGTCTAGATTGCGCTGATGCAAAGAGCTGACAATACTCTTTCCTAGCGTATGAGCAGCACCCGGTAAAAGGCTGATTGCCGCTAGATCCAAGGTCACTTCTACCTGCGAGGCGCGTACCATTTCGAGCAGATGGCCCGCTAGCCCGAATCCGGTGATATCTGTGCAGGCAGTTGCGCCATGCTGCCTTAGACATATTGCTGCGGCTCGGTTAGATTGCAGCATGCTGTGGATAGCGGCTTCTATCCAGCGGCCTTTTGCCTTTAGCTGTCCGTCGGCGGCGAATAGCGTGCCTGTGCCGAGGGCTTTGGTCAAAATCAGGGCATGGCCGGGCTGTAGCCCACCTTTTTTCCAGGTCTGGTCTGGGTCTATCCAGCCGTTGCAGGCAAAGCCGAGCGAGAGCTCTGGGCCTTCTGTGGTATGTCCACCTACTAGGAATGTTTTGGCTGCTGTGAGCGATCGCATTACGCCAGAAAGCAGCTGATACAGGGTTTCTTCTTGTTGTTCGCTGCTGCCGTAGGGGACAGTGGCGATCGCCAGCGCGTTGTGGCTAGTCGCCCCCATCGCAAACAGATCGCTCAGACAGTGATTAACGCAAATCTGGCCAAAGACAAAAGGATCGTCCACTAGCGCGCTGAAGTGATCGACGGTGTGAACGGCGAGCTTACCGGCTGGGATTTGGACGACTGCTGCGTCATCGGGCTCATCTAGTCCCGTATAAATATAATCGCGATTAGGCCAATCGGTATTATCTGCGGCCTCACTGCGAGCGCGGTTCAGAGCGCGGCTGAGAGTCTGGTTGCCAACTTTAGAGCCGCAGCCTGCGCAGGGCATTTGTGAAATGGAAGTAGTAGAAGTAGGAAGAGATTTTTGCTCTTTTGCTGGAAAGGGATCCATTGCGGGGAAATCGGAGAAAAGGCCCATGAACTTCTGATCGATGCTGTCTTTCCAGGTGCGGCACCATTTGGCGCGGATGGCGAAGGGTCCCCACGAGGCGATGGATTGTTCTGTATCGGTATCAATAATATTGAGATAGCGACTCTGGGGCTTGAAAGGCTTTAGCGGCTGGTTGGTAACCTGACGTTTGAGGTTTTTGTAGAGGGGCGGTCCCTGGCGCACGGCAAAGACGCCTGCTTTGGGACGCTGGTGATTGACCATTGTCGCCACATCACCAGCGGCGAAGATATTCGGATGGCTGAGGGTTTGCAAGGTGTCACTAACGGCGATGAAGCCGTCTGAAGTAAGCGATAGAGCGCTGTCCTTTAGCCAGGATGGAGCAGAGGCATTGGTGACCCAGAAGGTGCGATCGCATTCCACGACCAGCCCCGACTCACAGCGCACCGCTGTCTCTGTGACTTCGCAAACCGTTTCCTGGGTATGCACCTGGATTCCCCTTTTCTGGCACATTCGCTCCACCATCCACTGGGTCAGTCGGTTGCGCCCTTTTGCCAGATGCGCTCCCCGCTGAAAAATGTGGACAGAGACTTGTTGCTTTGTAGTTTGATTGTCGGCTTCGCTGTACCTTTGAACGAGCTGCCACAGTCGCACCTGCATCGCAAAGGCCATCTCTACCCCACCCACGCCACCGCCGACGATGCCAACCGTGACAGGCGTTCTAGGATCGTTGTTAAGCGCTTTTTCGATACTTTCTAGATAGCGATTCCAGGCAGTCAACAGGTCGGGTACAGGCTTGGCTGGGATGGCATAGTCTTCTGCACCCGGAACTTGAGATTTTGCAGGCGTGCTGCCAACGTCTATCGAGAGGGTGTCGTAAGCGATTGGAGGGCGATCGCGACAAATCACCTTTTGCCCTACCGGATCGAGCCCTACCATCTGATCCATCACCAGCCGACAGTTGGCAAACCGGGTCAGTGGACGCAAGTCGATATGCGCCGTATCAAAGTCATACAGACCCGCAATATGACAGGGCAACATGCCCGAGTATGGCGTGTCGGCCAGATTAGTAATCAAGGTGATCTGAACGTTAGCAGGCCACGGGTTCATGCCTATCTTTCGTAGAACAAGCGCGTGACTGTGTCCGCCGCCTACCAGCACTAGATTCTGAGTGATAGGGATGGTTGCTCTCATAGGATGGGAAGAAGATATCGAACAGAGATAATCCTAATCGCTCCTAATGCAGACTGTATTAGCCGAAGCTGTGAGTATGTGATTTGAGTACAGCTTTAAGCCTCTAGAGAGGCGGTAGGGTGTGAAGTGGCAGCGTGTGAAGTGGCAGCGGTGGAAGTTCCATCGCTGTCCGTACTTTCCTTCAGCCTCATGGACTGCTTCATGGGTCTAAGGAGCAGCCAGCTCATAAAAAAGAAGGCCGCTGTACATAGCTGAACGATATCGATCGCCGATAAGTAACCGTCCATCAAGGCGGCTAGCGTTCTATCTGAAATGCCAAACACCCAGGAAGCGGTTCCGACTGACCAGATCCCTGTCTTGAGTGTCCACAAAAAATCTTCTGCTCCCGGTGGGATAGGAATCATCGTACTCTTTCCTCTTTCTGCCGCTTTAGGTGCTGCGCTTTGCAGAGCCACCGTTCGCTTTAGTAACGTTTTGTTTCGTACTTTTGTTTTAACAAAGAAAAAAAGGGCTATGTTCTCTCTACAGGTAGGGATAGCCCTATTGCGATTGACCTTACGAAATATCTATGCTCCGCTCTAGTGCTTTTTCTAAGATCTGGCGATCGCCCATCGCCGCCCAAATCCCGATATCCAAACTCCCTTGACCTAAGACAGAGATACGTAGTTCCTCATCTGAGATATCGCAGGCTAGCTTTTCAACCTGCTGGTCCTTGGTTCTATTCAAATTCACAGCAATTCTAAGCAGCCCTGCTAGCACCCAGACAATTCGCTGCTGTTCTTTGTCTAACCGTTTAAACTGTCCGTGCTTTTTCTTTGGCTTTGCTTTACGGTGATAGCGAATGACCTGGCCGATTAACACCATCTCCTCGTCGGTAAACCCTCTGGGATCAGCTCTTTTGAGAATATAGCGTGAGCTTTTGTGGTAGCTCTTGAAAGACAGGTATTGGCCAATGTCATGCAGCAGCGCCGCATATTCTAAAACGTCTTTTTCTAAGGGACCGAGCTGATGGAGCGATCGCGTCTCCTCAAATAGCTGTAGCGCTAGCTTGGCCACATGCCGATTACTCTCCCAGTCTGACTTGTACTTGTGAACAAGCTGAGCGGCCTTACGCTGACGCAGATTGCCTTCTACACGAAAATCAGTCACATCCTTGCCGTAGCGGTCGATATAGTCAAGAATCATGCCTTCGCGTAAGGATGCGTCGCACAGCGTCATCTCCTTTACATCAGCCATTTTGAGTAGCTGCGTGAGCAGGATGCCCCCTAGATGAATCGCGTCACTGCGCTTGCTGCTAATGCCATCAATTTCTTCGCGCTTACTAGCGTCTAAGACAATTAGCTGCTCGGTTAGCGATTCGAGATCTTCGAGCTGCACGACCTCAGCATTGACAGACTGAAGTGTAGTCTCATGTCTGGCGGTATAGGCAGCTTCGCCCAGCGTTCGGTTAGTGCCTGAGGTGCCAATAACGCGGCTAAACCCAACCTCTCTAGCTTGCGATATGGCGTCTTTTGCTAAAAAGCGAACGTGCGATTCCAAAACGCCACGAGCTTCTTCGCTAATAACACTCTCTCTATCTTCAAACATATCTAGCAGTCTAATTACGCCAAGCTTGATACTGTCGCCAAACAGAACTTCTGTGCGATTGCCAACGACGGTTTCGGTGCTGCCGCCGCCGATGTCGATAGCCAGAACATTTTCGTCTTCTTCGAGGGCGATCGCATTTCTCACCGCCAAAAAGATCAGCCGCGCTTCCTCCTTTCCAGAAATGATGCGCGGCTCAATTTTGGTACGGCGAATTACCTCGTTTAGAAAGCTCTCTCCGTTCTGGGCTTCGCGAGTAGCGCTAGTCGCAACCGCAATAATATCGTCAACGCCAAGCTGATCAGCAAGCTGCACATAGCGTTCAATCGTATCGAGCCCAAGCTTGTAGGCATGGTCGCTAATCCGATTGTGAGCAAACACCCCCACACCGAGCTTCACCATCTCCTTGACGCGTTCAATCACCTCGAAATTTTGCCTTTGCAGCACATTCACTACAATCATATGGATAGAATTAGTGCCAATATCAATCGCAGCAAGTTTCAAGGAGTCAACCTCATCAGTAGCGCCTAACTAAAAGCGTATAGGATACAGCGATCCAATCAAAAGAGTCCAGTAATTTTATAGACTAGATTCTATGGACTACGAACAGATCAAATACGAGCTAGATAATTCGGCGACGCTGAAGCTGATGCGGAGCCGCAATGTTGCCTTGATTGCTAGCTTTTTGTACAAGCAGTTTAAGGTGGCGCAGCGGGTGTCGGTGCCACAGCTAGAACTAGAGGAAAAGCTAACTGACTATCTAGAGTATTTGCAAGAAGTCTATTCAGAGCTGTCGCTACAGCCAGCCAGAGCATACCTAAATGACTGGATTAACGCGCAGCTATTGCGGAAAACCTTTGAGAAATCAGGCGATTCGGATGAACCTGTGTTTAGCCTGACGCCGGAAGCGGAAAAGGCACTGGCCTGGCTAGAGGATTTGCAGCAGCGCGATGAATTTATCGGTACGGAGTCTCGTTTCTTGCAGATCCTATCGCTGCTAAAAGAGATTAAAGAAGGCAGTACCACAGACGTAGCAACGCGGATTGCGCAGTTGGAAAAGGACCGCGATCGCATTCAGCAGGAAATTGACAGGATTCAAGCCACTGGCGTAGTGGAGCAGTTCAACGAAACGCAGCTGCGAGAGCGGTTCATGTCGGCAAACAGTCTGACTCGCCAGCTGATGAGTGACTTTAGAGCGGTAGAACAGAAGTTCAGGGACTTGACTCGCAAGGTGCAAGACGATCAGCTAGCAGCAGACAGCCGCCGGGGGACAGTAGTCGGCAAGGTTCTAGATGCAGATGATGCGCTCAAAGAATCTGACCAAGGCCGTAGCTTCTATACCTTCTTTAACTTTTTGATGTCAGAGACTAAGCAGCGAGAGCTAAAAGAGGCGATCACGGCTATCTATGAACTAGAAGACTTGCGATCGCTCACCCGCAACTACGGCTTTTTGCGCCGGATTATCCGCAATCTGCTCAACTCAGCCGACCACATCGTGCAGTCGAACCAGAGACTGACCGAAAAGCTGCGCCAGATGCTAGACGAGCGCAACATGAGAGAGAATCGACGGGTTGCAGAACTGATCACAGACGTACAGCGACTTTCCAGACAAATCTCTGCTAAAGCAATAGACGAAAATGTCTTTTGGCAGCTAGAGGGCGCGCCGAAGCTCAACCTGATGATGGAGCGACCTTTGCACCCGCTAGAAGACAGCGAAGCGCCTACGTTCGCCGATATCGACTTTGCCGACTTGCCCGACGACGAGCTAGAAGCAGAATTAGATCAGCTAGCACAGCAGTTCTATGTAGACGAAACGCAGCTCGCTCAGCGAATTGACCGCGCCCTAGAAGATAGAGACAAGATCGCGCTCACAGAACTGCTGAAATGGTATCCGGTAACACAGGGTCTGCCAGAAATCGTCGCCTATCTATCTTTGGCGACCAAGGCCAAGCGGCATTCCATAGAACCTAGTACAATTGATTTAGTGAGCATTGAGGGCTTAGCGGCTGATTCCCAGCTTCAGCTCAAGCTACCAAAGGTCATCTTTTATCGATAATTTCTTACCTGTGATTTCCTACCTATAGAAAAGCGCCTGTTCCTTTGTATCTGCCATCTCTGTATCTGCCATCTCTGTGTCTCCCATCTCTGTGTCTCCCAATAGTTCCTCAGCCGACATTCCACCCTACGCACCTGTCTTGATCAAGCTCTTGCAGGGCGTGGTATACAGCGACGATAATCCCTACTGGGACCAGCTACAAAGCTACATAACGCCGATTGGTGAGTACTTCGGCAAGATTGGCCTCCAGGTCCAAAACTACGAGACTCAGGGGTTTGCCTATCTAGAACAGCCCGATCCAGACCCGGACGACCCGACCGCCGAGCGCCTGCCCCGGCTGACCGTTCGGCACCGACTCAGCTTTAAAGCGACTATATTCTATGTATTGCTACGCGAGCAGCTCAGGCAGTTTGACGCTAGCGATCAGACCGGGCGGCTGGTGCTAAGTATAGAAGAGCTACGCGATCTGCTACAGCCGTACCTGCCAGAAAGCAACAACGAGGTTAAGTTTCACGTCGAAGTCAAGACTATCGTCAACAAGACGGTGCGCGAGATGGGCTTTTTGAAAAAGCTGGCTGGAGATGACGACAATTACGAAGTGTGCCCGATTATCAAGGCCAAAATCGACGCCGACATGCTGGAAAGACTTAAACAAAAGCTAGAAGACTATGCAGACTCTCTCACCGACGAAAGCGACTGAGCTAGAAACGATTGAACTAGATAGCGATGAGGTGCTAGCAGGCTTCCGACTCCAGCGGCTAGAAGTGCTGAACTGGGGCACGTTCGATCAGCGGCCCTGGTCAATAGAGTTGGCCGGAGGGACGGCGCTGCTAACCGGGGCAAACGGATCGGGTAAGTCAACCCTAGTCGATGCGCTGCTGACGCTGCTGGTGCCAAACCGGGGGCGAAACTACAATCAGGCATCTGGAGAAGCAGGAAAGAAGAAAGAGCGCAACGAGAAAAGCTACGTTCAGGGGGCCTATGCGCGAACCCGCTCGGAAGAAGCGTATGAGTCGAAATCGAAATTTTTGAGAGAAAAAGGAGAGATTTCTGTCCTGCTGGCCTATTTTGCTGATGAGGCGTCGCAAAAGCAGGTATCGCTAGCCCAAGTGCTGTGGATGGATAAAGGCTCGGTGAAAAAGTTCTTTGCCATTGCCGATCTAGAGCTGACGATGGAGAACCTGGCGGAGTATCGAGAGATTTCTCAGCTAAAAAAGGCACTGAAGGTGAACGATGTCGAAGTCTTCGATAACTTCTCTAAGTACACTCAGCAGTTTCGCAAGCGCTTTGGGTTAGCGTCGGACAAGGCGCTGGACCTGTTTAATCAGACGGTGAGTATCAAGCAAATTGACGGTCTTAACACGTTTGTACGAGACCATATGTTAGAAGCTGCTGACATGCGGGAGAAAATCGATGGACTCGTTGGCAGCTACGAGAACTTGACCATTTCTCACAACTCGATTCAAAAGGCGCGTGAGCAGCTAGAGATGCTGACACCGCTAGCAAAAGAATCGAATAAGCTACAAAAAATGGAGCGAGAGCTGGAGGCGCTAACGAGATCGCTCACAGTAGTACCTGCTTTTTTCGCTGCGCAGAAGCTAGAACTGCTGAAGGCAGATTTGCAGAAGATTGAGCAAGATCTGACTAGGGCAAACAATCAGAAAGAAGAATGCGATCGCACCCTCACCACTCAGCGTCAGCAGGAAAAAGAGCTAGAGTTTGCCATTCAAAATGACAGCATCGGTCAGCAGCTCCAGGCGCTAAAACAACAGATAGATCAGGCCGAAAGAGAAATCAGCCAGAAGCAAGCCCAAGCCCGCCGCTACGACGAGCTAGCCACGCAACTAAAACTACCTACCTACGCGGAGCGCGACAGCTTTTATGCCAGTCAGGAGCAGGGAAATGTCCTAGCTAAAGAAATCAGTGCGGCGCTAGCAGGAATCGTGACTCAGCGGGACGAACTGAAACTACAGCAGGCCGATCTAGAAAAAGAACGCCATCAGCTAGAGATTGAATTAACTTCGCTGCGCAGCCGCAAAAGTCAGATTCCCAAGCAAAATCTGGACATTCGCGATCGCCTCCTCCAATCTCTAAACCTAGCTGAATCCGATTTGCCCTTCACGGGAGAGCTGCTGCAAGTGCGCTCAGAAGAAAAAGCCTGGGAAGGCGCAATCGAGCGGCTGCTGAGAAGCTTTGGTCTATGTCTGCTAGTGCCCGAAGCCTATTACCGGGAGGTGAACGCCTATGTGAACAAAACTGACCTGCGCGGTCGGCTAGTGTATTACAAGGTGACGCCGGTTGAGCCCAATCCTACACAGCGGGCACTCGATCCCGCTCAGGTTCCTGGCAAGGTGCAGGTCAAACAGAACGATGTGTTTTTTGAATGGCTGCGATCGCGTCTAACTCAGCAGTTTAGCTACGTTTGCTGCGAAGATATCGAACAGTTTCAGCGAGAGAAGCGGGCCATCACTCAATCGGGTCTAATTAAGCACGGACAGGGGCGACATGAAAAAGACGACCGTTCTCGGATTGGTCAGCGCAGCCACTACATTCTGGGCTGGGACAATGCTGATAAGATCAAAGCGCTAGAAGCGGATCTAAAGGCGGTAGAGAAGCAGCTAACCAAGCTAAACAAGGAGATTGAGACGCTAGAGGAAGCGCGATCACACAGAGAGCAGCAAAAGTCATGGCTACAAGACTTCATGCGGTTTGATGACTTTTCAGCAATTGACTGGGAAAGTACAGAGCGCGATCGTCAGGCACTGATCACTCAAAAGCAACAGCTAGAGGGCAGCTCTAACAAGCTAAAGCAGCTCGAAGATCAGCTAAAGGTAGTTCAAGCAGACATCGTCAAGACCAGCGGCGATCGCGACCAGGCTCAGCTAGCAATTGGCAGGTTTGAAAGCCGCCAGCAAGACAACCTCAAGGCACAAAAGCAGTGCCAAAAGCTGTTAGAAGCTGTTTCTACAGAAGAGATCGAAGCCTTTAAAAAAGGTCAGACTAAAAAGCTGAAAACCTACGATCTAACGCTAGACACCATTGCCGAGGATGAATCGGCGATGAAAGACTATTTGCAGGCTCAGCTCAGGACTAGAGAACAGAAAAGAGATATCGTTCAAAATGAGATTGTCCGCTGCCTAATTAGGTTCAAAGAATCCTATCGAGAAGAAACCCTCGAATTTGGCAGTAGCTACGAAGACTTGCCTGAGTATCTGAAGCTGCAACAGCAGATTGCCAAAGACGACCTGCCCAGACACGAAAAGCGCTTTAAGCAATTGATGAATGAGAAAGTAGTCATGGCGATCTCAATGTTTAAAAGCGACCTAGAAAAGCAAGAAGAAGAAATTGAATCGGCCATCTACGACATTAACGAGTCGCTCAGACAAATTGCCTACACAGACGCCACCTACATCGAGCTGTGCTGCACCAAGACCAAACATCGCGAGATTCGAGACTTCAAAGACAGCCTCAGATCTTGCCTAGGCGACGCGGCGCGGCAGTCACCAGAAGATCAAGAAGAGAGATTTCAGCGTATCCGCACGCAGCTAATCGAACGATTCAAAGACTCCGACCGATGGACAAAGCTAGTGACAGACGTGCGCAACTGGCTAGATTTTTCGGTTAGCGAACGCTATCGCGAAGATGACGTTGAAAAAGAGCACCATACGGATTCTTCGGGCAAATCGGGTGGGCAAAAGGTGAAGCTCGCCTATACAATTCTGGCCAGTGCGATCGCCTATCAGTTTGGCCTGACGCAATCCGAAGCCGCTGGCCTTCCCGCTGGCTATCCGAGTGGCGATAGATCCTTTCGCTTTGTCGTCATTGACGAAGCCTTCAGCCGCTCTGATGATAGCAACGCTCGCTATGCAATGGAGCTTTTCAAGAACCTAGATCTTCAGCTCCTCGTCATCACCCCAAAAGATAAGATCAACGTGATCGAATCGTATATCGACACGCTTCACTTTGTTTCTAACTCCCCAGCAGGAGATTGTTCCAAGGTGGTTTCGATTGAGATAGAAGACTATCGCCGCAGACGTGACGCCGCCACGATTGAAGCTTCTACAGAATCGTGATTACGCCTGAGCAAATCAAACAGAAAGCGCTAAGGCAGTACGAAAACTATCTACGTGCAACGGTAACCGGAGAAGACTTTTTTCCCATCAAGTTCAAAGCAGGCAAAGCGCCAAAAAGCTACCCCGACCTGCAAAGGGCGGTCACTGCGTTGATTAACCACTCAAAAGATACTGTCGGCTTTGGCTACACGCTTACGCTAGCCGTCAAAAACACTCGCAGACACGGTACACAATCCCTACCGCAAGAGATTTGTATCGAGAATGAAACTGACTATCTAAAGCTGCTCGACAAAGAAGCTGAGTTCACAGCCTTCAACTCTGACATTGCCCTGATTCAACTAGGTGTACCAGCGCTATCGTCATGGATTCAGCGCTATCCTCTAAAAGTTGTTGCTAATCATGGCCGCTGGCTAGACCTGCTCAAAGTTTGCCAGTACTTTCAGCAAAACCCGACGCCGAATCTGTACATCAGAGAGCTGCCGATTGCAGTGCATACGAAATTCATTGAAGAAAACAAAGGCGTGCTTCGTAGCCTGCTAGAACATATCCTTCCAGAACATTCCTCAACCCATCCTTCAAAGGCTGTCGAAAATGAAACCCTAACCTTTGAACAGCGATTTTCTCTGCGCTACAGCGAGCCGCTAGTCCGCTTTAGAATTCTAGACTCTGCGCTACAGCAGCAATATGGCTTTCCTTTCACAGACTTTAGTCTGGCAGTCTCCGACTTTGGGCAGCTACAGCTAGGAATGCCTCGGTGCTTTATCACAGAAAACCTCATGCCCTTTCTGACTCTGCCAGCGATTCCAAAGAGCGTGGCGATCTGGGGCAGTGGCTATGCGGTCAATCGACTGAAGGTGGTCGATTGGCTGCAAAACTGTCCAATCTTTTACTGGGGCGATTTGGACGTAGATGGGTTCAAGATTCTGGCTCAGCTGCGATCGCACTTCCCCCGAACGCAATCCATTTTGATGGATACAGCCACATACGAAGCATTTGCAGACTTTGCCGTTCCTGATGAGAAGCCGATTGCGATCGCGCCTATGCCGCTAACGACTGCCGAAGCTACCTTGTACACCCGCCTATCTACAGAGCAGACCCGATTAGAGCAAGAGCGCATCAGTCAGGCATATGTCAACCATTATCTTCAGAAGCTTTCAAGCTAGCTTTAGGAAAAGTCGTCTTTGAGTCTCATTTCTAGGGGCAAAGCTGAGTTACCCATTCTTCTGGATTGTCTCCTCGCCAACAGCGCTGCTGAGTGCCAGCCCAAACAATCTGCCAGCGCTGATCGTCAATTGGCTCGAATTCTAGCCGATAGCGCTGAGCACTAACTGAGTCATCTGCCATACCTTCATTCGTGATCGTCACGATCGAATATTCTGTAAATGACTGGCGCTCCAGCACGGATGGCCGCTCGCCTTCTCCTAACGTAGCGCGGCCTAGCATGTTAAATGTGATCTCTCTAGGGTCAGTTCCTTGGAGAGGAAAGCCCCGTCGCGCCAGCTGTCTAAGCTCCACTTCTCTGTAGTTCAGGCGCTCTTCAAGGCGCTGCTCTGCTTCTGCTTGCTGTTTTGCTTCGCGATCAACCGCTTCTGCTCCTGGGTTAGGCTCTGAAGTCGGTTGCGGTGATGGCAGTGATGCTGGCTGTGGTGCTGGCTGCGGTGCTGGCCGTTCAGAAGCAAATATTTCTGACCACCACCAGGGCGAAGTGCCGCCTACAATTAGCGCGATCGCCACAGGTACTAGAATCGCCAACAGCAGCTTGCTAGTCAGGCTTTCCTTTTCTTTATCAGACTCTGCCATTGGATTCGTAGGCGATTGGGTTAAGTGCTGCTCAGTTCGCAAAGAACTGCTACAAATCTACCAAAAACCTATCGAATCTTATGTGAGACCAAATCCACATACAAGAATTACAAAAACCGCTGTTGCTTACGCCGTTAGCGGTTATAGTGTTGTCGAATAAATTCTATTGATAGTTTGACCTGAGGCGAAACCTATGAAGCAACTCAATTTCGTAGTGATTTTCGTAATCTGCTTAGCGCTGGTTCTCTTCGGTATCGAGAATACAACGCCTTCTGTAATCCACGTTGTCAAAGGCTTTGACGTTGAAGCACCGCTGAGCGTAGAGCTGATTATCGCCGCTGGTATCGGCGCGACCTTTGCCTGGGTGTTTAGCGTCTGGGTGCAGGTGCAGAGCTACGCTCAAAAGCAGCCAGAGATAGAGCAGCGCGAGCTAAAAATTCAGCAGCTAGAAGAAGATGTAGAACGCTACCGAGTCGAGCTAGAGCAAGCGCCGATGCTGCCACAGGCCCAGGTCGAAGACGCTTATGTTCAGTAGAGCTGTTCAGTAGGGCCGTTTAGTCAGCTAAGTTCAGAATTCCTGTGTTATTGGCCCTATATCTTTTGTAAAATGGGCGTACTATGGTGTGCCTGTACTAGGCTGTGCTAGAAATACGTCTGGGTTTGTGACGCCTAGGTACTCTTGTGCGCGTATTTTTTTGTGAGCAGCCTACTAAGGAATGTTGATAAGTGTTAAGTCTGCTTGCAACAATGCGGGTTTTCTCATAGGCTCGGCTCACCGCTGACCCGCCCTTGAATTTTAGATTTCTGTTGAAATCATCCTGTTGAACCCGTTGTCGCTTGGCTTTTTATGTCTAGTTCATTAGCTCAGGGCGCGATCGCTTTTCTCATAGACCTGGCAGAAAAGGGGGAAATCGATCCTTGGGACGTACAGGTGATTGAAGTGATCGACCGTTTTTTGAAGACGCTACAAGAAAAGCCTGTTGTCACCCAACCCAAAGAGCAGGGCCGTTCTTCCTACGAATCTAGTTTGAGCGAATCTGGACAGGCTTTTTTATACGCTTCTATGCTCGTGTTGCTAAAGGCAGACACTTTGGTACGGCACGAACTAGAACAGGTGGAGGAAGCGTTTGAAGAAGACTTTTTTGACGGCGATGAAGACTACGGCGATAGCGAACTGCCAAAGCACCTAGAGAGGCACATTCACCGTAGACCCGTAGCCCCGCCTCCGGCTAAGCGACAGGTAACCCTAGCCGAGCTGATCGAGCAGTTGGAGTCGATTGCGGCGGCAATGAGTGAGCCTGCTAGAGTGCGATCGCATCGGGCTAAGCCTCATTCCAAAAGAGACGCCGTTCGCGCTATCTCCGAACTCGCCCACCAGGAAAATCTCAACGAAATTGCCGATGCCCTTAACGCTTTTCTAGAAGACCACTGGGATGATGTGTTTGAAGATGCTGTTAACTGGATGGACTTCGAGCTGCTGTTGACGCACTGGGCTAGCTTTCGTCCGGAGATTTTGGGCGGACCAATTAAGGGTGAGCTGACAGAAGCAGACTACAAGCATGAGAAAGTCGGCGTTTTCTGGGGACTGTTGTTCCTCACGTCTCAGTCAAAAGTGGAGCTGCTTCAGGAGAACTTTTACCAAGATCTAAAAGTGCGGCAGCTAAACGAAACAACGCTGGCAGAAGTGCCTGACTATGTGCTGCCAGACTGAAGAGAATGATGAATGATGAAGGCGGCAGGATGAATGAGGCTTCAAGTATGAGCGGTTATGGCTAGCACTGCATTCTGACCGCCGAACCCGAAGCTAAAGCACAGTAAATTTTGTAGCGCGGCACTACGGCCTGTGCGGACAAAGTCGAGATCGAATGCGGATTGTTGGAGTCCCACACAGGGCGACAGCTCCTGTCGCCAGAGGCTAAGGAGTCCCAGCGCGATGATGACGGCTCCCGAAGCGCCTAGCGTGTGACCGGTTGCGCCTTTACTGGCCATAATCGGCAGACTTCGCCCCCGCCGCTGTGCAATCAGTTCACCGATTAAGCTGGCTTCCATCTGATCGTTTTGTGTCGTGCTCGTGCCATGCGTATGCACGGCATCGACTGTGTTAATGTTGAGCCCGCTGCGCTTGAGGCAAAGCGCGATCGCCTTTCTACCCATGCGGTAGCTTGGGTCAAACGAACTCACGTGATGGCTGTCGTTCGTCAGTCCCACGCCTAGAATCTTTCCATAGATACGTACGTTTCTCTGCGTAGCTAGCGCCGCCGATTCCAGCACCATCAAAGCGCCACCTTCACCCAGCACGAACCCCTCGCGATTGACATCGAAGGGATAGCATCCCGATTTTGCCAACGCGCCCATCTTGCTAAAGCCTGCTATGGTCAGTGGCGTGACTGGAGTCTCTACCGCCCCTGCAATCACCCGCTCACACTGACCCGTCCTGATCAGATCTGCGGCCTGTGCGATCGCCCACACTCCCGTTGCACAAGCCGCCATCGGCGCAAGCAGTGGACCCATAGCACCTACCGTCTGAGCCACTGTCACCGCTGGTTTGTGGGGCAAAGCTGCCTGCCAGTTTCCTTCAGCTTTTCCAGGATGCCGCCGCTGATGCAGAGCCATCAACTCTAACGTCTGCAAATGACTGCGGCTCGACCCGACAACAACTCCGCAGGCTTCTCTCTTTTTGTTTCCTTTCTCTAACTCCTCACATAGTCCAGCATCTGCCCAAGCCTGTCGAGCGAGCGATGCAGTCATCTTTTCTAAAAGAACTGGCTGCTTCCCTTTCATGGCTAAAGGTATAGCTTCAAGATCTAAAAATGGCTGACGAAGTGCGATCGCACTCTCCCCAGCCATTAACCTTGTCCAATTTTCTAGCGCTGAATCACCCAGCGCTGTCATCAGACCCATGCCAGTCACTACAACTTCTCTAGCAGCAGCCACTCGCTATCCTACTCAGCCGCCGCATCCGGCGCGGCATCAGCCACCACCAAATTGTCAGCACCAGAGGTAATCTTCACGTAGCTAATCACATCGCCGATTTGAATATCGTCGACTAGGTCCATACCATCTGTCACATAGCCAAATACAGCGTAGCTGCCATCCAAAAAGGCTACATCTGCCAGCGTGATATAGAACTGCGCCGAAGCGGTATTTACTCCAGAGCGCGCCATGGCGATCGCCCCTCTGCGGTGATTTAGCTGTGGTGCTGCTGTCACCTGGGCCTCTGGAAACGTCTTGCCATACAGAATCTCATCTGAATCGGCGGGCAAAATCTCCAACGGAATAGTACGCTCCTGTCCTGTCGCTGGATCGATATAGCCGCCCGTGCCTAGCTGGCTAGTAGGCACGTTGGGATCGACACTTTGCGGATCGCCGCCTTGGGCAACGAAAGGTTGGGGTGATCGCACGACTCGATGGAATATGGTGTTGTCATACACCCCTTTCTCAGCAAGATCGACAAAATTACCCGCTGTGATTGGCGCTTTGTCACCATCTAGCTCCACTGTAATCGTGCGGCTACCCACTCGAATCTCTGCGGTCGCTTTGCCGTTCAATACAGGCAAACCTGCTTTTAGCTCAGCTACGGTCGGCCCAGCGGCCACAACAGGAGCGGGTGGAACTGGCGAATCGCTGGCCACAGGGGCCTCCGCTGTTGTCGTACAGCTGACGATTAATAGTGCGATCGCCATCAGCACAGACACTCTACTGCTCAGTCCAAATTTCAATCTCATTCGATGTATGCTCCCCAAAAAAAGCCGCTTCTGCACTCTTTCTTCTTACCTATGATTTTTTTGTTCTTCGAAGCGTTCCGCAAGGACTACTTCGGCGAACCGTTTCAAAGAAGAGCGCCGCTTATTTTGCCACAGACAGGCCAAAACTTAAAAGCGTCAAATCACTTAGATTCACAGTGATTCGATTAGCAGTGATTCGATACTGTGCTCAAACTAGACGATTATTCGACATCCGCTCTAGAGCCCTTCTAAAGGCACCTGCAAAAACCGGGCCAGCTCTGCGCCTTGATTTTCCAGCTCTGACAGTGAGATGGGCTGCCCGACTCTAGTCATCGGAATATCACCCTTGCCTTTCACCCTCAGATACAGCGCCCGCTTAGGACTCAAGCCCTCTTGAATATCAGCTCGCACTGCTAACACATCCTTGAGCGGGTAGTGCAGGTCAATTCGCCTATTCTTGCCAGGAAATCCGTTCCGAAAAATCTGCACTTCACCAGCTTCTTTATCAAATTCGTTGTAACCGCCGCCTACATCCCACACCACAATCAGGCATAGATACGTACACAGCAGCAGCGCCGCTACACCGTAGAATCCCATCGCAATTCCCTGCGGAATAAACACCAGCTGCGCAGGCAGATCAGAAAAAGGCAACAGGTTGGTATGCAAATAGCTAGAGAGACCTGCCAAAAAAAAGCCACAGCCGCCAATTGCCGTTACACCCGCCCAAAAATAGTTGCTAGGCCGACGCGCGCCCAAAATTTCTCGGCGCAGGACGGTGGGTTTCGCAGACTTCTTTGGAGTGGATTGAGTTGAGCTAACAGAATCGGTAGGCGTTTTGGAAGCAGTCATATCAGAGAGCCAATCAAACGAATGATTTCACAGAACATCAATTTCACAGGCATCAAGCCGGACTGTCTAAATAGTATCGGTTTACCCAGGCTTGTGTTGATGACTCTGGCAGTAAAAAGGACAGCGGCTGCAAAAATTCACTTTACGTTAAGGATTGGCGATCGCTCGCTAGCTAATCTGCCTATACGGCTAAAACAGTCGCCTGGAAAAGTGTTTTTATACTCAAAAGGTCTCAAAAAGAAACTGAGAGCTAATATTGCAGATTGTAAAATTTTAGATCAGTCCTTATGATAGATACAGGCCAAAATCCTTTACGGTGGTGAACTTTAGCCACCTGAGCATGGACTGATGTGAATGAGCTATCTTTCTGGATGCTTCATCTTCTCGGTTTGTGGGTATCTAACACGTTGAGGTGTGCAACTCGCGCTTTGACGTACATCTGTCCTGGCCTCCATAGGTTTAACTTACAGGTTTAACCTGCCAGGACTCAATGCCATACTAGGAGCCATATTAAAGAGGATTGATAAAATGACCATAGCAATGGGACAAGCGCCCGCAGCCAGAGGACGGTTTGACGTCGTCGATGACTGGCTAAAGCGCGACCGATTTGTCTTTGTAGGTTGGTCTGGTCTACTGCTGTTCCCGTGCGCCTTCATGGCCATCGGCGGCTGGATGACCGGCACGACCTTCGTCACCTCGTGGTACACCCACGGTTTGGCAAGTTCTTATCTAGAAGGCTGCAACTTCCTAACGGTTGCGGTTTCTACACCCGCAGATAGCATGGGCCACTCGCTCTTGCTGCTGTGGGGACCCGAAGCCCAAGGTTCACTCGTTCGCTGGTTCCAAATCGGCGGTTTGTGGGCATTCGTTGCCCTACACGGCGCGTTTGCTCTGATTGGCTTCATGCTGCGCCAGTTCGAGATTTCACGTCTAGTCGGCATTCGTCCGTACAACGCGATCGCCTTCAGTGGACCGATTGCGGTGTTCGTCTCTGTATTCTTGATGTACCCGTTGGGTCAGTCGTCGTGGTTCTTTGCCCCGAGCTTTGGGGTAGCGGCTATCTTCCGCTTCCTGCTGTTCTTGCAAGGATTCCACAACTGGACGTTGAACCCGTTCCACATGATGGGCGTAGCCGGTATTCTCGGCGGCGCTTTGCTGTGTGCGATTCACGGTGCGACAGTCGAGAACACTTTGTTCCAAGACGATGACAACGCGAACACGTTCCGCGCGTTCGAGCCAACTCAGTCAGAAGAGACGTATTCGATGGTGACCGCGAACCGCTTCTGGTCGCAGATCTTCGGTATTGCGTTCAGCAACAAGCGCTGGCTGCACTTCTTCATGCTGTTCGTTCCGGTAACGGGCCTATGGATGAGTTCAATTGGCATCGTCGGCCTAGCGTTGAACCTGCGAGCCTACGACTTCGTGTCGCAGGAGATTCGCGCAGCCGAAGACCCCGAGTTTGAGACCTTCTACACTAAGAACATCTTGTTGAACGAAGGCATTCGTGCGTGGCTCAGTCCTCAGGACCAGCCGCATGAGAAATTTGTATTCCCTGAAGAGGTACTCCCCCGTGGTAACGCTCTCTAATAACAGCTTCGTCGGCGGTGGTCGCGACCAGCCATCCACAGGCTATGCCTGGTGGTCTGGCAACGCCCGCCTGATCGATCTGTCCGGTAAACTGCTGGGCGCTCACGTCGCTCACGCAGGTCTGATTGTATTGTGGACTGGTGCGATGACTTTGTTTGAAGTCTCACACTACATCCCCGAAAAGCCCATGTATGAACAGGGCTGTATTCTGCTTCCTCACCTCGCCACTTTGGGCTGGGGTGTCGGTCCTGGCGGTGAAGTCATCAACCTATTCCCCTACTTTGTAGTGGGCGTACTTCACCTAATTTCTTCTGCTGTTCTTGGTCTCGGCGGCGTTTACCACGCCCTGCGCGGCCCCGAAACGCTAGAAGAGTACTCCAGCTTCTTTAGCCAAGACTGGAAAGACAAGAACCAGATGACTAACATCATCGGTTACCACCTGATTCTGTTGGGTCTAGGCGCGTTCTTGCTCGTAATTAAAGCCTGCTTTCTCGGTGGCGTATACGACACCTGGGCTCCAGGCGGTGGCGACGTTCGTGTGATCACGAACCCCACGCTTAACCCTGCGGTTATCTTCGGCTATCTGACCACGTCTCCCTTTGGCGGCGAAGGCTGGATTGTCGGCGTCAACAACATGGAAGACATCATCGGCGGTCACATTTGGGTTGGCCTGATCTGTATCGCTGGTGGCGTATTCCATATCCTGACTAAGCCATTTGGCTGGGCTAGACGCGCACTGATCTGGAACGGCGAGGCATACCTCTCCTATTCCATCGGCGCTGTGTCATTGATGGCCTTCATCTGCGCTTGCTACGTCTGGTTCAACAACACCGCTTATCCTAGTGAGTTCTACGGTCCTACCAACGCCGAAGCATCACAGGCCCAGGCCATGACCTTCTTGGTTCGTGACCAGCGCCTCGGTGCCAACATCGGTTCTGCGCAAGGTCCGACTGGTTTGGGTAAGTACTTGATGCGCTCTCCAACTGGTGAGATCATCTTTGGTGGTGAGACCATGCGTTTCTGGGACTTTGATGGTCCTTGGCTAGCGCCCCTCCGTGGCACCAACGGACTCGATCTTGACAAGCTCAAGAACGATATCCAGCCCTGGCAGGTCCGCCGTGCAGCCGAGTACATGACTCATGCACCCAACGCCTCCATCAACTCCGTCGGCGGCATCATCACAGAAGTCAACTCCGTTAACTTCGTGAACCCCCGTCAGTGGTTGGCTTCCTTCCACTTTGTCATGGCCTTCTTCTTCCTAGTCGGTCACCTATGGCATGCTGGTCGCGCCCGTGCGGCAGAAGGCGGCTTCGAACGCGGCTTGAACCGTGAGTCAGAGCCTGTACTCGCAATGCCTGATCTTGACTAATTGGCTGATGCCTTTGGGCAGTTGGTTAGATAGTTAAGCTCTGATTTAGAGAGCCTCCGTCGTAGTGATGGAGGCTCTCTTTTATTTGGGTATCTTCCTCAATCACTTCTGTTGAGCGTCGTGCGCGACGGTCCTCACCTGCCGGACACCCTTACTTCTCATCTATTATCTAGAATCACAACACCTGCTATAAACTTTAATCACCCCGCCACACAGCCATCCGTACCGCGATGATCAACTCTCCCTACTATCTCCTCCGCGCCAAATCCACCGGTCAATACCTAGTCGCCCGACCTCCCACCGAAGGCACCCACCCCGAACAACCCACCGATCCCTTCCTACTCATGTTCGTCGCCGATTTCGATGCCCTCAGCTACCTCAACAAACACGCAGGCGAACACGCCCCGCAGTTTTCTGTAGAGTATTGCGATCGCACCAAGATAAAAACAATCTGCGATCGCTGGAGCTACAAAGGCGTCGGCATCGTCAATGACCCTCTCGTCCCGCGCGTAGAATTCATGAGCCTCTAGAGATTTAAAGACATAATCCAGTCACCTAGCCCGTTCAAAATCAGCTGCACCCCAATCGCCATCACAAACAATCCCAACAGTCGGCTCAGCGCCTGAATCCCACCCGCGCCCAACACCTTCAGCAATAGCGTGGAAGACCGCAGCGCCACATAGATAATCAGGCCGATCAAGCAGATAGCCGTTGCGATCGCCAGCAAATTCCGCGCCGTTTCCACCCCTTGATTTCCCCGACTCGCCTCCGCCGCTAGACCCAAAGCCACCGCGATCGCCCCCGGCCCCGACAATAGCGGAATCGTCATCGGCATAAACGAAATATCCTTGTGATGCTCCGCCTTATCAGTCGCATCCTGGTTTTCCAGCTCACTCACCTTCGACTCCGCATTCATCGTATTCCAGGCCGCATGGAACACCACAATCCCCCCGGCAATCCGCACCACCTCCAGCGACACCCCAAAAAATCGCAGCAGCGTCCCGCCTACTAACAAAAAGCCCACCAGCAAAAAAATCACATTTAGAGCAATCCGCCGAGCATAAGTGCGCCGTAGCGACTCCGGCACGCCCGCCGTCAGTACCAGAAAGATAGGCACGCTCCCAATCGGATCAATCACCGGAAACAGTGCCGCAATACTTCCTAGAATAAAGTCAGCAAACTCTTTGATAGGCATCAGCCGACCTCAAAAGCAAACATCAAAGTAGAGTTTAGTGCTTAAAGCGGTACAGCATCGTCAGAGAACTGCCACCCGTTCGATTCATCACTTCAGAACCCTCCACTAGAACAAATCCAGTCCGTTTGTATAGTCTCAGTGCCGGATTGGCGGTCTGAGTGCTCAAACATATTGCCGGGAACTGAGACTGAGTAAGCTCTAGGAGTTTGGCAAGCAGTGCGGTTCCAATACCTTTGCCGCGCATTTTGGGGATAACTGCGATCGCCAGCTCTGGCGTGTCATCTACGATGTACCCGTACCCGCGATTGTCGTCAGACCAAAGCCGAACCCAAGCCGCTCCTACAGCAACTGCATTCTTCTCTGCAATTACGCCCATATCCCCATCTTTTCCCCAACCTGCAACATACCTAGCTGAATCAGGGTTGGTCTCTACATCTGCCAAAGATGACTCTTGCGCTGCATACATCAGCATTATCCATAATGTATCCACATCCTTAGCAGTCGTAGGGCGAATTAAGATATCAAGCATTGATCTAAACCCCTATCTCATAGCCCATCCCAGTCTATGCCTAGCTCTTTGGCGACGACGGATGCGGGTATGCCTCGTTCGCCCATTTGAGTTTTTTTGTAAGATTCAAGCAGTGGACCAAGAAACTCAGGCCGTAACTCTTTTCCAGCATCAGGATCGACATCATCTGTTGCAGACAGTAGAGAGCTTAGTGTTTCGGCTACAGTCTCTCTGATTAGACTTCTCAACTCTTCTACCGTCAAATCAGAGACTTTCATTAGGGTCTTAGTTAGCGACTACATGCCTGATTCTACTCTAGAACTCTAATTTACCAATCAATACCGTCTGCCTTCGCGGTAGACGTACATGTTGATAGCCGCGATCGCAAAGCAAATCATAAAAATCATCAGCCGAATCCCGTAAATCGGCTCATTGATCAACCTGCCATCCTCAAACAGCGGCGTCAAAGAAGGCTCCATCTTCGCTAAAAGAAACCCGCAGGTAAACGCTGAGAGCGTCGTTACCGCCTGCGAAAATTTCTTGATCTCCTGACTAGTCGTCGGTGCAATCAAAAAGCCTACTAGCCAGCCCGTCGCCCAGCCCGCCGTTCCGATCAAAACTGTCTGCGCAAATCCATCGTCGTTAAGCTCCTGATGCACCGTCCGTGCAATCCACAAGACGATGCCAAAAACGACAAAACCAATCAACAAACTTGCAAAAGACCGGGCCTGATTCATAGAGATAATCCATTCTATCTAGCCTTTAGGCTGAACGCAGCCGAAGCCTAATTCAACCGCGACAGCTTAATTCGAGGATCGACAAACGACAGCGCCAGATCTGCCAGCAAATTGCCCACAATTAGCATCACTGCGCCCAGTACCAGACTCGCCATGATCAAGAACAAATCCTGTGTCTGCACAGCTTCTAAAGTCAGCTGTCCTAAACCCGGCCAGCTGAAATAGTTCTCCACAATAAAAGAACCACTCAACAAGACTCGAAAACTCAAACCCCAAGATAGTAATCAAAGGGTTAATTGCATTTCGTAGCGCGTGAACGTATATCACCTTGCTCTCCGAGAGCCCTTTTGCCCGCGCCGTCTGGATATAGTCTTGGCGCAATACGTCTAGCAGCTGACCCCGCATCAATCTTTGCAATCCAGCAAAGCTAGTGATACTCAGCGCCAGCGTCGGTAAGATCAGGTGCCAGCCGATATCTAGCAGTTTTCCTACAAAGGTGAGATCGTCATGAAACAGGCTCGTACGTCCGCCGACCGGGAACAGAGGCGTTGTAAGTTGTGCGAAGAACAACAGCAGCAGACCTGTGATAATCGTGGGAAAGCCCTGGCCAATGTAGCTAAACACTCGCAGCGAACGATCGACAATGTTGTTTTGGTTGATGGCGCTGATGATGCCTAGCGGAATTGCGATCGCCCAGGTGACAAAAATAGACGCCGCCGATAGCAAAATCGTATTCGGCACGCGCTCCCACAATAGCTCTAGCGCGGGCCGCTGATAGGCAAAGCTAATGCCAAAGTCAAACTGGGTAACTACCTGTCTAAGCCACAGAAAATACTGCTTCCACACTGGCTGATCTAGGCCAAAGCGAGTTTCTAAATCTGCAATTGTCTCTGGTGAAATCTGTGGGTTTTGGCGAAACGGCGTGAGGAAATCACCAGGCGCTAGCTGCACCACCAAAAAGCTGAAGGCTGTCGCTAGTAACAGCGTCAAAAGTCCCTGTAGCACTCGCTTGACGATATAGCGAGTTGTCTCACCTAGAAAAAAGTCGCGCAGCAGCGAGCTAGCGTTATTCGAGATAGAAAGCTTTTGAGAGGAGGTCATATGTCTTCTAGGTCGCTATCTAATAGGTGATCAGGCTCATTACTGGAATCCCAGCAGGTAGTTTGTCTCGTCCTGCCAAGTCTTCTAACTCAATTACAAAGCTAAATCCAGCTACCGTTGCGCCTGCTTTTTCGACCAGCGCCGCCGCCGCTGCTGCGGTTCCCCCCGTTGCTAGCAAGTCATCTACAATCAGAACCTTAGTCCCAGATGCAAAGGCATCCTGGTGGACTTCCAACTGGTCTTCTCCGTATTCTAGGGTGTAAGTCATAGCGTGAACTGCTCTGGGCAGCTTGCCAGCTTTGCGAATAGGCACAAACCCCCGTGACATCTGGTGTGCGACTGGCATCCCGAAGATAAATCCGCGTGACTCAATCCCAGCAACTATCTCAGGGGCTACGGTACCGGCTTGCTCGCAGAGCTTTACTATCGTGTAGTCCAACCCCTTTGGATCTTGTAACAGTGTGGTGATGTCTCGAAAGATAATACCGGGCTGCGGAAAGTCCGGAATATCTGTAATAAGAGCCTTTAGATCCATCGTCGGCATGCCTGCTATCTAGAGATGAGTCAACGTCATCGAGAATGCTTGATCACAGGCATCTTAGCAGGCGATGGCAAACCAGTATCGACCTCTGTATGTTCCTCGGCCTAGCCAACCGTCTACTGATTCTTTGGGCTTATCCTTTGGGTGGTTTGATTGCTGTAGAGCTGAACCAGCCTTTTTGCCAAAAGTAGTAGGACAATGAGAGCGCGATCGCAATCATCAGCATCCAGCACAGCGGATAGCCCCAATACCAGTCCAGCTCTGGCATATTCCACGGAGAGGCCGCCGGGTTAAAGTTCATGCCGTACACGCCCACAATGAACGTCAGCGGAATAAAGATAGACGAGATCACGGTGAGCGTTTTCATCACCTCATTCATCCGGTTGCTGACCGAAGAGAGGTATACATCCATCAGGTTTGCCGTCAGCTCGCGGTAGGTTTCTACAATATCTAGCACCTGCACCACGTGGTCATAGCAGTCTTGCAGGTATACCCGCACCTCGGGGCGAATGAGCGTATTGCTGTCACGCACTAGCTGACTGAGCGCATTTCGCTGCGGCCAGATCGAGCGGCGCAGGCTCATCAGCTCTCTTCTCGCTCGATATATCTTCTGGACCGTGCCCTTACTCGGATTGAAGATCACCTCATCTTCTAGCGACTCGATATATTCACCGTAGTCTTCCAAAACAGGGAAGTAAGCATCAATCACCGCATCTAGCAGCGCGTAGGCCAAATAGTCCGCTCCTTCTGAGCGAATCACCCCCTGTCCGGTCCGAATCCGATTACGCACGGCGTTGAGACAATCCTGCTCTAGCTCTTCTTGCACAGTTAGCAAATAGTTTGGCCCCAAAACGAAGCTAAGCTGCTCGCTAGTAAAGCGATTCTCGCCTTCTTTGGCATCCGGATCGGGCATTACCATCCGCGTGATGATTAGCAGCTGGTCGCCGTAGTATTCAATCTTTGGCCTTTGGGGGACGTTCACCACATCCTCTAAAACCAGCGGATGCAGATGAAAAACTTTGCCCAGGCGATTGAGCACGTCCTCGTTGCCGAGTCCCTGAAGATCTATCCAGGAAACTGACTCAGAGTCTAGATGGATAGCGGCTTCTTCGGGCGATCGCAGCCGTCGCCGCATTGCTGAGCTAGCACTGTAGTCAATCAGCATTAGCTCGGTTGGCGAGGCGTCTTCATCAATTACCAGCGTGCCAGGAGCGACCCCAACTTCGTCATAGTGATAGTCCCAGTGACGGCGCTCTTCCGCTTCCGCTTCTGCTTTGGTGAGAGGCGCGGCCTGCCTAGTCCAGTCTTCTGATTTGGTTGGTTGCATAGATTCCCCTCGTGTCTGCTTCATACTGCGCCACGTCCGATATTTCGCGAGTTTGAGCTATTATATTTCCGTCTTTGCCAGCGACCGATAACTCTTAGCTAGCAGAACGAGTCGCTCACTTTCAGTAAACTTGCTATCAGTGACTACCCCACCTTCTTCTCAGCCGCTTAGTCAGCCGTCCGTCGAATTGCCTGTTGAACCCGTTAATCCTAAACGACCCTGTCGAGTCACTGTCACTGAACCAGGTTGGAAAGGGGCGCGAACTGCCGCGATCGCCGCAGGCTGTAGCAGCGTATCAGACATGCTAGAAAAGTTAGGAAGAGGTGAGCTCGCTATCATCGACAGCGATGCTATGCAGCTAGAGCCGGTTTCGACTTCTCAGCAACAGTCTAGTCGCTCAGTTCCACAGTCGCAGCGCCACAGCATGTCCACTACCATGTCTTACCCAGAGAGATATCCAAGGAAATATCTGAAAGAGCATCTGAAGATACGCTTGAAGACTCTAATACAGAAGACGATGCTGCTGAAGTACCGCTGCCTCTTACGCTATTAAAGCTGCTAGTCACAGGCGTCTGCGCCACCATCTTGGTCGGCTCACTACTCTACATCGCCGATCGCATCATCACGATGACCTCCGGCGTTTTCAGCGATCGCGAGCAAACCTATCTCGAAAGCACTGACACCCCAGTTACAGGCGATACTGTCGCAGGCTACACCGTCAGTGACGAGTACGGCATTCGTCCTTTTCACCCCGTTACTGGCGAACCCAACGTCCCTCACAACGGCGTTGATTTAGCGATGGACGTTGGCACCCCAATCCATGCGGTCGGCAAAGCGGGTGATAGTGTCACCGTCGACTGCTGGTGGGACGTAGACGGCGGCGGCTGGGTCGTTGATCAAACCGCTCAGTCCTATCCTGGCTATATCTTCCAGTCTTTACACATGTCCGAAAATGGTTGTCGGCAAGGCAGGGCCGAGGCTGGAGAAGTCATCGCCTACTCTGGCAATAGCGGATTGGGTACGGGCGCTCACTACGACTTTCGTGTAAAGATTGATGGTAGCTACGTTCCACCTGCCACTCTCTATCTAGAATCCGCTGTTACGGGTGAACCGCCAAAAGAATGAAATCTGCGAGAGAGTAGGCATAGTCTACAGGCTAGTCACAGCAGTAGTCAGCGAGCAGTAGTCAGCGAGCAGTTTAGCTTCAGATCGAGAAGACCCTTGTACAAGTCTCCGGTATGGGGCCAGCCAACAAAGCCCGCAAAGAGACAGTCTCCTACGTAATTTGCGAGAAAAACGTGGTGGATGCCCATACGGTTTTGCCAGGTGCGTAGGACCAGTCCGTGAGAAAGCAGCGCCCAGAGCTGAGACTCATTAAAACCTCTGTAGCGAGCGTCGGTGATACCAGGAATGACCTGTAGCTGACGAATCACCTGATCGCAATAGCTCTCTACCGGCTGAGGTAAACAGAGATGATCGCTGTGCCGCCAGAATTCTTGAATAATCTGAGCAACAGCAGGATGTTTCTTCATCCGATCGTGAGCGATATTTGACACTGTCACGTAGCTGGCCCGGTTGAATCTGGTGCATTCGATCGGCACCACTCCATCGCTACCTTCTATGTAATCCCCGGCGATGATTAAGGTAGGCACTTCGGCGGCAATTCGCTCTGCGATCGCCCTGCGGTTGTGGCCTAAGTCCTTGGCAATGCCTATGCCTAATTCAAACGGGTCAACTAGCCTGCCTAGATCCGCGCCGCCTACAGGGGAGGCGACGAGTACCAATGATTCTACTAGCGGCCACCATTCGGGGTGACGGGCTAAAACTTCTAGCCAGATCAGGCCGCCCATAGAATGTCCAACGATTCTCAGTGGCGTATTGGGATGTTCGGCCTGGGTTTGCTGGGCGATCGCCTCGACTCGATCCACCAGCGGACCAATCCGAATCCAGGTATTGACAAAGCCTAGATTTGGCACAACTACTCTAGCTTCAGGGCTAGCCACCATTGCAGCAAGCTGAGCGATTCCCAAATTGACATCAGCCCATCCGTGTTGAGCATAGAGAATGTAGTCAGGAGAAGGCATGGGTTTACT
Organism: uncultured cyanobacterium; assembly: GCA_963838725.1. Classification (GTDB taxonomy): domain Bacteria; phylum Cyanobacteriota; class Cyanobacteriia; order Phormidesmidales; family Phormidesmidaceae; genus Phormidesmis. The sequence goes on along the minus strand of CAWISM010000004.1, from coordinate 168,501 downwards.
GACAAAGGATTTGAGGGGGTGGGGCGGTGACGGTAATGGGTTGATTGGTGCGGGGGTGAGCGAAGCGAAGGATGTGGGCGTGGAGATGATAGCCACAGTCGCCGGGAAGGGCGAAGCCTCTGGGGTCGGGAATGCCACCAATAGGATAGAGCGGATCGCCTAGAAGGGGATGTCCGGCGGCGGCGAGGTGAATGCGGATCTGGTGGGGTCGGCCGGTTTGAATGGTGATTGAGACTAGGGTGGAGTTAGGGCCTCGCTGGAGTACGGTGCCTTCACTACGAGAAACCATACTGTTAGTTGAGGCTATGCTCTTTGGGTCTGTGTGGCTATTTGTGAGGTGGCCGTCTGCGAGGTGGCCGTAGATATAGCCCAAACGATTGTGGGGGAGTTTACCGATGGGAAAAGAGCAGATGAAGCGATCGCCTAGCTGCTCTGGTGTAGTTGAGCCCACGAGGGCGCGGTAGGTTTTGCTCAGTATCTCGTTAGCACTATTGCTAAGGTCGGCAGTGCGCCGCCTGAATTGTCTAGAGAGGGGTTCTCTAGCAGCTTGAGATTTGGCAATCAACATAGCTCCGGAGGTGCCGCGACCCAATCGATGAACGGGAATGGGCTGATCGTTTGGGTAGCGAACTCGAAGCTGATGGAGCAGGGTGTGCTCTAGAAATCCGCCGCCGGGTAAGACAGGCAGGCCGGAGGGTTTATCGATTACCCACAGGTCTTGGTCTTCGTAGAGCACCTCGAAGGTGAGTGGGGCGAGCGGTTCTTGCCAGGGCGATCGCATATAGCTCAGCGTCTGCCCTCGCTCTAGCTGGGTATCTGCTTGGGTGCGATCACCATCCAACAGCACCTGTCCCGTCTCAATTCGCGATCGCCAAACTGCCTGCTTAGAATGTCGATAGCGCTGCGTGTAGTAGTCCAGCACGCTTTGGCCGACAGACTGAGCCCTCACTCTATCTAGATAAGTCCATCCTTTATTTAGCAAAATCTCGCGCTGCTTTATTCCTCAGATAATCTATCGTGTGGGTACGCAAACAGTGAGACTAAATTCTTTAGATATTTGATGGCGTTTAATTTTTTTCATAGCTGCTTTCGTCGCCTGTACAAGCGCAGCGTTCTATGCGGACTGCTGATTCTGCTAATGCTAGGCGGTTGCGCAATCCCTCAAGTCAGGGCTGAGGATCGGCTATTTATCGATCTTTCTGTTGAGCTAGTGGGCACTGCCACATTAGAAAAGCAGACGTTCGATGGCGAAACTGTTGGGGGAATTAGCGCGATCGCCTACGACGTGCCTAGCGATCGCCTATACGCCCTTTCTGATAATCGAGATCGCCCCCGCTTCTACACCCTGAAGCTTGACGATCTTGCGCCCACTCCCCCATTCCCCACTCCCCACTCCCTCACCGTCGAATCCGTCACCTACCTCACCGACGCCACTGGCAATCCCTTCCCCCCCGGCACCCTAGATCCCGAAGGCATGGCCCTCACCCCCACTGGCACCTTGCTAATCTCTACTGAAGGATCGCCTCGCCGCCAGGTACCGCCCACCGTCGGCGAATACGATATCGCCACTGGTCAGCTCAAAACGACTATACCCGTGCCTACCCGTTACATCCCTGACAGCCAACCTACGCGCGGGCTGAGCGAAGCCGAAGCCCAAACCCTCGGCGTTCAAGAGAACCTTAGCTTCGAGGCGCTTGCTATCAACGTCTCTTCTGGAACAGGCGGCGTTTATGAGCCCTACCGTCTGTTTGTCGCGACCGAGGGCCCGCTGCTGCAAGACTTAGACTTCGAGCCAGAAGTTCCCTACAAAAATCGGCTGCTCCACTATACCGTTAGTCCCTACCAAACCACGCTAATTTCGGAGCATTTATACGAGATGGATCTAGCGCCAACGGGCGCGGTGCTGCATGGGCTACCCGAGATTGCCGTACTCGATCAGGGTGGACACTTCCTCAGTCTAGAGCGCTCCTTCGGGTTTCAAGGGTTCACCCTGAAGCTGTTTCAGCTCGCTTCGGGCGGTGCTACAGATATCAGCGCAATTGATTCGCTCAAAGGAGACATTACCGGAATTAGTCCTATTCGTAAGCAGCTAATGCTAGATTTTGCCGATCTGGGTCTGCCGCTGCAAAACTATGAGGCGATGACGTTTGGGCCGACTCTGCGCGATCGCACCACTTCCCAAAACCCGTTGCGAGGCAACAGCAGCCGTAGCCTCTTAGTCATGAGTGACGATAATTTCTCAGAGGATCAGGCGACTAACCTACTGATTTTCCGACTACAGCAATCTTGATGAGAAGCTAGAAGTTCTGCTGATGCAGTGGCGCATCAGCGCTGCACTAGAGCGCGGAGCAGCGCCTGTTTACAGCTATGATCATCAAATCTCATTCTGGCTTTAAGCTTCTCTTAAACAGAGCGTCACAGCCGCTTACAGACTTTTACGCCAGCGGAGAAAAACTATTGCACTTGCCTGTATCTAGGTGGAAAATCGCTGAGAATCCGACAGCGATTATATCTTAGCTATTAGGCTGGGCTCAGTATCACGGGCATTTTGTATCCGCGTATCGCTGTTACGAACAGCCCGTTTGTAAGAAATTACTCATCCAGCACCCTAAACCTGATAAATTGGGCATCAGCAAAGAACACTAGTTAAAGGTTTCATAAAGAAGCAACATGCGAGTCTTAGTAATCGGCGGCGATGGATACTGTGGCTGGGCAACAGCGCTCTATCTCTCCAATAAAGGTCATGATGTAGCGATTCTAGATAACCTCGTGCGCAGGCTCTGGGACATGGAGCTTCAGTCTGAAACTCTAACCCCGATCGCGCCTATTCAAACGCGGCTACAGCGGTGGAAGGATCTAACGGGCAAAGACATCAAACTCTTCATTGGCGATGTCAATAACTATCCTTTTCTAGAGCGTTCCATGCTCGAGTTTCAGCCAGAGGCTGTGGTTCACTTCGGCGAACAGCGCTCGGCTCCTTTTTCAATGATCGACCGCGAGCACGCGGTCATGACCCAGTCAAACAACGTCCTGGGCAACCTCAATCTACTCTACGTTCTGCGCGATCACTTCCCCGAGTGCCACCTGATCAAGCTCGGCACGATGGGCGAATACGGTACGCCCAACATCGACATCGAAGAAGGCTACATCACTATTAAGCACAACGGGCGAGAAGATACCCTGCCCTTCCCGAAGAATCCTGGTTCTTTCTACCACCTCAGCAAAGTTCACGATACGCACAATATCCACTTTGCCTGCAAAATCTGGGGCCTGCGCGCCACCGACCTAAACCAGGGCATCGTCTACGGTGTGCTGACCGAGGAAACCGGTATGGACGAGCTGCTGATTAACCGACTTGACTACGACGGCGTCTTTGGCACCGCGCTCAATCGCTTCTGTATTCAAGCGGCCATTGGTCATCCGCTGACTGTCTACGGCAAAGGTAGCCAGACCAGAGCGCTGCTAGATATTCGCGACACCGTTCGCTGCATCGAGATCGCCTGTGAAAATCCAGCGAATTCCGGCGAGTTTAGAGTCTTCAACCAGTTTACAGAGATGTTTAGCATCAATGACCTGGCGCTAATGGTGAAGAAAGCAGGTAATACGCTGGGCCTAGACGTAGAAGTGACTAACCTAGACAACCCTCGCGTCGAAGCCGAGGAGCACTACTTCAACGCGAAGAACACCAAGCTAATCGACTTGGGCCTAGAGCCACACATGCTCTCTGACTCACTGCTAGATTCTGTACTCAACACCGCTATCAAGTACAAGCATCGTGTCGATAAAAAGCAGATTCTACCGACCGTTAGCTGGCGTCGATAGAGTTACAGCCGATGAACGTATAAACTCCACAAAAGGTCGGTTTGTAATTGTTGCAAGCTGACCTTTTGTATAGCCGGGCTTTGACTACGCTCAGCCCTCGGTAATCGATCCACCCCGGTGGCTGAGCGTAGTCAAAGCCACCGACTATCCCTCTCACTTCCATGCGTATTGCTATCTTCACCGAAACCTTTCTCCCCAAAGTCGACGGCATCGTTACCCGGCTAAAGCATACTGTCGAGTACCTACAGAGCTTCGGTAATGAGGTTTGTGTCTTTTGCCCCGAAGGTGGCCTGACCGAATACAAAGGGGCAAGGGTGCAGGGCGTTTCGGGCTTTCCGCTGCCGCTATACCCTGAGCTAAAGCTGGCATTGCCGCGACCTTCGATGCGTGAGGCCATTGAAGCGTTCAATCCTGATTTGATTCATGTCGTGAATCCGGCGGTGCTGGGATTAGGCGGAATTTATTACAGTAAGTCGCTAAATATTCCGCTGGTAGCGTCTTACCATACGCATTTGCCAAAGTACCTGGAACACTACAATCTAGGCATGCTTGAGGGCGTGCTGTGGGAGCTGCTCAAGGCGATGCACAACCAGGCAGCGATCAACCTGTGTACCTCTACGGCGATGCAGCAGGAGCTGACAGAGCACGCGATTGAGCGGGTAGAGGTCTGGCAAAGGGGAGTAGATACGGAGCTGTTTCGACCTGAGCTCAGAAGTGAGGAAATGCGATCGCGTCTCACCCAAGGCTACACGCAGAGCCATCCAGAAGCCCCTATCTTGATCTACATTGGCCGTCTCTCTGCCGAGAAAGAAATTGATCGAATCAAGCCCGTACTCGAATCAATTCCAGGCGCTAGGCTAGCGCTGGTCGGCGACGGTCCCTATCGCGAAGAGCTAGAACAGCACTTCGAGGGGACACCGACTCACTTTGTTGGATACCTAGCGGGCGAAGAGCTTGGCGCTGCCTACGCCTCTGCGGACGCCTTCATCTTTCCCTCTCGAACAGAAACGCTGGGCCTGGTCTTGCTAGAGGCAATGGCAGCAGGCTGTCCGGTGATCGCAGCCGATGCGGGCGGCATTCCAGATATCGTGACTAACGGCGTCAACGGGTTTATGTTTGATCCGACCGATGAGCAAGGGGCGGTTGTTGCCACTCAAAAGCTGCTAGGGATGAAGGCCGAAAGAGAGCTGCTGCGACAGAATGCCAGGGTAGAGGCAGAGCGCTGGGGCTGGGAAGGGGCTACTCGCCAGCTAGAGCGGTTTTACATCGACGTGCTGAACGCTGGAGCGGGTGCGATCGCCGCTTAGCACATTCTATGCAGCATTGTGAACGGTATTACTGCTATTTTGTCAATCGTATAAACCACAATTAATCACTTTCACTCGAAAACGTCAGGATACACAGAAAGCGACCTGTATATGTAGACAGTTCCTAGACATCTTTGTTGAGATGTACCCATATGAGCTCAAACCAGCTCTAGGGATGCTCTGACGAAAGGTTTCTATGCAAAAAGATCGTATTGGGTCGGCTAGTGAGTAATCTAACAAGTTTTGACGAGGCGCTACTGTCAAAGATTGGAAATTTAGAGACAGTCTCTGCCATACATGAAAAGATCCAGCAGTGGACAGGTGGGCAGGTTTTTTTGACCCAACTGCTGCATAACCTCGTGCTCTCTCATGCTCCAGTAATTACAAGAGGAGAGGGGGCTAGAACCGTTGATGTCATTGTTGAGACCAAAATTATTCAGGATTGGCGCAACGGCAGAGCAGCCGAGCATCTTAAGCGAATTGAAGAAAAGCTTTTACGCTACGAGCCGAGAGATTCGCTGCTGATTCTGTATCTACAGATCTTGCAGAGGGGCTACTCACCACAAAAGGAAAGTCCAGAGCAGGCGCTACTCCTCAGCACTGGGCTGGTCAAACTAGCGAGCGGGCAGCTTAGCGTGAGTAACGCTGTCTACAATCAAGTATTCAACCAGCGCTGGATCGAGCAGCATCTGCCGGGAATCACGCGGCCAGTTTCTATCGTTCAAAGTTCCGCTCCAGTCGCAAAGCAGACCCGTCTACCCTTACCCCAATCCAAGCAACGACTTTACTTTCTGCTGTTAGCAGGTGGGTTAGGTGTATTGCTCAGCCTGTTCTTTATCAGTCGTCTGTCTACGTCTCGTTCAGAGGTCGTTGAACCTGCGATCGCGCAAGACGCTTCACCTAGATCTTCCGAGCGATCGATAGAAACTGTTCGGCTAACGCTGTTAGGCGACACCTTCAGCGGATATAGCACTTTCCGTAACGAGGATTTTCAGTCTGTTCTAGAAGAATCTGGCATCGAGATCAACTATGCCGATGAGTTTGATCAATCACTTAGGGCCAAGAAGCTAGGCAGAGGCGAAGCGGACCTAATAGTCACCACGCTCGATCAGTTTCTTCAGCAGCAGCCTAGCGGCAAGATTGTTGGACTAATAGATAGAACAGTCGGAGCTGACGCAGTCGTGCTCAACACCAAACAATACAGCAGCTTAAAGTCTTTGCTAGATCTAGAGACGCTGGTACGACAGGCCCAGTCAAGAGGAGAAAAGCTGGGTATCGCCTATGCGGGGGATACCCCTAGCGAATATCTAGCGCTGGTACTAGATACTCAGTTTGATACCTTTAATCTGTCGGATTTTGAGCTTAGGCCAGTTGCCGATGCGTCTGAAGCCTGGGCGCTGATGCAAGATCCAGATGAGAATATTGCGGTCTCTGTCCTTTGGGAGCCTTTCGTTGTCAAAGCCAGACAACAGGGCTACAGCGTCGTTCTCTCTAGCGAAGACGCCCCTAGCGTGATTGTCGATGTCATCATTGCTTCGGATCGGCTCATCCAGTCCAATCCGGATATTATCTCTCTGTTACTAGAAAAGTACTACAGACGAATTGACGCTAACGCGAGAGACGCTAGTCAACTACAGGCGCAAGTTGCAGAAGATGGCAACCTGCCAGTAGACGAAGCCGCCAGCATCATCGACGGCATTGACTTCTTTAGCGCTACCGAAGCTAAAAACTGGTTTAGCGATGGCACTTTGAAAAAGCGAATAGAAGCCACTGCTGCTGTTTTGACATTGGCTAACAGAATGGAATCCGTTCCTACTGACACCTCTAATCTCTATGCAGGCCAGTTCGTCGTCGAAGCGGCTAACAACACTCAGGCGCTGATTGACCTTATTAGAGTAGACAATCCAGAGCTAGCCGACAGGCTAGCCGGGGATCTACCAGTAGTCACCTCGGCTAGGACAACTTCGGCAGAACAGTTCAAAGCAGCTGCCGACATTGGTAACTTTCAGGTAAAAGGTCAGGTCAGCTTTGCCAGCGGTTCGGCTCAGCTAACCGAAGAAGGCGAGCAAACGCTGGCTCAACTAGCGAGCAATCTCAAAGAATTCAACCAAGAAACGGTTGCCCTTCGAGTCATTGGCCATACATCTCAAACCGGTAGCGCCCAGGCGAATCAGCAGCTGAGTCAGCGACGAGCAACCGTTGTGGCCAACTACCTAAAAGGAATTGGTGTCCAGCTAAGCATCTCTCCAGAAGGCAAAGGATCTAGCGAACTATTGGGCGAAATTAGTCCGACAGACGCTCGCCAGCAAAGAACGGAAATTCGTCTTGTCAGAGTGGAGTAGGCTATTTGCTGCGCCACAAAGCATTCGACAAAGACTATCGTTTTATAGCCTGTGCCGGACGCATCCGGCACAGGCTATATTCTCCAAGCTACGTTCTACACAGCTGTCCCATTGGGACCTGCTAAGAAGTTTTGCGCCACCTCGTTCGCATCGAGCGACTGCCCATAGATAGCCACAAGATCTAAGGTGCCAAGCCAAGCGCGATCGCTATTAAACTCGTTTCCTAAAGCAAGCCTGTAGTCCTGGTCCCAATTAGAGAAGTTGCCTGCCACTATGTCAGTGGTCGCTAGCGAACCATTGATATAGATCGAAGCATCGCCATCGGCTTCTCGGGTATAGACCAGGTGCGTCTGGTCAGTAGTCACCGAATTCCTTTGAGAAAAAATCGAAGGTCTGCCATTCTTTGAGGTGTTAGTAGTTCGCAGTCGAACGTTGAACCTGTCTCCGTTTTGGCCCATCGTAAAGTTGCGATCAAACTGATCCTCAGATAGGGTGACAATTCGAGCTGGTCCGTCCTGGGAAAGGTTTTCAGGTGTCAGCCAAGCCTCGATAGTGAGGTTGCCACCAGTGAGGCCATCGGTTAGCTTAGTAGCCGCTGTCTCCGACGCGATCCGCGTTGGATCGTTGAGCGTGAGCGTGCCCTCTCCCCAAGTCGCGCCAGTGAGATCGTCAATAGTCAGATCGAGCGCCTCGCCTACGCCGGAGGTGTCTTTGACGCGGGTGCCACTGCCCTCGTCAAATGTGTAGAGCGCTAGAAGATCTTCGGTGATGCGATCGCTCTGTGCTGGTGGTTCTATTGGCGGCTCTGTCGGCGGCTCTGTTGGCGGCTCAGCATCAGCAGGAGTGAGATATTTTGTAGTGAGGTATTGCAGCGTCTGAGTGTGCTCACTATCGCTAAGTTCTTTGTCATAGACTAGGACTGCGGCGACATCAAGCGCAGAAAATCCGCGACCGTCAATTTCCTCACCGATCAGAAACTTCTCGACTATTGTGTTGAACTCGTGGTTGTCCGTATCGATCAGCCGATCGTCGCGGTAGTGGCGAATGGTGTTGCCATCGTATCGGACAGAGTGGATAAACCAATCATCGCCCGCGCTGCCATCATTATTACCCACACCGTTTTGCCCAGAAGCAAAGTCATTACCCCGGCCCCAGCCCTGCACAGTAAGACGGCTGCTATCGCCATTCAAAGTTAGGCCAAAGGCGTTGTTCCTCGAGCCTGTGCCATAGCTCACTCCGCTAAAGACGCCGTTCGCGTCCTTGTAATCGACCACGAAGTAAAGCGTACGAGGCTCTTTCCCGCTGGGTAAGTCCGGAAGACTCTGCCCAGGTGAAACGCGCCGCAAGCTATCCCCTTCGGCTGCGCCACTCTCACCAAAAGCAGCTAGACCGCCGTCTAGAGAGATAGCAGCTTGCCCACTAGGCGTCGCGCCCTGTACCAGTACAGGATCTCCTGATGCGACTAGGTCCATATTAGTACCCGCCACAGAAAGCCACTCAGTCACAACGCCGTTTTTCTCAATGACGTTGAGGTCTGATTCTAGCTGGGTAACCAAGCCATCAGTCACCAACAGATCAGTGTTGGAGGGTTGCTTAACTGCGATCGCGACCGTCGCCGTATCTGTCTTACTACCATCAGATACGGTGTAGTTAAAGCTCTCGGTAGCCGCAAAGTTCTCATCAGGCGTGTAGGAAAATGAGCCGTCTGTATTCACCGTGATGAAGCCGTTCGTCAAAGAGACTGTGTTGCCACTGACCAGTGGCTGCCCGTTGATCTCAGTAATTGTTAGAGGACCATCGTCAGTGTCATTTTTGAGCAGGCCAGTTGAGAAAGGAACGGTTAAAGTTTGGCCAGCGATTGCGCTGTAGCTATCGTTGGCGGCATTTGGCGCTGGGTTTGGGCTTTCACTAGCGCCATTAATAGTGATTGTCACCGTAGCAGTCGCTGTGCCCCCCTTACCATCAGAGATCTGATAGGCAAAGGTATCAGTATCAGATTCGCCTTCGCTTAGCGATCCAAACTGACCGTTCGGATTGTATGTAAAAGTACCATCTCTATTGTTGACGACCTGTCCTTTTGTCACAGTGGTATCTACGCCGCTGATGCTCAAAGTGTCCTGGTCAGGATCGCTGTCGTTAATAAGCACGTTGCCTGTAGTAAAGGTCGTGTTCTCGTCAGTCGTGAATTGTGTTGCCGATCCCATCCCTGGATCGTTAACAGCAATAGGGAAATTGTTATCAGAAGCTACAGCCGTCAGATAGTTTTGCTGAACGTAGCTTTCAACCGCGCCAAACTCATTCGGGTTCAAAGCTCGGTTGTAGATCAGCGCTGCCGCAACGCTCATCCGGGTTTCACCACCGTTAAGATTTTGGCCGATCGTCAGCCTTTCTACGATGGTGTTAAAAGATTTGGTGCCAGAATCGATCTCCATGCCGTTGAGGTAGTGCCTGTATGTAGTGCCGTCAAACACAACCGCATGGGAAATAAAGCCCCGCTGCCGACCGTTGTTCGGATCGATCACGCCGTCGACCTCGGTAGGCAAGTCAAATCTACCGCCCCAAGCGTTGATCATCAGATCGTCTTTGTTGTTAGCTAGCGTGAGGCCAAAGGCATTGTTCTTTGAGGCTTTTCCGTAGACTAGACCGGCCGATTCTCCATTGGTGACATCCTCGTAATCCACTACAAAAAACATAGTCCGAGGACCGTTTCCGTCAGTCAGCCCTCGCAGCCGGGTGTTCGGAGCATCGTCTCGGAAAAAGTAATCGCCTTCGCCGTCTAATACAATCGCTGGCTGACCAGAGGGAGTCGCATTCTCAACAAACTGCGGATTGCCCGCAGCCACCAGGTTGTTGCCACTTCCAGACTGGTCTAGCCACTCTGTGACTGTGGTTCCATCTGCATCTAGGCCAGTTTTAGTGAACGCCTCCACCTGGAAAACGAGGCCATTAGTCACCGGTAGCTGACTAGAGATACCGACTCTAATCGGAATAGTATCCGAGATTACAGGGTCAGCTTCGCCATCAGAGATAGTGAAAAAGGCGTTGTAGATATCGTTGTCTGCGTAGGCATGCGTCGCTTCGATGCGGCCATTGGCGTCAGGACTGCCCGTAATCTGCGTGCCATCGCCGAAGTTTAGCGTGTAGACAAGAGAGCTAATCGAATCGTCTGAATCGGCTACAACAGCGGTAAAGGTAATCGGATCGCCTGGGCTGACAAAAGCAATATCAGAGGTAGCAGACTGGAACCTGGGGGCGCTATTGAAGCTGCCAGCGGTGATAGTGATTGGCTGAGCGAATGTCGAGTTTGATCCGTCTCTAACGCGCAGCGTGGCGGTATAGGTTCCTTCAGACTGGTACTGATGATTGACTAAGATCTCGCCTGTCACTGGATCGGGAGTACCGTTCACAGCAGGTGAACCATCACCGAAGTTGATCCGATAAGTCAGCTCGTCTAAAGGTGTATCGTTGTCACCAACGGTGGCAGCGTAGGTGATATTGAGCGGTAGCGTTACGCCTGTAGCGTCGTCAGGATCGCCTTGGTCATCGGTGACGCCGGAGGAAAGCACAAAGGGCGCAGTGTTATTGCCACCAAAGGTAATCCGCTGGACCTGTCCGCCGTTGGCAGCGTAGTTGATGTAGTAGAGCGCGCCGTCGATGCCCTCTTCGAGGAAGACAATGTTTGTTGTCGCACCAGAAATGCTGTCGCTAGGTTTGAAGTCATAAACGCCTTCAACGACATCGCCAGTTTCGTTTAGATCGAGGAACTTGATGTAGCTATCTTCGTAGTTACCAAAGAAATACACACCGTTAAACTCGTCTGGGAACATCGATCCCCGGTACACGAAGCCACCAGTTAAAGATGAGTGAGGAATGTCGTAGATCGGCGCAGAGAAGTAGTCGCCGCTACTGACATCTGCTGCGTCATTGTCGGGTTGAGGAAAATCAGCCGGATCAAACTGGGCTCTGTCCCGGTTGAAGACAATCTTGTTGTCGACCCCTTCGTAGAAGTTCCAGCCGTAGAAGGCACCCGCTTGATCGAGAGAGGCAATGTGAACGTCGTCCGTTGATTTTCCTTGGTTGCCGCCCACTTCACCGATGTAGAACTTGCCGTACTCTTCGTCCCAGTCAGCTCTAAAGGGGTTGCGTAGACCATACGCCCAGATTGAAGGATCTGGCTGAAAGCGCTTCCCTTCCGGGTTAAATTCCGGGTAGGGACCGTCGATAACGCCGTCAATAAAGGGATTGGCAGGCCAGCCGTCGGTGCCATCTGGAATGGAGCCGTCGCGATTGATGCGGATGATTTTACCGCTAGTGTTCTCTAGGTTGGCAGGCCAGTCGTCGTCTGGGCCGCCTTCGCCGCCGTTAGAGGTGTTGAACTTATCTGCGCTAGTCAGCCACAGCTTGCCGTCTGGGCCAAAGTCTAGTCCGCCGCCGTAGTGACAGCAAGAAACGTAACCGTCCGTATCTGTCCAGAGAATCTTTTCGCTGTTAGCGTTAGCTGTGCTGGAGAGTCCGCCAGAGCCCTCCCGGTGCGCGAAGCTACCGATAACCGCACGGTTAGTGTCGGCTGAGCGAGTGTAGAACAGGTAGATTAGGTTCTTGCCATCGGTCGATTCAGGGTCAAAGTCTGGAGGGATAGCTAGCTCTAGCAGACCACGTTCTTGACCTGAGTTGACAATGTTAGAGATGTCCAGGTAGAGAGATTTTTGCCCGGAGTTGGGATCGGCAATAAAGATTTGACCGCTCTTCTCGAGCAGCAGCATACGGTTGTCAGGTAAAAACCCTAGGGCGATTGGCGCAGCAAGCCCACTGGTGATTACGCCTTCGTTGACAAAGCCATTCAGGTTAAAGTCGACCATTAGAATCTCCTAGATCTGAGTTTGAATATCGATTTGCGTAGTGTTTATTTGAGCTAGGCTGTGAGACCCCACAGAGTAACTTAGAAGAAGAGCGACTCAGAAGAACTCATCAAGCCTGAAGCGGTGGGATGGCCTCCCTAACGCTATGTCTGTAGCAGCAAGGCTCCGGGATCCAATAACAGATACCTGTATGATCGTTTGCTATTTCTTTAGAGCACTTTTTCCGCGTTTTTTGCGTTTCTTGTTTTTTGCGCATCTAGCTTTCTATGCATCTAGCTTTCTATGCGTCTGACTTTCTATGCGTCTGACTTTCTATGCGTCTGGCTTTCTATACGTCTGCTTTTTACAAAGCTCTATCTTATGAAGCTCTATATCGTTCGTGAACTCTGAAGCGGTTGGTTTTAATTTGGATCAAACAGTAGCTGCTGACCAGGCGGGATAATAAGAAGCTAGATGGTACAAGAATATCTCTACTCTATCCGTAATCATTCGGACTAAACGAAATCTTCATGGTGTCAACGATGTGAGTAGAACTACTTAAAGATATAGTAAAGGCGTAGCAAAAAAGGTTGGTTCGCTAGCAAACTGCCCAGATATTCACTGAGACATAACGTCTGAAGGAATACCTACGCTATCAAAGATAGTACGTAGCTCTTTAATCCTTGGATGCTGCCTTTCAAATATTATGAAAAGACAACGTGTGCTGGAACTGTATGCCGGAACTGTGTGCCGGAACTTCTGCTAGTTCAGCGGTCCAAATCACCCAATGCGTCGCTTCCCCTTCCATTCGATTGAGAGCGAGCTTAGAACTTTCTCTTTAGTTTATCTACTGCTGTTGTTCTTGCTGTTGCTTTTTGTAACTAGCCCATCCGCCAATCTCAGAGATATCAGGATAGTTGTTCTCTTCTATGAGCGCTTTTGGATAGAGCATGGCGATCGCGCGCTCCCCATTTTCTAGGGTCACTTCTTCTGGATACATATCTGGCGGCTCGGTCGAGACTAGGTACTCGTACTGCTCTAGCGTCAGTTCATACACTTCACCAGGAATAGAAATTCCATTCTCAGCCGTTTCATAGATACCGGGATGCCATCCGTCTTTGACTGCATGTAGCCGATAGTAAGGAGCAGTCTTGGCCTCGCGGATGAAGGTCGCTGACTGTAGATTTTGGTGGTCGGGCTGGCCTTTTAGCGCAGAACCACAGATAAAGACGAACTTGGAAGGGGTAGCAGACATAGAAACTCACCTTGACTCCAACACAGCTAACTAACTACTACCAGAGATTGACCTGTAAGCGGTAGCACTGACCTGGTGGATAATCTACATCATTGGGATAAGTCGTGAGGTGGCTGATTGCAATTGAGCGCAGGTTAACTGTTAAGCGTAGGTTGACTGTAGTCCGATTCAACTATTTAGATAAACCTGATACAGCCTTGGTTTCGAACGAAAGCGTATTGTAGGCCATACATTCTGCCACAATAAAAAGTGAAAAGAATCTTTAAGAGGGTGCTGTGAGTACAACTATTTCTTCTACGCTTCTGGTGAACCGCGATCGCCTCATGAAAAGCATCGCCGATCTAGCTAAGATTGGCGCGCTCAGCAGCGGCGGTGTGGAACGCATTGCCTTTAGCGAAGCCGACTGTCAGGCCCGCGACCGAGTAGAAAGCTGGATGCGTCAGGCTGGGATGGTGGTACGGATCGACCCGGCAGGAAATATCTTCGGTCGCTACGCGGGTCGATTTGACGATGCCCCAGCGCTAGCCACTGGATCGCATCTGGACACGGTGCCCAACGCGGGCCATTATGACGGTACCTACGGCGTGTTAGCCGGACTAGAGGTGGTGCGGACCTTACGCGATCGCAAACAAAGACTAGACCACCCGCTAGAAGTGATTGTCTTTGCCGACGAGGAGCGCACGATGGTCGGTAGCAAGGCAATTGCCGGGAACCTCAGCCAAGACACAGAAGATTATCGCAGCGCCACTGGCGAGCCGATTGAGCACTGTCTCGCTAGGGTCGGCGGTCGCTGGGAAAATAGAGCCCAGGCCAAACTGAGCCCAGCCGATATCGCCGCCTTTGTCGAAGTGCATGTAGAACAAGGCCCCGTTCTAGAAGCTGAGCACAAGCAAATTGGCGTGGTCACGGGCATTGTTGGCCAGCGCCGCTATATTTTCACTATAGAAGGCCATGCCAGCCACGCCGGGACAACGCCGATGTCAATGAGAAGTGACGCGCTAGTCGCTGCGGCTGAGCTAGTGCTGTCAATCAATACGCTGGGCAATCAGCCGGGCGATCAGGTCGCAACCGTGGGTCAAATGGCGCTATCGCCCAATGTAGCCAACACTATTCCTGGAAAAGTGGAGATGTCTCTGGACATTCGAGACTTGGATAATGACCTACTCGATCGGCTGATGGAGCAGCTAGATGTGGAGATAGCGAGGATTTCTAGTGCGACCGGGACCAAGATCACATATGTGCAGCGTTTGTACAACTATCCTTCGCCTGCAAATTCTCATATTCAGAATGCGATCGCCCAGGTGTGCAAAGATCTTTCACTCTCTCATATGTCTCTGCCTAGCCGCGCCAGTCACGACGCCCAAGAACTAGCGCAGATCACCGATATGGGAATGATCTTTGTGCCTAGCCAGTCCGGCATCAGCCATGCGGTGACTGAATATACCGCCGCTGACGACTGCGTACAAGGCACCAACGTGCTGCTGCACACGCTGCTCAGACTCGATCAACACTATCGCTGTTCTTGATATCTGTATCTTTTTTGACACGTCTTCTCCAAACGGTAAGTTTTGTATGACCCTATCCAAAACGAAAGTGACGCCTACGGTCACCGAGGCTACTGCCACTCAGTCTGAGACTGCTATTGGACGCTCAAAAGCGGCAGGGGTCTCTTTGCGATCGCTCACCAAAAAGTACGGCAGCTTTACCGCAATTGAAAACATCACCCTCGATATTCCAGCGGGCGCTTATTGTTGCTTATTAGGTCCAAGCGGCTGCGGCAAGACTACGGCGCTCCGGATGATTGCCGGGCACGAAACCGTCACCAAAGGCGAAGTCTACATCGGTGATCGGCAGGTCACTCACCTGCCCCCCGCCAAAAGAAACACCGCCATGATGTTTCAAAACTATGCGCTCTTTCCGCATAAAACAATCTGGCAAAACGTAGACTTTGGCCTCAAAATGCAAGGCGTATCAACCGCCGAACGCAAGCAAAGAGTCGGCGAGATCCTCGATTTAGTTGGCCTTAACCACACCGCAGAGCGTCGCCCAAATATGCTTAGCGGTGGGCAGCAGCAGCGTATTGCCCTAGCTAGAGCCCTAGTCACTCGCCCCCAAGTGCTGATGCTAGACGAACCCCTCAGCGCCTTAGACGAAAATCTTCGCGTCAGGATGCGCGGCGAATTGCGCAATATTCAGCAACAGTTCGGCCTTACCTTTATCCAGGTCACTCACCACGTGGAAGAAGCCTTCTCGCTTTCTGACCAAGTCGTTGTTATGAACCACGGACACATTGACCAGGTGGCGACGCCCACTGCGCTATTCAACGCTCCTGCCTCTCAGTTTGTCGCCAAGTTTATCGGAGACAACAATATCTTCACTGGAAAAGTCGTCGACACCTCTTCTTACGGAACAGACCAGGAACTGATTGAATTAGACGTTGAAGGAATCGGCGCAATCTTCTGTCAGGGTATTCCAACTATCAAAGGCACCGAAGCGGCTTGCTCAGTCAGACCCGATTTGCTTGAACTGTCCCCTCTGTCTTCATCTTCTCTACCTAGCGTTGCAGTAAACAACACAGCTCCGACCAATACAGCAGTAGCACGAGTGATGGATGTAGAAATGACTGGCTATGTCACTCGCATCTCTCTCATCCTGGTAGCAACGGACAAGCCCATACTCTACAAAGTTCGAACGACTGACTGGATGAAGAGCGATCTGGCAGTTGGTCAGTCTGTTTGTGTCCGTTGGTCCGCCAAAAACTGCGTCTTCTTACCTTATTAGAATTTTTACCTAACTAGGCTTAGGCCCAGTAGAACCGGCGCTAGCAGCCCGAAAACTAAACGTCTAGCACTAACATTTGTAAGGAGAACAACGTTTCTGGTATTCATTTCTCGCATCCTATTGTTTAATAGGCTATCTCGTCAGAGCTATCTTCTTTAAAAGTCTCAGAAGAGATCAGTCATAGGTCTACACGAACAGATCGAGCATGGCGCTGTATTAGGTTAGATCAAATCTTTGGTTCAAATCCTTGGTTTTGTAGAGTAGCGCACCATCTGGTGACTTCTATGCCAGTACAGTACATATCTAAATGGCCGTCAATAGCCGTATAGTCACCAAAGAAAATGCCTCAAATCACCCGTAGACGCTTACTTCAAACAGGACTCGCTACTGGCGCAGCGCTGGCGACCGCTCGCTGTGGTCAGGCAGAGGCTCCTGTCGGCACACCCAACAATCCAGCAACTGGGCCAGAAGTCAACGCCAACAACATTAAAGATGTCACACTGCGATTCATCGGCACTGGCGTCGCCCAAATCAACGATATTAGAGATAAAGCGCAAGAAGATCTAGGCTTTAACATCGAGCTAAAAGCGCTGAGCACAGAAGAAAACAACCAGATTGCGATCACGCAGCCTGGGCAGTACGACATGTTCGATGGTGAGTACTTTAGCCTGCCTTTGGTCATTCCTTCAGGGAACCTCCAGGCAATAGACATTAGCAGAATCAAGAGCTTTGATAAGATTGCTTCCTTTTTCACCACCGGTAAATTCAACGGACTGCCCGTAGAAAACGCACAGGGGACCGCACCAATCAAGGTGATGTATCTAACAGACAAAGACTCGAAAGAGTTCTCTGATACCCCTACCGATTGGGCAACGCTAATTCCGTTTCAATACAACGCTGACACGCTAGGCTATCGCCCTGACCTAGTGGGTAAAGAAATCACTAGCTGGGCCGATCTGTTCGATCCGGCGTTCAAGGGCAAAACGTCGATTCTAGATATTCCGTCTATTGGCATTATGGACGCTGCGCTGGTAGTAGAATCAGCGGGCCTAATGACCTTCGGTGACAAAGGCAATATGACAAAAGCGGAAATCGATCAGATTACAAATATCTTGATCGAACAAAAGAGAAACGGCCAGTTCAGAGCTTTTTGGAAGACATTTGATGAGTCAGTTAATCTGATGTCTTCGGGTGAAGTGGTCTTGCAGTCAATGTGGTCTCCGGCAGTCACAGCAGTCAAGGCGCAGGGGATTGAGTGTGTCTACGCGCCGCTAAAAGAAGGCTATCGCGCTTGGGGTGGTGGCATCGGTATGTCGGCGGGCATGGAAGGAGCCAAACTAGACGCGGCCTATGCCTATATGGACTGGCTGCTAGACGGCTGGGTAGGCGCTTTCTTGGGGCGGCAGGGCTACTACAGTGCCGTACCAGAAAATGCGAAGAAGTTCATGTCAGCAGAGGAGTGGGACTTTTGGTATGAGGGCAAACCGGCTGCGGTTGATATGGTCGATCCGTTTGGGACGACGCTAGAGAAAGCGGGCGCTGTAAGAGACGGTGGCTCGTTTGAAGAGCGGATGGGTAACGTAGTCGTCTGGAACTCGACGATGGATGAGCAGGTTTATCTGGTGCAAAAGTGGAATGAGTTTATTGCAGCGTAGAAATCTACCCCCTGCCTCCGTATGCGCTGAGCACACCCTAAACCTCAATCATGTACAAAACCTGGAAAGCCTTTCAGCCTTACCTACTGGCAACGCCACAGACATTGATCTTTTTGATGTTCTTGGTGTTTCCCATTGTCATGATTGGGGTTGTCAGCTTCTGGCAGTTCAACGGCTATGCGATGACGCCTGCGTTTTCGTTTGATAACTATGTGAATGTTTTTACGTCTCAGGTTTCTCTGTCGACTTATGTGAATACTTCCAAGTATGTGGTGCTGGTGTGGAGTGCTTGTTTGGCGATCGCACTCCCCATTGCCTACTACCTCACCTTCTGTATAGAGCGAGAAAGCGTCCGCGTGCTGCTGTTTTTAGTCTGCACGATTCCGTTCTGGACCTCGAACATTATCCGCATGATCTCCTGGATTCCGCTGCTAGGAAGAGAGGGGCTAGTCAATCAGATGCTGCTGAATCTGGGAATTGTGCAAACGCCGGTGGAATGGCTGCTCTATTCTGACTTTGCGATCGTGCTGGGCATGGTGCATCTGTACAACTTTTTTATGATTGCGCCTGTGTTCAACAGCATGATGCGAATCGATCGCACGCTGATCACTGCTGCCAAAGATATGGGGGCATCCGGCTTTGAGGTGCTCAAAGAGATTATCTTGCCGCTCATCGCGCCGGGTATTGCCATCGGCTCTATCTTTGTCGTCACGCTGACGATGGGTGAATACATTACCGTGCGTCTGATGGGCGGGGGACAGTCCGCTTCGATTGGTAAGCTGATCAGCACCCAAATCGGCAGCTTGCAATATCCGCTAGCCGCAGCGAACGCGGTTGTTCTCCTATTTATCACCCTAGTTCTCGTCACTGGGATTCTTAGGGTCGTCGATATTCGCAAAGAGCTGTAAATCACGAGCCGTAGAGAAGGAACTATCAATGACTAAAATAATCCTCACTGCTTTCTTTGGCCTCTTTGTTCTCTTCCTTTATGGGCCAATGCTGGCCATTTTCACCCTTTCTCTACAGGGGCCGGACGGGGCGCTGACTTTCCCGGTGCGGAGCTTTGGCTTTTATTGGCTAGGTCAGGTATTCCAAGAGCAGCGGGTGGGTAGCTTTGTCGAGTCGTTTTGGCGGTCGCTTTGGCTGGGGCTGATTGTGGTTGCGATCGCAATTGTCACTAGCGTCATGGCCAGCATGGCCTTCCGTTCTCGCTTCAAAGGCTCTCTAGCCCTTTTCTATCTAACGATCTCTAGCCTAGTCGTGCCTGGTGTGCTGATCTCCCTCGGTATTGGTATCACCTTTCAGGTTCTAGGCATTCAAACAAACTGGTTCACGTCAGGACTAGGGGCGCATCTGACCTGGACGGTACCGTTCGCCTTCTTGATTATGCTGGGTGTGTTTAACCGATTTAATCCGTACTACGAAGAGGCTGCTAAGGACTTAGGCGCGGACGATGTTCGGACGTTTCGGGAAGTAATTTTGCCGTTGATCTTTCCTAGCCTGATTGGTATTGCACTATTAGGGTTCACGCTTTCTTATGATGAATTTATTCGCACGTCGCTAGTATCCGGGCAGTACAATACGCTGCCCCTAGAAATCTTCGGCATGACAACCAACGTTACTTCGCCTGCTCTATATGCGTTAGGAACCCTAACTACGCTATTTTCAGTCACAATGATTGCTGTTGGATTTGGCACATACAAGTTTTTCTCTCGCTGATCATCAGCCCAGACAGCTATTCTCTTCGGCTAGAACGTTCCGTGCCTCATTCTAATAAACCTAAAGAACACGTGAAGTTTTGGCGAGACCCGGTCTTGCGCGATCTAGAGATGCTGCGTGCCACCTACGTTGACTATTCGTTTTCACGCCATGCTCACGAAGGATTCGGAATTGCAATTGTAGAATCGGGCGCGATGCAGTTTGAATACCAGGGCGCGATGCATACCGCCCCAGCAGGCAGTATCGTAGTCACTCATCCAGGTGAAATTCATACGGGACGGGCCGTACTCGAAACCGGGTGGACTTATAGAACGCTGCTGCCCGCAATTGACTGGCTTCAGCAAGCAGCTTCAGGACTCACAGAGCGACAGGCGAATTCAGTTCCTTACTTTCCCTCACCTGTAATTCACGACACTGCGCTTAACCAGCAGATGGTGGCGCTACATACCGCGCTAGAAAGCTCACCGTCTGCGCTAGAAAGAGAATCTCGCTTTTTGTGGGGATTAGCTAGATTGATTCAGGGGCATGCAAGCGATCGCCCCTACGCCAAAGCGCTAGGCAAAGAGCACAAGGCCGTACAAAAAGTTCGCGACTATCTACGTACCTGCTATACCCAAAATATCTCTCTCAACGAGCTAGCGGTTCAGGCCGGGCTCAAACCACTGCGACTGCTAAGAGTCTTCAAAAGAGAAGTTGGTTTGCCCCCCCACGCCTATCTAACCCAGGTCAGGGTTTATCGAGCGAAGCGGCTGATTGTAGCAGGCCAATCCATTGCAACAGCCGCTATAGAAACAGGCTTTGTTGACCAGAGTCACTTGCACCGGCATTTCAAAAAGATTGTTGGCGTCACGCCTGGACAATATGCGCGCGGCTGCAAAAACGTACAAGACTGAGATGCACTAACTCAGATACGCTAGCGATTTCGGTTTGGACTAGCGTTCTCTATGACAAAGTTTCATTCGTATCCTCTTAAACAAGATAATTCGCCAGCCGGACCATCGCCTAGTTCCGAGTTCTGGGCAGGCGCTAGAGACATCATTCCGCTAGTGGTAGGTGCGATTCCGTTTGGAATTATCTTTGGTACGCTGGCAACCACGGCGGGACTCTCCGCAGGCGGTACGCTGGCGATGTCGGCCTTTGTATTCGCTGGCTCTTCGCAATTTATTGCAGCGGGGCTGATTGCCGCTAAAACGAGCTGGCTGCTGATTGTGCTGACTACGTTTGTGGTGAACCTGCGGCATCTGTTGTATGCGGTGAGCCTGCTGCCGTATGCAAAGAAGCTGCCGCAGCTATGGAAGATATTGATGGCGTTTTGGCTGACGGATGAGTCGTTTGCAGTGGGTATTCGTCGGTATGAATCGAGCGAGCCGTCCGCATTCAAGCACTGGTACTACATTGGCGCGGCGCTAGCGATGTACCTAAACTGGCAGCTCTGTACGCTGCTAGGAATTACGGTCGGTCAGCTAGTTCCTAATGCTGCCGAATGGGGATTGGACTTTGCGATGTCGGTGACGTTTATTGGCATGATTGTGCCGTATGTGAAGAATAAGCCGATGGGCATCGCGGTGGTCGTTGCAGGGGTGACGGCGGTTCTAGGGTATGGACTGCCGCACAAGCTGGGCCTGATGGTGGCGGCGATCGCAGGTATCGTCGCGGGCGTCCTGAGCGAAAAGGCCATTACAACTACCTCTAATTAGGAGAATTACCGTGAACGAAGTTTTGATTATTGGTGGAATGGCGATCGCAACCTTTGCCATTCGCTATTTAATGTTTGGTGCAAGCAATCGAATTGTACTTTCTCCTTCTTTGCTAAACGCTTTGCGCTACGTGCCTCCTGTGGTACTAACTGCAATCGTTGTTCCCGAAGTATTTCTGAGCGATGGCAGCCTCGCAATTGGATACGGAAACGCAAGACTAGCGGGCGCAATCGTTGCTATTTTGATCAGCATTTTCACCAAGAATCTGCTGCTGACAATTGTGCTAGGTATGGCCGCTTTCTTTGGCTGGCAGACGGTGCTGAGTTTGGTATCTTGAGAAGTCAAAGATTCTAAAATGCTTCCAAAAGCCCTCTCAAAAGTCCTATGAAAGTGAAGATTTTGCGACTCGCTGATAATGCTAAGCTGCCCCGCTATGAGCACGACGATGATTCTGGCATGGATTTGTATGCGATCGCCTCCCACACTATCTCACCTGGCGAAACCGCCCCCATCCCTATCGGCATCGCCATCGAACTGCCGCCCAATACCGAAGCCCAGGTCCGCCCACGCAGCGGACTTGCGCTCAATCACAGCATCACCGTTCTAAACACCCCTGGCACCGTTGACGCAGGCTATCGGGGCGAAATTCGCATCATCTTGATCAATCACGGCAAACAAGCCTTTGAGGTTTTACCGGGTATGAAGATTGCCCAGATGGTAATTGCGCCTGTCATTCATGTCGAACTAGAGGAAGTGAGCACTCTATCAGAGTCTGTGAGAGCTGAAGGTGGCTTCGGATCGACAGGTTTATAGACCGTGAAGACTATACAGAACAACAAACCGCGTAAGCCAGACTACTCAGCGTCTAGCAGCGCGCCAAACAAAGTTGAGTAGTCGGCCTTTATTCAGTACATTGGACTCATGAACTATCTTGTCTTCTGGTTTTTTGGATTTGGCACGCTCTGGGCAGGGCTGAAGCTATTTGATGACGAAATTCTTCTAATTGTGACGCTCTTAATCGGTTCGGTGTTTGTGCTGGTAGGCTTACTCTCTGCGCCTGTGATGCTACAGGTCGCGGTCGAGATAGGGTTGATAGCCAGCGTGTTCCATATCTGTATGGAGTGTATTGAGCGAGGCGATCGCACCTCATAAACCGCTCCTTAAATCACAAACATTTCAAGCTGGCTATCTGCACCAATCGCCACCTCTACAGTGAAAGTCTCTGCCAGTTCCGCTCGGAAGAAAGGAAGCTGAATGAAGGTATCTCTCGCCGTAGCACGAACCGTAGACAGAACAGTTTGCGAGGCATTCAGCAACTGTAGCGATGTCTGGTCTGGCAAGGTACTATCTCCTTTCTTTGGCTGAATTTGGACCCCAACCGCGTACAGCTCTGGAGTGTCCTGCCTAATGGCGACTAGCAGCACTAATTCATTCCGGTCAGAAAGAGTACTAAAGCCGATGGGCTTACATCTTTTTAAAAAGGTGTTGTCTCTTAGAGGGAACACGCCGCGCACCCGTGCGGTGAGCATAGAATTAGCTATATCAGCAGACTCGAACAGCCAGTCCAAAGTATGCCAGCTCGGACCAGACTGTGTCTGAAACCACTGACTGAGCTGAGTAGGCCGGTTTGTAGCTGTAGGATTGAGATCGATGATGGGTTCTGCGTTGTAGGAAGTTGAGCCAGAGTCAGCGGAAGGAGGACTGACTCCACTGCTGAGCTGCCTTGTGAGTTTGTGGAGAGCAAAGGATTTAATGAGTGCAGGTAGGAAAAAGCGCGGTGGGTCTATCTGTCTATCAAGGCTGATGAGGCTGCGCTGTTTGAGCGAGTCCAAAGCTGAAATCAGCTCGATAGAGTGCAGTCCTAAAGGCAAATTTTGTTTGAGTTCGGCGATGGATAGCGATTGCTCTTGGCAGGCTAGCCAGTAGAAGAGGCTGATTTCAACAGGCGAGAGCCGGTCAAAAGAGGGATTGAGCAGTTGAAGGATATCGCTGAGAATCGTTGAGGATTCGGCTAGAAAGGAATCGATCTGGCCGTTGAAGAAATCTTTGATGATGCGCGTGGCTAGCTTGAGGGCCATTGGATGGCCTTGGTAACGGCTGATCAGAGTCGAGTAATGGTGCGGTGCGGTGAGAGATTCTGTCTGTGATTCGGCCTGTCGCGCTTTAGGTAACTCTGTTTGTGGCTCCGCTAGTAACTCCGCTAGTAGTAAAGCGATCGCACCCCTTTCAGACAATTGGGTAAGGAAACGCGATCGCACAGTCTCCATCCGATTGTCAGCCCCTTGCCTCACCAGCTCAGCCGGACCTTCAATTCCCGTAAGCACTATGCAGCAGCGAGTTCCAGGCACGGTAGCAACCGTCTCGAAAAAGTCTCTATAGCTCTGATAGCCCAGCCGATACTCGCCTGCTAAAGCGTTTGGTTCTAGGATTGCCTCAATATCATTAATGACAAGCAGTAGCGATCGCCTGCCTAGATAGTGCAGTAGCTGAGTCGTTGCTAGAGCAGGCTGCACCTCAACGCCCAGACTCGTCAGTACGCTAGTGCTCAGCTGATTGAGCGTTGGCCGATCTCGCAAAGAGCGCCAGATAATTTTGTCAAAGCGATCGCCCCAGCGGGTCACAGCCGTCTGCACTAGCAGCGTTTTACCAATGCCTCGCAGTCCCCAGATGCCGATAAGACGGCTTTCTCCTGACTCGTCAGCGGCTTCCGCTAGCCACTGTTCAAGCATTGCTAGCTCTGCTTCGTAGCCGTAGATGGGGGTAGGTGTCAGCGCGGCGGGTGATAAGACTGGGCCGCTGTCTGAATGCCACGATCTAGCTTGTTTTGTGGGTATGGGTTCAGTAGGAATAGGTTCTTCGGGTGTAGGCTCTGTACGGATGGGTAGGCGAGCGCTAGGTTGTGTGGGCGATCGCGCCGCATCCAGCTCCCAAAACCCAATCTCTGCACTTTCGCGCAGGCTAGCTGAATCATTACCCCCAGAATACTCTGCCGATATTTCATGAGAATCGATTACCACTCGAAAGTTTGTCTTTCCCACTGGCCGACCAAACACACTAGAAAGCCGCTTCCAAAGTTTGGGCGCAACATCTCGCATCAGGTAATTGGTGCTGTACTCAGAGCCCTTAGCCATCTGCTGATAGGTCAGCCCCCGCCATGTCCCTGTCAGGATCACGACCTCTGGATCTCTCAGCGCGCGACCTGAGCGGGTAGTCACCGCCTCATCCACCCACTTCAGCGCAGCATTCAAATCCACTACTTTGCCCTCGCTCTGCCGAAGAAACAGTACATTGACACGCATCCCCATCACAAGCTAGAGTCACACAAATCCTAGTAAAACAGCTAGAAATTTCCAGCCAATGAACGCCCAGCAGATCACGCTTCACTCTAGCCACAGCCCAAACGGGCTGCTGCTCCTGCGCGGGCGCGCATAATACATCTCTCTACTAAGAATATTGGTTAGTCGTAGCTCTGAAAAGTCGTTACGGCGCGTCGATGCTGCTTTTGCGATCGCCATCCAAATCTCTATCTCCAAACTAATCATGAAAAAATTCACCTTTACACTTCTCAATCTGCGACTGCCACAGGGCTGTCAGATTCAACTCTGGCACCCTGACAGCCCTGACTCAATTCATCCAACAAAAGCAGCCATGTCAAAAGACAAACCCCCTCCAAACCACAAAAAACAACAATGTTGAACAACCCTTCCACGAAGTACGCCGCATTTACACCTATCGACTTACCCGATCGCACCTGGCCAAGCAACACCATCACCGCGCCTCCCATCTGGCTCAGCACTGATCTGCGCGACGGCAACCAGGCCCTCATCGAGCCGATGGACATCGCCCGCAAGCTCCGTCTCTTCCGCACCCTAGTTGACATCGGCTTCAAAGAAATCGAAATTGGCTTCCCTTCTGCCTCCCAAACCGAATTCGACTTCGCTCGCCGCCTCATAGAGCAAAACTTGATTCCAGCCGATGTCACCATCCAGGTACTCACCCCCGCCCGAGAGTCTCTTATTCGTCGCACTTTCGCAGCCCTGCGCAGTGCCCAAAATGTTATCGTTCACGTCTACAACGCCACCGCACCAACCTTCCGCCAGGTTGTCTTCAACCTAGACAAACCCAGTACTATTCGTTTAGCCACCGAAGCCACTACTCTGATTAAGACGCTCGCTAGCCAGCAGCCTGACACTCGCTGGCGTTTTCAGTACTCTCCCGAAGTCTTCACCTCTACAGAACTCTCTTTTGCTAAAGAGATCTGCAATGCTGTTCTAGATATCTGGCAGCCCACTCCAGCAGCGAAAGCTATCATCAATTTGCCTGCCAGCGTAGAAGTCTCTACACCTAACGTTTTTGCCGATCAGGTGGAGTGGATGCACCGCCATCTTCGCTATCGTGAGGAGACCGTTTTGTGCGTTCATCCGCACAATGATCGCGGCTGTAGCGTCGCGGCGGCTGAGCTGGGTCAAATGGCGGGTGCGCAGCGGGTTGAAGGCTGTCTGTTTGGTAACGGTGAGCGCACAGGTAACGTTGATCTCGTTACGCTAGCGATGAATCTCTACACACAGGGAATCTCTCCTGGTTTAGATTTCTCTCGTATTGATGAGATTATTCGAGTGGCAGAAGATTGTACTCAGCTACCGATTCATCCGCGCCATCCCTACGCAGGTGAGCTAGTCTTTACCGCGTTTTCTGGTTCGCATCAGGACGCTATCAGGAAAGGGTTTGCAGCTAGAGAGCCCAAGGATATTTGGTCTGTTCCTTATTTGCCGATGGACCCGGCTGATGTTGGTCGCTCGTATGAGTCTGTGGTGAGGGTGAATAGTCAGTCGGGGAAAGGAGGAATCGCGTTTCTATTAGAGCAAGATTATGGAATTGTGTTACCGAGAAAGCTACAGATAGAGTTCAGTCAAATTGTCCAGCAGGCGGTGGATGTGAGTGGAAAGGAGATGACCGCGCCTGCGATTTGGGAGATTTTCTGTCAAGCGTATCTTCGAGCTAGCGAGCCTTTTCGATATGTCTCGCATCGGTTTTCTCAGCTATCTGCTCAGCCACTGACTGTTTCTTCAGACCTCACCTATCAAGGCAAAGAAATCATCAGCGTCGGGCAGGGGAATGGACCGATTGATGCCTTTGTGAATGGGCTCAACGCTGTAGAAGCACTAAGCCATTTTGGTGAGATTGAGATTCGACATTATGAGGAGCGATCGCTCGACAGTGGCAGTCAGGGAAATGCGATCGCCCTGATCGAAATCACCACAAAGCAAAGCAGCAGCTACGGCATTGGCATTCATGAAGATATTGTCATTGCTTCTTTCCAAGCAATTGCCAGCGCCCTTAACCGCTTGCATACGGCGCAAGTAGAGGCAACCCAAACGCTAGCGACTGTTTAATCTAACGCCAGATCGCTTTCCGGCGGGCGCTGTTCTAGATAGATAGACAGCGCTCCGCCTAGCGAAATCAGTGCCATCCCCGCAACGGATACTAGATTAGGCACCTCATTGAAAAATAGCCAGCCGATGATAGCCGCAAAAATCACGCTGCTGTACTGAAAAATACCAATCTGATGCGGTTCGGCGTAGCGATAGGCTTGCACCAGCAAAAGCTGAAAGCTGAGAAATGAGCCAGCAGCAGCAGCGACTAGCTTGAGCGTTTCGCCTGTCATAGGCTGCCACTGCCACAGCGCGACAGGCGCTAGCAAGACAGAGCCAATCAGCAGATAGTACAGGGTTTGGCCTAGCGGCGACTGTGTCTGACTGAGATGGCGAACGGTCAAAAATTCTATCGCCGCCGATAGCCCCGCGCCTAAGCCCAGCAAGTTGGCTGGATTGGAAAGCAAGTCTGCACCGGGCTGAACGACCAGCAGCAGACCGATGAAACCGACGGCGATCGCACCCCAAAGCCTCGCAGAAATCTCCTTATTCAGCGCCAGCACACCAATCACCGGAATAAAAACAGGTGTTGTATTCAGCAGCACGTTGGCATCCACCAAGCTACCGAGCCCCGCCGCCCAGATAAATAGATAGAATCCACTCAGGCCAAACGCAGCTCTGAGCAGATAGTACGGAAAAATCTTCCGACTCCAGCCAGCCGCTAAGTCACGGCCACCCCGTGCGGTTTCAATCGGAATTAGCACCGCTAGCGCCATCATAATTAGCAGCCATAGGAACTGCCCAGGCTCGATAGCGCTTTGGGCCGTTTTGCCTAATGCCCCCTGCACGGTATTTGCCAAAAAGCCAGCTGTAATTAACGCGGCCCCTAATAGTAGGGAGTTCTGTGATTCTGATTTTGACAGCTGAGAAGCCATAATTTGTCATGAGGATGCGGTGAATAAGCCGTGAAGACGTAGTGAACAGAAGCGTCTTCAAAAACTATCTATAGAAGCCGTTTATTCTAAATTATGCCTCTATAATGATTGACTAAACATCCTTCTTACTTTGTAGAGACCGCTATGGGTTCTGTTGATCTAGCTATTCAAGAGCAGATGTTTGGCTCTGTTGTTACCGAGCAAGACTTTTATCCAGAACTAGATGAGTTTCTAGACATCCTTAAGTTTTTGATCAGAGAACCTTCTGTCGTCGGCAACGAAGATTCTTTTTTTAGATTGCTGCGCAGAGAGCTAGAAGAGCTAGGACTGCACGTACAGCAGTACCACGGCGTACTAGTCGCTCAGGGAACTAAGCCTCACGATCTGTTCTTGTCGGCGCATATCGACCGGCACGGCCTGCTGTGCACAGGCCCAAACGAGTTTCAGTATGCGGCTTTCATCGCTGGCAATCGCGGTGAGGAAATGGGCGAATCTGCTTCAGACTACATGCTCAACAAGATTGAGGACCGCTTTGCAGGCCAGCGAGTACAGGCGCACTTTCCCTACACTGGCACTTATCTAGGCCAGGGAGAAATCACCCGTTCCTACATCTGCCCAGAGCGCGGCAATCTAATATTTGAAGTAGAAGGACTAGAATTTCTACAGCCCGGTATTCCGGTCTCGTTTCTCGATCGGCTACAGATTTACGACGGTCTGATCTCTGCGCAGCTAGATAATGTGGTCAGCGCAGCGATGATTATTTACCTTTTCCGCAAAGGATTCCAGGGAACCGGGCTATTCACCGCACAAGAAGAATCCGGCAGAAGCTGGCGCTACACGTTGTCCTGGTTTCAAAGAGAAAGGCTGACGACACAGCGCCTAGTTGTGCTAGATACCAGTCCTTATGCCACTCGTGAAGAGGCCGACGCGCAGCAGATTACGCTGCGTCACCGAGATGCTAGCGGGCCTTTTTGCGATGAGATGACTCAGGAACTGGTCAGTCGCTGCAAGCTGCTAGGTCTGACCTACGGATTCAAAGACGAGTACATCATGCTGAAAAATAAGAGCCGCAGCCGACCTTTTCCACTAGGACGCACAGAGCTAGGACGCGTAGCTACTGCTACCGAAGGCGCGATCAGCGGTACGACTTTGCAGATTCCAACCACGGAATATCATACGTCTTCGGAGACGGCGGCTTTATCTGCGATCGCCGGTATGCTCCAGCTTCTCATGAGCTATCTCTAACCGCTTTGAAGGTCGGTGCCACGCAGATCGATTTGTGAGCGTTCGAGCGCACGTCTAGCGGTAGCCATAGGATTGATCTGTGTTACTACGCTCAGCTTTGGCCTGCGATTTTGGCACCTAGACCAGTTCAACAGTCTGGTGTTTGATGAGGTGTACTACGTCAAGTTTGCACAGTCATACCTAGCAGGCGTAGCCCCATTCGATGCACACCCACCGCTGGCTAAGTATCTAATTGCGGCAGGAATTTGGCTGAGCGAGCATAGTTCCTTCGAGCTTTCTACTGTAAAGACAGCAGCAATCAATTCTCCTATCAGCTATCGATGGATGAATGCGCTAGTCGGCTCACTTGTTCCATTGATAGTAGTTGACATCTGCTGGCATTTAGATACGAGAAAAGTACCGGCCAAACGGTGGACTTTTAGTCTGTTAGCGGGGCTGTTTGCTGCTATTGATGGATTGTTTATTACCGAGTCTCGCTACGCACTGATCAACATCTATATGGTGTTTTTTGGACTGTTGAGTCATTGCCTTTGGCTGCGCGCAGCTCAAGCGAAAGAACAAAGAAGAGTTCTATTCAAGATGCTAGCGGGCGTATTGTTAGGCGCAGCGGCAGCGGTGAAATGGAACGGACTGGGATATTGGCTCAGTCTGTTACTTTTTGAAAGCTGGAGAAGTGCAAAATCCTTTTACCAGCAGCAGTCCTTCTGGCAAAAGCATCGTAAAAGACAGATCTTCTACCAGAAGCAGTGGATTGTTCCAACTGCTCGGCTCGTTGGCGTTAGCCTGCTGATGTTTCTGACGTACTGCCTGATCTGGTGGCCACATCTGCACCTTACTCAAGGGTCGATTGCCACCCTGCATCAAAAGCTGCTGATGTTTCATAGCCAGCTAACAGCGACCCATCCGGCCTGCGCTAAGTGGTACACGTGGCCGCTGCTAATCAAGCCGATTTCGTACTGGTATGTTGAAAGTGAGTACGTAGGGCGTGGCACCCTTGTTCAGTCCGTCAATAACTTGGGGAATCCGGCGCTGTGGGGATTCTCTGCGGCGACAGTTTTGCTTCTGCTGGCGGAGTGGCGACGGACTTTGCCGACTAGTGGCAGTGCACTCAGTAGCGTCAGGACATATCTACTGATTGGATATTTAAGTAACTGGCTACCTTGGGCGGTGGTAGAGCGGTGTACGTATAACTACCTGTTTATGCCAGCGGCGGTGTTTGGGTTTATGGCGCTGGCGCTGGCGGTGAGTGAATGGCTATGCGGGTCAGTTTTGCTGTATCGGGTGGCGGCTGGAGTCATGCTGGGTATCATTGCGATCGCATTTCTTTACTGGCTACCGCTTAGCCTGGGGCTACCCCTAACCCCACAGGCCCTACAGAACCGCTGGTGGCTTCGTTCATGGATATAGCAAACCAGTTTTTCCCGACGGAGGGCCTTGCATTTTAGTTCAAATAAACTATAGTTAATATGTACTATAAAACTACTGGCTCTCGACAGCTCTCTACAAGATCCGAGCTGTAGAACCGGGGCCATAAAACCTAAGCTGTAAGACCTGAGGCACTCATGACTATTCAATTCATTGATCATGCTTTAAACATTGTCCTTACCGGTTTGGTCTACGGGTCCGAAGCCTGGGCCATTGCAGCTTTTAGTCTCTATGTCGCCACGCACGAGCGGCCTTTGGTTGAAAAGCACTTAGGCAAAGACACGGTTGAGAAAATCGAGCAAGCCGCGATCACGCCCGTTTCGACCTATCCAATCGAACCTGTAAAAATTACTTGCGAGCCCGTCAACTGGAAGAAGTGGAAAGTAAGCGATCTGCGCAAGGCCAACATTGCCCGGACCTGTGGCGTTCGTACCCGCCCGATTGGATCGCGTCGCAATCTAACCAAGGCCGATCTGATTGCACAGTACGAGCAGCAGCTCAAGCGATTCACCAAAGCGCCAGCTAGGCAGACCACTTCCGAAAAAGTAAGAATTACCGCATAGCAAGAGACTAAATCTCTGAGTCTCACCTGTGAGCGGCAGCAGGGATAATGACGCTGTCGTAACGGAGTCATCAGCATGGTGGTCAGTTGGCAGTGGAAGTCATTTGCGCAGTTGGATACGCGATAATGGTGCAATTAGATCGCTACGCAGATGACGGCTGTAGGAATCGCCCACGAGCGGCTTTGTAACGATTATGTATTTGTCAATTCGCACTCAAAATAGCGCTACTATCTCTAAAGCAAAATAAGCTGTATTCTAAGCCTTTGGCGTAGATGCCTTTGGTCTAGATGCCCACCGACTTTGCGGCTTTATGACTTTCCCGATTCAGCTACCCGCTTGGCAAGTTTTGATCATTGAAGACGATCCGCTAGTACAGCTAGGAATAGAGCAAGCGCTAGCAGACCTTACCCCACTAAAGGTGATAGAAACAGTAGATGACGGCTATCTAGCGATAGAAGCAGCTTTCAAGCACGAACCAGAGCTGATTTTGATGGATATTGGACTGCCTGGAATTGATGGGATCGAAACGACCCGCCGAATCAAACAGAAGCTGATAAAAACAAAGGTGGTAATGCTGACATCTCACAGCAGTGAGAATGAGGTACTAGCTGCTTTTTCTAGTGGCGCAGATGCTTACTGTCTAAAAGGTGGCAGGATAGATGGGCTGCTAAGTGCGATCGCCACTGTCAGCCAGGGCGGCGTTTACCTAGATGCCAATATTGCCCACGTCGCCCTAGAGAGCTTTAAACAAAGCGCCGTCCTCAGTCTAGAAAGCAAATTAGAGAATAGAATTGCGCTAAGTGATTTGTCCGAACGGGAACAGGAAGTTTTAGAACTGCTAGTAGAGGGGCTCAGCAACCCAGAAATTGCCAGCAGGCTGTTCATCAGCACCAATACTGTCAAAGCTCATATGCGCGGTCTAATGAATAAGCTAGCCGCCAATGATCGCGTGCAAGTAGCGGTAAAAGCGCTGAGAGCAGGACTCGTATGATTGCAGTTGATAACGATCTGTTTCGCTTTGCGGCAGAGACGCCTGTAGATAACGCCGCCGCATCCAGCTCGCAGCAGACGTGGAAGATCATGCTGGTAGACGATGAACCCGCCGTCCATCAGGCAACTAAGGTGGCCCTGAAGTTTTTCACGTTCAAGGGGCGATCGCTTAGCTTTATTTCTGCCTATTCTGCCACAGAAGCCAAGCAGCTAATCGCTAATCATTCGGATACGGTGCTAATCCTGCTAGATGTGATTATGAACACCCAAGACGCGGGGCTCAAGGTCGCAAAATATATTCGAGAAGAGCTGCGCAACACCACTGTGCGAATTGTGCTTAGAACCGGGCAGCCTGGGCGCATTCCCGAAGAATCTGTCGTCGTTAACTACGACATTAACGACTATAAAACCAAGCTAGAACTCACCCAGGAAAAGCTATTCACCACGGTTGTCTCTAGCATCAGAGCCTACTGCGATCTAGTAGCGCTTTCTGAAAGTCAGGCGGCACTTGCCCAAACCAATAGCGAGCTAGCAACTCTCAATCGAAACCTAGAAAAGCGGGTTCAAGCGCGCACCCAGGCGCTTACCCACGAAGTTGAAGAAAGACAAAAAGCTGAAGAATCACTGCGGCTGTACATTCATGCGCTTACCCACGATCTGCGCAATCCCGTCACTGGAATGAGTACTATTTTGCAGACAATGCTCAATCGAGCCGCTGCGAGCGACCTGGCGCAGGTACAGATTCCAACCGCTGTACTCTCTAGAATGAAAGCTGGCTGCGATCGCCAGCTCAAGATGATCAGCACCCTAATAGAAACGCAGGCGGTGAAAGTTTGGGGCGTTTCGCTAGCGTGTCAGTGCTTTAATATAGGCGTAATGCTCCACGAAATAGTAGAAGACTGGCAGCCGCAGATAGACAAAAAACGAGTCAGTGTAGTGATTCAGCTCGCTCCTGACCTGCCGCTAGTAGAAGGCGATCGCACACAGCTATGGCGAGTATTCGAAAATCTAATTGACAATGCGCTCAAATACAATCCTCCTGGCATCACGCTTACGCTAGCCATTAATCTCCATTCTCCTGATCTTGAGCTAACGGGGCCAGGCGGTCCTGTCATTCACTGCACTGTCCAGGACAACGGTGTCGGCATCTCCGCTGAGCAAACTAATTCTCTATTCGAGCTTTATCAAAGAGGCGCTTCGAGCAGTCCTAGTCAAGGCTTGGGCCTAGGACTCTACATTTGCAAATGTATCGTCACAGCGCACGGCGGTACGATTGGCGTAAATAGCCCATCAGGTAGCCTATTAGACAGCCCACCAGACGATCAGAACAGCACGGAATTTTGGTTCACGCTTCCAGTTCAACAGCCTACTACACAGCCCACTGACACCTGAGTGCCCCTACTTTTCTCATGGCTCTGCGCAATAGACAATCCAACGCATGGAGGCCCACCCTTCTACAGATTCTAATTGTTCTATTTATCTTGCCGCTGACCGGTTCAGCAGCGTTGATACAGTATCTGGCTTGGAAGAATGAACAAAGAGCGGTTGAGCAGCTAGTCGGCCAGCTACAGGAGCAGGTAGGCGATCGCATCCAAGAGCAGATTGCTGCGCTTACCGAAGCACCCGTGACCGCCGCTACCAACCTATCACTCGCTATTCGCAGAGGCGATCTCGATCCAAACAATCTATTGGACTGGGAAGCCTATCTCATCGATAAGGGCATCTTTTTTGACGGTTTTACGTTCCTTTACTTTGGTAGTCAAATCGGCGATTACATAGAGCTATACCAGAGCGAAAACAATCTAGATACAATCAGCTTCTTTGATGGCACTCAGCCTGAAGTTATGCTTCAGTCTTACGCAAGTCGAAGAGGACGCATCACTACGCAACAAACTACAAGAGCTTTCGATCCCAGAGAGCGCCCCTGGTACAAAAGTGCCATCAAAGCGAAGGCACCCACTTGGACAGAGCCTTACAGATTCATATTTAATAACCCCGAATTCGAACGCTACGGACGAACACCTCCTACCATCGGCATCAGCTTTGTACAGCCCTATTATGTTGGAGATAATACTCAAACCGGAAGAACATTATCAGGCGTCATTGGCGCGGATTTGACGCTATCTGGTATCAGTAGATTCTTAGACGGGCTAGATATCAGCAACTCTGGCAAAGCCTTTATTCTTGATGATGACGGGCAGATGCTGGCAAGACCAAAGGAGGCTCAATCGCCCGGTGCGGATAAGTTGTCCAGTAAATTAGACAACTATGTAGCGGCTGATAGTAAAGCGACTAATAGAGATCTAGTCCAATTAACTACAGACTTTCTAGCTGAGCAACCTGTGGAATTACAGACAATTACACAGCCAGAAATATTTCGGTTCAAAAATGAAAAAGATACGTATACCATTCAGATTTCACCCTATTCGGATCGCTACGGGCTGAGTTGGTTTATTGTTGTTGTTGTTCCAGAATCTGACTTTGTTGGCACGATTAGAGACAGGGCTCACCATACACTGTTGCTCTCTGCGGGTATTTTAGCAAGCATGTTTCTCTTGACAGTGCTAGTTGCCAACTGCGTGAGTCGTAGCGTACTGCGAATTAGCGCGGCGAGCCAGGCCGTAGCGACAGGAGATCTAGACCATCGCGTTACCAGGTTCAGGGTTCGAGAGCTAGATGCGACAGGTAGAGCATTCAACCACATGGCGCGTCAGCTCAAAAACTCCTACAGCCAGCTAGAAGATCACTCGAAATTATTAGAAAGAAAAGTCAAAGAGAGGACCCAGGCGTTAGAGCGAGAAGTGCGCGATCGCGCCCGCAGTGAAGCGACCTTTAGAACGCTAGTTGATAATATTCCAGGCGCTGTCTATCGCTGCCGTCTAGACGACGCTTGGACGGTGGAGTTTATCAGCGATGCTGTGTTGGATATTTGTGGCTACCCAGCCACCGACTTTGTTGATAATAGAGTTAGAAGCTTTGCCAATCTGGTTTGTTCAGAGGATACCAATGTCAAAGCGCAGATCAGAACAGCATTAGCGCAGCGCCAGCCCTACGTTATCGAGTATCGAATTGTGCATGCTGACGGTAGCATTCGCGCCTTGTATGGAAAAGGCAGAGGGACCTATGACGAAGCAGGTAATTTACTCTACCTAGACGGTGTCATCTTTGATATCACCCCGCTAAAGCAGGCAGAAGCCGCTATCAAAGCTAGCGAACAGCGCTATCGCAGCCTGTTTGAAGATGCTCCTATCGGGCTTTGGGAAGAAGATTTCTCTGAAGTCAACAGATATTTGAAAGAATTAGGCGTTTTAAGAACTGCTCGTAAAACTAGTGAGGAAAGCGATAGCCAAAACATTCAAGCTTACTTTGACGCCCATCCTCAGATTGTTCACCAGTGCATAGCGCGCGTTCGTATACTAAGAGCGAATCAAGCAGCGCTCACCTTCGATACGGGGCGAGAACCCAATCTGCTATCCATCGCAGAACGCAACCGTGACCTGCTAGCGATTGAACAGTTCAAACAAGAAATCATTTCTCTATGCGAGGGTAAAACCAGATACGAGACAGAGATTGTTAGATATGCTTCTACTGGCAAAATCAGGCACTTGATCTTAAAAGAATTCATCGCACCTGGGCACGAACAAGACTGGAGCAGAGTCATCGTCAGCACAATAGATATTAGTCAGCGCAAGCAGGCCGAAGCGCAGCTACAGATTTCTGAAGAAAAATACCGTACGCTCAACGAATCCACTCAAGATGCTGTTATGCTAATCGGCCAGTATCGTTTTTTGGACTGTAATCCAGCTACATTGAGGATGTTTGGCTGCGAGACCAAAGCAGACTTTTGTCACAAGTCGCCCGCCGATTTCTCTCCAGAAAAACAGTCCGACGGTCGTAATTCAAGACAGATCGCAATAGCTGCAGTTACGGCTGCGCTAAGAGAAGGGACTTACAACTTTGAGTGGACCCACCAGCGCCTAGACGGAACCCTTTTTCCCTGCGAAGTCTCGCTG
Organism: uncultured cyanobacterium; assembly: GCA_963838725.1. GTDB lineage: Bacteria > Cyanobacteriota > Cyanobacteriia > Phormidesmidales > Phormidesmidaceae > Phormidesmis. The sequence continues at coordinate 132,542 of CAWISM010000004.1, read as the reverse complement.
ACTTCTATGGAATTAGCAGGCGATCGCGTTGTTCAAGCGGTTATTAGAGATATCACGCTGCGCAAACGGGCCGAAGCAGATATTATTCAAGCCAAGCAAAAAGCAGAAATCGCTAATCAGGCCAAAAGTCAATTCCTAGCCAACATGAGCCACGAGCTGCGATCGCCGCTCAACGCTATTCTTGGGTTTGCTCAAGTGATGTCTCGTAGCACCACTCTACCGCTAGAGCATCAGGAAAATGTCAGCATTATCAACCGCAGCGGCGAGATCTTACTGAGCCTAATTAATGACATCCTTGATATTGCAAAGATTGAATCGGGCCACACGGTGCTAACGGCTTCTAAGTTTAATCTTCATACGCTTTTAGATGAACTCCGTGACTTGTTTAAGCTCAGAGCAGAAGAGAAACAGATCCAGCTTATTGTTGAGAAGTCGCCTACGCTGCCTGAATACATCCACACCGACCGGGCCAAACTGTGTCAGGTATTGATTAACTTGCTCGATAACGCAATTAAGTTTACCGCCGCTGGGACAATTACTTTGCAGGCCAACGCCCCAGCCGACTCGGATACTCTTTCAATTTCTTTTTGTGTCATTGATACGGGCGTAGGGATTTCTTCTGATGAACTCGATCAGCTTTTTCAACCTTTTGTTCAAACCCAGTCAGGGTTGCTATCTCAAAAAGGAACAGGGCTAGGGTTAACCATCTGCCAGAAGTTTGTCCGGCTCATGGGCGGAGACATCTCAATTACAAGTCAGGTCAATCGAGGCACTACTTTCAGCTTTTACATTCAGCCAATGGCAGCTGCCGAGATAACGGCTGACCAAGAACACGATATCAGCAGGCGGCAGGTTCTTTCCTTAGCGGCTGGTCAGCCTCAATACAAGATTCTGGTTGTGGATGATGAATTGGTGAATCGGCAGCTACTATTTAAGCTCTTAGAACCAGTCGGCTTTGAGCTGCAGGCCGCAGCTAACGGACAAGCAGCCATAGACATGGTCAGAAGCTGGCAACCTGATCTGGTGCTGATGGATCTAAAGATGCCAGTGCTAGATGGCATTGAAGCAACCAAGCAGATCAAACAGCTTGCCGCTAATCAACCGGCAGCTAGTCAGTTCCCACCCCAGGTTGTGATGCTTTCTGCTAGCGGTCTCCAGTCCGAACAAGCTGACGCGATCGCAGCAGGCTGTGATGATTTTGTCCGCAAGCCGTTCCAAGACAGCGAGCTCTTTGATGCGATCGCCCAGCAGCTAGGTGCTCGCTACACCTACGCAGAAAATGCTCAGCCGGAAGCATCCTCGCTCCAGTTGCTACCTTCTTTTCAATCATCGCCTCTTGAACCTGGTGAATCGCAGCACTTCCTAGAACATCACCTCAGCGCACTTTCAGCCCTCAGCGCTCATACCCTAGATAATCTAGAGTCTGCAGTCTTACGTTTGCAATGGGACGAGATTTTTACCCAAATCGAAGCCCTACGTACCGTCGATCAAGACTTAGCTGACAGCTTAACTATGGCAGCGCAGAATTTTAGTTACAGCCAGATCATTGAGAATATCCAAGCTGCTAGAACGCTGAACGCCACTCAGGACAATACTCCTAGCACCTAAGCATTTCTCTTTACCTACCCGATCAGGTAGCCTAGAAACTACCCAGTCGTTGCTTCTGATAATCCGCTAAAGCAGTACGTCATCAGACTCAATATCTATCACACTATATGGAAGTGTGATGGGTCTGTTATGGCAAATCACAGCCTTTCGATGTTCTTAATAATTCTCAATGTGACCTATTCTGTGGAATCCTCTTTGTGTCACGCCTTACAGCAGGGTAAGTTTTGCTACGTTCTCGAAAAAAAAGCCACCAAAGCTTTAGGGATAGCCGAAGTGCGTCCTTCACTTTGCAGCCGGATCCAGGCAGAAATGCTCAGCCGAGGCTACCACAGCATTTCCATTCAGATGCGATCGCTCACCGTCCGAGATCCAAAAGCTCAGCCGACCTGGGACCAGCAGTTTATTCAGGCAATCTGGCGCAGTCTCTATCCTACAAATTCTACTCAGCTGACTCGGTGGCTAGCCGCGACCAGTGAATTCTCAGCTAGAGAGCGGCTAATAGCCTTTACAGGCGATCTTTTGTTTAACGAGATTTGCGATATGCCGTTTGTTGTTTTCATAGAAGATATTGGCACGCTATCTTTACCGGCTACAGAGGCTGACGCAGGCGCAAGCATCAACGAAGCAGCTATTACAGCAGATATTCTTTGTTGGATTGAGTACTGCTACGAACTCAGAGATACCTATCTAACCTACCACCACCTTAGCTTTGCTGCTTTTGGCTCCAAGCCACTCGATCAGATCGCGCCTTCAATCTCAACTGTTCCGTACTTCAAGAACGTAATTGAAACCTTTCAGCAGTCAGATGGTGGAAGTTCAGATAAGGATTTTAATAGTTGCGATCGCAAAGATAGCCAACCTCGCACTAGTCTCTCTTGTCCTAGCCACTCTAAAAATCTGGAGCATAGAGATCTAGAGTATAGAGATCTAGAGTATGGAGATCTGGGCTATCACCAGCCGCTTAACAGCGCTCCCGCATTTCAACAGTCACAGTATGCTAAAGAGACAGCAGAGACGCAGATTTTAGCCTATAGACCTGACTATGACTCATCTTCCTGCTCACCCCTTGACAGCAGATATTCCACTGGCGGATACGCCACCTGGTGATTATTCATCGGCTGATTTTCCATCGGCTGATTTTCCATCGGTAGAGACGCTGTCTGCCAACATTCTTCTAGTTGACGATAGCCCGGATAACCTGCGGCTACTGTGCACTCTACTCTTAGAAGAAGGGTATCGGGTAAGACCTAGCACACGGGGCGAACAGGCAGTTATTGCTGCGCAGCTAGAGCCACCAGACTTGGTTCTGCTAGATATTCAGATGCCTGAGATGGACGGCTATGAAGTGTGCAGACGACTTAAGACTGACCCCAAAACCCGAGCAGTTCCGATTATCTTCTTGACAGTATTAGATGATGTTTCAGATATTGTCAAAGGCTTTGAGCTAGGCGGAGTCGACTACATCACGAAACCAGTCCGACGCGGTGAAGTACTTAGCCGCATCAAGAATCACATCCAAATTCAATCGCTGCGACAGCAGCTCATTCAGCAGAAACAGTTTCTTAAAAGTATCTACGACAAGATTGAAGCTTCTATTTCTGTGATTGATGTCCTCCCAAGCGGTCAACTCAAAATTGATACCGTCAATCAGACTGCTGCGAAGTGCTCGGGGATATCACGCAAAGATCTAGAAGGGGTCGATCTAGATAAGGTGCTGCCCGCTGATGTGATCGAGAGAAACCATAGAGCCTGCATAGAACAGAACATTCCTATCACGAATGAAGAAGCTGTAGACTTTAATGGCAAGACTTTGTGGCTGCTGATTACACACACCCCAGTTTGCGACGAACAGGGCAACGTAATCAGGCTAATCGGTACCAATATCAACATTACTGAGCAAAAAGAAGCAGAGATTCAGCTCACAGAACGAACCGAGCAGCTCTCAAAAACGCTAGAAACATTAAAATCTACCCAACAGGACCTCATCCGGACTGCAAAAATGGCGGCATTAGGCAATCTAGTCGCAGGCATTGCCCATGAGATCAACACGCCGGTAGGCACCGCTATTATGACTGCTTCTACATTAGAGAATGCCAGCTATCAGCTAGCGGCAGAGGTTGAGCAAGGCGAACTCAAACGATCTTCTTTGAACAGCTATCTAGAGGTCGCCAGCGAGTGTAGTCGTCTAGTTATTAGCAATTTGCAAAGAGCAGGCGAATTAATCGACAGCTTCAAGCAGGTTGCTGTTGATCAAAGCAGCTCGCAAAAGCGAACGTTTGCGCTAAAGCCCTATCTCAAAGAAGTCATTAGCAATCTAGGACCGCAGCTCAAACAAACTCCCCATCAGCTTTCTCTAATAGGGAATGAACATATTGTCATCTGTAGCTATCCGGGTGCGATCGCCCAAATCATCACAAACCTAATTGTTAATTCTCTTACCCACGCCTATCCCAATGGCGGCAGTGGCCATTTAAATATTTCCTTCCAGGCTCAATCGTTTCATACACAGGCAGAGGACTCTCAAAAGAGTCAGGCTGAAGCCTCGACCAAACCGTCGAATCTTCAGCTATTCTACAGCGACGATGGCTGTGGCATTAGCCCCAATCACCAGGCTCACATCTTCGAACCATTTTTTACAACCGCTCGCAGCAAAGGCGGCAGTGGGCTAGGCCTTCATCTAGTTTATAACCTGGTCACTCAGAAGCTAGGAGGAAAAATTGATTGCGTCAGTAGCTTAGAGCGCGGTACTACATTTACAATTACGGTTCCTGGTTCTATTGTTGTTGAGCCAGCTGTTGACGCAGCACCGCATTCCGATAAGAGAAACACTTAGTTCATCCTCTATGCATATTCTCATCACTGGCGCAGCAGGTTTCCTCGGACAGCGGCTGGCCCATCACCTGCTCACCAATCCTGAGCTGGAGCGCCTTACGCTTAGCGATTTAATACCGCCACCGATGCCTGAAGATTCTAGAGTCACTAGCCTCGCCGCAGATTTGACTTGCCCGTCGGCCAGTAAAGAGATCGTCACCGCAGATATTACAGCGGTTTATCATCTAGCGGCTGTCGTCAGCGGTCAGGCTGAAGCCAATTTTGATTTGGGTATGGCTGTCAACTGCAAGGGAACTCGCTATCTGCTAGAAGCGGTTCGTCACCGAGCGCCCGGTGCAAAGTTTCTCTTCGCGAGTTCTCTAGCGGTCTTTGGCGGTGACCTGCCCTCTGTCATCACTGACGACACCACGCTCAAGCCTCAATCTTCTTACGGCACTCAAAAAGCAGTCTGCGAGCTGTGGGTCAATGACTACAGCCGTAAAGGATTTGTCGACGGGCGGGTGCTGCGGCTGCCCACGGTCTGCGTCCGGCCTGGCAAGCCCAACGCCGCCGCCTCGTCTTTTGCCAGCAGTATTATTCGCGAACCGCTGCATGGAGAACCCGCTATTTGCCCGGTCGATCCAGCGCTAGAGCTATGGCTTTCTAGTCCGAACGCGGTAGTAAACAATTTGGCGTATGCGCTAACGCTAGAGGCTAAGCAGTTTGGCGATAGTCGTACGCTCAACCTACCGGGAATCACGGTGACAGTGCAGGCGATGATCGAGGCCCTAACAGTGATTGCAGGTCAAGCTACCACTAACCACATTCGCTATCAGACAGACCAGGCTATCTCGGCAATCGTGGCTAGCTGGCCGAGTCGATTTGATGTAGAACGGGCGATCGCACTGGGTTTTGAACGCGATCGCAGCTTTCAAGACATCATCCGCAGCTTTGCTTCGGAAATGGATACTGTAAAAGCGAATACGGAAAGAAAGAACAGTATCAAAAAGAACAGTGTTACCTAGAAGACTTCTCAAATAACTAAGCGATACGGGGCAAACCAGCCACAGCCCTTTGATCCGACTTGTAAACAAAATATTGCAAATTATTCTAGATAATTTCCTAGATAAACTTTTCTAAATCAATACTGAGAAATTCCTGAGAGGTTGCCAGATAAACGTTCTCACTTTCTATCAACCCGCTATTGTGGAATATAACCATCTTTTGCCGAGGGCCACAATGCTTAAGCCGGTGCTTCATGCTGTCCAGTTATTCCTCAAAGGAGCTACTGGAAAAGATCGTCAGGCTAAACATCACCTATCCGAGCATCTGCTGCGAATGCAGCTCGCCTACGATCAGCTGCAGGCAGACTATAGCACGCTAGAACAAAAGTACAGCCGTCTACAGCATAAGCAAACCGATCTTACCCAGCGCCTGAGCCGCAGTAAAACTGATACAGATGAACTGCTAAACATTGCCGACAGTGAAGTCAGCGCCCTCATCAGCGAGAACGAAGACCTTCAGCGCAGACTCAGACAGAGCGAAACAGAGAAGACGGCCCTACAAGACAAAAACGGAGCCTTACTTGGGACAGTTGCCTTCTTAGAGCAGCAGCTCGACCTGCGCAGCTATCAAAGCGACAGCATTACTTCAGAAACTCGCTCGATCGCCGAACTCATTGCCGATGGCGAAACTCCGCTGCTTGACCCAGATGCAAGCTCAGATGACAGCCTACTATCCCATCCGCTAGTCGATCTTTCCAATCTTTCTATTGCCCTTGTCGGCGGTCATGAAACGACCTACAGAGAAGTCACAGAAGTGTTAAAGCAGTATGGTCTCAAGCGCTGCATCCACGTCCCGCCTCACAGTATCGCTAGCAACAGCCGCAGCCAGATCAAAGACAAAATCAGCAACTGCGATCTGGTTGTGACTATCACTAGCTACGTTGACCACTCTGTTGCCAAGTGCGTCAAGCAGCTCAAAGATGCTCAAATGCTAGCGGGCGGATCTATTCGCGTTAGCTGTCATGGCAAAAGCGGCTTGGTCAGGGAAGTGCTTGAATACTTCGGCCAGTCTATGCAAAACAGCCCTATGCAAAACGGCTCTATGCAGACTTCCAGTGCGCTCTAAATTGCCGCGTATCACAATCCAACCCAAGGCCTGCCACAAGAGAGGAGATCGAAAACTACGCTCAGCGCTAAGCTAGGACCTCTCTATAGCTCTTATCACTCGAATGCATCATTTCCCTAACCGCCACTCAGGGTTCTTATGGACCGCAATGCCTATTACAGCGGCTATAGTCCTATCTGCGAGCACACTCGGCTGCAATCAGGTGCAGACCAACGCCTCAGAAGCCACTACCGACTTTCAGGGCACCGCTACGACGACTTACACCTGGCAAGTCGAGTACGTCCCGCGCGGGAATAGCCAAGATCGGCCCAACGACCGCCGCCTAGAGCAGTTCGAGTCTACAACGCTGATCACCACCAATGGCGTTCGCCCTGAGGCCGCAGGTTCTGGCCCTGATAGCAAAGGACTCTGGTGGCCCGTTCTACCGCCTGAGCCTACCGTAGACGATATCGAAGGCCGCATGCGTTCGGGTGAAGCAGCCCGTTCCCCAGAAATCATCAAATCTGTAGACTACACCCTCAGTTTCAATCAGGCGGGGGAAGAGACAACGCTTCCTACTAACTACGATGTTTATCGGCAGTCTGTCAAAGCTTTTGAGAAAGAGCGTCCTCTGCTTTTGACACTAGGGCCAAGAGACGAATCTATAATCCAGGCAGAAGTCCAGTAGGCAGTTCGGTCGGCGGTCCGGCAGGAAGCTGTAGCGCTTGCTCCCGACTCCCGACTCGCCTAAAATTAAACGGCCCTTTCAAACCCCGCCCATGTCTCAGCCCCGCATCCTCTCAGGCATTCAGACCACTGGAAACATGCACCTGGGTAACTATCTGGGGGCCATTCGTAACTGGGTGGAGCTGCAAGCGCAGTACGACTGCTTTTTGTTCATGGCAGATCTTCACGCCATTACCGTCCCGCAAGATCCAAAGACACTAGCCGAAAACACGCTTAAGCTGGCGGCTACCTACATTGCCTGTGGCATCGATCCTGAGCAGTCCACAATCTTTGTACAGTCTCAGCTACCAGAGCACAGCGAGCTAGCGTGGCTGTTTAACTGCATTACACCGCTCAACTGGCTAGAGCGGATGATCCAGTTCAAGGAAAAAGCACTTAAGCAAGGAGAGAACGTCAGCGTCGGGCTAATGGACTACCCGGTCCTACAGGCGGCTGATATTCTGCTGTATGAGCCCGATTTAGTCCCGGTTGGCGAAGACCAAAAGCAGCACTTAGAGCTGACTCGCGATATTGCAGGCAGGCTCAATCATCAGTTTGGCAAAAAGAAAAAGCCAGTGCTAAAAGTGCCAGAGCCGCTGATTCGAGAGAGCGGCGCGCGGGTGATGAGTCTGACCGACGGCACGAAAAAGATGTCGAAATCCGATCCATCAGACCAGAGTCGAATTGATTTGACCGATACCCCTCAAGCTATTACGAAGAAAATCAAGCGAGCGAAAACAGATCTAGAGCGTGGTCTAGAATTTGATAATCCAGAGCGTCCAGAATGCAACAACTTACTGGGGCTCTACCAGCTACTTTCTGGTCAGACGAAGGAAGCTGTCGCGGCTGAGTGTCAAGATATGGGCTGGGGCAAGTTCAAACCGCTGCTAGCTGAAACAACGGTCGAAGCACTGCGACCCATTCAGGAGAAATACACTGAACTGATGGACGATCGGACCTATCTGCTGTCGGTGCTAGCGAATGGGAAGGAAAAAGCGCAGATGGTCGCAGTCCCCACTCTGAACAAAGTCAAAACAGCGATGGGATTCACTCTGTAGCTCTAATCCAGTAGCCACAAACCAGCAGCGCTAATTCGGTAGCTATAACCTACTTCAATTGCAGAGCATGAGAGGCGGTCATATCCCAGCTCGATAGAATAACAAAGATAGTCGCTTTGCTATCAAAAGAACCTACTCAAGCACAGTAGCGCAAGCCACTGAGCCGCCGAACTTATGGACGTCGCATCAAACCGGTTTCGCTCGGCAATTAGAGCCAAAGAGTTTGTTGTGACGGCTGAAGTCATGCCGCCAAAGGGCGGCGACCCCCATCACATGCTAGAGATGGCTCATCACCTAAAAGACTGGGTGCATGCGGTGAACGTCACTGACGGGAGTAGAGCAGTGCTGCGGATGTCGTCTTTGGCCTGTTCTGTATTGCTGAAACAGGCGGGCATTGAGCCGATCTGTCAGATGACTGGGCGCGATCGCAATGCGATCGCCCTGCAAGCCGATCTGATGGGAGCTCACGCACTCGGCGTTCGTAATGTCCTAACCCTGACTGGCGATCCGCTAAAAGCAGGCGACCATCCCAAGGCCAAAGCCGTTCACGAGCTAGATTCGGTTCGACTGCTGCGCCTGATTCGGCAGCTCAACGAAGGGATTGACTACAACGAGAAAGTGATGAACGACGGCGCGCTAGATATTTTTCCCGGCGCGGCAGTCGATCCGCAGTCCACTAGTCAATCCGGCTTACAGCGTCGGTTTGAGAAGAAGCTAGTCTCAGGCGCGCAGTTTTTTCAAAGTCAGCTGATCTCTGATTTTGACAAGCTAGAGAAGTTTATGGATCAGGTGGCAGTGGGGTGCGATCGCCCCATCCTTGCCGGTATCTTCTTACTCAAATCTGCAAAGAACGCCGCCTTTATCAACCGCTGCGTCCCCGGTGTTAATATTCCTGAGCACCTGATTGATCGACTTGCTGCTGCTAAAGATCCTCTGCACGAAGGCATGAAAATTGCTGCGGAGCAGGTGCAAGCCGCTCGTCAGATCTGCCAGGGCGTACATATGATGGCGGTAAGAAGAGAAGATCTAATTCCGCAAATTCTGGAGATGGCAGGCGTAGAGCCGCAAGAGCAAACGCTCTACCAGCGTGAGATGTCACTACAGCAGTAGGTTGCTCTAGAGGTAACAGTCTAGTGGCTGAAATATTCCGACAAAAGGGAATAAAGTTTATCATCTACTCAGATGATCATGACCCGGCTCACTGTCAGGCCAAAAGTGCTGAGTTTGAAGTCAAGATAGATATATCAGGTGATGAGCCGACGTTGATGAGTGTGTCTGTCGAGGGCTCTAAAGAGTCTAAATTTCAGAAGAACGCGCTTAAAGCGATTAAACGAACTGAAAGCTGCAATGGAGGTAATCAAAGATGCTCGCAACTAGACCCATCACAACTTTGATTGAGTCGGTCAGCTACGAAGCCGAAGACCGATGCTTTAGAATTGCGCTCAACAATGGTTCGAGACTCTCAGTACCAGTCGATTTGCTGTCAATGGAGCTGTGGGAAAACGGACAACTAAAAGCAGCGCCAAGGCCGACGGACGAACAGCTATCTACCGTTCAGGTTTGGTCTGGTGGCCGCTCGATTGACATCGACTGTATTAAGCAGAACTTTGGACTAGAGCAACTTCTAAAAGCCGTAGTATCCTAACTTTCGATACAACCGGAAGCTCTGGCGCGAAGATCAAGCACAAAGAGATTCCATCCTATTTCCCTTCTCCCAACATTGGGCTAGAGGATAAAGTTGAGGGCAATCCAATTCCGGTCGCTCTACTTAGCACCCTAGCGGTTCGGCTTCTTGCACCGCTGATATAGGTGAAGAACACAGGAACAACTACTAAAGTCAGCAGCGTAGAGGTTGAAAAGCCACCGATTACTGCGATCGCCATCGGACTTCTGGTCTCACCCCCTGCCCCTAGCTCTAGCGCAATTGGCACCATACCCGCCACCGTTGAAATCGACGTCATCAGGATTGGGCGCAGCCGGGTAATGCCTGCTTCTATCACTGCCTGCCGCCGTGATTTACCTTCTCTCATCGCTAGTAAAGCGTAGTCCACTAATAAAATCGAGTTCTTGGTCACCAGACCAATCAGCAGCACAATGCCAATTAGGGCAAACAGTCCCATCGGCTTTTGGGTAATTAGCAAACCCATCAGCGCCCCGCCCACACATAGCGGCAAGGCAACCATCACCGCCAGCGGATATAGAAAGTCGTTGTACAGCAGGACTAGAACCGCGTAGATCATTAAGATAGCCGTGCCTAGCGCTAGTCCAAAGCGACTGAATACTTCCTGCTGAATCTCAGTGTCTCCAGTCGACTGTGGTCTGACACCGTCGGGTAAATTCTGCATTACTGGCAGCTCTGGGACCGCTTCAATCGCCTGTCCAAGCGTGATGCCTTGCAGGTTGGCACCCACAGTAATCTGCCGAGAACGATTGAAGCGGTCAATCTGCGCTGGGCCACTGCCGAATTCGATATCGGCCACTGCGATTAAAGGAACCATCTGGCCGTTTTGGCCAGGTACCTGAAGATTTTCTAGCGTGCTGAGATCGTCAATCGTCTCTGGAGCCAGCCGAACGCGAATGGGGATTTGGCGATCGCCCACATCAAAATCAGCCAGGTTCGACTCCGTATCCCCCAGCGTTGCCAAAGAAGCCGTCCGCGCAATGCTGCTAACCGACACGCCTAGGTCTGAGGCTCTAGCTGGATCGGGTTTGATTAGCACCTCTGGCTGCACCAGTGAGGCGGTCGAGTTCACCTCGACTAGTCCTGGAATCTGTCGCATTTGCTGAGTAAGATCTTGAGCAGTCTGCGTGAGCAAGTCGGGGTTCTCGCCAGTTAAAACTAGCTCGTAGTCTTTGCCGCCACCGCCTGCACCTTGGCTAATGAAATTAATTCTAGTGCCTGGAATATCTTGAAATTCTTCGCGCAGCTGCTCTTCGTATTCGCTGCGCTTGATGCGTTCGTTCTTAGGCTTGAGCTGTACGGAGGCCGACGCCTCGCCCGGTGTGTTGGTCATAAACACATCTTCTGTCGCAGGTTTGGCGAGAAGAAGATCGGTGATGCGATCGCTCACCATTTCGGTCTTCTCTAGCGTCGTTCCCGGCGGCAACGAAATGCCGATAGAAGTCCGGCTCGTGTTACCAGAGTCAAACAAACTGGTAGGGATAAACTGTGCCAAACTCATACTGCCAATAAAGAACAGCAGCGCTAGAACAATCGTTACCAAACGATGATTCAACGCCGTATTCAGCAGCTTGTGATAGGGCAAAAGATAGCGCGGCACTCGTAGTCCGTCAGCCGCAACCACGGTATTGGCTTCGTCATTCTCAACCGCTGGCTGTAGCAGGTAGGCTGCCATCATCGGACTGACTAAGCGGGCCACTAGCGTAGAAAACATCGTCGCCACTGCCACCGTCACCCCAAACGGTTTGAAAAACTGACCCGGAATACCGCCCATAAAGGCAACCGGAAGAAAGACCGCTACGATTGTGGCCGTGGTCGTCACAACCGCGAGTCCCACTTCTGCGGTCGAGTCAATCGCCGCCTGAAACGGTCGCTTGCCCATTTTAATATGGCGCTCGGTATTCTCGATTTCTACAATCGCATCGTCTACTAGGTTGCCAACCGCCAGCGTTAGCGCCAGCAAGGACATACTGTTAAGCGTATAGCCCAGCGCTTGCAGGACCAGAAAGGTCGGAATAATCGAAAGCGGCAGCGCCATCGCGGTAATCAGGGTCGTCCGCCAGTTTTTCAAAAATAGACCCACGACAATCACAGCCAAGATGCAGCCCAGTATCAGCGCGTCGATAGATGCCTGATAAGAATCTCGAATGTCAGTGGCGCTCGTGAAGGTCAGCTCGAAGGTAATGTCTTCTGGCAGGGTTTTCTTGAGATCGGCGATCGCAGCTTTTACCGATTCTTCGACAGTAACTACCACGCTGCCCTTACTGCGATAGACCCGAAAGCCTACTACCGGATCGCCGTTGAGATAGGCAGACTGGCGGATTTCTCCAAAGTCATCTTCGACAGAACCCAGGCTGCTGAGTGGTGCGGTGCTGCCTGAAGGGAGAACGATTTGAAGCGATCGCAGCTCATCCACGGTTGCCGCACTGCCCAATGTCCGAATCCCCTGCTCCACGCCAGCAATATCGCTGCGTCCACCTGGCAAATTGATATTAAACTGGCGAATCTGATTGTTCACATCTGTCGCTGTAATGCCCAGCGCGTTCAGCTGATTGGGATCGAGATTAACGCGAATCTCTCGATCTACGCCGCCTACTCGATCTACTCGCGAAACGCCCCTAGCCGCTAGCAGCTTGCGACTGATCTCTCTATCTACCAGATCGCTGATTTCTTCTACCGAGCGTCGATCGGATCCAACGGTGTAAATCACCACAGGCCCGCCCGAAAACTCAATGCGTTGCACAATCGGATCTCTCGCATCTTCAGGAAAATCCTGACGGATTCGAGTCACCGCATCGCGAACGTCGTTAGTGGCCTGTTCGGTATCGACGCCCAGGTTAAATTCAATCACCGTCTCTGATGCACCATCGCTCACCGTCGAAGTGATCGAGTCGATATTGCCAAGGCCAGCAACCGCGTCTTCCACCTTCTTGGTGATCTGGTTTTCCATCTCTTCGGGGCCAGCCCCCGTCTGATTCACCTGCACAAGCACCGCAGGTACATCAATATTTGGGTTGGCGTCGATGCCCAGATTGGTGAAAGCGACTAGCCCGGTAATCGTCAGCACCAAAAACAAAACAATCGTCGGCACCGGACGCCGGATTGACCATTCAGAAATATTGAACATATCAGTTGCTGCCTGTGAAGCTATCTTCTGAAACTACCTTGACTAGATCGCCATCTTGCACGTAGCTAGCTCCTTCTAAGACGACTGACACATCAGCTTGCAAACCAGAGACAATTTCGATTTGAGCAGGGCGATCGCCCTCTGCTGGAATTTGCTCACCTGTCTCTACGGACTGCGCGCTCACAGTGCCATCTGCATCTAGCTGATACACAACAAAGCCACCGCTACTTTGTGGCAGGACTGCCGCTGCGGGTACCGCTACGCCTTGCCGGGTACCGGTCACAATGGCAGCTTGAAGAAACATGCCGGGACGAATGCGATCGCTACCTGGCAGCCCTACATTCACCGTTGACTCTCTCGTCTGAGTGTCAACCGTTGGATCGATTGAGCGGACAAACCCCTGAAGCTGTAAGTTGGCGTCCGCGCTAGACGAAATTTGAACCGGCGTTCCTGGTTCTATCTGGGCGATTTGAGTCTGCGGCACCTTAACTGCTAGCTCTAGCTGATCGCCGCTGATAATCTTGAATAGTGGCGTGCCTGCGCTCGCTACATCACCCACCGTTGCCACTCTTTCTGCAATCACGCCATCACTGGGTGCGACCACCAAAGTCTGGTCGAGCTGAGTCTCTAGCCGATTCACCTCAGCCTCGGCGCTACGAACCGACGCTTCAGCGCTAGCAATCGCGGCCTGCTGAGCGCCAACGGTTTGCTCGGCTGTCGCCACCGCTGTCCGGCGCTCAGTCAAAGTCTCTGCGCTGACTGCGCCTTGATTAAATAGTGAGTTGTATCGCTCTAGATTCTCTCTAGCTTCTGCGAGGGACGCCTCGGCCTGCGCAGCTTCTGCGCTTCTTTGCTGCACGGTGGCGATCGCCGAGCTTACCTGCGCTCTGGCCTGGTCGATTTGACTGCGTAATACCGAATCATCTAGTACCGCTAGCACTTGGCCCGCATTGACGCGATCGCCCTCTCGCACGTTTACCGACCGGATCTGTAAGCCGCTAGCTCGAGGCGATACTGAGAGCAAATCGAAAGCTTCGACTGTGCCGTTGGTTTCAATAGTTTGACGAACAGGAATGGATTGCGATCGCACCGTCGTTACTGTCGCACTCACGACCGCCTCTGTCTCGGCTGGCGGAGCACTTAGCCGCTGACTCACTATCGACAGGATCTTTGGCCCCGCAAAGGCCAAGCCCAACCCTAATCCGAGTCCCAGCAGCAATCCTTTGGGACCGCTGAGCCAACCGCCTACTTGACCGGGTATGGAGCGCGATCGCTCACGCTTGTTTTCCTGAGACGATTCACTAGGAACACCGCTAGAGTCTAGAATAGGAAACACTTTCGGCGGTTTAGAACTGTCTCCATCGTCTTGAAGATCGTCTTGAAAGTTTTGGTAAGTCACAAATTCAGGTATTAGCGGGCAGCGTATTTACAAAAGTTTAATAACTTCTATTATCATGCACCATCTCCCGTTTGAGTGAATCAACTGGCCAACAAAAAAACAGATCCAAACCTGTTACCCTATACTCCATTCAGTTCATCAGTACACCGTTCATCAGTACAAAGTAGCGCCCATGAAAACAAAATCTTGGTGGCAAAAGCTAAAACGCAATCCCCTCGCTCGCTTTGGCGCATTAGTACTGATTGTCTTTTATATTGCGGTTATTTTTGCCCCCTTCGTCGCCCCCTACAACCCCCTCGCACAGCAGCCCAACGGTTCTCTGCTTCCCCCCACCCAGATCTACTGGAGAAACCAGGAAACAAGCAGATTTATCGGTCCTCACATCTACCCCACCATTCAAGGGCCAATCGATTTAGCCACAGGCCGTAGCGATAGAGAAGTAGACTTCAGCCGCCCCGCTCCGCTGCGTTTGTTCATCAGAGGTGACGAGTATCGACTTTTCGAGTTCACCCTGCCGCTGATTACCGGGTTCTCATTTGAAGACAACATTTCACTTACAGAAATTCCTATTTTTCCTGGTATTCCAAGCGACTTGCATTTGTTCGGCCCGGTGGGTGCGGCTACGCCACCGCCAGTTCCAGACACAGCGTCCGAAGACCAAGCTGCAGAACAACCAGACAGCGATTTTCTAGAAGCCGCTGAGCCCATTCCCACTGAGGATGTTAGTCCGGTAGCGACAACGCCTGCTTATTTCAACATATTTGGTACTGACAAAGCCGCTAGGGACGTGTTCAGTCGATTAGTCTTTGGTGGCCGCATCAGTCTTGGCATCGGCCTAGTAGGAATCTCTATCTCTTTCCCGCTAGGGCTGTTAGTCGGAGGCATTTCTGGCTACTTCGGTGGCGTAGTCGACTCCGTTTTAATGCGCCTAGTAGAAGTGATCATGACCATTCCTTCTATTTACTTACTAGTCGCACTAGGGGTAATTCTTCCACCTCAGCTAGATAGCTCCCAGCGATTTTTGCTAATTGTTCTAATTATCTCGTTCATCGGCTGGGCAGGACTTGCTAGAGTCATTCGCGGCGAAGTGCTTTCACTAAAAGAGAGAACCTTTGTCCAGGCATCACGTTCGATGGGCGGACGCAGTCTGCACATCATCACTCGCCACATTCTGCCACAGACCGCTACCTATGTAATCATTGCCGCTACGCTCTCAATCCCTAGCTATATCGTCTCCGAAGCTGTTCTTAGTCTGATTGGACTAGGCATCACAGAGCCTGACCCATCTTGGGGTAATATGCTCTCAGCAGGTACCGACGCCTCAATCCTGGTGCTCAATCCCTGGCTAGTCTGGCCCCCGGCGGCGCTGATTGTGATTGTTGTTCTTTGCTTTAATTTGTTGGGCGACGGACTCAGAGACGCGCTCGACCCTCGCAGTTTGGAAGAGCGCTAACGGACTGCTATGTACTTAGTTCTTTGTGAACAATTGTACCAATCTGAATTGCCTCATTTAGCAAGCGGCCATAGTCGCTTGCCATGTCGTTGACTTGAAGTAGCTGTAGCGTGGCTAGATTGCGTTCGATACTAGAGAACATTTCTTGCCGTCTAGCCATAAACTGCTGGTGCTTTCGCATCACTTTCTCGGTCATCAGTCCGCACACTAAACTCTCTCTAGTCAGGTGTAGTGCTTCGATAACGTCATCTCTATTTTCTAAGCTGAGGCGGCTGGTTTTAGCTGCGCCTAGCTCTTCAAGGATTTCGACGGCGGAGACCATTTCGTTGAAGCGATCAATTTCATCGAGTAGGTGGCTAAGGGTGAGTAGGCGTCTGCCTTCGCGCCAGCGGTAGTAGGCGCAGGCGATGGTAAGGGCGATCGCACCCAACACCCCAAACGGCAAAACGCCCCACACCACCTGCACGTTATCACCGCTGATGGTTCGAGCTAGCATCAGCGTCAGCGGCAAACAGAAGATCAAACTCACTCCCAGCAGTAGAGCTAGTTCGCCGAGTAAAGACAGCCGATGTCCTGGCAAAAAAGCTGTCTGCCGATAGGCCCAGCCAATAGTGACATCGCCGATGTCTAGTCCCGTAATTTCGTCTAGCTCTCGCTGCGTAATTCTTAAATTGTCTAAATTCTTCATTGATAGAATTTCCCTACCTCTGTCCTCACCGTTCAACAGAAAATCTGACGCAGTCAAGACAAAATTCAGTAGAGACCAAGCATAGAACCAATCGTCTGAAGAATTTTGGAATAGAAGTTGCCTTCAATCTCGGGTCTGAAAATCTGAAAGACTCGGCTATCAGACCCGACAAATGGCCGCAGCGTCCAGCCGAGCTGAGAGCCCACCAGTCCATACAGCACAACCCAGCCCTGTAGTAGCTTCAACCGCAGCTTTTGGTCGAAGCCG
Source organism: uncultured cyanobacterium (assembly GCA_963838725.1). Lineage (GTDB taxonomy): Bacteria > Cyanobacteriota > Cyanobacteriia > Phormidesmidales > Phormidesmidaceae > Phormidesmis. The sequence goes on along the minus strand of CAWISM010000004.1, from coordinate 115,615 downwards.
TCCGGTCCGGCCATGTCTACCATACCTTTGTAGAACAGTCGTACGCCCACACAGCCAGTAATTGCCATCACTAGAACGTTTAACAGCAAGAAGAAGTCGTATTCTCTGATGGAAATTAGAAAGAACAATACGACAGGTGCAAAGCTGAAAAGTAAAACGCTAATGACTGAAACTGAAGTCAGCGCCATCGTGATGTACTGCTTGAAGCTGAGCTGGGAGCCAAAGAGTATGTCAAAGAAGTACAGCGTTGGTACGCAAATAATTAGTGTGATTAGGTACAGCGCTGGCAGCTTAATAGCGGAAGAGATAATTTGTAATCCGCCGCCGTACGAGCCCAAGATGCCACCGTAGACGGAGAAGAAGAAAGTGCTAGCAATTAACAAAGAGCCGATTTTGCTTTCTAGCTTGGTTTCGGTGCGGACTTCTTCTAAAAAAGTGCGGCGATCGCGTAGTAGCCGGATCAAAACGGAAAAGTGATTCGAGCTGCGACTTTTGGGTCGTACTTTTAGCGAGTCTTGGTTCATATCGGTGAGCGCTCCTATTTAGATAGCGATGTCTGCTTGAAGTGGCTGTTTTGATGCATTCTTTCGTATTAGGCTGATTGCGTCCCTGCTTTGGACTTCTACAGGGACGAGCGATCGCATTCCGCAAACACGCTAAGCTAAAACCAAGGCGATCTACACGCGCCCCAAACGAACGGACGAGTAGCGACCATGCAGACCACCCCCAGCCCGCTAAAGCTAGATACCAGCATCACTACAAACAAGCCAGTCCCTGACGAATCCCCTAGTTTTGACAGCAGCGCCCCGCCTCAGCAGAGCCTAATTGACGCCTGCGTTCACTGCGGATTCTGCCTGCCGACCTGCCCTAGCTATCGCATCATCGGCAAAGAAAACGACTCTCCTCGGGGCCGGATCTATCTAATGGACGCGATCAACAAAGGAGAAGTCCCGCTCTCACCAACTTCCGTCCAGCACTTCGATACCTGTCTCGGCTGCTTAGCCTGCACTACGGCCTGCCCTTCAGGCGTACAGTACGACAAGCTGATCGCCAGCGTTCGCCCGCAGATCCAACGAAACCATCCCCGCCCCCTCCCACAAAAAGCCATTCGCCAGCTAATTTTTTCTCTCTTTCCCTATCCAGATCGCATTCGCTTGCTGCTGACGCCTCTAGCCCTTTACCAAAAGCTAGGCATCTCGAAAATCATCCAGAGAACTGGGCTACTCAAACGGGTTTCGCCAAACCTAGCGGCGATGGAGAGTCTGCTTCCCCCAGTGACGACTAGCTGCTTTTTTGACAACTTACCCGAAGAAATTCCCGCAACTACAACAAAGCGTTATCGAGTTGGGATGATTCTCGGCTGCGTTCAAAGAGTTTTCTTTTCTAACGTAAATGAGGCGACTGCTAGAGTGCTAGCGGCCAATGGCTGTGAGATTGTTGTTCCTAGAAGTCAGGGCTGCTGTTCGGCGCTACCTGAGCATCAAGGTGAAACGGCGCAGGCCCAGGCACTTGCTCGCCAGATGATCGACAGCTTTGAAGAGACAGGAGTTGAATATGTGATCATCAATGCTGCCGGATGCGGTCACACTCTTAAAGAATACGGCCATATTTTAGCGGACGATCCAGCCTACGCAGAACGGGCCAAAGCCTTCGCTGCTAAAGTTCGCGATGTGCAAGAATTCTTGGCTGAAGTGGGGCTGACGGCTCAGCTTCATCCTTTACAAGACGAGCCGCTAGTTACAGTTTATCAAGATGCCTGCCACCTATTGCATGGTCAAAAGATCAGCCGTCAGCCTCGGCAAGTTCTCCAGCAGATTCCAGGACTGACGCTACGAGAGCCTTTAGACGCGGCGCTCTGCTGCGGTAGTGCAGGTGTTTACAACATGCTTCAGCCAGAAATCGCTCAAGAGCTAGGCCAGATGAAAGCAACTAACCTAGTTAAGACGGGTGCCACCTTGATTGCTTCTGCGAATCCAGGCTGCGCCTTACAGATCAAGCAGTCTCTAGAGAAACAAGGGGAAAAGGTAATGCTAAAGCACCCAATGGAGCTGTTGGATCTCTCCATTCGAGGCGAGAAATTGAGCAGGTGATTAAGCCTTGGGCAGTCGACGCTGTTTACGCTTATAAAATTGAGACGATGCCAAACCAAAGCTGTACAGAATACCGGCATTGCTTCCTGCCCCTACCGCTGCGCCCACTATCGGAATCAGCTCAACTACGCTCAGCCCACTTTTCACCGCGCTAGAAGTTCCTAGCGACAGCGCAAATATCGTCAGCGCTTCTCCTTTGCGAGCCGGATCGTTAGCATCGAATTCATACGCCGCCGCCACCCGGTAGAGCATCTCCGACTGTAGCGCTGCGACGGCTGCTAGATCAATCGCGAATAGCCCTAGCGCCACGGGCGGAATGATATTTGCCGCCAGACCAACCCCGCCCGCCTTAATCGTCGTATCTACAATGATCCGGTGGGCAATCTCCTCATCCGACTCATACGGATGCTCTGCTTTTAGCTTCACAACATCTGCAACCGCTTTATCCTTGTCTACTCGGCCTAGCGCGCTCGTTAGCCACTTGAATCCTGGCACCTTCGCAACATAGTCGACTGCGGGGTTCTCGGCAATTGGCGCTAGCGTTTTTCCTACGCTTTCCGTTGTTTGCTCTAGAGCAGAGTGAGCTGATTCTGTAGCAACTTCGCTCACCTTAGTCGTCGTGTCCATCGCAGAGGTAGACACCTTGTTGAATATCTGAGTGCCTACAGCCGAGACCAAACCTCCTAACTGCTCTGCGGTAGAAAAAGCCTGAGCGAAAGAGTCTGATATCTGCTGGTTGTTCATTGTTTTTGACAAGATAGGAATCTAGCGATTAGCCATCTATAAAGTAGGGCAGTCCGCGCTATCAAGACAGTACCTAAAGGAAGATTTTCTCGTGATTTGGTTGAGTTTTAGGTAGAACGGTTCCCCTAAGCAAGACGAACAGAGGCAATAGCATCAGGTAGGCAGTGTAAGGAATGAAGCCGGGACCTATCATCAGCACGGTCGCTGGAATCAGTCCAGCAATGTTCCACGGAACTAGGGGGGCGATTACCACTGCTGTATCTTCTAAAGCTAGGGCTAGTTTTTCACTTTGCCGATTAGATTTCTGGCTAGACGGCTGATTCTGATAGCAGGGTCGCATGACTTGCTCTGTCAGCAGGATGGCGATTGTTTGCGTACAGCCGAATAGGTTGGCAACAATGCTGACTAGAACGGTTGCCTGTCCTAGCTGCTGAGGGTTGCGATTGCGCCCCAACCACCGATCCAAAAAGCTCAAAACCCGGCTACCCGAAAACAGTCCTGCAAATGCAGTTGAAAGTAGAACAATCAGCGTAGCTTTTAGCATGGGCAGCAGTCCGCCACCTAGCAAGATAGCCTGCAAAGGAGTCTCTTGCTCTAGCTGATAACCAAAGAGTAGAAACTGCAACAAACTAGCCACAGAATAGTGCTGGAGACTATGGGCGATCGCAAATCCTATTCCAATGCTCACCCCCATCGCCCACTTCACATCTACTCGCAGCACTGCTAGCAACAGCACCGTCACCGCAGGCAGTAGCACAATTCCCGATAGGTCAAACACCTGCGGCAGCTCCGTCAGCATTGATGCCGCTGCAAGCTGTACCGGATAGAGAAGAGAAAGCCCTGCATAGAAAGCAACTGACAGCGCTAGCGGCCACAGGCTGCTAATCGCCATGTTACGCAGATTACTGTATAAATCCGTATGAGTGATACTCGCCACTAGATGAGCGCTAGAGGACATCGGGGAGCAGCGATCGCCCACAAACGCTCCGGCAATAATCGCTCCTGCGACTGGATTTACATCACTAGCAAGGCTTCCATCAGCTAAGCTGCTGGCCCGCGCAATCACCATCAACGCTACCCCAATAGTCCCAGCCGACCCAAAAGACGTACCGATCAGTACAGACACTGCCGCCGTCAGCCCAAACGCCCACAGCACGAAAAATTGAGCCGAGATCATTTGCGTTCCGTAGTACACCAAAGCGGGCACTGTTCCTGCGGCCATCCACACCGCCGTCAGCATGCCGATTAGCAGCAGCACCTTGACGACAGGCAAAGATTGACGCGCACCCGCAATTCCCATCTGCAACAAAGCGGGAATTGCAAACCCTCGACGATTTAACGCTAGAACAAAAAGTAGGAGAGAAATTGCTAGAGGATAGGCAATAAAAACTCCCGTCAGTGCGCTGCTTACCAACAAGCAAAAAGAGATCGTAAGCACAACGATTACATCAAGGTAGCTTTTTAGATCGCCTTTAGGCTGGTTGCGATACTCAATCATATGGATTCTGTGCCAAGAAAAGGCGCTGACAAGTAACGGACAAACCTTGTAGGGCCAAGCTGGGGTCTCAGTGTATGGCGCTAAATAAAGCAACGTAGCATGCTACGTCCCTGCTAAATTCTCTAAAGTATCAAAAAAAATTGATAAAGTTAGGTATAAGCGCCTACTCATTCACCCAATCAGCCGCGAGAAACTGGATAGAATGAGGCAACTACAGTCTCTTGCTCCAACCGTCTTCGTTCTCCTTATATTTGACTATGGCTTCTTCTGGTGGCGACTACTATCGTCGGCTTAATGTGTCCCCACAGGCCAGCTATCAAGATATCAAAACGGCCTTCCGTCGCCTAGCTAGGCAGTACCACCCGGATCTTCATCCTCACCGCCCAGATGCCGCCGCCAACTTTCAGGCTATCCAAGAAGCCTACGAAGTCCTCAGAGACCGCGTTCAAAGGCAGTACTACGATCAGAGCCTACCGCAAAGGCAGCCCCGGCAAAACAATCATAGGAGCACGCCATCCCCTCGCACCGCCGACGAGTGCTATCTCAGAGGCATTCGCGCCGCCATCTCTCATCAATACAAGGATGCGATCGCCCATTACACCCAGGCAATCGTCCTCGACACCCAGTTTATAGAAGCCTATCTACGCCGAGCAGAAGTTCGCTACATGCTAGACGATGACCCTGGTGTGCTAGTCGACTGCCAGCGAGCAATCACCCTTCACGCCCAGACCACGCATTCTCAAGATAGACACACCATCGACAGCCAGATCTATTACTACCAGGGTATGGCTCGCTATCGGCTGGGATATGTGGAAAGCGCGATCGCCGCCTACTCCGACGCCATCAGGCACGACCCCGAAGACGCCCGCTACTTTTACCGACGCGGCATCGCCTACCAAGACCTGCAAAGCGACAGCGAAGCCTACAAAGACATCAAACGCTCCGCGCAACTCTATCAGGACCAAGGTGATATCGCCAGCTATGACCATCTAAAAGGAGTCTTGCGTACATTCAAAAAGAAGGTGCGATCGCGTCCCATCCAATCGCTCCGCCGTATAACCCGCCAGTTCACCCGTCGGCATCATCAGGCACACACAAAAGCATATGCAGCAGAGGGTCTCCGCCCAAAAAAGCCATCCGGCGCTGACCTATCCGGTTACGTCGCTATTCTCAAACTGCTTAGCAACCCTGCTGGAGAGATGGTCTCACTCTATCGCCAGCTCGACTCTCATCAGACAACCGTAGTCGGCTACGGCTTAGCGGTCCTCGCCAACCTCTGCTTCGTACTCGGCGCTATCCGGCACTTCGAAGATAGCAGCTGGCTAGTCGCCTCCTGGCTATGGGTCTCTGGCGGTCTGATGTTTGTATCAATGGTGCTAGTCGTCTCCCTGCTCAAAGTTGGGCTACGCGTACGCGGACCGTGGGCAGCCGATATCTTTATGCTCGGCACCGCCGCCATTCCCATCGGACTGCTGGCTATCATCAGCGCCCTGCTTCCCAATACTGCGCAGCTCATTGCGGGTGATCGCGGACCCTGGCTCGCTCATATCAGCCTGCTAGCCGCTACCCTATGGGCCTGCTCTCACGCCGTCATGGCCATCCAAAACGGCCTCTCACAAATTCATCCCTTCTCTAGCAAAACAGCCGCCTGGCTCGCTCCCGTCATCCTTGGCCTTGGCTTTGCCGCTGGCATGGCGACTTGGGGATTGCTGGCTCACCCGCTCTCGACCGCAGGCTCCGTAGCCGCTAGCACCTTCTCATAACTCAACAGCGCACTAGTCAGCAGACGCCCCCCATCACCAGCCGAAAGTCTCCCCTTCGGGGGGTTTGGGGGAGGCCGTGCGGACCCCAAGCAGAATATTAAGGCTCCAAGCAGAGGAGGGGTCTAGGGGAGGAAATCCCCTAATCTTGCCGCCTTGCTTCCAGAAGAAGGGACAAAACTCAAACTCCTACGTTTCACCACCCCCAACAACAACACCTCCCAAACCAACCTCGGCTGCACATACGCCAGCAAATACTTCCTCGCCTCTTCTAAATCTTCGAGGTCACCCACCTGCGCCAACCCACACTGCCAATAGCGATGCTGCAAATAATCCAACAACCACAGCTGCGCCTCCGTATCTAACAACTGGCTAACCTCCCTCGCAATCTCCAACGCATCCCGCGTCCGACCCGGCGGCTCCGCCAAAGCCGCCAATAATTCAGACGGCAAACCCTGCATCTGCCGCCAGCTATCAATCGCCCGACCCGGCGACCCTTGAGCGATCGCCATCACCTCCATCGACTCCACAATCTCCCCATACCCACACTCAGTCAACACCCGACCCATCTGTTCACCATTCAACCGCCGAAAAGGAATCGACTGACAGCGAGAAATCAAAGTCGGTAGCAAAACCTGCTGATCCGGTGCCATCAATATCAATGTCGCCCGCCCCGGCTCCTCCAGAGTCTTCAGCAGCGCATTCGCCGCCCCCTCCGCCATCTTCTCCCCCTGCTCGATCACCACCACCGCCCGCTCCGACTCCAACGCAGACCGACTCAAGAACCTCGCAATCTCTCTAATCTGTGGCAGCCGAATCCGAGGCGGACTCTTACGCTTCAACCCAGCCTCAGCCGCTTCAGCTGCCGTCAAAAGCTTGCTCTGGTGCAAATAAGTCGGCTCCACCCACAGCAAATCTGGATGATTGCGATCGCGAATCCGCCTCATCAACACCGCCTCATCCTGCGAAGCCTGCCCTTGCCCAGAGCCCTGCCTAGAACAGAGCAACAGCTGTGCAAACCCCTCAGCCGCCAGCGACTTACCCGTCCCCGCCGGACCCACAAACAAATAACCAGGCGCTATCCGCCGCAACTGCACCACCCGCTGCAACAAAGCGACCGCCTGCTCCTGACCCACCAAGCGAGCAAAAGGATCTGTAGCCATCATTCGAGATACCACGTCTCCAGCCGCGACTGCAAAACCTGCTGAATGCTAGCAGCCACCACTTCGACAGCGCGATCGCCCTCCACCGTCACCGTAGAATTACCCTCAGCTAACGCCATAAATCCAGCCGCCACCCGCTGATGAAACGCCATACTCGCTTGCTCAATCCGATCCGCCTGCCCACGCGATCGCATCCGAGCCAGCCCCACCTCAGGCGAGACCTTTAGCCACAGCGTCAAATCACTCCTCAATCCGCCCGTCGCAATCCGGTTTAGCGTATCGATCAGCGGTAGATCTAACTGACGGCCATATCCCTGATAGGCCACCGTCGAATCCGTATAGCGATCGCACAGCACCCAGTACCCCGCCTCTAGCCAAGGCAGCAGAGTCTCCTCCACATGCTGAGCCCGGTCCGCCGCATACAGCAGTAGCTCCGCTTTACTAACAATTGGCGTCTCATCGTCACCTACTTCTGACCTGTTCAACAGCAGCCGACGCAGCCGCTGTCCCAGCGCCGTCCCGCCCGGCTCACGCGTCATCTTCACCCCTGCTATCTGCTTGCTTTCACACAACTGCTGCCACACTTCATTTTGAACTAGCCAACCGTGCGATCGCTGAAGCTGAGTCGTTTTACCACAGCCTTCACCCCCCTCAAACACGATCAGTTTTCCACGCATCCACCTATCTCCTAGCCACCATCTCAGTGTTTTCGCTTAGCACACGCATCGCTAATTCATACCAGGTTTTATCGCTGCCTATTCCCTATTCCTAGAAACAACGGTATTCTGTCATTGGTCTTCGATAGGATAACAGGCACGGCGAGAGTTTTAGCCGCGCTATCACCCATCTCATAACTCCACTATGGCTCGCTACACCAATCTGTTTATGACTGGCGCACCCAAAGAAGAAGTCCATCAAGGACTTGTGACCGCTTTAGAAGCCTGTAATCTCGATCTGGTCTATCAAGACCCCGTCTACATCGTTGCCAAAGAAAAACCAGGCCAAGTCTCCTTCGCTCAGCTCGCAACCGTCGAGATTTTGCTCAATCCGCCCGCGCTCGAGACTCAAGGAGCGAAGATTGATCTAATTGTTAAAAACGAAGAGCTGCCGCTACGCCAGCAGAACCACTGCCATACCGTCTTCACTCAGGTTAATCAAGCCGTTTCAGAAGTCAGCGCCCAAGGCGCAAATGTGTAAGTACCCGCCCTAGTCGTTTAGCATAGCTACTGAATCTTAAAGCTTAGATACCTACCTCAAAAGCATGAACCTACGCAGGAGATACGAATCTTAGCGCCTAAACCACTAGGAACGCGGTAGGCTATCAGTGCGAGTAGCGCTTATTTAGGAGGCTAACAAAACGTGACTAAAACTGATTCACTAGAGCCTTCTAATCGCGAACATCAACCTGACTCTCTTCATAGCCACGGCCATGCTCACAGCAGCGATCGTCACGCCAGCCGCAGCCACGCTAGTCACAGTCACGCTAGTCATAGCCACATTGGCCGTTCTGATCAAAGCCATTCTGCACACAAAGGCTTCTATACGTACCGAGCCGAAGTCAGGCGAGTGCTGCTGCTGACCCTGATATTGAACGTTGTCGTTGTCGTCTTGAAAGCAGCTGTAGGCTGGTGGACAGGCTCGCTGAGCCTGATGGCCGATGCCCTTCATAGCGTTACCGATAGCGCCAACAATGTCTTGGGACTAGTTACTAATCAGCTCGCCTCGCCTGAACCAGACCGCGACCATCCCTACGGCCACCAGAAGTTTGAAGCAGTAGGTGCACTGGGCATCGCCGCTTTTCTTGGCATCGCCTGCTTCGAGATTCTAAAAGGAGCAGGAGAGCGCCTTTTTTTAGAAAGCGAACCCGTTGTCATGGGCGCTATCTCGCTTTGGATCATGCTGTTGGTACTTGGCGTTAATATTTTTGTCGCCTTCTACGAACGGCGAGTGGGCCGTAGACTCGGCAGCAATATCCTGGTTGCCGACGCTCAGCATACGATGAGCGATATCTGGATTACTATCACCGTGCTAGCTGGTCTAATCGGGGTCTGGCTAGGAGTCCAGTGGTTAGACATTGTGCTGGCCTTTCCAGTCGCAATATTGGTTATTCGTAGTGGTTGGGTGGTGCTGTCGGCCAACTTGCCTTGGCTAGTCGATGAGATGGCGATCGCGCCCGAAGCTATTCATAGCGTCGTCATGCAAGTCCCTGGCGTCCTGAACTGCCACAGCATCGCCTCCAGAGGGCTGCTAGGTCGCCAAGTCTTCATTGATATGCACCTAATCGTCGAACCTACAGACATTCTTAGCGCTCACAACATCACTGAACAAATCGAGCAGCAGATTGCCGAAGCCTTTGGCCCTAGCCGCGTAACTATTCACGTCGAACCGCCAAACTACGTCGAACCCCAGATCTCATACGGGTCCGACCATCATCACAACCACCAGAGTCCCCCAAAGGACTCAGCCTCTAGACAATCAAAATGAATCTACCGACCTGGATCACCGTTTCTCGGCTGCTGGGCGTTCCTATTGTTCTAGTAGCGTTGCTAGACCCAACCGACTTCCGACGCTGGCTCAGCGTTGTTGTCTTCGTCATCTTCGCTGGGACTGACTGGCTTGACGGCTACTTAGCTCGCAAGCTCAACCAGGTCACCGATTTGGGCAAATTCCTAGATCCACTAGTCGACAAGCTATTGGTTATGGCTCCACTGATGGCTTTAGTTGGTATGGGTGAAATTCCCGCTTGGGGCGTATTTCTGATCCTTGCTAGAGAGCTGACCATCTCTGGGTGGCGAGTCAACCCAACTTTTCAACAAGGTAAGGTACCTGGTGCAGGACTTTGGGGAAAGGCTAAAACCGTTGTACAAATAGTTGCGATCGCCCTTCTACTTGCCCCTTTAGACGGCCCCTGGCAGATAACAGCGCTGATTCTTTTCTGGATAGCCGTCGCCCTTACTTGGATATCAGGACTGCTTTACTTACTTCCAGCCAGCCTCCAATCTAAACCCAGCAGCTGACTCTGGCAATTGTTACTGCCTGTCATGACTTTTTGAACCAAAGGCTCGCTACTACCTTGAGCTAGAGGCTCATCAGACCCTTGATCAAACGCCGTTCCCCTATCCCTCATCTTCGTCAATCATATTTGGGCTAATCAAGGTGATATCAAATTCATCTGGTGCCACTCCAGAGAAAGTATCCCGCGCTAGCTGGTAGAAAATTGCCCTTGCCTGCGGCCCAAACACAATCTCATCCTCGTTACTCAAGTCATGAGACTGCACCTTACGCCCATTGATTAGCATTCCGTTTGCGCTTGGCTTCCCTTTTAAATTGCCATCTACAATCCGGTAGAGCGTCTTGTTATCTTTAGGCAGCTGTACTATCGTCGCGTGGTGCCTTGATACAAATTGAGAGGCCAACCGGATATCGCACTTCGGGTCTCGTCCGAGCGAATAGACCGAACTATCTAAGGAGATCTCACGCCGACCCTGACTGTCCTCAACGATTAAAATGCTGGTGAGCCGAGCAGAATCAGAAGCCATAAAAATTACCGAAGTAGTGATCAAAACGAAGTAGGTCAAACAGTATTAAGGGGCCGTAAATACTCTACAACCCCTCTATCGCACCTAATTACCGAGCCTTTAGTGATTAAGCCCGAACAGGCACCATGAAACAACTGCCCTTATCATAATTTTTCACATCGCCGTTGCAAAAACCAGTCTAGCGACTTCAGAACAGGCTGACAGGCAAATAAAACGAAAAACGAGTAAAGCAACTACACAAACAAGGAGGCGTTCTCTAGAAACAACCTCCTTAAAGCTATCCTTTTATCAGCCAGACCTACTCATACCTACAGCGTTAGCCGCACACTATCGGACCAATCAGCAGAAGACAGTCCCCTAGACACACATCAACCAAAGCTGGAGCGAACTAAGCTACTGAACCCGCTGGCACCTTAGCCGCTGTCAACGCGCGATAGGTCTCACGCATTTTCAGACCGACCAAAACTTGGAACAAGCCGCTGCCGTTCTTAGAACCTGGATAGTCGCGATGCTTTAGCAAAAGTTCGGTCATCTCACCATAGTGCTCAGTCGAAGTGTTACTTAGATGACTCTCTACGTAGATCACCTCCTCTAAGCGATCAAATTCACCATCTAGCTCCAGCACAGAGACCTCGTTGCCAAAGTAGCTGTCAGGACCGTACTGCATCCGCAAGCCTGGGTAGGAACAGGTCAGCTTACGCCCACAGGGAATCCAGTTGATTGTTGAGCCTTCATCAAATAGGTAGACCGGATCGAAGCCCTCAATACCTTCTCGCTGAATCAACCTGACCCGTAGGATCTTATTTTCCTTGTCATCAGGGATTAGATTCGTTGGCAGAATTTGAATAACAACATCCGCGTACTGCTTTTGCACATCGATATAGGCCTCAAAATCAGGCTTACGCGAATTGATCGCCGCTAGCACGTCCTCGTACGTATGGCCACGCTCAGCCATATCGCGCTGAATCTTCCAGTTGATCTTCACTTCGTCGCTGATGTCTAGATACACACTGAAGTCTAGAAGCTTGCGCACCCGCTCGTCATACAGAGGGTGTAGCCCTTCGATCACAACGATCTTGTTGGGTTCAACTTTCTCAGGTGGATCGAGTTCGCCAGTCTCGTGGTTATAGATCGGCTTATCAATAGTGTTGCCTTCCTTGATCGCCTTGATCTGCTCATACATTAGATCGAAGTTATTCGCCTTCGGATTCAGCGCTGTGATCTTCTTTTCCTTACGCTGCTTGCGATCCAAGCTATGGTAGTCATCCAAACAGATGACCGTCATAAACTCTTCGCCAAAGAGGTCCGCCAACCGACGTAAAAAAGTCGATTTGCCGCATCCTGAGTCTCCGGCAACACCGATTAAAACTACCTGGCCGTCTTTACTGGTCATAGGGTCCTCTACAACAAAATCATTTTTAAAGAATCAAAGACAGACAACCTTTTGCATGACAAAGCGCCAGCCAGGATTGCCCAAGGAAAAGGCTCTCTTGGTATCCGACAGCAGCAAGTAGCCCACCAGCCACCAATCCCAAGTACGAACCTAGACAAATCACACTTTATTAATGATTTGAAACTTTTGATTACGTATACTGAATATTATCAGACACTACGTCGTCACAACAAGCGATCTCACTGGTGCGATCCCCACTGACTATTTTGGAAACAGCCGCACAAGTTTCAACGAATGATGACCTCGAATATCGCTATGCGCACTACAATTTCTGCTAAAAGCGCTGACCTCATCCTCAGATTCGTGTCCTCTAGGAGATATTCAGCCGTGCTAGATGAAATCCATCAGCTCGCAATGATAATCTAGGTTTCATATAGCTATATGAAGCCACCTGAGGCGATTACCAAGGATGTACAACTCCAGCAGCACTCTCACCAGTGCAAACAGCCGACTCTATGTTTACGAAGTGGAAGGTCTAGGCCAAAACGGTCAGGCGTCCGATATGGATGCGCCCGTTCGTCGTAGCGGCACTGTCTCTATCGTTGTGCCCTATGCTCGGATGCAGCAAGAGACCAAGCGCATCATGAAAATGGGCGGCACTATCGTCAGCATTCGTCCGGCTAACGAGGCAGCCACCGCATCAGCTAGTGAAGCGTTAAGTTCGTCTAACGGCAGTACACCTAACACACAGCCTGCAACATCCTCAGAATCTAAGAAGACCCCAATGACCCAAGCCAAAGAAAAGAAGAAGGTTCCCGTCAATATTTACCGTCCTAAGTCGCCCTATCTAGGCGCGTGTCTTTCTAACGACGAGCTGGTTGCAGAAGGCGGCATCGGTACCGTCAAGCATCTCAAATTTGACATTTCAGAAGGTGACCTGCACTACTTAGAAGGGCAGAGTATCGGTATCATCCCTGATGGCGAAGACGAAAATGGCAAGCCTCACAAAATTCGCCTCTACTCCATCGCCTCTACTCAGCACGGCGACGATGTAGACGATAAAACCGTCTCCTTGTGTGTACGTCAGCTAGAGTACAAAGATCCTGAGACTGGCGAGCCGGTCCAGGGCGTCTGCTCTAGCTTCCTATGCAATTTGGATGTAGGCCAGAAGGTCAAGATTACTGGCCCAGTGGGCAAAGAGATGCTGCTCTCTGATGATCCCAATGCCAACATCGTCATGATGGGTACCGGAACAGGCATAGCTCCCTTCCGCGCTTACCTATGGCGTATGTTCAAAGACAAGGAGAAAGCCGCGAACCCCGACTATCAGTTCAACGGAAAGGCATGGCTTATTTTCGGTATTCCAAAGACTGAGAACATCCTCTACAAAGAGGAGCTAGAGGAGATGCAGGAGAAATATCCTGACAACTTTGAGCTGACCTACGCTATCAGCCGTGAGCAAAAGAACTCAGAAGGCGGTCGCATGTATATCCAGCACCGGGTAGCTGAGAACGCAGAGCGTCTCTGGCAGATGGTCCAGCAAGACAATACCTATGTCTATATCTGTGGTCTAAAGGGTATGGAAGACGGGATTGACGAAGCGATGGCGGCAGAAGCTGCTAAGGCTAATGTCGATTGGACTGAGTATCGCCGTACACTTAAGAAGGCTCATCGCTGGAATGTAGAGACTTATTAAGTCTCAAGGGCTAGGTTCTAAGCCTTCAAAGCACTAGCTGAAGCTGGACCTAACTGAGTGCTAAATAAAGAGAAAAAGGACCGTTCTTGAAAGAGAGCGGTCCTTTTTTACGGCAGTGCAAAGTGCACAAAGCTATACAATTGTGAGGGTAAATTTTCGTGAGATTGCAGGACATTGGATTCTAAGGCGACGCTGAAAGTCGGAATACTGGGCCTGGGCACAGTAGGCACAGGAGTCGCAAAGATTCTGCTAGATCCGCAAGGTCGACATGCGCTATTGAATAAGCTGAAAATTGAGAAGGTGGGGGTGCGATCGCTCAAACCCCGTCAGGTCGATCTCCCAGACGCAATCTACACAACAGACCTTGATAGCATCGTCACCGATCCCGGCATTGATATCATCGTCGAAGTCATCGGCGGACTAGAGCCCGCTCGCTCTCTTATCCTCGCAGCGATCAAAAATGGTAAGCATATTGTCACCGCCAACAAAGCCGTGATTTCGCGATACGGCGAGGAAATTTACACGGCGGCTACCGCAGCAGGCGTTTACGTCATGATCGAAGCCGCCGTGGGTGGAGGCATTCCCATCATTGCGCCTTTAAAGCAAGCCCTCAGCGTGAATCGAATTCAGGCGGTTATGGGAATCGTCAATGGCACGACCAACTACATCCTGACTCGGATGCAAAACGAGGGCGGAGACTTTGAAGCAATTTTGGCCGATGCTCAAGCGCTAGGCTATGCCGAAGCCGATCCAACAGCGGACGTAGATGGCCTAGACGCAGCTGACAAGATCGCAATTCTAGCAGCGCTGGCTTTTGGGGGACGCGTCAGCCGAGAAGATATCTATTGTGAGGGTATCCGCAATGTGAGCGCGGCTGATATCTCGTATGCCGAACGATTAGGGTTTGTGATCAAGCTACTGGCGATCGCACAGCTACCCAAAGACACCGACCTAGCCGACGGGTCAAACCGTATTCAAGTCCGCGTCCATCCGACCTTGGTACCTATCGATCATCCTTTAGCCAGCGTCAACGACGTTAACAACGCTGTGCTTGTCGAAGGCAATCCTATCGGTCAAATTATGCTCTACGGTCCTGGTGCTGGAGAAGGCCCTACAGCTAGTGCTGTCGTTTCAGACTTAATCGCAGTTGCCGCCAATGCAACGGGTCAGCGATCGCCAAATCCGCTACTCACCTGTCCTCATGACCTCACACTCGAAATTGTTCCTACTACCGAAGTCGTCACCCGGCTCTATATCCGGCTCCGAGTCAAAGATACATCCGGCGTCATCGGCAAGCTTGGCACCTGCTTTGGTCAGCACGACGTCAGCCTAGAATCCATCGTCCAGATCGGCATTCAAAACAGCCTGGTCGAGCTTGTTGTCGTCACTCACGAAGTTCAAGAGAGCGCATTTCACAAAGCCCTTAAAGAAATTCGTGATTTTCCAGAAGTCATCGGTATTCCTAGTCTGCTACACGTACTCTAGACGCTTGCAATCAAATGCGTGACGCCGTATCCGGGCAAGCAATTCACGAGTGGAGAACCTGGGCGGTTAAGCTCGCCCAGTCGAACAACGTTGACCTCGTTGAGGTTGATTGGCTTTTGCAAGGGGCCACCTCTCTTACTAGCAGTGTGCTTAGACTAGAGACCTACCGCAGTCAGACCGATATTCCAGTCGTTTTCTCTCTAGAAGAACTCACCCAAAAGTGGCAGCAGCGTATCACTAATCGCACTCCAGTGCAGTATCTAGTAGGCGAAACCCCTTGGCGGGATCTTATCCTTACCGTCACGCCTGATGTTCTTATTCCCCGACCCGAGACCGAGCTGATTGTTGAAATTGCCTCAGATCTAGCTGGCCAAAGTCCTATTAAAGAGCAAATGCTGGCTGGACACTGGGCAGATTTGGGGACCGGGAGTGGTGCGATCGCCCTGTCCCTAGCCAAACAACTTCCCACCGCCACCATCCACGCCGTTGATATCAGCAGCGCCGCCCTCAAAGTCGCTAGAGCAAATGCTCAAAGAAATAACCTCGCTGATCGCGTTACCTTTTACCAAGGTAGCTGGCTTGCTCCCTTAGACTCTCTGAAAGGCAACCTATCAGCTATCGTCTCGAACCCACCATACATTCCGACCCCCACCGTCCTCACCCTTCAGCCCGAAATCACCAGCCACGAACCCCACCTTGCCCTAGACGGCGGGACTAGCGGACTAGACAGCCTCAAGCATCTAATCGCTAGCAGCAGCGGTTATTTACATCCCGGTGGCCTCTTCCTCACAGAGCTGATGGCCGGACAGGCAGAGACAATCGCGGACCTGATGGCCTACCAAGACAAATACACTCAGATCGTCATCCATAAAGACCTATCAGGCATCCAAAGGTTCGTCTCCGCTTGCAAAGCCTTATAATCACTGCACATTCACAGAACTAAGACCTTATGGAAAGCACTGCTTCGTTTGATTGGATACTGGGTGTGATTGCGATCGCCATCTTCTTCGGCGGGCTCTTCCTCCTCTTCGACGGCATCAACGGCAGCCGCGATTGATCAGCCCTACACTCAGTAGCAAAACCGCCCACCCTTGTCTGGTTCTAGCTGGGTCTCAGCCATACGAGTAGCACCGAGTAGCGTAGAGATAAACACACATCGTTTTACATCGGAGAATTGTTTGCTCGATAAAGTGACTCGTCCAAGCGATGAACCTCTGACGTTGCCCTTCTCATTGAATCGAATGTAATAAACGTTCTGAGTACTGTTCTTTAGAACAGTCGTCTCAGCAGTATCAAGTTGAACAGAACCATCGATCTCTTTCCAAACGGCTGTGCTGGGTAGAACTGTCGCCTCATGAGTGGCAAATTCAACAAGTTTACCGTTCTGGCGAACGCTAAACTGCCAGAGAGAATGTCGTGTTTGGGCAGCTATCTGAGCCTTTTTGATCTCCAAAGCAATAAGACCACTTCCCTTTGCAACCTGCTGCTCCGCTAGGAATCTCAGCCATACTGGAGCAGAAATTGCGCTCAAGATGCCAACGATAGCGATAACAACCAGTAACTCTAGAATAGTAAAGCCTTTCTTTCTCAAGTAGCCTACAGGTGCTGATAAGTTTTGCAAAAGAGTATCGCTCAAAGTAATATCAGGGAGCGTAGTCAGGACTGTCACAGGCATCACCTTCTGCTGTCACCATGTTTCCTAATAGCGTAGTGAAAACAAGGCATTGAGGGTTAGAGTTCAATCCATCTAAACTAACCGATAGTACAATCGGTAGATCGACACCTACTATCTGACCTTTCGTATCAAACGTAATTGTCGTTACAGCATCGCCATCACTATCTTCTCCTTCTAGGACCAGCTTGTCGCGGATTTGCTCCGCACCCAGTTCATTAGATGATCCTGGCGCTACGGTCAAAACTGCATTGGTCGAGTCGATGGTTACGGCATAGTCTCTGTTAGTGCGTCGCGCATTCGATTGAGCAGAGCGAAAGACTTGCAACATTTCATCTTGCACCGTGTTCAATCGTTGATTGGTAATGAATGTCAACCAGCCAGGTGCCGCAATAGCAGCCAAGATACCCACCATCACCACCACAACCAGTAGCTCAATCAGAGTAAACCCGCCTGTAGATCTCTCAGATGTCATATTAGAAAGCTCAATATATTGCGTCTGTCATCAATCAGCAGGACTTTTGTCCAAAATACCGCGAACTAATACTTGAGTTCGTAAAACAGGAAAACGGCTAGCAGCGCTCGCCGGGTTTAGGCTAGTCGCTAGACCAGCCGTATCTCCTCTTAAGAAAAGATACACATCTTGATTTCGAGGATCTTCAGTCGCAGAGACTCTCACGCAAGCAAAGAAGCTTGTATCATTTTTAGCATCCGGGGGAGAAAGCATATAGTCTCCAAGATCACTATCAGTCAAATCAGCACAGTCGGCAGTATCGCCTGTAGAGAAATTAGGTTTGCCGATGTAGTCAACTAGTACCGAAGAATTGCCGTCCGCTGTCTCACCAGCTTGTATTGTCCAGCTTTCAAAGCCGCTGTCTGTAGAACGAGGATTCACATACCCCTCATTTTCCTCTAAAGTGTCAGGATTTTTATACTGTTTTAATTCGTACCGCACAATTCGGGATGCCCCTTGCCAAGAACCACTAGGCGTATCGATTTGAGAATAAACAACTAAATCATAAGAACCTCTGCGAATTTTTAGAGCTTGACACTCATGCTTCTTTTCGGCTGTGCTGAGAGCTTCGCAATCAGGGAATGAATCAACAGTGTTAATCTTCCAGAAAGCCAGTATCGGCTTTCCTTTCAATTCTGGGTCGCTACCAATGCCTTGCACCTCATCTACAACAAACGTAGTTGGAACATCTGGAGTAGTGATATCATCCGGATCTCTTAGGTCTTCATAAACAAACACTGCTTCTTGCAAATCATCTGATATATAATCCAAAGCACGTTGAGTATCTCTTTGAACTGTTTCTAAAGCTATCTCTCTATTATCAATGCGAAGAAGCTCGACAACAAGATAGAGTAGACCGGAAACAATCATTCCTGAAATAGCAACAGCAATTAGCAGCTCTAGAAGTGTAAAGCCTCTCTTGCTCATCTTGTCTAACGGTATCGACAACCACAATCGCCAGACTCCAAGCATCTTTTTACACATTGGTTACTTTCACTCCCATACCTCATGAACGATGTACTGATGTAAATATTGGACCTGTCAACTCTAGAGACTACGGTCCGCAAACGGAAGGGAGGCTAGGAGTAGAGCTAGAAGTATAAGCGTGATAATCACAAAGAGAATCTTGCTCGTCGCTTTTGACAATGTTGGAATAGAGCACCGCTAGAGGGCGGATAGAGCCTTGACCTTCTCCGCTGGTAAAGGTCAAGGCTGCTCTTTCTGTTCCAAGCGTTCCCGAAGCGTCTATAACTTCTTTCGCCGATTTGTATCTGTATACTCTCACGCCCAGATTGAACGCTGTAATCTCTCCGCTATCAGAGAGAACTATATCGTTATCGTCATCAGTATCACCAACGCCATCATCCGCGCTATTCGTGCGAAAAAGCTGAACCACAAAATCTGAAACACTGTCATTATCGATGTCAACAGCTGTTGCAACATCGAAAGAAAGTGTGGATGGCGTTGTATAGGCAAGAGAAGTAGGAGGCCCTACATCCTCCATCTCTATATCAACATCGGCCTGAGCAACTCTCTTATCGATTTCTGCTGTATATTCACCGCCCCTTTCTACCATCACACGAACCTTCGTCACCTCTGCCTGTGCTATCTGCGCAGCTTGCTCAGATCTTTGATTTTGTAGCCGGGTAGCAACAGATAAGACAACTACAGGTGCTATTACTCCGATCGTTGAAGCGATGACGGCGATCGCAACCAAACACTCAAGCAGCGTCAGCCCTGCCTGCTTTTTTCTCACAAAAGACCTAGAGCGTACCTCAGACTTTAGCCGCTTCATCTCGACAAAGCTGCAAAGCGTTGTTCTCAAAGTTAGTCTCTTCACGAACATCCTCCTGTAAGTTGGCTACATAGATTCTGAATGTAGGGATCGCTCACAGGCAGCTCACGATAGTACTCGCTGCGAGGACGATCTACTCGAACAAAACGCTGCGCAATCGGACCAGCAGGCGAATATTGAAGCGCTGGATCGTATCCCCAAACTCGCTGCGGCGGTTTGTAGTAGAAAATGCTTTGTCTAGCATTGCCAGAACCGCCAGGAATTGGGCCATCCTTTCCAAGAGTGGGAGAACTTTCTGGCTCCCAGGCATCCTGGTCAAATGGCCCTGTTGCTTGAGAACTGAAGTTGAGCTGAAAGAAACCGCCAGAAATGACCAGAAATCTATTCTTTTCTGATACGCCACCATTGCTTCTCTCGCTCCAATGTTCCAAGAGACGAGGAAAGTTATGAAGGCCACCATACCCCTGCCCTGCCCTCGCAGGAACGATACCAGAAATTAGTAAAGCGTTGACACGAACCGGTGCTTCATCTGGCTCCGGATCCCCTCCGCCAGCATCAGACCTTCGAGGTGAGGGGATTTGAGTAACTTTAATATCAGCCAGATTTTTGCCGCTAACCTTAGCGTAGAAGGAAATATTTCCATCCGTAGAAACAATCTCCTTCGGATAGCGGACGAATGGCACAACTACGTTAGTGCCTTTGGTGATATTGGACTTGTAGATTAGTCCGTTTCTACCAACAACAATTGGCGTCTCATCTCTATCATATGGATAAATGAGGGGCGAAATCTCGTCGACAGAAGCGTCTATTTCATGAAACCAAGCGCGTGAGGCGTGCCTAGCAACCTTAGTAGATCCGTTACCAATTCTTGGCCGATTCGCGTTTAGGTAAGAGGAATTTTTTCTAGGCTGCCCATCGTTATCTTTTTGGGTTACCGTGAAATAATCTTTTGCGCTTCCGTCAAGAAATGTATCAGACAAGATCGTAATTGCATCTGAGAATATTTCAACAGGTCGCCAGTTGTCCTCGTTTTCATCCGCGAATTTTGGATCAAGCTTATCTGCTGTTCTCCCGTAAAACAGCTTTCGCGCATTCGCTTCAGTCTCCGTGGCAAAAGCGGTCCCCAATACATTACTGTTGCCTTCTGCGTTATTTCCCATAAATTCCTCAATGAGGTTGCTCTCGTCAACCTCGGTATTGAAGTTGGCTGGTTTGACAGCATGGAGGTTGAAATCACCTTTGATATAAGCAGCGTTATCTGTTATGAACGTCATCCCTACCGGAGCGGGTTGCGTAGGAGAGGATGTATTCTCTCTATGTAGAGATTTTCCATTAATGAATCTGAAACCATGGGCGCGGCGATCAGGATCTGCGTACATATCGACGGGCTTTGGACTAATGCGTGTATTTGTATTTAGCGGCGGATCGTGAGGAGTCCCTGTCGGGTTTAAGCTCATTTTGCAGTTTGGAGTAGCTGCTAACTCTGAGATAGTGTCGCACTGACTCCATGCGATCGCAGCATCACTATTAAGCGCCGAAGAATAAGGACGAACAATAGCATCTTCCCTAACAGCGTCTTCCCTAAAGGCATACACAATACCGCTATCGCTAGGAATCCAATAGCTAGTGCCGTCCACAGTATTTTTTGTCAGCAGATCTATATCGAGGTTCATCAACCGTGAGACGAGCAGTTCACGACCGTTCATCATTGCTGTATCCAGGAAAGCGGTCTTGTAGAACCCGTAGTTAATACCCTCTTGGACAGCAATCACATTGCTAGAAAGGTTCTTTTCCTCTTCTGTTGCAGCCTCCGCCAGTCCTGCCGTGGAATAGGCATACGATCCCGCAGGCGCTGCGTCAGGCGCATTGAAGCTGTCGAAATTAGGCTTATAGTCAGATGCAGCAGTGGTATCTACTAGTTCGGTAGGGATCAAAGTTCCAGGGACAGATGGAGAAGCAAGAGCAATAGAACTTACGTCGAACGTTTCGTAGATATTAGTTCCATCATTATTTACATTTGAGTCGTTAATGTACTCTGTTCCACCTACAGAGAAGAGGTCTTCGGAGCCAGTTGGCTGCTGATGATTGAATCCGCCTGAAGAATCTCCGGACTGATCGTGATCAGTAACAGGAAAAAGGTAGTACAAAGCGGGATACTTAGGTCCTTGAGCCGTGGAGCATAGAGTACGGGCTAAGGTAACTCGCTGAGCTTCAAGTACTAATGAATCGAACAATCCAGGATCACAGCCAACGGCAGATCCATTGTAGGTACGAGCAGAGGCGTCGTAAGATGCGGAACTTGGTGGTAGACCTTGAGCGGTAGCTGCTGGTATAAAGCCGAATGTTCTATCACGCTCAATCTGGAAGTGCTCCGCGACGATCAAAGCATTCTTCAGCATTTTTGCGTCCGCAACTGTAAAGCCGTCGATATCACCTTGTACACTGTCATAGAGCCGCGAGATCCAATCGTCCGTTGTGGTGCCTCCAGATATAGAATCTAGACTTAATGCTAAAGCTGTTAGTTCTGCGGCGGGAATGTTGTTGAATTCGTCTTCTACAGCTTTTATGTTGTAAGCCAGCATTCCAAGCGTGCAGGCAGCAGTGTGAATAGTTGATTGGTCCGCTGGACTCAGTTCATAAGTGCTGTCGTACTCAAAAATACGACGCAAGATTGAGAAGTCTCCCCACATCGACAGATAGGGATAGGGATGAACAAAGGCACCAGCACTACCTGCCTGTACTTGCTTCGCAGGAAAAGAAGGTGCGCCGCCCAAAGGATCGCCAGCGAAGTACGCTAAGTTTTTCAGTGCCTTTTGCCAGTCTAAAGAAAGAGCGCCGTGGGTAGTAGTAGTAATAGAGGGCGGAGTAAACGCAATACCGTTAGTTCCTTTGCCCGTGAAGAAATCAGTTTCCCACTGACGAGTAGTTGAAGCAATAGGAGATGGAAGGTGCTGATACTTATCAAACGTTCGGCTCTGCTTTATAGTCTCGAAGGAACCTGGATGCGCAGTAGAAGCAACACAAGCTAGAGGAGATTGTCCATTATCATGTGTGTAGTGGTATACGGCCATACTTTGGACCGCTGCTAAGTTGTCTCTTAAAGACCGCATTTGCAATGCCTCATTGACACCCTTTAGAGCTGTACCATCCGAATTTCTCATGACGTCAAAATCACCGTTCGGAGGATACAAAGGGTCTTTGTTTCCTTTCCAGCCAAACGTATTCCCAAGCTCCAAACGCTGACCAACTATGATGCGTAGCCCTTGAGCTACTGCGCTTCTCTCCCAGTAGCCATCTAACCCAAGCTCAGCGTTACTAGCAACGTTGTTAGTGAGTGTCGTATTAGCGACGATATCCTCCCCGCTCAACTTACCTGCGCCTATCAGTGTGTTTTCTTTGTTATATGAAGGTTTAGGGCCGTAGCGATTATCTGCGCGATACCCGTCATCTAGAAATGGACGAGCAGCACCCGAGACATCATTCCTAACGCGGCCAATACCGAACTTGTTGGCGTCTGGATCCCACTTATCGGTATCTCGTTCCCAGGTAGTGTTGCTAGGTGCTTCAACATGAACAAACTCATCTTCTGTAAATATTTTGACAGGATCTTGAAGGATATCAGCGACCGAGGTTGCTCCATTCTTAATCATGTCAACCGATGTAGTCAACTGATATCCTTCATCCGTATAGCCAGCGTTGCCTGCTTCATCTGCGGTTCCAGCCGTATGAAAGTAAGCTCCATTCTCAAACTCGTTTTCAAAAACGTTACCGGATATCAACTGACCTAGAAAAGGAGGGTCTTCGTTACCTTTGACTTCTATAGAAGACGCTGTATCGTCGTAAATACAAGAGCCTTCAGAACTAACCATGTAAGCTACGAAGCCAGAGTTTGCAAGCATTCCTCCTTCGCTATGCATAGCTCCATTCCAACGGAAGGGTTCACCGGGCGTTACTACCATGTCATAACGGAACCATGCACCCCATTTATTGCCTCTTGTCGCTGTACGCACCTGCTGGTACTCAGACGCACTAACAGTTTCGCTAGGCTTTCCTTTGTCTTTGATGGTCAGCACATTCACCTGAATGTTCTTTGCGAGCTTTCCTCCAGCAAGCTGCCAACCGTTTCCAGCGAGCCTTTCTACAGGGCAGCTACCTGTTGGAGTTGTGGTATCTAGAGGTCCATTTCTGACGACCTTATTCTGCGCTTTGACTACATCTGTACTTTCACTAATGGTAATATCATCGTCATTGTCAGGAATTCCGTCTGGATCAACAAAGTCATCTAAAACGATTGAGTAGATAACCTCTGTTCCATCATCTAGGGAGAACTTCCAAGCGTCGTCATTTGCTGAATCGCCGTCGATATCTACGCGCCCCTCACCTGGGAAAGTATAAACATCTTCTATTCCGCTAGCTGGCTCGTGCAACGCAGTTAACAAGTCTGAACTAGAAGGCGGTCTCTTATCAGCAATACTGGCATCTTCAGTAAACAAAAATTCTATCTTCGCCTTGGCGCGGTCAATAGCAGGAGCCGCGATTTCGTCTACTATTTGCTGATTGCGAATAGCAATACTTTGTTCTGTTCGAGAGAACGTGCGAAAGCTCATCGCACCTACCGTAAGCGTTACCATCAACAGCAACAAGACTGTTGTAGGTAGAACAAATCCAGCTTTGCGATATCGGCCCGGTTGGCTGACAAAAAACAAGCTTCTCAATAGACCGCTCATGAAGCGATTGCTGAGTCGCTTAAAATCTGAGCGGGACTTATGTGGAAATCTACTGGGAGTCTGCTTGTTGGCGGACATAACGGGCTTCCTAACTGATTTGGGAGATGCAAAAGCGGTAAAACGGTTTCCCGAATACTTTTGACATTGCTACTCGCTCAGATTACCCAATCTTTATAAGCATGATAATCAGTAGGGACACCCATCTAAAAACAGCGGAACAGAGGGGTTTTGATGCTGGTTAGATTTGTTATTTAGCCGAAGTCTTGTATAAAAACAGTTTGAGAGGGAGCGAAGGCTACGGATAGAAGAAATACGGAAATGTGAATTAGAAATCACGCATACAAAAAAATCCTTCTGTGAAAACGCAGAAGGACTCTTTGATTCGAGACTGTTCTCTTAATGGATATTAGACTATTAGGCGGAAGGTCTTTTTCCTAGTATTTGTTGAGGTTGATACCTGCTTCGCGAGCCATCGCACTGAGACCTTTCTTCTCTAGGGTCTTTAACGCTTTGGTCGATACGCGAAGACGAACGAATCTATTGCCTTCTGGCCACCAGATGCGCTTGTCTTGCAGGTTTGCTTCTTGAAGGCGCTTGGTACGGCGGTGGGAGTGGGAGACGGAAAAGGCGTTGTTGGCTTTTTTGCCGGTGAGGTCGCACTTCTTAGACATGGATTTTCTACGCTAACGGAGTTTCTTATTATAGACAGCTATGGTGATTAGCACAAAAGGTAGGCAAAGATTCAAAGAATGCCTACCTTTGCACTTGGTTGACTCGACGTATCTAGCGTTCGGTTAATTGAGTGAGCAGGTTGGTTGAACGCTCTGTAAAAGCTTTCATGCCGTCTGCATCAAAGCCTTTTTGAGCCATGAGTGCTAAGTCATAGACCTGCTCACAGATCAGAGTGGCGAGCTGACTAGAAGGGGAGGGCGTTCCGTCTGGTTGAACGATGCCTTTGTCTAAGTTGGCTACGTTTTGGATTAGCGGATGGGCGGTGTTCACTAGCAGAGTATGGGTGTCTGGAAACTGGACGCTCTGCTGCTGAATGAAGGCACTCATCTCTTGCATCCGACGCAGCTCTTCGGGCAGCAGCACCATCGCTGGAGGCGCGGACTGATCAGACTTGAGAGCTTCAGTGCGGATAGTTACCTGAGGGCGGTTTAGCGCTTTCTCAAAGACCTCTTTGACTCGTTCGCTACGAGTTTTATTGGTAGTCGCATCGACGATCTCGTCCGATTTGTCCTCGCTGTCAATCAGGGTGTCATCGAGATCCGAGTCTACTCGGGAGAATTTTACGTCAGAGTATTCACGCTCTAAGAAAGAGACAAAGTGGGTGTCAATGAAGGAGTCCATAAACAGCACTTCTATACCTTGGCCTTTGAGCAGGCTGATGTAGGTGGCCTGTGACACTTCGTCGGTGGCGTAGTAAATGCGGTTTTCGTGCTTCTCTTTGTTGCGATCTAAATATTCCTGAATGGTGGTGTAGGAATTGCCATTAGCGTCAACTGCCTTCTTCTCACTGACATCTGACCAAGCGTCATCACCGTCTGCCTGGGTGTCTACTTCGACAGATACTTTCGGTTCGTCAGCTTTGGCTAGATCGGCAGTAGAGCGGAAGATGACGTATTTCTGGACCTGCTTATTGAATTTGTCGTCGTTGAGGGAGCCGAATTTGACGAAGGTGCCGAGGTCTTGCCAGATGCCAATGTATTTCTCGATGTCGTCGCGGTATTGCTCTTTGAGGCGATCGCCCACTTTCTTGGCAACATAGTCCGAGATTCGCCGTACGGTTCGATCCGCTTGCAAGAAGCTACGAGACACGTTCAGCGGAATGTCGGTACTGTCGATCACACCACGCAAAGGCGTGAGGAATTTGGGAATGACTTCTTCGCAGTTGTCGCTGACGAAAACCTGGTTGCAGAAGAGCTTAATCTGGCCCTGGTTTAGCTCCACGTCGGGCTTGAGCTTGGGGAAGTAGAGAATGCCGTTGACGACGAAGGGGTAGTCGGTGTTGAGGTGGACCCAGAGCAGCGGCTCTTCTTCGTAGGGGTAGAGGTAGCGGTAGAGATTGAGGTAGTCTTCGTCGGTCAGATCGCTGGGGGATTTTTTCCAGGGAGCGTCTTGCTTGTTGATGACTTCGCCGTCGAAGCTGATCGGGACGGGGAGGAAGTCGCAGTAGGTTTTGACAAGCTGCTTGATGCGAGCATCTTCTAGATATTCATGCTCGTCGTCGTTGAGGTGGAGGGTGATGGTGGTGCCGCGTGTGGTGCGATCGCTCTCACTCAATTCAAAAGAGGTGCTGCCATCACAGGACCAGTGCACAGCCTGCGCATCCTCTTGCCAAGAGAGCGTATCAATATCTACTCGGTCAGCGACCATGAAAGAGGAATAGAAGCCCAAACCAAAGTGGCCAATGATCTGCTGATCCGACTCATCTTTGTACTTAGTGATGAATTCTTCAGCGCTGGAAAAGGCGACTTGATTGATGTACTTCTTAATTTCATCAGCGGTCATGCCGATACCGCTATCGCTGATGCTGAGTGTTTTGGCTTCTTTATCAACAGCGATGGTAATTTCCGAGCTGGTCTCGCCTTTGTACTCACCCGAGCGAGATAGCATATTGAGCTTACTAATCGCATCAACGCCGTTGGAAACTAGCTCGCGCAAAAAGATCTCGTGGTCAGAATACAGCCATTTCTTGATGATGGGAAAAATATTTTCGGTATGGATACTAATATTTCCCTGTTCCAAAACCGTCGTCATGATAATACTTTGCCTCTTTAAGGTGTGATAAGTAGCTACTGTCTAATGTTGCGAACTTCAGCGCTACTGACAAGGGTGGTGAGTTGGCATATGGGTGCGGGTTTCCTCACCTAGTGTGCAGACATTACAGCCATACCCATACGCTGCAACCACAGAGTTTTTACAAGAGACGGGCAGCTTAGGAAGTAAGAAATGCACTGCGACTGACCCACTGGAGTCGCCGTTTGAATAGCTGACTTGAATTCCCTGTAGAGAACCTATGAAAATCGCCTACGCTACAACCTACGATCTAGAAAATCCTGATAGCTGGCCAAGACGACACCTAGGGCTGTATGGAGCGGGAGCCAAAATTATCCAAACCCTACGAGAAGAGGATATTGATATTACAGCGGTAGGCCCATTAGGTAGAAAGCGTAGTCTGATTAGCAAACTAAAGTGGCAGTTTTACAAAAACGTGCGTAGAAAGAATTTCTACGGCGGTACAGATCCCTGGGTCGCTAGATCGCGTGCTCGTCAAATTCAACGGCAGCTACCGCTGACAAACGCCGATATTCTGCTTTGCCCAGAGAACGCTATTCCGCTAGCAAATGTAGAATCCGATCGGCCGATTGTGCTCTGGACTGATACCACACTTGGCAGTTTGATTGATTTCTATCCTTATCTCAGCAATCTATGCAACGAAGCTCGCAATAGCATTTTGCATTTAGAGCAAAAGGTGCTTAATAGATGCAGTTTGGTGATTTTAAATTCTCAATGGGCTTCAGATCAAACTCAGCAGCTATATGGCGTTCCTGGAGAGAAGATCAAAGTGATTCCTAGAGGGGCTAGTCAGGCGCACAGCCTATCCGATGAAGCGTTTGAGCGGGTTCTACAGCAGCGCAAAGAGCGCCGACCTTACCAGATGTTGTTTTTGGGCGTAGATTGGCAGCGCAAAGGCGGGGATATTGCCTTTGAAATTGTAAAAACGCTCAACAAGCAAGGGATAGAGGCAGAGCTTCACATAGTCGGCTGTAAACCGCCTTTCGAGCCGCCTGACTTCGTGCAGGTTCACGGGTTTGTCAACAAATCAACAGCGGCAGGACAAGCAAAGCTAGCGGAGCTGTTTCAAAAGACTCACTTCCTGCTATATCCCACTAGAGCGGATGCTATGGGTGTGGTGCTGAGTGAAGCGGCCTCTTTTGGGGTGCCTTCGCTAGCGAGCGATGTAGGCGGTATTGCTAGCGTCGTAAAGACAAACGTGACTGGAAAAACGTTTTCAATAGAAAGCGGACCCGAAGCTTACTGCCAGTTTATTGCCGAGTATATAGAGAACGACCGCTATGCAACGCTGGCACGCAGCACGTTTGCGTACTACAAGAATCACGTGAGCTGGGCCGCTGTAGGAAAGCAAGCTAAAGCAGCTTTCAATGAGCTACTGGTGAAATAAACTTAGTAGACTCCGTTATATTTCTCACAACCTCTATATGTAGCGTCTGTGCATGGGAGCGAACACTATTTAACACTATAGTGTGCTAATGTCTGTTGCTATAGGTGTGGAGCTGTACAAAGATGACTAGCATCCTACTCAGGATTAGCTAGACATTATGCAGATGCACTTTGTATCTTTCTATCTCTTCTACTCCCATGGTTCAAGAACTTGAGCGATCGCGCACAAAAAGCCCTTTTCCAGCAGCAGCGCCTGCGGCCTACCCCGTTTTTTATCGCACCTACAGCCGTCGCTCTGAAGAGGGGAAACGGGAGACTTGGGAAGATGTGTGCGATCGCACCCTAGCCGGACTAGTAGAACTCGGCACCCTTACCGACGCAGAGCGCGACCTAGTTTCTAAAATGCAGCGCGAACTCAAAGCGATGCCATCAGGCCGCTGGCTATGGGTCGGCGGCACAGACTGGAGCAAGAACCCCAAGAACTTCTCAGGCGCTTATAACTGCACAAGTACGAACGTAGTTGACTGGCGAGCCTTTGGCCTGATGATGGATTTGGCCATGATGGGCTGCGGTACAGGCGCAGTACTAGAGCCAAAGTACATCAACCAGCTTCCACCGATTCGCAACAAAATTAAGGTGACAATGCGCGGTGATGTCGGCATGACGATTGAAAGTCAGCGCCGCGAAGAAGCAGAAATCAAGGTAGATGAGGCGAACAATCGCGTTGAGATCCTTGCGGGTGATAGCCGCCAAGGCTGGGTGAAGTCTTATCAAACGCTGCTAGAGCTTTCGACTGATGAACGCTTTGACGGAGAAGTAGAAGCAATCATCGACCTTAGCGATATTCGCCCAGCAGGAGAGCGGCTGAAAGGATTTGGCGGCATGGCCAATCCAGTAAAGCTACCTGAGCTGTATGAACGCTGTGCCAAGATCTTGAATGCGGCGGTGGGTCGTCAGCTCAATTCGATTGAGTGCTGTCTGCTAATTGATGAGGCTGCTGCCTGCGTAGTTGCCGGGAATATCCGAAGGTCAGCTGGTATGCGTCAGTTCGACAGCAACGACAACGTTGCCACTGGTGCAAAGGAAAATCTGTGGCGACAGGATGCGGATGGTAACTGGAGCATTGACCCGACCAAAGACGCACTGAGGATGGCGAACCACACTCGCGTGTTTCACGAAAAGCCATCACCTGAAGAAATTGAAACTGCGGTGCGCAAGCAGTTTTATTCTGGAGAGGGCGCAATTCAGTGGGCAGGCGAAGCTGAAAGAAGAGCGCAAGGTAAGGGGCGCTATGGTCTAAATCCTTGTGTTACTGCTGATACGTGGGTACACACTAGCAATGGCCCCCGTCAGGTTCAAGATTTGATTGCTCAGCAGCATAGTACCTACATAAATGGTGAGCTGTTTAGTACAACTGCTGATGGTTTCTTCTTCTCTGGAGAGAAGCCAATTGTCAAGCTGGTAACGAAAGAAGGCTTTGAACTGCGGCTGACAGAAAATCATCGCGTTCTAAAAGTGACGGCGCAAACTCAAAAGCGGCAATATACCGCATGGACTGAGGCTGGGCAGCTTCAGCCAGGAGATTCTGTTCTGCTACATGATCATCGTGGCCTACAGCCCTGGGATGGTCGGGGGAGCCACGACGAAGGTTGGTTGCTGGGGAGTTTGGTAGGAGATGGTTCCTTAGCGAAGACTTCGTGGAGTGATACTGGCCTACTGCGCTACTGGGAATCGTCTTCTGATGAAATGAGCCAGTATGCCGTTCAGCTATTAGAGACGGCGGTGGGCTATGAGAGAAGAACGAAAGAAGCACACTATCATCAGCAACTGAAGCATCGAGTTGTTAACTCAACTGGCCTAGCGAAGCTAGCAGGTGAGTTTGGAATTACTCAGGGCAACAAAAATATTACTGACGCTGTGGAGCAAAGTAGCTATGAGTTTTACACTGGCTTTCTAAAGGGTCTTTTTGATGCAGATGGCAGCGTACAAGGGACGCAGACAAAGGGCGTTAGTGTTCGCCTAGCACAGAGCGATCTGCCAAACTTGCAGGCGGTTCAGAGAATGCTAGCTCGACTAGGTATTGTTTCTAAGCTCTATCAAGAGCGCCGACCAGAAGGCTATCGAATGCTACCCGATGCCCAAAGACAGCCTGCTGAGTATCTGTGCAAAGCGCAGCATGAGCTGATTATTAGCAAGGATAATCTATACCATTTCCAGCAAACTGTTGGGTTCCGCGAACCGGAGAAGTCTGACAAGCTAGAAGAATTGCTGAGTGGTTACAAACGCAAGCTTTACAGAGAACGCTTTACCGTGACTGTGCAGTCTGTCGTGCCTGATGGCATCGAAAAGGTGTATGACTGTACCGTGCCTGGTCCCGCTTGCTTTGATGCGAATGGATTGGTCGCTCACAACTGTGGAGAAATTTTGGGTCAAGATTTTCACTGCAACTTGGCTGAGATCCACCTTAACCAGATTTCGCCTAGCGATGAGAAGGCGCAGGAAGATGCATTTAGAGCAGGCGGTATTGCAGTAGCAGCATTGCTAAACCACAAGTTTCTAGAAAAACGCTATCAGAAGTCGCGTGAGGAAGATCCGATTGTGGGCGTTTCTTTCACAGGCTTCTTCGACTTCTGCGTGAAGGCGTTTGGCGTCGAATGGCTAGAGTGGTTCGCGGCGGGTCGCCCGGACACTATGCAAGGAGTGGAGTTCCAGGAGAAGGAAAAGGCGTATCTGAGTCGCTGGAAGCAGGTGGTGCATGAGACGGTGTGGGAGTATTGCGATCGCCACCAAATCCGTCGTCCCAATCGCTGCACAACCGTCCAACCCGCCGGGACCAAAAGCCTGCTGACAGGCGCATCTTCGGGCTGGCATCCGCCAAAAGCGCAGCGGTTCATTCGACGCATCACCTTCCGCAAAGACGATCCGGTCGCTCTAGCCTGCATGGACTATGGCTATTCGGTAATCCCATCGCAGTCTGATAAGGACGAGAAAGGGAACTTGCTAAATGATCCGTTTGACCCGCGCTGTACTGAGTGGTTAGTAGAACTGCCTGTGGAAGTGGACTGGGCAAACATGCCCGGTGCAGACGAGGTGCCGATTGAGCAGTTTTCTGCGCTAGCGCAGTTCGATTTCTATATGCAGGTGCAGAAGTACTACACGGCGCACAATACGTCGGCCACCATCGAGCTGCGAGAGAATGAGATCGAGCCTTTGGCGCAGCGGATTACTGAAGCGATTCAGAATGATGAGGGCTATGTGTCTGCGGCGCTGCTGGCTCGGTTTGATGATTTGCAGACGTTCCCTAGGCTACCGTTTGAGCCGATTAGCAAGGAACGGTATGAGGAAATGCTGGTGGAGGTGCGATCGCGTCGTCAGACCGAAAATTTCCACGTGGCCTTAGAAGCGCATGACGCAGGAGAGCTAGTCGAAGCTGGTCCGGCAGGCTGCGATTCTGATAAATGTCTCATGCCAGAAAGTAAGCCTAGCTAGTTTTAATGCACAGCGACTTGCCGAGTGAATTCGGTAAATCGCTGTGCGTAGCTAATGTATGGTGAGCTACGTCTTGTTCACAACCTTTCTACAGGTTAGAAGTATAACTAGCTGAGATTCTGATAAAAGGCGGCACCCAGATTCGAACTGGGGATAAAGGATTTGCAATCCTCTGCCTTACCACTTGGCCATGCCGCCGCCGAAGCACTAATATATCAAACTTTCGAGACCTGTCGGACAAAGATTATGAAAGGAACTAGCGATAGGTTAGGGCAGAATCTGATCGATCATTCGATTTGACTGACTTTCGTAGCTACCGCCGAATAGATTGAAGTGATTGAGGATGTGATAGAGGTTGTAGAGCACTTTGCGCTGACGATAGCCGTTATCTATCGGTAGGACTGAATCATAAGCCTGGTAGAACTCGTTGGGAAAGCGACCGAAGAGTTCGGTCATGGCTAGGTCGGTTTCCGGGTCGCCGTAGTAGGTGGCAGGATCTAAGATGACGGGTTCTCCTTCTGCTGTAATAGCAGCGTTGCCAGACCAAAGATCGCCGTGGAGAAGAGAGGCGGTTGGGCTATGCCCTTTTAGCAGTTTGGGGATGGCGTTCATGAGCTCATCGCGGCGGGGAAAGTGGCCACCTTTAGCATGAGCGAGTGAGAATTGAGGACCGAGTCTGCGATCGCGCCAAAACTCCACCCAGTCCTCGCTCCACTGGTTCTGCTGCGGCGTTGCTCCAATCGTATTGTCCCGATGCCAGCCATAGCCTTTGTTACTAGTCGCCTGATGCATTGCCGCTAGCTGCTCGCCCATTTGCCGCCAGGCGCTGCTATTCCGCCCGCCGCCAAGATCAATCCATTCCATCACGATATAGCTAACCGCATCTGCTACGCCGCAGCATAGCGGCTGCGGCACTCGGATCGACTGGCTATCAACCATCGCTTGCAGACCGTCTCGCTCCGCTTCAAACATCACTAGCTGATCGGCTCGGTTTGTTTTGAGGAAGAAGGCTCGATCCTCGTTTGAGATCTTAGCGGCCTGATTGATGCACCCGCCGCCTACAGGCTGCTGAGCGCGAATTTGAAAGGGTGTGCCAATCGCTTCGCTAATCTGTTCAGCGATTTTGATGGCAGCGGAACTACTTAGAGATGACATGCTTCAAAGATGACGCGCTTCTACGCAAGGTCGGCTTCTATTTAGAGTCAGCGGCTTGAGCTGGCTTGAAGGTGACTACACCGTAGGCATCAGTGGGCAGATAGCGCTGGACCGCCGCCTGAATCGCCTCAGCGCTGACGTTGCGAATATGCTGCGGATAGTCGAGGGCGTGGTGAATATCGCCCATGATGGATTGATAGAAGCCGTATAGGCCAGCGCGATCGCTCGGTGTCTCGTTACCAAAGACAAAGCGATTGGCAACTTGGGTTTGCACCCGGCGCAGTTCGGCAACGGTCACTGGCTCGTCGTGCAGCGCCTGCAAATGCTCTAGAATTGCAGCCTCAGCTTCGGCTAGATTTTCGACCGGCATCCGCGCCGAGATTGAAAAGATGCCTTGATGAGTAAAGGTCATATTACTCGCTGAGATACTGTTGACTAGCTGACGCTGCTCGCGCAGATCATCAATCAGTCTGGCGGTGCGGCCCTGACCGAGGACGGAGGCCAGCACATCTAGCGGATAGGTTTCTTCTAGCGATCGCATGCCCGGTACTCGCCAGTCCATCACCAGCCGGGCCTGCTGTAAAGACTCGTCTATGTATTCTGCTCGGTGAATTTTCACAAAAGGTGCTTCGGCTTGCGAAGAGGGCACCTGCCTTTTCATTTCGTCGCTAGCGTGGGTGCGATCGCTCCGGTCTAGCGCCTGCTCAAAGCTCTCTTCGACCACCTGAATCAGCTCTTCTACTGGCAAGTTGCCCACGGCTACTACCGTCATATTCTGCGGCTGGTACCAGGTATGGTGAAACGCTCGCATCTGCTGCGCGCTCAGCCGTTCAACCACACTAGTCGGCCCTAGCACTGGGCGACGGTACGGCAGCGTATCAAAGCTCATCTGCATAGAGCGATAGAACGTCCGCCGCTGAGGGCTGTCCTCTGCTCGGCGAATCTCTTCTAGGATGACAGGACGCTCTTTGTCAAAATGATCATCTTGCAAACTAGCGTTCATCACCAGCTCTATCTGCAACGGGGCGAGCGTGGCAAAATCCTGGGGTGCAGTCGTGATGTAGTAGTGCGTGTAGTCCTGGCTAGTGGCGGCGTTTGTATATGCGCCCCGTTCCTCAATCAGCCGTTCAAACTCACCGAACCCGATCCGAGGTGTCCCCTTGAAGATCATATGCTCTAGAAAATGAGCCATGCCGTTGATCGCATCGGACTCAACTTTGGAGCCAATATTGAGCCAGATGCTTAGATTCACTGCATCGATCGGCATATGCTCAGCGATAATAGTCAGCCCGTTGGGAAGACGGTGAATCGTTGGAGAAATGACCTGGACAAAGGGAGTACTAGCTGATAGAGAATCAGCAGAGCCGACGCTGGTTGCAGTGATATCTGGAACGGCAGAAGAAACCATATAGATCGGGTTTTGTGCAAAGAATGAGCTGCTCGTATTGTAGTGGACAATCCAAGAAGTGCGTTCGTTATCACGATTAATGTGATTACGCAAGCCCACTAGGGGGTATTAGAGAAGATATTTGCCGCAGCCACAGGTAAAATCTATTACACCCACTTTAAAGATGTGCCAAATAGGGTTATACAGGGCTTGATGTTGTCGTTAGGGATAGACCGCCGTGGGAACATGGATTAAAGAAACAGACGTTGCGTTCTACCTGATGGAAGGCGGTCACTATATTTCTAAGATTACGAAATATCCTTCGAAGACTAATCCAGATGAGCAGGTGGTAAACGTCGCTGGCATGAAAGCTTGGTTCAGCCGACCGGATGCGCCTAGGGGAATGACAGTTTCTAGAGGCGGCGTCGGCCCAGAGCCTAAACCCAAACCTGAACTAGTGGCTGCTGCTGCCAAAAGATCTGACGATAGTCCATCGACCAAAGGCCCCAAGCGGACAAATAAGAATGGACTGCTGCTAATCAAATCTTTTGAAGGCTTGCGGCTAAAGGCGTATAAAGACGCCGTCGGCATTTGGACGATTGGCTACGGCACCACTAGGGGCGTGCGGCCAGGGCAGGTCATTACTGAGGCGCAGGCAGTGCAGTTTCTACAAGAAGATCTAACTCGCTTTGAGAAAAGTATTAACGAAGTGGTGCGATCGCCAATCAACGACAATCAGTTTTCAGCGCTGGCGTGTTTTACCTACAACGTCGGCCCTGGGGCGTTTCGCAGTTCAACCCTGTTGAAAAAGCTGAATGCAGGCGATATTCGAGGGGCCGCAGACGAGCTGCTGCGCTGGGATAAGGCGGGTGGGAGAACGCTAGCTGGACTAACGCGCAGACGGAAGGCAGAAAGACTATTGTTCTTGGGTGAAGACTTCCATAGGTATCTCTAGTCCATGCGTAATAGAACAGCTCTCACGCCCTATCTATTTCTAGCCCCTGCTCTGATTGTGCTGATCTTGATGGTGTTTTGGCCTGCGCTTCAAGCCTTTCGTCTCAGCTTTATGGAGTATGGATACGATGTCACTCAAGCGCCTGAGTGGGTGGGATTGAAAAATTTCCGCAGGTTATTTAGGGATCAGCTTTTCTGGCAGACGCTACAGAATACGGTGCTGTACCTAATCTGTGTGGTGCCGATACTAGCGATCGCACCTCTTTTACTCGCCATCCTGGTCAACCAAAAGCTCAAAGGCATTCGCTGGTTTAGAGTCGCCTACTACACCCCTGTTGTGGTCTCGATGGTAGTTGCGGGGATTGCCTGGAAATGGCTGTATGCCGAAAATGGCCTGCTCAACCAGATTGTCTCTAGCGTGACAGGTCAGGCGATCGCAATTCCCTGGCTGACGAGTCCGAACTGGGTGCTGTTTAGCGTGATGGCTGTCACCGTTTGGAAAGGGCTGGGCTACTACATGGTGATCTATTTAGCTGGACTCCAAGGACTGCCTGCTGATCTCTATGAGGCAGCGGCGATTGATGGCTCGGACGGCTGGCGCAAGCATCGGGACATTACGCTACCGCTGATGAAGCCATATATCTTTTTGGTAGGGGTGATTAGCGCGATCGCCGCGACCAAAGTCTTCGAAGAAGTTTTCATTATGACGCAGGGCGGTCCTCGTAGTGCCTCTAAAACCGTCGTCTACTACGTCTATGAGTCAGCCTTCAAAGATCTAGACATGAGCTACGCCTGCACAATTGGACTCGTTCTGTTTCTCATCATTCTGGCGCTGTCATTCATTCGACTAGCGCTATCGAATCCGGCAGAAGCTGGTACGCAGCTGTAGTTACAGCAATAGTCGCAATCTGGTTCGTCGTAGCCTTTATAGCACTTTCCCTCAAATCATCCGCATTAGGCCCTGCTGCCCAACCAAGATCTCTCGTAGGAAGCTGACAATACCCACCCAGATAATCGGTGAGATATCCACACCGCCGATTGGCTGTACCAGCTTGCGCGTCGGAATTAGAAACGGCTCTGTCGGCCAAGCCGCTAACACCCAGGGAAGCTTGTTTAATTCGACCTGCGGGTACCAGGTCAGAATAATGCGAAAGAGAAACAGCAGCGTGTAGAGACCGAGCAATAGGCTAATGGCCAGCGTGGCAGATCCTGTAGAAAAGAAGTTTGACATGGCAAGGTCGGATAAAGTGATCTAGTAGTTAATAGAGCTATGACTACCAGCTTAGTGCCTTGTTGGGGTGGTATGAAAGTTTTGCAAGGGTGGCAATTGCCGATATTATTAAGAGTAATAAACAGATTTTTTGCTGTCCCTTGCGCTCAAGCCAAGGCATGTTTCTATGACTCCTTCTTTGACTAATTTTTTGCTCAGCCTGCTGGCAGGTTTGTTAATTCTGGTTGTGCCTGCGACTATCGCACTTATCTTCATCAGTCAGCGTGACCAGATCAAGCGCGGCTAGGTCAGAGCGGCTAGGGTGAAACGGCTAGGGTGAAGCGACTAGGTCAGAGCGATCACAGTTAGAATCGCAGCTAGCCCAAATATCAAACGCCTTCAAAGTACTGGTAACTGGGAGAACGCACCTCTGTTCTCCCAGTTTTTGTGTTTTTTTACTATGATCATAAAAGACCCATCACAAATAAGCAGCCAGCGCAACTTCATGTGTTGCTAGCTAGAGCAGGGTTAGAATAGAAAACTAGCAATGACCATCATCGTGCTATTTGTAGGGGCAGTGCTGGTTTGAATCAATGGCTTTTGAACGAGTGGCTTTTAACGAGTAAATAAGGGGATTCAGCTGTGAATTTTGGAACACCTGTTCCGCTGTTAATCGGTATTATTTTGATTTTGGGCGCGCTGGCGCTGTTCTTCCTAGAGAAGGTCAGGCCAGGCTACGAGCGCGATTCAGACAAGGTATATGCCGTTTTACTCCTGATTTCTGGTCTCTTCTTGCTAGCTCATTTGGATATGGAGCTGCTGGCCTCTTTCCAGCAGCTATTGATGGCAGGCATGCTGACAACGCTTTTGATCGAAAGTATCCGCAGTCGGCTACCCAAGTCTGACCCGCTGCGGCCCCCTAGCGAGCCGATGGTCGATCGACGTCCACCCGGTCCTCGCTACGATGACAGACCCCCGGTGCGTAGAGGCTATCGAGCCGAGCTAGATGATCGACCTGCTTTTCGCGATCGCCCGCCCGCCGATCTGCCTCCTGTTCGAGCCAGCGCGCCTAGAATGAATCCTGCTCAAGCTGCCTATTGGCAAGACGACTATCCCAGCAGCCGTGCGCCTCGTCAGCCCTACGAAGAATACAGAGGCCCAGCGGGCCGATTGCAGCCTAGCCCGCCTGTCAGCCGGTGGTAGACCTGATGATAGGCCCGGCAACGGATCTAATAACGGCGTTAGCAATGGATCTAGTAGCAGATTCGAACGCTCCCCCCGACAATCGATACACAGACAACAGCCAATACGGTCAGCGTCCGCCTGCTTCTCGGCCTCCCGCTCGCCCTGACTCTTTTCCTGATCGGGCACCAGAGCGACCTGCTGCTACCGCGACTACCCGATTGAGAAACGCGCTGAAAACTATCAGCACCGCCCTTCCATCGCTCTCCAGACAGTAACTTCGAAAGTAAATCAGGTAGTAGAGCTGAAAACCCGCTAAATAGAAAATCTTCTGGCGGCACCCCTCAATCACCTGCTGGTCAGAGTGCAAACGGTGAGCGAACTCTGAACGTTCGACCCTACAGCGAAGCGCCAAAGCTAGACAATGACTATCGCCCTAGCGATCAGCCAGAAGGTGCCCCATCAGAGTATTAGGGCGATGATAAAGCTCTCTCTATCAGTATCGGTGGTATTGGCGGACGGCGGCACTCAGCGGCTGTAGGTGCGAATATTGTCGGGGATTGGCTGGTTCTCTACGAGCCGTGGGTCTGGAATCGGCTCATCCGCTGTAGAGCTTAGAGGTAACACGCCCGCCCAAACAGGCAGAGAATAGTCAGCTTCAGCGTCGGTCGGTGGACCTGTGCGAATTTTGGCAGAGGCTTCAGCAATCGGTAGCCTGAGTACGCAGGTTTCGGCTAGCTCGTGTGGGTTTGGCGATCGCACCTGGTCCCATCGCCCTTTGAGCACGTGTTCTGTAAATGCTCTTAGTGCTACCAGCTTCTCCGCCTCATCTGTTAGCATCTGCGCCTGACCAAACAGCACAACCGACCGATAATTCATAGAGTGGTGGTAGGCGGAACGCGCTAGGACCAACCCATCTAACAGCGTTACGCTAAAGCAAATATCGACGCCTGTTTGGAGCGTTTTGACCAGTCGGCTAGCCCCTGCACCGTGAATATAGACGCAGTCGTCTACGCGGCCATAGGCGGTCGGGATGACAAACGGCTGATCGTTCACCACAAATCCAACTTGGCAAACTAAGCCTTCGTCTAGAATGGCTGCGATGGTATCAAAGTCGTAGTGAGCGCGTTTGGGCAGGCGCTTGACCTGAGTTTTGGGTGTTTTGACTGTTTTGGGTGCCATAGAAGGTTAGAGAAATGAATGAACCACTGCTAAGGTAAAAGCAAAATTGGCCACTTCCAAGAGCCAATTTTTGCTTAGTTCATCAGTCCACTTTGAGACGGATAGCGTCTTGCTATAGATATCCAAGTGGAAGACAAGGCTACAGACATGGCTAACCCGCCTGAGTTTGATCTGGCAATAGATTTGAGACCGGGGAGCGATGTGCCTCTGCATCGACAGCTCTACGAGCAGATTCGAATAGCAATCTTGACTGGGCGAGTGCGATCGCATCAAAAGCTCCCGGCCAGTCGACAGCTAGCTATCAGCCTTAGCGTCTCTCGAACGACTATCACCCAAAGCTATGACCAGCTAATCAGCGAAGGCTACCTACAGACCAAACCCGGTGCGGGTACCTTTGTCTGCGCTCAGATCCCAGATTCAATGCTAAGTGCTGGTTCAACCCATGCTAATTTGGCCAGCGCCAATCCGGCTAAGAGTAAAACGCTATCGGATTCGGAATCTATAGATCAGCGACCGCTCATAGCCCTACTCTCAGACTATGGCGATCGCCTCAGCCGACTACCAGAGCGATCGGCTCTCTCTGATGCCATTGCCAAAAAGTCTGAGACTAAGCCTAACCTCAGCTTTCGCTATTGGCAGCCCGACGTTTCGCAATTTCCCACTGAGCAGTGGCAGCGATGCATCAACCGCCACCGGAATGATAGTACTAACTGGATGGGCTACAGCTCGAACCCGCTAGGCCATGAACCACTCCGCATCGAAATCGCCAACTACATCGCTCAGACTAGAGCAGTCCACTGTCATCCAGACCAGATTCTGATCACTCAGGGCACTCAGCAGGCGCTACAGCTAACAGCTAGGGTGCTATTGGATCCTGGCGATGCGATCGCCCTCGAAAACCCTGGCTACCTCAGCGCTAGAAAAATCTTCAGCAGCCACGGCGCGCCCCTAATTCCAATTGCGGTAGACGATGAGGGACTACAGGTCTACGAACCAGACGGTCTGATGTCTCAGTCAGATCGGCGCATCAAGCTCGCGTACGTTACGCCTTCTCATCAGTTTCCAACCGGGGTTTTGATGTCTTTACCGCGTCGACTGGCCCTATTGCAGTGGGCCCATCAGACCAACGCGCTGATTATCGAAGATGACTACGACAGCGAATTTCGCTATAGCGGCAGGCCGATTTCAGCGCTGCAAGGACTCGACACTGATCAACGTGTTTTGTACATTGGCACCTTTTCGAAGGTGATGTTTCCAGGGCTACAGCTAGGCTATATCGTGCTTCCCCCGTCACTGGTTGCGACCTTTGCTCAAGCAAAGTGGATGTGCGATCGCCAAACTTCTCTGATTCACCAAATTGCCCTCACCGACTTTATCGCTAAAGGGCACTTGTCTAAGCACATCCGCCGCATGAGAATTCTATACGCACAGCGCCGAGAAGCTTTGATCACAGCCCTAAAAAAAGCCGCTAACCCGCACGGCCCAATCCAGATATCAGGAGAAGCTGCCGGACTACACATCATGGTGACTCTGCCCACTGCGCATCAGTCCGACGGGCAGCTAGTTGCTCGAGCTAGAAAACAATCCGTGGAACTCTTTAGCACCCAGCCATACTACCTGTCTTCGCCACTTCGGCCACGGCCTGAGCGCGTGAATGGAGAATTCATCTTCGGCTTCGGCGGGCTCAATCAAACAGAGATTGCTACAGCGATAGCTAGAATTCAAGCCTACTTCTAAGCTAGTGACCTTTTAGCTAGCACCTTCTTCTAGTAGCAGTGCATAGGCACAGTCTGCTTCTAGCGCTCTAGAGAAATAGTTTCCTTGAACATATGCACAGTCCATTTTCTGTAGAGACTGCCATTGGTCTATGCACTCAACCCCTT
Source organism: uncultured cyanobacterium (assembly GCA_963838725.1). Classification (GTDB taxonomy): domain Bacteria; phylum Cyanobacteriota; class Cyanobacteriia; order Phormidesmidales; family Phormidesmidaceae; genus Phormidesmis. Next base: position 74,909 of record CAWISM010000004.1, on the reverse strand, counting down.
CAACTACCACACGAATTTCTAGTGCTGATGCCAGCGCTAGAATCGCTTTTACAATCAGCTCATCTTGTCGAGCAGACGTCTTTAGGGGTTTAGCAAATTCGATAGAACAGTCTTTGATCGGTTCTCCTAAACAGCGGATAAAAGAGCGATCGACTTTTAGCACATCAACGGGAAGCTGCTGTAGATAGTTTAAGGAAGAATAGCCAGTGCCAAAGTCATCTAGGCTGATGCCAATGCCAAGACGTTTGAGCTGCTGTAGCGTTGCGATTGCCTGCTCTGGGTTCGCAATCATGATGCCTTCGGTGACTTCTACGTTTAGCTGCCCTGGTTCAACCTGATAGCTAGCTATTAGATCGCGAATATAGTCGGCTAGGTCACTCTTACTGAGATGGCTACCTGATAGATTGACGCTTACAGAAGGGAATAGTCCCTCTGTCCGCCAGCTAGCCAGCTGCTGGCAAACCGCTTCTAGAACCCAGCGATCGATCTTGTAGGTGAGTCCCAATTCTTCCGCAATTGGCAAGAAATCGTCTGGTCTCATCAGCCCTAGCTCAGGATGCTGCCATCGGACCAGCGCTTCAAATCCGACAGTTTTGCCTGTCTTGATATCTACAATCGCCTGATAGCGTACTCGTAGCTGCTGCTGCTGTTCAATCGCAGTCGCCATCGACTGCTGTAGATTCATTTTGAAGGCGATCGCATCTCTCATCTCAGGGCGAAACACCCTATATTGACGCCCTGCATCTAATGTCTCATCACTGACATGAAGCATTGCTATATTCGCTCGCATCAGCAAATCACTAAGGCTAGCTGCGTTACCCTCTGCTGCTGCCCTTTGCATCCAATCGCTCTGGTACGTTTGATCGCTCTGCATTCCCCTAGCGAACGCAATGCCTGCTCGCCCCTGAATCCGCACTAGCTGTGACTGAATCCGAAAAGGCTGATGAATAGACGCTAAAATTTTCTCTGCTATCTCATAAGTACGCGTTTCACCCCCTGGACTTAGCAGCAGTGAAAATTCATCTCCCCCTGTTCTAGCTAACATGTCCTGTGGACCCAAATGCGTCTGTAGCCGCTGGCCAATTTGCCTTAGCAGTTCATCGGCGATGCCATGACCAAAGGCATCGTTGACCGTCTTAAAGCGGTTGATGTTTAAAGCGATCAGGGACACTTCACGCTCAGTTTGCGTTTGTAAGAGCTGATCGCCAGCAGTACAAAGCGCTGTACGATTGACCAGTCCAGTTAGCGGATCGACTGACAAAATAGACTTAATACGCTGCTCTTTCCCTTTCAGCACGGCGGTCAAACGGCTGACGCGTAGACACAGTAGCGCTAGCGTCAAACTAAACGAGCCAGTCAGCAACCCTAGCGCAAATGCAGAGTAGCTAAGCGCTAGTGCATTCATTCGGGGTAGTAAAGTAGAAGAATGATAAAAAGTAGAGAAAATCTCTTGAAAGCTGGCCAGCCAGTGAGTACTAGAAGGTAGTGGCATGGTAAGTACGGCAGGCTCTAAGAAGGTCGTCGAAGGAAGTATCTATATAACGGTCTGGGCTAAACAGCCTGTTTTAGATGCTGTCTAGCTAAAAGTTTGAGACCCTTTAGTAGCTACGGACATAAGTGTTTTTGCTGAGTTCTACTGAGCGACCAGCTTTGTCAGTGACGTACATTATCACGCAGATAATTGCAACAGAACATGAGAGATTGTTAAAGATAACCAGCTAATTTGTCTAAAGATCACGGAAAAAACTGACGAAAATTACTGACTATGTCAGCTTGGCAGAATACAAAAATATTTTCTACTGACCTGTTTGGTTTTTCTTTTGTTAAGGAAAAATGATACGTGACATCAGTACATATACGTATAACCTTCCGCACTCCGCTATAGATGCTCATCTTAGTCGTCTAATGCTACGTAGATCTTACCGGCCAAGTAGAGCGAGAAGTGTATAGGAAGGTCGGCTTGGAACCCCGCTTCAGCCACAGAGCGCGATATCCTAAATAGGGAAGCTAGTTTTCTCGCGCTGACTCTTTGCGCTGCCATCACACTCTTGAATATGCAAATATACCTGGATTACAGCGCGACTACCCCCCCTAGAAAAGAGGCGGTCGCAGCGATGCAAACTGCGATGACTCAGCACTGGGGCAATGCTTCTAGCCTACATGACTGGGGCAGCCGAGCTGCTACCGTACTAGAACGCTCTAGAGGTCAGGTGGCTGCGCTAATCAATGCCCCTAGCCCAGATAGCATAGTCTTTACCGCAGGCGGGACTGAGGCCGATAACTTAGCAATATTTGGCATGACTCGTCAGTATGCCAAGCCGCAGCACATCATTATTTCAGCCGTTGAGCATTCGGCGATCGCAGCCCCTGTTCGGCAGCTCGAAGCTGACGGATGGCAGGTCACTTATTTGAATGTCAATCGGTACGGTAGCGTCGAGCCTGATGACTTGAAAGCCGCAATCCAAGCAAACACTGTCTTAGTCTCAGTTATCTACGCACAAAGTGAGATTGGTACGCTACAGCGCGTCGCCGAACTCGGCGCGATCGCCCGTGCCCACGGCATTCCCTTTCATACAGACGCTGTCCAGGTGGCTGGCCGCCTACCCATCGACGTGCAGCGGCTCTCGATCGATCTACTTTCTCTTTCTAGCCACAAGATCTACGGCCCTCAAGGTGCGGGCGCGCTCTACATCAGACATGGCACCCCGCTTTGCGCTCTGTTGCTCGGTGGTGGACAAGAAAACGAACTGCGATCAGGTACCCAGGCTATTCCCAACATCGCTGGATTCGGGGTCGCTGCCGAGCTTGCCGCTGTCGAACTGCCAGCAGAAACCCTTCGACTGATCTACTTACGCGATCGCTTCTTCTCGCATATGTCCAATATTACAGAGCTAGTTCCCACAGGCGATCCGCGTCAGCGTCTGCCCCATCACATCAGCTTCTGCCTGCCGCATACTAACGTCACTGGCAAAGCCCTAGTCCGCCAGATGAATCTAGCAGGCATTGGTATCAGCGCCGGATCAGCTTGCCACAGCGGCCAGCTCAGCCCCAGTCCGATCCTCAAGGCGATTGGATATGGCGACAAAGCCGCTAAGACTGGCATCCGCATCACCTTAGGCCGCCATACAACAGAAGCCGACGTAGACTGGAGCGCGATGGTATTAAAGCAAATACTCTCCAGAACAATAGCAGCGCAGAGCAAAGGGCAAGAAGTAGGCGCAAGTCGATAAAGCAGCAAGACCGCTGTCTTGTACATCACCTCCTTTCTTCCTCTTCCAGTTCATCCTTCATCCTTTCTGTCATGTCTATCCCCACCACCATCCCTATCGCTACCGAACAGGCTATGGCTGCCACTAGAGCCGCCCTCGACGCGGGTGTCTCTCGCCTTCAGATCGAAATGGTCATTCCTGAGCTGAAGCAGCAGCCAATCGCTGAACAGTTTCTAGAACTCTTTAGCGATCGCCAGTTCAAAGTACTGTTTCCAGATGCGGGCGCAGCAGCTTTGGCCAGAAGAGACTGGAACAATCCAGATTTTGTGATTCGAGGGCTAGGAGAGCTGATCCAAACGGTCGATCCAGACGACGACCTTTACCTAGTGGTGAATCCTTCTGCGGTCGAAGTTGGCAAAGTCGAAGCGCTGTGCAATGAAGCGCTAGACCAGCCGGTTGTGCTGCTAAATCCGCAGCTAGAGGATGTGGCGGTTGTGGGTATTGGCTATGCAGCTCGGCAGTTGCGCGATCGCTTCCTTAGCCAAATCGAAACCTGCTACTACGTTCGCCCGGTCGATCAAGGCGTTGTCTACCGCGCCTATCCAGGCCCTTGGCAAATTTGGAGAGAAACCGCACCTGATGAGTATGAGCATGTGCAAGATCTCTCTAGTCGCCCTTCTATCGAAGACCTTGACCGGATCTTGTACGCTGAAGGAGAACCCACTGCCGAAGCGTCTGACGCTCAAGGGGGTGGTCAAGGCAACAAGGGTAAGAAAAAAGGAATCCTTGCAGAACTTCAGCAGTTCTTAAGAGCGCTCAGTCAATAGTATCTAACTAATGTCATATGGCCATACCTTCACTGACTGTCCTCTATTGGTTTTTAGTAGCGCTGATGGGAGTTGGCGTAATTGGTGCCTTTGTTCCTGTACTGCCTGGGACAGGCTTAATCGTAGGCGCTGTACTGGTTTGGACTGTAGCTAGTCCAACGGCGAGTAGTTTGCCTTTAGTGGTTGCGATCGCCGCTTTCATTCTCAGTCTGTGCGCGGGCTATCTAGCCACATACATCGGCATCAAAAAAGTCGGAGCCAGCTCATGGGGCCAAACTGGCTCAATTATTGGCTTATTTATTGGCTTCTTGGGGCTGTTGCCTGCACTGCCTATTGGCGGGCCGCTATTCGGCATCCTGGTCGGCTCCATGCTAGGGGCTTTTCTAGGCGAGTTTCTTTTCCGCAAGGAGCTGGGTATGACAGAGAGAATTAAGCTGTCGAGCAAAGTTGCTCTAGCAGTCGTCGTGAGTTCTGTTGTTGGTACGCTGCTAGAAGGACTGCTGGCATTCACAGCCGTTATTGTATTTCTATGGACAACCTGGCCGACTGTATCTGCCTCTATCCAATAGCGGTCATAAAAAACCACCTTCGATATGCTCTATCAAAGGCGGTTTTTAGAGTTAATTAAGCGAGGGAGCATAAAAGACTTATGCCCCAACAGTAGCTTGTACAGTAAGCAGCCTAGATAATGCCGCCCATGTCGCTAGTGTCCTTGAGGAAACCGCTGTAGGCTTCCATACCATGCTCGCCGATATCCAAGCCCTTGAGCTCTTCTTCAGAAGAAACGCGCAGACCGATGAGAGATTTGATAATCACCCACAGAATGCCAGTGACCACTACGGTAAACAGACCAATCGCAACAATCCCGACGATCTGAGCGATTAGCTGAGTGATGCCGCCGCCAAAGAACAGACCAGCACTGCCATCGAATAGGCCAACTGCTAGCGTGCCCCAAATACCACAGACGAGGTGAACCGATGTCGCGCCTACAGGGTCATCGATCTTGATACTGTCGAAGAAGCCAACGGAGAAGACAACGATGATGCCAGCAATTAAACCGACAATGACCGCGCCCCAGTAGCCAATACCACCACAGCCAGCGGTAATGCCGACTAGTCCAGCTAGAATGCCGTTGATGGTCATTGATAGGTCAGGTTTGCCGCTGAGTGACCAGGCAGTGAAAGTTGCACCGATGCCGCCTGCCGCCGCTGCCAGGTTAGTGACCAGGGCAATTTGAGGAACGTTCAGACTAGCTGCTAGCTCAGAACCGGGGTTGAAGCCAAACCAGCCAATCCACAGAATCAAGCAGCCTAGCGTGGCGATACTCATGTTGTGACCAGGGATGGCGTTGACAGCACCGTCTTGGTACTTGCCAATCCGAGGACCGAGGAAGATAGCGCCCATCAGCGCTGCCCAACCGCCAACAGAGTGAACTACTGTAGAACCAGCAAAGTCACTGAAGGCAACGCCTTCACCGAGAAAGCTCATATCAGAAAGCCAGCCGCCGCCCCAAACCCAGTGAGCGGTGATGGGGTAAGAAATAGCGGTTAGCAATACGCTAAAGATAATGAAGCTAGAGAACTTCACTCGCTCTGCAACTGCGCCCGATACGATGGTGGCCGCAGTCCCTGCAAACGCAGCCTGGAACAGGAAGAATACGGGTGTTGTCAACGTGCCGAAAACTGGCTCAGTCGGGTCACTACCGGCTAGGAAGAAGCCGCTCAGGCCAAAGAAGCCGTTGCCCGCACCAAACGCTAGCGCAAAGCCCAGTGCCCAAAAGGACAGCGTGGCTAGGGCAAAAACGATTAGGTTCTTTGCTAGGATGTTGACCGCATTCTTCTGACGGCAAAAGCCAGTTTCTAACATGCCAAAGCCAGCATTCATGAAGATGACTAAGACCGCTGCGACAACGATCCAGATGTTATCTAGAACGACTTGAACGTCATCGGCTACTAGGACAACTTCTTGAGCTTGGGCGGCAAAACCCCAAGTCGCCACAATTGTGAATGCTAGGGGAACGCAGGCTAGCCAGCCCCAGGCAAATCGGCGACCAAACGCACGGCTGAGCGCCCGTGTGGCCATTTCCTTAAACGGTGGTACATTCGCATCCCAAGGCGACGAGGTCCGCCCTAGGTGCTTTCTTTTTCTCATTGTGAAATTAGACATTTTCGTCGGGAATTCCTAACGCAATTTCGACAGCCATCGATGGTCCCAAGCAGTCGCTAAAACAATAGTTGTTGAAACCACAGAGCTACCTGCTTTACACCTGTCAAACTGATGGGTCTCATTGCACCAAGTCTGAGCAAGTCGTTCTGTATCACCTGTTACTTTCGGGTCGAGAATGGGCAGCGTTTTACCTGTTTTCTGGCCTGATCCTTAAAAAAGTTTGCGATGTGTCTCTAGGACCAGTGGGGTTTTACGTATTTTTTGAAAATTTTTAGTTCCCTATCGGGCAATCGGTAGCATTTCTAAACATCAACAAAAGTCGATTCAGCAAGGGTTTCAGTACCTAGAAGAAATCATGCTGAAGGAATCGTGCTGAAAGAATCGTGCTGAAGGAATCACGATCGGCGCTATGTGTTGATCATATGTTTGAGGTATTGACGAGCGCCCAGCGCAGAGAGCTGATTTTGTTTGTCGCTCACTGTCGCGCTCAGTGTCTGGCGATAGGCCAGAACCTTTTCTTGGATCTCAGCATCGTAGGCGGCGAGCATTTGGACAGCGAGCAGCCCCGCATTTCTGGCGTTACCGATAGCGACGGTTGCGACTGGAATGCCTCGGGGCATCTGCACAATGGAATACAGCGAATCTACGCCAGAAAGCGTGCTGGTCTTGACGGGAACACCGATGACGGGCAGCGGACTGAGAGCAGCAACCATCCCAGGCAGGTGAGCAGCGCCGCCTGCGCCTGCGATGATCACTTTGAGCCCTCGGGTATGGGCTGACTCGGCGTAGGCAATCATGCGCTTGGGGGTGCGATGAGCTGAGACAATGGCGACCTCGTGAGTGATGCCAAAGTCTTCGCAGATGGCGATCGCATCTATCATCGTCGGCAGATCCGAGTCGCTACCCATAATGATGCCAACATCGATTGGGTTGCTGTTGGAGTCCGGCTGTGAGTGAATCGGCGCTGTGTGAGTCTGTAGGAACGGCTGCCATAGGATTTGTCATAGCCTCAGCTGTCTGCTTTGCTTTAATAGTGGGATTGGATGCGGTTAATCAGCGTGTTTGTTTATGGCCGATCGTAGATTTATTGTCAATGCTCGCCTGCCACAGCGATCCGGACTGTATCAAATCGCGATAGAAGCGGGACGGATTAGTGCGATCGCGCCCAAACCAACAATCCAACGATTCACCTACCGCTGCCTCATTCCCTGATGCCGAGGTGACAGACGTAAAAGGCGACTGGATCTCACTAGGCGCAGTCGACTTGCAAATCAACGGCGCGCTAGGTCTAGCTTTTCCAGACTTACGGACTGATCAGCTAGATCAGCTTCAAACTATCTGCGAACTGCTCTGGACACAGGGCGTCAGCGATTTTTGCCCCACGTTAGTCACCACCTCACCAGAGAATTTTCGCGGTAGCCTAGCAGCCATTCAAACTTTCCGAAAACAACAAAAGCAGCAGCAAAAACCAAACAGCGCCAGCTATCTTAGGCGTTCACCTAGAAGGCCCTTTCCTAAACCACAAAAAACGAGGCGCTCACCCGGCGCAACACCTACAGCCCCTGACCCTAGAAACGGTCAAGGCCGTCGTCGGAGAATTCTCGGAGTCAATCAGCATCATCACCCTAGCGCCCGAAACAGCAACAGAAGCGGGCGTCATTCACTGGCTAAAAGAACAGAACATTACCGTCAGCCTTGGCCACTCGCTCGCCACCGAAAAGCAAGCTAGTAAAGCGTTTGCCGAGGGCGCAACCCTGGTGACCCACGCTTTCAATGCGATGCCCGCGCTCCATCACCGCGAGCCCGGTCTGCTCGGCGCAGCGTTGACAAATCCGAAAGTCTACTGCGGCTTTATTGCAGACGGTCAGCACATCTGCAAAACGATGCTGGATTTGCTACTGCGAATGAGCCGAGGCGCTCAGGAAACGCAGACGATGGACAGACTGTTTTTGGTCAGCGATGCGCTGTCTCCGCTGGGCTTGTCCGATGGCATTTATCCCTGGGACAGCCGCCAGATCAGCGTTGTGAACGGCACTGCTAGGCTACTGGATGGAACGCTGTCAGGGACAACGCTGCCTTTGATAGCAGGTGCGCAGAATTTGGTGCAGTGGGGACTGTGTAGCGCCCAAGAGGCGATCGCGCTAGTCACCGCCGCTCCGCGCAGGGCCATTCAGCAGCCCAATATTGAGGTACATCAGCCCGCTCAGCTGCTGCGCTGGTCGCAAACCGGCAGTCAGCTTCACTGGCGGCGTTTGTAGCCGCTAATGGCTGACGCTGTAGTGCAAGAACACCTCATCCGCTTCTACTTGGCAAGAACTTAGAGTAAGCTGCGGCGTACGGGGCAGCGTAAATCCTAGTCCGCCGACTGGCGTTGGTGCCGTTTTTCCACCGATTAGTAGCGGACAAATTGTTAGATACAGCTCGTCAACTAACCCGTCACTGAGCAAAGAAGCCACCAGTTCCCCTCCGCCCATCACTAACAGCTTTTCGATGGGAGAGCGGTTGGCCGCTGCCGAGAGAGCCGCCTTGCCGCTGAACAGATCTTGCATGACGTTGTGCCAGTTGAAAGGCCGCTCGGTAATCAAAACGTGGTCAAAGGGCTTTCTGCCGCCATTTTTTTCTTTATGAGCATCTTGACTATCAGCCGCCTGCTCACAGGCGCGCCAGGACTGCATACCTTCGAGCGTGGTCAAAAACCAGCGAGGCACAGACTGCCGAAAGAACGGCCAGTGAGGATCGAGTTTACCAATCGCAGAGCAGACGATTTGCACAGGCTGGTCGGATTGGTGACGCGATCGCCGCTGATCAATCAGCTCAGGATTGGTCACAGGTAGCGTTGTTCCATACGCCCGCAGCGTCCCGGCTCCAAACAGCGTAGCGTCCGCCCTCGCAACTTGCGACTCTAGGTGCGCCTTGTCTCTAGCAGAAGCAAACCGAGCAGCAGCGCAGCTAGCATCGGCAATTTTGCCATCCGCGCTCATCGCTAGAACGACTGTAATATGAGGGCGACTGATTTCATAAGCGGGCAGTTTTGGCACAGGAATTAGCCAGCAGTAGCAGCAGAATAACTCAGATGTATTGGATATAGTTGACAACGATACCTGAGTCTTTATCTTTGTAAAAGCAACCCATAACTTTAATGCCTTACTAGTCAATCATACGGAATTGCCGGATAGACTAGTGGCAGCACTTCTTCTGGCTATGGCTATTCGTCGGCGCTCTTTTCGGCACAATCTACTCGTTAAGATTCTAAGCTTTAGCTTGCCTATCTTGTTTGTGGGTCAGGCAGTCGCCCTTAGCAAAGCTCGCAGTAGTCTGCTGCTGAGCGCTCAGCAGAATCTAACAAGTAGCGCTATTCGTAAGGCAGAAGCGCTCCAAACTGGCATCCAGGCGATCGATGCAAATATCGATCTGCTAGCGCAGACAGAAGCTTTTCAATCAAACGACATAGAGGCGGTACAATCGATTCTAAACCGGGTGATTGGCGATACCAAGCCGTACGATATCAGCTGCGTCGAACTCAAGGCTCCTCAAGACAAGCAGGCGCTGATCAATACGTGCGATCGCACCATCATTCCTAGCGCCAAACAAGTTCCTTGGCTACAGAGCGGCAGCGTAGAAATTGCCGACTTCTACGTGTTTTCTCCCGGCGCTAACGCAGCAACCGCGTCTACCCCAGATATCGAACCGGCTAGTTCTACCAATACATTAGAAGAGAGAAATACTTCAACAGATTCTTCAACAGATATCCCCACAGACAGAGCACTTATCAAATTCATCGTAGCCAGTCCGGTCTATGCCAAGGACAACAGCTTGCGCTACACCCTAGCGATGGAAGTTGGGCTGTTGCAACTGCAAGACGCTAAGCCTCAATCACTAGTTGGCAAAACGATAGTTATCGACCAGAACCAAATTATCGTTTCACATCCTGATCCTGTCCAGGTTGGCAAAAGTATTTCAGACTTGCCAGAAGCTAGTAAGTTTGACGATATTATTGAAAATGTGAAAGCAGGTAAAAGTGAGTTTGACGAGTTCTCTCATCTCTCTAGCAAAAGAGAGAACTGGTTAGCAGGCTACAGCGGATTTAATGTACCCGTCAGCCCCAAGCAAGACAGCGTCTGGACAGTCTTAGCCGCAACTCCCGCTGACAAAGCCCTAGATGGACTCAGACAGATCCGACAGGTTCTCTTTTTCTTGAACGTAGGTCTTTTTATTGCCAGCATATTGCTAGCGATCTATGTCTCTCGTAGTTTGTCTTTGCCAATCGAAAGGTTGATTCGATACACTCAAGACATCAAAGACCTATCACAGCTAAAATCAGCGCCTCGCAGCTCAAGAATATGGGAATTAGACTATCTAGGCACCGTGCTAGAGCGAATGCTGCGCGGCTTAGAAAAGAATTCGGCTGAACTACGCCGAGCTTGGCAAGATGCGCAGACGGCCAACCAGCTCAAGAATGAGTTTCTAGCGAATACCTCTCATGAGCTCAGAACACCCCTGAATGGAATTATCGGCTCTATTAGCGTCATTAGAGAGGGCCTATGCGATTCTAAAGAAGAAGAAAGAGAGTTTCTAAATCAAGCTAACAAAGCGGCAATGCATCTGCTGTCAGTGATTGAAGATATCCTGAACATTGCCAAAATTGAAGCAGGTACATTAGATATGAATATTGTTCCTGTCGATCTACGCGCTGTGCTACAAGACGTATTAGACATGGAAGCTCTACAGGCAACTCAGAAAGGACTGTCTCTAATTGGTCCGGAGCTGCTAGCGCCGCTGATGATTGAAGTCGATCACTTTCGCTTTAAGCAGGTACTGCTGAATATACTCTCCAACGCGATCAAGTTTACAGACCAAGGCCAGATCATCATTCAGATTACTACAGATGAACACTTTAGCCAGCCAACTGAGAGCGCTGTAGAAAGCGGTGCGCAAAGCGCTCTAGAAATCTACATACCGCCCGGTCCGTGGGTCAAAATTACCGTCAAAGATTCTGGTATCGGAATTGATCCACAGCATCTACCTAAGCTCTTCAAACCTTTTGTCATGGTTGATGGATCGCATACTCGTTCTTATGAAGGCACCGGACTTGGCCTAGCGATTTCTCAAAACTTCATGCAGCTAATGCACGGCAATATCACCATCGATAGTGATGGTCTTGGCAAAGGAACAACGGTCACAATTGTGATGCCGCGTTTGATTAATGAGATCCAAGCCAATGAGATAGACGAAGTGACGCGCGTGATGACAAACGATAGAAATGTGGCAGAAGCAGTATCGGGCTAGGACTTACCGGAAATAAGTCCAGGCTAGAAGTCTTAGACTAAAAGCTCAGGAGTTGATAATCCCTTCTATTTGTTTTATTTGGGCGCTGTAGTCATCTGTATTGACAGCAGGACACTCCGTATCTACTTCAATTGACTGGTTTAGCGATGCCCACGACCGACAGCCGCCGTATAGCGCCACATCCCAATCAATCTCTATTGGGCTTGTCAATCTGTAGGCCCGCAGCGCTAGAACGTAGAGAGGCTGCTTTGGTTTCCACTTCAGGCGCTCTGTGGCAAGTTGCGATCGCCAAATATGAAAGTCGCCGAGCGCATGGACCCTATCGGCTTCGGTGGTGAGGAAAACGTGCGTGATCTCTACCCAGACCTTGAGCGTGATCTTTTCTGGGTGCCAGCCGGAGGCTACCAGAGTGACTAAATCTTGGTAGTCGGACTTGAGCAGTTCGGGCTTTTGATGCTCAAAGGTGGGAAATAGGATAGCGCGATCGCTCTGAGCTCGAAAACGGCCCCGATCTTCTCGGATACCGCCCTTGCGTAGCAGGATGATTTGATTGCCTTGGGCGATCGCATCTACCGCTACTGACCACTCCTTCAGCGCCGTATCGATTACCATGCTAGTTTCCACAGCAACGCTCTAGTTTCCACAGCAACGCTCTATACCCAAGCTATCTAGCAGCAGATCGCCGACAGCGTTCGCCACGGCAAACTCACTATAAAAGCTCTTAGAAAAATCATAGCCCTGCATCTCAGTCAAGATCGCTAGCACCAGTGCGTTCAAATTATTCTCACCTTCCATCCGCTGCCGAACAAAAACCTGAGAGGCACGGGCGGCGATGTGCTCGTTGACGATTTCTGGCAAGAACTCTTCATCTAGCCATTGATGTAGGGACGCCTTGAGCCACTGCCCCTCTTTAACCGCATCTTCTGGTGGGGGAAGCTCTACAGAATCAATCGGTGCAGCAAAGTCAGAATCAGCGGAGTCAGACATATCTGTGCATACTTTGAGATCAGCTTGCTAACAGCAGCGCTGTCTCTTTTTCGAAAATTGGGTGGGATGTTTAAAGGCTAAAGGCTAGCGGGGATTTGTTTCCTAAAAAGGATCATTACGTTACGTACTGTTACCATATTAGGCTGCTCTAAGTCTTTATTATGGCAAGAGGAACTGCGACAGGAGCAGCGTACGTCGATATAAGAGATATGGTCTACTCCGTTCCTCAAATCCTACAGTGCTACGCTCAGGGCTATTTTCTAATGGCCGAAGCAGATGGCAAAACTCTCAACTGGTATTCCACCAATCGGCGAGCGATCGTTCCACTAGACCAGCGCTTTCGCTATCCCAAGTCTTTACAAAGGGTGCTAAATCAGCAGCGCTTCACGCCCGCTATCAACCGTAGCTTTGAAGCCGTTGTCGATGGCTGCGCCGATCGAGACACTACCTGGATCTCTCCTCAGCTCAAGGAAATCTATATGCGTTTGCACAGGGCAGGCTACGCGCACAGCTTTGAAACCTGGCAGGGCGATCAGCTTGCGGGTGGATTTTTAGGGATTTGTTTGGGCGGTGTATTTATTGGCGAATCAATGTTCTATCGCATTCCTGAAGGATCGAAGGCCGCAATGGTAATGCTTGTGGATCATTTGCGATCGCGACATTTTACGCTTTTCGATGCCCAGATCCTCAACCCGCACCTGGCTAGATTTGGTGCGTTTGAAATTGATAAAGCCGTCTACGAAGCCACCTTATACGATGCTATTCAGCAACCCTGCCAATTTGATTAGCCAGTTTAACTGAGCGGCATAGAAACTAGGCTTCTATTCTAGTGAGTAGAACCGGGCAATTGGCATAGACTCGAATATAGTCAGACAGCGATCCTCCCAGTAGACGATCTAGATCAGGCAGTCCTTTGGCGATTGTCGGACGGCGATCGGGTGAACCTATCACCAGTAGATTGACATTGAGCTGATCGACTAGTTCACAAATACGTGCACCGGGCTTACCGGCTGGCGCGAGGCAGCGATATTTTATACCCATTCGCCGAACTTTAGAGACCGCCTCTGCGAGCACTGGATCGGTTTCAGGGCGTTCTTGAAGCACGTCTTCGAGCTTACCGCTGAGCTTGGAGATTGTGTGCACCAGGATGATTTCGCTCCCCTCAATATCGCGGGCTAGATCGATAGCAACCTCCAAACTAGCCTTGGCCGAATCGGATTTGTCTAAGGCGACTAATATGCGCTTGATCGACTTAATAGCGTACAGGTCGTCTTTGACGAGCAGCATTGGCCGCGAGGATAGCTGAAAAACGTACTGACTAACCGAATTGCCAATAATTGCCTGTAGCCCTTGCAGCCCCCTAGACCCCATTACAATTAGATCCGCGTCAATCTCGTCGGCGACTATGCCGACGACATCTTTGGGCTCACCCTCACGCAAGATAGCGTTTACTTGGGCTGGGTCTACGCCTAGCGCGTTGACGGCTTCGGCGAGGACTCTGCCACCTTCTTCCCAGCTTTGGGTCATGGCTGATGAGGTGGTTTGTGAGGGGACGACGTGGAGAATGGTGAGACGCGATCGCTCGATTCGAGGGATCTGCATCAGCACTTTCATCATCTCTCTTGTGTTACCGATGCCCGAGTCGGCTAGCAAAATGTTTTGAATCATGGATTTAGCCCGGCCACTTCTCCGGTCGCGTCTCTAAGTTCTGATTATCACTGCTTCTAGGAGATACTGACTCAGGTAAGAAACAACTGTTGACGATTGATATGACTGACTCGAAATGGTTTGAGTACCCTGTCAGGGTGCAGCCCCATCACACTGATTACGGCGGGGTCGTCTGGCATGGCACCTATATCACCTGGCTAGAGTCAGCCCGCGTAGAGTGTTTACGCGCCGCCGGGGTACCTTTTGATCGACTAGTGAGCTTGGGCTATGACCTGCCTGTGGTGGCGCTAGAGATTCGCTACCGGCAGCCGCTGACTTTGGGGATGGCCGCTGTCGTCAGAACCAGGTTAGCGCCGATGAAAGGGCTGCGGCTGATTTGGCTGTATGAAGTAGTCGCTGGTGTAGAGGATGCCTCCGCTAACACTCGGGAGGATGTCGATCAAAGTCCTCAGATCTATCTAAGCGCAGAGGTGACATTGGTGAGTGTGGGAATGTGCGATCGCAAGATCGTCCGTCACTTGCCAGATCCGGTCGCCGCAATCATCGATCAAATATACAGCTACTTCGATTGACCTCCTCAGCCAGCTATAGGGCCGCTGTGACAAAGGCTACAGAATTTCAGAATTATCCTGCAAACGGAAAAAATGTCACTAGAACGATAAATTTACAATTCTTAGTATCCTGGATACTTTATCCACAAACTTTCCACAGGTTTTCCACAAGCCTCTAGAGAGTTTTCCACAAGGAAAAGCGAGAATAGGAGACTTTACACTCTTTTGTGGAATACGTTAGCGACCAAATTTGTGTTCAATCCTACGAAGCCAGTGTAAACACATGTAACAAAAAACAGGCTGAAAGCCACTTCTTTGAAAAGACTAAAAGATTGTTAAGTTTGATATGGCCAGTCTATCCGTTGCTATTTATAAATTGATGCTCCACAATTAACGGACACATTAACCGAGCGCTTTGGTTGGTTTAGTCTCTTTGATCTATAGAAAGCGGCTAGAACACTTCAAGGCGTGGCGTTTTCTGGTCTAAACAATCCAGTGGGAGATTTTGAGTGCAACAAACAGTCAGCTTATCAGTAGAAATTCCAGAAGAGTTACATACTTCAATTCAGCAGTATCTAGACGTGCATTCTGGTTGGGGACAAGACCGCTTATTTTGCGCGGCACTGTCTCTGTTTTTGATGCAAAACGGTGTTACCCACCGTCAGGTCAGTCGCATCTATCTCGATAGCCTTTTTGGACAACAGCCTGAAAGGAACAAAGAGATAATCCGCTCAAACGTATAAGTACGTCTTGTATATCATCTAGAGCTTTCGAAAAGTTGCTTAGAATATCGTCATCGACTAAGAGCGTCATAGATCGGCAGAACAAAAGCGATAGCGTCACTTTTTAGTCGAAGCAAAGTAAGTGCAGTGAGCACAAGCCTATCTATCTCGAACAAACAGAATAGCCGTCGAACAGCCGCAAAAGAGACACTATGTTCGACGGCTATTTTATATCGCCCTACTTCCCAATCGCTTTGACTAGTCCAATTCCACCAAAGTAAAGAAACAGCACCGCGCCCCCTAGCAAGCTCTGCGTCACCGGGTCCGTTGAAGGCGTCAGCACCGCACCTAAAATCGCTGCGCCCAACAGCACATAGCGCCAGCCAGAGAGCATCTGCTTTGAGCCAACGATACCTAGCAGGCCCAGCAGCAGCTGAATCACCGGAATCTGGAACGCTAGGCCCGTACTAAAGAGCAGCAGCAGCACAAACTCAAAATATCGGTCGATTGACCACATCTGCTCAACCACGTCCGCACCGTAGTTGATAAAAAAGTTCAGCGCAGCGGGCACTAATGCAACATAGGCAAATCCCAATCCTGCAAAAAATAGGACGCTAGAGCCTAGGACTACCGGCCCAATCAATCGTCGCTCTCGGCGAGTCAGTCCTGGCAGCACAAACTGAATTATTTGATACAAGATAAATGGACTCGCGAGCAAAATGCCGCTGTAGCCCGCTACCTTAATCGAAACAAAGAAATACTCCCCTGGCGATAGCTGCAAAAACTTTGCCCCTTGAGCGGGAACCTCAAGCAGTTCAACAATCTGCCTAACGCCCGCAAAGCAGCCGATGACGCCAACGAGAACTGCAATTAGCGCATAGAAAATTCGCATCCTTAGCTCGTCGAGATGGTCAAATAAAGACATCTCAACATCGTCTGGAACTTCGTCTAGGAAGGCGGCGCGATCTGGCTTATCTAGCACTGAGAGATTAGGAGAAGGTGCTGTCTCTAGGTCCGAAGGAGGCGTCATAGGAAAAGTACGAAGCGAACGGGGCGGCTTGTGTGTTCATTGTATCGGTTAGGCCATTCTTCTGTGGCTGAGTGCGGCTGATGCTGTCATTACAAGCCTGCGAACGAACCATTGCCTTACTCAACTGCCTTACTCAACAGAATAGTCCTTACCAGAAGGAATACCGCTTTCTCCTAGAACCTCTACTGGCTGACCATTTTGCGAGATCTGTAGCCCGCCAGGATTACCCGAAAAGACGCTGATACTATTCTGTGCTTCCCAAATGACGCGATCGCCTGGGTTGAGCGTTCCTTCGAATAGGCGATCACCACCGTCTGCGGTCACACTGGTCCAAGCGGGCTCAGTTACTTCTACCTCTAGAAACAGAGGCGCGTTACTGACAGGAGGAGCGGGTTCTGGCTCTGGCAGCGTTGGCAGAGCGGATTCTTCTGGCTCAACGGTTTCTGTCGGTGTAGGAGACTCTGCCACAGTTGGGCTAGGCTCACCCCCCAGAACATTAGCCAAAACGACGATACCGGCTGTCAGCGCTGCGACAAGCACCGCCCCAATTGCAAACGGCTTGAGATTAGGAGTATCCGCGCTGGCATCTGATCCCAAAGGAGCAGAGCTGGTGTAGCTGATAGGCGGTGTAGACAGCTGCCCACTAGCAGGTGCCTTTTTCGCTAGCGGCAGATCGCTAACGAATGGAGAAGGCTCATCATCGAGTGATTGTCCTACAGGTGTCTCAATCTCGACGCTGTCTGCTTTAGAGATAGCAGTTTTAGAGCTAACAGCGTCAGCGGTTTTGACATCAGTGGTTTCAAATCTCGGCAGGTTGCTCGATCCGTTTGTCAGGGATCCGTTTTCTAAAAGACCCTTCTCTCCTGCATCATCGTCTACTGAACCACTTTCCCCAAAGCTGCTAGCGTCTGATTTAGAGACAACATTATCCGAGCTATCTGAAAAATCAAAAACGTTCAGGCTATCAGAAAGTTCCGAACTCAGCGGTCCAACGGGAATATCTTCTGAAGTATCTGATTTTGATAGAGCTGGCTCTAGGCCAAACTCCAAGCTATTAGTCTCTTTAGTATCAGAGTCAAAGGTAGGTGCGGCGGTAACGGGTGGCTGCTCTAGAAGTTGTTCAGAGGAAAGCGTTTCTCCAGCAAAGACTGGAACCTCTGAAGCGTTAGAAGCTGACGTAGCAATATCAGCCTCTGACGACTGGAAGGGTCGCTTCGGCGTGAGCCGGGTAAGCCGGGTGGTGGAGCTATCTTCGGGGGCTGAGACTTTGGTCGGTCTAGGGGTCGAAGGAATCGAATCAACAGTGAACTGCTCAGAAAGCTCAATGCCTTTAAGCCCTAGGGTTTCGGCGTAGCGGCGGATAAAACCCTGCACAAAGATAGGCTCTGGTAGCAGCCCAGGATCGCCAGTTTCGATCCCGCTGAGCAGCTGCGGTCTGATGTAGGTACTACTCGCAATATCTTGCAGGGATTTTCCTTGCTGCTCACGCTTTTCACGCAAGAAAGCACCAATCTGCGCTAGCTGACTTTGCTGTGAGCCACTAAATTTAGTCACAATACTCCATGAAACCAACGACTGAGTGATGAGCTGCTAATGCACATCCATCCTTTAGCAGACCTTTCGCTAAAGTCTATCGTATCAAGGTTTGACCTGAGCGGAGCGACTGACTATCGCTAGCTACTAGAGAAATAAATAGAGGGGTTACAAAGCGTCAACTTTAGCGGCAATCTCAGGGTTATAGGTGCGCAAATAGTTCCAGTAACCGCCAAAGACTGATTCTACATAGCCTTTAGTCTCTGGGTATGGAATGATTTCGACGAATTCGTCAGCGTTGGCAAACTGTTTCTCTGCAATCCAGCTAGAAACTGCGCCCGGTCCGGCGTTGTAGCTGGCAACTGCGAATAGAGAGTTGTCCGCAAATTCGCGGTGCGTGTAGTCCAGATACCAGGTGCCAAACTTAACGTTGTCTTTGGGTTCAGAGAGGACATAGCTAGCCTGATCGATCTGCTGACTGATCCATTCTCCGGTGGCGGGCATTACCTGCATTAGTCCAACTGCGCCTACGACCGATCTGATGTCGGGTTCAAATCTAGATTCTTGACGGACTAGGGCGGTGACTAGTAGCGGGTTGAGGTTGTTGTCCTGAGCGCCGCCTAAGATCAAGTCGGAAAAAGGGAAAGGATAAATGGTCTGAGCGTAGGTGGGGGTTTGCTTGAGGCGCTGGTACTCGGTGATTTCTGTAGGGCGATCGCGCCACCCCAAACTAGACACCATAAAGATACCGTCCAAATTATCCCCAATGCCCAGTCGCAGCACACCATCCGCAAACTGCTCAGCCACCGTCGGCATCTGCTGATTGACAAATTCAGTCTGCCACTGGCTCCAGGCCGTTTGGTTGTGCCCTAGTAGATACAGCTCCTGCAAAGTCTCAGATCCTATCGGCAGCGGCTGCCTACGGCTGGGCAAAACAATATCTGGGCGAAACGTACGGACCGTATCAAAGTCACCGACTTCCCAGTCTAAATGCACCGCTGAACGCCACGCATAGTATGACTCTGGATGATTGCGAATGACATTCTCAAAAGCGGCTCTAGCCTCATCAGGCTGGTTTTGCGCGTAACGCCATTTCCCTAACCAAAAGCCTGCCTCAGCCGCTTGATCATCCGTAGGCGCAGCGTCGACTAGCTGCTGCGCCCAGCTGATCGCGGCGGTAAAATCACCAGCATTAGCATTCGCCTCGGCTTGCTTTAGGCGCATCCTAGCCGCAGACTCAGAGCCTGAGTACTGAGAAAGGATAGAGTCGCGAGCTTGCTTAGCAGACTCAGCGCTACCCAAATTTTCCAGTAGATTGGCGCGGTCAGCGAGTGCCTCAGCCGCTTTGTCTGGGAAGCTTTCAGAAAACCGAGTCACTACCGCATCTAGGGTCTGAAGTGCTAGCTGATTCTCTTGTAGACCCGCTAAATTCAGCAGACCGTCAGCCGTTTCTGGCGCTTCTGGAAATGCTTGATCTAATAGCTGATAGAAGAGACGAGCTTCTTGTCCCTTGCTGCCCCTTTCCTTTCCGCGTGCCGCTCGGTAAAGATTGCGCGGTGTCTGCGGCGCTTTGGCATAGGCGTCTCCGGCCTCGCCATAGTTTTGAGTTTCCCAATAGCCAAAGCCGATAGCAGCCCAGTCTTCAGCGTTCAGGGCGCTGCTGTACTCGCTGGTCAGTCGGTTGAGCGCGGCTGTGTATTCTGGGTGCTGATGGCCGTGATAGGCAATGAGCTTCAACAGTGACAGCGTATCGAATGGAGCAGAAACAGCGTTGGCGGCTTCGTTTGCAGCGTTCTGGCTCGCGGATTGGCTAGCGGACTGGCTGGCAAGCTGTTGGAAAGCCACAGTAGTGCTAAGCGGATGTGCTGGAAACTGGGTGAGGAGCGTATTCCAGCTAGTGGGAAGAGTGGCATTGCTGGCTTGGTCGGGTGCTTGACCGAGATTGTAGAGCGCTTCGGCGGTAGCGGTACTTTCAGGGTATTTTTTGGTCAGGCGGGTGAAAGTGGCGATCGCACTCTCCTCATCACCCAGCGCCGCCTGCGCCAGCCCCTTTCTAAGCAACACATAGGGCGCTAGTACCTCATAGCTGTCCTCTAGACCCTCTAGTAGTGGCAGCGCCTGGTCTGCCTGCTGCTGGTTGATCAAATCAGTGGCGAGCATGTAGCGGGCGCGATCGCGATCCATCCCCGCCGCCCCCTTCGCCATCACCGATAGATCAACCGCCCTTTCTTCGGGTTTTACTAATGCTAGCTTCAGCGCCGAAGAGGTCTCTATCGAATCGACTACCTCTGACGTGCCTGCTTGGTCGGCGCTTCTCTGTGTCGCCTTTGGACTGAAAATATCTGTTGTCTTTAGCAGCGCAGTTACCAAACCCATAGACAGGGCGCTAACCGTCACTAGTGCGACCAGCGGCCACTTACTCTTTAGCGTTTTAAGCATAGATTTATTAGTCGGCTGAGCAGATCAGTAAGTAGGGAAACGAGATCCGACTTTGGGAAGTAGTCTTGTGCGATCACCCTTGTGAAGTTCTACCAAAAAAATCTGATAAATGAACAGTGGGTCATCATCCATAGAGCTGTCTTAAATGTTGCTAGCTAGTCCGAGGGGGGATGCCAACCCGCAGAGATCCACGCTTGTCGGACCGTCACTGCGTAAGGGTTGTTCATCTGTAGGG
Organism: uncultured cyanobacterium; assembly: GCA_963838725.1. Taxonomy (GTDB): domain Bacteria; phylum Cyanobacteriota; class Cyanobacteriia; order Phormidesmidales; family Phormidesmidaceae; genus Phormidesmis. The sequence continues at coordinate 54,256 of CAWISM010000004.1, read as the reverse complement.
CTAGTACGGTGGCGCGACCAGTAGCTGTCAAGCCTTCAATGCGATCACCCTCTCCTATCCAAACGAAATGACTAGCCCATTTTTGTCGTCGAGGATTGAACAGATTAACGCTATGGTTCGTTTTCGGATCTCTAGCCTGTACTTGTACGCCTTTATACATTACATAGACGACAGGCAAGCCACAGATTCTCCTCATCATCAGACCCTCCTACTGCCTTCGGAATAATATGATCTATCTCTAGCGCCCCTAAAACGTATTTTTGCTGACTACGGCAATAACCACATTGATTGTTTGCTTGTCGTCTTACTCTGAGTCTAAGGCTGTGAGAAATCCGACTCATCAGTCCAAAGGAGCCAATAATTTACGCTTGACAGCCTCACTGAGCGCAGTCGCTTTTCTGAGTAGACCCTCTTGGTAGATCTGCATGAGGGCCTCTAACTCTAGTCGATTCTCAGAAGATAGACATCCTGACTGCTGTTGGTCTAGCAATTCGCTTAGTCTAGCGTCTTGGTCTGCCTCCATCTGCAACTGGGTTAGTTGTAGTACCTGCTCATCAGACAGATCAGATACAGACTCTACAACGACATCACTTCTAACTGCCGGAATTGAGAGCCGAATAGTATCGGCGATAACGCTAGCGACATCTTTGTTGGCTAGCTTTGCAAATCGCTCAGCTTGCCGGTAAGTCTCGTCTGTCAATGTGATTGTGATTTCGGTACTCATAAGTCTCTACTTCATTCGTTCCGCTAGATGAGCCCCAACTCTCAAGGCATTTGCCATCACTGTCAACGCTGGACTAACGCTAGCACAGGAGGGAAAGAAGCTGCTGTCCACCACATAGAGGTTGTCAATCTCATGGGTGCGACAGTTCAAATCTAGAACAGAAGTCGCTGGGTCTGTGCCCATCCGCGCAGTGCCGCACTGGTAGCCCGCAACTTCGACGGGAGTTTCTCCGCGTGGATAGACTGTACTCTGTCGAAGTCCCTGTCCTGTATTTTCGAGATCTTTGAGGACGCCCATCCAGCGATAGACTAGGCGATCATGAGCTTCTAGATTGTTGGGTTTGAATTCGTAGCGTAGCTTTTTCTTAGGCCGACCGTAGCGAGAAAGGGTCTGCCAGTAAACGCGGTTTTCGGGATCTGGCAGGACGCCTGTTTGGGCCCACCAGCCAATTGAGCGTTTGGCAAGGCGATTGAGCCCGGCGTCTGGAAGGAAGGGCGCTAAGACAGAAAGCAACGGTGGCGATTCTGCGAAGATTAAATCCTGTAGAAGACCGCCACTGTTTTCAATGTGGCCCAGGGGATAGTCAAAGTCTCGTAAATCGCTCCAGTAGAAGTCGTTGATGCTGACGCTGGGCATAAACGTGCCGTTGTTATCTACCGAATCTCGCTCTACGATCACCGTCATCAGAGGCTTCATCAGGTTTCGGCCTAGCTGGTCGGAGCTGTTGGCTAGGCCATGTGGGTGCTTTTCGTTAGCAGAATTTAGCATAATCGCGGCGGAATTGACTGCGCCACAGGCCAGTACAACAATGTCGGCCTTGAATAGAAAGGACTGCTCGCCAACTTCTGCTTCTACCGCTCTTATTTCTGTTCCAGTCGTATTGGTATGCAGCTCAACTACTCTTGCAGAGGTTTTTAGCGTGACGTTCTCATGTTTGAGCGCCCGGTCAATGCCGAAGATCTCCGCGTCTCCGGTGGGGTCATCTTCTCGGCCCGTGAGACTCATGGGGAGTGAAGTTGGTGAGAGCCCTTCTGATTTGATTAGCTCGACACTAGGAGAGATGATATCGGGATGATCTACGGCAGGATGAAGGTAGCTTTTGCTGTGGAAGGGTTCGGTTGGATCGCCCTGCTGGTCGCCGTGCACTTCGTAGAGATGCTCCGCCTCAGTATAGTAGGGCTCCCAGTCGACATACTTGATCGGCCATTCGGGAGCAACGCCGTCCTGGTAGGTAACGCCTTCAAAGTCTTCTTGACGCATCCGCATCAGGGTGGCGTTGTAGATTTTGGTATTGCCGCCGACGGCGTAGTTCATCTGTGGGGAAAAGGGTTCGCCTTCGATGTCGTACCACTGTTCAGGAGAGCGATAGCGGCCTTTTTGAAAGACGTCTACGTCGGCTCGGTTTTGTTCTTCTAGGGCCATGCGATCGCCCCGTTCCAACACCAAAATTTGCTTACCCGTAGGCGCAAGCTTTTGCGCCAGCGTCCCACCGCCTGCGCCAGTACCAACGATGATAATGTCGTAATGCCGATCGTCAACAATCATGAGCTACTGCCAGACATAGATCAAAATAAACAACAGAATCCAAATCACGTCTACGAAGTGCCAGAACCACGAAGTCGCCTCTACGCCAAACTCACCTTCTTCGTAGTTATTGGGAATAAAAGAGCGGCCTAGCATAATTCCCTGTAGCAGTACGCCTGTAAATACATGCAGCCCGTGAAAGCCAGTCAGCAGATAGAACATGCCGCCAAAGACCCCGGAGGTAAAGCCGAAAGGTAGTCCCATCCACTCCACCGCTTGCCCGTAGAGGAAAAAGCTGCCCATTGCCATCGTCAGCAGCCAGAAAATCCGAAAGCCCCAAAGATTGTCTTTGTGTAAGAAGCGCTCGGCAAAGTAGATGACGAAACTACTAGATACTAGAACAGCAGTGTTAATCAGCGGCTCACGCACTTCTAGCCCCTCAAAGCCAGTTGGTAGCCAGTCTCCCGAGTTGGTCTTAAAAACGATATAGCCCACAAAGAAGCTGAAGAAAATTACGCTCTCTGAGAGCAGAAAAACAATAAAGCCGAACAGCCGATGATCTTCTTCGTGTTCTTCATGCCCTTCTACGGAAGCAGCCTGAGTGTTCAGCGCCGGATCTATGCTTGTCATAGTAAGTTGGCCTCCCCAGCTAGATTGGCAACTGGCGTTCTCTTAGATTCTTCCATGAACGTTCCACCTGGATTGTTCGAGACGAGCGGTTCATCACTGCCATAGCCATACGGCGGCGAGACGATAATTGGAATCTCTTCAAAGTTCTCGTGCGGTGGCGGCGAGGAGACTAGCCACTCTAGGCCGATAGCTCGCCAGGGATTATCGCCTGCCTTATCCCCCTGGGTCCAAGAGCTCAGCATATTTAGGATGAATGGCAGTGTCGAAACGCCTAGCAAGAATCCGCCTAGACTCGCAATCACATTCCAGAAAGCAAACTCGGGGTCGTAGGAAGCCACTCTTCTGGGCATCCCCATCAGACCCAGCGGGTGCATAGGTAGAAAGATTAAGTTGATGCCAGTGAAGGTAAGGGCAAAATGCAGCTTGCCCAGACCCTCGTAGTACATTCGCCCGGTCATCTTTGGGAACCAGTGATAGATCGCTGCGTAGAAACCCATTACCACCGCACCATTAATCACGTAGTGAAAGTGACCCACAACAAAGTAAGTGTTGTTCACGTGGATATCAAACGGCGCTGAAGAAAGCATGATGCCAGTAATACCCGCAAACAGGAACGTTGTCAGTCCTCCTAGCGCGAACAGCATGGCGCTGGTGAGTCGCAGCTTGCCGCCCCACACTGTTGCTACCCAGGCGAACACCTTGATGCCAGTCGGGATCGAGATCGCCATAGTGGTGAACATAAATAGCATCCGCATCCATCCGGGCGTACCGCTAGCAAACATATGGTGAACCCAGACAACCAGGCTCAATATAGTGATCATCACAGAAGAGACGGTCACGACTCTGTAGCCAAAGAGTGGCTTGCGAGAATAAACCGGAAAGACTTCTGAGAAGACGCCGAAGATTGGCAGGATGATCACATAGACAGCCGGGTGGGAGTAGAACCAGAAAAAGTGCTGGTATAGAACCGGATCGCCCCCCTTTGCCGGATCAAAAAAGCTAGTGCCCACGGTGAGATCGAGCAGTAGCATCACCGCACCTGCTGTCAAAGCCGGTAGACCAATCAGCTGAATCATTTGAGCCGAAAGGACCGTCCAGCAAAAAGCAGGCATCTTGAACCAGCCCATGCCTGGGGCTCGCATTCTGAAGATGGTGGTGACAATATTTACCGCGCCCATGATCGAAGAGACGCCCGATAGCGCCACAGCGAGCAGCCAAAGCGCCTGTCCGTTAATCAGATTACCAGTGGGATTTTGTAAGCTAACGGGCGGATAGGCCCACCACCCAGACTGGGACGGACCACCGGGAACGAAGAAGCTAGCAGTTAAAATCACGCCAAAAACCGGGACTAGCCAGAATGCAGCCGCGTTTAGCCGTGGAAAGGCCATATCTCTTGCGCCAATCATCAGCGGCACGAGATAGTTCGCTAGTCCGTTTAGCATCGGGAAGGTCCACATGAACAGCATGATCGTGCCGTGCATAGTGAATAGACCGTTGTAGACAGTGCGATCGACTAGGTCCGCCTCTGGTGTGATTAGCTCGCCGCGCATCACCATAGCGAGTAAGCCGCCAAATAGAAAGAAGATAAAGGCAGTGACGATGTACTGAATACCGATGACTTTGTGGTCAGTGCTGAAGCTAAAGAATCTGCGCCAGTTATCGGGAGCTTCGGGTTCTGGGGTAGGGACTTGTTTCGATGGCTTCTCCAGCGTTGCGTTACTCATAGGAATCCTTCTCTGAACTGGTGTGGTTGACGATGGGGGCGGGGGCTGGTTTGACGGTGGCCCAGCCGAGGCTGATGGTGCCTTTTTCGGCTTCGGAAAATTCGTCGTAGGCCATATTCTCGGCGGCTGTGGGTGGGTTTTGGGCGATCGCATCTAGCCACCGCTGATAATCTTCTTCAGATTCCACCACGACATTGGTCTGATTCGCAGCAAAATACGTGCCGCTGTACGCAGAATCGCGCAGCCGATAGCGACCCTCTCGAATCGGCGTGAATGAAAAGTCAATCTCTTTGCCTGGAATAATATCTTGCTTCACCCGAAACGCTGGAATGTAGAAGCCGTGTAAAACATCATCTGATGTGAGCTTGAACCTGGCCCGCTGGTTGATGGGTACATGTAGCTCTGTGCTGCTGACGTTCTCTTCTGGGTAGCGAAATTCCCAAGACCACTGCCGGGAATGCACCTCGACATATGGGTTGTCACCTGGCGAGATGTCTCCTGGCACAGCCTCTCTAGATTCACCGGGCACTGTATCCACTGTCGCCATTACCTTGGGTGCGATCGCTTCTAGTAGGCTCATCTGGTCATAGGTCTTGTAGCTGACCGTGCCAATCCAGAGAATCAGCATAATCGGTACGGCTGTCCAAATTATCTCTAGGGCGACATTGCCCTCAATCGGTGGGCCGTCGCTGGTGTCGTACTTAGCCGCCCGCTGAAAAATCATTGAATAGAGCAGCGTCCCTACCACACCAATAAAAATGAAGGTGCCAACAGCAGTCATAAAGCTAAAGAGCTTATCGACTAGGACCGCCTCTGAAGACGCCTGCGGTGGTAGCCATTTGTAGGCTTCTTGGCCCATCCAGACGCTGATAGCGAAGTTCCCTGCTGCTAGAGCGCTCAGACCGGCTATGCGACGTCCGTTGAAAACTCTGCCTAAATTTCGGGTTCTGGGTTCGGGGTTTTGACTGGTTCCGTCGTTAGTGTTCACTTGATTTCCAGACTTAGTATTTCCAGACTTAGTATTTCCAGACTTGGTTTATGTCTTGGCCCAAAACTGCTTTTGGCGGGTCAATGCTGACTAATCTTGCGGACCCTTTTCTCTTGATCCAACCGTCGGAGATTTAGTTAGAACTTCATCGGCTGGGCCTTTGTCTATCTCGTTAGGGCTGATGCCAGCCCAAATCAGGCGATCGGCGGTGACATGCACACCAAAGTCGCCGCCTAGATGGGCGCCTAAAGTCCCTTGAGCAAACATCAAAACAAAGATTAACAAGCCTGAGCCCAAGTAACTCCACTGCACTTGCCTAGCTCTATCTTCTCGCCACAAATAGCGCTGAAACCCCCTCCAGACAGTCATTCCAACGATTAATGCCAGCAGCAACACGCCGCCAATTCCATGCCAAACCATCGTGTCGGTCGCGTTCAGTCCCCAGGGACTAATGATGTCATCCGGGGGATCGGCTAGCAATATCTCGTAAAAGCCAGCCGCAACGGTAAAGAAGGTGACCACAGCAGCGGCGACCATGTTGAACCAGCCCACGTCATAGAGCCCGGCGCTAGTGACTGGAATGGCGAGAAATTTGAAGATGGGCTTTTCTAGCGGGTAGAGGGCGGCGACAATATCGAATGCGATCGCCACAATAAACAGACCCAGCGTCAAATGCACCAGATTGGGATGGATCGGTATCCGATAGGGCAACCCATTCCCCTCTAGCAAAATCGGCATCCAAGCATTCATAGCAAACTCAAACATATTTATCACTTCAACAGTCCCGATCTCGCAGCTTCTACCACAGCCTCTGTATGCAGTCCATAGACCCACACCAGGCGATCGCCCAGATATACCTGAAACAGCACAATCACCGTCAGGACCGCATTCATCCCGATATAGGCAGCAGGCAGCTTTCCAGGCGACTTTAGCCGAATGATATATCGCCAGCCCGTGATTGCCGCCAGAATTCCAGATAGCGACCAGCCGATCAGCGTATGCAGGTTCAAATCGCCAGTCGCCGCCGCGTAGGGCATCGCTAGTCCAGCCTCTACCTGGCCGAACACAATTGCGATAAAGATAGAGATGGTGGCGAATACCATATTCCACCAGCCCGCTTCGTGCAGCCGGGGGTTCTTAGTAAAATAGCCAATGGCATCGCAAACGACGGCGAAGAGTACCATCGCGATCACGAAGTGCACCACGATCGGATGAATCGTATCAGGGTAGGGCAGATTGTGATTATTTAGCGGAGGAAGTAAATTTTCGAACACCGATCCGTATCCTGATATAAATCAACGCAGTCAAATTCTAACGCTCAAATCAAGATAAGTTTTGGTAATTCGATACCTTTTGCATAGATGTTTGATAGATGTAACATCTTGCTTTTATAGATAAGTATCCAAGGACACCGCATCACCAGCGTTGATCAATCAAAGCTCTCCTAGATACTTGGTGCAGACCTGCCTAAAGTCGTCGCCGCGTACTTCAAAGTTGGCGTATTGATCGAAGCTGGCACAGGCGGGGGAGAGCAAAACAGTTCTGATCGGCTGCTCTTTAATCAATTCGGTACTACGGGCCACCGCTCGATCGATAGTTTGAACAATCTCATAGTTGTTGTAGTTTAGATCGGTCAGTCTCTTAGAAAAAGGATCGGCGGCGTCACCAATTAGCAGAACGGTCGCCGCTTTCTCTTTTATCTGAGCGATCCAGGCGGTATCATCGCCGTCTTTTTGCGCACCGCCTGCAATTAGGATGGCAGGGCCAGCCACTGAGCGAAGGCCGACTTCAGCCGCGTCGTAGTTTGTTGCTTTGCTATCGTTGATAAAGTCTACGCCGCGCCAGGTGCAGATATGCTCTAGTCGGTGAGAAACGCCGGGAAAGCTGGCTACGCCCTGGGCGATCGCACCCTTATCAATTCCCGCTAGCCGCGCCGCTGCCACCGCCATTAGCAGGTTCTGCTGATTGTGCTCGCCGACCATCCGCAGCGCCTTAGTCTCCACAATCTGTTCTCCTTTATGGACGACCCAGCCGTCTTCTATATAGGTATCGACTGCGATTGGCGAGAGAGCAGCTTGGCCCTTGATGCTGGTCCAGTGGTGGCGCGGGGAAGAATGTTCGTCGGATCTACGATGCAGAGTAAGGTCATCGCCGTTGACGATGACAGATTGCGACCGGGCTAAGAGAGAAGCCTTGATCCGGTAGTAATTTTCCACCGTCTTGTGCCGACTGAGATGGTCTGGAGTGAACGTTGTCCATAGACCAATTGTCGGCGCGAGGGAGATCGACGCCTCAATCTGATAGCTGCTGAGTTCGGCGATTACCCAGTCGGGCGGCTCGCCTAGCGCTAGCTCGCAGGCAGCGTAGCCGATGTTGCCACAGGCGGGTGCGTTGAGCCCAGCAGCTTTGAAAATCGCGGCAACTAGGGCAGTTGTAGTGGTTTTACCATTCGTGCCCGTGATGCCGACCCAAGGCCGATCCTGTAGCGATCGCCAAGCCAGCTCCATTTCACCAATCGTCTCGATACCCAGCTCGCGAGCAGTCACCAGCGCAGGCGCATCCCAGGGAACGCCAGGACTGACCACTAGTAGATCGAGCCCGCTATCTTTGGCAACCTGTGGATCAAACGCGTAGTTGAGCTTGATAGTGATGCCTTCGTCCTTTAGCCTTTGCGCGTCGGACTGGTGGCGCTGGGCCGCACCGCGATCGCTCAGCGTGACGGCATAGCCCTGACGGGCAAGTACACGGGCAGCAGCAATTCCAGAACGGCCAAGGCCGATGACATGCGCAGTTTTCATGGCAGCTAACTCTTCACAATTTCGCCAAAGTCAGCCAGCACCCTAGCATGATTTCGTAACAGGCCCAGCAGATTCAATCGATTCTCTCGCACCGCCGCATCCTCTGCCATGACCATCACGCTAGTCTCCCCGTCAAAGAAATTGGCCACCGTCGGTGCGGCTTGCTCTAGTCCGGTAATCAGCTTGCTGTAGTCGCGCTCAGCCTGCGCTGCCTGGGTCTGAGGTAAAAGCGTCTGCAAGCTATCGTAGAAAGCCTGTTCGGAGGGCTGCTCGAAAAGATTGGGGTCAACCACGCCACTCGGATCGAGTACGTCAGTGGCAAGATCGCCTTGAGCCGCGAGTTTGGCCGCGCGGTTGACGGTTTCGTAGATGGTGGCAAGACGACCATCGTCGCGGATGGACTGAAGGAAGGTGGCGCGATCGCGTACATCCAACAGATCAGTCAGCGCCCGCTCCTGATAGGCCGCGTCCTGACCAAACACAGCATTTACTAGGTCATAGTCAATGCCTAAACCATCTTGTAGCAAAGTCCGAACCCGCTGATCGAAGAAGTCTTTGAGCAGTCCTATCAGCTCAGCCGCGTTTACAGCGTCTCGGTCTGCCGCAAACGCTTCAACCACATGTGTGAGCACCGTCTGTAGCTTCAACGGTAGCCCCGCATCCCAGACCACGTTGACAATCGCATTTGCCGATCGGCGCAGCGCAAACGGATCGCTAGACCCCTTTGGCAGCTTGCCGATGCTAAAGATACTCACTAGCGTATCTAGCCGATCGGCGATGCCGACGACCTGACCAATTAAAGTTTGAGGCAGGCTATCCCCTGCTCCCTTGGGCAAATAGTGTTCGTAAATAGCATCGGCCACTGGCTGCGGTTCACCGCTATTAGCCGCGTACTTTTGGCCGATATAGCCCTGTAGCTCTGGGAATTCGCCGACCATCTGCGTCACCAGATCGGCCTTGCAAAGCTGGGCAGCGCGAACGGCGTGCTGCGTTTGCTCGGCGCTCAGTCCAAGCTGATCGCTCAGCAGTTGGGTAACTTGCTCGATTCGGCTGACCTTCTCTCTTACAGACCCTAGCTGCGCCTCAAAAGTAACGGTCTCTAGCTGCGGCAGATAGTCGGCAAGCGGCTGCTTTTGGTCGGCGTCAAAGAAAAACTTGCCATCGGCTAGGCGAGCGCGGATGACTCGCTCGTTGCCCTGAGTAATCAGCGCTGACTTAGCTGGATCGCCGTTGGAGACAGTGATGAAATACGGCAGCAGCTCGTTTGACTCTGCCGAAGGACTCACCGGAAAGTAGCGCTGATGGCTCTCCATCTCGGTAATGGTGACCTTGGCCGGCAGCGCTAGAAATTCTTCATCGAACTTGCCGATGATAGCAGTCGGCCACTCGACGAGATCGACGACTTCGGCCAGTAGGTCTTCATTCACCACGGCGTGACCGTTCACGGAGCTAGCGACAGCGGCAACCTGCTCTAGAATGGTAGCTTTGCGCTCGGCCGGATCGACGCTGACGTAGGCTTTTTTAAGCGCTTCGACGTAGTCTTGGGCGTGGTCTAGGCTGACGTTTGTAGGGTGGAGGACGCGGTGTCCGGGGGTGATGCGATCGCTCTCACACACCTCAGAGCCATTCTCCAGCGTCAGCGGCAGCAGCCGATCGTCTAGCAGCATTACCAGCGAGCGAATCGGGCGCGGAAAGCGCAAGTCTCCATCACCCCAGCGCATGAATCGGTTGCCTTCTAGGCCCAGCACCCATTCTGGCACCATCTCTTGCAACAGCTCAGCCGTCTCACGCCCTGGAATCTTTTGGTTGACAAATACAAATTCCCCTTTGTCAGTATCGCGAACTTCTAGCTGATCGACGCTCACGCCTCTAGAGGCAGCGAATCCTGTGGCTGCTTTTGTCGGTTCTCCGTTCTTAAAGGCGGCTTTAGCAGGTGGACCCTTGGCTTCTTCTTCTCTATCCGACTGACGCTCTGGCAGGCCATTAATCAACACCGCAAGACGGCGCGGCGTTCCGTAGAATTCGAGGCTGCCAGTATCTAGAAACTGTTCTTTCAATTCAGCCGGAATCTTGGTCTTCCACTGTGCGATCGCCTCGCTGACAAAGCTGGCCGGGAGTTCTTCAGTACCGACTTCTAACAGAAAAGTTGCCATGAGGGTGCAAACAGGGTGGAAAGCGCTTTCATTATTGCAGAAGGTCGGGCTAACGCCTACGGCGACGCTACGCGAACGACTACGCTTAGCCGCCAAGAATTATCGACGTAGAACCCTGAGCGGAGCCGCTGGCGTAGCCTCCCGCAGGGTTAGGGCGGAAGGGCCAGTTAATCGTTACACTGACCAATGTGAATCAAGTACCCGTTAACTATCTGCACTATGTCAGTCTATGTCGTTTTATTCAACGCGCGTACCGAAAACGAAGGCATCCACTCTCTAGAGATGGAAGGACGCCAGCTAGTGCTAATGTTTGAGGTCGAAGACGACGCGACTCGCTTTGCGGTCATGCTAGAAGCGCAAGATTTCCCACCCGCCTCGGTAGAAGCCTTTGACACAGAAGAGATCGAAGAGTTTTGTGAGAGCGCGGGCTATGAGGCGGTGCTAGTAGAAGATGGCACGCTGCTCATGCCGCCGGATAAGGTAGTAGATGAAACAACCTGGAATCTAGATGCCGACCCGAATGAAGCGGCTCGTGCGAAGCTAGAAAAGACTGCACAAGGCAGCCTTCAGGATGCTTCGACAGATGAGATGGATCGAATTCGCGCTCAGTTGGAGAAGTTGCTATGACCGATATGAAAGATCGTGGCCATCTGCTGACCGAGCAAAACAACCCCAACAGCCAGAATCTAGACCAGCTCTCCACGTTAGAGATGGTGGATGTCTTCAACAAGGAAGACCAGCGGACGATAGATGCCATCGCCCATGCCAGAACTCACCTCGCCCAGGCAATCAACCTAGCTGCTGCCTCAATGCGAGAAGGCGGCGGACTCTTCTACGTCGGCGCGGGCACCAGCGGCAGACTAGGTGTACTCGACGCGGCAGAGTGCCCGCCTACTTTTTGCACTCCGCCCGAACTCGTCCAGGGAATCATTGCAGGCGGCGCTGCGGCGCTTTTGCGTAGCTCCGAAGCCCTAGAGGACGAGGAGGAAGCGGGCGCTGAGGCCATCATCGACCACAGAGTTACCAAACGCGATGTCGTCGTCGGTATCACCGCTGGCGGCACAACGCCCTACGTACAAGGCGCGCTCAAGGCGGCGAAGCAGTGCGGGGCGAGCACAATTTTCATCGCCTGCGTACCGGCAGAGCAAGTGCCAGTAGACGCGGACGTAGACATTCGCCTGATCGTGGGACCAGAGGTGCTGGCGGGCTCAACCCGGCTGAAGGCCGGAACCGTGACCAAGCTAGCGCTGAATATCCTGTCGACTGGGGTGATGGTGAAGCTAGGCAAGGTGTACGGCAATCGAATGGTGGACGTGGCAGTGACGAATAGTAAGCTACGCGATCGCGCCATTCGCATCCTGTGCGATCTCACTGAGCTAGATCGGGAGGAAGCTGGCAAGCTGCTAGATGAGAGCGGGCTACAGGTGAAGGTGGCTTTGGTTATGCAACTAGCAGGACTAGGAAAGAGCGCAGCAGTTGAAGCCTTAGCCGCTGCCGATGGAAACTTGCGTGTAGCCTTAGCTAGCGGCGGTTGATTCGTATCAGAATTTGCTCATTCTATGCAGTGAAAGCCACAGTTGATAGTATTGAACGTATGGAAAAGACGGTCAGTCAGCTCACACCTGAAGAGCTTAAACAATACGACCCAGCTCGAAATCTAGATAAGATTCTAGATGCTTCACGTTGGGAGAAAGCGCAGGCTAAGTTACCCGAACTGCTCTCGCTTCTACGCGGTCAGTTTGAGGCGAAGCGTATTAAAGTTTTCGGTTCATTAGCGGATAAGGAACGGTATACACGCTGGTCTGATATTGACTTAGCAGTGTGGGGAATTCCATCCAATCGATTCTACGATGCACTGGATGCTGTCAATGAGCTGTCTCAAGATATCAAAGTAGATCTAATTGACCCGCAGACGTGTAAGTCGCTGGTATTGAAAGCTGCTATAGAGAAAGAGGGCGTTGACGTGTGACCTCGCATTTTGTCTCGCTTAGTCACCGCATCTATACGGAGCTAGCAGATATCGAACCAGCTCTGACACGTGCGCAGCTCGCCTGGAGAGAATATCTTGAGTCTGGAAATGAGTTTTTTCTAGACAGCGTTGCGCTCAACTTGCATGGTTTCTACAGCGGATTAGAAAAGCTATTTGAAAGAATCGCTAGAGGTCTAGATAATCGATTGCCGGGTGGTCGCAACTGGCATCAGGCTTTGCTAAACCAGATGGCAACAGAAGTTGCGAACGTAAGACCAAAAGTGATTTCTAAAACGACACTGGCGCAGCTAGACGAATATCGACGGTTTCGTCACGTAGTCAGAAGCGTGTACAGCTATGATCTCGATCCCGACCGTTTAGGTAAACTGATAGACAGTTCCTCTGATACCTATAAACAGATAGAAGAGGAGCTAATTGCTTTTGCTAGGTGGTTGGCTAGTGTCGGATAGCACAATATTTCTAACGTGAGTTTGATAGTCAACTAACTTTTATCAGTCAATTTTCTCCCTTTCCACTTTCTCTAAACCGCGTTTTCGCTGCTTCAAACGCTTCGGCCATTACCTGCTGAATGCGTTCAGGATCTGGCTTCTTTCCACCCATCAAATCACCAAAATATGCACAGGCACCCTCGCCTAGCGCCCAGGTGTAGCCTGCGGCCCAAGATGCGGCAACGACACTGCCGAATCCGGGAATGAATTTGATGAGTTCGCGGCCAATCGCTTGAGCGAAGAATCCTCCGGCGATCGCACTAGCCACTCCCCCAGCCTGAGACCGACTCAGCTTCTGCCCATAGAGCTGACCCAGTAGACCCACCATCGAAATTTGCAATACCGTCAGCACAGGCATCGTCGTAAACGGCAAAGGCACCGCTGCCAAAGTTGCTGCCGCTACTGCAAACGCTGAAATATAACGCCGCCCCACATCTCGATACAGACTTCCTAGCTGATCGCTGGCTTGGTCCTGTTCATCAATTAGCTGATAAATCGCCCTTGCTTCCGCGTTTGGCAATAGCTCTGCTAGGGCATCCCGCAGCGTATCTTGACCATAGAACACAGGCGTGTAGCCGTCTTCTTCTAAGGTGAAATCCAGCAGGACAGCCTGGTCAAAGCAGCCTACAAAGGACGCCTTCAGTTCTGTAAAGGCTCGTTCTACAGCTGCAAACGCGGGCGGGTAGTCAGGATGGTCTGCTTGGTCAGGCGGGTAAAGCTCGTGTAGGCAAGTCACTGCTAGCAGACAGGGCACGTTTGGATGATTGTGCCGAAGCTGCTGGGCAATCTGCTTGAGCTGATCAACAGCAAAATCATTGATCTTCACGGTCAAAATTAGCAGTTGAGCCTGCCGAGTTTGGTGTCCCAGCTCGTTCGACAGCTCCTTCACTAGGCCATCCGTATCCTGGCCGATGTCGCCTAGACCCACCGTGTCTGTAAAAATCAGCAGCGGCAGATCTTCAGAAGGATAGGCATATCGAGCGGTGTTTTGCGTGTGGGGCCGAAAGCCCTGACCGACAATCTCTGCGGATATGCCCGTTAACCCGCGCACGATGGAGCTTTTCCCCGCCTGCGGCTTGCCCATCAACAGTGCTTCTGTCGTCGGTAGCTCAGCTCGCACCTTTGCCAGGACTTCTGCCATCTGTTCATCGCTGACGCTAAAGCTTTTTAGCAGCGTTTGGGTGACCTGTGTCTGGGCGTCGGCGTAGGCTTTTTGTAGCTGAGTGACATCAGGGGGAAACCACTGGCTAGTGCGATCGCCCGCCTCTTTGCGAACGCCCTCCCACAGTTCAACTGCCTTCTGTCGTAGCCTATCTGACCAGCCCATCTATCGCTCCTGCTCTACTTAAAGCGGTCTATCCTCAAAGTGACCTACTCAAGCGCCCCTCCTCAAAACGGTCTGCTTGCTACATCCATCGAATAATATTTAAAGTATGAGCGCTATGAGTAGAATCTTACCAACCCGATGAGAAAAGATAAATATCGCCCGCGCTTCTCCTCAGGCCGAATCATTCTACTCGTACTCGTCGTGATTCCCGGTCTGACCGGAGTATTCGTCTTCGGCTACTTTGCCCTTCAAGACTGGGATCAGCTCCAGCGCGACTACGGCTACTTCTCCGCCCTAGTCGAACAGCCCGCCTCCCTAGAAGCCCTCTTCGTTGCCGAAGCCCAACAAAATGTCCAGCGAATCAACTTAATGGCCGATGGCATCTGGACCCTACTGAGCGCCATCCTAGCCGCCATCGGCCTACACGGTATCTGCCGCTAAAAAGATACTTTTCAACCACCTTCATCGTTTATCCTTCCTACTTCCTATGTCCTCCTCCTATCCCCTCCCCCCTCTTCCCACAATGGGCTGCGGCACCTGGGCGTGGGGCAATCGCCTACTCTGGGACTACGAAGAGAGCATGAACGATGAATTACAGGCCGTCTTCAACCACTGCGTCAGCCACGGTATCACTCTCTTCGATACAGGCGACTCCTACGGCACTGGCAAGCTCAGCGGCCAAAGTGAGAAACTCCTTGGCCAGTTCAGCGCCAGCTACAGCGGCCAAAACAGAGAGAACATTTGTCTAGCGACCAAGCTAGCTCCCTATCCCTGGCGGCTGACAAAACAATCGATGGTTGCAGCGGGTGAAGCCTCCGTCCAACGCCTCGGAAAGCTAGATCTTGTTCAAATGCACTGGTCTACTGCCAACTATCTACCCTTTCAAGAAGGTTCATTGCTGGATGGTCTAGCCGAACTCTGCAAACAGGGTAGAGCAAAGGCACTAGGCCTTTCTAACTACGGTCCCAAACGCCTAGTCTGGGCGCACAAGCGGCTCGCCGATCAGGGCATCAAGATTCACACCCTCCAGGTCCAATACTCGCTGCTTTCTACCTATCCCTTTACAGAGCTACAGCTCAAACCCGTCTGCGACGAACTCGGCATTCAGATGATCGCCTACAGTCCGCTTGCCCTTGGGCTTCTCACTGGCAAATACACCCAGAAGTCCGACCTGCCAAAAGGACTCAGAAGATTTGCGCTCGGTCAAATTCTCCCTGGTGTTCAACCTTTACTCAATTGTCTGAAAGCTGTTGCTCTAGAAAGGGAAAAAACAATGGCTCAAACCGCTATCAACTGGTGCATCTGTAAAGGCACTCTTCCTATTCCCGGTGCCAAAAACTTACAGCAAGCACGACAAAACACAGGTGCGCTCGGCTGGCATCTCACCGACGCTGAAATCACCGAACTCGATCACGCCTCAGCTGCCTGTAAAAAACAAATGGTCCAAAACATTTTTCAAAGTCGATAATTTTTACGTAACTTTTCACCCTCTTGTTCCTTTTTACTTTTTCCCATGCCCTCCCTCTCCTGGTCCGAACTTGCCGTC
This sequence comes from uncultured cyanobacterium, assembly GCA_963838725.1. Lineage (GTDB taxonomy): Bacteria > Cyanobacteriota > Cyanobacteriia > Phormidesmidales > Phormidesmidaceae > Phormidesmis. The sequence goes on along the minus strand of CAWISM010000004.1, from coordinate 38,364 downwards.
CTTACCGATTTCACTACCGACCCTGTTAACGGTCCTACGAACGCTCAGTCTCGTCTGCGCCTATTCGGCCAATCAGAAAGTGATATTCGCGTCACGCTCTACCGCGACAACCACGCCTGGTGCCCTTACTGCCAAAAGATTTGGCTGTGGCTAGAAGAAAAACAGATTCCCCACCGCATCGAAAAAGTCACCATGTTCTGCTACGGCCAGAAAGAAGCCTGGTATAAAAAGATAGTGCCGTCTGGAATGCTGCCTGCACTATCAATTGATGGTCGTATTGTCACCGAAAGCGACGACATTTTACTGGCGTTAGAAGACGCTTTTGGGACGGTTGGACCTGGAATGAGAGATTCGCAGGTACTGCCTTTGCGGCAGTTGGAGAGAGTGTTGTTCAGGGCCTGGTGCGGGTGGCTATGCCAGCCAGCAGGCTGGTTTAATCCAGAAAAGAACAGCCGGGAACAGTTTATCAGCGCCGTCGCCAAAGTAGAAGCAGCCCTATCAGCAACGTCTGGACCTTTCTTCTTATCAGATTTCAGCACGGCGGATATTGTCTTTACTCCTTACGTAGAGCGAATGAACGCTAGTCTCTACTACTACAAAGGATATTCCCTAAGAGAAGAGAACCCAAAGCTATCTAATTGGTTTGATGCGATGGAAACACGATCAACCTATCGCGGCACCCAGAGTGATTTTCATACGCATGTACACGATTTGCCCCCTCAGATGGGTGGTTGCTACGAGAATAGTGAAGCGCAAACCGAACTCAATCAGCGCCGAGTCGACCGCGGTCCGTGGTTTGGGTTGCCGGATGTTGGCTACGCAGAACCTGATACCGCTAAAGCTGAAGCGCTTGCTAGGGTGATCAAGCATCGGGTAAATATCGTCCGGGCCAACCCAACGGATGATCAGCTATTTGACCTAGCGCTGCGCTGCGCGCTTACCCAGATGATGACAGGAGAAGTTTGCCAGCCGCCAGCGGGTAGTGATGCGGCGCTGCGATATCTACGCGATCGCATCAACGTCCCACGCGATATGTCTATCTACGCCGCCAAACATCTGCGCACTGCCCTAGAAAATACGGCCAGTTTAGCGGGTACCCAACAGGGACCAACTATCTCTATTCGCAATCGATACGATCAAAATCCTCTTGCTTTTGTCACGTCTTAACACTGACATGAAGATGTTTCCAGAATATTTCTCAGTCAGTATCTTCTCTGTTTGTAGTCTCGTACCGTCTTGATTAGTATATAGACCAGTGCAACTACCGCAACAGAAATGATTAATAGAAGAATCGCGTGTGTCTCTATCTTTATCAGTCTTAGCAGTTTGTCAGGTCTTGTAGAAACAGCGTCAGCTGCGATCACAGCCCCTAGCCAGTTCGCTATCTATGGTTCTAGTCAGCAGCTAACCACCTATTCAAACGCTCAAGAAGAGTCTGCGCCAAGACAGGGACTTCCTGGCCGTCGAGTCAGTGGCGGAACTCGCAAAAGCGAAGTCTATGGAGACTATAAGTTTTCGTCTATTTAGAGACTTCGTTCAGGTTTTCATCTAAGATTTTTTTACGTAGATAGATTTCTACTGGCAACAACGATACCTTTTCAGTTCTTCAATAGAGTTGTCTAGCAAAAATTACCTTTAAAAAAGAACAGGTGAGACAGCCATCTATCGCTGTCTCACCTGTTCTTTTTCAGATAGCCGCAGCCGTTAGCTGTCTATCACTATTACCAGAGCGATACGCGCGGACCGCGTGGGTAAGTCCATCTAGCGGGTGAGCCTGGGCGCAGATCTAGATGGACAAATCCATTGCCAACAGCGAGTCCGCCTCTAGGGTGAAAGCTTTTTAGCTTGTAGAAGACATCGACAACGTCCATATCCTTTACCCAGAAATCAACCGCATCCCCGGCCATATGCCGCGAGCTTCTTGCGCCGCCTACCCGCCGATTGCTAACCGGATCGCGGTACCCAGATGTGATGCGCATCGGCTTGCTGCCTAAAAACGTACGCACCTCATCTAGATACTTGCATAGCTTTACGATTCGCACCGTGACATTAGCATTGACCGGAATACGAGTGCCGCCTTTGGTCATCTCGGACCAAGTGAAGTTGCATACGGTCGGCTCGAAATAGACCGGTTCATAGATCCCTACGGGTCGACTAATGCCTGGAATTGAAATCTTTGGGCCAAAGTCAACGGGCTTGGTACTAGGCTGATCCCCGTCTAAATTGGGCGAGGGAGGAGCGGGTTCATCTTTGGGATCGTTGCCAGGTTCAGTGCCTTCCATCTGTGCATGCAGTCCATACACAAACCAACGAACCGCCTGATGATTTTCCATCGGCTCAGCTAGCTGAAAGAACACATGGTCATCGGCGCTACTTTCTTGGTTGCCCTCGTAGGGAAGATAGTCGACGACTTCTAGGGAGGTGCCTGCTGAGACAGTGACCAGCTGATCGGGGATATTCTTACTTTTTAACGTAGCAGCTTGAATAGGCAGCGCTTTGAAAAAAGTATCTTGTGTAACGACAATTTTCATAGTAGAAATCCTGCGCTTAGTAGAAGATGTATTAGTAAGCAAAGTATGGCCGAGCAGGTGGGAGTTACCAGGCTATTGACGAGGTCGCATACTATCCTTGAACTACGTTCATAATGATGGCTGTATGCAGTGAACTCAAAAACGCTAGAAAATCTTAATCCTTAGGCAAACGGCTGTTGATGGTGTGGAATTTTGTATGAAAGCTGCGATTATCGGCTGCGGATATGTCGGCACAGCCGTTGCAAAGTGCTGGCGATCGCAGGAATTTGATCTATCAGTGACGACGACTCGGCGATCGCGCATCCCAGAGCTTAGTCAGCTCGCAAACCAGGTCAGTGTAGTCGTAGGCACCGATGCCTCGCAGCTTCAGGCGGTACTGTCTGATCGAGAACTGGTGCTGCTATGCGTAGGATTGCGTAAAGGTGCTAGCTACAAGGATACCTATCTAGAGACAGCCAAAACGACTGCAAAAATCCTCCCTAATACTGATGTGCAGCAGCTAATTTATACCAGCACCTGCTCCGTCTATGGAGACCATCAAGGCGCGTGGGTAACAGAGCTAATGCCGCCTGCACCTGCTACAGAGAATGGGAAAATTGTCGAGGCTACAGAACAGACGCTTCTATCGGCTACTACGCCGCAGAGAAAGGTTTGCATTCTACGCTTGGGCGGCATCTATGGCCCTGGTCGGACGTTAGAGAGGATCTACGGCAGAGCAGCAGGTACGACAAGACCAGGAAAAGGCAATGAAGGCACCAACTGGGTCCATCTCGATGACATTGTTGGCGGAATTGACTGGGTGCGTCAGCGGCGATTATCTGGGTTGCACAACTTGGTTCAAGATGAAGTGCCAACTATTCGAGAACTGATTGATGGAGTGTGCGATCGCCATCAGCTCGCCTCAGTCACCTGGGATGAAACGCAGCCGAGCACCCGCAAAAATGTCCGCGTTTCCAACGCCAAAATTAAAAGCACTGGCTATCAGTTCAAGCATCCTAATTTCTGGTAGTAGGTAGTACGCTTTGAGAAAAGTGGCTATCCACGTATGATCGTGGTAATTCTATTCTGAGGCGTTGACGCAGTCTTCCCGTGTGGAAATCGCACCACCTCCGTTCCCGTCCTTTCTTCAACTGGCAAAGCCCCTTCTCTGCGATCAAAAATCACCAGCCAGCCAAAATCCAGCCCCAATCGAGCTAGATAGCTGTCTAGCTGCACTAACCCAGCCTTCACAGGATCCGGTTTCCCACTTCTCCAAACCTTAATCTCAATTCCCAAAACAACAGAACCATAGCGCAAACACAAATCCATTCTTCCAGTGCCCAGCGCATACTCTCTCTCTATCGACCCGCCGCCGTTCACCACCCGATGCAAAAACGCCATCATCACCAGGTGAGGCGCAATCTCATGATAGGGCGCACTTTTTAACAGGGGTTCGCCGTGCTGTTGCCAGAAACTCAGAAAAGATTGCAACAAACTATCCAGTGAAAGCTCCCCAGTAGCGGTCAGCCAGCTCGGCGTAATCTGTGGCATGGCTGCCATCGGCGTAAACGCCAGTACCCTGGGCAGCACTTCTCGATAGATTGGATTAGCGATAGTCAAACCCTGTTGAGAATTCATCACACACAAACCCAAATCAATCAGGAATTGAATGTCCTCATTCGGCACATTGCCTAAGTCCTGACCAGCCAACATCGGCTCAATGATTGCTTTTACCCTGGGCTCTCGCAGTCGCTCAGCTAAACTATCTAGATGAGTATCTTGTCGAAGAATCAGAATCTCCTTTGCCTGTTCTACATGCTCTGTAGTGAGTTCAACAGACGGATCAGGTGCTAGTTCTTCCACCATCTGACGAGCCAGCGCGTTCACTAGCCAAGGCTGTCCCAAAGTCAGCTCGTATGCAAGCTGAACAGCTTCATCTGTGAAGACCTGTCCGGTATCCGCAGTGTGCTGACCATACAGGCTTTTCACTTCAGCATGGGTGAAGTTTCGCAGTGTCAGCGATTCTATCTTGATATTAAAAGGGCTAGCAGTCCCTAGGCGAGGACTACCGCCGGAGGCAACTTTGTAGTCTCGAACGTCTCGCAGACCAATTAGAGCGAGCGACTGAGGAGAGCGCGGTCGTCTAGGATAGCCAGAGCGCAATTGTCTTAGCACGGAAATCAAAACATTATCTTCTAACGCATCAATTTCATCAATAAACAAAACAATAGGAAGCGGACACTTTGCCGCCCAGGCTTGTAAGAAGGAAACTATTCGTCCGCCAGGTGACACTTCTGTTCTAGCAGGTGGACGCAAGTTTTCAGGCAGTAAAGCCTGACAAGTCCAACGCCACGATTCCAGTATGGCGTTCTCTGCTTCTCCTGGATTATTAGTAAACGCTGCGCCTGTCTCAGCCGAAACCATCACCGCTGCATACTTACCCTGTGCGGTTAGCCGTTGAGCTAGGGTCAACATCGCTGTTGTTTTACCAGTCTGCCTTGGTGCATGAACAACAAAACAGCTCCGCTGTAAGACCAGCCGCTCTACAGAAGGAAGCCGCTCTAGCGCCGGTAGCATGTAGTGGATATCCGCCTGGCAGGGGCCTGCGGTGTTGAACCAGCGAGTCATAGAACGCCTGATGACAAGTCAACCCAAGTGTACCGCAGCTAATCTAGTCCACTCCTTCGATAGGGGCAAAGCCCTGACGCTGGACATTTTCGGTGACGGTGCGCGGATCGAGGAACTGTAGGAGATAGTCGGGACCGCCTGCTTTGGAGCCGACGCCGGAGAGTTTGAAGCCGCCAAAAGGCTGACGGGCGACGATAGCTCCGGTGATAGTGCGGTTGATGTACAGGTTGCCGACTTCAAAGTCTGTGTAGGCTCGATCGATGTGGGAGGGTGTGCGAGAGTAAAGGCCACCTGTGAGGGCGTAGTTGGTGCCGTTGGCGATCGCGAGCCCTTCCTCAAAGTCTGTTGCCTTCATCACTGCTAGCACCGGACCAAAAATCTCTTCTTGGGCAATAGTTGACTGCGGATCAACATCAGTGAAGATGACGGGTCCAACAAAGTATCCGGGTTCAGGGGAAGGCAGCTCTAGTGCCAATGTTGACTCAGACTTACCTTTTTCGATGTAGTCTCTAATGTTCTGTTGCGCCGAAGCATCAATCACCGGACCGACCTTGGTTCCAGGCTCCAGCGGATCGCCCACGTTCAAAGACTTTGTTGCTTCTATCAGCCGCGCGACAAAAGTCTCGTAGATAGAATCAACCACAATCACCCGAGAGCAGGCAGAGCACTTTTGACCGCTGTAGCCAAAGGCAGAATAAACCACGCCTTGAACCGCCTGATCGAGGTCTGCGCTTTCGTCCACGATGATGGCGTTCTTACCGCCCATCTCAGCGACTACACGCTTCAGATGCTTTTGCCCAGGCTGCAAGATAGCCGCGTCCGCATAGATCTGACAGCCGACTGCCTGCGATCCGGTGAAGACAATCATGTTTACGTCTTTGTGCTTGACCATGTGCGAGCCGACGGTGGAGCCGCGTCCGGGAACGTACTGGAAAACGCCTTTTGGAATGCCTGCATCGACAAAGATTTCAGTTAGCTTGGCCGCAATCACAGAAGTGACGGCGGCTGGCTTTAGCAGAGCGCAGTTGCCAGTGACCAGGGCCGCGACCGTCATGCCAGTGGGAATGGCCAGCGGGAAGTTCCAGGGAGAAATTACTAGCACGATGCCTTTGGGCTGATAGAAGTAGCGATCGCGCTCTCCCGCCACATCGTAGTCAATCTCCTGATCTAGCCGCTCCATTTCCTCAGCGTAGTACCGACAAAAATCCGCCGCCTCCGAGACTTCTGCATCGGCTTGATGTAAGGGTTTGCCGCCTTCTAGCACCATCCAAGCGTTCAGCTCGTGGCGACGCTCTTCTAGTAGGTCTGCGGCCTTGTTGATGATGGCGGCTCGCTCTTTGGCTGGGGTTCGTTTCCAGGAGGCAAAGGCAGTTTTAGCAGCAGCGATCGCACTCTCAGCCTGTTCAACACTGATTTGTCCTACAGTGCCGACTACCTGCAAGGGCCGAGCCGGATTAACCGACTCAACGCTCTGGTCTGTTTGCACAAATTCGCCGTCAATGAGCGGACTGTACGTTTTACCTAGCTGCTTTTGCACAGCGGCTAGAGCAGCATTGGCCTCGCTTCTCTTTTCTGCTACCGCATAGTCAATATCAGCCGCAGGATTAATTCGAGTAATGGGAGAGTTCGGCAGCGCAATTGGAGTTAGAACAGCTTCAGGGCTAGTGTCATCATCCGCGTCACCAGGGCCCCACTGTGGAATGGCTAGCAGCTCCTCAGCAGGACGCTCTTCTAGGTTCTGTCGCAGAAAAGAACTGTTGGCGGTGTTTTCTAGCAAGCGGCGAATCAGGTAGGCCATGCCTGGAATTAAATCACCGTACGGGCAATAGACTCGGACGCGGTGACCTTGTTTGACCAGTGCATTGGCCAGGCTGTCGGCCATGCCGTAGAGCACTTGAAACTCGACGTTGCGAGCGGGGATGTCGAGGGTTTGGGCGATCGCCATTGCTAGAGCTTGCGATCGCACATTATGACTACCAATTGCCGCGTACAGATACTCGTGATTTTCCAACAGCAACCGCGTCATCCGCTCGAAGTTGGCATCGGTTGAAGACTTGTGATTATAAACCGGGGTCGGCCAGTAGTTTTGACGGGCAGTGATGGTTTCTTGGTCCCAATAAGCGCCTTTGACTAGGCGTAAGGTAACGGGCGTGCCTCGCTCTTTTGCCCATTCGATCAACTCTTCTAGATCGCTGTAGCTATCTCGCAAATATGCCTGTAGGGTCATGCCGATGTCGGAGCGATCGCGAAATTCTTCTTCCATCAGCAGCTTCTTCAAAGCAGCCAGCGTCGCATCCTTATAGCGATACTGCTCCATATCAAAGTGGACTGCCACGCCCAGCTCCTCTGCTCGCCGCAATAGCGTCCGCGCGTGCTCACCGACCTTAGACGCAGACCCTTCCACATCCAACGGGTCGAACTGCGAGTAGAAAGCAGTCAGCTTGACCGAAACCTGAACTTTTGCCAGGGGCTTGCCTTCTGCGGTGTCTAGCTTGGCAACAGGCTTCCAATTCTTCGCCGCCTCGGTTAGCTGCGCCATTAGATCTAAATACTTATTTAGGTAAGCCTCGGCCTCGCGTTCGGTAACAACGGCTTCACCGAGCAAGTCCATCGTGAACGCCATTGACTGCTTGCGCAGTTGCTCAATGCTTTTGAGCGCCTGCTTGACATTCTCTCCAGCGATATACTTCCGCGCTAGGGTCTCTACCGCACCCGATAGCGTAGTAGCCGCAACTTGCGCAGGCATAGAGTTGGGGTCAGCAAAATTGAGTAGGCTCTTAAGCGCCTGAGGCAGCTCCACACTGGCATCGCCTAGATACTCTTGAAAGTGGCTAGCGATCTCGGCTTTAGTTGTCAGAGAAGGCAGACAGTCAATCAGACGAAACATCTGCACGCGCAGACCAGGATTCTCCATCGTCCAGGCCAGCAGCTTGTCGTCCCAGCGAAGCTGATCGCGCATCTTGGTGACAACAGACGAAAATAGCGATCCTTTACCTCGACTATCGGACAGGAGTTGACGGGCGATCTTCTGAGTCTTCTGCTCATAGTCAGTCGAAGCTGAAGCTCTTGTAACCGCACGAACTGCATTAGCAACCATTAAACTTTTCCTACCGCTTTAGCACAAAGATACAATAACTCTAAGCCTCCAGGCATTGAGAAGCTAGCAATCTACATAGATTTCTAGGTATTGCTGGGCTGCGAAAATACGCATGTCATCAAGCAATCTAATTAGTAGTCTCGCTGCAAACTCACGAACATCAGAGGTAGGTTCGCAACCATTACTACATGGCTTATCCAAGATTCGGACTTCGTAACCATTGAGAGTGACCGTTATGTCTTATGTATCGGCGTTACTTTTTCGGCATGACGACTAAGATAAGCGGCAGACGATATGTCTCGCAACACCATCGAGATTCCTCAACTGTCTGCTTCATCGGCTTGTTAGCTGACCGGTGCTACCGATAGCTTTCAACGGCTCAAAAGTTCGAGACCATACAGGCTTTAAAGAGTCTAGACCTTCAAACTATCGCAGTAGCGCTACCACCAACAATTCGCCAGCCGCTCTCGCTTCTGCGCCAAACTCTCATGTAGCGGTAATCACCTGCGAAGGCATTTCCTAGATATGTACCGCTCAAGAAAATTTGAGCTGAAGTAAGAACAAAGTGCTCGCTCCAAACTCGTACGTCTAGCGCTTTAAGCACAAACTTGTGAAACTGAGTACTGCCAGTACGGTGCAAGTCTAGATCCATCGCTTTAGTTACCAGTTCACCAGTCGGTCCAACGAAAAGTAGGTCATCGGCAATGAGCACATTTAATTCAGATATATCGGAAGTGGACATTGCGGCGTAGAGCCGCGCTTCACACTCGCGAATTTGGGTTTCAATTTCTAAATCCATTGTAATGCCTGTAGCCTTAGCGACTGATGGCTGCTACGGAAATTAGTCACAACCTGCAAACGAACTGTTGATTGGTTGTCCCTTCCCCAGAAGATGTACGCGCAACCTCAAATACTTCAGTGGAGACGCTGCTTTTTTCCAAGAGAGTCGTTTTATCACTGTACACAACCTAGCTCAGACGTTGCTTGAGAAAGCTCTTGCAACATGCGCGGCGAAAAACCATCGTATAGAGCGGAGCGATCAGTAAGTGAGAACACACGAACGCGATTATTAGCACTATGCTGTTGCACGGTTAGAAATCTGGCTGTACCGTTATAGAAAGGGCGTACTTGCGAAGCGGTTAGACTGGAGCGCAGCCGGGGACTGAGCAGATTGTCTTGCATCACCGTCGCTTTAGAGAGTGTAAAGGTAGCCGGTTCTGGCTCCAAGTCAATCTGCTGGCCTCGCTGGTATTCAACGATGCAGACCTGGTTCGCTTCGTTTGCTGGAAAAATACTCAGGTAATAAGAATAGCCTGACGCGGGCGGCTCGCCTTGCCACACACCCAAGAAAGTTGCTGTATAAGGATTGAGAGTCTGTTGTTGTTGGTAGGTTGCCTGAAGTGCCTCTGTAAATTCAGTGGGCGGACTGGTCGCACCCACTCCGGCGAGATTAATCCAACTTTGAATAGAATTGTTACCCTCTTCGATTATTTTTTGCCGCTCAGCAACCGTGAGAAGTGGCAAAGGATCTCCAGCTATAACTTGCAAAGGCGGTTCTATTAGCGATTCGGGAGACGAAATCGCAGCGAGGCAAGAACCCGGTGCAGAACGCACAGACTGACTGGCACTCAGATAGTGAACAATCTGCATTTTTTGGGGCTGAGCGCTGATAGGACGCAGGCTTGCATAAAGGCCGTGTACGGAAGCTGGAGCGACATAGAGACGGCGACCATCGTTGGGCTGGGCGCGAAACGCTTCGGTGAAGGGAATTTGAGAATAGTCAGCATCCGGAGCGATCGCGTCGTAGTTGCGCAGTAAAGCATTGCTCAAAAGCGCGGTTATCGTTCCGTTGCGATCGCGTCGCAAAATACTCACGCTGAGCGAGTGTCCAATCGGGTTAATAGGGGTTTCGGTCGCTGTTGTTTCGCCCATAACACCCGTCACCTCATAAGTAAGGCTTTCGCCCTGGGCCAAAGAGACAGTGGCTTGACAGCTAACTTTGTAGGGTTCGGCCCGTGCTGATATCGGCAGAGTCGCCAAAGCCACAGTTCCTAACAAGGTATAGCCCAAACGCTTCATCATCCCTCTATACATGAATTGAGATCTCCAAACGAGGATAGAAGCAACGCTTGCCTGTGGTTTTCGTCAGAGCGCCGCTTTAAACTTAGCCAAATCTAATCACAGGAACAATCTTTCTGTCTGATAACAGACCGCCCTCAACACTTAGATGCGCCCGATACGAGGCCATTTCCACGCATAACGGATAATCAGTAAAAGAAAAACGACCTCTACAGCAGCGCCATACACCAGATACATCCAAAACTCACCTGTCAAATTGAACAACGTATAAGGGATATAAACCGCAGCCACGATTATGTTTGTCCAGCGATTTACCTTAGGTGTTAAGACGACGGAAAGGAAAATCATAAGAGCTGGAATTGTTGTCAAAACCAGTCCTGTCAATAGAAAGGTTTGTGTAATATCAAATATAAAAACTTTTCCTGCCAGAATATTGCTTATGTAGTCCGGCTTATATAAACCGAAATAATCTACATAGATGTAGAGAAACATGAAACCCGCCCATAGTGCTGCAAGCTTCATTTGAACCCTGATGTCTTCCAATCTATTTTGTAGTGCTTTTTGTGTATTCATGTTTTTTCACTCTTATAGGTTTTGTTGCATAGAGATGACAACTTTTCCACAAACCCGTCTCTGCTCAAGCTGTTGAATTGCGGCAGGCACCTCACTCAAGCGATAAACGCGATTAACCATAGGAACAATCTTTCCGTCTGATAAAAGATCTCGAACAAACTTTAAATCTTTTTGGTTGGGCTTTACGACAAAACACTTTATCTTGCGGCGGTCGGTCTTGCCAAACCACAGGGACATCATCATCGCCTGTGCAAGACGGCGCATGGAGCCACCAACCAAAACGTAGGTTCCCTGTGGCGTTAAGGCCGGAAAGTAGTCAAACACCGAGCGATAAGCTGCCGCATCCAAAATCAGGTCGTAGGGCTGGTCGGTTTGGGTAGCATCGGTTTGCGTATAGTCGATGATGTGGTCTGGATTGAGCGATCGCACCCTATTCAGCTTAGACGTACTGCACACCGCTGTGACCTCAGCCCCCAACGCTCTAGCGATTTGCACCGCAAACGATCCGACACCGCTAGAAGCACCATTTACCAAAACCCTTTGCTGAGGCCGAATCTGCCCGCAATCGCGCAGTCCATGCAGAGCCGTCAGCGCCGCCGCCGACACCGCTGCCGCTGCCTCAAATGAAACCATGTCGGGTTTAAGCACCAGCGCAGTTGCCGGAACACAAACGTATTCAGCAAAAGCACCAAAGCCGCATTCAGAAATATCGCCAAACACCTCATCGCCCGGCTGAAATTGAGTGACCTTTTCGCCCACGGCTTCGATTTGCCCAGCCACATCAAAACCCAGCGTTTTGACTTTGGGCCGCCAGAAACCACCAAACATAGGGCGGGCCAGAAACGGATCGCCCCTCATTAAATGCCAATCGCCAGCATTCACAGCCGCCGCATGTACCCTTACTAGCACCTCCTCTTCACCGCAGATAGGCTTATCGATCTCCGCTAAGCGCAAGACATCTGTTGAACCGTATTTATCCTGAACAATTGCTTTCATCTGGCAAGCCTCTACTTCTGACTGACTGCTTTGACTTACAGCGTAAGCTTAACATACACTGTAAGTCTATCAGGATAGTTTTAATTATCGAAAACCACTGCCTAAAATTGAGTGCGGTCTATCGATGGCAAGCTGATAACAAATAGCAATATGACTATAAAGAACAAAAGTACAAGATCTCGCTCTCCGCTGAGTAAAGAACGGGTCTTGCGCTGCGCTGTTCGTCTGGCTGATAAAGAGGGTATCGAGGGCCTCTCGATGCGAAAGCTAGCTCAAGCGTTGGACGTTAAGGCAATGTCACTGTACAACCATGTAGAGAACAAGGACGATATCATCGATGGGATAGTTGATAGGGTGGTTAGCGAGATAGAAGTGCCCAGTTTGAATGTTCACTGGAAAGTTGCTATGCGATCGCGCGCCATCTCAGCTCACGAAGTGCTATTGCGCCACCCTTGGGCAACAATGCCGATGGTTTCTAGAATTAACGTTGGCCCCGCCATGCTGCGCTATACAGACGCGACGCTAGGATGCTTGCTAGAAGCAGGCTTTTCGAGTGAAATAGCAGATCGTGCCTGGAATGCTCTTGATAGCCATATCTACGGATTTACGCTGCAAGAACTCAACTTTCCGGTAGAAACAGAAGCCTATGCTACAACAGCAGCCGAGTATCTACCCATGATTCCAGCTGACAATTATCCCTATATGAATCGCCTTAGCCAACAGGTTGCCGAAGGTCAGTACGACGGAATTAACAAGTTTGAGTTTGGCCTCGATCTGATCTTGGATGGACTCGATGCTTACAGAACTTAAAATGGTTAGAAGATAGATACCTTGCCGTTCTACGAACTTTCAAACTCAATTTAGCAATCAAATCAGGGGGTAGAGAAAACCAGCTATTGAATCTTTGTTTCAACTATCGCATCTTGCGTAAGACCGCTGCTACGGTAGTTGAGACAGCCACAATTCCAGCAACTACTGCACCAATATTTTTTATGAAACTTTGTGTTTTCCCTTGTCGATTCAGTTGGTCTCTATCTATACGTTAAACACCTATGAATACTATCCGTTAGCTGATTCGGCACCTATAAACGAAGCCAGCTAACGACTCAAATCAGCGGCGGTAGATATCTTTGGCAACTCCACCAAGATCCCTCAACCGTCCGCTTCATCGCCTTGATATGCGGCATTTCTAAGAAGGGTGCAGACCATGCTTACAGGACTTCTTCAGCCAAAAGTTGCCCCTTAACCCGTTCGTATTCATCCTCAAGAAGCCACTCTTGAGCTGCTTGGTAGTTAGAGTGAGCGACTACAAGTTTATAGTCAGATGCAGGATTAAAAATGCGACAGCTACCATCTTGATCGCCTAGAAGCATGAGAATTTTGGGTGGGAAAAGCACTGGATCAACCCAAAGTTCTAGGAATTTCCAGGTTTTAGCTTGTTCTGCGAGGGCTGTTGCGTGGGATTGCATGATATTCACCTGTTGACTTCACAACTTTGATCTCACCGTAATAAAGAGGAGTTTGGCTCCCATCTGCTCTAATTATGTAGCCAATAGGCTCGGAAAAGTAGAGTCCATATCGTTCGTAATCATCGTCTTCATCCTCTATTCCGGTTCGCTCTCCGCCTGCGATAATAGCCTGCGTAACCCATTTTAGGGTTTCGAGATCGTTAAAGACATGCGCTCTGCCTTCTCTTCGGAGCAGTCGTTGGACTTGAGGGGTATTAGGCAAATGGCGATCAATCAGGCTTGGTCGGGGATCAGGAGTAATGTCTCGGTCAATTCCGCTCATGGGTTAAGCGATCGCGCCCTATTTCAGAACCGTCATTGTAACCGAATCTATGCACTTAGAGCTTCTTGAAGTATCAAGCAACTGACCACAGCCCGAAGCCTAATTTTTCACAGGTGCGACGCGCTGGGGCATGACCTGGATCGCCACTGGTTTCGACCATCGCGATTGACATCCCAGAATCTTTCATCTGAGCAAGAGCAAATTCTGTCAGAGTGCTGCCAATGCCGTGACCTTGAAAGTCTGGATCGACGGCGACCATGTATATCTCACCCATCTTGGATTCGGGGTCTAGCTTAACAGCGACAAAACCCACAATGGAAACTGCATCGAGTGCAACCCACACCTTTATGTCTTCGGCAACGCAGACATCCTCGACCGCTTTTTGCTAACTCACATGCCAATTGTCAGGATAGAAAGCTTGGTACACATCACCATCTATCGCATTCTGAATCGATTCAAAAACTGGAGTCCAGGCTCGAAGCGAAAGACGAATAATAGCATCAAGATGCCGAGGATTGTATGTTTCAATTTGCATTTCGAGATGAAGTTTAGAATACACCCGAGAATTGTAGATGACTAAGCCGCATGACGATTGCATTCAGCGGCAGCGAAGAACTTAAACAGTAGACGAAGAGACTCTCAAATGTCCGCTGCAATGCGATTGTTATACGGATCTGCTACACAAAAATCATTAATGGGAGAATCTGAAAAGCAGGTCCTTCAACCTGAACATCCGTGAATCGAGCTATGATACCTTCCGTATTTGTAATGTCTGCAAATATCCCGTTCAGCATCTGTGGTGGCAGCATCGCCATACCATAATTTTCAAATGAACTCATCATTTCTCCTTGTTCGATTGAACGAGTAATTTTGCCAACAATGCGAACATGGTTTCTGTGTAGTTCACTTAGCGTTAGATCACGCAGATTATCTGTACGCAATGTAACTACAGCATTCAAATCTTGCGGTTCAGAACATCGGACTACAACGTTAGAAATTGGAGTACGCTTTCGATCTTGATCGAGAGCGTCACGTATTCTTCCAATCTCGGATTGCGGATTTTTGCTCTGAGTCGTTCTCTTCCCTTTAGTTTGTGTCTGTGTATTCGGAGTTGCCATTCTAGAGAAAATATCTGCGGCATCGAGATAGTCAATAACTGCATCAACTGCGTTCTTTTCCACTGTGCCAGCTATTTCGATCAGTGTACCTGGTGTATATTTCTGTATATCTTCAACACTTTCAAGTTTTACGATATAGCCACCACTTTGCTGAAGTTGATGGTAGAGAATAATTGCTATTGATGCTTCTGTATAAGACTTAGATTCTTTACGAGTTTCTTGTGACTCATTAGAAAGATTACCAGTTAACTCCACTGAGGCACTCGTATCAACTAGTGCTTGAAAGAGCTTGCTAAGACCAAATTTCCCAGTGACATTTGCTGAAGCTGCTCCGCTCCCTTTTTTCTCAGCAGTCACTTCTGCCTCCAGTACAAGACCGCCTTGTACTGCTGCTGCAAATGATACTAACATCGGTACGTCAAGATAAATGGGATGAATTAATGGGATGTTTTTCATGAATAGATACTTTAAATAACCGAATCCGTATAACGTCGTAGTTGAACCGCACCGCCGCCGTAAACGTCGTCGGGCGGTTAACAGGCGGTGTCGGTTCCAACGAAGTGTTGATGTGACTGGGCCAGCACATAGTTTTCCCAAGCGGTAACATTCAAACCCAGGCAGATCAACTATATATTCAACAGCAGATCTGCTGAATAACGTCCTTATCTGGGATCTTAAACGTCAAGTTCGGTGGATAACTATCCTATCTTACAGGAGTTATCTGCCAATTCTGCTGTATAAGTCCATAGGAGTAGGATGTTATATGTCACATCTGAAGGCTTAAGTAGAATACACGACCCCTATACGGCAGGTTTGCTGCATAAGGGTGTAGATACTCGTTGGTCACCGCACCCAAAACAGGTCATGTCAGAAATCACCGCGCCTACTTGACCAGGTTCTGAAAGCCATCAGGCTGAAGCACTTTAGCTATCCGCGAATCACAGTGATTAAATATCCGGTAGCGGTTTTGGCGGGTTCTGTAGTAGTCCGCTCAGCAATCGGCGGCAGCCCTGAACGCTGGTCAAAGATCACTAGCCACCCTGTGGTTAACCCTAATCCAGAAAGATAGCGTTCAATCTGTTCTAATCCTGCCTTTAGCGGGTCAGCTCGGCCCGCTCGCCAGACCTTCATCTCCATTCCCAGTGTGACCTCGCCATAGCGCAGACACAGGTCCATCCGGTCAGAGCCAATCGCATATTCGCGCTCTAACGTACCGCCACCGTTCACCACTCGATGTAGAAACGCTATTAGCACCAGATGAGGCGCAATTTCGTGGTAAGGCGCACTCTTCAACAGCGGCTGCCCGTGCTGTCGCCAGAAGCGCAAGAAGGCATCTAGTAGCTGCGCTGGGTCGAGCTGGCCTTCAGCAGTGAGCCAGCTCGGCGCGATCTGTGGCAGAGAAGCCTGTGGCGTTCGACTGAGCACTCGCGGCAGCACTTCCTGGTAGATAGGATTCGCTGCCATCAGTCCACCCTGAGAGCTGAGGCGACAAAGCTCTAAGTCAATTGAAAACTGTATGTCATCGCTAGGCACATCACCTAGCGCTTGCCCTGCGAGCAGCGGCTCAATCACAGCTCGTACCCGGTCTTCTCGCAAGATGCTAGCGAGACTATCGAGATGCGTATCCTGACGCTGAATCAAGATTTCCTTTGCCTGCTCGACCTGCTCAGTCGTGATCGCGTGAGTCGGGTCGGGTGCGAGTTCTTCTACCAACTGCTAGCCGTATTGAGACGACTGCTGCCGCCAGATGCGACTTTGTAATCTCTTACATCGCGTACGCCAATCAGCGCCAGCGACTGCGGAAACCCCTGTGGGCGATCTGGATATCCCGTTCGCAACTGCCGCAACACCGAAATGAGCACCTCATCTCGCAGAATGTCAATTTCATCAATCAAAATAACTAGCGGCTGAGGAGCGGCCTTGGCCTAGCTTTGTAGGGCTAACTGCACACACTGTTCGGGTTCTGCTTTGGGCCAGGGGGGTGGTTGTAACGCTGCGGGTAAACGGTTCTGAGCCTGGCTACGCCAGGATTGCAGCATAGCCCGCTCTGCCCCTGCCAAGTTGTGCACAAAGGCAGCTCCGACTTCGACTGAGAGCATAACCGCTGTGTATTGTCCGCTAGCCGTGAGCTGCTGGGCCAATGCTAGCATCGCAGTCGTTTTGCCCGTTTGCCGAGGTGCGTGCAGGACAAAGTAACCCTGCTGGGCAATCAGTCGCTCCAAATTAGGTAGCCGTTCTAAAGGTGGCAGCATGTAGTGAATATCCGCCTTGCAAAGGCCAGCGGTGTTAAACCATTTGGGCATGAGCAGGCACGCAAACAGTGGCGGGGTGACTGACTTATTCTAGAGCGGTTTGTAATGCCCGTAACGATAGGGCGAATCTCTTTTGGCCAGCTTTTTAGCAGGAATGCATAGGGCAGGTATTGCCTAGGCGATGCTGCCGCGCTTACGGGCTTCTTTGAATGAGGTGCCGACGTTCTTTAGTCCGGCTCGGATCATCTGCTGTTCTAGCAGGGTGAAGAATCGGGTGCGATCGCCTCCTCGAACCACCGCCTGATTATGCGCCTCAGCCAGCGCCACTGGATAGCCAAATCCCTTTTGCACCTGGGCCAGCATCAGGCTCAGCGCAGAATCGAGTAGCTCACTATCCTCTACGACCCACTGGGGAAACTCTACGCGCGCCACCTCCGCGCCCACATGCACATAGCAAAAATACACCGTATGCTCACCGTAGCAGCTCAAGATATCGGCAGAGCTTTTCCACAGCGGCCCTCTCTCACCGGGGGATAGCGTCGTCGCCCACAGCGTCACATCACGCAGCGGCGAAAATACCTGACAAGGCATCTGACTACGCTGGTCTTCGCAGTGACTTCGACAGTCAGGGCCATCGTAAGGACAAGCCTGAAGCCGCAGGAAGTTTAGCGCCTCTCCACTACGAGACGAGCTGATGTAGCCCATTACCGGAATTCTCTTTTCACGCAGTTTGTCCCAAGCGGCTAGCACAGGCAGCAAAATTTCGTCGCGAGCAGCAGCAGGAATCTGTTCTAAAAACCAATAGATCAAAGATCCATCCGTCATCGCCAGCGTTGGCACAGAGTCATCTTCTCCCAGTTCAGACAGCATGATAGCTTCAGCGGCAGTTCGCTTGTATCCCATCCATTCTTCTGTACTGATTCCCCACTGACGCGAGGCATAGAGATCTTCAGCGCGGTAAATCACTTCTGGCAGACTGTCAAGCAAAGGGTATCGGCTCTGGCCATAGTGAATGATTACTCGGCTGATATTCAACAGATAGCAATAGGCAATCTCGTGGTGGCTAGGAGAGATTTGGGAGCCGTCAGAAGAGACAACGGTGTGCGCTTCTGGGGCTTTGTTTAAAGCAATCTTTGTTTCTAATGGCTCGATCGGTTCGGCAGCGGCAAAAAGTAGGCGATCGCGATAGTCATCCAACTGCTGCGTCAGCTGCGCTTGATTCTGGGTAGCCTGTTCCATTAGCTGCTGAGCAATTTCCACCCGTCGCCGTGCCGCTTCAGCTTCTTTGCTTAGGTGGTCGCTGATGCCTTGCATCTGGCGGGCGAGTTTGGAAAGATCGAGCATGGGCTGGCTACATCCATCTATCGAACGTTTGTACTGCTTGCTGCAATGATAATAGATGAATTCTGTCGTCTTGTGCGGCGGTGGTGCGATCGCCTTCTAGGTTATAGCCCCAATCCGCCAAAAATAGCTGCACCGCCGCTAGATCGTCTTGCTCGGTAACACCCGTGAGAGCTGGCAGGCGATCTTCAATAAACCAAATGTTGTCAACGCTATGCTTCTCTTTTAGCAGGCGTAACGTTTCGTACTTTGGCCGCTTGACTTCTTTGCCAAAGATGCGATCTGTTGGAAAGTCTATCCCGCTTTGAGAAAGCAGCGCCTGAATAAATCTCCCTTCTTTCGTACTGACGATGTATATGGGAATGCCACCACTCAGCAACTCGCTCAGCCGTTCAATTATTCCAGGATAAAACCGATGTAGGTCCAGCCAGCTTTGCAAGTCAGACTGAATCTTTTGATCGCGCACGCCATCTAATGTTTGTACCGACTGCGTTTTAGTCAAATTCGCCGCTTCTAGATACGGCAGCGCCATCTCTGGCCACTCTTCAATAATTTGTTGATCTTTTGCTCCTTGAACTAGCGCGGCTACTAGCACAGGCATCTCCCACCCCGTTTCAATCACCGGACGTAATGGGTAGAATCTCTCTGCTAGCCCCTCTGGTGGCGTTGTCTCTTTGGGTTGAAATAGCTGACAGTATGCTTGCCAAGCTGTCTCAAAGTATTCAATCAAACCATCGCAAATGACCCCATCAAAGTCAAATGCAATCAGAGCGGGGGCTTCCATATCAACTTGCCTAGAAATTAGCCGCTATCACTATAGCTTTGGTCACTTGACTGAGGTACAGCTTACAGGATGAAAGCATTGTGTTTCAACGGGTCAAGTGACGCGCCTGTCCCGAATGCATCCGGTACAGGCTATATACTCTAAACCGCTCTAAACCTTCGAGAACGCTGCCGTACGACGTGCCCACAGCGCTAACCCCGCACCTGTAATAAACATCAACAGACTGTAGATTGCGGCTGGAATTGACATTGTTGGATTGTTTAGCAGGGTGGGGGCGCTAGCAACTGCGATCGCCAAAGTCCCATTTTGAATGCCCACTTCACAGGTTACCGCCGTAGCGCTTTTATGGTCCAGCGCAGCCGCTTTGGCCAGTAGATAGCCCAAAGCCATCGTTACGAGATTAAGCGTTAGGGTGACCCAGCCGACTTGCAGAATGTAGCTAGCTAGATTGGCTCGCTCGGCTAGCAAAAGGCCAAAGATAATCAGTCCTAAGAAAAACAGCGATAGCCACTTCACCCACTTTTCGATCCCGGCTGAGAACAAGGGTGCATATCGATGCAGCAGCATCCCAATGGCGATTGGAATTAGCGTAATCACCGCAATTTGAATTACCGTTTCTAGAAAGGGTAGCTGTAGAGAAACGCCTTCTCCAGAAAACTGCCGCGAGGCCAAATTCACAACAATTGGAATCGTGAATACGGTAATCAGGCTGCTGATGGCGGTCAGCGTCACTGAAAGTGCAACATTACCGTTCGCTAAATAGGTGAGCATATTTGACGTAGGACCGCCCGGACAGGCGGCTAAAACCATCACGCCGACCGCTAGCTCAGGGGTGAGTGGAAAGAGAGACGCTAATAAAAATCCCATCGCGGGGAGTAAGAGTAGCTGAGCAGCTAAGCCGATTAGGACTGCTCTAGGTTCTACAAAGATACGTTTGAAGTCGGCTGCGGTTAGACCTAGACCCATCCCTAGCATGATGGTGAATAGGGCTAGAGGAAGAAAGACAGCAGTAAGCGAGCTAGATTCCATGAGAGAATAGATCGGTAAATTAGTTCAATCATCTCAGAAGAGGCGACAATCAAAAACTAAGCGAAGGAAACACAGCGCAAGAAAGTTTCATTCAGACTGAGTGATTGCTTCGTAGAAACCGCCCGCCAAAGCGCACGTAATGCCAAAGGCGATCGCATAGCTAATCACGTTATCCGTCTGCTGAGCGGGCGAAAGCCCCAAGATCTGCTCAACTACCTCACGAATTAAAAAAGAGCCGATTAGACCCGCTATGAAGAATATGGCGATCGCAGCACTCTTCTTTTTACGAACCGTTTTGGCGAACAAAACGCCATACCACGCAACCAAAGCAGTCCCAATCAGATTTCCTATTGCCGCTAGAAGCGCACCGTCATTTGCTAAAAAAGGATATAAGAAATTGCTGCTAATTAGAACAACAAAAACGCCGATGCAAAGCCCTACTACAAAGCCTTGCAAAGCTCTTGGTGATAGTAGAGACTTGGTTAAATCAACAAAGAAATTCATACGAATACATCTAAATAATGAGAGGTAGACCAATAGCGTTGTGAGCTTGATTCAGCCAGTAAGACAATCACAATAGTCGCTACCCAAGATTAAACTCAAGATGCATCTAGAATTCGTTATGTTTGAAAAAATTATGCTGAATCAGCAAGCACCTGTAGCACGCTTAGCAGGACATATGCGCTCCAAAAATACGTGCCGTGAGACGCTTTGCTACAAGTCGATAGTGAGCTGCTATGTGTGTTGAAGCGTACCAACAGCTTCTGGCTCTGTTTGAGAGTTTAGTTGCGGCTTTGAATGATAGTGAAGCGGTAGAACAATTGTGAAAGTCGAGCCAACGTCTGGCTTGGAGCTAAGGTGAATACTGCCCTGAAGCAGGCTGACCATCTGACGGGCGATCGCAAGCCCCAGTCCCGTACTGCTCTCTAATTTTTGCCCAGCATCACCCTGATAGTAAGGCTCAAAAATCCGCTCCTGCTCGTCTATCTCTATGCCCAGTCCTGTATCTGTAACAGCAATCTCTACGACCTCAGCCGCTTCGTTTGCGCCTCGCTGTGCTTTCACTTTGATAGTGCCATGCTCTGTATAGCGAACCGCATTACTGATCAGATTTGTTAGTACCTGTCGTAGCCTGATCTGATCGGTCATCACTGTACCGATATCAGCAGAGCACTCTACTGATATTGACAGCCCTTTTTGCTGAGCAAGCGTATTGAGAACAGTCGTAACCTCTTTAATCATTGCACAGATTTCAGTAGGTTCTGATTTGATTGATACCTGCATGGCTCTGTGATGAGAGACTTCTAGGGTCTCGTTTATCATTGCTAAGAGCCGTCTGCCATTAGACAAGACCTGTTCAATAAATTCTAAGTTTGGCTGTTTGGCGGCGTTCTGCTGCCGCAAGAACAAGTCGGAATAGCCAATAATGCAGCTCAGCGGACTTTTGAGCTCGTGGGCAAGATAGGCTATGTTCTTTTGTTCGTTGCGAACTAGCCGATCGAGTTCCTGGTTGCTTGCCATCATTTCATCGTACAGCCAGTTCACCTCGCGCAGTCTCTCGTCGGTATAGCGCTCTAGGCAAAAGGCAATTACCTTATCAAGTGCGCCGTCAATCAGCCGAGTTGTGCGTAGAGTTAAGAGAGAATCGCTCGCTATCAATTTTTCTTCTAACACGTCGAAGATGATGTTGCGCAGGACGCTGTATTCTCGTACGATTTCGCCCGCATTGTAGCCCTGTCTAGCTCTCAGTTCACCGTGGACATTAGCTTTGTCTATAGCGCTGCGGATATCTCCGGGCTCGGGGCTAGAGAGCAGGTGAGCGATCGCATCCAACAGCCCTGGCAAGCTATCCAACACCGCCTCGTAGGTCAGATCCTGAGTGCTCTCAATCCGACTATCTTCACGAACCTGCGTCATCCAGATATCGATAATGCTGCTTTTTTGCTTCGCTAACAGCTGACCAAAATCCATCCCCGACGCTTCCTAAATCTTAAAGATTTTTTTATGTATAGCTGCAACTTAGCAAACTTCTACCCCTTGCAGGTCACCTTTTAGTGATACTGCCGGGATCCTTCCACTAGTCGTTAGAATGAATCTAGCCATTTGTTCTGCTAGCATGACTCCCTTCTTTTCAGACCAGTTCGATGTCGTTGTTGTAGGCGCGGGCCATGCCGGATGCGAGTCGGCGCTAGCTGCTGCCCGGTTGGGCTGTCGGACGCTGCTGCTGACGATGAACCTAGATCGGATTGCTTGGCAGCCGTGTAATCCAGCGGTAGGCGGTCCAGCAAAATCGCAGCTAGCTCATGAGGTCGATGCGCTGGGCGGCGAGATTGGCAAAATTGCCGACCGTACCTATTTGCAAAAGCGTATTCTCAACAGCTCGCGTGGCCCTGCTGTCTGGGCGCTGCGGGCGCAGACCGACAAGCGCGAATACGCCGCTGTGATGAAGTCGGTGGTAGAGAATCAGGAGAATCTGGTGCTGCGTGAGGGGATGGCGACCGATCTGGTGCTGGGCGATCGCAACCAGATCATCGGCATCGAGACCCATTTCGGCATGTGCTTCGGCTGCAGCGCCGTCATCCTGACAACGGGCACATTTCTCAACGGCACCATCTGGGTGGGCAAAAAGTCTCTGTCTGCGGGTCGAGCTGGGGAGCCCGCCGCCATCGGCATGAGTGAGACCTTAAATCGTCTCGGCTTTGAAACTGGCCGACTCAAAACCGGCACCCCCGCCCGCGTAGACAGGCGCTCTGTGGACTACAGCCAGCTTGAAGAACAGCCCGGTGATGCAGACGTTCGCTGGTTCAGCTTCGATCCAGAAGCGTGGCAAGAACGCGAGCAGATTCCCTGCTACATGACCCGCACCACCGCCGCCACTCATCAGCTAGTGCGCGACAATCTGCATCTATCGCCAGTCTACGGTGGCTGGGTCGAAGCCAAAGGCCCGCGCTACTGCCCGTGCATAGAAGACAAAATCGTTCGCTTTGCCGGTAAAGAAAGCCACCAAATTTTCATTGAGCCTGAAGGCCGTGACTACCCTGAACTCTACATTCAAGGCTTCTCCACTGGCCTGCCGGAGCACCTACAAGTCGAGATGCTTCACACCCTGCCAGGATTGGAGAACTGCACAATGCTGCGTCCTGCCTACGCGGTAGATTACGACTACATTCCCGCTACGCAGTGCTTTCCTACGCTGATGACGAAGAAAGTTGAGGGGCTATTCTGCGCAGGCCAAATTAACGGCACGACTGGGTATGAAGAAGCCGCTGGACAAGGACTCGTCGCGGGTATCAATGCAGCTAGGTTGGTGCAAGAGAAAGAGATGATTGTCTTTCCTCGCGAAGGTAGCTACCTAGGCACATTGATTGACGATCTGTGTACTAAAGATTTGCGCGAGCCTTACCGGGTGCTGACTTCTCGCTCTGAGTATCGGCTGATTTTGCGATCTGACAACGCCGATCAAAGGCTGACTCCGCTCGGTCGTGAAATTGGGCTAATTGACGATCGCCGCTGGCAGCTATATCAGCAGAAGCAGGCGAATATTGTTGCAGAAAAAGAGCGGCTGCACACCGAAAGGGTCAAGGAACACGATCCGACAGGCCAGCAGATCTACGCCGATACGCAGCAAAAAATCAAGGGCTCTGTGACGCTAGCCGACCTGATTCGCCGACCAAAGTTTCACTACGAGAATCTAGAAAACTATGGGCTGGGCAACGCCACGCTCACCCGAGCTGAAAAGGAAGGGGCCGAAATTGATATCAAATATTCAGGCTACATTCAGCGTCAACAAAAACAGATTGATCTGGTTTCTCGGCAGACTAATCGGTCGCTACCGCAAGATCTAGACTATATGACTATCGAGACGCTCTCGATGGAGTCTAGAGAAAAGCTAAACAAGGTGAAGCCGCTAACGGTGGGACAGGCGACCAGAATTGGCGGGGTGAACCCAGCCGATGTGAATGCGCTGCTGGTGTTCTTGGAAGTGCGCGATCGCGTTCGCTGCCCGCTATAGCTGCTGAAGATAGCTCGTTCCACCGAGCTGATTCATCTGGCTAAGAATCCAGTTCTGGCGATCTAGCACTTCCCAGGAAGGCGCTTCTACGCTGTACAGCTCGGGCCCAGGCAGTACCGCAGCCAGACGGGCGGCTTCTTCAGCGGTCAGATCAATCGCGGCAATCTGGAAGAATCGCTGGCTGGCGGCTTCTACCCCGAAGGTGCGATCGCCAAACTGAGCAATGTTTAAATACACCTCCAAGATTCGCTGCTTATCCCATGTCAGCTCTATCAAAAAGGTCAGCCAAGCCTCGATGCCTTTGCGGACAAAGCCACCTCCCGGCCAGAGGAATATGTTTTTGGCTACCTGCTGACTAATCGTGCTAGCTCCGCGTAGGCTGGCCCCGGCTCTAGCATCTTCGAGTGCCGCGTTGATGGCCTCTAGGTCAAAGCCGCTGTGGATGGGGAAACGCTGATCTTCGGCTGCGATCGCCGCTAAAGCCATACTGGGTGAAATCTGTTCGTAGGACCGCCAGCGATAGTCGTAAAGCCCATTGCGAACGGCGGTCTGAATCATAAAGCTCGTAGTTGGCGGCGGCACAAACCGCAGCAAGACTACCACTAGCGCCGACATTATCCACAGCCCAAACAAGAACCCAGCAATCCACTGAAGCGGACTCAATAGGCTGAAGCGCTTTCTACTTCTAGATCTTCTATACATAAACCATAGTTGACTCACTATATTCGCGTGCGGCGCGGTCCGTTATTGCTTTTTCGACCGATTTTTTGACCGATTATAGTGCGATGGCGAGGATCGCTAGCCACTGTGATCACATGCTCAAAACCAGCATTCTTCAGCGCCTCTTCTACGTCGAATGTGTAGTAGTCGTCTGTCCAAGGCTCCGTACTTTTCATCAGAGTAAAGAGTACAGGCGGCAGATTTTGGATGACGGGTGAGCTGGGATTATTGTCGACGATGGCGAGCGTACCACCTGCCCTGAGCAGGCGATGGGCCTCTTGTAAAATGGCTTGGGTAATGTCGCGAGGCAGCTCGTGGATCACAAACTGCATAGATACTAAGTCGAAAGTAGAGCCTGTCAATCCGGTATCTTCGGCCTTGGTATGAATCCACTGGGCAATGCTGCCGTCTTTGTCTTGTGCCCTAGCCACCGCTAGCATGTATGGCGAGAGGTCGAGGCCAACTGTCCGGGGCGGATGCTCCTGTTTGTTTTCGTAATAGCTGTGCAGTGATCGCGTCGAAATCCCCACAGAGCAGCCAATATCTAGAATATCTTGCACTGACGCTGGGCCGTA
The DNA here is from genome assembly GCA_963838725.1 of uncultured cyanobacterium. Classification (GTDB taxonomy): domain Bacteria; phylum Cyanobacteriota; class Cyanobacteriia; order Phormidesmidales; family Phormidesmidaceae; genus Phormidesmis. The sequence goes on along the minus strand of CAWISM010000004.1, from coordinate 12,859 downwards.
GTCAGCTAGCACCTGATGAAAGCTAGCGCGCAGCCGCTCTTGCGCAGCTTGCCAGGTGAGATCGTCATCTGGCCAGACCCGCAGCGCCATTGCATAGGTGGCAGATTCTGCTTCAAAGGCGGCAGGCCAGCACAGATTGCCTTCATCGTAGGCGTGGAAGGGTTTTTGATAGTAGTCGGGGTAGGTGATATTCGGATTGGCGATATCTGCAAGCGTCTGTTCTATATCTGACGCTTCAAAAGCGCTGCGGGTTTCTTGCCAGGGAATGCCGTTCTTTTCGGCGGTTTTGATCAACACCTTGCGGGCCTGGGTCTTCATGACGCGGTAGATCGGCTTTGTTTGAATCAGCTTATTCACAAAGCGAGAGAGTAGATCTTCGCCAGCCCAGTTTGGTTTAGCTTTGGTGGTCATGGTTGCATAGCCGCTCGCAGAATGCCTTTCATTCTAGCGGAGGGGACGTGTCTGCTAGAGAAAAATGATCTAGGGTGAAGGCGTACGAAAGCGACCGTCTTAAGTGTTCGTCTTGTTTATGCGTTGGCCCTATCCTCTGCTGATTGCGATCGCGCTCTTAACTGCTGTCGTCCTACTACTAGCGACGGTAGGCTCACTTGCTCAGCTATATGGCACTATCGCGATCGCCTCACCGCTACTGGCACAGTTCGTACTGGCCCTAGTGATCGCGGCCTTGCTAGGGTCACTCATCATCCTGGCCCGCTATGGCTGGCTGTTTCTGCGGCCCAAACGTAAGCGGGCGATCGCTCTACCCACCGCACCAGACAAAGTCGCCGCCGTTAGCCTTCAAGCCACCCAGCAGCAGCTTGCTCAAATCGAGGATGAAATTGCTAGGCAAGCGCTAGAAGCACAGTCGCAGTCGCTGGCAGCTCAGCTAGAAGAACAAACCTTGCAGCTAGTGGTCTTTGGACTAGGTTCGACTGGAAAAACAGCGGTGGTGAATGCGCTGCTCGGTGAGCGGGTGGGGGAAGTGGCGGCGGTGATTGGAACGACGCCGGGGGAGAGGCGTTATCGGATGTTGGTGGGAGAGAGAAGGAAAGAAATAGTGCTAGTGGATACGCCTGGATTGTTGGAAGTAGGGGCTGTCGGCGAGGAGCGGGCGGCAGCGGCGAAGCAGCTAGCGGCGCAGGCGGATCTGTTGCTATTTGTGGTGGATAATGACTTGCACCGGGCGGAGTATGAGCCGCTGGCGGCTTTGATGCGGATGGGAAAGCGATCGCTGCTGGTGTTTAATAAGTGCGATCGCTATTTGCCAGCAGAAAAGGAACAGATTTTGCAGCGGCTGCGAGAGAGAACTCGTGGACTGTTGGCTAGTGAAGATGTGGTGGCGATCGCGGCTAGTCCATCCTCCGTCACTCTAGAAGACGGCACTCAAATGCAGCCCGATCCAGATATTGCTGCGCTTAGCAATCGAATTCTCGCTATTTTGGACAGTGAGCGCGCAGAACTCATCGCGAATAATCTGTTGCTTCAGTCTCAAAAAATTAGCGAAACAGCCAAGGGACTGCTCAACACACAGCGGCAACAGCAGGCCGAGAAGGTAATTGAACGCTATCAGTGGGTGAGTGCAGGCGTTTTGGCAGTAACGCCGCTGCCGGTAGTGGATATGCTAGCAACTGCTGCTGTCAATGCTCAGATGGTGATAGAGATAGGCCGGGTCTATGGCATCACAGTCAGCATCGAAGAGAGTAAAGCTCTCGCGGTATCGTTAGCAAAGACGATGGCAGGACTCAGTCTGGCGAAAGGTACGATGAAAATGCTGGCGGTGGGCTTGCAGGCGAACTTGGCAACGGCAGTGGCGAGTAAGCTGTTGCAAGGGGTCAGCGCGGCCTATCTGACTCGGGTTGCGGGAAAGAGCTTTATGACTTATTTTCAGTCAAATCAGGATTGGGGTGACGGTGGCGTGCAGGCAGTGGTAGAGCAGCAGTATCAGCTCAATCGAAAAGATGAGTTTGTTAAACAGTTTTTGAGTAGGGCCGTCGAGAAGCTTGGCTAGTCTTGTAAACTATCCTCTATCAGCGCCGAGTGAACCCATACGCCGCGATTGTCGTAGTAGCGAATTAGACGTGATCGCTCTCCTTCCCGCAGCCAGCCTACTTCTATCCGAAATTCAGTTGCTCTATTAATCTCACTGGGGACTAGACAGTACGTTCCACTGGGCAATGCCATCAGCCTGTACTCTAGCTCTCCCTTTAGTAGAACAATCTTGTCAGAATCGTTCTGTTCCAAGCTCAGTTGCAGCGTTTGGGCATTCTCTCCAAACTCGTCTCGGCAGTTTAGCGAAGCCTGATTTAGTTCCCACTGGCTAGAACCCGTAGTTGCAGGTGCCATTGTGGCATGCAGCGCTGAAAGGCACCCTTTCCAGTGTCCTTGTATCTGTGCGGGCGTCATTTTTGGTTCACCAAACTGATCGCCCTCTGTTTTGGTCTCTCGAATCAGCACTACGTACTTGAGCTGAGCGCTGCCGCTAATGCTGCTCTCGTACATAATCACAAACCGGGCTCTGCGATCGCCCACCGTCAAACACATCTCAGCTCCAAACTGAGCAAACGCCGTCCACTGCGCCGACCCTTGAGTGAACGACCCACTCTCAAAGAAGTACACATAAGGAGCCGGACCCGGCGCAGAAAACGACCGTTTAGTGACATCAGTTTCGCCGCCCGGTAGCGTTCTTTTCAGCGTGAGCTGCATCGTTTTACCCGGTTCGGTTTCCTCTAAAGTCAAGACGCTAGGCGTGTCTTTAATCTGTTCGCCATTGGGTGAGAATTGAGTAAACGAGCCGTACCAAGTGCCGATATTTTTCTGAATGCACTGCCACTGAGAAAGCATGAAGAGAAGAATGAAGTATAAGAGATGGATTCTAAATCTTGGCGGCTGAGCGTAGGTCTGTTTCCTCTGTAGCTTCTAAAGGGGGGCGAACGCAAAGGTAGAGTAGGACTCCGAGGAGTGGAATGAGTATGGCGCTCCAGAAGAGGGCTGGATTATCGAGATTGCGTTTGGCCATGTCGTCTTTGATTAGCGGTGCGACGATGGCGCACAGCATGCAAAAGTCTAGGCTCATGACGTGGATGAACTGGCTGGTTTGCCACTGTCTGGCGAAGTCGCTCCAATCGCCCTGGGTGATGCCGTAGGTAAGTAGGACGATAGCGATAAGTGCGATCGCCCGTCCGGTCCAGCGAGAATCAACCAGCTTTAGCACTGCTGTTTTGGGACCGTTAAACGTTGGGTTGGGTTCTCTTAGCGCTAGATACGGCAAGATCATAAACGCGCCGACGCCAAAGCTCAGCGACACGAAGGGCCAAGCAGCTACCTTTTGCCCCGTACCGTCAATCAGCATTAGGCAGGCATAGGCGATCGGCCAAACGCCCATAAGATTGAACAGGGCAATAATTACCGGGTTAATGCCATCCCACTGACCAGAAGAAAGTCTGATGATCAGATCGAACGTATCTGGCTGAAAAGGCGGTGCTAGCGTGAAAGCATAGGTAGTAAACCCTATCCACAACAGCACGAAACCTATCTTGTTGACCATAGACCTGAGTTGGATATTTTGGACATCGAGAGAAAATTTGATTAATAAATAAGCGACTTCTTTAAGTTTTAAATGTCTATGTAAACATGCAGATTCATAAAGCCTTATCAATCAATTAAAAGATTATCTTAAGATTTGAACTGAGCGCGACTACTTGACTCATCACCATAGGCTCGGTTTGCCACTCCAAATGGAGACTTACAGAGAAGCTCATTAATAAAGCCTATGCAATTACAAAACGTTTTACGCCTCTACGAAGAGGGGTTTAGAGATTTTACCGGTCTATCTTTAGCAGGTGTGGACTTTGGCGCACGGATTCTAGTAGACGTAAATTTCTCTGGTTCAGATTTGACTGGTGCAAACCTCAGCCGCGCCTTTCTAACCGATGCCAACTTCACCGATGCCAACCTCAGCCGCACTAACCTACAGTTCGCCAAACTCAGCGGAGCCTGTTTCTCTGGCGCAATCCTAACTAAGGCCAATCTGCAAGGGGCGTTCGCCATTCGATCAGATATGACTAAGCTTAGCGCTAGCGGTGCAAATATGAGCCATATCAATCTCCGCGATGCCAAACTAAATGAAGCCAATCTCAGCGGTGTGAATTTAACTGGCGCTAATTTGCGCAACGCGGATCTGTCGGCGGCAAATCTAGCCTGGTCAACGATGAAAGGCGTACGGTTGATTGGGGGTGCGATCGCCAAAACCATTTTCACTGGCACCAAGCTAAACAAAGCCTTCTTAAACGGCCTGAACTTCGACGGCATGTCCCTTAGCGGCGTCGACTTTAGTGAAGCCAGATTACGAGGTGCCAGCTTTCGGCGCGCCGATTTAACTGCCACCAGCTTCCGCGAAGCTAGCCTAGAAAATAGCAACTTCAAATGGGCACAGCTAGCAGGCGCAGACTTCGATCATGCACACCTGCACCACGCCAAATTTGACCAGGCCGATCTGCGCCGAGTCAACCTCAATCAGCCCAATTGGAAAGAAGCCGATCTCTTAGGAGCCTACCTACAGGAGCTAGGACTTGTTCAAATGCGCATGGCCAGTGCCTAGCGGTTGGTTTTAGAACTTCGAGGCTGCTAGCGTCTGATCGTCATACTTATATCGGCGGCTGCGATCGGTAACGCCGTACAGATTAAACGAGATAGTGGGTTCATCCCCCATCGGTGCAACTTGGTGAACTGCATTTCCCGTAAAGCCGATGATGTCACCCGGATAGAGAATCTGCTCACCCACCGCCGCAATCTCTTTCGGATCTGACTCGCTCTGCTGCCAAAATCTGTTCTTTTCTTGTCCGCCTACCATTGCCACGATTCCCCAAGTGCCGTGGTTGTGAATCGTCGACTTTGTCCCCGGTGCCCAGGTCACCATCTGCACCGTCAGCGGATATTCATGCTCGCGGTAAAGAAAGTTCACCGCCCAGCCTGTCTTCTCACTCGGTGCTTTGTGCTCCATCTGTAGCCAGTAGGAGCTAATCAGCAGCTTGCGTACCAGCGGAATAATCGCCTGCACTCGTTTGGCATCGTCAGACTCGCGCTCTAGAATATCTTCCATCTCAGTCAAGAAGCGATACATCCGATAGGTGCGCTCTGGCGGCTCGGCTTCAGCAGTACCAAAGTTCTTGCAGATACCATCGTCAGTGACTAGCCAGTTTTGCATGTGAGATCAGGTTGTAGATACTCAGATCTTGCCACGATATACACCAACGATCGTAACGAAGATATTGACTGTTGTAGGCATCTGTAAGCTGCGTATTCAATATCTCAATCTTTCTCGAATCCGAGCATCTGCATTGAGCCGAAGTAGCAGCGTTGTCACCCTTCCTTCAGATGATTGCCCATCAATCCACCCTTCTAAGAGTCTGAAGTGGTCTGTCCATACCTGCTTTCTAGGATTGAAGAGAAACGCAAATTCACCTGTATCTGGATCGAAAGACCCAAGATCACTACCCTTGAATCGGTTACATCGCCAACAGGCATAGGCAAGATTACTAGCGTTAGTTTTGCCCTGATGCTTCAGTGAGATTATGTGGTCAATCTCATGTGGATAAAAACTGAGAGAGCTGGGTATCAAGCAGTATTCACATGCATGAGTAGCGCGTTTGGCAACGAGACGGCGTAGTTCATCTGAAATGTAGGCCATCAACTAGTGTTTCACTGGTATCTGGTGGTCATGCTGGCTTTGAACATAACTAGCAGATGCTCAATACGCTCATATTCAGCTAGCTCCTGCTGCTCCTCTATAGTAAGCGTCCCGTTTTGTTCTTTCTCAATGAGGCATCTTAACCTCGACTGCATATCAGCGGTAGGGCGGAAACTAGCGATCTGTTCAGGTGTAGGTTGGCTAGTAAGGAAGTCAAAAACGTAGCGGTAGACCTGAGCTGGTAGCGCAAGCGGATGCAGACAGCGGCGCAGTAGCTCAGGAAGCTGATCTTTGATGGGTGAAAGTTCTTCCATCAGATCATCAGGAATTTCAATTGTTAACGTTGCCATCAGCTACTCTCCATGATTAGAAGACAGATTTAGTGTAGCGAGCGATAAGCTCTTTCGTACGGAGTGCTTCCCTTTCCTATTGACTAGGTTAGATGCCTACTAAGACAGAATGATGTTAGTAGCTGCCTAGCGTGCCCTGCCGTTTGGCTTGGCCTTCTGCCCAGCGAAAGAGCAGGGTGCCGATAGTGAAGTAGACGATGCCGTTGAGCAGCGCGATCGCCCACCCATTCCAATCCAATCCTTCACCGCGCGCCATCAAATCTCTCAGCAGTCCGTTGCTCGGCAAAATCGGCAGCACATTGGCGACTATTCGAGCGGGGCCAGTCCAGTCTTCGGTCGGGGTGGCTAGCAAAAAGAACAGAACAAACTGAAACATACTCAGCACCTGCTGTACTTTTTTTAGCACTAACGCAAAGGAGCCAATGAAAAAGGCCAGACCGTAGGCGCTAAGCAATAGAGTGAAGAGTGGCAGTAGCAAGATAGGCGGAAAGGCGATTTTGCTGCCTGTCATAGCGATGATGATGGCCATGACGCCCAAGATGAGAAAGAGGCGTAGGGTAAGACTGGCGATCGCCCGCGCCAGAAAAACCCGAGGAGCTCCAAATGGCGATAAGAACACCTGCTCTAACGTGCCTGTATTGGCCTCTATCTGTAAATTAGTGGCAATGTCGTTGACGATGTAGACCACCAGGGTCCAAATCACATACCCTACCACCACAGAGTCTAGCCGAGCGCCAAACGTACTAGAGCCAGACATATACTGCGCCCCGACAAAGATGCCGTAGAACACAGCGGTCAAGATAATCACGCCGCCAATTACCTCGGAAGGATAGCGGAGCGTCTGTATCCAGGTGCGCTTGAGTTCGCCAATCAGTAAATCGAGCATAGGTCTATTGCACCAGCTGTAAAAAGATGTCCGTAAGATTAGCGCGGTCCTGTCGAATCTCAACAATGGGCAGCGGATCTAGAATGCCGAGGATTTTGTAGAGAGTCGCTGAGGCCAGAAACTTGTCACTGTCTGCGGCCGGGTAGTAGTGAATGTAGCTATCGCCGACAGTACCGCCTAGCGAGGCGATCGCGTCTTTCCTCTGCGCGTCCAACACACCCTCTACCTCGATGTAGTAGCCAGCCCCTTTAGAAAACTGGCGAATCAGCTCCTGAGTCGTCTGCTCTGCCACGATCGTCCCTTCACGGATAATGGCGACTCGATCAGAGAGTGCTTCGGCCACGTTGAGCTGATGCGTCGTTAATAGAATCGCACAGCCCGAAGCCGCCACCTGTCGCACAAGTTGCTTGACGGTTTCACCTGCTTCTACGTCTAGACCTAGAGTCGGTTCATCTAGTAAGAGCAGATGCGGCTGGTGGATCAGGGCAACTGCGATCGCAATCTTTTGCTGCATGCCTCGCGAGAGCTTCTGAACCGGGACGTTTCGCTTTCCCAATAGATCAAAGGTCTTGAGCAGCTCCACGCCGCGCGTTTTTGCCAGTCTCCTGGGCATTTGCCGCAGCACCCCGAAGTACTCCAAATTTTCCAAAGGCGTCAGCCGCCAGTACAAATTTCGATTGCCTTCTAGGACCGCGCCCACACCTTGTAGTGCCTGCGGGTCTTTGTGCGGGTTCTTACCGGCAATTTTTACCGTGCCAGCATCCGGACGGATTAGCCCAGCAATCATTTTGATAGTCGTAGTTTTGCCAGCACCATTCGGACCGAGAAACGCTAATACTTCGCCGGGCGCAATCTTTAACGAAACATCTCGCACCGCCTCAAATCTTTGCTTTCCTCTGCCGTAGCTTTTCCTGAGAGCCTCAGACTGAAGCGCTGGCATCAAGTCAGGTAGTGAGCGATTTCTCAAATTGTCTGGTGCCGATGGCATAGCGGGATCTAAAAATATCTTGGAGAATTAATAAGTTAGACAAATATGTTAACGCGCAAAAGTGAAGCATTTCTTCATAGGTGTCTATACTGATGACCAAACATTACAAAGTATTAACAATCTGTTAACATTTATTCATGAATTGGAATTCTTGACGCCTCTCAACCCCCAGAAGCGGGTCAGAGCGCAACCGCAAGACTATCAAGCTGCTATCAGGACACTTACAATCAGTATGACTTTTTTCCATTTGCACAACGCCATAGAGGCTGAAGATAATCAGTCATTGGGGATGCAGGATATAGGCGGATTGCTCAGCGTCCTTCTCAAGCAAAAAGCTCAGTTCTGGCCGAGCTTCGAGCTATCTGCGATCGACCAAGCGTTCTTGATCTGGGCGGGAATAACGCTAGTAATTTTCTTGACGGGTCAGTTTTCGTCGGTTAGCTGGGCGATGCAGACGGTAATTGACGCTGCGCTAACAGGGGTAGGGATTGCTAGTACTTCTCGCTTGAACTGGGCACTAGTGGGAGATGAGCGACTGAACTGGGTGATTGCCTTGTGGGCTGTGCTAATGACGGCGGGTATGTGTGTGAGTGCCTATGGTATCTACGCCTGTGAGAGTCTAATTATGGTGAACCTTTGCCCGCTGTGGATGGGGCTGTGCGCTCTAGGGTACGGGGCGATGGCGGTGGGTATGCGATCGCACGCCTTCACGGCAGCTTGCTTGGTTCATACTTTGGCGATCGCGCTGTTACACCATCAGCCTAACTGGCAGTATCTGACGACTGGCTTGGTAATCTCATCGACTCTGGTATTTTTTTCGGTAGTTCCTTGGGATATGCAAGTTGAGGAAGCTATGCAAAGTGTGGAAGATATGCAGGGAATGGAAGACATGTACGGCGTAGAAGCAAACATGCTTTGAGTAGCCGATTACTTGCTAGGTGATTTAGCTCGCGATCTGCCCTGTCCGTTCAGTTTAGGAAGCTGCTCTTTTGGCTGCTTAGCGAGCTGTTCGGGTCGTCGCTCCGGGAGCTGTAGAGTATAGCGATCGCCATCGAAAACCAGTACGGGCTGTTCCACAGCAGATGGTTCTAGGCCACTGACAGACTCAAGCTCGTTTGTCTCCTTGATAAGCGGTGGGCTAGCTAGAGGAATAGCCGGATTAATAGCTGTCCCAAGCGGTTCTAGGACATGAGCAACCTCTATCTGCTGCTCTAGTGAGTCAGTTGAGGAGACTAGCGTTCCCAACCCGTTGATCAGCTCGCGGACCTGACGGCGCAATTCTGGATCGCCAGTCAATTCGTCGACATCAGCCATTACCTTTTGAGCACTAGACAGGGCATCTCTAGCCGATTCTAAGGTCTGCTGGATCAGTACTAGATTAGCGGGCGTATTTAGCGAAGCAGTGATTGCCCCTAAATCATCAGACGCCTGCGCCGCATTCAATAGCAGCGCCTCTAAGTTACCAATTAGCTCACCGCTTTGAATGGTTGGACCCAAGACATCGACTGCGCCCCGCAGCTGCAAGCTGGCTGCCTGCAAATTTCCAAGCGTATCGAATAGAACAACGCGATTCTCTCCGATTAGTCCATTGATATCACCTGCAGTCAAAGAGAACTGCTCCGCCGTACTTTGAATTTGAAGGGCAGCGCCTGAAGCAGCGCCCGTTGCGGACCGGGCCGCGTCCAAAAGTGGGCCTAGTTCGTTTCCTACCGTCTGCGTTAGCTGTGTCGCTTCTTGCGCTAAGTTACCTGCCTCTGCCGTTGCTTCGGACACGTTCTCTAGAACTACTTTCAGGTTCTCTAAGACTTCTGGATCGGCGTAAAGCTCCATTAGGCTAGTCGTTGATCGTAGCAACGCTTCATAGCTAGGGCCTAGTTCCCCTTCCAATCGGTCTCCATCACAGAGAATGAGGCCACTATCACACTCCCCACCACGTGGGGAAATCTCTCTAGCCGCTTCAGACAGCTCAACTAGCGGCGTAATCTCTACTGAAACTTCTCCAATCAAACCCGATTCTACCGTTTCAACCAGTACCTCGTTGGGAATTCGCAGCTCCTTGGCGGTAATTTCCAAGCCGACTTCTACAGAGTTCGACTGCGGCGTAATCGAGGTCACCCGGCCAACAGCAACACCTCTGTACATTACTGGGGTACCAATCTGGACGCCCATCGTATCGTCGAATTCTGCCACTAGTGTGTAAGGGCGATTTGCCGGATTAAAGCCACGCAGCCACAGTACTAGCCCTCCAAACAAACCAATTCCTAACAAAATCAGCAGTCCTACGGAGCCTTCTCGAATTGTTCGTGCCCGCATGAATCTTTTATCCTCCTACGTGGATTGGCCCCTCTATTTGAGCACTGAAAAACTGGCGTACAAACGGATTATCTGTGGTGTCAATTTCTTTGACGCTCCCGCTCCACTGTACCTGCCCACCGTGTAGAAAGATGAGGCGATCGGCGGTGCGGCGAATCGTACTCTCCTGATGGGTAACGATCAGGTACGACTGGCACGTCTTTTCTACGTGGAGCTCTCGAATCAAGTCTTCAATAACGGTGGAGGCAATCGGGTCGAGCCCCGCTGTGGGCTCATCGTACAGTAAAAGGGCCGGGCTATCGGCTGGGTTCTTAGGGTTGGCCATTACTGCCCTAGCAAAGCTGACGCGTTTGCGCATGCCGCCGGACAGCTCCGCTGGGTAGCGATTGGCGATATCTGGCAGGCCGACGACAGAAAGCGCCCTATGAACTAGCGATTTAACTTCGCGGCGAGAGAGATTGGAGTGCTGATATAGCAAAAAGCCAACGTTCTCTTCTACAGTCAGCGAGTCAAACAGGGCGGCTTGTTGAAAAACCATACCAATTCCGAACGGGTCGGCGGCATCTTCTATCAGGCCAAGCCGCTTTTGCCCACCCACCCAGATATCACCCTCGTCGGCTGGTAGCAGACCCGCAATAATTCTCAAAATGGTCGACTTCCCCGTTCCTGATGGACCGATGATGGCAACCGCTTCCCCCGGCTGTAGATCGATATCGACACCGTCTAAAACCTTGTTGTTACCAAACTGCTTAGAAATTCCCCTCACGCTAACTAGAGGATCTGGGCCGCAGGGAGAAGCAGTAGTGTCAGTTTCGCTGCCAGAAGAAGAGGGGTCAATCATAAACAGGCGTGAGGGGTGAAGTGACAAAAGCTATAGAGTAGAAGCTAAATAGTTGGCGGACATTGCCTACTACTGTATAAACCTAGTGCAGTATGATTCCAACTGCGATCCCATCAGTCGTTTACACCTGCTATGCGCCCAACTCGTAGAAAGCTATATGCAACGCCTCGGCGCTGGGCGAGGTGGCTGAAGCCGGGACTATTTGTTAAACGCTGGCTGTTCTTGAGCACAGTGGGAATAGTGGCAATCGGCCTCGGTGTGATGGTTTGGCTAAAGCTAACGCCGGTATTCTACACGGTAAAGTTTGTTGGCAACCTGCTCAATTTGATTACTCAGCTAGTGCCTAGCTATGTCAGCGGTCCGCTGGCGGTTCTTGGCGGGCTGCTGCTGCTAATCTGGGGACAGACCCGCACTTTTAGCACAATTGTTGAGGTGCTATTGCCCGCCAATGGGGAAGATAATCTGTGGGATGCGATCGCCACTTATCGCCGTCTCCATCGCGGTCCCCGCATTGTAGTCGTCGGTGGGGGCACTGGGCTCTCTACGCTGCTGCGCGGACTAAAGCACTACAGCGCGAACATCACCGCAATTGTCACGGTCGCAGATGACGGGGGATCTTCAGGGCGATTGCGTCGAGAGATGGGCGGCATTCCACCCGGCGATATTCGCAACTGTCTAACGGCGCTAGCAGATGAAGAAAAGCTGCTGACCGAGCTGTTTCAGTATCGGTTTGAGACGGGGACCGGGCTGAGCGGCCACAGCTTTGGCAATTTGTTTTTGTCGGCAATGAATGAGATTACGGGTGACTGGGAGCAGGCGATCGCAGCTAGCTCTCAGGTTCTGGCTATCCGGGGCCGGGTCCTGCCTGCCACCCTCAGTGATGTCAGCCTGTGGGCGACTCTGAGCGATGGCCGCTATATCAAAGGAGAGTCGAATATTACTAAGGCGGGTGGCAGCATTGACGAAATTGGCTGTCTGCCCAAAAATCCACCCGCGTTGCCTCAGGCGGTAGAGGCGATTAACGAAGCAGACTACATTATTGTTGGTCCAGGCAGTCTGTATACCAGCATCATCCCGAACTTTTTGGTGCCAGAGCTAGTAGAGGCGATCGCAGCGCGAGAAGTCCCTAGAATCTACATCTGCAATATTATGAGTGAGCCGGGAGAGACGCAGGGCTACACAGTTTCCAAACATATCGAAGCGATTGATAGAGCCTGTGGGCGCTACTTATTTGATGCGGTGCTAGTCCAAAAGCGGCTGCCGTCCGAAATCGCAATCAACCGCTACCTCAAAGAAGGCTCAACGCCAGTAATCCTAGACCGCAAGGCCGTAATCGATTCGGGCCGACGAATTGTGATTGCCAACGTGATGAGCGAGCAAAACCACACGGTACGTCACGACCCTGAACGGCTAGCAAAAGTACTCGTTAAATGGTACGAGCGGACTAGGAGCGTCTGGTAGTAGAAGTGTCTAGTAGTAAAGCGTCTAGTCGTATCAAAGCCCTTCCTGCTTGGACAAAAACTTTTTGCTCACCCAGCTAGAGATGCCGCTGACCAAAGCACCCGCCATCAGAACACCAATCGCGGGCATAAATAGCGAATCCCACAGGCTGTACCACAGATCAAAACCCAGATTGATATTAGCTGCTCGGCCAATCAGGGCGATCGCAAACCAGCCAAAACTCAGCAGGACGAAGAACAAGTTGAACATCAGCGCAGTATCGAGCAGATTGGCTAAGCGATCTTTCATGAATTAAGAGGTTTGAGGAAGTAGGGGCGCTGCATGCAGCGGTACG
>CAWISM010000003.1:0-227967 GCA_963838725.1 uncultured cyanobacterium | reverse complement strand
AATCCGAAGGTGCGCCTATAGATTTAATGCGACGCGTCTTGGTGACGGTGGCAAACCCAAACACTGAAGACACGCTGCTGAATCTGGCCATCGTTTTAGCGAAAGCAGGCGGCGGTACGCTGCTGCCTTTAAACGTACTTTCTGATCACAAAAAAGCCGTATCGGCAGCAGACAAGCGGCGACAGGTGCAGCTACTAGAGATAGCCGAGGACATTGCTCACGCGGCGGCAACCAAAGTAGAGCCGATTGGCCGAGTAGATGACGCGATTGACAAGGGAATTTTGCGAACGGCGGTAGAGCAAGACGCCAGCCTGATCGTCTGCGGCTGGAAAGGCTATTCGAGCTACAAAGACAATTTCTTTGGCGATGTGCTAGATAATGTTGCCAGACAGGCGCATGTGCCCGTACTGGTGACCCGCTTTGTCTATCCGGTTTCAAACACCGGGCGAATTATCTTCGCTGTGAATAAACAGCAGGCGCTCTCAGCGAATTTCATTCCTACACTGAAAATCGTGCAGACCATTGCAACAGAGCTAAAGTCTACGCCGCAGATACTGATTGTAACCGGGCGAAAGGAGTCTCGCCTCAGCGACGCAGAGCTCGCAGAGATCAGTTCAGATATTGAGGTCGAACAAACGAAGGGGAATTTGTTCAAGCGGATCTCGAAACGGCTACAGCCGAACGATTTGCTAGTGCTAGAAGTCAATACCCGTAAGAAGCCAGTGACCATGAGACCTGCAATTGGACAGGTGCCAGAAGAGGTGGTGCGATCACACCCCGAAGTCTCGATTATCGTGGCGCACTATCCATAGTCGCTGTACCCTACGGTTTGTTGAGTGAATCGGTTTGTTGCGTGAATTAAAAAGCTGAACTTAGAGTCAGCGCTAGTTGTACTCTCCAGGAGTCTCTTTTTTCACAACGGTGACCTTGCCGACTTTCCTACCTGACATCCTCAATAATTCATCACCAGAAAACTCAAAGCCAAGCTTCAGCGCTATTCGCGCAACATCGTCTGCAGTTGTTGCTGCGACCACCTCATTTCTGAGGGCGGGTTCAGACTGCATCTTCTTTAGAAATGCTTCAAGCTGGTCTATAGGCATGTTGTAAATCCTCGCTAGCTGGTCGTACGTGGAACGGGAAAACCATTGCAAGCTCTAAACAAATCCTACCATTCCACCAAGCTATAGACAATCGGCACAATTCACTTCTAGAAAACGGCGTTCTCGCTGTTGATCAACTCTAGCTCAGTCACCTCATTTTTAACAACTTCAACCAAGCTATAGCTACCGTCACCTTGAAAACTATTCAGATATAAATCGTCCCCATACTGCGCTAGCAGCGTGTATTCTCCTATCGGCAGTCCGACGGCAAACTTTCCCTCATCATCGCTCATCGTCCATCCGACTAGGCTAGGATGCTGCTCCGCGTCTGAAAGCGCCCAGCGAGGAGAGAGATTGCTTTGAACGCTGCCCGCGAATATCCATACTTTTGTACTTATCAGTTCGGTGGCTTGATCGCTTTGCATAGCGTCAGGTCCAGGCATATGATTGCCACTCAAAACTTGCACAGTACCAACAACACCCTGAGATTCAGTTGAAAGTGTCTCTTGATTTAAGGTGGTTGGGGGAGGTAGCGCGATCGCTGAGCCAGAAGAAGACATAGTAGGATTATCCGCAGAGGTTACCGAAGAGTCTGAGTATGCGCAGGCAGTAGCGGAGAGCAACAAAGCAATAACACAAACAGTGGCCACTAGACGCTGACTGTAGAATTGTTTATGCAAGACCTGTTGCTCCCTATCACTATTTATTCGCGTATTGGACATAGCACAACCGAGACTAAGACAGTCTAGAGGCCGAGTCTGTCAGAATCTGTCGAATTTGAGCATGGGTAAGATTTGGATTGGCATCTAGCATTAGAGCAACAATGCCAGCGACATAGGGCGCTGCCATAGACGTGCCGTTCTTATACTCGTAGCTGTTACCAGGCACAGCAGAATATATGGAGTAACCAGGTGCAACTACATAGTGCATATTAGAGTCATTGCCTGCATCATTAGAGAAATAAGCAGCCGTTTTGTACCGATCGACAGCGCCTACTACAACGCCATAATCAGTGGCATATCTACCAGGAAAGGCTGGGCGACTCGCACTTTCGTTTCCTGATGCCGCGACGACAAAAGAACCCTGACTAGTCGCATATTGAATGGCTGAGCGAAGAACGCTGCTAGATGTGTCCCCCCCAAGGCTAAGGTTGATCACATCTGCGCCGTTATCAGCTGCGTATCTAATGCCATTAGCAATATCTTCATTGCTACCGCTGCCATCAGCACCTAATACTCGCACGGCCATAATCTCAGATTCGTAGGCGACCCCTGTCACCCCATAGTTGAAGCCAACGCCAGCAGCAATTCCAGCGACGTGCGTTCCATGTCCTTGCTCATCATAAGGATCATTGTCTCGACCGCTAAAGTCCCATCCGGCGATGTCATCTACATAGCCATTGCCATCATCGTCAATACCGTTATCGGCGATCTCATCCGTGTTTGTCCAAAGATTGTCAAAGATATCATCGTGCAGATAATCTACCCCCGTATCGATAACCGCAATCACTACGCCTTCACCTGAATAGCCCTGATCCCAAGCGTCCTGTGCATTCACAAGATCTAGCCCCCAGTTAATTCCAGTTAGTTCATCCGCTTCTGGAAGTGGGTTGCTACGCCCAATCGCAGCAGCAACGCTAGCAGACGCATCTACTAGACCATAGCCATAGGTAGTATCGAAGCCTGCGGCTAGCTCAGTCGCGCTAAGAGTTAGCTGATAGTTAGAGCGCTGGTTGATATCATCGGGATAGACGCGTACGTAGTAGGTTCCTGGGCTGAGGGTGCCATCAATTGCCTCATCGCTTGTGTATGGTCCAGTTGAATTAGCCAGACTTTGACCGTTGCTATCTAGTACTTCTACATCGACATCGGTACTTAGCCCTGTAAGCGATAGATCGAATCCACTTTCTCGCTCGATGCGGAAGCGATAGTAGTCGTTGGGATCTGCTGTGCCGCCGATAGATTCTTGAAAAGTACGAGTGCTATCTAGCAAGCCAATGTTCTTGGCAGTCCCAACTGTGTTACCCGTTCCGTCATTGCTGCGAATAGCTGTAGCAGAAAGGGTCAGATTGTAATCCGTGGTGCCGCTAAATGGATAGATCCGCACGTAGTAGGTGCCAGCATCTAATGTTTGTGTGATTAGCTCATCGCTTGAGTTGCTGTTTAGAGAGCTACTTAGAACAGATCCATCGCTTCTAAGTAGCTCTACATCGGCATCAGTACTCAGGCCATTCATCGTCAAGCTAAAGCTGCTACTGCGATCGAGCGTAAAGCGGTAGTAGTCATCAGTATCGGTCGTTCCGACAACATCTTGAAAAGATCGGCTACCGCTAAGATTACCGATGTCTCTAGCGCGGCCAAAGGTGTTACCCGCTAGATCGACATCGATTTCTGTCGCTGAGAGGTTGAGCGTGTAGTCTGTGCTGCCGCTATAGGGATACACGCGAACGTAGTATCTGCCTGCGGTGAGCGATCGCGTGATGGTTTCAGTGCTGCTGCCTGCGCCAGTCGAACTTTCAATCACCTGACCAGTGTTGTCAAGTAGCTGAACCTCAGCGTCCGAGCTGAGATCTGATAGCGACAGCGTAAAATTGCTATTGTTTTGCAGATTGAATCGATAATAGTCGTTGGTATCTTCGGTGCCAATGAAGTCTTGGAAGGTGCGATCGCCGTTCAAGTCCCCAATATTTAGCGCGTTCCCAAGCGTATTGCCTGCACCGTCCGTAGGGATAACAGTTGCCGCTAGACTCAAAAAGTAATAGGTGCTCTCAGGGCTATCTGAGTAGACTCTTAGGTAATACTGGCCCGTTTCCAAACGCTTAGAGATAGTTTCTGATGCGTTCCCGCCATTGGCAGAAGCTTGGATGAGCTGTCCACGACTATTCAATAGTTGGATATTGGCGTTAGTCTCCAACAGCATTAGCCGAATCTCAAGGTCCAAGCTGCCGTTTACATCAAACCGATAGTAGTCGTCTGAGTTCGCGCTGCCAATATCGCCTGAGCGGATTAGATTGAGTCTGTTATTGCGGCCAAGCGTGCCTATATCGTTTGCCGTACTTAGGCTACCGTCTAAATCACTTTGAGCTTCTGTTGCAGATAGCTGTAGCTTGTAGGCAGTGTCAGACTGCTTGTAAGAAAGGACTTCTATAAAATAATCTCCCGCTGCTAGCGTGCGTTCAATCCTTTCAGCGTCTTCCTTTTTAGTCGTAGAGGTCTCAATCGCCCTACCGCGACTGTCCAGCAGTCTCACGTCGGCATTCTCAGTCAAACCATTTAGTAACAGGCTAAACTCACTTTCTCTCGACAGGCTAAAGCGGTAGACGTCGTTTCTATCATTCCTACCGACAAAATCTTTGATCCGGCGAGACTGATTTAGCACACCAAAATCTCGCGCCATATCGCGACTATTGCCTGCTTTGTCTGGCTTAGATGAGCCTACCGCCGCCTCTGATAGCGTTAGCCGATAGTCTGTGTTGACATTCTTATTATCAGAGAATACCTGAACAAAGTAGTCGCCCGCACCCAATGTTCTCTTGATGCGCTCTGACTTGGCACCAGTGTTCTGAGAAGCCTTGATAACGTCGCCGTTGCTGTTGAGTAGCTGCACGTTAGCGTTACCGTCTAGATTCGTCAGCGTCAGGGTAAATTCTCTTCTTCTTTCTAGAGTGAATTTGTAGTAGTCACTGCGATCACGCCCATCAACAGAATCTCGAATCGTACGCGATCCTCTGAGCGCACCCATATTATGAGCAGACGCACGCGAACCATCTGATCTTTGCTGAATCGATACAGCAGCATCAGCGTAGGCCAAACCTGTGACAGCATCTGTATTCGCGTCAGCGATATAAACAGTTTCTGCCTCAAATGCATACGCCTTAGAGCCTAGACCACTTTCGAAGATAGCCGATTCTAGATCTAAAGAGTTGAGCGCTAGCGGATGACGAGCTGAAACAGAATCAGATATCAAATCAGTGTTTATCTGTTCGTCTGGCGTGGAGATTCCCTTGCTAGTCAAGAATGTTGGCTCAGGAAAAAGCGAAGAATCAAAAGTCATAGAAAGTTACCTTATTTACAGCACCCGTAACCCGAACCAAGATAGAGCTACATACCAATCAGACTTGTTTCCGCAGCTGATCAGCCTATTCACTTTTGAAAGATCGAGAAGGCAAAGAGAGAGAGCCATACAACGGCCCAGCACTGTCGATGAGGCAGATAGCGCTGAACTGCTGCTTTTATTCAGTCCTGGGGTCTTCAGTTCTAGAGTCTAAGTCTTTACGTCTACGCCAACATGCTATGAGATCTTTTCCGTGAGGCAAGATAAACAGTTGTAAAGAATCAATAAAAAGAGTCACAATGCTGACGTTATCAACAATCTTTGTAAGATAGATAACTTTTCTTAGGTACAAACTTTTTAGCCACGTGACGTAGACTTTCGTTTCACTTTCTGCAACCGTCTAGATAGCTGAGCAAACCCTTCCTACTCTAGAATTCTACAGATGTCGTCTATGATGAAAAATTCTATGGATTCTGCCTTAAGCAAACTTCTAGTGCTGCCAATCGTTCTAGGCAGCTTTTCTGTTGTTCCGGGGCTGGGCAGAACCGTCTTGGCCCAGTCTTGGGGAATCGTGCCGCCTGCTAATAGTTCTGATACCAATGAGACTGCGGAGACTAGACCCGCTTCGCTAGTCGCAGATGTTACTGACTATGAGCAGTACGGCCAGGTGATCGAGCGGACCAAAGCGATGCTCCGCGATCCAGCAGCTCAGCGGCTCGCTGCCGAAAAAGAACTGCAAATCCTAGACGTTACTTGGGAAGACACTGGCCGCTACGACCACTCGGCTGTCGGACCAAACATTAGCGATATGACCATCCAGGTTGAACACCGTGACCCACGCTCCGAGGAGTCGCAGCTTCATTTGATGCCAGTGATTCGTCATCCTAATTTTAGCGATCGCACCGCCGATATCCCATTACAAAATCTCTCTGTCCTGACTGGTAACGAGAAAGGAGAAGCCGTAGAACCGACTCTGCTCGCCGATGTCCTAGAAGATCTCAGAGCCTACCTGAGCGAACCAGACTCGTGGACTGGACGCAGGAACTCTCTGCTAGCTGAACGCGATTCTCATATTCTAGTCAGTGCCCAAGCCGCTTTCTTACCCGTTCCTCAATCCGGTGAGGCCACTTTCAACCCGGTGCTGTTTAACTATCAGTCCTATCCAGGCGACCCGGCTGTTCTCACTATCCTAGCGACTCGGGAAGGGACTAGCGTCACCGTCATCGACAACCAAAGAGATGGCTTTGATGCGGGGAGAACTTGGGGACAGCGATTGTTCTTTAACAAAGATGGCGATCGCGCTTCTCTAACAGGTAAACGGATCAGTGACTTTCGCGCTGAGCAAGCTGAGATCGATCTATCTGAGCCACTCGAACTTCCTCCCGTAGAAATATCTGAAGAGGCTGGGCTGAATATGGTGATGCTGATTCAAGTTCCCCTAAAGCAAAAGGAACCCTTTGGCAACTTTGGCGTACAAAGCGACATGATGCCAGAGTCTGCGCCGATGCCTTTATCTAGCGTTCAGCGAGCGGCAAGCAACGTAGAAGCGGCTGTGATCGGCCACGGCGAAGTCGAAGGCCCTTTCACAGAGATTGACAACCTGCCAATCGAGCGCGATCCTGACTTTCCGATTCGTGCCACCATTCAGTTTTACAAAGCTACTGATAACGGCGTTGTTTCCGCCGCAGACATCGCCGAGATCGATGAGCAGATTCAGCGTATCTATGCCGATGCCGACTATGTAGGTAGCCTGGTTACCGATGGCCGTACGGGTCGTCCGACCGAGTACGAAGGCGAGCATCAGGAGCCAGCAGACTGGTGGGAACAGTTCTGGCAGCATAGTGAAAACAGACTGGGTATGAGCCGCGAGGCCGCGCGCGATCTGCTGCAAAGACTAAGAGGAAACAGCAGCCGTTTACCTGCGGATATCCGCTACGAGCGCTATCGCAACCAGCGCTTCGACTACACCTTGCTCTATCCCAGCAATGTTCTCTCTCCTCAAGATGAGGCCACTGACCCGTCGGGCCAGACATTTCTTAGCGAGGCTAATAACATTCAGCTCCGGGTCTATGCTGAAAGCAGCTTAGAAACTCTAGCGCAGCGATACGAACGAGCACAGGCAGATCGCAGCAGCACTTATCAAACTATTAGCGATGATTTCTTTGTTGTTTCAGGAACGGACGGTGGAAAAGTTTTCTATCACAAGACGCTGTTAGAAGATGATCTGTTCAAAGTATTAGAGATTGAGTATGATCAGGCATTAAGCGACGAATTTGACACCGTGGCTCAGGCGATCGCAGACTCTTTTGCCTCGACTGGCTCTAGATCAGGCTTACGGCAGCTACCAGAATCAGTACAAACAGCAGTCATAGACCTGACGGCGGCTAATACAGAAGCAGAATCTGCTGTATTCGAAATTGTATCTGCCGAAAGAGAAACCTGGTCAGATGGCTGTCTAGGATTGCCACAAGCAGATGAGCTTTGCACACAGGCACTTGTTCCTGGTTGGAGAGTGAAAGTAGAAGCGAATCTACCGGGTGGCCTGATCCAGTTCACCTATCGAACAGACGAAACCGGTGAGCAAATTCGTTTCGAGGATTAATAGAGAGTGAGCGATATCTCAGTACTGAGAGAGCAGTATTTGTCTCTAATCAACCAGCAGCTACCCGAAAAGGCAAAAGAAGGGGCAATGCCAGTGCGATTCAACCACTGCTTTGCCAGGATTGTTCTGGACAATCTGTTCGAGGGATGCTGGTACGATTATCTATCGCGCAAACAGCCTGCCTACAAGCAGCTAGATGAGAGTCAGCTAGAGAAGGGAATCGCGATCGCCCAGACAATGCTAACCGATCCAAAAACTGCTGTTCAGCTCAACCAGAACAGCCTTCGCTGGAGAGGTAAGGCTATTCGGTAAGTTCGTAGCTGTACCAGCGCTGGGGGTATATTTTTGAAGGCGTACGCTTCGTAGAGAAGTATCCAAAGATACACCTTCCGAGAGTTCTGTCTACGGATAGACAGAACTCTCTCCTTCGGACGGATAGAACTTCATTAATAAATGTTTTATATTCCGCTCAGACCATCATTTGTCAGTTAATCATTCAAAGGTCACCCTTTGCACGTGTTTAGAGTGAATCGGTTACTTACGCGAGATGCCGATCCACCCCGGCCTGCGGCCACCCCTTGCTCTTTCAAGCTATTCAATACCGCCTTAAACAGCTACATATTTACTCTTCTTTCGATCTCTTTTTCTCACTGGTTTGAGCGCATTGATGAAAATTGCTATTGTTGGACTGCTACATCACCCTATCGCTGAACCTTTTGCGGGGGGGATGGAAGCTCATACCTGGTGGCTCGCCAAAAAGCTAATAGAAAGGGGGCACGAAGTCACGCTGTTTGCTAGCGGAGACTCCGATTCTAGCTTGGGACTTAGCCCTTGCATTGCCAAAGCATTTGTCAACAATCCGAGTGCAAAGACGCTACTAGGCCGTCAGGCTTGTAATATGTCGGCCTATGCCAGCGTAATCCGACAGATCTGTCAGCAGCAGTTTGATGTCGTTCACAACAACGCACTGCATCCGCTGCTGCTGCTAAGCGCCGCCGATCTACCGGTGCCAATGCTCACAGTTTTACACACGCCCGTTTACAAGGAGCTAGCGGCTGCGGTTCAGTATGCAGCGGCTAGAAATACGCTAGGCAGACTGCTAGCGGTCTCTGTTTCTAAGAGCCTGGCTAGAGAATGGAGTCCGCTAATTGAATCAGATGCGGTCTACAACGGGATTGATGTTGAAAGCTGGCCGCAGTCGTCGTTAGTGCCTTCTCCAGGCTCACTGCAAAGCTCGTTCCAACAGTCTCAGCGACCTGTGAAAGCAGAGGCTAAAACTGCGCTTTGGTATGGTCGATTCGTCTCTGAAAAAGCTCCGCACATGGCCATACAGTCTGCGCTAAAAGCTGGATACAAAATTGAGATAGCAGGCCCCATCGGTGATCGGCAGTACTGGCAGAATCAGATTGAGCCGCTTTTAAAGGAGCGATCAGTGAACTATTTAGGACACTTAGACCACGCTCAGATCAAACAAGCTTTGCTGAAAGCGGACGTGTTTGTGAATACACCAATGTGGGAAGAGCCCTATGGGTTTGTCTATGCAGAGGCGCTAGCTTCCGGCACACCGATAGCGACTTTTCGCAGCGGCGCAGCCGAAGAGATCTTGACGCCTAGCTGTGGAGTGATTGTGGAAGAAAGAACAGTTGGAGCGCTAGCTAAGGCAATATCAGCGGCAGCGAAGCTATCTAGCCGAAGCTGTCGGCAGAGAGCGGAGTCTTTTTGCCATATCGATTTGATGATAGAGCAGTATGAGCGGCGGTATCTTCAACTGGTGCTAAATCAACGTCGGCTCGATCGCCTAAAGCATCGTGATATGGCTGCGCAGATGCAGTCTTTAGTTGGAATAGCAAGCTAAAAGATGAGGATAATCGAATGAAAGTCGCTTTTTATCTGAATCTACAGGGGGCTGGTCACTGTCGACGGTTTGAGGCGATCGCACGCCATCTTCCTGCCGAGTTTGAGCTAGCTGCGGTGGGCATGGACGGTCCGCCCGAGATTGCCGACATTGGTCGTCCGGTTGAGTGCGTCAGCGTCCCTGGCTACGGACCCAAATCAAACAATCCATTTGTTGATCAGCAAACTTCTCACGAATACCACGATTTTCTAGTCAATCACGGCGACAATACACCTTTTACAGCCGCAATGGTTGCGTTTTTGAGCCGGTGGCAGCCAGATCTGGTGGTCTCTGACGTGGGGTTAGAGGCGTCTATCCTCGCTAGGATGTGTGGCATTCCAGTCATATACAGCCGCCAGCACGGCAACCGCTGGGATAAAGGGCACACGCTCGCCTATGAGTGGGCCTGTTCTTTACTAGCACCCTTCTCTGCGGAACTAGAACAATCAGACTGCCCGCAGTGGGTCAAAGAAAAAACGGTTTACAGCGGTGGATTTAGCCGATTCTCAGGTAGAAAGAAGGCTCTGGTAGCACCGTCTGGCTACTCTACCCAAAAGCCGAACGTCTTAGTCATGACTGGCTTCGGCGGCACCCAAATCACCCCGCAAGATGTCGCTACTGCGGCTGAGTCAACGCCGCAATGGCAGTGGCATTTTCTAGGAGCGCATACTATCAACAGTCCATTCATCCATTCGCCCGGTATGGTCAAAGATGTCTGGCCCTATTTGTGTCATGCCGATCTGGTAATTGCGAATGCTGGGCACAATTCCACTATGGAGATAGGTGCAGCGGGCGTACCTTCTATCTGCATTCCAGCAGAGCGATATTTTGATGAGCAGCACTGCAAAGCAGCCGTGTTAGAGGCAATGAAGTTGAGCGTTGTTTCTCGGCGCTGGCCCCGGCCCGATGCTTGGCCTGATTTGTGGCAGCGGGCAATGTCGCTTTCTCCTACCCGCTGGCAGTCGCTACAAGATGTAGATGCGCCGAAGCGAGCGGCGCAGCACATTACTGATATCACTAGGAAATGTCGTCGGTTAGAAACGCCTCAGCTTCACTCTAGAACTCAGCCTAAATCAGGGGATAACCTAGGGACTAAGCCGAGGGCGATCGCACCACCTCTAGCCCATCGCCCGCTGGCGACCATTTGATATAGCCCTCATCTGCAAACGCCTGTAGCCACGCGCTCATCGGCCATTCGTGCCAGCGCCGATAGAAGACTTTTGCATTGTGTACGATGCTGTCGAAATTGTGCCAGGGCGGGACGGTGCTGTGGTGGAACTGATGATAGGCAACTGCATCTGGTACCCAAACCAAGGGAACATTTTGCGCTCTAGCTTTCCAGGCAAAATCGGTATCTTCTGCGCCATAGCCGGAATAGCAGTCGCTAAAACCACCGAGTTGGCTGAAGACAGAGCGATGTAGAGCAAAAGAGAGAGACCAAAATAGACCGTAGTTAGTTTCTACTGACAGCTTCTTGAGGGTAGAGATATCGCGTTTGGAATTAGGCTCGCTCTCAGATTGCAAGAAAGACTCTACTGTTGCTGTTTGCCAATCGATGTCGATTGATCGGCGCAGATAGCGAACAGCGCTCATGGTGATTGCCTCTGGCATCTGCTCACAGGCTGCTTGATAGGCTGTTACTAGCGCTTCCCCTGGAATGCAGTCTACGTCCAAAAACAGCAGCCACTCCCCGACGGCTTTGCTAGCGGCAAAGTTTCGAGCTTGAGCAAGCGGCAACAGAGTCTCGTTGCTATCGTAGCGGTAGTGGCGGCAGCTAAAGGGCCAATCGCCAATCGGCTGAGCTAGTTCGTTCATATGAACAACAACGCATTCACTAGGCAGTTGACTAGAGCGGGAAAGTCCTTTTAGTAGATTCTTTAGATGAGGGGTGCGATCGCGCGTCAGCGTTAGAACAGAAAGTTTCTGCATGAAAAGTGTCTGTACTGGAATTAGAAAGCGCTCTAGCTCGAGCTCGAAGATTCGGGACTCTCTCTATTAAAAAAGTCTGTGTACCAGGCGGCCCAGGCGATCAGCACAAACTGAAACGGCAAGCGAAAGCCGTGTAGCCACCAGCTATCAGGAATATTCTCGATCTTGATATGGTTGAAGGCCATATTCAAATTAGCGGGATAAACTGCGATGAATAGAGCCACTAGGCCAAGGCCAGAAAGCGATCGCGTCGCCGGAACGATCAGCCCAATCCCAAACAAAATCTCAAAAACACCGCTGATATACACTAGCGCCGCCGGATAGGGCAAAAAGCCTGGAACAATCTTGATAAACGGCTCAGGAGTTGCAAAGTGCAGCACACCCGCCACCAGCATACATACTGCCAGTATGCCGCGTAGCGTATCCTTGTTCTTTTGAAGAATCTCTTTTATGAATTGCATAGCTCTCTTACTCCGGTGACCATACCAAAACCTGCGCCTCATACTCTGGCAAATCAATCATCAGCTTGCCGCCTTCAACTGGCACATCAAAGTTCTTGGTCCATTCATGCCAGGTGCCATCTTCTGACATATCAGCGATCTCATAGCCTGCCAGGAAATTATCAGAACAGTTGACAATAACGGCAACTCTCGCGCCCATCTCATGCCAGCGCATATAGCCCACAACCTGCACATCAGCATTTTCATGAAAAATAGAGATATTATCAGAGCGCAGTGCCGCATTTTCCTTTCTCAGTGCAATCAGACCTTTGTAGTATTTGAACAATCCAAGGTTGTCGTCATTGTCTAAAAGCGACCAGTCCAGCGGAGCCGGATCGAGTGTCTTGGGCTTGTACTCTCCGAACTCTTCTCCCATCCAGATCATGGGTACGCCCATCGCAGTAAAGACCAAAGCCGCCCCAAACTTAGCTCGCTTGAAAGCTGCCTCGTCAAAAATCTCCATATCTGCTAAATTAGCCATCACCCGATTTTGGTCATGACTGGTTAGATAGTTGATTACAGTCGAAGTCCCCTCAAAGCCCATCTGAGTTGGATCGATTAGCTCTTTTACTTTGTCAATTGCAGAGCCTTCTCCTTTAACGATATCGAGAAAGTTGTAGTGGAAGCTGACTCGCCAGCTACTATCTACCGGACCTTCTAATCCACAGATTTCGGGCTTTTCTGGGATGTGCTCAGCGGCAGTAAACAGCGACTTTGGCTGAGCGGCCAAGCCAGCTTCATCCACAATCATTTTCAAGACTTCTGGATTGTCTAATTGTTTGACTGCATCAAACCGCAGTCCGTCAAAGCGATATTCTGTGATCCAGAAGTTAACCATCTCTCGCATGAAGTCGCGGGCTGGAAACCGCTCGTAGTTTTCATCATAGTGACCATAGTCAAATTCTGGACCCCAGCTCTGATCAGGATCTTTAGGGTCTTGCAAATACCAGTAGTTGTAGTCAATTTTGGTTAGCGGTGCTTCGGCTTCTGAGTGGTTGAGCACGACATCTAGCATTAGGAGGATGCCGCGAGCATGACATTCATCGACTAGCCGCTTAAGCTCAGAAGGCTTACCATACTTAGAGCGCAGGGCAAAGTAATGACGTAGGTTATAGCCCCAGCCGATCTCCATTGGGCAGGATTGAATCGGCATCAGCTCGATCGCGTTTACGCCTAGATCTTGAAGATAGTCAAGTCGATCTAGAACAGTCTGAAACGATCCTTCTCCCGCTTTTTCAGTAAAGTCTTGGACCAGCATCTCATAGATAATAAGTTCGTCAGGGCTAGGAAGCTCTACATCGGTATGCTGCCAGACATAATCATCAATAATTCTCTCGCCGTCCTTGATTTGAACCACCGCCTGCTGGCTTTCTTCATCAACTTCGGTTGCATAGGGGTCAATTACATAGGTCCATTCGTCCGTATCCAAGAAAGGACTTTGCGACTTTACCCGAAATTTGTATGAGTACTGACCATCGTCTAGCTCAACCTT
Source organism: uncultured cyanobacterium (assembly GCA_963838725.1). Lineage (GTDB taxonomy): Bacteria > Cyanobacteriota > Cyanobacteriia > Phormidesmidales > Phormidesmidaceae > Phormidesmis. The sequence goes on along the minus strand of CAWISM010000003.1, from coordinate 214,397 downwards.
AGTACGAAAATAGCCATCCTTGCCCTTTTCCATCTCTATTGCTGACTCTTCGAGGAAATCACCAACTAGGGATGCCTTTGAATTGTAGGGAGCCCAGAGCTTGAATTCGATGGGGGTTGTCATAGGGGTACTAGGTCATAGGGACGCGATCGCCCATGAGATAATTCAAAGAAGCGACCTGCCCTAGAAAATAACAGAACGCGATATTTTCGTACCTCTATCCAAAGACTGCTATCCAACCGCTGCTGTCTGACCTTGTAAGCGTTTCTGTGGGAATCCTATAGCCATGTACAGTTGAATGATTCATGCCGTCATCAAAGCCCAACATTGCCTTGCTCATTGACGCAGACAATGCACCCGCGCTCAGCATTGACTCTATATTCTCCGAGCTTGCTAAGCACGGTAGCGCAAATATTCGTAGAGCCTACGGTAACTGGACAAAGCCCGATCTAAAGTCTTGGAAAGCTTGTTTGCACAAGTATGCTATTCATCCTGTGCAGCAGTTTGACTACACAACCGGGAAAAATGCCACAGACGCGGCTTTGATCATCGATGCGATGGATCTGCTTCATACGCAGAAGCTAGATGCCTTTGCCATTGTCTCTAGCGACTGCGATTTTACTCCTTTGGTCATGAGAGCTTTGACTGACGGACTAAAGGTTTATGGCTTCGGCGAAAAGAAAACGCCTTCACCTTTTGTCTACGCTTGTTCTACTTTCTCATATTTGAAATCTGTTGAACAAACAGAAAGGGGAAAGACTTTAAAATCTCAAACAGCCGAAAGAAAAACTAGAAAAGAGCTGAGGCAGGACACGAAACTAGTAAATATATTGAGAAGCGCAGTCAAGACTAAAAAAGAATGCGATAAAGGCGCAAAGCTATCTGCAATCGGTGACTATATGAGAAAGCATGGTTCTTGCGATTCTCGTCACTACGGCTATGCAAAGCTAAGCGGACTGATCGAAGCGATAGATTTGTTTGAAGTAGGCCGACACCAAAAATGTATTTATGTAAAAGAAGCAAAGAAAAGCTAGAAAGTTACTTCGACAAAGATTGAACGAGAATGCGCATCAGAACATCTAGATCCTCAGGAACTCGGTAGTTCTCTAATCCTTGATAGATACGTTTGTCCTTTCTATCTAGTAGACTAAACTGCCATAGTACGCCTGTGGTAAGCGCACCTATTAACTGCGTCTGTTCAGATTCCATCCACTGATCGAGGGCAATCATTTCTGCTGAGAGCTGCTTGAATCCGTTAGTGAGATCTTCTTTCTTCGCTTCGACAATAATCATCTGATTGTCCGTTCTCAGTAGATAATCTAACGAACCTTGTAGCTGTTCAGAAACCTTGAGCGGATATTCAATCCTTAGCTGTGCCTGGGTGTAATGAACAACTTCTGTGACCACGCGAGAAATCAAGATTTCTCTACGAGCAATTTCAGTTGTGAGATTCACAAAAGGGAGAATTTCGTTGATGCGATCGCTCAATTCCTGCAACCTACCTAACTCACCATCATAGACAGGTAGCTCTAATCGCTTACGAGTCAGCGAATAACCAAAGTCTGCAACAATATCATCGACTTCTGCATTCAGCGTGAAAAACTTACTGAAAGTATACGACTCACCAGGATTTAGAATTCTCATGTTGATCGTCGCTTTTCCTTAGACTTGTACTTTCGCCAACTACTCTTTTGCTAATGAGGGCGCAGCTTTTAGCAATGTCTTTGTATACGAATGTGCCGGGGCTCTGAAGATTTGTTCTGTAGGGCCAATCTCTACGATTTTACCGCTGTTCATCACGGCAATGCGATCGCACAGGTATTTCGCCACCCACAGATCGTGTGTAATAAACAAATACGTTAGCTCTAGCTCATCCTTGAGGTCCAGCATCAGCTCTAGCACCTGTGCCTGGACGCTAGCATCCAACATACTGACTGGCTCATCGCACACTACTAGCTTTGGCCGAGTAATCAGAGCGCGGGCGATCGCAACTCTTTGCTGCTGCCCCCCCGAAATATCGCCTGGATAGCGATCGTAATAGTCTTCTACAGGTGTTAAACCTACGCGGGTCATCATCTCACTCACTTTTTGCTTCGCCTCAGCAGCAGTGGCCAAACCGTGAATCAACAAGGGATCGGCAATGCCGCGTCCAATCGTCATCATCGGATTTAGACAGGCATGCGGATCTTGGAAGATCATCTGAATGTCTCGCCGTTTCGATTGCAAAGCTGAACGCGAAAGCTGAGTAAAGTCTTCTCCTTGAAAAGTAATCTCTCCAGCAGTAGGCTCTACGATCCTGAGTAGCGTTCTCGACAGGGTGCTCTTTCCACAGCCCGATTCCCCGACTAAACCCAGAATCTCTCCTGGATATAGATCTAACGAAATGCAGTCTACTGCTCGAATCGGTTCAGGCGGCTCACGTCGCAGCAGCTTACCGATTAGTCCTTGCTCTAGCGTGTAGTGCTTTGTCAGCTTTTTCAGACTCAGAATCGGTTTAGCCTGCTCAGGAATTGCAGCTGAGTTCTGCGCACCTGCCGACTGAAGCTGATGAGCAGCGGCTAACAGCATTTGGGTATAGGGAGCCTGCGGATTGTAGAACACGTCTGACTTTGGGCCGCTTTCTACTAGCTTGCCCTGGTACATCACTGCAATGCGATCGCAATACTCTCCCACCAGTGCCAGATCGTGAGAGATCAAAATCAGCCCCATGTTGCGCGCGGCGCAAAGCTGAGTGAGCATATCCAAAATTTGCGCTGATACCGTCACGTCTAGGCTTGTTGTCGGCTCGTCAGCGACGATTAGCTTGGGATTGAGGATTAGGGCCAGGGCGATCGCCACTCGCTGCCGCATGCCACCGCTAAACTCGTGCGGATACTGGCTCCACCGCTCTGATGGAATGTTGACTGATTCTAGAGTGGCGATCGCAATTTCTTTGGCCTGCTTTTTGTTCAGCTCAGGCTGATGCGCTAGCAGTGTTTCCTGACAGTGCTCGCCAATGGTCATCAGCGGATCTAGTCGGGTCATCGGGTCTTGAAACACCAGCGATACCGCCTCCCCGCGAAACTTCCGCAGCTGGGCAGGCGAAAAGTCAATCACCGATCGCCCTTCGAAGAGCGCTTTGCCTTCCACTTGAGAGCCATTTGGCAATAGCCGCATTGCCGCTCGTCCTAGCGTGCTCTTCCCGCAGCCCGACTCTCCGACTAGCCCTAGCTTCTCCCCCGGCTGCAAGGCTAGCGACACGCCGTCTACTGCCCAGTTCAAAGGGCCAGGATAAGACACCTTAAAATCTTTCACCTCTAGTAGAGGCGGTGCGCTCTGCATCGTATTGTCTGGCATGGCGCGATCCGAAGAAGGGAAATTAGTCATGTGCTCAGGCTGACGACTACCGATTAAACTGTCTCATTAAATAGGCAACTGCAAAATCTCCGTGCGGATGTCCTTGTAGCTGTTCGCTCAGCTCGAACACCTGGTTAGCTATCTCTGGCCCTACTTTTTCGACGACGGCTAGGCGCTGGCGCTCGACCTGCTCCATCGCGCGCACTCGCGACTGCCATTCTGGATTAAATACCACCGGAATTTGAATATGCAATCCCAGCGCTTTAAACACTTCCCACTCCCCTTTGTCGCACCATATTCCGTCACAGATCGGACAGCGCTCTACGTAAAATGACGACTGCTTTAGATTCACTCTTGCCCGTTTTAGATAGGCTCCGCACTCTGGGCACAGACCCGCTTGCCCGTCCAACGGTGCGCTCTTGAACTCGCTCTCTAGCCTCAGCGGCAGCACCTCAGCGGGAATGGCCTCTAGTCCGGCATTGTCTGCCTGCCAGCGCTGATAGTTGAACTTCGGCAGCCAGTTGCCCTCGCAGCTCGAACAGCACTTCACCTCTAGTCCTTCTGTCAATACGCCTGTCGATAGCTCGATTTCCGTTTCTTTAGGGCAGCGCATACAGTTTTACGGCTTCAAAATTTTAGCTTCAAAAGGGCGACTATCACTATAGGTGATTACCTATCAAATCAGCGCATGCGCCTGCTGAAGATGCAACTAGCGATCTGACTAGCTATCTGGTTAGAGTCGAATTTCTTTGGCCATCGCGATCGCAAATTGCTCTAGCTGATCAAGGTGGGTCTTTAGCTGCGATCGCACTTGCGCTACAGTTTCCGGCGCTCTAGCCGTCTTTAGCTTCATCCCTTCTATGCTGAGCAATCGCAGCCGTCGATGCGCTTCGGTCTGATAGGGTCTTAGCTTTTGTTCTACTGCCGGGGGGAGAGCAGCTGATTCGACTGCCCTGATAATCTCCTGAAACCGAGGCTGCATAGCGTGAGTTTGCTGAAAAAGCATCGTCATATTCCCGGATTCGTCGGCGATTAGCTGTTGAAAGGTATGGAGCGATCGCACCCACTCATCTAGCCGATCTCCCAGTGGCTGACCTTCTGCTTGATCTCCTTCTGCTTGATCTCTAAGCTCTGCCATAGTCGCTCACCATAAAACTGCATAAGCAATCTACCAAAACCGCCCAAAACCGTATTTTCGCTTAAATCTATCAGATTAACTGGGACAGTTTTGTTTATGATTGATTACCTTAGCTCTTGTATTCGAGGCTACACAAAATCTGTGCGTGACCTCTCCATAAGGAATAAAATCAGGAAACGCAAACTTATACAGTGCTGTATTCTGCTGCGGCCCGCATTTTTTAACCTGTAACCGTTCACTCTAAGCGAACAGTCGAACCAAGAGCTTCGCATCAAAATCACAGATAAACTAGCGGCCTCGCTTTCTACGGAAATCCCTAGCCGCAATATTGTGATTTTTATTTTTCCGTAGCGAATTCTACTTCAATTAACTTAACTATCTACGCCACAGCTATCTATACAGAGCAGTAGTTTACTTACCTTTTGCAAACCCTCACTTAAAACGAGCGCGTGCCGCCATGATTGCAACCGCAACCACCGATCTCCCACAAGATTGCTCACTGCCAGCTTGGTTGTCATCTTGTCTGCTAGAACACGGTTCAAAGAGCGAAGACTCATCAGTTTCTGAGCTTGATGCGATCGCTGAAAATAGCCCTGCGGAATCACCTACACCGACCAGTGGCGATCAGCTTGTCTGCCGCGCTTTTGAATTCGCCTATCAGCTTCACAAAGGACAAATGCGCGCCTCTGGCGATCCCTACATCGCCCACCCGGTCGCAGTGGCTGGCTTACTTCGTAGCCTGGGTGGAGACAGCGCTATGATTGCGGCCGGCTTTTTACACGATGTGGTTGAAGATACCGACGTTACCGCTGATGAAATTGAGGCTATCTTCGGCGCAGAAGTCCGACATCTGGTCGAAGGTGTCACCAAGCTTTCTAAGTTTGAATTCGGCAGTAAAACCGAGCAGCAGGCTGAAAACTTCCGTCGGATGTTTTTGGCAATGGCCAAAGATATCCGTGTCATTGTGGTCAAGCTGGCCGATCGTCTGCACAACATGCGCACACTCCAGCATCTGCGCCCAGACAAGCAGATTAGGATTGCTCGTGAAACGCTAGAGATATTCGCACCGCTTGCTAACCGTCTGGGGATCGGTCGATTCAAATGGGAACTAGAAGATCTCTGCTTCAAATATTTAGAACCAGACGCATATAAAGAGCTGAGTCAGCTAATCGTCGATAAACGCGCTGACAGAGAACAGCGCTTGCAGCAGGTAAGCGATGTTTTAAAAGAGGGAATTGCTCAGCTCGGCATTAGGTGCAAAGACGTTAGCTCTCGGCCCAAGCATCTCTACAGCATCTACAAAAAGATGCAGAATCAGCGTAAAGAGTTTCAAGAAATTTACGACATCGCGGCTGTTCGTTTGATTGTTAATACCAAGGATGAGTGTTACCGCGCTCTAGCCGTCGCTCACGATCTCTACCGCCCGATCCCCGGCCGGTTCAAAGACTACATCGGCTTGCCAAAGGCTAACCGCTATCAGTCGCTACATACGGTTGTCATTGGCCCTCACGGACGCCCAATCGAAGTACAGATTCGTACGGTCGAGATGCATCATATTGCCGAATACGGAATTGCTGCTCACTGGAAATATAAAGAGTCTGGCAACAGCCACACCGCCATTGGCCAAGACGAAGAAAAGTTTACCTGGCTACGTCAGCTACTCGACTGGCAAAACGAATTCAAAGATGCGCAAGAATATCTTTCGGACGTAAAAAACAATCTATTCGACGAAGAGGTTTACGCCTTCACTCCAAACGGCGATGTCGTACCGCTTAGCCGAGGGGCTACGCCAGTCGATTTTGCCTATCGCATCCATACCGAGGTTGGCAATCACTGCGCTGGGGCTAAGGTTAGCGGTCGGATTGTGCCACTCAATACTGAACTGCAAAATGGCGATATCGTCGAAATTATCACGCAGAAAAATAGTCACCCTAGCCTGGACTGGCTGAACTTTGTAGTCAGTACTGGCGCGAGGAACCGGATTCGTCAGTGGTACAAGAAGTTTCACTGGGATGAGAATCGCGATCGCGGCCACGAAATGCTCGAAAAAGTCATGGGCAAAAGCGGCCTAGACGCCATGCTCAAAACCGCTCCGGCTCAGGCCGTGGCTGAACGCTGCAACTACGCCTCAGTCAATGATCTGTTAGCGGGTTTAGGCTATGGCGAAGTCACCCTAAATGCAGTCGTCAACCGACTTCAAGAAGCAATCAGAGAAGCTCAGCCAACCGCGCCCGAAGAGCCCGCTTCACTAGAGAATGAAATTCCTGCTGTCAAAGCCCCGCCCAATCGCCGCACGGCCTTAGACCACGCTCCGATCGCCGGACTAGAAGGCTTGCTGCACTACATCGCAGGCTGCTGTCACCCGATTCCTGGGGAGTCAATTTTGGGCGTTGTTTCCACTGGTGGTAGAGGCATCGCTGTCCACAGACAAGACTGTCCCAACGTCCAAGGCATTCCCGGCGAGCGTCTGATCCCCCTGCGCTGGAACAGCGCCGAGAGTACCGCTGGTCAGCCCAATACCTATCCCGTCCAGCTCCGCATCGAAGTCATCGACCGCGTCGGCGTTCTCAAAGATATTCTTACTCGCCTTTCTGATCTAAAGATCAACGTTCACAAAGCAGGCGTCAAAACCTATCCCGACCAGATTGCTGAGATCGAGCTAGGTATCGACATCCGCGACCACGCCCACCTCAATCAAACCTTTGCCCATATCCGCAAGCTATCAGACGTGCTAAACCTAAAGCGAATCACCGCAGTCGATTAGTGTCTTCAAACCCCTTACTTACTCTGCCTTACGAGCAAGCCCTCGCCAGCCTGGGTGAAGACTACTACGACGAAGTCACGCCTGCTGCTTTTCCAAAGCATATTCTGCGCTTTCGTAATGACGCGCTGCTGCCGAGGATAGGACTGTCAGCTGAGCAGGTGAGCGATCGCGATTTCATCGAAGCCTTCGGCCAGTTCAAACCCAAACAAACCGATCACTACAGTCCTTTTCTCGCGCTGCGCTACCACGGCTATCAGTTTCGCAGCTACAATCCCTTCCTCGGCGACGGACGCGGCTTTCTGCACGGACAGGTTCGCGGCATAGATGGCAGACTCTACGACTTTGGCACCAAGGGATCTGGGCCAACGCCCTATTCTCGTGGCGGTGATGGACGCCTAACGCTCAAAGGTGGCATCCGCGAAATTCTAGCTTCCGAAGCGCTGCATGCCCTGGGTGTTAACACGTCGCGCACGCTCAGTCTGATTGAAACAGGTGAAGCGCTTCAGCGAGGCGATGAACCGTCTCCTACTCGCTCGTCAGTGATGGTGCGCTTTAGCCATTCGCATATCCGCTTTGGCACTTTTGAGCGACTGAACTATATCAAACGACCGGATCTGGCAAAACGGCTATTAGACCACGTGATCGAAGTCTATTATCCTCACCTGCTTACGATTGCAGCAGAGCAAGAGCGCTACGCCCTGTGGTTTGCAGAGCTCGCTGAGCGACTGGCCACGCTGGTTGCTCAGTGGATGACGGCTGGATTCTGTCACGCCGTTCTAAATACGGACAATATGTCGATTACGGGCGAAAGCTTCGATTATGGGCCGTTTGCCTTTATGGACGAATACGATCCTAGATTCACCGCTGCCTACTTCGACTATTCAGGGCTCTACTGCTACGGCAATCAGCCAGGGGCGTGCTACTGGAATTTGGAGAAGCTAGCAGGCGCTCTAGATGGCGTTGTCGATGCGGATGGCTTGAAGGTGGGACTAGAGAAGTATCAGCCGAAATATGCTGAGGTTTATTGCGATCGCCTCCTAAAGAAACTCGGCATCTCCTCATCGCTCGCAGTCAAATTAGACTCCACCGAACGACAAAAACTAATCGCCAAGACGCTCGACCTGCTAGAAACCACTCGCGTTGGCTACCACGACTTCTTCTCCACGCTCACTCAGCAGTTTGATGCTAACTGGCAAACTGAGCCCAACCGCATTCTCCAAGCTACTTTAGAAGCCTCTGATCCCACAGCCGCCGAACTGCTAGGCCAGTGGCGCACTCTCTATCAGCATGCACTTAGTCAGCTCAGCGCAGATAGCGTGAGCGACGTGCAGCAGTGTCTACAGGCTACAAACCCAAGGGTAGTCCTACACAGGCCAAAGATAGAAGCGGTATGGGAACCCATCACCGAAGAAGATAATTGGCAACCTTTCTACGACCTGCTGGCCAAAATGCAAAACCTAATGACAGAGTGAATAAACTCAGCCGTCAGTAACAAATTCCTCTTTTGTCATCCACGGTCTAGCAGAGTGGCGAACATGATAAATTCGCACGATTTTCTCTTCGACAAGAAATAGTATCCGGTAGTTCCGCTTGTACACGAGGTGCCGAATTTCTGCGCCCAGCACCTCACCCTCTGGTGCGCGCGGAAATCTTGCTGGCATCCTCTCCAACTTTGGTAAAGCTTCTAGAAGCCCTTTGTACCAGTCACTAGCTGTCTTCGGAGAATCGATAGATAACCATCTGAATATCGCTTCAATGTCTTGAAGTGCACCGGGTAGAATCTTAACTTCGTATACCAAGTTCCTTACCCAGCTGCTCTAGAGCTTCTTTGGCATTGAACTCTATTCCATCTTCCACAAACTGCTTCGTTCGCTGCTTCATAACATTGACAGACCGAGCAATTTCTAGTTCGTCCAACAATGCTTGATAGGCAGCAGCGTCTTGAACAACCAGAGCTGCCTCGCCGTTGATAGTTAAAACTACAGGGCGGTGACTGTCCTTCAGTTCGTTTACATACTGCTTCGTATTGCGCTGAAAATCGGATAGCGAATGGATATCTCTAATATCTACGCTCATGAATATCTAACATGAAATTTGCATGTGCTTTCATGTTAGCACCATCAACAGCGGTCTATTGGCAGCGATCACACACCCCGTGCATAGTCACCTTGTCAATAGCGACACGCGCACCCCTCGATACAAACTATTGTTCAGACGATTTGGTTTGCGCCCATAAGTCGGCGACTACCTACCACTAGAGCACCCGCTACGATTCCCCAGAATGCTGAGCCTATAGTCAACAACGTCATACCAGAGGCGGTCACCAGAAACGTGACTAGCGCCGCTTCACGCACTTTCTCTTCAGACAATGCGATCGCTAAGCTCTTCCCAATCGTGTCTAGCAAAGCAAGTCCCGCAATCGTCAGCACAAGCGCTTCTGGAAGTGCAGAAAATAGACCTACTACCGTCGCTCCCAAAAAACCCACAATGATGTAGAAAATGCCTGCCGCTATAGCCGCGATATATCGTTTGTCAGCGTCCTCGTTGGCTTCTTGACCCATTGTAATTGCAGCCGTAATCGCAGCTATGTTAATCGCAAACGCACCAAAAGGAGCAAGTATTAACGTCGCTGCGCCCGTCCAGCCAATCAGCGGGGAAATTGGCGTGCTGTAGCCAAAAGCTCGAATAGTGGCTACTCCAGGTACGTTCTGAGAAGCCATTGTCACCACAAACAGCGGTAGGGCAATCCCTACAATTGCTGTAACCGAGAACCGAGGAATCGTAAACACAGGCTGTGCCAACTGCCATTGAACGACTTCTAGCTGCAATAACCCTTGACTTCCTGCGATCAGCACGCCGATAACAAGCGCAGCCAAAATGGTGTAGCGAGAGGCAACCTGCCGAACAAGCAAATAAACGCAAAACATGGCAAACGTCATTACGAACTGAGTTTGCATCGCGATAAAGATGTTCAGTCCAAAACGCAGCAGAATGCCTGCCAACATCGCAGCGGCTAGCGGTAGCGGAATCAGATTGATTGCCCGCTCGAACCAGCCTGTGAAACCACAAAGGGTTATCAGCGCAGCACAGACTAAAAAGGCCCCTATTCCTTCAGCCATAGAGACACCGGATGCAACTGGAATTAACAGCGCCGCCCCTGGCGTAGACCACGCCGTTAGCACTGGCACCTTGTATCGCCATGAAAGCAAGATACTGGTGAGTCCCATTCCTATCCCTAGCGCCCATATCCACGACCCGATCTCCTCAGAAGATGCGCCGAATGCCTGTGCCGCTTGGAACACAATGACGCCAGCACTAGTGAAACCAACGAGCACCGACACAAAGCCAGCAATAAACGCTGATAGAGAAAAGTCTTTAGCAATTGTCATAAGCTGAGCGCCTTTATAGAACAGCGCTAGCCTACAGCGTGTAGTCGGAGGTTTGCTTGGACAAAAATGACTTTGTTGGCTTACTTGCGGACGCTATTTCTTTAACTGATCGCCTTTCGATACTGCCCAGGGGTCATACCATACGACTGTTTGAAGACGCGGTTAAGATGACTTTGATCGTAGAATCCGCAGCGGACAGCGATGTCTGCGATCGCCTCTTTCCCTAACAGTGCCTGTTTCGCTCGTAAAAGCTGGCATTGCTTTTTGTAGCTGTGAGGAGGTAACCCAACCTGCTGATGAAAACACCGAATAAGATAGTAGGCATTAAGATTCACAAGTGAGCTAAGCTCATCAGTTGAAGTCGGTTCTGCACAATGCGCTTCTAGATAGGCTTTGACTTGTCGAACGGCTTTGTGTTCAGACTTCAAAGAGCGGCGAACTGAGAGCGGACACAGATGTTTAGACAGAAGCTGTGCAAAGAAGTGCAGTAAATAGGATTGTTGTTTTAGTCGCTGAGAAGCGGACTCTGTTAAAGAACCAAACGCCTGCTGAAAAGCACTCTGAAGAGGTGGATCATCCACCACTATCTTGTGAAAACAGGGTAAATCGCTTTGATTTGGCCACTCTAGCTGGTTTATAAGCTGTTTCAGCGCTGACGGTGTGATGTAGATATTTTGGAAAAACCAACAGTCACTCTCTGCTGCGACTTCGCCCGTATGTACTTCGGCTGGATTTATACAGTTAAAGCTACCCGGATGGTGGTGGTGTGTTCGGCTGCGATGAATGCACTGTCCTACTCCGCCGCGATTCATTCCGATCGTGTAGGCGTCGTGAAAATGTCTATCAAACCGATGGTGATGTAGCTGCGCTTCGTAGCATTCGATGCCGCAAAATGGCGTTCTCCAGAGCTGAACCCTGTCTGTTTTATCTAAACGTCCAGTCATCTATTACAGTCGAGGACCACAGGTAGTTGCTTGGTCCTTATATGTCTTAGCAGTGTCTTGTCCAGGTATGAGCTGTGACCAACTAGCAGCAGTTATTGGCAGCGATCGCACACCCCATGCACAGTCACCTCATAGCTGTCCATCTTCAGCCCGCTACGCAGCTGCGCCGCATTCATTTGCTGAAACTGCTCCCACGGAATATCTTCAATCGCGCCGCACTGCCTACAGCGAAAGTGATGGTGCAAGCCCACGTTGGCATCGTATCGACATACGCCTTCTTCTAGCAGCACATCACGAATGAGCCCCACATCTCGCAGCGCCTGAAGCGAGCTATATATGGTCGCCTGTGATGACTTAGGCCCGTCTTGGTTCAAATCATTCAGAAGCTGCTCAGCTGTGGGATGGTCCTGTCGTCCCAATAGATTGGCATACACAGCAAACCGCTGCGGTGTCACCCGCAAACGCTTTGACTTCAGCGTTTGCACAATCTTATCTGTCTGTTGTGACATAGGAACTACTCCCAACCATTGGCTGTGCAGATAGCCTGAAATCAAACCCAGACCATGCATCTAATAATACAAATGTAGCACTTGCTTCCTAGAATTACATCTAGGTTATTTGTATTCCTATATCGTCTCAACTCTTTTAGTTGATAAATTTCTAAATAAGAACTATTCTTAGATAAGCTGAGCGTGTTCGTCAGCCGACTCGTTTAACTAGCGTCTTCTATTTCTATTAGCGTTAGCCAATCGACTCGATTGAACAGTCCAAAATTCTCAGTTTTTATCTATTATTCAGCAGGAGCTTGTATCATGAGCATCGACTCAAAAGTCCCCACCAAAGTCCCCAGTGTCGTCCTTAAGACCCGCGTTCGCGACGAATCTGTAGAGGGCCCTAACCCTTACCGTTGGCAGGATACAACCACCGAAGAAATCTTCGCTGGGAAGAAAGTTGTTGTCTTCTCTCTACCCGGTGCGTTTACGCCCACCTGCTCTTCTAATCATCTCCCTCGATACGAAGAGCTATACGATGAGTTCAAAGCCCAAGGTGTAGATGCGATCTACTGCATCTCTGTCAACGACGCTTTTGTGATGTTCCAGTGGGGCAAACAGCAGGGTGCCAAGAATGTCAAGCTACTCCCTGACGGCAACGGTGAATTTACCCGTGCAATGGGTATGCTCGTTGACAAATCTAACCTTGGCTTTGGCACTCGCTCTTGGCGCTACTCCATGCTCGTTGATGATATGAACATCGAAAAAGTCTTTGCCGAAGAGGGTATGGGCGATAACTGTCCGACCGATCCTTTTGAAGTGTCTGATGCTGACACCATGCTTGCATATCTCAAGAAAGAAGATGCCCCTGGTGTTGTCGAAGCAATCAAAGAGTTTATTGGATAGGAAGAACTGAAAGCTAGGGGGTAGGAAGCGAGTCTGGCTTGGCCTATTTTCTACCGCCTAGTTCCCTTTTGCTTCAACGCTTTCTCTCTTCTTTTCTGCCGTAGCTTTAGCAGGTAATTCGCTATGAAACTCAACAGCGTTAACATCGCAACCAAACTAGATACCCTATACGATGCTGTCGTTGTTGGCGGCGGTATGGGAGGACTCTCGGCTGCTATCTATCTCGCCCGCTACGGCCTCAAGTGCCTAGTGATTGAGAAAGGTCGAGGGCGATCTGTCTGGATGCAAGAGACTCGCAACTATTTAGGCATAGACCCTGATTTGCCAGGAGCTAAAATCTTGAGCCACGGTACGCAGCAGGCAATCGGCTGGGGCGCGGACCACCTTAGGGCCTTTGTTGAAAACATCACTGATGAAGGCGAAACGTTTGCGATTGACGTTACCGTTGGCAAAAAGAACGGTAAAACCTATCGGCTACGCAGCAAGTATGTGATTGCCGCTTCTGGGGTAATGGACGTGTTGCCAAAGCTAGAAGATATGCAAAATGTCTACGACTATGCAGGCTATACGCTGCATGTCTGCATGATCTGCGATGGCTTTGATATGTGGGATCAAAAGGCAGTGCTGATTGCAGGTAAAGAAGCTCAGATTAACGCAGCCTTCGTTCTAAATTGGTTTACGCCCTACATTTCTGTGCTTACCGATGGCAAGTTTCCGGTCAGCGAAGCGATGAAAGCTAAGCTGTCCGATCATGGCTATCCGCTTTACGAATCACCTATCGCTAGGTTCGAAGGTAAAGACCACAAAATGAGTGGAGTAACCCTCGCTGATGGTAAGACTGTTGAAGCCACAACTGGGCTAATCAGTATGGGATCTATCTATCACAATCACTACCTCAAAGGAATCGAAGGTCTAACCTGGGATGGTGAAAACCTAATTACTGATGACATGTCGCAAACTACTCACGAGCGTATCTTTGCAGTAGGCGATCTGAAAAAAGGGATGAACCAGGTGACGATCGCAGTTGCAGATGGCACCAAGGCAGCAACCCAGATCTGGCGCACCATTCGCCGCGCCAGTGAGCCTCGCAAGTGGGAATCTAACCTAAAGCAAGATAGCGCTAAACAGGTTGCTGTCGCGGCTCGCTAAGTGAAATTACGCCCTTCCATTTTGTCCCAGTCCGCCGCTTATCGTGCACCGTGGCCACTCGATAACGGCTTGCTAATGACTCTCTACGCTGGATTGCGAGCTAGTAATCAGTGGGAGAAGACAATTACAGCGCCTGAACCAATATATCAAGAGCGAGTCTTCCTAGGTGCGCAATCGGTTCCTATCTTCGGCCTGGTTGCTATTCCGCCTAATCCGGTTGGCACAATTGTTGGCACCTATGGCATTACAGGCGATTTAGACGACCAGTGGTTTCTACGACTAATGGCGCGCAAAGCCTATGCGCGTGGCTATGCGGTGGTGATCTTCGACTGGCGGGCGCACGGTAAAACGGCGAAGCTGTCGCCGACGCTAACCTCCGATGGGCTCTATGAGGGTGAAGATTTTGTGCGGATTGCGGCGGCAGCTAAGGAGATGGGTGCGCCAGCGCCATTCTGGTTTACCGGATTTTCTTTGGGCGGACTGCTGGCGCTTTGGGGGATCAAAGCGGCGCAAACGCTGCCGGAATGGGGGCCAGATTTGAACATAGAGAGCGAGGAGATTGGGGGTGGGGCGGTGATTTGTCCGGCGTTGGAGTCATTGCGATCGCTCACCTATCTGACTCAGGCTCCGCTGGGCAAATATCTTGAAAAAGCCATCACCCGAAAGCTCAAACAGCTCCTCAGCCAGCTCCAAAAGGATCACCCTACTGAGTTCGACCCAGCGGCGGCTAAGCGCGTTCACAGCATCTGGACCTTCGATCAAGAAATGGTCATCCCTCGCCTTGGCTTCGAGTCCGTCGCTGACTACTACCTGGCGACGAGCGGGCTTTACCTTCTACCAGCACTGACTAAACCGACACTTATTCTCTACGCCGCAGACGATCCGCTGTTTGATCCGACTTTAGTTCCAGATATTGAGTCCATCTGTGCAGAAAACTCAGCAATAGACCTGATAATGAGTCAGCAGGGTGGACATGTTGGCTTTATCAGCTCGCCCGCCTGCCAGCAGGAGTACCAAGATCCCGACCAGTGGTGGGCTTGGAACCGGGTTCTAAACTGGTGCGACCAGAAGACTCTAGAACAGAAGAATAGTTTGAAAGAGCTAATTTTCACCCGGTCTAGCTTGGGTTTGACTTGCGTCTACTGGGTCTATTGGCTTCTGTTGTCTAAGGCACAGAAATACATCGCCTCTGATCTATGCTGTGATATGGTGTGCTCTGTTTGAATCCTCGTTGTTACTCATTCCTGATTAAAACTCCCTGAATTGCAGCTTTCTAATTAAAGTGTCTGCAACAGCTCGGTACAGTCGGCACCCATCAGATACTCAAAGAATGTCAGCAGTCTCCTGGTCAGCTAAAGAAACCCTACGTCTGGCGAAGCTCCAGGACTACCGTATATTAGATACGCTTCCTGACAAAACGTATGACGATATTGTCCAGCTAGCTGCCTATATTTGTCAGGCACCAACAGCATTAATCACTCTAATCGACGCTAATCGCCAGTGGTTCAAGGCAAAAGTAGGAATGGATATCAGTGAGACGCCTCGAAGCATGGCGTTTTGTTCAGAAACTATTCAACATCCTGACACGCTGGTTGTAGAAGATGTGAGCCAGCACCCACGGTTCTACAGTAGTTCTCTCGTAGTCGGTTCGCCTTATATTCGATTTTATGCGGGACATCCGCTGATCACTTCTGATGGCTACGCGTCTAGGGGCGCTGTGCGTGATCGACTACCAGCCTAGACAAATTACGCCAGATCAAATTAACGCACTGCGAGTACTAAGCCAGCAGGTGATGGCTCAGATGGAGCTAGGCTGGCAAAAGCAGCAGCTCAAAGAAATCAACGATGGCTTGGAGCAGCGGATAAAAGATCGAACAACTAGCCTGAGCGCTTCGCTTCACCGTCTGCTTAAAGTGCAGTCTGCGCTGCTAAAGCGAGAGGCAGCGTCACGTCACAACGCCTTACACGATCCGCTAACGGGTCTGCCCAATCGCAGCTACTTTCTACAGCGTCTAGGATCAGTCTATTCAGCTAGCCCAGCGCAATGCCGACCATCAGTATGCGGTTCTATTTATAGATCTTGATAATTTTAAGCCTGTCAACGATACGCTAGGGCACGAGATCGGCGATCAGCTGCTTGCAAAAGTTGCCAATCGAATTAAACTGCTGCTGCGTAAAAGCGATTTGGTCGCGCGCCTCGGCGGAGATGAGTTTGCCGTTCTGCTAGACGACATCACTGATAGAAGTCAGGTAACTACAGCGATCAGGCGGATTCAATCTCAAATTACTCATCCGTTTGTGATTGAAGATAGACAGATATCAATTGGTGCTAGCGTTGGAGTGACGTTTAGTCAGCTGGGCTATCAGCAGGCAGAAGCAGCACTCAAAGATGCGGATACCGCGATGTACCAGGCTAAACGTCAGGCCAAAGAGAAAAGCCAGCTACAGATTAGTCTTCAGCTAGAGCAGCAGGCCCACAAGGCCAATTCGCCTATCATCATTCAAGACGAACCGGGCCAGAGCGTTCAACAGTTCGTGGTGTTTGATTTAGACGTTAAAGATCGGACCCAGGCACGCCTTAGTTTTGGAGAATGATTTGCGTCAGGCTCTAATCAGCGGACAGTTCAACTTGCACTATCAGCCCATACTCGAGCTACAGAGCGCGCGGACTAGCTGGTCTAGAAGCGCTGCTGCGCTGGCAGCATCCTCAGAAGAGGATGGATTTGCGCCGAAGAATTTATCCATGTTGCAGAGGATATTGATGTTATTCGTCAGCTTTCACCCATTTTGATAGACCAGGTGTGTCAGCAGTTAACGATGTGGAAGTTTCAGCGGGATATGCGAGGGGATTTGACTGGCGATTTGACTGGTGATTTGTCTGGCTTCGATTACGCGGTGAAAACGACAGCGCGATCGCCCTTCGCCACCCCAGATGCTAAACCGAACAAATTTCAAGCTGCACCTGAACATCTCTGCGGCTCAGCTGCGATCGCCCCAACTACTCTCTCAGTGGCAAACTGCACTTAAAAAATATCAGCTACCCGCCACAGCCTTTCAGCTAGAGATCGATGAATCACTACTGCTCAGTCAGGAAACGGCTATTACCGCCAACCTAAAAGCTCTAAAGGCGTTGGGATTTGGACTTTGCGTGGATAGATTTGGTAAGAGGACACTCTTCCTTCAGTCGCCTGCACCAGCTAAAAGTAGACATGCTAAAAATCGATCCAGCGCTTGTTCGAAACTTATCTAATACAAACGACGCCAATATCGTTAAGACTATCGGTGACTTTGGCCGCAGCGCAAATATGACCGTTGTTGCCAGCGGGATAGAAACCTCACAGCAGCTCAGCTCACTGACCGCTTTAAACTATCAGCTAGGTCAAGGCTACTGGCTTTCTGAAGTTCTACCTGCTACAGCGATTGAGACAGTTACTTTACGGTAGATTTTTCCTCCGATAGACCTCGTTAGCTGGCCGCTTATTACAATCGTTTATCTCCTAGAGGACAAGGTTAGAAGCATTGCCGTTACTAGCAGCAAGGGCGTTAGCCAATCACCCCAGCGGACATAAGCGTTACGACTTTCTCTCCTATATATAGTAGATAGGTGCGTAACCTGCGTATCTGGTTCAGCTATCCAGCGCGATCGCCCCTTGGGATCAACAACGCCAGAAATACCCGTATTCGTCACTCGCACCATCCACCGATTGTTTTCAACGGCTCGCATCACATCTTGCGCATGCTGCTGCCGCATCTGTCTGGGCGGGTAGGGATCGTTATTCGACGCTGTAAAGATCGCCTGAGCGCCCTGATGAACCTGCTTTTGAAATAGCGCGGCAAAGGCGGACTCGTAGCAGATACCGGCTGCCATCGGTCCAAACGGCGTTTCTAGAACCTGCCCTTGTTTGCCAGATACCATGCTCGCGCTCAAAGGAGAAAGCCTGCCAATCACAGGTCTCAGCACCTTTTCAAAAGGTAAGTATTCTCCTAAGGGCACCAGCTTGATTTTGTTGTAGCGTCCGTCAATGCCTGCTGCGGTTAGGGTTAACAGGCTCTGGGTAAGTGGCGTTTGCCTATCTGCAATATCTCTGTGCACAAACGTTCCTAGCACCAGCGGAACGCTTTTGTCTACCACCGCTCTGAGTAGCAGGTTGCGCTCTTGAGTGAATGAGTCCCACACTTGGGGAATGGCACCCTCCGGCGTAATCACCAGATCAGCGCCCGCTTGTGCTAGCTGGTTATAGCCTGATAGGTAAATCTGACGCGCAGCTTGAATGCCTGCATTAGTCAGTTTCTCCTGAGTAGGAATATTGCCCTGAATCAATCCAACCGAGAGCTGATTTTCAGGCGCGTCCGCTAGGGGCTGCGCGTATAGACCACCGCCAATTAAATGCAGTAGAAAGAAAAGTGCGATCGCCCGTCTAACCCCTAACGCGCCAGCTAGAGACAATGCTGGCCTGATGGGTTTAGAGGGTTTGGCTACTTTGGGCGCATGGAACCACTGCCAAAGTCCTTCTGCTAGCAGTCCATTGACCGTCACGATTGCAGCCGTCACTGTAATCGGCCCTGATAGCTGACCGAGCTGTAGCACCCACAGATTTCCAGGACTCTGCGTATAGCTCAACGAAGTCCAGTACAGAGGTCCGCTACTCCAAACTAGCTCAACAGCACACCATAGCGCTGTTCCTAGAATCACTCGTCTGATCCCGATCACTGGGAATCGATACGTCACGGCTCGCATTAGCCCGAGCCAGCTCAGCCCAATCCCGGCCCCCCACAGCGTGATAAATAGCCAAGAAAAGAGGGCGATCGCAATGCTACCTAGCCACGGCACTCCCATCCAGGTCAGCGGATGTAGCCCAGTAATCCACGACAGCGCCGTCCCGTGATAGGCAATTCCCCAGAGCGCTCCTCCTAGCCAGATCCTAGCGCTACCCTTCTGACTAGGCAGCCTATAGGCCAGTGACCACAGCGGTACCATCGCGACCCAAGCCAGCGGCCAAGCGTTAACTGGTGCAATTCCCATCAGCAGGCCACCCGCGACCAACCACGGCCAGCGCGTCAAGAAAATCGCTCTCGTATCATTCGCCTTTGGCAAAGTTGCCGCGTCTAGCTGCACTGCTTTCTTCAATCTTCTCTAGTCTCCAATCCCGCTTTGATACAAACAATAAGGCCTTCTAGTTGAATTCCAGCTAGCTTGGTATAATCCTCAACTTATATAGACGCGCAACCCTATTCTAGAGAGAATAACTATGGCAGACTGGCAGCTGATCACAGGCGGCGTCACCGCGCCCAAAGGATTCCAGGCCGCAGGCATTGCTGCTGGGCTGAAGCCGTCTGGCTCACCCGATCTCACCTTAATAGTTTCTGACTGCGATGCGATCGCCGCTGGGGTCTTTACCACTAGCCAGGTCCGCGCCGCGTGCGTCGACTACTGTCAGGAACTACTCGAAACCAAACCCTCTGCTAGAGCGATTTTATGCAACGCGGGTCAGGCAAATGCCTGCACCGGTGAACAAGGAAAACAAGATGCAATTGCTAGCGCCAACGCCCTGACTAAAGCCCTTAACCTGCCAGAAAATAGCGTTCTAATTGCCTCTACAGGCGTCATCGGTCAGCGAATCAAAATGGACAAGCTCCAAGCGGGCATTCCCAAGCTGGTCAGCGCTTTAACCTATGAGGGCGGTGAGCGCGCAGCTAGAGCGATTGTGACAACCGATCTGATCACCAAATCGATTGCCCTAGAAACTCAGATAGGCGATCGCCCGGTTCGGATTGGCGGTATGGCCAAAGGCTCTGGCATGATCCATCCCAATATGGCCACTATGCTTGCCTTCGTCACTTGCGACGCTGCGGTTTCGCCGCAGCTATGGCAGGATATGGTGCGCCGCGCCACTGCAAAAAGCTTCAACCAGATTACCGTTGATGGTGACACCAGCACAAATGACTGCCTGCTCGCGCTAGCTAATGGAGAATCGCGGACGCCAGCTATCACAGCATCTGGCCCAGAAGCAGACAAGCTAGAAGCCATGCTCACAGAAGTCTGCATTCATCTAGCTAAATCTATTGCTCGCGATGGAGAAGGAGCGACCTGTTTGGTTGAAGTTTTAGTGACTGGCGCTATGAGCGATCGCGCCGCTGGCCAAATCGCTCGCACCGTTGCAGGCTCGTCTTTGGTCAAATCCGCTATCTTTGGCCGCGACCCAAACTGGGGAAGAATTGCGGGCGCTGCCGGACGGGCAGGCACTCCTTTCGATCAAACTGAGCTCAGCATCACGCTTGGCGACTTTGCTCTAATGACTGAAGGTACGCCTCAGCCCTTTGATCGCGCGGCTGCTAGTAACTATCTTAAGCAGTGCGCCGAAAGCAGTACGTTAGCAATGTCTAAAATACTGCTTAGCAGCGAGCTTGATACTCAAACGCCAGAAAGCCATCAGACTCACGCAGTAGACGCTCTATCTAGCCCAGTCGCTATCACGGTTAACGTAGGTAACGGCACAGGAACAGCCAAAGCTTGGGGCTGCGATCTCAGCTATGACTACGTAAAGATCAATGCTGAGTACACAACTTGAACGCACCTATGCAACCTAGACACAACAGCAATACGCAAACACGCAAAGTGCTATGTCGAGCGCTTAGAAGAGACATCAAAGCCGAGAAAATACTGCCTAAAGGCGGGAACTTAATTGCTGTGCGCTCAGACTTATGCCTAATATTTTATCGCCCCGATCGACGCCCCGACCAACGCCTCAATCGACACCCAGCTCAACGTCCAACTCGATGCACAGATACTCTCAAAATTGCGTCCGCATCTGCTAGAGATGTGGCGATCGCCCAGAACGTTCCGCTAGGCACTGCAATCTTGATGTCCATGAGGAAACTGCGCAAAGAGCAATTCCAGTTTTTCCAAGTCGACCAAAAGCTCTCTAGCAGACACCGTCACCGTGCCTTCTGGCAGTGACCTCGGCTATACCTAAGACTTAACTAGCTCGACGACGCCTTCTCTAGAGCGAATAATCACGTCATAGCCTGAGAAGAAGTCGTTGCCAAGCAGACCGATACTGACCGCATCTCCAATACTGACGGAGGCATTCTCTAGAGTCAGCGAGCCCATTGCGATGGTGCTAACCTCACCAATATCGAAGGTCACTTCAGCGGCACTAGCGGTCGCTGCTACCATCTGGCTTGTGACTTCCACTTCCAATTCATTTGCCATCTGGCGGGTGATTAGCGTACGGCTAGCCCCCGTATCTAGAATCATTTCGTATTGTTTGGTGCCATTAAAAGACACCTTTACAACAGGTGTGCCGTGCAGTCGCCTTTCAATCGGTACGCGCACTCTACCTTTTGTCTGGTTGCTTGGAGCGGTTGACTGCTCTACCGAGACGGTAGGAGGAACAGCAAGCGCACTGGGTAAAGGGATATACACCTCCGCTTGAAGGCTTTCGATTTTGGCCTGAGTTTGCGCGGCGTTCTGTGTGTATTCAGCTATTTTTTGCTGAGCGGGCTGATAGTGCTCGTTATCGGAAGCGACTAGTCTTAGCTGGTTGGCAGCTTGATTCCAGCGGCTAATTACCAAACTCCAGTCATCTGGAGAGATTGCTGACTGACTGAGCGTATGCGCGCTAGTGGCTAGTTCGCTAGCGGCCTGGTAAGCGACCGACGATGATTGGTCCGAGTCCGCTTCGGTTGGTCTATTAGATGTAGTAGCGACGGACTCAGCGGCAGTGCTTATAGAACTTAGCGGATCTAGAGCCGCCTGACTGGTTTGACCGTTTTGACTAGGTTGATAGTCTATCTTTTTAGACTCTTCCTGGGCGTCCGGTCTGCTAGAGCCTCGAAAGGCAGCCTCTTCAATTGTCGATACGGGCTGACAAGCACAGCAGAATAATCCGACAAAACTAGGCAATAATATGAAGCGATGAAGAAAGTAGAAGCGGGTCATTAGAGATCTGCAAGACGCCTGCTCTTACATTGCCCCAACTCCAACTGTCTTTTTTTACGTCCTATACGGATTTTCCTTACGGCTACTATGTTTGATCCTGCTGCTCAACCCGCTTTGCTTGTGCTAGAAGACGGCTCTATCTACCGGGGATGGGCCTTTGGTGCAACGGGAACTACTATGGGCGAGGTGGTGTTTAATACAGGGATGACTGGCTATCAGGAGGTGATGACTGATCCTAGCTACTGTGGCCAGATAGTGACGTTCACCTATCCTGAACTAGGCAATACCGGCGTCAATCCTGAAGACGAGGAATCGATTCGGCCCTATATCAGAGGAGCGATCGCCAAAAATGTGTGCGATCGCCCCAGCAACTGGCGCTCTACTGATTCACTAGGCGACTATCTCAAATCCCACGAAATCATCGGAATTCACGGGGTTGATACTAGAGCACTCACTCGCAAGCTGCGCAGCGCTGGTGCGATGAACGGCATTATTTCTAGTGAAGTTCTAGATCCCGATGATTTACTCAGACAGCTACAGGCACTTCCGTCTATGGAAGGGCTTAATCTAGTCAAAGAAGTCACCACTGATAAAGTATATGAGTGGGAAGAAATTACCGCAGAAGATTGGGCCTTTGCCGCTCTAGACCCTTCAGAAAGTGCTGGACAAAAGCCGCTAACTGTCGTTGCACTTGACTTTGGCATCAAACGGAACATCCTTAGACGCCTAGCTAGCTACGGCTGTAGGGTGATCGTTGTTCCAGCGGATACATCCGCAAAAGAGATTTTGAACTATCAGCCAGACGGCATCTTTCTATCTAACGGTCCTGGCGATCCCGCCGCCGTTACTGGCGCGCCTGAAGTTACACAGGATTTACTGAATAGTCGGATTCCTACCTTTGGCATCTGTATGGGCCACCAGATTTTGGGACTGTCGCTAGGCGCACAAACGTTCAAATTAAAGTTTGGCCATCGCGGTTTGAACCAACCCTGCGGCCTCAGTGAGCAAATAGAGATCACTAGTCAAAATCACGGCTTTGCACTCGACGCGGGTTCTATCGACGAAGGGCAGATAGAAATTACTCATCTCAATCTTAATGACAGCACTGTTGCAGGGATTCGTCACAAGCAGCTGCCGGTATTTTCTGTACAGTATCATCCTGAAGCTAGCCCTGGCCCTCACGACGCTGACTATCTATTCGCTAACTTTGTTCAGGCCATGCGCGAGCAGTCTCGTCCGTAGCACTCTGCCCATAGCACTCTGCAAAAACCGTCAGGAAACTATCTTGCGATCAGCAAGATCTTGTCCTATACTTAATCGTCATATTATCGTTCAATGCTAGGCATAACTAGGAGGATCCCATCGCTGAGTCGCTTACCCTAACAGTGAGTCTAAGAGGCACCCGCGAAGTTAGAGGGAACTGTCAAATCTTCCGCCTTACTGGACTTTTAGACGCTTTTTCAGAGCCTACCTTTCTCAAGGTTCTCAACAAATATATTGAGGATGGTCCAGCTCATATCATTTTGGATCTTTCGACAATTGACTTTGTTGACAGCTCAGGTCTAGGCGCACTCGTTCGGCTAGTCAAAAAGGCAAAAGGTGAGAGCGGCAGCGTCCAAGTTGTCAGCAATCCTCGGGTCACTCAAACTGTGAAGCTAGTCCGATTAGAACAATTTTTGTCTCTACAGCCGAACGTAGATGCTGCGCTTGAAAATCTAAAGACCTAAGAACTTGAACACTCATGGGGAATTCTCCCGGCGAGAGCTTTCAACAGTTTACGGGTAGTCCGCTAGCTGATCGCCCGCTAACTGACAGTGAGCTAAAGGCCATCTCTCCCATCTCACTGGCGTATATCGGGGATGCGGTCTTTGAACTGTATGTGCGATCGCATCTACTGATTCCGGCTAAGCGCATTCGAGACTATCACCAGCAGGTCGTCGCCCAGGTCAAAGCCGAACAGCAGTCGCGTTTTGTCGATATTCTATCGCCTCACCTTACCGATGCAGAAAAGGCTCTAATTAGAAAGGGACGCAATGCAACTACTGGCAAGAGCCGCCGGGCCAACAGCCAGGATTATCAAAGAGCAACGGGTTTAGAAGCTTTGATTGGATTTCTCTATCTAACCGATCAGCCCAGGTTACTGAGCTTGCTAGATCAGCTAACGACTCAGGTCGGAGCTTGAACGGCTTTGTGCGTTAGTCAGTTTCGAGTCAGTAGCCTGAGCTTATAAAATAGATAATTTCAGAGGATTTGCGCGTGAGCGGTATAGATCAATCATCTAATCCATTAGAGTCTTCTTCTCAGTCGTCTCAAAAAAAGAAAGTAGATTTCCGGCCAAAGCCTGGTAAGAAAAACGGTGCAAAACCCGGCGCAAAACCAGATTCAAGATTAAGCGGCAAGTCAAGTGCCAAGCCCAAACTCCAAAACAGCAAATATGCAGCCTCCTCTGGTGGTTCTAAGCGCACGAAATTTGGACCCAAGAAATCAGCTAGCTCAAGCGCGTCTGGTGCGAGCTTGCCTGGTGCTAGAACAGACAGACCGCAAGGAGAGCGCCCCAAGAAATCGTTCAGACATCGTTCAGATAGAACGCTATTAGGGAGCGATCGCACCCGCAACGCCTCTGGTAAGCCTTCTGGTAAGCCCCCTGGCAGGCCCCTTGCAGATAGCCGTTCTAGCAGTCGTACTGATGAGCGCTTCGAGAACACGGACGAGGATATCAACCCTGACTTGATCTACGGGCGACACGCGGTAGAAGCCGCAATCGAAGCGGGGCGATCGCTCAATCGTCTTTGGGTCAATGCCAAGCTTCACTACGACTCACGCTTTAGACCTCTCATTGCAACCGCCAAAGCCAACGGGACTGTCGTTGACGAAGTCGAAAACTTACGGCTTAGTCAAATGACCCAGGGCAGCAGCCATCAGGGCATCGTTGCTCAAGTAGCCGCTTATGAGTATGTAGAGCTAGAAGCGCTAGTTGAACAGGTCAAAGCCAAAGCCCGTCGTCCAGTGATTGTCGCCGCTGATGGCATCACCGATCCCCATAATCTAGGGGCGATCATTCGCTCGGCCGAAGCCATTGGCGCGCAAGGGGTCGTAATTCCGCAGCGCCGAGCGGTTGGCATTACGTCTACCGTCGCCAAAGTATCCGCCGGAGCGCTAGAAAATATACCAATAGCTAGAGTTGTGAACCTGAGCCGTTCTCTAGAGTATCTGAAGAACAACAGCTTTTGGATATATGGACTAGCCGCAGAAGCTGCCCAGCCTATCTACACTGTCGACTTTTCGGCCCCGGTGGTTTTAGTGGTCGGTGCAGAAGGTAGCGGACTTAGCCTCTCTGTCCAAAACCTCTGTGACCAGCTCGTTTCTATTGAGCTAGGTGGCAAGACGCCTAGTCTAAACGCCTCAGTAGCCACTGGTATGGCGCTCTATGAAATCTATCGTCAGACATGGGTTAACAAACTGCCAATCATGGCTAGGGAGAAGTCTACAGCCGAGTCACCAGCTGCGGCCAAGCTAGAGCTGATGTAGCAGATGGAACTGGCTTGCGCGCTGCTTCGTATGTGGTTCATCTACTTCGAGTAACCGTCTACGCGCTGAGCGACGAATCGGTCCAATGGGGAATCGATTTAGATAAGACCAAGCTATGCGGCTATAGCTATAGATAATCAAAAGAATGTACAGACGGTAAACGAATACACCACTCTGATTTGAACTAATGGATATTATTTTAAGAAAGAGAAAGCTAATTAGCTCTCCCGGAATAATATAATTGTCTACAATTTGTCTAAGAAAAGATGGGCGGATGCTTAGCTTGTCAGTTCTATTTTCTAGGCACCGCTCCAAATTCAACTCTTTAAATAAAGACTGTCCACAATACAAATCTATTCGCCAAAACTGTAATGAAAAACTTCTTTAGCGGTCTGTTGCGATTCTTTTCTAACCCTTGGTGGGTGAAGATTACCACGGCAGAGCCCAACTGCGTCTACTACTTCGGTCCCTTTAATGATGAAGCCGAAGCTACACAGGCAAAGCCTGGTTACGTAGAGGACTTACAGAAAGAAGGAGCCTTGCAGATCCAAACTAGTCTGCACAATATTCCAGAGCCCGCAGAGCTGACGATCGAATCAGAGGCTTCAGTCAGTACGGCAACGATGGTTTCTGTGGGTAGCTAACGCTGTTTGTGGTGAAGCCTCTGTGTAGTCAGACTCCGAGCTAGAGCTAGGTTAGACTACGTAGAGGTGTTGCCAGTAGCGTGGCGACACTATCAGCGGGAACAGCTCTATGAAACAGATAGCCCTGCCCATACTGGCAGCCTAGCTTTTGTAGCTGGTTAAGCTGCGTGGTATTTTCGATGCCTTCGGCGACGACTTCCATGTTCATCGTCTTAGCGATGCCGATAATTAGCGGTACGATCCCTAAGCTTTTGGGATCTTCAGTAATAGGTCTAACGAAGGCGCGGTCTACTTTTAAGCAGCTCACGGGCAGCTTGTGTAAGTAGCCTAGCGCTGAATATCCTGTGCCAAAGTCATCGATGCTCAAGCGAATATCCTGCTGTTTGAGTGCCTGTAGAGTGTCGTCTACTAAGTCATGATCGCTGACGACAGAGCGTTCTGTTAGCTCTAGCCTAAGGCGACGTGCAGAAATTCCTGTCGTTTCTAAGCAGTGCTGCAAGTGCTCCAATAGAGAGGACTGCAAAAGCTGCTCTGCTGCGATATTAATGCTGACTGTAATCTCGTCATCAATGATACGGGCTGCTTCCCAGGCGGCAATTTGAACACAGGCCATTTTCAACACCTGCGCACCTAGCTCGACAATGAAGCCAGTCTCTTCGGCGAATGGAATAAACTCATCGGGAGGAATCAAGCCTCTGGTAGGATGCCGCCAGCGAGCAAGCGCTTCAAAACCAACTATCTTCATGCGCTCAATATCGATGATTGGCTGATAGTGCAGCTCAAATTCTTGTCTTTGCAGTGCCAGTCGCATGCCAGTCTCAAGCTGCAAGAGCTTCATGGCCAGGTGGCGCATATCAGATTCAAACCAGCAGTACTTGAGCCGCGTATTCTCTTTGGCTTTGTACATGGCAACGTCAGCATCGCGTAGCAAATGTTCTGCGGCTACATAGCTGCGATCGCCCCACACGATACCGATACTTGCATTCGTATAGATACTGTGGCCCGCTAGCACAAAAGGCTGTGAGATCGCCTGAGATATCTCTTCTGCTAGCGCTACAACGCTGGACTGATCGACTATATTCATTAGTAAAACGCCAAACTCATCTCCGCCAAAGCGAGCAACTGTATCAATCTCAGGGCGTTTTTGCTGGAGGTTAGTCAGTCTATGGGCGATTCCTTTGAGCAGCCGATCGCCAATGCGATGTCCCAGCGAGTCATTAATTCTTTTAAAGCGATCGCAATCCAAAAATAAAACCGCGAACAGCTCTGTCTGCGGCTGCACCATTACCTCACCTAGACGCTTCAAAAAAGACAGGCGATTGGGCAAACGGGTAAGGCGATCGCTCAGCGCTAGCGCCAGCATTTGGCTATGAGCCTGTTCTAATAGCTGGGTTCTCTCTTGCACCCGCTGCTCTAGTTCTACATTGATCTGTGCCTGTCTTTGACGAGCTAGCCGCAGCTCGATTTGCAGTCGAACTCTAGCCATCACCTCTTCAGCTTGAAACGGCTTGGTGACATAGTCTGCCGCGCCGCTACGAAAGGCTTTCACCTTATCGAAAGGCGCATCTAAGGCGCTGAGAAAAACTATGGGAATATGAGAAGTTGCTGACGCCGACTGTAGCTGCTTGCAGACTTCGTAGCCATCCATACGAGGCATCATAATATCTAGCAAAATCAGAGCGGGCTGGCGCGATTGTGCCAATGCGATCGCCTCTAAACCGTTGGAGGATTCAATGACTTCGTAGCCTTCGCAAATTAGCAGCTTCGAGAGGATAAACAGGTTAGTTGGGTTATCATCAACGATCAAGACACGGCTCAGCTGTGCAGCTTCCGACTCAAGCGGAGCAGACTGAAGCAAACTAGATGGAAAAGTGATATCTGTTTCCGACAAAGTTCTATCCCAAAAAGCTATGGCAATAAAATCAAGTAGTGGGCTAATCGACTGCGATTTTCCCTTTAAATATACTCATCTAGCTATGCACCATACCTTCTCTAGCTATGCTGTTGAAGCGTCCTGTAAATGGCGCAAATGAGACAACAAGCGCAGCATAGAAATGATTCTTATAGCTAGGAAAGTATCACGCAGCTCATCTACGTTGACCCTACAAACTTGCCCGGTTAGTAACTACCAATAGATAGACCCTGTCGAGTACTGCTCAAGGCATTGTTACTATTTTCTAAATGCTCAGTCCCTACATTTTGACGTAGAAACCCTAGCTAAATAAGTGGTTTTAGCCCTGTCATTTGTTGTTAAAAGTATGGTATCTCAGCTATTTGTTAGAGAGCTACTTGTGTAACATTTTCGGAAGGTACCATATCGTCAAGCTGCGTGTAGCCTTCTGCATGGTGCTGATGTTTCCTTATGCCTTCAGCTTCTTTTCATCCTTAATATTTTCGAGCAGTCCTGCGCAGGCGTCTACTAGTAGGTCAATCACATAGTCAAACCCTGCTTCGCCACCGTAGTAAGGATCTGGAACCTCTTTATCGCTATGATTTCGGCAATAGTCGCACATCAGTTTCACTTTATGCCCGTAGCGATCGCCACTATCTAAGCTCAAAACGTCTCGATAGTTATCGCGATCCATTACCAGAATCAGGTCAAACGCCTCAAAATCAGCCGCTGTAAACTGTCTAGATTGACCGACTAGCGTTATTTCTCTACGCTGTGCCGCTACGCTCATACGCCGATCGGGCGAACTGCCCACATGATAGCTGCTAGTTCCTGCTGAATCACACAGAATCTGATGACTCAGTCGCTGTTGCGTGATCAGGTGATTCATGATGTTTTCTGCTGAAGGCGAACGGCAGATATTGCCTAAGCAGACGAATAGAAGCTTAGTGGGCATGGCGAATCGATTTTCTAATTTTCCAAAGCGCTAGAACTTTGGGTTGCGGGTATCTAGTGTCTACATTCCTGGCAGGCTGAGACCGCCAGTAAGCTCTTCCATCTGTTCGCGCATAGTCGCTGTGGACTTATTGTAAGCATCTAGCATTGCGGCCTTGACAAGATCCGAGAGACCTTCTGCGCCTTCTCCTAGCGCTTCGTCGGAGATGACAACGTCACGGGGTTCTTGATTACCGCTCATGATCACTTTAACAAGACCACCTCCAGCGGTTCCCTCGATCTCCATTTGCTCTAGCTCTTCTTGAAGGCGCTTGGCTCCCTCTTGTACCTGCTGCGCTTTTTTGAATGCTTCGGTAAGCTCTTTCATCTTGCCGAGGCCGAATCCGAATCCTTGTCCTTTTGTCATAGCTGTATGGGTTGTTTGCTAAATTGACTGTCAAACTATAGCACTGGGTTGGAGAAGTCGCTTTTAGCTGCACTCTGTGATCTAGCTCTACTCGAAGTCGCCGATAATTTTGACTTCGGTTTCGAGCGCGATGCCGTCGCGTTCTTTGATCACCGCTTGAGTATTGTGGATCAGGGATAGCACATCGCTAGCTTTGGCCTGACCTAAATTGACGATAAAGTTCGCGTGCAGGGTCGAGACTTGAGCATCGCCGATCTGATGACCTTTTAGCCCGGCTGCTTGGATCAGTTTACCCGCGCTGTGCGGCAGGGGATTACGAAAGACGCTGCCGCAGTTTGGCAGATGGTAGGGCTGGGTTTTTCGCCGCGATCGCAGATCGTCTGCTGTGGCTGTCTTGATTGTCGCTGGATCATAGCCGGGGCTGAGCTGAAAGGTCGCTGAAATGACGGTGCGATCGCCGCCTTGAAGAGTAGACGTTCGATACTGAAAGTCCAAATCTTCAGGCGTCAGGACAGCAACTGTCCCATCTCGGCTAATGACCTCTACTTCTACCAAAATATCGGCTGTCTCACCGCCGTGCGCACCTGCGTTCATCACCACAGCGCCGCCAACAGTTCCTGGAATGCCGATTGTCCATTCAAAGCCTTTGAGCCCCTGTCTAGCGGCTTTCCACGCCAGCGATGACCAGGGTTCTCCGGCTGCGGCGATGACTCTACCCGTTGTCTCATCGAAGTGGCTCTGCCTCAGGGCGCGAGTGCAGATGACTAAGCCAGGCAGGCCGCGATCGCTAATTAACAGATTAGAGCCCGCGCCGAGTACAGTCGTCTCTGTCCCTTCTGACTTCGCCCATCGCAAAGCGGTCTTAAGCTGTTCTGTGGTCTTGGGTAGCGCTAGCCATTCCGCTTTACCGCCTACTCGCAAAGTGGTCAGTTTGGCCAGCGGCGCTTCGGACACAATCTCAAAATCATCCGCCAGTTGAAGCGTATTTGCCATCAGGCTTGCTGGGTAAGTGCGGCTTCCGGTACAGGCTGAGTAACGTACGCAGACATCACTTCAGGAATCATCTGGTTCAAATTGCCAGCGGTTAGAAAGATCGCGATATCTCCTGGCTTTAGGCTAGTCATTAGCACTCGTTTGGTCGTTTCTAGGCTGCTGTGATATTCGACGTTGGGCTGATGTTTGGCGATCGCATCGGCAAGTGCCTGTCCGGTAATGCCAGTAGGATTTGACTCGCCTGCGCTGTAGATATCAGTGACTAGAACGCGATCGGCATCTTTAAAGCAGGTAGAGAATTCCTCTAGTAAAGTGGTTGCCCGGCTATATCGGTGAGGCTGAAACACGGCCACAACCTGACGGTCTAGCCCTGACGATAGTACTTGAGTTCGCTGCACTTTAGCAGCTGCTAGCGTTGCTCTGATTTCGCTAGGATGGTGAGCGTAGTCGTCGATAAATAGGATGTTGCTATAAAAGCCGCGATGCTCAAATCTACGACGAGCGCCCTTGAAATTGGGTAGGTGCATTTGGATACTTTCAAAGCTGACGCCTAGCAGCCGAGCAACCGCAACTGCTGCTAGCGTATTACTTAAGTTGTGCAGGCCCAGCAGCGGCACGGTAAGAGTGCCTAAGTTCTTTCCTCGCTCTAGGATATCAGCGGTGATTCCGGCCGCAGTTTCAACAATGTTGGTGGCTTTATAGTCGGCGCTGGTCTCTGCCTCGACGCTGTAGGAGATGGTTGGGTTGATGCGATCGCGCACCGTCGGACAATCAATCGAGCCCACCACCGTTTTGCACTTGCTAACAAACTGCTCAAAGATGTCAATGACCTGATCTAGACTCGTGTAGTGGTCAGGGTGGTCTAGCTCTATATTGGTAATCACTCCAATTTCAGAAGACAGCTTGACCAAAGAGCCATCTGACTCGTCTGCCTCGGCTACAACGTAATTGCTTTGACCGACATAGGCGTTGCCACACCAGGTGCTGACTTCACCGCCAATAATAATCGTCGGATCGATGCCTGCTTTTAGCAGCAGATAGCCAGTAATGCTGCTGGTGGTGGTCTTACCGTGGGTGCCTGCGATCGCAATCCCCTGCTTCTCGTTCATCAGCGCGGCCAAAATGTCCGAACGATGGAAAATCGGACATCCTAGCGCCAGCGCCTGTTTGTACTCTGCGTTATCTTCTCTAATCGCAGTTGAACAAACGACTTGAGGCAGCATCGTTTGTGGTGGTGTCTCGCTCTGATCCGCCGCTGCGCCAACTGTAGCTTCCACCTGTTTGGCAAAAAAGGCTAGGTTCTTCGCCTGCTGCTGATTGAATATGTATACCCCTTGTGCTTCTAGCCGCTCAGTGATGTGGCTCAAGCGCAAATCCGACCCTGAAACGTTCAGGTTTCGACTGGCTAGCACATGTGCCAAAGCCGACATGCCAATTCCACCAATACCAATAAAGTGGAACGGTCTGCCGCTGAAATCCACCGAGTTCAGCATGTATAATTTCCTCTCAAGCCGTGGCACGTCAATATAATCAGGCGTATCATAGCAGGAATTTTCAGTGTGACTATAATCCTGCTAGACACTCATATCAGCCCACGCCCCGTAGAGATAGGTATAAAAACCTATGCGAAAAAATGAGGTGACAATGATGCGATATGATTAGAGATGCTTATAGAGACTTAACTTTAAGTCATTTTCTGTATCTGAAAATACGAGGTTAGCGCGCAGTGGTTAGAGTAGCAATTAATGGTTTTGGGCGAATTGGCCGGAACTTCCTACGGTGTTGGTTGACACGCGAGAACAGCAATTTGGAGCTAGTTGCTGTCAACAACACATCAGATCCTCGGATCAATACGCATCTATTGAAGTACGACTCTTTGCTCGGTCGTCTAGACGCAGACATTTCATATGACGCCGACACCATGACCGTGAATGGCAATGTGATTAAGTGCTACTCGGATCGCAATCCTAGCAATTTACCCTGGAAAGAGTGGGATATTGACCTCGTAATTGAGTCTACCGGTGTCTTTAACAGTGAAGAAGGCGCTTCTCGCCACATTGAGGCGGGTGCCACTAAGGTTTTGATCACAGCGCCTGGAAAGGGCGGCCATATCGGCACCTACGTAATGGGTGTAAATGATCAAGACTACGCTCATGACAAGCAGAACGTGATCAGTAACGCTAGCTGTACGACTAATTGCCTAGCGCCTGTCGTCAAAGTGATCAACGACAACTTTGGCATCGTCAAAGGTACGATGACCACTACCCACAGCTACACGGGCGATCAGCGAATTCTAGACGCTAGCCACCGCGATCTGCGCCGAGCTAGAGCCGCCGCCGTCAACATCGTTCCCACTACAACTGGAGCAGCCAAAGCAGTCGCTCTAGTCATCCCTGAAATGGCTGGCAAGCTGAACGGCATCGCGCTGCGTGTGCCTACCCCGAACGTTTCTATCGTTGATCTAGTTGCTCAAGTCAGCAAAAAGACAATTACTGAAGAGCTAAATGACGTGCTCAAAAATGCGTCTGAAACCAGCATGAAGGGCATTTTAGGCTATACCGAAGAGCCTTTGGTTTCAGTCGACTTCCGTAAGACAAACGTCTCTGCCACGATTGACTCAGAGCTTTCTCTAGTGATGGATGGTGACCTGATTAAGGTGATCGCTTGGTACGACAATGAGTGGGGCTATTCTCAGCGCGTAGTTGATCTCGCTGAGCTAGTTGCTAGCAAGTGGGAAGGTTAATCCATAACCCAGCAGAATAACCCAGCAGAACTTAGTTTAATCGCTTGAGAAGCAGGGGCCTGTGGCTCCTGCTTTTTTATGCGCTAGGCTTTTATAGCTAACCTTTCACGCTTTGCAGGTTTCCTCGCACTCGCTACCAACTTATTTGTGTCTAATTCCGTTTTTTCACTCGAAAAGGTTCTGTTCACGCCGACTCGTCCACTAAGTGATGCGTTGAGACTGGTTTTCGCATTTCCGAATGAGTACAGCGTAGGCATTACTAGCCTGGGCTACCAGGTGGTGTGGTCGATGCTGGCACAGCGGCCCGACGTTGAAGTGAGTCGACTGTTTACCGATGTGCGAGAACCGCTGCCAGCACGGGCGGAGTTAATGGGATTCTCGCTCTCTTGGGAGCTGGACTATGTGAATGTGCTGAATTTGCTCGAAGATCAGCACGTTCCTATTAGAGCGAAAGATCGAACAGTAAATCACCCGCTGGTCTTTGGTGGTGGGCCGGTATTGACGGCAAATCCAGAGCCGTTTGCTGCTTTCTTTGATGTGATCTTATTAGGCGATGGCGAGACGCTCTTAGATGACTTTTTGGATGAGTATCAGCGGGTGCGCTCTGCGGATCGGCAGGTTCAGCTAAAGGCTTTGGCTCAGGTTCCAGGGGTTTATGTTCCTAGCCTTTACACCGTGAGCTACCTTTGTGATGATGGGGCGATCGCATCCATTTCTCCTATCGACAGCGATATTCCAGCAACCGTCAAAAAGCAGACCTATCGCGGCAACGTGCTGTCAGCGTCGACAGTCGTAACAGAAAAAGCAGCCTGGGAAAACATCTTCATGGTGGAGGTGGTGCGTAGCTGCCCAGAGATGTGTCGGTTTTGTCTGGCCAGCTATCTGACGCTGCCGTTTCGAGCAGCAAGTATGGAGGCGTCACTGATTCCAGCTATTGAACGGGGACTACAGGCAACTAAGCGCTTAGGACTGCTAGGCGCATCGATCACTCAGCATCCTGAATTTGAATCGCTGCTGGACTATCTCAATCAGCCGCAGTACGACGATGTCCGGCTAAGTATGTCCTCAGTGCGAACAAACACCGTGAACCAGAAGCTCGCAAAGACATTGGTCACTCACGGCTCTAAATCAATTACGATCGCGATTGAAAGCGGCTCTCAAAAAGTGCGCGATATCGTCAACAAGAAGCTAGATACAGACGAGATCGAGATAGCGGCGCAGCAGGCGAAATCAGGCGGACTATCTTCCCTGAAGCTGTACGGAATGGCAGGCGTTCCGGGCGAAGCAGAAGAAGATTTGGCACAGACCGCAGCGCTGATGCTAGATCTTAAAAAGCGAGTGCCGGGGCTGCGTCTGACGCTAGGGTGCAGTACGTTCGTGCCCAAAAGCCATACGCCGTTTCAGTGGTATGGCGTGAATCAGCAGGCGGAGAAGCGCCTGAAGTTTTTGCGAAAGCGGCTAAAACCTCACGGGATTGACTTTCGGCCAGAAAGCTATAGCTGGTCAGTGATTCAGGCGCTGATTTCGAGAGGCGATCGCAGAATAACCGATCTGCTAGAGCTAACGCGCGGCTACGGTGATACGCTAGGCAGCTATCGTCGGGCGTTCAAAGCGCTGAAAGGAACTTTGCCGCCACTAGAATTCTACGTACATGAGCAGTGGTCAACTGACCAGGTACTGCCCTGGGAGCATTTAGAAGGGCCGCTGCCAAAAGAAACGTTGATCAAACATTTGGGCGAAGCGCAATCACATATGACGAGCCTATAGTCTAGAAAACCACACGCTATAAATATCATTACTTTGCTTGCTACTTTTTTTCGTTCGCTGTTGGCTGAAGCGCCGCACTTTGCTGAAAACGATACAGGGTAGCGTTATAGGACAAAGTAGCGTTGCTACTAGTATGAACGGGATAGCTTCAGGCTGTTTGAGAGCGTCTCTATCCCGGCTGAAGGCTACCAGCAGATAGATGAAGGTAATGCCAGCCATGACGCAGTATGTGATAACCATCGTTTTCTAGAAGTTCAGTTTCTATAGAAGTAAGGTCTTACAGGTTGCCTACCTCTATGTAAATGCAGTGAGACTTATAAATATAAAGCCATCATAGTCTGCACACCTAGCCAGTGACGCTATCTATAGACAGAATTGAGTAGAGGCACCTACTGTCTGGCTATCTTCAACGGCTGTGCGTAGTCTTTGAGCGGCCTGACTAGGGGAAAGACCTGTCACATCCAGCTCTGGAACAGGGCGATCACGCTGCTCTAACCCATAGCGATAGGTACGGTCGTAATAGTCGAGCGTGATCGAGACGGCAGTTGCTAGATCGCCAGATTGAATGGCGGAAATCGCACTCTGGGTTCGCTCGCCACCTAGCCGTTTACGAATTCGCTCTGTGGCTGCGATCAGATCTGCTGCTTTTGCTTGGCCGTAGATATCTACCAGTAGCGCTACCCGCTCGGAGATGGGCCGGGTAATTTCTAGCGCAAAAGCCGCTTCCATTTGCTCAAATAGCTCCGCCGGAATGCGGCAGGCACCCACACGACGACTTTCAGCCTCGATCCAGATCGGCTGCTGGGCGTCGAACTGCTGCCACTGTGCGGCTAGCAGGTTCTCAAACTGCTCGGTGCTGGGCTGAGGCGGAAGGCACAGTGCACCAAAGCTGCTGCCGCGATGATTGGCGTGCCCTTCTAGGTCAAGGATTTGTTCTCCCTGATTGGCTAAGGCATGCAAGATGTCGGTTTTGGCAGTGCCAGTCATGCCGCCGAGCAGAATGACTTTTTTAGGCGTGGCTAGGGTGGCGTGGACCCATCGACGAAAGGCTTTGTAGCCGCCTTCAAGTGTGACGGTATTGAAGCCTGCTAGATCTAGGAGCCAGGCGATCGCACCGCTGCGCATTCCCCCTCGCCAGCAGTGAAGTCGAACAGCTCTGGCGGGCGCAATTGCTTTTGCCTGTCGAACCAAACTCTCCTAGCTTTGGGCCGACCAAATCCAGTCCTAGCTCTATTGCCTGTTCCCTACTCTGCTGCTTGTAACAGGTGCCGACTTTGGCCCGCTCTTCGTTACTAAACAGTGGAAAACTAATTGCCCCTGGGATATGTCCCTGTTCAAACTCCCCAGGGCTACGAACATCTAGAATCGGTCCTGCTGCGGCTAGAAATTCATCAATGGGAACTGGGGGAACTGAAGAGATGTGAGGCACAAAGTAGAGACTTGACGAACTCTCATATCCTACTGCTTCTGAGTGAAGCGTGAGCATCGGACAGATCGTTTATCTTGTTATAGTCCCAGCAAAATCCTCTCGTACACGTGGCGACTTTCGCTGCTTCTCTATGTCTTCTTCCGTGCATCCGTTTTGGCGTCTACTGTCCTACGGTCAGAAGTATCGATCTAGGGCCTGGCTCGCTAGCCTTTGCTCGCTACTGAATACCGTATTCGATCTAGCACCCCCCGCGTTGATTGGCGTTGCAATTGATATCGTGGTCGATCAGCAGAATTCGATTTTAGCTGGGTGGGGGATAGTGGATTTGCGATCGCAATTCATCGTTCTCTCCGCGCTGACCTTTCTAGTCTGGGTGCTAGAGTCGGCCTTTCAGTATGCCTACGAACTGCTGTGGCGAAATCTAGCTCAGTCGATGGAACACGATCTGCGCATAGCGGCTTATGGGCACGTACAAGGCCTAGAGCTAGCCTACTTCGAGGAGCGCAGCACCGGGCAGCTAATGTCAATGCTCAATGATGACATCAACCAGCTAGAGCGCTTTCTAGATCGAGGTGCTAATCAGCTGATTCAGATGGCGGCGACGGTGCTGATCATTGGTGCGACATTTTTTGTACTGGCACCGGGACTGGCCTGGATGGCGATTGTGCCGATGCCGCTGATTGTAGGGGGTGCGATCGCCTTCCAGAAATATCTAGCGCCTCGCTACGCTGACGTTCGCGAAAAAGCAGGCTTGATCAACGCCAGACTAATCAACAACCTAACGGGTATCGCCACAATCAAAAGCTTCACTGCTGAAGACTACGAACTAGCACAGCTAAGCTACGAGAGCAAAGCATACAAAACGAGCAACCGTCAGGCGATTGTGCTAAGCGCTGCTTTTATTCCTTTGATTCGGATCATTATTCTGATTGGATTTACTGGCATTTTGTTCTACGGTGGACTGGCAACAGCGGCTGGCAACATAGAAGCGGGCACGTACACGGTACTGGTATTTCTGACGCAGCGGTTGCTTTGGCCGTTGACAAGACTAGGCGAAACGCTAGACCAGTATCAAAGAGCAATGGCTTCGACGCAGCGGGTGATGAATCTGCTGAATACGCCAGTGGCAATCCGACCGGGAACAACGGCTTTGCCAACCGCGCAGGTCAGCGGCGAAGTAATCTTCGAGAATGTTTCTTTTGGCTATCACGAACGCCAGCCCATTCTCAAGAATCTCTCTCTCAAGATTCCAGCGGGAAAAACAACAGCGATTGTCGGGTCTACAGGCTCTGGAAAGAGTACGCTGGTAAAGCTATTACTGCGATTCTACGAGGTGAATGCAGGACAGATTTTTCTAGATGGCTTGGACTTGCAGTCACTGACGCTTAGAGATTTGAGGAAGTCGATTGGGCTAGTCAGCCAAGACGTATTTTTATTTCATGGCACGGTCGCCGAAAATATCGCCTACGGTAGCTTCAACGCCACGCTAGGTGAGATCATTAGAGCGGCGAACGTAGCCGAGGCGCATGATTTCATTGTCGGATTGCCGGATGGCTATGACACGATTGTGGGTGAACGAGGACAGAAGCTGTCGGGCGGTCAGCGGCAGCGGCTGGCAATCGCTCGGGCGCTGCTGAAAAACCCGCCGATTTTGGTCTTAGACGAAGCGACTTCAGCGGTTGATAACGAGACGGAAGCAGCCATCCAAAAATCGCTTGAGAAGATTACTCAAGAAAGGACTGTAATTGCGATCGCACACCGCCTATCTACGGTTCGCAATGCCCATTGCATCTATGTAATGGAGCAAGGAGAGCTGATCGAAAGTGGTACCCACGAGCAGCTAATCTCAAAAGACGGTATCTACGCCGGATTATGGAAAGTACAAACGGGTGAAAAGGTGTAATACCGAGTCCTGACCGCTTATCTTTGAATTGCTGAAGGGCGTAGCAATGCTAGCGCCCCTACGGTTTATCGCGTCGAATCAACGTCAGCTTACTTGCCTACCTGCTGTAGCAGTTCTATTGGCCCTAACTGTTTGAGCTGCTCTAGTTTCTCTTTGTCTTTTACCAGCAGCGAGCCCGCAAACCCCAAAGAATTGACTGAGATGCCTGCGTATTTTTCCTGGCTGCGAGGAACAATCATCATCCATCTTTGAGTACATAGTAGATTGTAGGCCGCTGTCTGTTCCCCTTTCCAGTCGTTGGAACTGTCAATGCCGACTGCGCTAAGCAGCTTTTGATAGCTGTCTATATAGCTTTGGGCGGTTTTGTTGTAGTTCGCTGTAGCGTCGATAGGATCTAGATGGGCGATCGCATGATCGAAAGGGAGTAGCGGCGACTGCAATTTTCCTGACTGCGGTTTCGTCTGTGCGATCGCTACTTCTATCGGCAGTTCCATATCCACTAGCGGCACTACCTGTAGATGCTTGTGAGGCTGACTCGCGCCCGCTGTCTTGCCACCATTAAAAAAGCCAAGGCCGTCAACTTCATCTAGGCAGCGCGTCAGCGCATCGAAGTCCGCTAACGTCAGCCAGTTTTCTTGCGGTTCAAACTCTCTAGTAACGATCAGGAAATGGTGATCAACCACGTTGAACTTGTTCAGCAAGCACAGGTGCGTTGATGAGATATCGGTGACGTACAGGTCTTGCTCATACGGTAAGAATGGATTGCTGGGCGCGCTCTTTCCCTGTTGCTTCCTCGCCTTTTCCTTTTGAGAGAGGTTTGCTAGCACTCGAACTAAAAAGCGAATTCCTGCCGCCTCCACATACTCAGTCGCTGTTTCAATCGGCTGAAGCGCACCTGTACTCAGCCCATATTGAGTCTGAGTCTTTAGCTTTTGCCAAAGACTGCCTGCGACCCACGGAATGCGCACTACCTGACTCACGTGCTTGGCCTACAGGGTAGTGCGCTGGGCCTGCTGTCGCATCAGATGATCGCAGAGCACCAGTGCTACCATCGCTTCTACCATCGGGACCGCGCGCGGCAGCACACAAGGATCGTGACGACCTTTTCCGGCCAAAGTGGTTTCCTGTCCGGTATTGTCTACGGTTTTTTGTTCTTTGCGGATGGTTGCTGTTGGCTTAAAGGCGACGCGCAGCAGAATGTTTTCCCCGTTAGAAATCCCGCCCTGGGTACCGCCTGCCCGGTTTGTCCGCGTGCGAAAAGTGCCATCCTCACCCTGATACATTTCGTCGTTGTGCGCAGAGCCAGTGAGAAAAGTCCCCGCAAACCCGGAGCCCAGCTCAAAGCCTTTGGTCGCTGGTAAAGACATAACCGCTTTGGCCAAATCGGC
Source organism: uncultured cyanobacterium (assembly GCA_963838725.1). GTDB lineage: Bacteria > Cyanobacteriota > Cyanobacteriia > Phormidesmidales > Phormidesmidaceae > Phormidesmis. The sequence goes on along the minus strand of CAWISM010000003.1, from coordinate 174,692 downwards.
TGAAAGCTTATCGAAGACGGGTTCACCTAAGCCTTTGGGAACGTGGCGAGCGACGCATTCGACCACGCCGCCGATTGAGTCGCCTTCCTTGCGAATCTGGTCGATGCGCTCAATCATCTGCTCGGCAACATCCTGATTCGGACAGCGAACAATGTTGCTTTCGACCTGCTCTAGCGTGACCGTGTTCGGATCTAGCGGCGCTTCAATGTCTTGAATGCGTTTGACGTAGCCGATAATTTCTACGCCTGCGGCCTGCTGGAGGATTTTTTTGGCGATCGCACCCGCCGCGACTCGGCCAATCGTTTCCCTCGCCGAGGACCGTCCGCCCCCCTGCCAGTTGCGAATGCCGTACTTCGCATCGTAGGTAGCATCCGCATGAGAAGGCCGATACTTCTTGGCCATCTCGTCGTAGTCTTGCGATCTGGCATCTTTATTACGGACCAAGATCGAGATTGGCGTACCGGTAGTTTTACCTTCAAAAACGCCTGATAAAATTTCGCAGGTATCGGTTTCCTTTCTAGGTGTTGTGATCCGGCTTTGACCAGGACGCCTTCTGTCCAAATCTACCTGAATCTCTTCTGCCGAGATTTCTAGCAGCGGCGGACAGCCGTCAATTGTGACGCCCACACCGCCACCGTGGGATTCACCAAACGTCGTAATTCGAAAAAGCTTGCCAAAAGAGTTGCCCATGAGGTGCTGCCTGAGTTGCGCGAATGCCAGTCTGCGCAACCGCCTAGAAAATCAACCTCGATCCTACCGTATTACGATCCGTTAGTCGTCTAGTTTCAAGAGCTGGCGCGGATTAATCGACTCGCCATCTTTGTACAAGCTGTAGTGCAAATGAGGCCCAGACGAACGGCCCGTACTGCCGATATAGCCAATAATTTGACCTCGATTGATCGACTCACCGACTGCAACTTCTAGCTTGGACATATGGGCATATAGACTCTCGTATCCGTTGCCGTGGTCGATAGTCACCGTGATGCCGTAGCCGCCGTTGTGACCAGCTAGTGTGACGACGCCATCCCCGGTTGCCGTGATGATGTTTCCAACCGCGCCGACGAAGTCTATGCCTCTGTGCACTTCATAACTGCCGCCGCCAAAGGGGTTCCTTCTGAGGCCATACTCAGATGAAATTTTGATTTTGCCGACGACAGGAATCCCGTTCGGATAGGCAGCTTCCTTGGCGATCGCTTCTTCGATAGCAGGCTTGACCTGAGAGTATAAGGCTTGATTCAGCGTCGGGACTTGCTTACGCAGCTCTTCTAGCATCTCAATTGAGCTAACTGCGACAGAGGGGCCTCCTCGAGGTGGCAAATTGTTCTCGTCAACTTGAAGGGCAGTGCTACTCCCAAAGGTTCTAGTGTCAGTAGAGGTTACAGTGGTGGCTTCAGTACTTTTGGGCAATGAAACGTCTGATTCGGTATCTGCCCACTCTCGCAGGTCTTCGATTTCTTCGCCTAGCGAATCTACTTCCGCTTTGACTTCAGAGGCGATCGCATTAAGCTCGTGATTTTCTTCACTAAGCTGTAGATTGTTTTGACGTAGCGACAGACAGAGTGTGCCTAAAGATACTGTTGGAGCAACAATACATAGCAACGTCAATAAGAAGCCGCCTATCGGTGTAACGATAATTCCATTAGAAGGCTTAGCGGTATGGATGCGGCTAGTTGAGTTGCTTTTGGTTCGTAGCTTCTTACGCATGAATAGTTGAGAACGGCCTGCTTACGCAGCGTTTGATGAAAATCCGGTCTATTTTTCTTTTCTTTACAACTCAAAAATTATACGGGGATCACTGAAGCCGCTGGAGAGTACTTCCCTTTTTCTGTACGAATAATTACGGATGCATAAGTAAAACTGAAGAAGACAAAAATGCTTCAAAGTTGTGCATTTCGGCTAATTTTCGACATATTCCTAGCAACAGAGAATTTCTGTGATCCCCAGCTAATGGAGATCATAGAGAAAGCTGTTATGTATCTGAAGCTACATTTTTAGCGAACACGTTTAACACTTGACAGATATCTTCATGAACGCTAAAGAATCAGATTTGTCCAAAAGAATAGACGGCTCTTCTCAAAATTCGTCACACTAGAGAAGTTGTATTCATATCCTGATAAAAAACTATGAAGCTAACCTGGTTCGATGCCAATACCTGGCTGATTGAAGCTGCTGGAAAACGAATCCTGGTCGATCCTTGGCTAGTAGATGATCTAACCTTTGGCAACTTGCCGTGGCTAGTGCGCGGTATCAAAATCGACCCGCCGCCGATACCTACAGACATCGACTTAATTTTGCTGTCGCAAGGACTTGCCGATCATGCTCATCCTCCGACCCTCAAACAGCTAGAAAAATCCATTCCCGTCATGGCATCTCCAGACGGTGCTAGCGTCGCCAAGTCACTAGGGTTTGAGCAGGTCACCACGCTCGATCATGGGGATTCGGCTGCCTTGCCAGATGGCACTGTCTCTGTTCAAACTTTTATCGGTGCCATCGTCGGCATGAATAAAAAGGAGAATGCCTACGTGCTGACCTTTGAGCCAGACAGTACTGATGGAGACCGCACGCGGCTGTACTACGAACCTCACGGCTATCCTGATGCCAAGCATCTCAAAGATTTAGACAGCGTAGATGTAGTGATTACGCCAATGGCTGATATTACGCTGTTGGGCATCGCGCCCGTGGTCCGTGGCGGCGTAGCGGCTCCACAGCTAGCTGAACTCTTGCATCCGCAGGTAATGCTACCCACAGCAGAAGCGGGGAAAGTAACCTATGACGGCCTGGTAGCAGGAGCGATTAAGACGGATGGTGGAGCAGATAGAGTGCGATCGCAGCTCGCAGCCAAAGGTTTCAAAACAGAGGTTATTCAACCCGTATCAGGTGAGACGGTAGAGATCGCGTTGCAAAAGGCAGTTCAGGCATAGAATGTAGGCTTTAGGGAAGCCAACGCCAAAGCATCCACGCTAAGAGGTAGGAAGTGAAGATGTAGGCAGCGAGGACGCAGAAGCTTGGGGAAGCGCAGGGGGCTTCGGATTACTGTTTGGGCTGTCAGCAGACGTGGCTGTAGAGAGTAGAGGCTTCAGCTCTGCAATCACCTGATCTTGTTCTTGCCGAAGGGTTTCTAGGCGGTCGAGGAGCTGTTTTATCTTAGTTTGTTTAGAGTCGGGATCGGTGGTAAGTCGCTTCCACAGATATTGACTAAGGGTCAGCGGTAGCGTTAGGACGAACTTTAGACTGGCTTGGATTGTCCGCTTTACCAGATCGGCGGCAAGCTGAATCAGGCCGATGCTGAGCAATAAGACAATTACCGCTAGAACAGGATGAGCGATCGCTGCGGTAATCAGTTGTTGCAGCCGATTGGCAAGATTTCCTAACGTTTCCAAAGAATCCGGTAAGTCAATCCAGGGCAAAGCTAAAAGCCGAGTTTCTAAGCCTACGGTCATGTTCTGTTTTCCATCTGCACCCGGCCCTACGATGTGTAACGCTGGAGAGTATTCAATCCCTATATTAAGGAGTACGTAGCTACTGTGATATCTGTTTTGTCTACTTTTTTTACAATTGTCCTGTCAGTATTGATGGTTTTTGGCAGTTCGCTTTCGGCTCAGGCTGCGACAGTACAGGTGACGGCGTTTCAGGTGATGGCCTCTGCTGATGTGGCTGTGCTGCCAGGATTGAAAGGGGTCTTTACAGGTGAACATCCCGAGAATATAGGCGTTACCAATGGCAAGCTAGCAAGCTGTCCGTCCACGCCGAACTGTGTGGTTAGTCAAGGAGCTGATGAAGAACATGCGATCGCACCTATCGCCTACGAGGGAGAGCGAGCAACCGCAAAAGCCCAGCTAGTCGATATTCTCAGCGTTGTTCCTCGCACCAAGATCATTGAGGAGACCGACAGCTATATTCTGGCAGAATCTGAAAGCCGATTGATGGGTTTCGTGGATGACACTGAGTTCTACCTTCCAGAAAGCGAGAATGTGATTCAGGTGCGTGCAGCCGCTCGAATGGGCGAGTCTGATCTAGGTGTGAACCGCCGCCGGATTGAGCAAATTCGCCTCGCTTTTGCCGATCTAACCCAGCGAGACAGCGTCAAGGCGCAGAACTAGTTGATTGTAGAATCAATTAATTTCAGAATTAGTTAATTGAATTCTCTGCGCTAATAGATGCTTGATAGGCGGCTTCCGCTGCCGATGCTTGCCCTAGCTTCAAGAGAGAACTGCTCATTCTGCGGTAGGCATTGACATAGTTGGTGTCTAGACGGATGGCAGATTGATAGGCTGCGATCGCCTCTTCCCACCGCTCCTGCTGGTCTAGCGCTGCGCCTAGCCGATAGTGCCATTCCGCCACTGTTGGCTCAAGTTGCGTAGCGGCTTGTAGTAGGCCAATCGTGTGGTTAAATCGGCTCAGTGTGCACACAGAGCTTAAGCCAATTGCTTCAGCAAACGCGTAGTCCGGATCGATGGATAGGGCGGTCGCAGCGGCTTTCATGGCCGCATCGTACTGGTACTGTTCTTGCAAAGCTATTGGATAGAGTCGCAGTAGGCGGCTGCGTCGTATAGATAAAGATCTACAGCGGCACGTAGGCTTTCGGCGGCGTCACCGCTTTTGTTTTGAGCGCTGAGAACGGTTGAAAGGCTGTAGTGGGCGATCGCATTGCTAGGATTCAGCCGAATCGCCTGTCGATACGCCGTCTCTGCCTCTAAGAAACGGTCCTGATTCTCCAGCGCTAGCCCCAGATAGTAGTAGCCCGCTGAGTTGCTAGGTAGCTGACGAATCATGTCTCGCCAGACTGACTCGGCTGCTCTAGCGTCAAAAACTGCTGCGGCTGTTCCACTTTGAAATAGCTGATAGGTCGATTCTGACTGCGCCTTAGTCTCTATAGAAACACCGCTCCAAACCAGCAGAGCTAAAACCGTAGAAGCAAGTAAACGCATGAATTACACAACAAGTAAGAATTATTCCTACCCTACTCAGTAAAAATGCGTACGAGAATAGACTGGGCCAGTCATTAATATCACTTCAGATGCTTTTCACAGCCCCTTTATCCGTATCAACAAAAATCCACCTAAAAGCTTACGGTTAGCGTCTTTAGGTGGATTAAATTGGAACGATTCTGTACGGGCAGTGCAGAGCAGCAATAGACTCAATCTATTTTTTCGCTTTGCTGCGGCCCCTTGCTTTAGTTGTTGCTTCTTCCGTTTCAGTTCCCTCAGCCTCGGCGGTAACGTCTACCTCTACAGGTGGTGCGACCACGCTTTCTACTTCGGGCTCAATCGGAATAGCTTCTGGCTTGATCTTTGCCATCACCTGCGCTTTCACCTGCGCCGCAAACTCAGGATCTTCTTGCATACGAATGATGGTGTTGTCTCTACCTTGGGCTACGTTCTTGCCCTCGTAGCTGTACCAGGCACCTTTGCGCACCACAATTTCATGCTCCTCGGCAATATCAAGCAAGCAGCCCAGGATAGAGATGCCTTCACCAAAGATGATATCGAACTCGGCAATCCGAAAAGGCGGCGCAACTTTGTTCTTCGCAACTTTCACCTTTACACGAATGCCGAACTGGTCGTTGCCTTTCTTGAGCGTTTGGATACGGCGAATGTCTAAGCGCACAGAGGCGTAAAACTTGAGCGCATTACCGCCAGTAGTTGTCTCTGGGTTGCCGTAGGTAACGCCAATTTTTAGACGCAGCTGGTTAAGGAAGATCACAGTACACTGCGATTTGCCAATATTTCCGGTGATCTTTCGGAGCGCTTGGCTCATCAGTCTGGCCTGAAGACCCATATGAGAGTCGCCCATTTCACCTTCGATCTCGGCGCGAGGGGTGAGCGCAGCTACCGAGTCTATAACGATCAGATCAACTGCTGAAGAGCGCACGAGCTGATCGCAAATTTCTAGGCCCATCTCGCCAGTATCAGGCTGTGAAATCAGCAGATTTTCAATATCAACGCCTAGCTTCTCGGCATAGTAAGGATCGAGCGCGTGCTCTGCATCGACAAAGGCTGCAACGCCGCCCTGACGCTGAATTTCTGCGATCGCATGCAGCGCCAGCGTTGTCTTACCTGAACTCTCGGGGCCATATATCTCAATAACTCGGCCCTTGGGCAGTCCGCCGCCTAACGCCATATCCAGGGTCAGTGCGCCAGTGGGAATAGTCTCCACCTGCATACGGTTAGCTTCGCCCAACCGCATAATCGAGCCTTTGCCAAAGTTGCGCTCAATCTGGGTGAGCACGGAGGTCAGGGCTTTTTGCTTTTCAGAAGAGGCGTTAGCAGCCATAAGTAGTTCCGGAGATTGATTGGACTGATTGATTTGGACTGGTCTAGCTGAGCTTTAGAGCCTGGTTAAGCGGGAAGTGAAGTTAACCAGAGAGATTAATTTAGGTAAAATTCGCTATACTAAATCTTAGTACATCCGCACTAAATTGACATCTCTAATATAGAGTTTCTAGAGACCGAGTCTTGGAGATGAGATGTCGAGCTTAGCGCGTTATCAATCGTATCTGACTTCTATCTTTTATAGCGATCTGGGCGTCGCTGATCTCTAACCATGCAACACTGTGAACTTGTCGATATTTTGACTCAGCCGGATTGGGTAATTGCGATCGCGCGTACAGAACTCGGCTATCGCTGTTGGGTCTTCACTCCAGACTTCACCGTTCTAGACGATGGCGAAGTTCACCCCACCCGAGAATCTGCCGCCCAATCTGCTCGCGGACTAATCATCGATTCTAGAGAATTATAGACACCCACGATAGAGTCATAGCGACAAATCCACTTGCAACTACTCCCCTAGCGCTTCACTGAGATTCCAGGCGGCACTGATTAAGGCAATATGAGTAAATGCCTGTGGAAAGTTGCCCAATCCTTCGCCGCTGGTGCCGGTTTCCTCGGCATATAGCCCGACGTGGTTGGCGTAGGTGAGCATCTCTTCGAATATCCTTCTGGCTTCGTTGAGCAGTTTTGGATTGGCAGAGCCCGCGCGGGTGAGCGCTTCGACTAGCCAGAAAGTGCAGAGGTTAAAAGTGCCTTCCTCACCTTCTAGCCCGTCGCTAGATTCTCCTTGAGAGTTGAGAGGATTGTAGCGATAGACCAGGCTGTTGGCCGTTAGTCCGCCTTCTCTGGGTGGTTTTCTGACTTCTTCAATAGTACTCAGCATTTTTGGATCGCTAGCTGACATAAAGAAGACTAGCGGCATAATCAAGCAGCCCGCGTCTAGATCTGTTTCACCATAGGCTTGGACAAAGGCACCGCGCTCTTCGTTCCAGCCCTTCTCTAGAATCTCCTCAAAAATCTCGTCTCGAACGGTTAGCCAGCGCAGCCGATCGGCTGGGAAAGAGCGCTCTTCGGCAATCCGTAGCGCCCGATCGACAGCGACCCAGCACATTAGCCGAGAGTAGACGTGAGCTTTATCGCCTCCTCTAGATTCCCAGACGCCCTGATCTTTTCTTTGCCAGTTGTCGCAGACCCAGTTGGTCAAATAGCGTAGATGCGTCCAAAAAGAATAGGAAATGAATTCTCCATACTTGTTGTAGAGATAGACCGAGTCCATCAGCTCGCCACAGATATCTAGCTGTAGCTGGTCGTAGGCACCATTGCCGATCCGTACGGGCTGAGACTTTTTGTATCCTTCAAGATGGTCTAAGTGTTCTTCTTCTAAATCGAGTTCGCCGTCTATCCGGTACATCACCTGCAAGCTGCCGCCTTCGCCTAGCTCCTGACAGCGGGCCTCTAGCCAACCCATAAAGGCTCTCGCCTCTTCCGTGAATCCCACTCGGATCAGGGCATATACGGTAAATGCAGCGTCGCGAATCCAGGTGTAGCGATAGTCCCAGTTACGCTCGCCGCCAATCTGTTCTGGCAGGCTAGTGGTCGGCGCGGCGACAATTGCGCCAGTGGGTTCGTAGGTCAATAGCTTTAGGGCTAGGGCGGAGCGCTCTACGCGGCGTCTCCAGCGTCCGGTGTAAACGCAATGGGATAGCCAGTTTCTCCAGTAATCAGTGGTTTCGTGGAAAAAGATTTCGGCAGTTTGGTTTAGATCTTCAAACTGTTCGCTCTCAACGAACTGACTAGCCGGGCGAAAGATGAAGATGGCACTTTCTCCTTCTTCTAGGGTGAATTCTGCGAAAGCACCTTTGTCGTTTTTTTGCAGTGGAACGTCAGTGATTAGTTCAAAGTGTTGGCATTCTACTTCGTCAGAGTCGTCGTTAGGATCGAGCGGGCGCGTGTTTTTACAAGGGTTAGTGTCACAGACAAAGGCCATGCCGTTGGCAATCTCTTTGGTTTTGTGCGGGGCACGGGCGTAGTCAAAAGCTGGATAGCACTCGGCCCGAAAGGTAATCTCTCTGCGGACGGTGCGGACCTGGCGGATGATCCAGTTGCGCATGCGCGAATTGCCCAGCGGCATGAAGTCAACAACTTCTCCGACGCCGCAGTCGCAGAGAAACCGGGTGACTAGAATATTTGTCTCTGGGTAATAAAATTGTTTGTGGTGATCTTCTTCTACGGTGGACTCGATTTTGAAATGTCCACCTTTTTCGCTATCGAGGATAGCGCCAAAGATACTGGGAGAATCGTGGCGCGGGTGGCAGAACCAGTCAATCGATCCGTTGAGCCCAATTAATGCGGTGGTGCGCATGTTACCAATCAGGCCATAGTCTTCGATAGGCTGGTAATTCACTGATTTCTGCCGACAGCCAGGCTGCCAGGACGCTACTTCGACCTTATCCTAAGGTATTTCTTGCTCTGACTTTTGAGGTTTTACTGCGATTTCCGTAAGTTCTGTAGGCTAATCCAAGAGAAATATGTCTTTAGTTCTGCTTGACAGGCGATCGCACTTCAAAGCATTACCTTCAGATAGACTCCAAGCCAGTTATAAGCACCTCCTAAGACGCTTGCCAGGTTCCGTGAAAGCCAATCGGAATAGTCCCCGGCAAAGCCAGTCGGCAAACGGGTTCACCTAGCGTCATCGCATCGAAGATCCACAGCTCACTTCGTCTATCTACGGCGTTATAAACCACTACTAGCAGCCAACCTTCTATGGACTCTGCTGACTGGCTAGCAACGTGTAGCGGCTCACTACCGTAGATGCCTTCGCCTAGATCTGTCTGAGTGAGCTGTTGAGTTTTGTAGTCAAAGCGCCCGAGTGCGCCAAACCAATCTTCGCCTGTCTTAACGCCGTCGCGATGCGTTAGCACGTAGGTCTGTTCCCACGGTTGGCCCACTTTACTATCGGGCACTTGTGGAAATTCGCAGTCGCGATCCACCACGCAATCGTTGCTGAGTACGCGGCCTGTTTCCGGATCTAGCCGGAGCTGCCAGAGGCTGCCATATGCTTTGGTTTTCATTCGCCCAGAGGGGACTTCTCGTAAAACCTCGTTGATATGAGTGAAGTCATCAAACCGGGCGTAGTCTAGGCGAATGCTGCCGTCTTCTTCGCAGCCGTTGCCATAGTGCCACTGGAACCACGGGTCGGTGCGGCGATCAGAGACGATATCCAAAGTTTCGCGGTCGACTACGATTACCCGCGTGCCGTGCTCTGGCGTCCACTCCATCGCGTCGGCATAGGGAATTTTGTTCAGCAGCAGCGGCAGAGTGTTTATCTTGACAGGTGATATTAGGAATACCAGATAGGGTCCGGCGATTACGAAACTATGGACGAGTGGCACGTTTTGAAGGGCGATCGCGTTCCGTTTAATCAGCCGACAGTGGGCATCGCATCGATAGATCGACAGCTCGCATCTGGGACTGACGCCAATACTATAGACTTCACCGCTTTTGGGATCTCGCAGCGGATGAGCTGAGAAGGGCTGTGCTGTTTTTAGCCAGCCTAGAGAGTCTATGCCGGTAGTTTCTAGCGTCTCTAGATCAAGGCTATGAGGGTTGCCTGCTTCCCACAGTGCTAGCAGCTTATCTGGTAGCGCCAGGACAGAAGTGTTGGCGCAGTTCTTGATGGTAGTGCCGTTGAATAAGCCAAAGATGTGTCGCCATAGGGGAGTGGGCGATCGCATTCCATAGTTACCAAACAAAAACTTATCTGCCTGACTTTCTGCGACATAGCCTCGCGTCTGAACATAGCGATAGGTTGCGGTTGCCCCGGCTGGCGATAGGCTCACTCTTAAGATCGCTCCGTCGCCATCAAACCAGTGGCCTACCGCCTGTCCTCCTCGTTCTAAGCGACCGGTACCATTTTGATAGAACGTTCCCTGCAAGCCTTCTGGAATCCGACCAGACAGCGTTTCTAGGTTAACGTTGGCAAATTCTTTCGCAGGTTGAGAGAATGCGCCGTGCCACGCCTGCGGTTTCGTTGTCTCGGCTGTATCAGCAGCGGTAGTGGCATCGGTCAGCGCGGAAGAAGTCATGAGGGCAAATCAAAGTTGAGCGGGTAGCACTAGTGTAAAAGCAACCACACCTGGCTGAGTGCTATCCAAACGCAGATCTCCTCTGTGCGCTCTGGCAATTTCTCTAGACAGGCTTAGTCCCAAGCCAAAGCCTTCTCTTCTGCGGTTGCGAGACAGATCGCCGCGGTAGAACCTGTCAAAAACGCGATCGCGATCCTCATGGCAAATTCCCATAGACGAATTGGCTACATTGATCTCGATTGTCTGATCTATCACTGTTCCTCTAATGGCTAGCCACCGATTGGCTGAACCTTCTGGCAAGTTGTATTTAATCGCGTTGTCAATCAAATTTTGCAGAACTTGAGTGAGCAAGTCGCGATCGCCACGTACCTTCAGCTCGGCCGTTAGCTTCACCTCTACCAGTAGATCAGGCGCTAAAAGTTCTACATCTTCTAACAGCAGACTGAGAATCTCTTCGATGTCTACCTTGTTCTGACGCAGGCTCATCTGCCCTGCATCCGCCAGCGACAGCAGCAATAGCTTGCGCACGATTGTACTGAGCCGAGAGACTTCGTCCATCAGCTTACTAAGACTCTGCTGCAAATCAGATCCTGGTTTGGCCTGCTGCATCACCATCTCTAGCTCGCCGCGCAAGATCGCCAGCGGCGTTTTCAGCTCGTGGGCCGCATCTCCACTGAAGCGAGAAGATTGCCTGAAGCTACGCTCTAGGCGCGTCAACATTTGATTAAAAACTTCGATCAGTTCGACAAATTCTACGTCGGTACTGCCTACCGGAACCTGCTGATCTAGACCAGTTGCTGTCACCTGCTTGATGACGGTAGTGAGCTTGTTGACTGGCTTGAGGGCGCTGCCCGATAGCACCCACGCGCCAATGGCAATCAGCAGCAGCGTTCCTGGAATAGCGACGAGAAAGATACTGCGGATCACAGCCATATCCCGGTCGATGGTTTGCAGGCTGATGGCGATCGCGCCTCTACCAGCTTCAGATTTCACTACACCCACCCGCCAGCTTCCAGTTGCGGTATTTTGCGTCAGCAAACGCTTGGCGCTGCTTCTGCGAAAGGTAGCTTCGCCTGCTGCTACAGCCGCTTCGATATCTTTGGCCAGCTCGTCGCCTACCGTTTTTGACAAGCTCTCTATGTTCAAAGTCTCGTTACCGAGCTGTGCACCTGTTACCGAATAGTGGAGAGTCGCCCCTGTGGCATCGGTTGCCAGCAAAATGATTGGCGTGCCGACCTGCGTTTCGATTTCGCGCGGCAGCTCTTGGTCAAAGCTCTGTAGCCATTCGGGCGATCGCACCACCGTCATCTGCTGTAGCTGTTCACCTAGCTTTGCATTCAGGCTGCTCACCTTTGCCACATAGATCAATCGCCAAGCAACTAGGGCAAACCCTACCAAAGCGCTACCAGCTAGCGCGACAGAAAGTAGAGCAATGCGGATGCGAAAAGATTGGAGTTGCACCAGTGAGGATTGGTGAGAATTGGGTGGTCAGGAGGCGGAAGTACCTAAGCAAATCCGGGTGACTAAGCGAAGTCGAAGTCACAGTTTGATGCTAGAAATTTCTGAGCGAGGATCGTTCTGGCGGCTGTCTCTAATCTGCTCGTACAGAGCCTTCTCTGTCTCGCTTAGATCAGTCGGCGGAGTGATAACCACTTTCACTAGCTGATCGGTGCGGCCTGCGCCTTTTTTCTTTGGCCAGCCTTTGCCGCGCAGCCGTAAGGACTGACCAGATTTTATCCCGGCTGGAACGCTAACCGTAACGCTGCCGTCCGGGGTAGGGACTTCTACTTTGGCACCGAGTACGGCTTCATCTGGAGCGATAGGAACTTCGCAGGTAAGGTTGTCGCCGTCGAACTGGAAGAAGTTGTGGGGTGCGATCGCCACTGTCAAATAGACATCGCCGCGCTGCTGAGTCTGAGGATTCTCAGCTCCTTTTCCTTTCAGCCGAATCTTGCTCCCTGGCTTGACGCCCGCTGGAATCCGCACGCTGACCGACTCGCCCCCAATGCTAAACCGCTTCTGCACGCCATGAAACGCCTCAGACATCGTTAGCTTTAGCTCGGCCTCTTGGTCAAACATGCCTCGACTCGTCGAGCTGCCACCCGCTGCCCCACCCGCAGTTCTAGGGTCAAAACCGAAGCCGCTGCTGCCAAAGCCGCTGCTGCCAAAGCCGCTGGTATCAAACCCAGTGCTGCCAAATCCGCCAGTGCCGGGTCTAGTTTGATAGCTAGCGCGCGTTCGAGCGCCGCCAGCGCCGCCTTTACGCCCTAGTAATTCAAAAATGAATTCTTCGAAGCTGCCATACGATCCAAAGTCAAATCCAGCCGCCCCACCGGGAACGCCCCCACCCGGAACGCCGCCGCCAGCTCTACTTGCCTGCTGCCAGTACTGACCAAACTGGTCATATTTTTTGCGCTTGTCCGCATCAGAAAGCACTTCGTAGGCTTCGCTGACTTCCTTGAATTTGGCTTCTGCGGCCTTGTTATCCGGGTTGACATCCGGATGATATTTTCTTGCTAGCTTGCGAAATGAGCGTTTGATCTCGGCAGCGTCCGCTGTTTTACTGACCCCTAGAATGGCGTAGTAGTCTTTAAAGTCAGTTGCGGCCATACGAATTCGCTCTCTTGCTCACTAAACTTGCTTCAAGCCCAGCGTAGCAAAGCGGATGCGCTTTAGAGGTTCGGTTTTCTGGTTCGGTTGATCCGGCCTTCGGCTCCGCTCAGGCCAAGGCTTTGTTTAGCATGCAGTTCAGGGCAGGTGAACCTACTCTTTCGGCTGATCGCGAGCTCGTCCGTAGATTTCTGTCAGCTCTTTTAGGTGCGTTTTGAGCGCTGGGGTGAGCATGGCGGCTGAATATCGCCAGCCCCAATTCCCCTCGCCTACGCCAGGTGTATTCATCCGGGCTTTGGAGCCTAGACCAAAGACATCTTGTAAGGGCACGATTGCTTGGTTGGCAATAGATCTCATGGCCATGCGAATCATTGACCAGTGAACAGAAATCGGATCAAAAGCTCCAATGTAGCTAGCTAACCGTTGCTTTTCATAGTCAGAGGCTTGCTCAAACCAGCCTACGGTAGTGTCATTATCGTGTGTGCCTGTGTAGATCAAAGAATTGCGATCAATGTTGTAGGGTAAGTAAGGATTGAGATGGTCAGAGCCAAAGGCAAACTGAAGGATCTTCATACCTGGGAAGTCGAAGCGATCGCGCAATTCCTCAACCGCCTCATCAATTAGCCCCAAATCCTCTGCCAAGAAAGGCAGCTGGCCGAGCTCCGCCTCTACCTTCTCAAAAAATTCGACGCCGGGGGCTTTTACCCACTCACCATTTATCGCCGTATCCTGACCCGCAGGCACCGCCCAAAACGCCTCAAATCCTCTGAAGTGGTCAATACGAATGAGGTCCACAAAGGCCAATAGCGACTGAATTCTCTGTAGCCACCAATCAAACCCGTCTGCTTTGATCACTTCCCAGTTGTAGGTGGGATTACCCCAGAGCTGGCCTGTCTCACTAAAGTAATCAGGCGGAACTCCGGCCATCTGAGATGGGGTGCGGGTCTGCGGGTCTAGCATGAATTTCTCGGGGTAGGCCCACACATCGGCGCTGTCATGTGCGACGTAGATTGGCATATCGCCCACAATCTGAATACCGCGATCGTTGGCGTATCGTTTGATCGCGCCCCACTGCTGATAGAACTCGAACTGCATATATTCATGGAAGAAGATATCAGTCGCTAGATCGACGCGAGCTCTATTGAGCGCATCGGAGTTGCGCCCCGCGACAGCATCATCCCATTCCGACCACGGTACCCCCGAATTGAAGTCCTTAAGCGCCATGAACAGCGCGTAATCCTCTAGCCAGCTAGCCTGATCAATTCTAAACTGGCCGAATGCGGCCTTATTCTCATCGCTAGCGACTCCTTTAAACCGTTCTGCCGCCTTCCGCAGCAGCGATAGTTTGAAAGCGCTGACCTCATCGTAGGCCACGCGATCCTCTGGAAAAGCTTGAGTAGGCGTCAGCTCATCAGCATGCAACAGTCCTTGCGCTTGCACCTTCTCCAAGCTGAGCAACATCGGATTTCCCGCCATTGCCGAATACGACATATAAGGCGAATTGCCGTGACCAGTGGGGCCTAGCGGTAGAATCTGCCACAGCGTCTGCTGGGTCTCTTCTAAAAAATTGACAAAATCGTACGCGTGTTGACCTAGATCCCCAATCCCAAACTGGCCTGGGAGTGAAGTGGGATGTAGCAAAATGCCGCTGGCTCTGGGAAAAGACATAGGTAGTGCGTGAGAATTGCTCAGACTTTATCACGGGTGAATAGCAGCGGTGCTCTACTTTTTGAAGTAACTATGTTTTTGAAGTAGCTGCGAAGGACGGGTGAAAAATGGATGAGAGAATAGCAAAACCACGCAACTGTCTTCTTTACTGGCGGCTATGAGCTACAGAAACCCTGCTCCTACGGTTGATTTGATTATTGAGATGATTGATCGCCCTCACCGACCTATTGTTTTGATCGAGCGGCTCAACGTTCCGTACGGATGGGCCTTACCGGGAGGGTTTGTAGACTACGGCGAATCGGTCGAGACTGCTGCTACTAGAGAGGCAAAAGAAGAGACTGACCTGGACATTACCCTGGTCGAACAGTTTCATGTTTATTCTGATCCTGCCCGCGACCAGCGCAAGCATACGCTGAGTATCGTTTTTATTGCTACAGCCACTGGTAAACCGAGCGCTCAAGATGATGCCAAGGATTTAGCGATTACTAATCCCTGGCAGATGCCTGCAAAGCTGTGCTTTGACCACGACCAAATCCTTCGAGATTACTGGCGCTATCGTCACTACGGACATCGCCCCGGAATTTAGTTTCGATTTGGTTTCAATTTAGTTTCAATACTGGCTTCAGCTCTACTTGACTTTAGCTTGCGTCTAACCCTTAGAATTATTGCGTGATTCTTGTCAGATCAGTCTGGCCAGTTAGCCAATATAAAGAGTGTGAACCCCGTGCGAGAAATTATTCAAACAGACCAGGCACCTGCCCCCGTTGGTCCTTACAACCAGGGAATTGTCGCTGCTGGAGCGATGCTCTTTGTCGCTGGTCAAATTCCGCTAGATGCTCAGACTGGAGAGCTGATCGGAGCGACTGTTGCCGAGCAAACTGAGAAGTCTTTGCAGAATTTAGCGGCTGTGGTGAAAGCGGCCAATTCAGACTTTTCTCAGGTAGTCAAAACAACGGTGTTCCTAAAAGATATGAATGACTTCGCGGCGATGAACGAGGTGTACGCAAAGTATTTTGACAGTGAGACCGGGCCAGCTAGAGCCTGTGTAGAAGTGGCAAGGCTGCCGAAGGATGTACTAGTAGAGATTGACTGTATTGCTGTGGTGCCTCAATAGGTTACAGGATGAGTATTCACCGACTATAAGGAAACGTAAGAAGGGAAGTATGACTGATTCACTCGCGATCGCAATCCTAGCCGCGGGCAAAGGCACCCGCATGCGCTCATCGTTGCCGAAGGTACTCCATCGCCTCAGCGGTCTCACCCTAGTCGAAAACGTCATTGCGAGTACCGCGCTAGTCAACCCAGAGCGTAAGATTGCCATCGTCGGCTACGCAGCCGACCAGGTGAAAACTACCCTCAGCACTGTTCCAGAGCTAGAATTTGTCATTCAAGCTGAACAGCTAGGCACTGGTCACGCAGTACAGCAGGTGATTCCAGCGCTAGACGGCTTTGAAGGAAATCTGCTGGTGCTCAATGGCGATGTGCCTCTGCTGCGGCCAGAAACTATCAGGCACATAATTCAGGTCCATACAGAGCAAGGCAACGCGGCCACTATCCTCACCGCACAGGTGGATGATCCGACTGGATACGGCAGAGTCTTTTGCGATGATAGCCTAATGGTCAAAGAGATTATTGAACATCGAGACTGCACTGCTGAACAGAAAGAGAACAACCGCATCAACGCCGGGATCTATTGCTTCAACTGGTCGGCGCTAATGACTATCCTGCCGCACCTTAAGGCGGAAAACGACCAGCAAGAGTACTATCTCACTGATGTGATCAAAGATCTTTCGTCAGTGATGGCGGTTGATGTCTCTCCTGCTGAGATAGCGGGCATCAACAACCGTAAGCAGCTAGCAGAAGCAGAAGCGGTGATGCAGAGACGCATCAAAGACAAGCTGTTACTCTCGGGCGTAACACTGCTCAACCCTGAGAGCATCACCATCGATGCCACCGTCACCGTAGAACCTGACGTGATTATTGAGCCGCAGACCAACCTGCGGGGGAATTGCGTGATTGCTAGCGGCTGCCGAATCGGCCCAGGTAGCCTGATTGAAGACAGCGCCATTGGCAAGAACACAACCGTTGTTCATTCTGTTGTCACTGATAGCAAAGTTGCACCCGGCGGGCGGATTGGACCGTTTGCGCATCTGCGTGGACAGGCAGACATTGGAGAAAATTGCCGGATTGGCAACTTTGTTGAAATAAAGAAATCGATAGTGGGTGCTAATACCAATGCGGCACATCTTTCCTACATCGGTGATGCTGAGCTTGGTGAGCAGGTGAATGTCGGCGCTGGGACAATCACGGTGAACTATGACGGGAAAAATAAGCATAAGACAGTGGTGGGCGATCGCACCAAAACCGGAGCCAACAGCTGCCTAGTCGCTCCTATCACCATCGGCGAAGACGTCACCATCGGCGCAGGCTCCGTCATCACCAAAGACGTCGATCCCGACTGCCTTGTCTTTACCCGCACTCCTCAAAAATCTATTCCCGGCTGGAGACCAAAGTATCTCAGACAGCGTTCATAGCAGGCGCAACTCAGCTCATCATCCAGGCACATAGATGTATCTATACCTACAGACAAAACGCATGAAACCTTAGATATTTCTGAGGTAATGAGTGCTTCTGTAAAGAAAAGTATCTGTCGAAGACGCTTTCTGTAGTTGATCTAAAGGTTGATCTATCAAACCATTTTGTTTTCTTAGTATGTAGGCGGAAGCGCCTGTCTGCGAGTTTGCAGAAATTGGCTGACGACGAGGATGTTTTGATGACAAACGCAGAAACTTATCAGCCTAAGGTAGGCGCAATCGGCAGAGATAGCATGACGCTGTCCCAGCACGTCCTACAGCAGCTCCAAAGCTTTGGTCCAGACGCGCAAGATCTTAGCGCTCTGATGAACCGGATTGCCTTCGCTGGTAAGCTAGTTGCCCGCAGGCTAACCCGCGCTGGACTAGTAGAAGATGCCCTGGGCTTCACCGGACGCACCAACGTCCAGGGTGAATCTGTCAAGAAAATGGACGTCTATGCCAACGACGTTTTCGTCTCCGTCTTTCAGCAGAGCGGACTAGTCTGTCGACTGGTCTCAGAAGAGATGGACAATATCTACTACATGCCAGAGAACTGCCCGATCGGTCGCTACACCTTGCTCTACGACCCAATCGACGGCTCCTCGAACGTAGATATTAACCTCAATGTCGGCTCTATCTTTGCAGTACGCCGTCAGGTTGGCGACGACCTTGACCAGACCGGCAGCGATTTGCTCACTCACGGCCGTGACCAGATTGCCGCGGGCTATATCCTCTATGGACCTAGTACCGTACTGGTCTACTCCATCGGCAAAGGGGTTCATGCTTTCACTCTTGATCCCAGCCTAGGAGAATTCATCCTCGCTAGCGAGAATATGCAAATTCCCAAGCACGGCTCCAATTACAGCGTTAATGAAGGTAATTTCTGGCAGTGGGAAGATCCCTACCGCGACTATATCCGCTACATGCACCGTCATGAGGGCTACAGTGGCCGATACAGCGGTGCGCTAGTGGGCGATTTTCATCGAATTCTCATGCAAGGTGGTGTCTTCCTCTATCCTGGCACTATCAAAAATCCGAAAGGAAAGTTAAGGCTGCTGTATGAGTCTGCGCCACTAGCCTTCCTTGCCGAACAAGCGGGGGGCAAAGCAACCATTGGTGAGCAAGCGGTTCTAGATTTTGTCCCGGATGAGATTCACGCGCGCACCCCACTGATCATCGGCAGCCAAGAGGATGTGGAGCTAGTCGAATCTTTTATTCAAGAGCGCAAAGTAGAGCGGCCACCAGTACCGACTACTATCAGCTAGCATTCATCTAACTTTTCAGCGTTTTCCCATTCACCATATTTTCGTTTAAGCGTCTTCACCTTATGGTCTCTCTACTCGAAAACCCCCTTCGCGTCGGACTGCAACACGACAAGATTCCAGCCCCTCAGATTTTGATCATATTCGGTGCTTCTGGCGATCTAACCCAAAGGAAGCTCGTGCCAGCGCTCTTCCAGATGAGAATAGAGCGTCGACTTCCCCCTGAGCTGACGATTGTAGGCGTGGCTAGGCGAGAGTGGAGCCATGACTATTTTAGAGAACATATGGAGGAGGGCGTTCGAGAGTTTGGTGGTGGTCTTGATGGCAGCAACCAGGCAGTCTGGGACAAATTTGCTCAAGGGTTGTTCTACTGTCCTGGCAATATCGACAAACCAGAAGACTACCAAAGACTCAAGCAGTTTCTGGCAGAACTAGATGAGAAAAGGAATACACAGGGGAACCGCACCTTTTATCTATCCGTTGCGCCTAGATTCTTTGCAGAAGCCGCACAGCAGCTAGGTAAAGCGGGTATGCTGGCCGACCCCTCGAAACAAAGGCTAGTGATCGAGAAGCCTTTTGGTCGTGACCTAGCTTCCGCCCAATCTCTCAACTACAAAGTGCGTAACGTTTGCAAAGAAGAGCAGATCTACCGTATCGACCACTACCTTGGCAAAGAAACCGTTCAGAATTTACTGGTCTTCCGCTTTGCTAACGCCATCTTTGAACCTTTATGGAACCGACAGTTTGTTGATCATGTGCAGATCACGGTTGCAGAAACCGTTGGACTAGAAGGACGAGCAGGCTATTACGAGACAGCAGGGGCTATTCGCGATATGGTGCAAAATCACCTGATGCAGCTCTTCTGCCTTAGCGCGATGGAGACGCCAAACTCTCTCGATGCGGCTAGCATCCGCAATGAGAAGGTGAAGGTGCTCCAGGCGACCAGGCTAGCGAATGACACCGATCTATCGCAGTGCGCTATTCGAGGTCAATACTCTTCGGGCTGGATGAAGGGGAAAGAAGTCCCTGGCTATCGCAGTGAAGAAGATGCGCCGAAAGAATCGACGAACAATACGTTTGCAGCTCTAGAGCTGCGGGTCGACAACTGGCGCTGGCAGGGCGTTCCCTTCTATCTGCGGACGGGTAAGCGCTTACCTAAGAAGGTTTCAGAGATTTCTATTCACTTCAAGACGGTGCCGCACTTAATGTTTCAATCTGCTGCAAAGCAGATGAATACCAACATTCTGGCGCTGCGAATTCAGCCGAATGAAGGAGTAGCCATGAGATTTGAGGTGAAGACACCGGGATCTTCTCTAAGGACGCGCTCTGTGGATATGGACTTCCGATACGATGCGGCATTTGGCAAGCCTAGTACCGATGCCTACAGCCGCCTGCTAGTCGATGCGATGCTAGGCGATCAGACGCTCTTTACTCGCGGTGATGAGGTCGAACAATCCTGGCGAGTGCTGACGCCGCTGCTAGAGGTGTGGGATGCTCCGGCTCCGGCCGACAGCATTGCCTTATACGAGGCAGGGACTTGGGGGCCGATTGAGGCTGAATTGCTCTTGAACAAAAGCAATCGCCGCTGGAGAAGGCTCTAGAGGTGAGAATCACTTTTCTTAGACTCGCTATCCTAGATATACGCGTCAAATCCGTAGCTATCTCTGCACAATCACTTTGACAAACAATGGCAACTTCTCTTCTAGCTCTACAAAAACCAAAGGATATCTCGCTCGACGAGATCGAAACGGAACTACGCAACATCTGGCAGGTCCAAGACGACGGTAGCGCTGCGCCTGTTGCGATTAGGGCGACAACGTTCACGATGGTGATCTATGAGCCGGATGAGATTCAGCAATTGCTGGCGACACTCGGCTACTATCACGGCGAGATTGACGGTGCTCATGGGATAGACACCAGGGACTCGATTCTAGCGGCGCAAAAAGACTTTGGCATGCGGATGAGCGGACGAGTCGATACTGAGACCTTGGCCAGACTCAGATCGGAGGTCCGTCAGCTGCCTACCGGACGGCCTCAGTTCAAGAACGAGGATGTGCGTGGCTACAGCTTCAACTCGCTGGCTGCACATAACCCCTGTCGGGTGATCACGCTATGTCCTACATTCGGCGATGACGAGGGGGTGAGTGCTCAGGTATCGGCATATTGCCCGGTTCAAAAGGGCCAGGGGAGTACGTTAGTCTGCTGTGAATACATCACGCTACGGGGCACAAAGGAAGCGCTAGAGCGAGTAAGCGACCTAGTAGACTCTTTAATCGTTTCAGATTTACCTAGATTTATCTGGTGGAAAGCGACGCCTAACCCTGAACAGATTCTGTTTCAGAAGCTAGCGCTTACTAGTAGCTGTTTGATCTTAGATTCGAGCTATTACGGAGACGCGGAGTCTGAAATCTTGAAGATTCAGTCATTGGTGAACGAGCGGACGAATATCGCAGATCTCAACTGGTATCGACTGGCACCTTGGCAGGAGCTGACTGCTGAGGCTTTTGACCCACCAGAAAGACGAATGGCAATTATGGAGATAGACCGGATTGGAATTGACTACGAGAAGGGCAATCCGGCGCAGGCACTGATGTTCCTAGGCTGGTTGGCGAGCCGATTGGACTGGCAGCCAGTCTCTTATAAGAATGAGGGAGGCGACTACGACCTCAAGCGGATCTGTTTCAAAAACGAGAGCGGCAGGGAGATCCAAGCTGAGCTGGCGGCTATTCCGGTAGCTAATCCAGGGGAAGTCCTGGGTGATATGACAGGTGTGCGTCTAGAGTCTACTAACCACGATGCCAACTGCAACACTATATTGTGTTCTGAAACGGCGGGCTGTATGCGAATGGAGTCTGGGGGTAGTGCGCAGAGCAGTCTAGTGGAAGAGGTGACTTCGCTTTCGGATCAGCGCTCGGACCTTTTGCTAGAACAGCAGCTACAGAGCTGGGGTGAAGATGTCTTGTTTGAGGAGAGTTTGGCAGTAACTTCTAAGATTTTGGCGCTGACTAACTAACTAGCTGGCTGTTTGACTGACTAACTAGCTAACCAGCTCAAGCGTCGATTGAAAGCACCTACCTAGAGAAAACAAAAAACCTCACATTCCAGCTAGAGAATGTGAGGCGGCAGGGAGGGTAGAAGCGGAAAGACGAAGATTAGTTAGATAAATGGCAGGTTGATTGTTTTGATCTAGCTGCCGTAGCTGCTGAGGTAGCCTTCGAGAATATGAAACCTGTCGGCGTTGAGACTGTAGTACATCCAGCGCCCCTGTTGCCGAGCGTTGACAAGGCCAGCTTCTTTGAGCGTCTTTAAATGAAAAGAAAGTTTGGATTGGGCAATGTTGAGGCGATCGCACATATCGCCTACGCAAAACTCTCGTTCTTGTAGAAGTTCAATGACTTGAATACGGATCGGTTCGGACAGTGCATGAAAACCAGAGAAAACAGGATCTGATGATTTTGCCATTTTGAGTGTGGTGAGTTTGATTTAGAGATAGCTCTTAATCCGGTGCGCCAAAGAAGAGTTTTGCTTCTATTACTCAAGGTACGAACGTATCTATACTTTGTTGTATGTGCCGCTGGATACTAGCAGCTTAAACAAGCTAAATCGGTTTGGCCATCCGAGCTTATACGATGAAATCAAGCTATATCAGTAGTTCTCTAGCTGCGGCGACTAGGGATAGTGCGGTCACAGAGGCCGTAACTGCCCGTAGAATTGCTGAGCCTAGAGAGACAATTTCATAATCGTTTTCTGTGGCAACCGTAATTTCTATAGGCGTCCACCCACCTTCTGGCCCGATCAGTAGGGTAACGTCGGGTGAATCTACTGATAGTAAAGCCGACTGAATTTTTGATAAGAGGTGAGGGCTACTTTGCCGAGTGGCGCAAATGTATCGAAGGCCCTGCCAGTCTGATTGAACAATAAACTGCTGAAACTCGATTGGAGGAAAGATCTCTGGGACGGTGACTCGTTCGCTCTGTTCTGAGGCTTCTTGAGCGATTCGCTGCCACCGACTGAGTTTGTTTTGGCTAGGTTTGAGTAGGGTGCGATCGCTCAGCAGCGGATAAAGATGTGTGACGCCTAGCTCCGTCGCCTGGCGCACTACTTGATCAAAGCTATTGCCCTTAGGGAGTGCCGCCGCTAAGCGAAGCGGAGCAGATGGTCTAGCAGCGGTCGAGGAAGCAATTGATTCTAGAATATCTGCTCGATCAGCTAGATCGCTCAGCGCGGCTAGCCATTGATCTCCTTTGCCATCTTGAGCCATAAAGCGATCGCCTACATTAAGTCGCAGCACTCTACGCAAATAATGAGTTTGCTCAGCGCTCAGCAACAACAGCGTCCCCTGCTGCTGGTTGGCGTCTATTGTTATTCGCTGAATCATTGCTGCTTCATTCGCCCCAGCGAACGATCTCAACATCGACTGGTGCAATTCCAGAGCGATAGGTACCCAGGTCGCGAGCCGCCTGTTCAGCAAGGTCTAGCGCGCCACCAGAACGATCATTGATCCGCACGGTTACGCTTGCACCTGTGTTGTAGTTTGTCAGCTGTACTAACGTGCCAAACGGCCAGCTTGGGTGCGCAGCAGTATGGCTGTAGCGATTAAAAATCTCACCGTTGGCTGTGTAGTTCCCATCAAAGCCGGGGCCGTACCAGCTAACGTGCATTGGCTCAGCTTGAACCCTTGTCGGCACCAGTGACAGCAGCAACCCAGCGCTCAAAGAGCCCACTAAAGTGTTCGTAGCTAGAGCCCTAGTCAGAGACATAGTCAAAGCGCCAAGCGTGCAGCCGCCAAGAACATCGGTCGCTTCGCAGTTGCGCCTGTGGTGGTGTTTAAAGTGGCCCATCAAAACATTCCCTAATCAATTTTTGCAGTTATGGACTCTAGTAACTTAGTAGGTGTTGTCGCCAAAAAGCAAAAATTTATGTGTGACCTTACCCTAGATTAGGGACCGATTAGATTGGACCCATCAAAAAGCAATTAAAAGGCCATGCATTTCCACCACCTACATTTCTACGTACGAGATACTGCCGTTTGGAAAGCGTGGTTTAGCCAAAAGCTGTCATTCGGTCCAGTTTCAGACAATCTTGAATACTTTGGCATGGGCAGTCCCTACCGAGTCTTAAGACAGGGCAATATCGAGATCCGGCTGTCTGAGCCTAGCCAGAAGAATCAAACCAGTCAGCCCTGCACAGTCGCAGAGTATCTTCAACAGCACCCAGCAGGGCTAGTAGACGTGGCTTTTGCCACTGAAAAGTTCGATGCGGTGCTAGAGCAGGCGCTAAGTGAGGGTGGAACCCTATCAAAGCCAGTGACTCTCAATCAGTCGGGTCAGCGCCAGTGTCAGCTAAACGGCTGGGCGCACCTGCGTCATACGCTAGTTGAGGTCTCTGATGCCTGGGTCGAGGCCCGAAACACGCAGAATTACGGCAGTAACGATGGCAGTACCGCCGCATCGCAGCCAAAGCTCTCTGATATTGACCACGTCGTTATCAACGTCCATCAGGGCGAACTTCAGCAGGCTGCTGCCTGGTACCAAAAAATCTTTGGGATGACATCGAGCCAGCACTTCGATATTCAAACTGCCCTTTCCGGTCTACACAGTCAGGTGCTGATTCATCCTGACGGCCCTGTGCAGCTACCGATCAATGAGCCGAGCTCATCAAGTTCGCAGATCCAGGAGTTCTTGCTGCACAATCGTGGGGCAGGCGTGCAGCATGTGGCCTTGCGTAGTCATGACGCGGTAGATGCGATCGCTCACTTTAGGGCGCAGGGCCTTAGCCTGCTCGATATTCCGTCTACCTATTACGACAGCCTCTACCAGCGCGGCGACTGCCCAATCAAAGACTTCTCTGCGATTAGCCGTCAGCAAATTCTAGTCGACTGGCCCCACGGTGGGAAACAGGGTGTGCTGCTACAAACCTTCACCCAGCCAATTTTCGCAGAGCCTACCTTCTTCTTTGAAATTATCGAGCGGCGCAGCTATGTAGAGGACGGACAGCTAAAAGCGGCAAAAGGTTTTGGAGAGGGCAACTTCCAGGCGCTGTTTGAAGCAATTGAGCGATCGCAAGTTGAGCGATCGCAGCTAACCACAAGCCATCTGGCAGATTGAACTAGCCCTATCTCAAGAAACCTGTAAAAAACCACAGCACCGTCAGCGTAATGCTCGTCGACAAAGACGACACCTGACTAGGCGAAAGTACAGTGCCTTGCCCTCTAAATATCTGAGCAACCAGCAGCCCTAAACACAGCCCCACCACTAAACCAATTGCAGATAGACCTACCGAGCGCCACAGCTTACGAGTCTTTTGGTTCAAAAAGTAGATAGCCGCCATCAAACCAAGCGCTAGCGCAATTGAAGCCCCAACCGCCTCATCTGACTGTAGAAACCAGGCCAAACCCACCAGCGCCGCAAAAATAACCGACGGCCACAGCAGCTCGCCGCTGCTTTCAGGCTGGTCTAACAAATCCGAGAACCACTGCGGCCCTGAGCTTTCACTCATACCGCCAAACGTAGGTAGTGATGGCTTAGAACGGGTCTGCTTCTCGGCGAACCGAATTCTATCGGGTACTTTAATCTTGCCTTCTTGCCGTAGCCTCAGACGCTCCATCAGAATTGCGTCGTAGGCGGCCTCTATTTCCTGCTGCCGCTTGGGGTCGTCTTTACACGCGGTTACCAACTGCGCGCGAGCAGACTGAACCTCCTCAAACGAAGCCGCCTCCGTCAGTCCTAACGTTTCGTAGTGAACGTTTTGTTCGCTCATGCCCAACCTCCGAATCGGCCTAGTTAATATAAATTCAACGACATCGATGACGACTTACTGAAAAGACTGTTCTGTCGAGCCCGTCAAGAAAGTATACCTGCCTAACAGTGTAGCGGGGGACAGGCAGAAACGGATAGCGGCTAAAGTGTGAATCGCACTGTCATTTCTATAAAAGTTGTTAAGTAAGCTTGAAGATGGCCCCTAAGCTGGGTACATAAAGAACTGAGTACAAGGGCTAGCCTGAGTATTCCGCACAAAATCCAATCAGCAAATGATGATTTTCTTGCTAAGGTGTGGATGCACTATGAAAAGTTTGCTGAAGTTCCGTAGGTACACAGAAGAAGTAAAGTATGTGAATTTACTGATTCTTGAATTACCGATCACTCACTATCCGGACTTTAGCACCTAAGTTTTAGTGCTTAACGCTTGATGTTGAGTGATCTTTGATCGTTCTTTGGATTCCATAATTGTTTTTTTATTTGCTTTAGTACCAGGATTCTAAATTATGGCCGTTGCCAAAATCCTTGTGGTTGATGATGAACCGGCTATTCGTAACCTAATTCATCGTTTTCTAGCCAAACAAGATTATCAGATGGAATCAGCTGAGGATGGGAAAACTGCGCTCGTAATTTTTGAGCAATTCAACCCTGATTTGGTAATTCTAGATGTCAACTTGCCCGATGCCAACGGCTACGATCTGTGCAAGGAGATGCAGTCCCGCACGGGCGTGTTTGTGTTAATGCTGACCAGCCGCACTGATGAGGCGGACAAGATTCGCGGATTCAATACGGGCGCAGATGACTACATTACCAAGCCCTTTAGCTTAGGCGAGCTAGAAGTTAGGCTAGGCGCGATTTTGAAACGACAGCGGCCAGTGACGGTCGCAGAGCAGCAGTGCCTAACTTTCAACAAGCTTTCAATTGATCCGATTCGCCGCGAAGTCACGCTGTCCGATGATTTGGTGCCGCTAACAGCGCTAGAGTTTGACCTGCTGCATTTCTTGGCAGGGCATCCAGGCCGGGTATGGCGTAGAGCGGAGCTAATTCAAAAGGTATGGGACTACGAGTATGTAGGCGATCAGCGAGTAGTTGATGTCCACATCGGTCAGATCAGAAAAAAAATTGAGATCGATACGACTCAGCCTACGCTGATTCAGACAGTGCGCGGTGTTGGCTATAAGTTTGAGCCGCCTGATCTGAGCGAAAGCGCGTGATAGCTGGAGCAGATAGTAAAGCGATAAACAAAGCTACACACGGTTGGAAGTAGTAAGCGGTCGAAGTGACGATTGTAGCAATCAGGAAACGTGACGATTGAGAACGGGGCAGTCGCAAGACCAAGGGGCCTCTCTGGATGCTCGTTAGAAAGGCCAGCTTAAGCGTACTTTCATTTTTTGGCGGTTTTATAGTGCTGATTACGAACTTTCCAGGCTAGGCTGATAAGCTGGGTCCAGCGGCGCTCTACGCGTTTGGGGGTCCAGGACAGTATTTTACCGATCGCCTTATCAGAAAGGCCATTCTCCGCGTCCTGTAGCTGCTGCCGCTTGAGTTCTAGTAGTCTAGATTGCTCGTGACTCAGCTGCTCGGTGAATGTTGTCCACTCGGCGGGGGATAGACCAAAGTTTTTGTCGACATCGGCGCTAAGCCACTGGTGAACTAGCTGCCATCGATGGGACTGAGCAAACTTTTCGACATGGTACTTAAAGCGCTGCTGAAGATAGTCGCGCTGGCGAGCGCTCAGCCCTAAAACCTCGTCAATTTCGCTAGGAGCCATATCTTGCAGGCGCAAGGTGAGATAGTCTACACAAGCCTGCTGATCTTGGTCTTCGAGGTATTGAACCAGCTCTTTGATGATGCGATCGCGCAACACCCCTTCAGAAGGATCGCTAACATTAGAGACCATCTTCTCTCTGATCTGCTGGATGACCGGAGAGCGAAAGAAGCCATCGTCTTCCCCTTTAGGAGAATCGACTGCGCGTTCGATATCGACTGAGGTCTCAGCCGGAAGCCGCCGAGCAAATGCCTGAGCGCGCAGAACCAGTAGCTGCTGGTTATAGCAGCCGGGTAACGAAATTCGCCGCTTGGCATAGTGCTCGCTAAAGGCCATGTATTCGGCTAGCTCTAGGCGAGTGCGCGGCGTGTACTCACTGCTGAGATGATTCTCTCGGCGAAAGGCTTTGAGCACTTCGATATAGAAGCCCTGAAGAAAATCTTCTAGAAGCGTGCATCGGCCTTGAAACCCTAGCTGGGTACGGGCAGGCGAAATGTAGCGATAGGCGATCGCACTGAGTCGACTATGTAGCTCGATTCTGCCCTGGCGAGAGCCAAGTAGATAGTAATCGAGATACTTTTTGACTCGGTTCTGAGCGAGCTGTCTTTGCCAGGCAGTGACTTCACCGGATGCCTGAATTCGAGAGCTTTTACGACAGATGCGGGCTACTTCGATCGCTAGGCGAGTCGCTACCGTATTGACGACCTTAGGACTAGTCGTAATTTTGCTGTTGATCTCTACCGTTAGGAAATCAATCAACTTTTGATCAACAGGACAAAGCGTTTGCTCGTCACCATCTGCAAGCGCAGACGCGTTAGCGACTTTTGAAGCACTTGCCGCAGCAATCGCCTTTTCAGCGTCAGCAACGAGTGTTTCTGTTGGACTGGTCTTGGAACTGGCCTTCGAAATGGCATTCTTGGAACGGTCTTCCGGATGGGTCTGAGAGGAATCAGTAGTATAGAAAGCAACTTGGTCTGAGCAGCTGTTGGTAATGGGATGAAGCATAGTAGATGGACTCAATATTCTCTAGGTTGATGCGCGAAGCGGTCTAACTGAACTGTTTCAATCTAGAGAATTGGAATCCAGTTCCTAAGCAAGGGTGTGTCAGTCATGCAATCAACTGGCACACAGCAACTGGCACAACAAAAAGCAGTCTCTGGTAGTGTTTTCATAGATAGACCTGCAAACTCTGATGGGGTAAGGCAATCAACGTTTTGAGAACGTACTGAAGATCAGACATCGTAGCCGACCAGAAGCGTTTGAGCTTGTATGCCAGTTCGCTCGTCGGTCTACATCGTTTGCTGAGTCGCTAGCACTGCGCCCCATTCGATAGCATCTTGCCATCCTTGACCCTGACGAACCACTTTAGAAGAGCCGTCAGTCATATCTAAAATGGTAGATACTTGATGCCTGAATTCAAAATCACCATCTACTACTACGTCTACTAATTTCTCCATCCGGTCAAACAGTTCTACCTTTGATAAAGCTTCTGTATCAGGCTCCGTAGAATTACTAACAGTAGATGAAGCAGAGGTCGAAATAATTGGATTATTTAGTGCGTTTATCAGCCCTAAGCAGAGTGGACTATCAGGGACTCGAATGCCGGTTGTGCGTCTTTTGGGATTGATGACTAGTTTGGGGACCGCCTTGGTAGCAGGCAACAGAAAGGTGAAGGGTCCAGGAATCAGCCGTTTCATGATCTTGTAAGCAGGATCGCTAACGTGAGCATAGCTAGCTACATTAGATAGAGAGGCACATAGGAAAGTTAGCGGTTTATCGTTGGAGAGCTGTTTGAGCTGCCGTACTCTCTTAATAGCTGATTTTGAGTTGAGATCGCAGCCGATGGCATAGACCGTATCAGTGGGATAGAGCATAATAGCACCCTGACGCAGGTCGTCTCGTATCGCACTGATGGTTCTAGGATCGGGCGTGACAGAATGGGTTTCGTACAGGGTAGCCATAGCCAAAATTAGCCAGAATTAGCCAAAGTTAAAAAGGTGAGCGAAACTAACTGCCCATGAAGACGCTAGCGTATTTAGACTGTCCAACTGGAATCTCAGGTGATATGTGTTTAGGCGCGCTTATTCATGCTGGGGTTCCTTTGGAGTACCTGACAGAACAGCTGGCCAAGCTAGGTATCAAGGACGAATTTTGTCTGCGAATTGAAACGGTCTGCCGCAATCAGCAGACGGCCACTAAGGTCCATGTGGACTTGCTGTCAAACTTATCGCCTAATTCGTCGCCTGTCCCATCGTCGGAGTCGCTTCCCCATCATACTCATCATCACGCTCACCTACATGACCATGAGCATCCTTGTCCCCGTCGCAAACTGCCCGAGATCGAAAAGATGATTCAGCACGCTAGACTGCCTGAGCAGGTAACTACGTGGAGCCTGGCTATCTTTAGGCAACTGGCAACAGCAGAAGCGAATGTGCATGGCATTACGCCAGAGCAGGTTCACTTCCATGAGGTGGGTGCAACAGATGCGGTAGTAGATATTGTCGGAACCTGCCTCGGTTTAGATTGGCTAGAGATTGACCAGATAGTTTGTTCTCCTTTGCCAACGGGTGGCGGCACGGTGCGCTGTGAGCATGGATTGCTGCCGGTGCCGGTACCTTCAGTGCTAGCAATGATAGCGACTGCGAGCGTACCGGTGTATAGCAATCAGATCGAAAAGGAGCTAGTAACGCCGACGGGCTGTGCGATCGCAATCACCCTAGCCAAATCTTTTGGACCACCACCGCGTTTCACTCTCAAGAAAATTGGTCTGGGCGCAGGTGGAAGAGATCTGCCTATTCCCAACATCCTACGGCTTTGGATCGGCACTGTTCCTAATGCGTCTACTCACGAAAGCCATACTCACGCGGGTCATATTCATCAAGACCACACCTACCCGGATCATCTTCAATCCGATGAGGTCCAAAAGAAGCCCGCTAGTGAGACCTCCACAGCAGAAACTATTGTCGAATTGAAAACTCAGATAGATGACTGCTCACCGCAGGCAATTGGATTTGTCTTCGAGCGGTTGTTTAGCGCAGGTGCGGTGGATGTGTTCACTCAGGGGGTGGCCATGAAGAAAAACCGGCTGGGCACTTTGCTGACAGTGATTTGCCCAGCCGCTAATGTGGCCAATTGTGAAGCTGTTCTATTTACAGAAACAACAACTTTAGGCATTCGCCAAACCACTCAAAAAAGAACTGCTCTAGAAAGAAAGATAGTGATGATCGCTACGGCCTACGGAGAGATGGCGGTAAAGCTAGGTATGCTAGAGGGCAAAATAGTCAATGTGCAGCCGGAGTACGAGGATGTAGCAAAAGGGGCGCGATCGCACAACCTGCCGTGGAAAGCGGTTCATCAAGCCGTGATGAGAGCCGCCACCGATCAGCTACACTTGGCCCCTACCTGCTCAGATTGATGCTGTCGAAGTGCTAGTTTGGCTCTTTGTTGAGCTGCTCTAGAGCTACGCGAAAAAATACGAAAATCTTCCATTTTCTCTGGCTCGTTTTGACCTAGTTTGATGCGCACTAGACTGTACTCTACGCTGTCGCTATAGATCGCAAACATAACATCGCAGATTTCGAGGAACTGAATGATACTTTCACATTCGGTCTTCCTACAGGGGCGGTAGTAGTTGATTAAGCTAGCCAGTCGGGCTTCTAAGTATGGCTGCGAGCTTGGCGAAATCAGTACGATTTTTAATATCAGTGTGGCTATGTTTAATGGACTACCTTGAGTGATTAGCTGCTTGAATAGCTGCGATGGTTGGTAGGTATCCTCGGTTGTCAACAGGTCAACTAGCCGATTGCAGGTTCGTAGTATCAGTGAAGGATCGACTTCTGTTTCGTTTTGGTCAGCATAGAGCTGGGATAGGAGCGGCTCTAACGCCGCTTCGAGTGCAATGATAAATTCTGGCTGTGCGATCGCAAAGCACAAATAATCAACCAAATTCTCTTTGTAATCTCTGTAAGAGATACTTGCCATCTGTCGCTGAAAGAGCCTAGCAACATTGCGATAGCTGGACTGGCCACGACGCATCAAGATTGCTTTAATCAGTCTGAGCACCTGATCGCCTAGTACTGTCGGGTTAGGATATTTCCTATCCAAGCGCCCCGAACTTTGAGAAAAGGCAGTGTACATCGCCAGCTCATGCTTGAACTTATTTTTTAGCCTGCGAGCCATCTTTCTGGCTGCTTCCTTTTGCTCTAGAGAATTGCGATCGTCCATCGCCTGAGCTGTAAATTGGTAGGTTGCATAGCGACTGCTCCAGTTGCTAGGGTGCGTCGAACCAATCCGCCGAGTGGCGTATAGCTTTAGCTCTTCAAAATCCTGACTGAGCGCGAAATTTGACAGCCACTGTCGTAGCCGAGTCACGCTAAGTGACGCCGTTGACTTTTTCAGTGAAGGCTGGTCAAAGAGAGATAGAAGCGTATGAACCATATCGCTTTGGCAGCTACGATCCCAGTTATTAACCAAGATGTAGCAAGCACGCTTCAGCGTATTACGAAATTCTGTTTCGCTGTTAGCGAAGAGAATCTTGTAGACAAAAGGAGAGACAGCTAAGCCTGTGGAGCTGCTATGCCCAAAGAACATGCCTTCAAATTTAGCCAGCGATTCAACCGGTGGCAGTTGTCGCGTAGAGGCTAACAAATCGCTATAAAGCTGCTGCTGCTCTAGATAGAAAGACGTAGACTCGTCTGGCTTCTCCGGTAGCAGCTCACTCATCGCAACACACTCATCGCAATCTAAAAGGCAATTAGTTATCACCTATAGACTGCCCGTCAAACCTCTAGACAATCAGAAAGTAAAAAGCATTCATGGGGGCGGAGGGACTTGAACCCTCACGATTTTTACAATCAACGGATTTTAAATCCGCAGCGTCTACCATTCCGCCACGCCCCCTTTTGACCTGATAAGTCGACAGGCAATATGGGTCGACTATCGCCTGAAACTATAGCTGCTGTCACTCACAGATGTCTATTGCATCACCAAGCGGTCTGATTGGCAAGCGGCACAGTTAATAACCCAGTTAATAACCTGCTAGCAACTGGTCTGTAAGAAGTGCGGCTAGGGGTCTACTATATATAGTGAATCGGTAGGTTTATTAGGACGCTGCTTTACCAATGACACTTTTTGGTTTGGAATCTCCAGCGCTAGTTGCGCTTGGTCTATACGTAGCTTTGGGCGGGCTTTACTTGGTTGTCGTACCAGTCGTGCTGATGCTGTATCTAAAGCAGCGTGAGACGGTAGCGGGTTCCATCGAGCGGCTATTTTTCTATGGACTGATACTGGTATTCTTTCCTGGATGCCTGCTGGTAAGTCCGTTTTTGAACTTTCGTCCTCAGCGCCGCGAAGTGTAGGCTCTAGTAGTAGCTCTCAATGAGAAGAATTGACGTTATCGGCATTGGTATCGGCGTTTTTGCGGCGGGCGGACTGCTGTATCTAGCGTTTGATTGGGCCGGAATGGACGGTCAGTCGGCAGGAATTTGGAGCCAGGTTGTCTTTGTCGCTGGGCTGCTGGGCTGGACGGCAACCTATGTAGTGCGAGCGGCTGGCAAGAAGATGACGTACTATCAGCAGCTAGAGGACTACGAAGAGGCCGTATTGCAAAAGCGTCTAGAAGAAATGAGTCCTGAAGAGCTAGCGCAGCTACAGGCTGAGATTGAACAAGAGCGATTAAAAGAGGTTCAGGGCAAATAGTTAATGGTGTCTATTAGAGAGAAATTTGATCAGCTGCGCGACCGGAGTGAATGCGCCCTCATTCCCTTCATTACAGCAGGCGATCCCGATCTGGCCACTACCGCTGAAGCACTACAGCTACTTGATTGCAACGGCGCAGACATTATTGAGCTGGGCGTTCCCTATTCGGACCCGCTTGCCGACGGCCCAACTATTCAGGCCGCAGCGACTCGGGCATTAAACCGAGGAATCACCTTAGAGTCTGTGATTGAGCTGGTGGCAGAAGTCACACCCAAGCTATCGGCTCCGTTGGTTCTGTTTACCTACTACAATCCGATCTTGAATCGCGGTATCGAGAAGTTCCTCAAAGATATCTACGCGGCGGGCGCTCGCGGACTGCTTGTGCCTGATTTGCCCCTAGAAGAAATGGATTCGCTGCTAGAGACAGCGGCAGCGGTTGGAATTGCGGTGATTTTGTTGATAGCGCCGACCTCTACGAATGAACGGATTAAGGCGATCGCGCACCGTTCACAAGGCTTTGTCTATCTGGTCAGCGTTACAGGTGTGACTGGCATTCGTCAAGAAGTCGCAACCCGCGTAGAAGGACTAATCAGCGATCTTCATAGCGCTACTGATAAACCGATCGGCGTTGGGTTTGGCGTATCGGAGCCCTCACAGGCAAAGCAGCTAAAAGACTGGGGCGCGGATGGCGTCATCGTGGGAAGTGCAATTGTCAAGCGACTAGCCACTGGTACGCCAGCAGAAGGCTTAGCCTCACTCAGTGAATTTTGCGCCCAGTTGAAAGCAGCTATTAGATAAGCTGCGCTAGATCTACATACAGCCTGTATCAAAGACTATGCAATCAGCATATAGCCGTGTCTGAATCACTTGGGTGCCTTGTATCATAGTGATCTAATCATAGTGATCTAAACCGCATCAGGCAGTCATACTACCAGCGCCCAAAATGCTCGAACTCCACAGCCACACGACCTGTTCCGATGGCAGTCTTACCCCTACAGAGCTAGTGAATTTTGCGGCAGAAAAAGGCGTAAAGGCGCTGGCAATCACCGATCACGACACAATGGCAGGCTGCGCAGAAGCGGCCGAAGCGGCAAAGTTCCTAGATTTAGAGATTGTTCCTGGCCTAGAGCTGAGCACTGTCTATAACGAGCGCTCCATGCATATCCTTGGTTTTTATCCAGATCAAGCTAAGCTCGCTGCCCCATTACAAGAACGAGTTGAGGGGCGCAAGCGTCGCGCTCGTAAAATGGCCGAAAAGTTAGCCGAACTGGGCTACCCTATCGAGCTACCCGACATGACTAGCTCCCTAGCCCCCGGTCGCCCTCATATTGCCAGAGCGCTTAGAAAAGCGGGACACGTCAGCTCACACAGCGAAGCTTTTGATCGCTTCCTAAAAGACGATGGCCCTGCCTACGTCCCATACGAAAAATTCACGGCTCAAGAGGGAATTGAACTGTTGCTGAGCTGTGGGGCGGTGCCAGTATGGGCTCATCCGTGCATTTTTCGTGGCGGTACGGTGGAAACTGTCTTGCCAGAGTTAATTGCAGCCGGACTAATGGGCATAGAGGTCTATCATCCAACCCATAGCGTCAGCCAAACGCGCAGACTAGAAGAGTACTGTCAGACCCACAATCTACTGATGACTGGCGGCAGTGACTATCACGGACCTAAAAAAGAGAAGAATTCCGACTTCAAAGATATGAACTCTCTAGCAGTTCCGTTAGAACTGCTAGCACCTATTAAAGTCGCAGCTAGCAGCCTCAAGTAGATCCGATAATACGAAAGAAGGGTGAATAGAAAAAGCTTCTATCCACCCTTGACAATTTGGATTACTCTGCCCGTTCCCACGAAAGGTACCGGGCATTAGCCCGCAGCAAGATAGCCGTTGATGCTCGCCTTACGACGACGTAGGTGCTTGAGTGCTTGCTGCTCTAGCTGGCGGACGCGCTCACGGCTGATGCCCATGCGCTGACCGACTTTTGCCAAAGACAGCGGATTGCCGTCTGCTAAGCCAAAGCGCAGGTTGATGACTTCTTGCTGCTGAGTGGTCAGCTCTGAGAGCATTCTGAAAATGTCAGAGCGAAGTGACTGCTGCACTGTGTAGTCTTCAGGGGATGCGCCGTCGTCTTCCAACAAATCTTGCAGCTCGGTGTCTTGGTTGTCACCAATGCGAACGTCTAGAGAGATCGGCTGTCTGGCAATTGAGAGATACTCTCGAACCTGTTTGGGCTCTAGCTCTAGCTCTTGGCCAATCTCTACAGCGTTGGGGCTGCGGCCTAGCTTTTGAGAAAGCTCACGCTGGACGCGCTTAATTTTGTTGAGCTTTTCAGTGATGTGAATGGGTAGACGGATGGTGCGGGCCTGCTGGGCGATCGCACGAGTAATCGCCTGACGAATCCACCAGTAGGCATAGGTCGAGAACTTGTAGCCCTTCATCGGATCGAACTTCTCAACACCGCGCTCTAGGCCCAACGTGCCTTCTTGAATCAAGTCCAAGAATTCTAAATTGCGCTTTTGATACTTTTTCGCCACAGCAACGACCAGACGCAGATTCGCCTCGATCATTTTGCGCTTGGAGCGCTGACCACGACGCAGGTGGCGATCTAGCTCGGCCACGGTTATCCCTGCGGCTTCAGCCCACTGAGCATTAGAGATTTCAGCTTCTTCGGTATTGGCTTCTTCAGCCTCAGGCAGATCGGCTACTAGCTCATCTTTAATTGCTAGTAAGGCCATCATCTTCTGTACCTGCTTACCCAATACAATTTCATCCTCATGGCTCAGCAGAGGTACTCGACCAATCTCATGCAGATAGGCTCTGACTGCGTCTGTTGTGTAGAGTGGCTTTGCCTTACGCTTGGTGGCTTTCTTTGTAGTAGCCTTCTTTGTAGTAGCCTTCTTGGTGGAGGCTTCATTAGTCTTCGTTGCCTGCTTGACTTTTGTTGCCGTCTTGTTTGTATTAACCATGCTCTTCTCCTGAACGGCTGGTGCGTTAATAGCGTCTCTTTGCTGCGCCTTTTCGAGGCCTTGCTCTTTATCCAATGCTGCGTTTTTAGCCATAGTCCGGGGCCTCTACCAAAAAAAAGAATGTCTTTAAACTAGGGGGTGGTCAGCTAACGGACTTTTTCTTGCTCGCTCCGTCACAAAAAAACTGGTCGACTGACCGCTATTGACACTACCAAAGTGAGTAAACCGCTTACTCATAATCGTTATGACTTCAGACTAACATCTTCTTCAAGCCTTTTGTTATACTGCGCGTATTCTCGGTGAACGCTGCATTCTAAATACGTACAATTGACTAATTTAGATACGTATAACTAAGTTAACAATCTCATTACAGAGAACGCTGAATCTCAGGTTAGAAACAGCTGAGAGCGCTTACGCAGTGAGTTTTGCGTCTCCTGCACTAATCTTTTATATAATGCCAAAGCTTACGCAATAACCGGGTGGTAGTTGTACAGTGTAATCACCGAACATCTTTTAGAAGATGAACTTCTCGAAGATATCTATAAAGATATTGGTCTGAAGATATCAGCAATAGAGCGTTATCGTACATGCCCCTGGATTTGAGCGCCTCTACCAGTAGAGTTAGCTTATCGAAAGTACGCCTGTTGTACCTGGTTAACCGCTTTATCTCTACTAGTCAAGTTCATTCATTGAGATACTTTTGATAAGTTTAGATACGGTAGCGGTAAAGCTTTTGAAGCGGCAGTACTGTATGCAGCTATTGGAATAGGCACAGTTAAAACGGGCCGGGTTGAGGTAGATACGGATAAAGCAGGCGCAGCCTAGAAAGCTCTTGTGTTAGGTCTTTGACTCTCTATAAGTTCGTATGAAGATTCCTCCACTTTTGGAAACACTGGTGCTTGCGGAAACGTCAGAGCCTCTCGTAAATATCTGACTTTTGGCATAGTGGATTCTCTAGATGATAGAAACTCAAACAACACTACGGGAAGTGAGAATTCCGAACGAGATGGTTTGTTCTAGTTACACCTATCGAATCGCACGTATTGGAGTCGATAATTGTGGAGATACTGTGAAGTTTTTGTATAGCTCTAGATTGAGCATTTGGTTTAGTGCGCTGACTGAATTGCCCATTGCACAGCTGCTCTAGCGTGAATAGCTGTTGTATCGAATAGCGGAACAGTACTGTCCTCTGGTTTGACTAGCAGGCCGATCTCTGTACAGCCAAGAATGACGGCTTCTGCCCCTGCGGCCACTAGATTCGCGATCGCCGCCCGGAAGCGATCGCGAGAGACCGATCGAATCTGTCCCAAACACAGCTCGTCATAGATAATGTCGTGAATGGCTTCTCGCTCTTCTCCATTGGGCACTTGAACGGCCAGTCCGTGGCGATGAATCAGCCGATCTTTGTAAAAGGCTTCCTCCATTGTAAACCGAGTACCCAAAAGGCCCACACGGCGAAGTGAATGCTGCTTGATTGCGGCTGCGGTCGCATCAGCAATATGGATGAGGGGGACCGTCGTCGCTAGGGCGATCGCCTCTGCGACTTTGTGCATTGTGTTTGTGGCTAGCAGTATGCACTCTGCTCCGGCTGCTTCTAGCTGCGCGGCTGCGGCCGCCAGTATCCTGCCAATATCGTCCCAGGCCCCTCTATGCTTTAGCGCCACTAGCTCTTCAAAATCAACTGAATACATCAAGATTTTGGCTGAATGAAGTCCACCCAGCTCAGCTTTGACGGTCTCATTCAGCAGTCGGTAGTACTCGATGGTCGATTCCCAGCTCATTCCGCCGAGCAGGCCAATAGTTTTCATCAGCGCTTGCCTTGGTCTTTTGAATACCAGCTCTTTTTGGACCAGCTCTCCCGGTACCAGAAAGCGTTGCCAGCAACAGTGAGTATCAGCGCAAGTCCACCTCCCATAACCGCTAGCTGGGGGTTATATCCACTGCGACCTAGGGTTTCCATCCATACACCTGAAGTGGACGACGAGCCAAACCGATCAATCGCTGCGGGCACCAGATAGATTAAAGAAGCTCCGACAATCAGCCAACCCGCTGCGGACGCTAGTAAAAAAATAGTTTTAGCCGTGGACTGGCTCTGTGAAGGGGCTGGCATGATAGAGCATAGGAAGAATAAGAAAAATCTAGCACAGTCTCTATCTTGTTCATAGGTGGCGCAAAGAGGATTGCTAACCGCTCACGGGCGCAAAGAAAGAACGAAGCTCTGGTGATGATGAAAGTC
Organism: uncultured cyanobacterium; assembly: GCA_963838725.1. Taxonomy (GTDB): domain Bacteria; phylum Cyanobacteriota; class Cyanobacteriia; order Phormidesmidales; family Phormidesmidaceae; genus Phormidesmis. Next base: position 136,802 of record CAWISM010000003.1, on the reverse strand, counting down.
TGCTGCGGGACCAGGATGTGCGATCGCCCAGAACGTCTGTTGACCTGTCTCTAGCAGAATGACTGCGCTTACCCCAAACTGTAGTGGCTGATTGGTTCTGCCTAGTGGACTCACATCCATTGTTAATCTCAGCCGCAGGCTCTCTTCTTGTCTTTCTATATCAAAGGGTAGATAAGAGACAGTTGATTCTTCTCTTAAGCCCTGCCGATAGCCATCTAGGACAAATACATTCCAGTCTTTGGACGGTGAGAGATTGAACTCCCAATAGGGCGTATCTGCTGTCGGCTTCGAACTATCGGTCAAGAAAAACTCGAAGCAGGTCTGCTCCCATAGGCGATCGCGTCTGGTGCCCTCTAAGTGTGGTGGTGCGATCGCTACTTTCTCCAGCTCTCCGCTGAGCAAATAGACAATTGTTAGCTGGGTGCCTTCTAGTGTTGCCTTGCCGCTGACTGACAGCTCAATGTCTGCGGCAATCGGCTCAAACGGCTCTAGATGGAAGATCTCAGAAGTCATTTTCGCATGGTCTCGATCATGGCCTTGAGCGTATCCGCTTGGGATTCAATACTCTCAGTCAGCTTGAACTGCACTAACGCTCTATTTAGATTGTGGGTAGGATGCTTCACCTTGAAGTAGATATTTCCTGCTAGGTAGTCAGTGAAAAACCTCAGCCCTAGCTCAAAGGCAATCAGCCGAATCGCGTCGTATATATAGAGATAGTCCTGCTCGGTCAAAAAGTCATGCGCTAAGGAGAAGTAGCCTTCTAGCATCGACTTAGCCATAATCGAGTCAAAAACAACCTGCTCCCAGTCTTCCGTCTCCTCACCCAGCCGATTGCAGCTAGAACGTAAGCAGTCACCAATGTCATAGTGAATCAGTCCTGGCTGTAGCGTATCTAGATCAATCAGACTCACTGCCCGACCGTCTGTGCCCAACATGATGTTGTTGACCTTTGGATCGCCGTGGATAGGACGCAGCTGTAAATGTCCGTCTGCCTTAGCCTTTTCTAGAACGTGGGCCCATGCTTGCCTAGCTTCTACAAACTCTATGCAATGATGAATTGCCTGCGACTGAGCGGAGTTACCCATAGAGGTCGCTTGATACTTTCTCAAAACTTTTCCGTAGAATTCTAGGTAAGTTGGTGTGACGTGAAAGCTTTCTATCGTGTTAGCAAGCCTTTTGACTGGTAGATCGCTAATCAGACGATGAAACATAGCTAGGCCGTAGCCAACTTCTCGGGCGTGGGCCAGAGTCTCAATTGTTTCGAGTACCTGAGAGTTTTCAATAAAGCTAATGGCACGCCAGTAGTCGCCAGTCTCGTCCTGCCAGAAGTTCTGCTCGTCTACCGTTGGGATAATTCGCGGCGTTTGCCAGTAGAGCGATTGCCCACCTGCTCCCTCACGTAGGTGCTCGCTTAGCACCACCATATTTTGAATCACATGCTCTGGCTGTTGAAACACCTGAGCATTAATCTTTTGTAGTACGAATCGTGATGGCTTCGCAGGATTTGTCGTTTCTGGCTCGACGGTGACTAAAAACGTGCTGTTGATATTACCGTTTCCTAACGGCTCGACTGTCACTACCTCGCCTCTAGCTACAAACTGAGAGGCTAGCTTTTGTAGTTTAGACATCAGTTTCGATCCTTACAGCGTGAAGACCCTAGAGAAGGCCATCAACTATCAAACAAACTATTAGAGCGAACTGGAGTTTAGGCTTTGCGCTTCCTCAGGCGTTTGGGGAATGTGAATGCCGCATTCCTGTTTGAGCCCATTAAACCGGGTGGCGCGTCCGTCGGCATCGTCCGCGCTGAGCGGCCTGCTAGAGTGCCAGTCGCCTACGCTAACGTAGCCTTGCTCAAAGAAAGGATGATAGGGCAAATCGTGCGCTTTTAGATAGTTGTATACGGCTTTGGAATGCCAGTGCAGGATAGGCAGCAGCTTGTAGCGGCCTGCCTGCTCATCTACGCGGTTTAGGGTTTTGCGGTGGTCTGTCTGCTGCGATCGCAATCCCGTCAGCCAAGCCTGCGCGTCCAATTCCTGCAAAGCGCGCTCCATCGGCTCCACTTTACGGATCGCATCATATTGATTGAACGCTTCTACCGTGCCAGCTTCCCACAGCCGCCCGTACAGCGCCTCCATTCGCGCCGGGCTCAGCGGCGACTGATACACCTTTAGGTTCAGGGACAGGCGCTGCGTTAGCTGCTCGGCAAAGCGATAGGTTTCTGCTGGCAGATAGCCAGTATCGATCCAGATCACTGGAATATCTGGGACGACGCTGGTCACTAGTCCTAGCATCACCGCCGACTGAATGCCAAAGCTCGTACTCATCACCAGCTTGTCACCAAACGTCTGGACGCCCCATTCAATCAGTTCAGTTGCCTCAGCCTGGTCAAATTTTTGGTTGAGTGCTTTTAGCTCTGTTGAAGTCAGCGTAGGGGCAAGTACAGCACTGGTCATAGATGAAGATGTCCCAGAGAAGATGTCGTAGAAAAGATGTCATAAAGAAGTTCTAGAAAAGAAATTCTAGAACTCTGCAGCTTAATCGAGCTTGAGCTGCTGGTACAGCTTCCCATGTACAGCCAGCTATGATCAACTTTGTCGGTACATATCTACAGCTTCTGGCAAATCAATTGCCAGCTTCACTTTAGTCGTTCTCACCCGAATGGCCCAATACCTCACGAATTCGGTAGATGGGCCGCTGCTGCGACTCGTGGTAGGTCCGCATGCTCAGTTCAGCCAGCAAACCAAAGCTAAATAGCTGAATGCCAGATAGCAGCAGCAGCACAGCGAGCAGCAGCAGGGGCCGACTGCCAATTGCCTCGTTGAAGAACAGCTTCAAGACAGTCAGATACAGACCCAAGCCAAACCCAATCGTCATCGACGCAATTCCAAACGGTCCAAACACGTGCATCGGACGCGTTAGAAAGGTCTTCATGAAATAGATAGTCAGTAGGTCCATTACAACCCGCAGCGTCCGACCTAGTCCGTATTTACTCTGGCCAAACTGTCTGGCGTGATGGCGTACCGGAATCTCGGTGATGCATGCCCCCTCGATGTATGCCAGGGCCGGCAAGAAGCGATGCAGCTCGCCGTATAGGTGCATATCTCCAAGCACCTCCGCTCGGTAAGCCTTAAGTGAGCAGCCATAGTCGTGTAGATGCACGCCTGTCACTCTAGCAATTAGACCATTCGCAATTTTAGAAGGCAGTAGCCGCGTCACAGCATTGTCTTGGCGCTCTTTTCGCCAGCCGCTGACTAGGTCGTAGCCTTCTAAGAGTTTGTGATAGACCGTTGCAATATCGGCAGGCTCATTTTGCAAATCGCCATCTAGGGTCACAATTACCTTGCCCCTGGCCTGATTAAACCCAGCCGACATCGCTGCTGACTGTCCGTAGTTACGACGCAATAGCACTACCTGAAGGCGACCGGAAGCTGGTTGCTCTGCGACGATCTTACGTAGCAGTGCTACTGAGCCATCGGTGGAGCCATCGTCTACGCAGATCAATTCACTCGTAACATCCATGCTATCTAGCACTTCAGTAATGCGCGCTACTAGCATCGGAATCGTTTCTACTTCGTTGTAAATAGGCGTGATCACGGATAGCTCTGGCCGAGGAGAACTGGAAGGGATGAACCCATGAGCGTGCGTAGCGCCCGGTAGCAAAGAGGCGGATAGCAGGTCGAGCGGAGGGTTGGCCATAGCAATTATCTAGGAATGATCTAGTTCATTGGATTATCTAACGATCATCTAGGCTTTCTATAGGCGCTCAGCAGACCAATCATCCAGACAATACCTGCCGCACTGACTTCTGCCAATACGCTGACTAGTCGATAGATAGCCACACTGCTCAAGATTACAGCAACTGGGAACTGGGTATCTAGCAGCGAGATTGCGATCGCTTCGAACACGCCAATTCCACCTGGCGCGCCAGGGACAACCAATCCTAGCAGCCAAGCCAAACTGAATGCAGCCAGTAACGTCTGCATATCGACAAAGCTCAGCGGCTGAAAAGCGAGCACAATCGCCATAAATCCGAGTGATCGCAGCCCCACAAACCCAATCTCCCCCAGCAGCGGTCGCACTGGGTAGGCCCGTAAGAGTGTCGCGTCCTCTGTCTCGCCCTCAGCCTCAAAAGCAAGCTTCTGGGCTTTGGCCTTAGCTCGCCCCAAAGTCTGTAAAACTGGATTGAACAGCCAAGGATGCACACTAATAATGACCGCGAACAGCAGCGCCAATCGAATCAAGGGGTATTCATCTAGCGCCGTTAGCTGTCCTCCGGCCACACAAGCTAAAATTACTGCGGCTACCACCATCAGCAGCGGCTCTACGATCACGCTCAGCACAGCTACGCCTGTGGATGCACCGACTGCTCGCAGCGCACTGACTCGACCGACAAAATGCCATACGTTTCCGGGGAGGTATTTCGCGACGTTGGTCTTTAGATAGACCGACGTACTCCAACCCCCGCTTAGCGGCTGACCAAACAGATTTAGGATCCAGTGCCACACCCAGCCAGACCAAACGTGGGCGATTAGCGTGATAGCGAAGGCCATTCCTACCACAGGCAGCGCCTGACTAGTTAGCTGGATTCTAGCGACATCTTGCCAGTGGTCTTTGAGCGTTTTGGCAATAAAGAAGAGCGTGCCGCCTAGAATTACCCAGCGTACGTAGGGCTTTAGACGGGTGAGCAGTGATTTGACTGGCATATTCTGGCCGACATATTCTGGCTAGCATATTTGACTGTTCAAATTCTTTCGCAAGCTATTCTTTGGTAGCTTACTCCTTGAGTATTTGGACTGCTGTCTTGAAAACTGCCCTGGTTGTCACTTGGTTTTGAGTAACCCTGAGCATCCGCTGATCTACGGTTTAAAGACTCCTTAGTCAAAGTCAACTTTCTTGCGCGAAGACTTTAGCTGCGATCGCTTTGCCTTATTCTCTAGTCGCCGTCGCTTTGCGCCTCTGCTCGGCTTTGTTGCCCGCCGCACCTTCGGCAATATAGCCACTGACTTGACCATTTGCTGCAATCGGCTGAGTGCATCTGCTTTGTTTCGCTCCTGGCTACGGTGCGCTTGCGACTTGATCACGATCACGCCATCTTTGGTCAGTCGTTTATCTCTTAGTCCCAACAGCCGCCGCTTATAAAAATCAGGTAGAGAAGACGCGCCCACATCAAACCGCAGATGTACAGCCGTTGCCACCTTATTTACATTCTGTCCGCCCGATCCCTGAGAGCGAATCGCGCTGATTTCGATCTCGCTATCCGGAATCGAAACCATATGAGAAATTCTTAGCATCGTTCGTTACTGTCGACTGTGCAACTGCTCAAACTCTCGCCAGCACAGATACATTGCCCGAGGCACATGAAAGCAGCCCTTCCATTTTCCCCCCTTAAGTGGCAGCAGCACCTCCCCACGTCGATTGAGATAGCCATACCATTCACCAGACTGCCCGTCCGGGAAATGGCTCCAGGTGTAGTCATGTACCTTCTGGTACCAGCGCCAGCAGTCTTCTCTTCCGGTCAGGCGGTATGCCATTGCCAGGGCTACCAGCGTTTCTAGATGCACCCACCATAGCTTTTGATCCCACTCCAGCTGCTGGGGTGGGTGCCCCGCAGCGTCCATAAAGTAGTAGAGGCCACCGTACTGCTCATCCCAGGCAAACTCAAGGATATTCAGCACAACCTCGGTCGCCTGATTAATTAGCTGGTTATCCTGTTCTCTCTGGTTTCTCCGTTGGGCGATCGCCATCATGAACCACATCGCCTCAATCCCGTGCCCTGGATTGATCAGCCGTCCCTCGTAGCAGTCCACATGCGAGCCATCGCTAGCTACGTGCTCGTACATCAGCCCTTGCGCTGGGTCTAGGAAAGTACCCATTACCTCGCTAACCGTTCTGTCTAAGACCTGCTCTAGCTGGGCATCGGCTAGTAACCAGTCCATCTCTAAAGATAGGTTAGCCAAAATCATCGGCGGCGCTAGCGACTTGAGCGAACGGGTGCCTGGATATGCCTTGTTGTACTTACCTTTTGGGTTTTGCTGTCTGCGTAGAACGTTGTCGTAAGCCTGGAGCGAGATTGCTTTGGCCTCTTCGCTTCCAGACGCCAAAGCGTATTGGCTAAACGCCATCGCTGCAAAGCAATCTGAAAAAATGTTGTAAGGCTGAGTCAGCGGCTGTCCCTGCCGGGTAAGCGAAAAGAACCAGTTTCCATCCGGGTCTCTGCCGTATCTAGATAGAAAATCTGCACCACAAGCAGCAACCTCTAACCAGCTGTCGCGTTTTTCTATCTGGTTGCACAGTGTGGAGAAAGTCCAGAGCTGTCTATTTTGCAGCCAGATGAATTTATCGGTGTCGTAAACCTTCCCTTCAGCACCAAGGCAGGTGAAGTAGCCACCGTATCGAGTATCGACAGAGTATTCTTCCCAAAAAGGAATGACATCGTTGAGCAGCGTGGTTTGATACAAGTTCGCCAAATCACGGTAGCTAGAAGTCATTATTTCGCGCAGTAGGGCGTAAGCAGGGTCTTCGAAGACTTCCTCTACAAGGAAACGTCCTTAAGCACGTACGTTCTATTGCCGGATTCAAGCTTCCTATCACTGTAAAAGAACCTAACAGAAATTAGAGCATCTTCTCACTTTCTTTACGCTGCTACTAGCTCTCTACGGCATATTGAATGAAGAGGATAGAGAGAAGAGCCAATTAAACGACACTTCATGCCCAATTCTACCAAACCATCAGTTGACAATCAGTTGGACATTTCTAATGCAAACAGATAGCCATACTCACAGCAGAGTCGCTTCCTCAACTGAGCGGAGAAATACGCTATCAGGTGTAATGGCGATCGCTTCAGCCGTCGGTCTGATTCCATTGGCTAGCGAGCGGGCGATCGCCATTCCAGAAGTGACAAGCAGTCAGTCGCTACCTCTATCGCAGCAAGTGCCATCAAGAGTCGATCAAAGCGCCGCCCTCAACCAAGCGCAGATGATCGCCCCACAGGTAGCTCCGCTACAGCAGGCTACCTTCAGCCCAAAATCACCTTCAGCTTCCTCAACTCCAGCATCCTCAACTCTAGCGCCTTCAGTTCGTCAGTCCGCAGCGATTAGTGAAGACGAGAACGGCAACTGGCTGTTGGCCTACGCCACTCAGACGAGTACGCCACAGGCAAACGCTACTGTGCGGAACGTAATCGCACACATTGTCGCAGAGTCGGCTCGCGCTCAGACGTGTAGAACCAGCGCCTGTCGTCAGCTAGCATATATTGATTCACAGATTCCTTTGACCGCTGAAAAAGTTCAACGCTTAGAAAAGCAGCTAGACGATCTATCGGCGCAATACGGACAGGGAGATATCAGCGCTTATCAGACTATCCTGGGCGATCGCCTTCTAGAAGTCTCCAGTCAACAGCAGCAGCTTGCCATCGAGCTAAATCAGACTCGCTTACGAACCGAGCAGACTAGAACCCAGCTATCATTTGCGACTGTAGAAGCTAGTCTTGCTGAGCAAGCTCTAAGCAAAGACGATGACTATCAGGCGCTGTGGGATCAGCTAGAAGCTGTCGAGACAGATATTCAAAAAGAATATGCGCAGGTCAACGTAGATGGAACGGTACTCAATCAGCTCTATAGTGACTATCAAGATCTGCTGAGAAAAACTCAGGCAGGCGCTCAAATAGCACTTAGTCGTCATCTAGCAGCAGAGACCTCAGCAGTCAGCAAGCAGGCTCCGACTATCAGTTATCGCTCACCTCTCCAGATCGAAGCGCTTGAAACGCTAGTCTTGGAAACTCACCAGCAGAATGTTCAACAGCTCCGCAGCGAGAAGCTAGCCATCATCGAAGCTGAACTAAGCAATCAGCATCGGCGGTTGTCTGAACAGATTGGCGAGTATGAAAGCCTACAGCGTGAGCTGAGCTCTGAGCGAAGAGTAATTGATAACTATCATTTAGAGCGCGAGCGGATTCTAGCAGAGACATCGGCGCTAGCCTCCGCTAATCCAACTACTTCAGCTTCACCGAAGTACGTCTCTCAATCACTGCTAGACGCGCGGGCACTGCTGCCGATGCTACCTGATGGCAGTGTTGCTAAGACACTGCTATGTATCGCGATCGCCGCTAGCCTAGTTGCGACAGTCGCTCACCGCAGCTCGGAGAAAAAATCTGCCGTTCTAGGCAAGAGAATTCTTGAAATCACCCCGCAAGTAACCGCACAGCAATTCTCTCCAGTAACCCAGACTCAAAAAGTATCCTTAGCAGACATCGAGAAGACTCAGACTAAAACGCAGATTGCTCAAGTGACTAAAGTCACTCAATTCATAGATTTGTCTAAACCGCCGCCAGCACAAGAGGTAAAGCCCACAAAGCAGTCCTTCTGTGTGGTTAACGATCTAGGAGAGTTTGAGATTTCAGAAAGAGTTGCGTTGTCTCTAGACGAAGTGCTAGCCGAAATCGAGGCGGACAGGTTATCCAGCTGATATTGAGGCAGCTACTTTCGATGAGGCCCTGAAGAATCTGACGCCAGAGCGTCTCTTTTTAGAGTCAGATAACCATAGCGCTGCGCCCATCAAGCTTCCAGTAGAAGAGATTGATTTGTTTGTCGAGAAAGCAGTCGAGTGGGTCTTAGAAGATCTCGGCTTGGCGCTTCCGGTTGTCAGCGCCACAGTTGAAAAATCTCATCTGCTAGCCGCTGCGTAGTCAGCGGGAGATAAGCGAGCGCTCAGCCTCTAATCAATGCGCCTAATTAATGCGGCTTGCGTTGGCTAGCGATCTGCGATGACTATCTATTTTAGGAATCGGCATGGCGTGGCGCGATCGCTTGTCTTCGTACATTAACTGGTCAGCTTTCTCCCAAGCCTGTTTTAGGCCAGTTTTGTGCGATCGCTCTGCTATACCCACCGAAGCTTTGATATTCGCGTTCTCCAGCGCTGTTTTGGTCCGCTTTAGTAGGGTCTCGCTGGCATCGATCAGGCCGCACTCTACACCAATAATGCCAAACTCATCCCCGCCAAGCCGTGCGACTACATCAACCTGACGCGCTACCTGACGTAGAATCTTAGCTGTGCGCTGAAGCAGCAAATCGCCCGCTGCGTGACCTTCACTATCGTTCTCCGCCTTCAGTCCATCAAGGTCGATCACCATGATCGTCGCTGGATTGCCATATCGGCGACAGCGTTCTTCTTCAGCGTTCAGCAATCGATCCCAAGCCCGCCGATTGTAGAGCTGAGTGAGCGGATCGGTTAGTGCCTCCATTTGTAGGCGTTCTGCCTCACGGGCGGTCTTTTCGGCGCTTAGCTCTAGCTGGAGCACTGTTCCCAACATCTTGGCTAGCAGTTCTACGAGATCTTGCTCCTCGACTAGCGATGCCGACTGAGGCTGTGGATCGATGCCGCATAGAGTGCCAAACAAGCTACCATCTGCGCGAAGCAGCGGATAGCCTATATACGCCTTAATTTTCACTAGCTGCCCAATCTCCGCTAGCTTGTAGGCAGGAATTAGATCCGACTGGGGCGCGATGCAAGGTCCGTTGCCCTCGATCATCTCAGAGCAAAACGAACTAGCCCACTGAAATACGTCTCCTGGCGTTACATCGTAGCCATGATCTTCGCTGTGCAGCACAATCCAATCATCTCCCTCTTTACGAGTCACCATCCACAGAGCAAACCCAAAGCGCTGATGTAAAAAAAGCAAAACAGCACGACTGGTGGCGGAGAAATCACCAAAGGAAATGTCATCTATCTTCGTCATCTTATTCATGTTCTATGACCTCCCTAGTTCTTTCAGTCGCTGTCGCAGTCCGTATTTTTCTTTCCACAGAGTAATTATTGAGGCATGTTTATCCTCGCCAGACACACCGCCTAGCTTAAGATTTTTTTCATATTTTTAACTTAAGGCGTTTCTGTTTTCTTTCAATACCCTTTTAGATGGAGTTGAGCAATTACTTACGGGCTTTGTCTACTGTCTAGCTTCCCAGTGCCTGCGCTGATAGCTCTTGCTGATGCGGGCTCCCGCTGCCGACAGAAAGAACGCGCTCATCGGAGTGACTACGGGCACCCAGCCACCTGCGTGAAAGCAGACTAGGCTGACTAGGTAAATGCTCAGCAGGCCGCCTACACCAAACGCTATCAAGATCGGCCCTTTCTGAGTTATGACCATCAGCACGCTGCCTGTAGCTGTCAATGAGATAATCCAGGTGATTTCTGCCCATTCTGGCCAGTCCCATAGCAGGCGATCGCGATCAATCACCGCCGATAGAATTTGACTGGCCACCTGAGCATGGACGACAGTTCCAGGCATCTGCTCTAGAGTGCTATCGGTGTTGTACGGCGTTAAAAACAGATCTCGTCCACTCGCTGCTGATAGACCGATGAAAACAATCTTGTCTTTGACTAGGCTGCTATCAAATCGATTGTTCAAAGCATCTACAAAACTAACAACAGGTGCTACTGCCTGTGATGAACGGTATTGAAGCGGGATTTGGTGGTTTGCTATTCGCATATTTTGATAGCCGCCAAAATTCTTAGACATACTGTTGAAGCGCACATCTGCTAGCGTCAGGACATCGTCAGCAGCGGGTGTGATCCGGTTGACGCGCTCTAAGTAGCGCAGGGCCAGTTCTGTTCCCAAAGAGAAAATTGGGTCTGTTTTATCCTCTGATAAAGAACTATCGTCCGCCATTCCTAGCATGGCTCTTCTCACTCGAAAGTCGGGGTCAATCTCAATATTGTTGAAGCTGCGCTGTGCGATCGCAGCTGTGTTTAGTTCTGCTGATAGCAAGCTACTACTGTCTGCATCTTCGTTGAGCTGAGTAATGGTTACTACATTAGGATCGTTCAATCGCTCTTCTAAGGCTTCTGTTCCCGGTGCGTGAGGGACGTCGTGGTCTAGGTTGATGCCAATGCTAATAGGATTGTGCTGCTGTAGATTGTTGATTACCTGGGCAACTGACTCGTCAGAAGGATATCTGGTTTGGAGCGATCGCAAGTCTTCTTCTGTGATTTCAACTACCAGCAGCCGATTATCTGGTCCTTTATCTGTTTGAGCACTGACCCACCTATCCCACACAGACAATTCAGCAGGCATAAACGCGCCTGCCTGTCGCAGTCCCAAGACACAAGCGCTGGTCAACAGCGTAGAGATTAGCACCGTTAGCCGCTTGGCACGGTGGCCCATTTTCCATCGCACGATCACCGTTTCGGCTTCGCTATCCCAGTTCTTTCTAGCAACCGAACCGGGCTCTAGAAACGTTTGAGCAGCGGCAAATTCGCCCGGTAGCTCGTCTAATCGAGCCAAATCACGCTGGACTTCTTCTACGCTCTGATAGCGCTGATAGATATAGTGGCGAGTCATCTTGGCTATTAGCGCGGCTAGCCCTGGGCTCACCTGCGCATACTGCTGCCACTGCGGTTCTAGAGTCTCGGGCGATTCGGGTAAATCGTTGGGCGATCGCCCGGTCAATGCGTGAATGACCGTCATGCCCAGCGCGTAAATATCACTGCTGTAGCGCGGCTTGCCAGAGAGCTGTTCGCTAGGCGTATAGCCCTGAGTACCAATGCCAATGGTTAGCGCTGATTTTTCTCCTGTATGTAGACGAGTCCGAATCTGTTTGACCGCGCCAAAGTCAATTAACGCTACTTCGTCGCTGTCTCTTCGACGAATCAAATTATCGGGCTTTAGATCTCGATGAATCACTCGATGGTTGTGGACAAATTCCAATACGGGCAACACCTTCTCTAGTAGCGTGATTGCCTGGGCCTCGCTGAATTTTCCTTTTCTGTTGATCTCTTCTTCTAGAGAGCAGCCATCGATGAATTCTTGAACTAGGTAGAACTCTCTTTCTTCTTCAAAATAATCTAACAGCGTAGGAATATGGGGGTGAGAGCCTAGCTTCTCAAGCGTATCGACCTCTGTTTGAAACAGTCGCCTAGCTACTTTGAGAAAGCTCTGATCGTGACTGGCGAGCTGAAGCTGTTTGACAACACAAGGGGCGCTTTGAACAGGCATTGAAATATCTGCGGATAAGACATCTGTAGCCAGATAAGTTTGACCAAATCCGCCGGAGCCTAGAATGCGTGTTAGCTGATAGCGATCAATTAACGTCTGTCCCAGCATGTGCCCCCGCTGCTGCCCTGTCGCTGCCTTTTTGTCTGTATTCTACCCAGATAGTGGTTTTGGCTCCGCCTACATATAAGAAGGGCTGCATGCGGCAAGGGCTATGGATAGAGAAGGCTATTGGTAAGCAGCAGTGAGGCGTTGATTAGTAGCGAATGTACAGAGTGACCTGGCCATCGATAGTCTGTTCTTGGCCCAGCACAATGGTGTTGGCGGCGCTATCGGCTGCTCGACTCTCAAAGGCTACGGGTCTAGGAGCAGGAGCGCTGACAGACCCAATCGAGATATTGACAATCTCTGCGCGTGAGAGTCCTAGCGTGCCTAAGACGGTATCGGCCTGCTGCTGTGCGTCTTCTACGGCGCTCGCTAATGCCTGCTGTCTGGCGGCTGCGATCGCATCGTCTTCTGCAACAAAGCTGACGCCGTTGATCTGGGTTGCACCCTGGTTGACGGCTTCATCAATCACTGGGCCAGCGGCTTCTGTGGGGACTCTAAAGCTGACGGTGTTGGTCGCCTGGTAGCCGGTCAGCGTCTGTCTGTTGTTGGAATAGTCGTAGCGGGGATTGAGTGAGATGCCGCTGGTTTCTAGCTTTTCTACATTGTCTTGCGATCGCAGCCATTCAATCACAGTCGCAGACTGTGCTGCCGCTTGCTGTTGCGCTGCTTGAGCCGTTCCAGCTTCTACATTTACACCCAGATCGACCTGTGTGAGCGTGGTTGGAATGGAGCGTCTGCCCACTCCAGTCACGCTCAGCACCCGCTCTGATTGATGAACCGGGCCACCGCTTGTCTGTGCTGCTGCTGATTGCGGGCGTACGGCGCAGCCGACAACTGGAACAAAAGTCAGTACTGCTAGCGCTAACGCCCAGCTCCGGTTGTTCAGTTCTCTAGATTTTATTGACCAAAGTTTCATCACAGATTTCCTCAATATGTTTGCCTGCCGAGCTGTAGACAGCTCATTACAGAATACAAACTATAAACGTAAGGAAAGGAGCAGTTTCACTTTCAGCAACCAGATCAAAAATCAGGTCAACAACCAGATCAAAAAACAGAACGGGTTACTTTCTTCGCCAATCGCTTCTTTTCGCGAAGTAGAGCCACTCTTAGCCCCAAGTAGTAAGCAGCTAAACCAGCCACTATTCCAACAATGCAAGATCCCACCATCAGCGCAGCAGTAGCAGACATGCCCATGCTCATCCACTCTTCCATACCAGCGGTAGCAGGCGGAATCACAATATCGTTGGGCAGTCTCAATAGCCAGCAGCCGACCTTGAAGTTCAGTGCGAAGATGGGCACATAGGTAAGCGGGTTGCTGATCCAGGTACCCGCAGCAGCCATGATTTTGTTACCGCGCACTAGTGCTGCGATCGCCACGCCGATAATTGTCTGAAAGCCCAGTAGCGGAAACGATCCGGCAAATACGCCAGCGGCGACGCCTCTGGCGATTGCTTGAGGACTGCCCTGCATCCTCAAAAAGCGAATGTAGAAATAGCGCAGCAGCCGTCGCCAGTAGGTTAAGTCAAATCTTTTTAGCACAAAGTTCTGAGACAGTCGCTTTCGCTTTGTCGCTCGTTTCTCGATTAGTTGGTCCTGGGAAAGTTGCTGTCTGTATGGCTGGGCAGGTCTTTCCATCAGGGCCAAAGACTCTCTGTGCGTTGAAGGCTCTCCACGCTCTGCATTCGATGCCATATTCGATGCTGGTAGCGATTTTCTGCCGTCAGCAGCATTAGAATTTTGCATCTGATTTTGCATAGCGTTTAATGTCTCTGCCTCTAGCTTACCTTTCGGTCCCTTCCAGGGTCGCACTCTGCCTAAACCTTTGGCAGGAGACCAGAGAGATATCTGTCTACTAAACTTATTCTAACTTGGCACTTCCAGGCGTCTACCAAGTGAGCGATAAATTTGCCGTGGTTTCACGGGTAGGCGGTGCTGCTTCATACTTTGATCTATTCCCGCGCGTTTATTTGACTATGACTCAGGCTATTGCCCAGGCTGAAACTATTGTTGCGATCGCGACTGCCATCGTCCCTCAGCAGGGTAGTGTCGGCATCGTGCGGCTGTCGGGTTTTGATTCGATTGCGATCGCCCAGCAAATCTTCCACGCGCCTAGGCAGCAGCAGTGGGAAAGCCATCGTATTTTGTACGGACACGTACGCAGCGACCAAGCCATCATCGATGAAGCGCTGCTGCTGTTAATGAAATCGCCGCGCTCTTACACCCGTGAAGATGTAGTCGAATTTCACTGTCATGGCGGCATTATGGCTGTTCAGCAAGTCCTACAGCTATGTATTCAAAGAGGGGCTCGGCTGGCCCAGCCAGGGGAATTTACGCTACGCGCCTTCTTGAACGGACGACTAGATCTCACCCAGGCTGAAAGCGTCGCTGATCTAGTCGGCGCTCAGTCGCCTCAGGCTGCGCAAACGGCGCTAATGGGCATTCAAGGCAAGCTAGCCAAGAGCATTCGCCAGCTCCGCAGCCAGTGCCTTGATGTACTAGCAGAAGTAGAAGCGCGGGTTGATTTTGCCGATGATTTGCCGCCGATTGATGAGGATGGGGTGCGATCGCAGCTCCAATCCATCCATCAGCAAATTACTCAGATTCTCTCGACAGCGCATAAGGGCGAACTGCTGCGCACCGGGCTAAAAGTCGCCATTGTTGGCCAGCCCAACGTCGGCAAATCCAGCCTGCTAAATGCCTGGAGTCAGAGCGATCGGGCAATCGTCACCGACCTACCCGGCACTACCCGCGATGTCGTTGAATCCCAGCTCATCGTCGGCGGCATTCCCATTCAGGTCTTAGACACCGCCGGAATCCGCGATGCCACTAACGAAGTCGAAAAGATCGGCATTGAACGCTCCCTAACTGCTGCCCAGTCTGCCGATCTGGTCCTACTGACCACAGACGCTACCCTTGGCTGGACCGCCGCCGAACAAACTCTCTACGACCAGATAAAACATAAACCCCACATCATCGTCGTCAACAAGGTTGACTTACTCCCGGCTTCGTCTAGTCACCCAAACTCAAAGTGGCCAATTTCAAAGTGGCCAATTAAAGAGCAATCCATTGTTCACACTGCCGCCGCTACCCATCACGGTATCACTGCTCTCGAAGCCGCTATCCTCGCTACCGCGAACGCTGGCAACCTCACTGCGGCCAATACTGACTTTGCTATTAATCAGCGACAGTCCGCTGCGATCGCCAGAGCCGAAACCGCCCTTACCCAAGTCGAACAGACGATAGAAGATGCACTCCCCCTCGACTTTTGGACTATCGATCTGCGCACCGCCATTCATGCCCTCGGCGAAGTCACGGGAGAAGAGATTACAGAGTCTATGCTTGACGAAATTTTCAGCCGCTTCTGCATCGGTAAATAGTGCTAAGGAATAGCTTCGCTACGAGACCAGCGCGCTAAAATAGGCTATACTCAACGCCCTGCGCCAACAGCATTCCGCCCGGAGAACAGCTCTATGATTGCTCTCACTTTGCAGATGCCCAGTTCAACGAAACTCTCGGATGAGCAGTTTTATGAGCTATGCCGCATCAATCGCGATATCAGAATCGAACGCAGTGCCAATGGAGAACTTATCCTAATGCCTCCTACTGGAGGAGAAACTGGCACTCGAAATGCGGGTATCAATGCGCAGCTCTGGATATGGAACGAGAGCAAAGGTCTAGGCAAAGTATTTGACTCTTCTACCGCCTTTAAACTTCCGAATGGAGCCGACCGCGCTCCGGATGCTGCCTGGGTTCAGATTGATCGGTGGAACGCACTGACCCCAGAGCAGAAAGAGAAATTTCCGCCAATCTGTCCTGATTTCGTATTAGAACTTCGCTCCAAGACGGACTCGCTCTCACCCTTGCAAGCCAAGATGCAAGAATATATGGACAACGGTGCCAAACTTGGCTGGCTAATCAACAGACAAGACGCTCAGGTCGAAGTTTACAGCGATAGCCAAGAAACGAAAGTTTTAACTCGGCCCATGACGCTTTCAGGCGGGTCTGTTCTACCTGGCTTTGAGCTGAAGCTAAAGGGTATTCTTTAGCCTGCAATTTTTCTTTAGAAGTTTTACTTTCATCTATGCTGCGTCTTACCGAAGTCAAACTGCCGCTAGACCATACCGAAGCAGACCTGAAGGCAGCTATCCTGCAAAAGCTGAAGATCACCAGCGCTGATTTGCAGAGCTTCTCGGTTTTTAAGCGTAGCTATGATGCCAGGAAGAAAAACGCTATTTCGCTGGTGTACGCGCTTGATATCGAGACACCAAAGCAAAAGCAGTTGCTAAAGCAATTTAAGAAGGCAGGCCGTGTGTCCCCTACCCCCGATATGGACTATCGGTATGTTGCTAAAGCGCCAGCCGACCTAGCGCAGCGGCCAATTGTAGTCGGCGTGGGACCGTGCGGTATGTTTGCGGCGCTGCTGCTAGCGCAGATGGGATTTCGACCAATTGTGTTGGAAAGGGGAAAGGCGGTACATGAGCGATCGCAAGATACTTTCGGCTTTTGGAGTAAGCGCAAGTTCAATCCCACATCCAACGCCCAGTTTGGTGAAGGTGGCGCGGGGACTTTCTCCGATGGCAAGCTTTACAGCCGAATTAAAGACAATGACCATCACGGGCGTAAGGTACTCAGCGAGCTAGTCGCAGCCGGGGCGGTTCCAGAAATCTTGTATATCAGCAAGCCGCATATCGGCACCTATCGCCTAGTGAAGATTGTTGAAAACATTCGCAACAAAGTCACCGAGCTAGGCGGAGAAATTCGGTTTCAGAGTCGGGTAGAAACAATCGAAATAGACGAAGGAGAGAATCGCAAAGTTCGTGGCGTCACCCTGGAAAACGGAGACTTTATCGCTAGTGACCATATTGTGCTTGCAGTTGGCCACAGCGCTAGAGATACCTTCGAGATGCTGCATCGGCAAGGCGTCTATATTGAACCGAAGCCTTTTTCTGTTGGTTTTCGCATAGAGCATCCGCAGCCGCTAATCGATCAGCAGCGCTATGGAGAGAACGCTGGACATCCGATTCTCGGGGCCGCAGATTACAAACTAGTTCATCATTGTTCCAACGGTCGTACGGTTTATAGCTTTTGCATGTGCCCTGGCGGTCAGGTCGTGGCCGCGACCTCTGAAGAAGGACGAGTGGTCACTAATGGCATGAGTCAATACGAACGCAGTGGCAGAAATGCTAATAGCGGTATTGTGGTTGGGATTACGCCAGAAGAAGACTATCCCGACGATCCGCTAGGTGGAATCAAGCTGCAAAGACAGATAGAAACTCGCGCGTTCGAGCTAGGTGGCAAGACTTATGAAGCGCCAGGGCAGCTAGTCGGAGACTTTCTAGCGGGGAAGCCTTCAACAGAGTTTGGACAGGTGAAGCCGACCTATCGACCGGGTGTGCATCTGTGTGACTTGAGTGAGAGTTTGCCGGAATATGCGATCGTCGCCATTCGTGAAGCCATCCCTGCCTTTGACAAAAAGATAAAAGGATTCGCTATGAAAGACGCTGTGCTGACGGGCGTTGAAACTCGCACTTCTTCTCCTATTCGGATCAAGCGCGATCGCAATTTTCAAAGCTTGAACACTCAGGGCCTCTATCCTGCTGGGGAAGGCGCGGGCTATGCGGGCGGCATTCTCTCCGCCGCTGTAGATGGTATCAAAGTCGCCGAAGCCGTAGCGCTGAGCATACAGCCTGTGCCGGATGCATTCGGTCCAGGCGCGTCACTTGACTCGTTGTAATATAAAGCTTTCAGCCTGCAAGTTGTACCTCAGTCAAGTGACCAAAGCTATAGCAGCAGAATAGCTATTCTTCTGATTCTGGTGCGCTCGTATCTAGAGCAGTAATCATCTGGACTAGGCCGTCTACTAGGCGATCGCGCTCTAAAGGCAAAATCTCACTGCCGTGCAGCACATTTTGGACTAGCAGATAGTGAACGATCGAGCCAACGAAAATCCGCGCAGCCACCATCGGATCGCTAAGCTGAAGCTGTGGCTGCGCAGCGAGATAGCGAGCAAAGTTTTCGAGAATGGGTTTTTCGATCTCTTGTACAAACCGCTGCGCCAGCGAAGGAAAGCGCTCTGACTCTCCAATAATCAGCCGCATCAGGTTTCTAAGCGCCTGGTCTTGGCCAAATCCATCGGTGACGAATATGGCAATCTGTCGTAGCACTTCGCTGGGCGGACGATGGATTTCGGTAGCCGATAGTAGTTGCCGACGCATCTGCTGATTGCGTTCGGTTAGCTGCTGCACCAGCGCAAAGAACAGCCCTTCTTTGTCCTGAAAGTACTTATACAGCGTGGGTTTAGAGACTTTGGCCGCTTTCGCAATCCGGTCCATGCTAGCAGCAGCATACCCCTGAGTTGTGAACACACTCAGCGCGCCCGCTAAGATCACTGCTGCCTTGTCTGGATTCTGACCAGCAGACTGATCTGGTAAAGGGAGAGATTCAGACTGGGCTGGACGGTTCACTCAAGATAGCTCCGTAGGGTTCTTCCCTAGCATGACAGACACCTCTAGCGTTTGCCTTTTTGACAAAAATGTTGACTTTACTAAACGGTTTAGTAGTATAGAGATAGAACACCGTTTTGCGTTGGTGCAGGTCTCGATCTATGAACACAAGCAAACTGAATCTGGACGAACTGAGCTGCGACGCTGCAAGTTCAGATGCCTTGAGACAGCAATCTTCAGTCGC
Source organism: uncultured cyanobacterium (assembly GCA_963838725.1). Classification (GTDB taxonomy): domain Bacteria; phylum Cyanobacteriota; class Cyanobacteriia; order Phormidesmidales; family Phormidesmidaceae; genus Phormidesmis. The sequence goes on along the minus strand of CAWISM010000003.1, from coordinate 118,021 downwards.
AGACAAGCCCTCGAACGGATGGGGGATGCGTCGTTCGCGGTGGGGTTTAGTCTTGGGACTTTTCTTATTAGGCGTAGGCGGAATGGTTGGCTGGCGCGTCTGGCAGGGGAGAGTAGCACAGCAAATAGAGACAAGCTCAGAGGTCGTTGTACCTGAGATAGCGACGGTGACTGCGCTAGGAGCTTTAGAGCCAGCCGGAGAGCTAGTCGATGTCACCCCGCCTACGTCGGTGCAGGAAAGCCGGATTGGGGAGCTGCGGGTTGAAGAAGGTGATCTGGTTAGTGCGGGTCAGGTGATTGCGGTTTTGGATAATCGCGATCGCCTACAAGCCGCCCTTCAAAAAGCCGAGCAACAGGTGGAAATCGCCCGTGCTAATCAGGCTCAGATCGAAGCGGGGGCAAAGTCTGGAGAAATTCAGGCACAGCGCGCAGAAGTCTCCAGGCTAGAGGCCAGTCGGGCTGGAGACATTGCCGCACAGCAGGCGACCATCGCCCGGATAGAAGCTGAAGTCAATAACGCCCGCGCTGATTTTGAGCGCTATGACTCTCTCTACCAGCGCGGCGGCATCTCAGCCTCAGAAAGAGATGCGCGACGACTGACGCTGACCACTGCCGAGCAGCGATTAGCCGAAGCACAGGCAACCCTATCTCGCATTCAAACCACCAGCCAGCAGCAGATCTCACAGGCCAAAGCCACCCTCAACAGAATTGAAGAGGTGCGCCCGGTCGATGTCTCTGCGGCTAAGGCCGAAGTTCAGTCGGCGATCGCATCCGTTGCCGAGGCTCAAGCAAACCTGGACCAAGCGTATGTAAAATCTCCTGTGACTGGACAGATTATCAAGATTCATGCCCGTCCGGGTGAGACTGTTGGCAGCGCTGGTCTAGCCACTATTGGCCAAACGCAGCAGATGATGGCGATCGCAGAGGTCTATCAAGATGACATTCGCAAGGTTGAGATTGGACAATCAGCGGTTGTGACCGCTCCAGTAATTGCTGAACCGTTGCGAGGCACCGTAGAACAGATTGGCCTACAGGTAGAGCGCCAAGATGTCGTCAATGAAGACCCAGCTGCGAACATTGATGCCAAAGTTGTTGAAGTGCAGGTGCGCCTAGATCCAGCAGATAGTGAGAAAGTTACTGGACTCTCGAACTTGCAAGTAACCGTCACTATCGAAACCGAATAGGCTTTCTGTTGGAGAGAAGTCAGAATTACTATGCTCAATTCACTCAATCCAATTAAATTACTGCGGGCACTGCAAGATCGAACGCCGCTAGGACTCAAGCAGCTAAAGCACGATCGGCTGCGGCTGTTGACTGCGATCGCCGGAATTACCTTTGCCGATGTCCTGATCTTTATGCAGCTCGGCTTCTCAGACGCGCTCTACACAACCAACACTCAATTTCCTAGACAAGTGCAGGCCGATCTAGTTATTCTCAGCACCGAAGCCAAGAACTTTGGTCGACTGCGAACGTTCTCTAGAAGGCGACTTTATCAAGCGTTAGACGTACCGAGTGTTACCAATGCCGACGCGCTCTACATCGCCACAAAAGAATGGAAGAATCCGCAGACGAGAGAGAAAAAGTCCATGCTGCTGATCGGACAGGACCCGACTAGACCTGCGTTCAGTTTGCCAGAAGTCAATGAGAAACTAGAAGAGATTAAGCTACCTAATCACGTTCTGTTTGATCGGGCGGCTAGAGGAGAGTATCAGGAGGCGATCGCCCAAGTCACGGCAGGCGACCTGGTCACTACGGAAGTCGGATTACAGACGGTGACTATCGTAGGTTTGTTTGAAGTGGGTGCATCTTTTGCTAGCGATGGAGCAATTATCACCAGCGATCAAAACTTTCTTAGACTATTTCCTAGACAGAGAAGCGGGCGTCGTGAGTATGGGCCTAATCGAGCTAGAAGCAGGAACAGAGCCTGAGCAAGCAAGAGCCGAGCTATCAGCGTATCTAGGGGAAGATGTGCAGGTGTTCACGCATGAGGAATATGTCGAATTTGAAGTAAACGATATCAAAAGAGATTCTCCTATTGGTTTTATCTTTGGCGATTGGCTCGGCGATGGGATTTATCGTCGGTGTGGTAATTGTCTATCAGGTGCTCTCTACTGATGTGAACAGCCATCTTAGCTGAATACGCCACATTCAAGGCGATGGGCTATCGCAACAGCTATTTACTTGGAGTCGTGTTCGAGGAAGCCTTGATTTTGTCTCTACTAGGATTCTTTCCAAGTCGTGATAGTTTCGCTTGGAGCCTATCAACTAACGGCTAGGGCGACTGCGCTCGCGATTTCTATGCCAATAAATCGGGTGATTCTAGTGTTCTTTCTCACTTTAGTGATGTGTAACGCTTCGGGTGCGATCGCCACTCGCCGCCTTCAATCAGCCGATCCTGCCGATATCTTTTGACCTGCTTCTATCGCACTCTTTTTAGAGAACTTACTTCGTGGAAAATTCGCTCGCTATTTGCGTTCAACAGCTCGACCATTTCTTTGGCTCTGGGCGACTGCAAAAACAGGCTTTGTTTGATATCAATCTAGAGATATCCACAGGTGAGATTGTGATTATGACCGGGCCATCCGGCTCAGGAAAAACAACGCTGCTGACGCTAATCGGCGGGCTGCGGTCCGCGCAGTCTGGTAGCTTGAACGTCGTCGGACACGAGATTGCAGGCGCTGGCGAAAACGAGCTAGTTCAGGCAAGAAGAGATAATGGCTATATCTTTCAAGCGCATAACTTGCACCACAGTTTGAGCGCTGTGGAAAATGTGCAGATGGGCCTAGAGGTACGTGGCAATCTGGCCAAAGCTGAGCGCTATAAGAGAGCGGCAGAAATGTTGGGGAAAGTGGGGTTGGGCGATCGCACCACCTATTACCCAGCCGATCTATCAGGTGGGCAGAAACAGAGAGTTGCGATCGCCCGCGCCCTAGTCAGCCAGCCCAAAATCGTCCTCGCCGATGAACCCACAGCCGCCCTCGACAGCAAATCAGGCAGAGATGTCGTCGAAATTATGCACGACCTAGCCAAACAGCAAGGCTGCACGATTTTACTCGTCACCCACGACAATCGCATCCTCGACATCGCCGACCGCATTATCTACATGGAAGACGGTCGCCTTGCTAACCAGCCTGAGCTTGTAGAAGCAAACTGAGTAAAGACTTCTATATGCGGTTATGATAGAAGCAGACTAGATTGCACTCTAATGGCTCTAAGAAGAACGCTGACAGCGCTTGAACCTAGAATTAGCTCACGAATTGGTCTATCCATTGAAGAGATAGCAGAGTTCTGTGAAAAATGGAATATAGAGAGTATGGACCTGTTTGGTTCTGTACTCCGGGAAGATTTTGGTCCCGATAGCGATATAGATTTTCTGATTACATATACACCCGGTGCCCCGCGCGGATTACTCAAGCGTGTCAGAATGAAGTACGAGCTTGAAGACTTGACCAACCGTTCTGTCGATGTCATTGTTAGGAAATCTATTGAGGACAGCGAAAACTGGATTAGACAGCGTGAGATATTAACAACAGCCCAGAATATCTATGTACAGAGATGATGCGTCTTTACTCGATATAGATACCGCTGCTAGGTACATCCTGGAGACTTCTGCTGGTCTCAGCAGGATAGAGCTTATGGAAAACAAAGACAAAGTGTTTTCTATCATCTATCAACTTATTGTCATCGGCGAAGCTACGAAGCGGTTGTCACTAGAATTTCGTCAAAAGCATTCCTCTGTCCCCTGGAAAGATATTGCTGGAATGCGTGATGTGATGGCGCATCAGTATGACAAAGTAGATTTAGATGAAATATGGGATGTTATCCAAAGAGATGTGCCAGCTTTAATAGAGATGATTTCTCCTCTTTTATCCTAATTTAGTAGAAGTCTCTGAAGATACCATCGCTATCTATACTGTCTGCGAACTCCCTGAAGTCCATGTTTGCAATGGAAAGATTGTTTTCTATCGCCTGAATAGTTCTAGGCAGTGCGCGAAACTCTCTTCCGACTTCTGTATACAAGTCTATGACCAAAATGGGACTATCTAAACGAGATATTGTCACAGAATCGACCATGAATACGAAACTATGGTCATAGTTCGCAGACAGAGAACCTATAAACTGCTCCTTCTTAGCGTTACAAAATGAGAGATCATTTAAGAATCGAACACGGGCATAATACTGTTCGCCCCAGTCTTCAACAGGCGTAGAGATTAAACTACAAATCTCTTCCCATCTTGAGTCATCGCTAAAATCTGTTCTGACCACTAGCGCTTCATCGCTGCTCGGTAGTAGATTCACTCGTCTAGCCATATAACCGGATCTTTGAGAACTTCCAGCCTTATCCAGTTACTAGGTTCTACCATCGGCGTTTCGCAAGCGTTGTGCTCTATATTCCTTCAATCCAGTCTATCTCTAATCTGAACTCGCCCTCCTGCTTGTCTGCAAGAAGAAAGCCAATCTCTTTTATTTCTTCAGCAGTTAGCGTAGGTGCGTTTTCAACAATTCGTCCTCGAAATACTGGCTCGAATGATTGTAGCGGTAGCGTTATTGTTAGCCATTCGTCCGGCTGCGTGTCGAATTCGGCTCTGTAGGAAGGAGCGCGATCGCTCTGGTCCATCTTCAGGCGAAATTGGTAGCGGCGTCCGTCTCCTCTGACTCGTAGGGCGATCGCATCCACACTGCCAAGCCCGTCAATATCTCGCCTTACCGAGCTAAATCCGCCGTTGTTCTCTAGTGATAGTTCGCCGCTAAAAATGCCGACAGCAGTAGGCGTGACGGTGAAAGCGCCCTGAGACACGCCGCCCATTACAACATCATCGACTGTGTACCAGCGACCGGCCTCTGCCGAGCCTTCAAAATCAATCATCATAGAGTTCAAAGCCACGCGATTTGACTGCTTAGTATTTACGCGCGCGCTTTCGACAAAGGGCAACGTTTTTCCAACAAACTCGGAAGTTGAAGAAACCATCAAACCTACAAAAGCGATTACGAGCAGTATCCCAGCGGTTTTGAGCATAGCTTGAGCTTTTCGGACCCTTCGGGAGCTATTCAGATTATACCGGATGTATGGCTTCGAGTTTGCTTCTGGTGACTGATGAGATTGTGCAGCCGCCAGGCGAATAGCCCTGCGACTACGGCGATCGCAATTGACTGCCCAATCCACAGCCCCACGCTTCCCATGCCAAGGCGAAAGCCTAGTAGATATCCGGCTGATAGGCCCACACCCCAGTAGCCTAGAATATTCAAAACCATAGGGATTTGCGTATCTTGTAACCCTTGTAGAGATCCGTAGATGGCTTTTTGGAAGCCGTCTAGGACCTGAGCGATCGCAGCTACAATCAGCAGCGGTGTGGCAAAAGCAACAATTGCCGCATTCGCTGGATCTGTTACATCTAGATAAAGTCCTACAATCTGCTTTGGGAACAGCAGAAAAGCAGTCGAAACAATCAGCATAAAGACAGTCGAAAGCCCTATGCCTACCCAGGCCGCTTGCTGAAGACCGCTCAGATTACGCTGCCCTAGCCACTGCCCGACCCTTACCGTCGTAGCATAGGAAACTCCTAGCGGAACCATGAAGGCCACCACAATGGTTTGAAAGACGATCTGATGCGCTGCAAGTACTTCGGTGCCCAACGTACCAACCAAGAACGTCACCACCATGAAAAAGCCCATTTCCAGACCGGAGAACAAGCCAATAGGCACACCAACCCAGATTAGCTGCCAAAGAATTCTCGGCTTGATCCGGTGCAGCGCCTGAAAGAACTGATAGTCTCGTAAGCTGGGATGCCACCAAACATACAGTACTAGCGCGATGAACATTCCCCACCAGGCAATGACAGTTGCCGTGGCTAGTCCGGCTAGTCCCATCGCCGGAAAGCCCAGCTTGCCAAAGCCCAAAACATAGTTTCCAGCAATGTTAAAAACAGTGCCGCAGACGATGATCGTCATGACTGGCTGAGCCTGAGACATCGCCGCGACCGTAGAGCGCAGTGCCGCGAATCCAGTAATTGGAAACAGTCCCCACAGGATGACATCGAGGTAGGTATTCGCTAGCCTCAGCGTGGTCTCGGTTTGTCCCGTGTGGCGCATCCAGGTATCTAGATGCGCTGTGAGAATCATCACTGGGATGGACACCAGCAGTGCTAGCCATAGATCTTGACGAGTAATGTGCTGAATGCGCGTTTTCTGCTTTGCGCCGAAGGCTTCGGCGACTAGTGGGCTCACGCCCGTGACGATGCCGCTAGCCGTAATCATGATGCACAGGAAGATGATGGCGGCTAGTCCGCCTGCTGCTAGCACTTCAGCGCCCATTCTACCCATCATGATAGTGTCGGCGAATCCGGTCGCTGACTGAGCGACTTGAGCGCTTGCTAGTGGAACGGCTATTTTGAGAGATTCTTTAATTTCAAAACGGAAGCTCTTATTCATTGGAATCGCAATCATTGTTAAGTTCTCTTCTTGCTATAAAGGTAGAATTCGTTTAACTCTTTTGATATTGTTGTTTTTTCTTTTGCTAGCGCTACTCAGACCGCCATCGATCGTGCTTCGTCTACTTTCAGTGTTGTTCCAGTGATAAATTTGGCTTCGTCAGAAAGGAGAAAGGCAACAGATTTTGCTAGCTCTGAGTAAGTTGCCGGACGGTCCCACATCAAATCGTCTGGGACGCTCCAGCCTTCTAGCTCTACCATACTGTCAGCGACGAAGTAGGGTGCTACTGAGTTCATCCGAATGCGATCACCCCGATAGCGCTTTGCATACAGCTTAGTAAACCCTTCCATCGCCGCTCGCAGAGTGCCGCTAAATGGCGTACCTAACGAAGGCTCTTGAGAATCGCAGGCAGAGATATTGACAATTGCGCCGCCGCCCTGACGTTGCATGGGTTCAGTGACTAGCCGCGCGAGTCGAACAACGCTCAAGAACAGCATGTCAAAGTTTTCTAGCCATATCTGATCGGAGATATCTAGCAAGTCGGGACGCGGCGGATCGCCGAAGCTGTTGACTACTGCGTCGATACGTCCCCATTTTTCTAACGTGGAATTTACGAGCTGTTCTAGATCTTCGTTTTTAGAGAGTGTTCCCTGCGTAGCAACGCCGCCTAGCGATCGCGCCAAATCTACAACAGAAGCAGACCGGGCAAACAGGGAAACGCTGTATCCTCTTTGGGCTAGCTCCTTTGCACAGCCTGCGCCGATACCTCGGCTAGCAGCAGTGACAATGGCAACTTTTTGAACGCTCATAGTTAGTCGACCTCACTAGTGAATGCCTTCACTCTAATCTGTGCTACTAAAGAAGAGAAGTATTGCAAATGGCAAATCACCTGTGCCTGTTTGGAAGAGATGCTGACTATTTTCAACCAGCTGCCGGAGCTGATTGCGTTTGTTGAAAGTGCGGAGGGCTGTAGCTTTAGCGCGGCGGCGCGATCGCTGGGTACAACGCCCTCGGCAATTAGTAAACGGGTGGCGAAATTAGAGGATCGGCTAGGAATTCGGCTGCTTCAGCGTACGACTCGCTCTTTAAGTCTGACGCCAGAGGGCAGGATTTATTACGAGCGGATTGCCAAGCTGCTAAAGGAGCTAGAGGAAGCGAATGAGCTGGTTAGTACAGGTGGCAAGCCTCGCGGCAATCTGACGATTAGTACGTCCTTTGATTTTGGTCAGAGCTTTCTAGTGCCGCTGATGCCAGAATTTTTAGCGCAGTATCCAGAGATTCAAATTGACTTGAGACTGAGCGATCGCTTTGTAGATCTAGCCGCTGAAGGAATAGACGTTGCCATCCGATTTGGCGATCTAAAAGACTCTAGCCTGATTCGCCGTCATCTCGGTCAGCCCAAGTTCATCCTCTGCGCAGCTCCCCTAGCTACCTAGAAGCCTATGGCATTCCCCAGTCGCCAGCAGATCTAGCTGAGCATAACTGCATGCGCTACGTCTTTGACGGGCACCCACTTTCCTGGGAATTTTTGATAGATGGTGTGTGGGAGACTATACCCGTTGACAGGATCGTTTTACTCAGATAATAGTGAAGCGCTCAAGACGGCTGCGATCGCCGGACTGGGCATTGCTCGTCTGCTAGAATTCCAAGCCAAAGAAGCGCTTGAAAGTCGGACGCTAGTGGCGATTTTATCCGACCAAAAGCTAACAGGTCTGACGGTTCAAGCGCTATTCACTCATAGGAGAAATCTCTCGCCAAGAGTTCAGGTCTTTCTTCAGTTCTTGAGTGCTTACTGTGAGCGGATTGAGTCGCTGTGAGTGAAACGCACACAGAAGATTATTTCTCCAGTGCGCTGATATCTAGCTGAGTCACCGTTTTGAAGAAACCCAGTAGCCGCTGCTTGATTGCGTTCACACCGCCTGCTTTGTCCGATTCAATATTCAGCGGCAGCACCGGATCGTGCAGCGACAGCCGTAATAAGAGCCAACCCTTTTCCTCTGTGCAGGCGACTCGAATACCTTCGTAATTGTTCGGCACTAGCTGCCAGCCAGCCTGTTCTTCTACGAAAGTCTGTAGCTGTTCAATCACCTTATTTCCATGCGTCTTAAAGTCTTCTGTCAGAATCTTGAGACGATATTCTTTGCTCTCAGCAGGCTCTTGCAGGTCTGCAATTAGGTCAGTAATCACCTTGCCAGAGGTTTTGGCAAGGGCCAGCTCTGCAAGCAGCTTACTGACAAGATATGCACCATCGTCTAGGAAATAGTTCTCCTTCATCGCACCGTGACCAGAAGTCTCGATCGCCAGCCAAGATTTTTGTCCTTGTTCGTTTAGCCGAACCGACTCATTAATAACGTTCTTGTAGCCACGTTTGAATCGATGATGCACGCCGCCCAGACCCTCTATGAATTGGGCTAAGCCGTCGGAGGTGATTGAATCAGTCACAATTGTAGAACCAGGATGTTCTCGTAAAACCACCGCCGCAATTAGCGCAATCAGTTTGTTTCGATTCAGCTCATTTCCCTGCGGATCAACTGCGGCAGAACGATCTACATCTGTATCAAAGATAATGCCAAAGTCAGCTTTGTTCTCCAACACAGCGCTACGGATCGCTGCCATTGCCGCTTCGTTTTCTGGATTAGGAATATGGTTGGGAAAGTTTCCGTCTGGATCAAGGAACTGACTGCCAGCGGTGTCAGCGCCTAAAGGCTCCAATACTTTACTCGCATAAAAACCGCCTGCTCCATTGCCAGCATCTACAACAATGTGTAGTCCTTTTAGAGGCTGGTCGTAGTTTTCTGCGTGGTTTACACTTTCACGGATTTTCTGTACCAGTCCATCGGAGTAGACAGAGATAAAGTCTCTTTCCTCTATTTTCCCTTTTGATTCAGTGGCAGAAAAGTTATTTTGTTCAGCGAGAGTGAGAATCGCGGTGATGTCAGGTTTGTTTAATCCGCCCTCAGCAGTGAAGAATTTAAGACCGTTGCGATTGAAGGGCAGATGGCTAGCGGTGAGCATGATGGCTCCATCGCAGTGATAGCCATCGGTGACGGTGCTCATGAACATGGCGGGGGTGGACGCGATCACAAAGTCAAACACCCTCGCCCCCAAGCTCATCATCCCTTCTGCCAGTCCATCTCGCAGCGCCGGACCCGATAGCCGACTATCTCGCCCTACCGACACGATTAGTTCTGTCGTGGCCTTGCTTAGCCTGGTCGATAGCCAGCTCACAAATGCTTGGCCCAATCGATAAGCCACCTCTGGGGTCAAATTAACTGACTCACCTGCGACACCTTCTAGGGCCACTCCCCGGATATCAGACCCATTCTGCAGCCGCTGCCACTCATGAGATAATTGCTCTACAACCATAGTGGCCCCCTGTTGATTTCCTTGCTTGAATGACTACTTAGATGGCTCTAGGCTAGGCGCTGAACACTAGCACCGGGTGCGGGGGCACCTCTTAGCATTCCTACCGTACTCAAATCTTCGTCTATCTCTTCCCAGTGAATGCCACAGCCACCACCGCACACCTCCCAGGCGTTGCGCTGCGCTACAGATGCGTGTAAGAGCCGTGGATACCATGATAGAGGCACCGTGATAGTCCGGCCATCCATCAAGTCAGTACTGATCGTTTCCTCTGTAAAGCAAACTGCCTTGACTCTTTCATCTACTTGAATTGCCAAAGTATCCATTCCACGCCTCCTTCAACTCCGCTTGCTTTTCCTGGACTATCTTATGCATCTTTCGCAGTTCTTTCGTATTAAAACCAATATTGCTAGCGAGTTCAACAAGCTCTAGCCAAAACTTCGCGCTTGAACTATCCCTATCAATATGGATATGGGGCGGCTTATTTGGCTCGTGACTATAAAAGTAACAGCGATAGGGACCGATTCGCAGGATTGTAGGCATTATAAGAAGGTTAAGCCAGTAGTCCAGCTTGGTAGGATATGCTTACCAGCCTGGAATAGACAATAGCAGGTAACCATCTAATTTCATCTGTACTGCAAAAAAGCTGATTGACTGACTATTGCCCAGCGTTGAAATTGTCTCTATGAGCTGCGAGTGAGCCGAGATATGCTTATGCTCTCTTGGTAGGCGTTCCCTAGCGCCGTACGACGACGCGGGTTCCTACCGCTCTCTTGGTAGGCGTTCCCTAGCGCCGTACGACGACGCGGGTTCCTACCGCTCTCTTGGTAGGCGTTCCCTAGCGCCGTACGACGACGCGGGTTCCTACCGCTGCTTTAATTCTTTGTTCGGTAGAATGATTGAGAATTCTGTTTTTCCGCCTGGCTGCGATCGCATCGTTAAGTCTCCTTTGTGCTGCTGGATAATCGAGTAGCTAATGAAAAGCCCCAATCCAGTTCCTGCACCTACTGGCTTAGTTGTGAAAAAAGGATCGAAAATGCGATCTTGAATGGTCGGGGGAATGGGGCTACCGTTGTTAGCAATTGTGATTTGAACGCAGTTGTTCTGGAGACGCTCTGTTCGGATAGAAATTTCTGGAATTAAGCTATCTGAGTCTTCTTGTACTGCGTCAATCGCGTTGTTGAGAATGTTGAGAAAGACTTGGTTTATCTGGCCCGGATCGCAGGTGATTTTAGGCAGGTCGCCATAAGATTTTGCAATATTGATTTTACTATGGCGATCTGTTTTCAGACGATTGCCCAGAATGAGTAGCGTACTCTCTAGTCCACCGTGAAGATCTACTGTTTTGATGCCAGATTCATCTAGCCTGGCAAAATTGCGCAAGCCCAAAACGATTCCGATGATGCGATCGCTCCCCATGAGCATAGAATTTACAACTTTGGCAGAATCCTCTACTAAAAAATCGAGGTCTATCTCTTCTTTTAGTGCGTCAATGTCTGGATCTGATTCAGGATACTTTTGCTGATAGAGACTGACTAAACTCATGATGTCTTTTATGGCTGTTTGAGTATGTGCCAGATTGCCCTTGATGAAGTTGAGCGGATTGTTAATTTCGTGGGCAACCCCTGCGACCATCTGACCTAACGATGACATTTTTGCAGTGTGGACAAGCTGAGCCTGCGTTTTCTTGAGGTTGGTCAGGGCTTGCTCTAGATCTTGAGCCTTTTGATTGAGATCTTGAGTTTTTCGTGCCACTTCTATTTCTAGCGTTTGAGAGTAGTTTTCTGTTTGCTGATAGAGGCGGGCGTTTTCTAAGGAGATGGCGGCTTGGCTGGCGAGTAGCTGAAGTATTTCGATGCGATCGCGCGTAAAAGCGCCCGCCGTTAAATTGTTTTCGAGATATAAAATACCGACTAGCTGACCCTGACGACTAATGGGCAAACATAGAACAGATTTAGGCTGGTGGGAGATAATGTAGCTGTCGCTGGCAAACTGTTTTACGGCGGTTAAGTTCTCAAAAACAGCAGTCTCTTGACTGCGCGCAACAGAATAAACAACACTGCGAGGCAAATGAATATAGCGGTCGAGCAAAACGTCCAGCGATTTTGATTGCGCTGGATCGGCGCTCGCCATCACTACCCACTGATTATCCTGATAGAGAATAAAATGTCCTGTTTGCGCACCAGCATTAGAGATGGCAGTCTGCATAAGTGTTGCGAGCAGCTTCGCTAGCCCTATTTCCTGCGAAATTGCCTGGGCTGCTTTCATCACAGCGGGTAAATCTAGCCACGCCGATTGAGACGTCGCGCTAGTGCTATGCACCGTGCCCTTTTCTACGGTTGAATGGGTTCCTTTTGGCGAAAAGTCTTGATAGCTGGGCTGTGTGGCTGCGCCGACTAGCTGTGGATAAGTGCGTTCTAGCTGGGCAACTTTTGCGTTTGCCCCCCAGTGCCTGTAGTCGTCACAGGCAGCTTGCATGTAGGCGGCAGCAATTTTTTGTTTGTTCCAATCTAGATAAAACTTAGCGGCTAGTTCGCTAGCTAGCGCGGCTTCTTGAATATAGCCGTTTTGTTTGGCAGACGCGATCGCCTGCTCGTAATGCTCAATTGCTGCAGTTTTTTGGCCCAACACTCGGCATTTTTCAGCGTCTACTAAATCAACTTTGTGCTGGTGATTCATAGGCGCGTAGCTAGCCCAATACTGTCTTAGCTGTAGCTGATTTTGTTCGACTTGAGCGAGTACTGCTGATTGCTGAGCAGTGAGGTTTTCAGCCTCTGATGCTGGTAGTTCCACAGTGGTTAGTGCGCTCAGCGAATCATAAAAGTAAAAGGCCGCTTCTCCTATTTGACCCGCTACGCCTGCTAAATGCCGTCTAATCTCAGCGGATTGAGCCTGCGCGCTGTCGATTTTGCCAAACAGATAAGACAGCATTAGCTTATTTAGGCAGAAGAAATGTACCGCAAGTAAGTCTTTGCCAGGATAAAGGTCCGCGAGAAAATCGGCTTCGACAAAAGCTGAGCCAGAAAGTATGTGTGGTTGCTCTACAGTTTCTATCAGATTCGAAATGGTCTGCTGGTAGATCAGGCACCAGTTAGTTGTGGTTGGCTGATTGAGCTTTTTGAGTTCGTTGGCATAGGCGGCAATTTCTGGCTCTAAACTAATTAAAGGCTGAGCGCAGCAAAAGGCATAAAAGCTGTAAATGGCGGCCGCGTAGCCTGTGTAGCCAAAGTTGCCAACTTCTACTGACGCGGTATAGGCTGCTCGCAAGATGGGTAGAGACGTTTTTGTATGAGCCGCTCGGTGGCTTAAAAACATGCCGACAACTAGCAGCGCAGCTGGCTTGAAGACTTTTGAATCTAGCTTGGAGATCAGCTGCTGAGTAAGTTTGCCATAGGCTACGCCTGCGCTGATGTCTTTTAGCAGGGTGCAAGCCATAATGCCATAGCAGGCATAGCTAAGGGTGACTGGTTCTGCGTTGCCTTGTTGAATAGAGAGTTTGACAGCAAGAACTGTTAGCAGCGGATGGAGCGGCGAACCGGCTAAGTAGGCAGGCGTTGTTACGCTCGCAATCATATTCATGACCGCCTTTTCTTCAGGATCGGACATCTCCGGCAAATCGATCAACGATTCTACCGTTCGGCTGCTCATCAGGGCCTCGACTTCCATCATGGCCTGTTGAATATCTGGATAAGTAGGTGCAGGTGGGAAGGTGATGCCTAGCAAGGCGAGAATTTTTATGCCGACGGCGATCGCTTCATGCAGTTGGTTCTGAGAGGTTTTGAATAGCGTCTTGATCCGATAAACGTCGATTTTCTCTAGAGGGCGCTGCGTATGCGTAACGACGGCCGTAAAAGAGCGTTCCATCCGCTCGGTATCATTACAGAACGAGGCGAGTTCGGCGGCTAGATTGTGGAAGGCTAGCGTCATGTCGTACTGCGATTGCCATGCTTGATCGCCTAATAGCTGGAGACCAATGCGAGCATACGTTTGACCAGCTTGATAGGCGATCGCGGCTCTGGCCTTTCTACAGGCGATTAAATTTAGTCGGGCGAGTTCATCTTTTTCTGACTGCTCAGCGATGAGAGAAATGCCTTGGTTTAGCTGGTTGGTCAGCTCGAAAATGCGAGCTTCTTGATCGGCTGGCGCTATCTTTTGCAGCAATAGCTGACCAATACTGTAGTGAGTGGCCTGCTTTTCTTCATCGGGAATCAGCGAATAGGCGGCTTGTTGAACGCGATCATGTAAAAAGCGATAGACAGTATTTTCTGTTGTTTCTAGTTCTCTTCTTTCAGCGCACTGACTGTCTTTTGATGTCAGCTCGCGGCTGGCTAGCTTATAGCTGGCTAACTTGTTTTGATTGCGAAGCTTGTCACGAAATTTATAGAGCTCTCGATGAGGAACAATCAATCCTTCTTGCAGCGCTGCCCACAGCGCCGCCTGTGTCTCTGCCATCGACTGTTGAGAGACAATGGCGAGCGTGGATAGCTCAAATCGATTGCCCACGCAGGCGGCAAGCTTTAGACTCTGTTGCGTTAGCTCAGGCAGCTTTTGTAACTGTTGGGCCATGAACGCTACCACATCTTCAGTGAGCGACAGCGCCGTTGCCTCGACTAGATTGCACTCCCAGTATCCCTGCGCTTGACTAAAGCTAATTGCATTATTTTCATGCAGGGCTTTGAGAAACTGCGTTGTAAAAAAGGGACTGCCCTTTGTTTTGCGCATGACGAGTTCGCTGAGTGGCTGTGATCGCTCGGGCGAACAGTGCAAGGTATCGGCAACTAGCTGATTGACCTCTGCAAAGCTCAGCGGTGCCAGCGTGAGAGTAGAAACTCTGGTTCCAGCGGTTCGGATCGCATCTACTGCTAGCATAAAAGGATGTGCAGGCGAGACTTCATTGTCTCGATAAGCGCCTAGCAATAGCAAGTGCCCGGTATCTTGCATCAGCAGGTCGATTAGCTCTAAGGAGGCGGCATCTGCCCACTGCAAGTCGTCTAGAAACAGCACTAGCGGATGCGGCGCGATCGCAAATATCGCGATAAACTTTTGAAAGATTTGGTTGAATCGGTTTTGTGCGGCGCTGCCAGAAAGCTCAGGAGCTGGCGGTTGTGGGCCAATCACCTGTTCTAAGTTTGGGATGACTTCGGTTAGAACCTGAGCGCTGTCACCGACGGCTGCTAAAATTTTGCTGCGCCACTGCGATAGCTGCTGATCGGACTGTAAGAGGAGCTGATTGACCAGAGCTTGAAGCGCTTGCACAAAGGCAGATAGCGGAATGCTGCGATTGAGCTGGTCGAATTTGCCCTCGATAAAGTAGCCTTGCTGACGAGTAACGGGTTTATGAACTTCGTTGATGATGGCTGTTTTACCAATGCCAGAAGCCCCAGCGACTAAAATCACTTCGGCGTGGCGGCTGGGCGCATTTGTCGTGGACTGCTTTGTCGCGGACTGCGTTGACGGTCGCGAGATTCGAGCGAATGCTTCTAATAAGATCTGAACATCGTCTTGTCGGCCATAGAGCTTCTCAGGGATTAAGAAGCGATCGCTCACATCTTGCTGACCTAGATCAAACTCGGCGATCGTTCCAGTTGCTTGCAACTCGCTCCAACAGCGCTCCAAATCGCTCTTTAGCCCTAGCGCACTTTGATAGCGATCTTCAGCATTTTTGGCCATCAGCTTTAGCACGATAGCCGAGAGGACAGCCGGTAGCTCAGGAGCGATCGCCTGCGGTGAAGTCGGTGTTTGAGCAATATGACAGTGAACCAGCTCCACCGGGTCGTTGGTTTGAAAGGGAAGTACGCCAGTAAAAAGTTCGTAGAGCGTCACGCCCAACCCGTAGAAATCTGTTCGATAATCAACAGATCTGTTCATTCGACCTGTCTGTTCAGGCGATAGATAAGCTAGCGTTCCTTCTAGTCCGGCAGGATGCTGAATACTCTGATTTTCTCTAGATAGAACAGAGGCAATACTGAAGTCGATCAGCTGAACTTTCTGACTGTTGGGTTGAATAAGAATGTTGGCTGGCTTAATGTCTTTGTGAATGATGCGATGCTGATTTAGCGCATTAAGAATATCTGCCATCTGTAGCGCAATCTTCAAGGTTTCTGATACTGAGAGCGCATGCGTCAGCGCGTATTGCTGAAGCGAAATACTCCCTGAGTCTTCCATCACCAAGGCATAGCTATTCTGCCAGAGTTCTAGACCCAAAGGTGTCGCAATACCGGGAATAGATAGGGTTTTCGCGATTGTATGTTGATTGCGAAACTGCGCGACTCTCTCAGCCTCTAAATGGCCATCTCGCAAGAGCTTAACCACAACTGGCCGCTGAGATGCTATCTGTAGGGCTCTGTACACGACCGTTCGAGAGCCCTGGTAAATCTGCTCAGTAATGCTGTAGCCAGGGATGTGCGGAAAGACACTGGTGTTAGCGACGATCGGGGTCATAGATCTAAGATACAGTTGCAAATATATCGATATAATTCCCTTCATCTTGGCTAAAGGAAAGGTATGTGCCTTTTGTAGGTTTGTGATTACTCACTGTATATCGCAGCACTTTTGGTACGCTTCGATAGCCGAATCAGGTGAACCAAGATTCGTCAGAATGAATCAGGTTTCTTCGGGCGCGAAGCCGTCGCAGCGAATAGGTATGAAAATTCACTACGGCGAACTCAAGCAAAAGCCTCGTGTTCTTCGGATTATGACTGGACTAAACGTAAGCCATTTTAGAAATCAAAAGGTGATTAAGCCACATCACAAATTGTACTGATTCGTGATATATGTTTATTAGATTCCCAGAAAAGAGATACTGCTAGGCGATCACCATTTTCTCTATTTCTTTCTTGGTTATTTTGGAAAAACATACAGAAAGTATCTTTGCTTACACTTTTTTGACAAGTACTCTGAATAGTAGTGATTGTTTCTTGTGGAAGAGATTCTAAATTATTGGTTTGAGCAGGCTTCTTCTAATGCCATGCTCGCTTGTCAACCGGATATAACACCCGCGTTGAACCGCTGGTTTAAGGGTAAGGAGGACAATTTTCAACAGTCTATTTGGGACTCTTTTGCGCAGCAGGCTGGCGATTGGCCGGATACGGCCCGAGGTCAGCTAGCGCGGGTGATTCTGTACGATCAAATTCCGCGAGGTTGCTTTCGGGGAACACCGCAAGCGTTTGCCTACGATCGACAAGCTTCTTTTTGGGCCGATCGTTTTTTGAATGCATCGTATCCTTCGCCTATGAGCGAGAATTCTCCCATTTGCCTTAGCTATTTGTTTATGGTTTTGGTTAGCTTGAGTCATTCTGAGGATTTGACGGTGCAGCAGCGATCGCTCGATTTGAGTACTCAATTTGCCCAGAATGTTTCGCAGCTAGCTTGGTTAAGCCCCAAAACTAGAAAGCAGCTAGCGCAGGTACAGCCAGAAGCCCAGCAGCATCACGATGTGGTGCAAATGTTTGGTCGGTTTCCGCACCGCAATGGCGTGCTGGGCCGAGAATCAACACTGGCAGAGAAACAGTTCCTTCAACAGTCTCAGCTACCTAGTTGGATGCAAAGTCAGTCTTTGAAAGGAAAACATAGCTAAAAAAGTATGAATCATGATAAGAAGACCCCTACAGAATCGGAAAGTTCAGGAACGCGGGACTAAAGAGTTAACCAATTGTCCCTTTGAACATATTGTTGATGTCTATCGCGAAAAAGCCGCTTTTAACCGCTCTAGAGGTACTCGTCAAAACCGTTTATTCTACTCAATGTCTCCAGTGGGGCATCGCTTTCTAGAAAATATTGACTCGCACGATCCGCAATTTTTAGCGATTAAGCGGCTAGCTAAGCGGTTTAATAGAGCGCTAGAAGAGAATGCGGGTGAAGGCTTTGAAAATCGCCTGAGTGCTTATTGGCGAATGCATTCCCCCGATTATCCCGTCTGCTCGCTGCGAGATACTGCAATGGGCGCTGTTCTCAATGAAGTTTGGTTTGCATTTTTTGCTAAACCTTGTCCTCGAACTGATTTAGTTACGGGCGCTGCTCGCAACGTTTTGATGGTGGTTAAAGATTGGGATACTGTCGATTTAGAGCTGCGGCAAGCGGCGATCGCCTTGATTGAAACCTTTGTACGGCAAGGACTAAATCCTCAACTTCGAATGAGACAGTCTTTTCATCGCATTCATGAGGTTATCTTTGCGCTAACTGTATCAGCGATTGATGAACTCAGTGAGGGCTTTGCTCACGTTCTGCTTTGTCTGGTTCAATCTGATTCGCCATTGCCAGTCAAGAAAAGAGAATTCGACATGGCAACCTATGAGGCTTTGCGGCTGTACCCTTTGTTCACTCGCTCAACCAGACCAGAGCAGCAGGGCAAACACCTGTATGCTTTCAGTTATGTTGACTACCACCGGCGCAGCGATTTGTTTGGAAAGGATGCGCATCAGTTTAAATGGCAGCGCTGGCGACAAAAGAACTTGCGCAAACAGCTGCTAGTTTTTGGGGTAGGTGGCAACCGCGCTTGCCCGGCTAAAACCAGTGCTACCAAGATTATTCCGGCGATGGTGCGCGTTTGGATGGAGACCTATCATACAAGCTCAGGAATTGTTCACGATCGAGATTTACCCTGTGGCGGATTGGCGATCGCAGTGCCTGCTGGACGTAAGCCCTGCCCCCTCTCCTACTGGCGACATCTGAGCATTTGGACTTACCGGCACGTTACCTTTTGGTTAGGAATTAGATGGTGGGTTAGGTATCGAAATCTATTGGCTGCTAGTCGCTTAGCCGAAGCTGACCACTATTATGAGGCACTCGATTTTGAAACGTCAGCGCTTGAAATAGCCACTCCATCCGTTCCTAAGTTAAAACAAGCTGGTGCAATACGATGACGACTATCACAACCACGCTAAGCGAGACACTAAACTGTCTGACCCGATTTGAGGAAAAATGGGGAAACGACTGGCCCTTTGTTGCCGATTGTCAAACGCTACCGCCTCAAGCGTACAAGTTTGTTCAACATGAAATTCCGAAACTGATTGCTACCCAGCTTGAACCTCGGATGGCGATACAAAGCTTTGTAGATGAATTAGACACCACCTTGAGCGACAATCCCGGCCAGCTAACGGCCTATCTATCGCTGTTAACCTATACAGCACTAGCCTTTCGTCGTCCTTATATCGAAAAAGACCCGGAGAAATTAGCGGCAATGCCCGTTGTGAGCGAAGCGTCTATTCAGTTTCCTAAGAAGCTGTCTAACCTGTGGACTGAGGTGGGTAATCGCTTAGGCATCGAAGGCTCTACGTCTCTTACTTCGCTGGTTTACTGCAACTTTTCTTGCGAGCTATCAGATTTGCCCTATGCAACAGATCCCACCGTAGAAAGTGAAAATATTGAGGCGCTCATTGCCCATCAGCGCGAGCGGTATGAGGCGGTTGCTATGCACTTTTGCAATCACTATGATGCGGAAGAACAAGAAGTTTATAAGCAGTTTTTGAAAATATTCCTCTATTCTGAGATTGTGGGCAAGCGGGTTTATAGCTGGGCTAGAAAATCGCTGAAGGCTTGCGAAGCAGGGCGATCGCCTGAGCACATCGTAGATTGCTTTAGGGTGATGATTCAGTGGGCGAACGAAGGGTTGCGACAGAACTTAGAGACTAAAGAGATTCCGGCGGCTGCTTTGGCGATCGCACAATTTACCCCAGCGATTAAGCTAGCCGAGCGGCGCAGTACGCCCGGAGTCACTGGCTTTTTTGTTCCTTTTTTAGACGAGTTCTTTGGCTTTACGTCTGAATCTAGCGCTTATCTTAAGAAGGTTAGAGCCTCTCATCCCTTTTTGCTACGAGAACTCGCAGATATACTAGTCGTCTGCCAGGGCAACAGCCCCTATCTGTCGGTGATGTCTCAGATGCCCAACCCACAGCGAGAGCAGCTAGACACTTTGAGAACAGAGCTGTGGACAGTGATGAAAGAATGGCGTACGTTTCATCGCAATCAGGTGGGACGGTTTCTGGCAAAAGGCGTAGTGTCTCAGACAGAAACCCCTTACACGAAAGGTTTTTTGCGTAGCTTCGTGACCGACATGAACGAACGGATGCGAGCATTTGAGAAAGAAGATGCCAAGTCAGCAGAATAGAGAACTAAGGGCATCTTTTGAGCTTGCTTCGGCGGCAGCTCAGTTCGGTCTAAAGTTTCGGCATGTAAGCGTTGGGATGTAGGCAGACGATTCTAAAGCTAATATCGTCGGTGCGGTTGTGGAAAGGATAGGTCAGGCTGTAGGCGGAGCGGCAGTTAGTCGGTAGATAGAACCAGCTACCGCCTCTGAGCGATTTCTTTTGGCTGGCGAATCGGCTGCTGGCGTTTTGCGTATTGAGCGGCTCGCTTTGCATAGAGTGCCAGCCGTCTAGGCACCATTCCCACATGTTGCCGTGCATATCGTAGAGGCCGAAGGCATTAGGGGGAAAGCAGCCGACTTCGGTGCTGTTTTCTCGGTAGCGGCCTTTGGGGCCTTTGCCGTAGGTGTAGTTGCCGTTGTAGTTGGCGATTTCTGGGGTGAGGGTTTCGCCAAAGGAGAAAGGGGTGGTCGTCCCGGCGCGGCAGGCGTATTCCCACTGGGCGCTGCTAGGGAGCTGATAGGCTCGCCCGGTCTTTTGTGACAGGCGCTGACAAAAATCTACTGCGTCTGTCCAAAAGATATTCTCAATCGGCTGAAGCGGCGTCCGCGTTTTTCTATGGGAGGCGGTTGCCCGAGGAGAAAGCGGCTCTCGCTCCATGATTGCCCACCACTGAGCCTGTGTAATTGTGTATTTTCCTATCCAGAATTCTTTGATAGCTATCTCGCACTGCGCTGCGTCTGAAGTCTTCTTATCTAAAGCACTTTCATCTTCGCCTACCGCCGGACCCATCAGAAAGTGTCCCGCAGGAATGCGTACCATATCTAGCGTGACATTTTTGCTGAGTAGCTCGGTAAAGTAGGTCGCCTTACGCCGAGGCTTCTTGACGGATTCTCCTTTCTCGTTTACCTGTAGCGTTTGAAAGGTGAATGTGGAAGGTGTAATCTTCTCGGAAGATCGACTCTTTACTCTTTTAGAACGGACCCATTCTTTGATAGGCAATGGTTTGAGCGGCAGCGGCTGAACTGCAACAGATTTTGCGGGCGTGGCTCTAGAAGCCGTTTGAACAGGCGCGGGGCGGGGCGAAACAGACCAAATCGGCTGAAGCTGATTGTCTTCTTTGGCGTAGGTGCGACCGGGCGGTGGATTGCTAAGCGGCTGGATCGAAGCAACTGGCCGGGTATCGGGAGCAGGCGTCTTGATTGTCAACGTAGGCGGAGCAGGCTGACTAGGTTTGCTTAGAATGCGTGCTCCTATAGAGCGAACGTCCTCATCTTGTAAGCTGAGCAGTCTCTGTAGCTCTTTTAGATCTTTGATCGCTACTTCTGTAAGTGGATAGGCGCGGGCTTTCTCTGCTTCTAATGCTCTGGTATACAGCGCTAGATGGCGCTGTCGCTCTTTGTAGGGCTGCAAAATTTCGTCTTCGATTGCTCTGGCCTGTGCGGCGTTTAGTCCTAGGCGCTGCCGCCACTCCATCAAGACAGCTTTTCCGGCTGGGCCGATATCGCCGTCGCGGACCTTTTGTTGCACCTGCTTTCGATAGCGCTGCTCGTTGTTGAGCTGGACTCTGGCGATGATGATATCGTGCCCTTCTTGCCCATTGAACATGGCCGGTTCCATCGCAGGCGCAGCGACCTTGATCTGCGTTTTGACATAGTCGTGCAGATTCTGCGCAGAGATAAAGTCTTGGCCGTCTAGGGCCGCGCCGCCTGTTTTGAGCCCTTCGATCAGATAGCGCGTATAGATAGAAAGAGATTCTCCTTCTTGCTCTAGGGCGTAGCGCGACGAGGTGGATGAGGTCATAACGCACCATCCTTTACCGCCAAAGTGAGAGGCAACGTCTATGCTGCTATCGTTCATGGCCAGAAAGCCATCGGCAAAAGCAGCGCCAAAACAACAGTCTAAAATAACAACTTTGCGCTCTGCCCAAGAGTTGCTGAGTTCTCGCCTGAGAAAATGAGCTTCCACGGCGGTGCCAGCGTTGGGACGGCCACTTTCAAATAGTTCGCTCTGGGTGGTAGTCAGATAAAAGTCTCCACTCATGTCCTTGATGCCGTGGCCAGTGAAGTAGAACAGGACCATGTCTTCTTTTTTGAGGTGGGCGAATACTTCGCAGATACGCGATCGCATTTCCCCCACGTCCGGGTCCATCAGCGCCTCCACCTGGTCGAAGCCACCAATCTCTGGATTGCGCAGCACAGAGCGCATTGCCGCCACCCCGTTGGTTGGACAGCGCAGCGATTTTAGGCCCATGCCATAGTCATCGACTCCAATCAGTAGTGCAACTTTCTTTGCCATGATTATTCGGTATCTGTTGTAGATCGCAAGACCCAAATATGTTTATGTTTTTGTCTGGCTATTTCTGTCTAGCCACGTTTACTCCGTAGACTTCATCTTCTGCGCAGCGGCAACCAGTTTGTCAATCACCTCGTCAAAATCATCCGGCCGGATATTTTTGGCGTCTATCTTCTGGACCTGACCATCCACCTCAATCGTCAGGTCCATCGGCGTTCCGGCCAATCGGCTAAACACCTCCTGGCAGGCTATGCGCAGTCCGTTTCCAGGAATTTCAGCAGTCAAGATGCTCCACAGCCAGTCCGCCCCCATTGCGCCTTCTGGCGGGCTGCTGTCAGCCACTCGACTGACGCTTTCAACAGCGTCTATCGCTTTTAACTCTTTAAATAGTTGCTGCGTAAAAATTTCTTGCTGTGAATCTGGCATGCCTTGGTTGGCCGTCCGCCAGTCGATCGTTAAGCAAACAGTATCTGTCATGATGCGAGTGTCTATGTAAATGCTACCTAATTTCAATTTTCTTTGATACTTTGACCTAGTAGCAGTGAGCTTGTCCCAACTTCGCGAAATATTTATGTTCCAGATGCAGAGTACGTATCTAAGAACACTATAGCAGAGCAAAAACCCTCATACGGCCTGAAGTTGACGTATTGTAAAGTGAGATTTATGTACGGGAGGATACAGTCAGAAAAGTCCGAGCAAATACGGATCTCCGGTATAAAATGAGACCAAGTAGAAGGAGTGACGAATCAGAAAGGCCAGGAAAAGTACAAATACTTAGTACAGGTCTGTACATATGTAAGTACGTACAGACGAGCCGGATGGATGCATAGGAATCGAGATTTTTCCAAAGTGGCAGATCACTCGAACTGTAAAAAGGTCACACTAGCCTCTGGTAGATTGTCGTAGCGCTTTGCCGTTGTTTCTATCTGTTGTAGCTGGCCTAGAGCGCGACTACAGGGAAAGCCGTATTTCGCCTGCACCCGATCGCTGGCAATGGTTAGCGCCTCACGCGATCGCGCCACAAAATCAGCCAGTGAATAGCGCTCGCCAGACTCAAAGTATTTCTGAACAACTAGAGAAGGAGAGTAGCAGACCTCTTGTTTGCCGTCTGGCCACTGAATTTTGAAGTTGATTTCGGGCATGAGGATTACAAGCAAGAACAGAAGAAGGAATAGGGAATTGAGAGAAGACGAACGTAGCGCCTAAGCCGCACACATCTCAAAGTATAAGTCGAGGTGCAGTTTGGCGGAGCGCTGCCAACTGTAGTGATCTAGGATAGCAACTGCCTGCGCATTCAGGCGGGTGGCGACTTCGGGGCGGATAATTTTTAGCATGGCAGCGGCGATCGCATCCACGTCAGTCGGATCGACTAGCAGCGCCGAGTCCTCTGATAGAAATTCTGTAAACGGCGCTTGGTTTGAGGTGACCACAGGCAGACCGGATGCGATCGCCTCTAAAACCACCAGTCCCCAGCCTTCCTTGACAGACGGAAATACAAACGCATCCGCTTGCCGATAGAGCTGTGCGAGCTGCTGATCGGAGACCACTCCTGGCAAGATCAGGCTATCTGCCAGGTCATATTGATTGACTAAGGCCATAAACTCGTCTCGGTAATCTTGATAGTCGAACAGAGTCGCTCCGCCTACGATCATGAGCTGGGCAGTTGGGTGGGTTTGGTGTGCGATCGCAAACGCTTTTAGCAGATTAATCGAGTTCTTTCTAGGTTCAATACCACCAACTGTCATATATAGCGGACCATTGTTTTTGTTGCTCGTACCACGAGGCGAAAACCGTTTGCTGACGCCGTTAACCACTCGATGCGCGAATATTCCGTACTTTGTTTCTAGCTCTTTCTGCCACAGGTCGCTGACACACAGACAGCGATCGCTGTTGAAAATCGATTTGTGCTGACAATCTTGCAAGTACGGACTCTTAAAATCTTCTATGTGATGCACCGTCCGCACGAACTTCGTCAGATAGCCCCGCTCTTTTAGAACAGAGAGCGCATTCGCACTCAGACAGTCCTGCGCATGATAGACATCGTACTTCTCGGTGTGCTGTTCAAAGAAGCTGACAAACTCTGCTATTCGCTGCTTTACCAACACATCCGTATTGCCTTTGCACTCACTCGCGGGCACCGCAAAGGTCTGAAAGTCGACCGCTCGATGGAAGCCTTCACCGCTTTTATCCAGTGCAAAGACAGCAGGAGAGTGACCGAGTTCGAGCAGCGCCTGGCCTAGCTCTAGCGTGTGGACGACGCTGCCTCTGGGCTTGGTCGAATAGGTGAGGAGTGCGATCTTCAAGTTATGGGGGGGTAGCGCCTTCTGTTCAATGGTTGGTGCTGATGCTTATCCTTTTTATATCATCGAACGAACTGGGCAGAAGCGAACGAATTACAGTTAGAAACTATGGCTCGCCACGCACCTCAGCAAATGGCTGAAAGCCGCATTCTTTCGTTGACATCCGTGGGGCCTTGCATAGCAATGGTTTCGGCTATTTTGTCAGTGAGTTGGAGCAACTGATATAATGCAAAAGTGGACATCCGTGGTTTGGCCCTCTGGAGTCCGCTCTATGAGGGGCTTCTAGAAAGGGTGTCTTTACCGAGCCATTGAGTTCGGAATAGTTGGAAGCTACCGGGCGCTACGATAGCTTCGTCTTTATGCACCTTTACCGAGCCATTGAGTTCGGAATAGTTGGAAACCAGAATGCAGAAAACGACAAAGAGACCCAAAGCGCGAACAGCTTTACCGAGCCATTGAGTTCGGGATAGTTGGAAACAAGGTGTTCGTATTTCCGTTACCCAATCCTAGCGCTGGGTCCTTTACCGAGCCATTGAGTTCGGAATAGTTGGAAACCCGTTCCGTCTTCCAACGTTGTAGTATTAATGCGAACATTAGTCTGTACCGAGCCATTGAGTTCGGAATAGTTGGAAACTAAACCTAGTACCAAAGAGGCATCGGTTTCACCTGGACGTCTTTACCAAGCCATTGAGTTCGGAATAGTTGGAAACCACAACACCTCCGAAGAAACCGATGGTTAGAAGAGCGGAAAAACTTTACCGAGCCATTGAGTTCGGAATAGTTGGAAACGCCTCATGTTCTTGTATCCTGTAGGTCAAAGACCCATAGCTTTACCGAGCCATTGAGTTCGGAATAGTTGGAAACGCAACAGTTCCTCCAGCAAGAAGGACAACAAGAGCAAACTTCTTTACCGAGCCATTGAGTTCGGAATAGTTAGAAACTTGAGAGTGGTGTTGACTTGGTTTTCCAAAGTATCGGTCGGCTTTACCAAGCCATTGAGTTCGGAATAGTTGGAAACATGCTATCAATTTCTTTTCTTGCTGCTTCCCTCGCGTCTTTACCGAGCCATTGAGTTCGGAATAGTTGGAAACCCACATGCGCCGATGCACATGGGAATAGCTTTAGCGACACTTTGCCGAGCCGTTAAGTTCGGAATCGGTATCACATCCGCAGCGGGACAATTGAGAATGATCTGCTGTGGATGTAATCAAACTCTGATGACCACTAAGATTAAATTATGGTTCTCACTGTGCTTGCGGCACACATTAATGCGATGACAGCCACCCTAATCAGACCTTCGACCATCTTGCCCGAAGGCATTTGTATTCAGAAGGTAAACGACCTAACACTCTTCAAGTTTACGGAACGACTAGGTGACCGCATGCAAGAGCTACTAGACAAAAAGAAGGCTGATACCTTAGCCCCTGACGAATTCATAGAATTGGAAACGATTGGCGAGCTAGATAATATTTTCAGCTACATCAACGCCGCGATCGCCGCCCAAGCCAATGCCGCTACCTAAAGACTGACTACAGCAGACTCATAACAATAGTCCGGACAGAAAAAGGAGAGACTTAGACAGAAAAGCTACCTAGATATAGGGTGTTAGTAATCACAAAAACACGCCCCGAGGTAGCTATGGAAACTATCATACAGGGTCTACTGCGTCAGGCAGTAGGCCGTTTAACAAACCCCGCCGTCGCTTTTTCATCACGCTGATGACGACGATTCACCTGATGGTAGGCAAGGTGAACTTTACGAACTTAAGCCGCTACAGCGAGCTATCAGAACGCACCTACCGCCGTCAGTATGAGCAACCGTTCGGCGTCATGGGCGTCAATCGCTGCTTAATCGAAGCGGCCATCGACGCCATGCGGTTTCAAGTCGCGGCCATCGATGCTTCGTTCATCCCTAAGAGTGGCAAGCATACAGCAGGGGTGGGCTGGTTCTATAACGGGAAGGCGAGTCGAGCAGAGCGCGGCTTAGAAATTTCGACCATAGCGGTGGTTGATGTGGATGCGGCGTTGGGCTATGCCCTATCAGTTCAGCAAACGCCCGCTACCGAGTCCATCAACCAGGAAGGGACAGTAAAGCAAAGCAAGCAGGGTAGGAAAGAGAAGCAGGGCACGAAGAAGATAAAGCAAGCCGTCACTCGTATTGACCACTACCTGGCACATCTGCGGGCCAGCCGCGACGCGCTACCCGAAAGCGTTTGCCATCTAGTCGGAGACGGCGACTACAGCACCTGCAAATGGGTTGAAGGGGTCCTAGCTCTGAAGTTAAACGTGATTGGCAAGCTGCGGCACGACGCTAACTTACGCTACTGCTATGACGGAGTTCAAAAGCGCAAGGGCGCTCGCCGTAAGTACGATGGCAAAGTCTTCTTCAACGACCTCAGCCGCTGGCAAGCACTCGGCGAAGTCAAGCCTAATGTGACTCTCTATACTGCTGTAGTCTACTCTATCAACCTCAAGCGTAAGATTCGGGTTGTCTATCTAGTGAATCAGCACAGCGCAAAGAGAGTGTGCACCGCACTACTCTTCTCGACCGATATAGACTTTGAGCCTGTTCGACTCTACGAAGCGTATCGGGCACGCTTCCAAATCGAATTTATCTTTCGAGAGGCTAAGCAGTTCACTGGCTTAACTGACTGCCAAGCTAGAGATGAGCAGAAGCTAGATTTTCACTTCAATGCGTCTCTGACCGCTTTGAACTTAGCCAAATGGGATGCCTATCAGCAGCATGATACAGACGAGACTTTTGTCTTTTCTATGGCTTCTTACAAACGCCGCAAACTCAATCAGCACTTGCTAGAGCGGTTTATTCACAACTTAGAGCTAGACGAGACTTCGATTAAATCACATCCTAACTACCAGAACCTTTGCGACTACGGTATTCTAGTCTCTTAATTGTGTCCGGAGCATTGTCATAAGCGAGCCCAATAAAGCGCAACCGCAGCGCAAGAAATTATCAGACTGAGCTACAAAGCTTAGAGTACATACCAGCTTTGGTCATCATAGAAATTGAGACTCTAGTCGTTTGAAACAAGCGATTGGGGAATGGTGAGAGGGGA
The DNA here is from genome assembly GCA_963838725.1 of uncultured cyanobacterium. Classification (GTDB taxonomy): domain Bacteria; phylum Cyanobacteriota; class Cyanobacteriia; order Phormidesmidales; family Phormidesmidaceae; genus Phormidesmis. The sequence continues at coordinate 90,480 of CAWISM010000003.1, read as the reverse complement.
AAAGCTGGAGACTCAAACATGACTGTTCCGACGCTAGGAAAGTTGACATCGGTAAACCTCAGAGACACTTGGATTCACGAAGCCTATAGCTTCACACCTTGGCTGGCAGAGCATTTAGATCTGCTAGAAGACAAGCTGGGCATCCCATTAGAGCTAGAAGGACAGGAAGTCTCTGTAGGACCGTTTTATGCAGATATCTTGGCACGCAATCCAACTGACGACAGCTTGGTCCTGATTGAAAATCAGCTAGAAAAAACGGACCATACTCATCTCGGTCAGATCATGACCTATTTAGCAGGTTTAGAAAGCCATACCGTCGTTTGGATCGCAGCGGACTTTTGCGAAGAGCACCTGTCAGCGCTGAATTGGTTGAATGAACATACTAAAGAACCTTTCTCTTTCTTCGCAATAAAGGTGAGCGCCGTACGGATTGGCAACTCTCCTATCGCGCCTGTGCTCGAAACGCTGTGTCAGCCTAACCAGTGGGACAGAAAACTACAAGAAATCACAAAAGAGAATCGCGGTCTGACACCTTTGGGTCAGTTTAGAAAAGACTTTTGGACTCGCTATGTGACTCTTTTCCCCAATGAACTGACGCATGAGGCAGCTAATGCCACTAGCTCTAGATGGCGACAGCTAGAGGATCTTCAGCTAGCAATCTCACTCTATCTTGGCAAGGATGAAGTCGGCCTTTTCGTACGCGGGCCGCAACGGAATGCTAATGGGAAAGATGTCGTTGAGAAGCTGTTGCCTTATTCTGAGCAGCTTAGTGATCGGCTAGGAGTGGTCTGGCAGCGACATAGCAACAGCTACTTTTGGGTGAAAAACTACAAAGCCGATACATCTCAGCGTGATCGCTGGGATGAACTGTGCAACTGGCTGCACAAGGAGGCAGATATCTACGAAGCGACAATCAGAGACGTTATCAAGACAGAGACAGCGCTAGCGATTCCTATCTGACTTGTTACTAGTAGATACTTGCCCAAATGTCCTCTTCTAGAAGGCAGAACTAAGAGCCAGACAAAAACTACTTGACTCGCTTCAAAAATCAGCCTATCTTCATTTCTAGGGCTGCGATCGCCATTGCAGCCCAGAACCGACAGAACTCAACTTTGCAGAGCGCCATCGGCAGGTGTAACGAGCACCGTACCGACGGCTAACCCCCAAGCTGATCAAGGCAGTCTGGAGGCTAGGGTTACTTTAAACCCTAAGCCACCCCGACGCACTTCATTTTTGCGGGGTGGCTTTGCTCTTTTGAGTTCTGGTTTCCTTCAAACAACAGTACAAACTAACCGGAGACCAGATCTCATGTTCATTTCCCCCGATCCGGACGCCGCCGCGTCCACAGTTCCACCCACCCAAAATCACCCTGATCCAAAAATCGAACCCACCGCCGAACCCATCCGGCACATGCTCTTCGGCAGCCTCAGCGCCGTTCGCACCACCATCCGGGCCCTGCACAAGCTCGGCTACGCCGAACCCAACGACTGGAGTCAGCCCATTACCACAGGCAAACCGAACGAAGTCATGGCCATTCTGACCAAGCGGCTGAGAGTAGAGTCGTAGCAGCGGCGTTACTGACCCACCCCGACCTCCGCTACGCTCCGGCCACCCCTCCGGTGGAGGGGATTTGTCCCGGCTGTGTAGCATTTGGGGGTTGAGATCCGCCACCTCCAACATCACCCCCTGAAGTAACTCCCCTCCTCGGAGGGGTGCCCGTAGGGCGGGGTGGGTCTCCTGGCACTCCCAAACCCCGTTAAGAGACCGCGTCAAATCCCAAAGCTAACCGCTCCTCATCCCCTAACCGCAACACTACGCTACTCCCCGATCGCACCTCACCCACCACCCCACAAACAACCCCCTCACCGCCAAACAGCCGCTCAACCGCCGAGACATTCTCAACCGCCACACTCAACAAAAACCCATAGCTAGGAAAGCTCGTCAGCCACCGCGTCCACCCCACCCCAACCGGACGCGGCACCCGGTCCAAATCCAGCCGCGCCCCACAGCCAGACGCCTCACACAGCATCAGCAAAGTGCCCGCTAGCCCGCCCATGCTGATATCCTTCCCCGCACTGCACAGCCCCGCATTCGCCAGCTCACCTAGTCTTGATAACTGCGATCGCAACACCCTCGGCTCAGCCGCCGTCGCCGCATCCCAAAAAGGATAGTCGCCATGATAAGCCCCCGCCATATTGATCGCCACCATTAGCACCTCCCCCGGCCTCGCATCAAAGCTAGTAATCAGCCGATCCGCCCGGCCCAACACCGCCGCCGCTAGCCCGTCATAGTCACTGTGGCAGTTCGTATGTCCCCCCACAATCGGCACCCCGTACGCGGCGGCGGCGGCCTGCATTCCCGCCCACACCGCCTGCGCCCGCGCTGCCGACAGACTCCAAATCGCATCCACAATCGCGATCGCACTTCCCCCCATCGCCGCAATATCCGACAGATTCACCATCACCGCACACCACCCCGCAAACCAAGGATCGCGCGCCACCAGCTCCGGCCAAATCCCCTCAGCCGCTAACAGCAAATAGCCCTCCCCATCCGGAATCGCCGCGCAGTCATCGCCCAGCCGAATCTGCGAGCCGTCCACCCCCTGCACGTACTGCCCAATCGCCGCCGCCGCCGTCTGGATATCTTGCTTGTTCAAAATACTGGGGAACGATTGCAGAAAATCAACAATCTCCAAGAGCGTCTCCATGAACAGTTAGGCCACCTGAAGCAGCGGCAAAGCAGGACGCGGCTGATCGGTAGGCGGGTAGTGCTCCAGGTCCGCCTGCATTAGGTGATGGGGCCGCTCTAAAATCTCAATTTCCTCCAGGCTCTCCCAGTGCAGCCGGGTAAAGAAACGCACATTTTGCACTTGAACCGTCGCCAAAAAGCGATCGCATCCCCAAGTATTCGCCGTCGTCACCGCCTTCTGAATTAGCCCCTTGCCAATCCGACCCACCCGGCGAAAGTCCGGATGGACGCCCAGCCTGCCGCCGTACCACAGCCGAGGAGACTGCTCATAGATTCTGACCACGCCAACAATCTGATCTGGTTTGTTCTCTTCGTGTGCGATCGCCACAATCGGATAGGCGCGCTGGTCAGTAGCATCGCGATCGGTCGTCTCAAAGAGCTGTTGTTCCTCGCAGAAAATTTGCGATCGCAGCTCGAAATACTGTGCGATCGCTGCCGATGACAGCGCCAGTTGAAAACTATAGGTTCTTTTCGCCATCACTTTCTCCTAATTCTCGAAATCTTCTATTGGCATTTGCATCTAGAAATTCAACTCTCAAGCTTCCCGTATACACAACTATGAAACAGATACTGGAAATCGTCGCTACGTCTTGCACTCGCCCTCATCCTAAATCCTTCTCCCGAGAGGAGAAGGACTTTGATCTTGCCCCCCTTCTCCCCTCGGGAGTAAGGGGCTGGGGGATGAGGGCAGCAGCTCACTCCTCAAAAATCGAAAGCGCCGAGCACGCACCGCACTTAGCACAGCCCGCCTTCATCTCACTCGACAACAAACTTTCCCGCTTTAGCATCTGCCCAATCTGTTGATACAGATCGAACATTAGCCGACTATCGGGTGGTGGCGTTTGGGCCAATGGCGTTCCCACGATTGGAACAAACGGCACCACAAAGGGATAAACCCCCAAGTCAATCAAGCGCTCACTCACCGTCAGCAAAGTCTCCTTACTATCCCCTAGTCCCGCTAGCAGATAAGTGCTCACCTGCCCCCGGCCAAAGACTTTCACCGCCGCCGCAAACGCCTCAAAATAATAGTCAACCGAGACTTTTGCCTTCCCCGGCATGATCCTCGCTCTCACGTCAGGATCGGCTGCTTCCAAATGCATACCCAAGCTATCCACACCCGCTGTCGCCATCCGCTCAAACCAGCGAAAATCATTCGGCGGTTCACACTGCGCCTGAATCGGCAGCGGCACTCTCGCTTTGATCGCCTGGGCGCACTCCGTTAGATACGCTGCTCCTCGATCTGTTGTATTCGGTGTCCCCGTCGTCATGATCATGTGCTCTACCCGGTCTAGCCGCACCGCCGCTTCCGCGACTTCGGCCAGTTGAGCAGGCGTTTTTTGAGCGATGGTGCGGTTGCTTTCCAAGGACTGACCAATCGCACAGAACTGACAGGCCGTTTTACGATTCTCGTATCGAATGCAGGTCTGTAGAACAGTGGTCGCCAGCACATTGTTGCTATGCAACAGCGCAATCTTTGAATAGGGAGTGCCGTCAGCCGTCTGCAAACCATAAAACTTGGGCTGACGGGGAAAATCAAGCGAGCTAATAATCTGTTCGTCTTTGGCCAGATAAGACTGACCAGTTGCCCTATCAACATCTACTCGATAAGGAGACTCTGCCGCACCAGTCGTATAGACCGGCACCATCACGGTCGTCTCGCCAATCGTGACCGCCTTGTGATCAGACGGACCTGCGCCCCCCTTTCGGCCGGATGAACCCACCTCGATAGTCGCTAGATTCAGGCCCCTAGACTGCAAGTCAGTAATTATCTTTTGAGTGTTGTGTGCATCTAATCGTAGTTTATCTGGCACAGAGACTGACTCAGGCATAGGACGAAGCAGGATTGTCTGAAGAATGGGTGATAGCCTCACGGCTAGCTGACTCTGAGCTGAGTCGGGAATTGTCTGGACTACCCTTTAAATCGCGAACAGAAGTGCTGGAGTCTTCTACCAGCGGCAGTTCTAATCGTGACTTGGTAGGCTGCGTGGCGGTTGTAGCATGGCTAGACTGGCCAGTAGTCTGGCTTGACTTAGCTTGGTTAGTAGCGGTCTCACTAGCGACTGAGTAGGCAGATTTATTCAGGCTGAGCTGTAGCAGATCGGGGCGCGCATAGTGGCCCACAGAATCCATCATTCGCTTGCGTTTGGTGATTAAAGAGAAGTCTAGGGTTGCGATCGCCATTCCCTCTCCTTCACGAATTGGCTCGGTTAGATGTACCCCTTCTGGGCTGATAATCGCCGTGTAGCACCCACCGCGCAGCACCTTTTGCAGACCCTCATTCGGCGCAATCTGTTCTACCTGCTCAGGCGTCAGCCATCCGGTCGAATTTACGACAAAGCAGCCCGACTCTAGCGCATGGTGTCGCATGGTCACCTCGGTCTGTTCGCCAAAGATATCGCCCACCATCGAGCCTGGAAACTGACCGCAGTGAATCTGTTCATGATCCGCCATCAGGCTATAGCGAGCCAGCGGATTGTAGTGCTCCCAGCAGGCCAGCGCGCCCACCCTGCCCACCGCCGTCTCACACACCCGCAAGCCAGCGCCGTCACCCTGTCCCCAGATCATGCGCTCGTGATAGGTCGGCGTCAGCTTCCGCCGCTTCAGCACACACTCACCCGTCGCATCGAAAATAAGCTGGGTGTTATACAGCGATCCGTTCTCTCTTTCATTCACCCCTAGCACAATTACCATTTGGTGCGTGCGGGCCGCTGCACTCACTGCTTCTGTGACCGGACCCGGAACGACAACGGCTTCCTCGTACAGCTTCATGTGCTCTTTGCCCATCAGCACAGGCGGCAGCACAAAAGAGAAATAGGGATAGTAAGGAACAAACGTCTCAGGAAAAACAATCAGCTCCACGCCTGCTTTAGCCGCATCGCTGATAGCATCCAACACTTTTTCCATCGTGCCGGACTGACTATGTAGCACTGGTGAGAGCTGTACAGCAGCAGCCTTTATCGTTTTAGAATAATCCATAGTAGATGCTGCTGAATAAAAGACTTTAGCTGTATAGCTCTAACGACAGCGTAAGGCTCGCTTACATTGTCTTTTCTACATTGTCCAAGTATCGAGAATAAAGGCACCTTCTTTACGGTGCATCAGCACGATATCGAGCACGTCAAGCGGATTAATCGGCGTGATTCCTGGAATCAAGGAAGGCTCACCATGCCCGTACAGCGCTTGCAGTGCGAACCGGCAGGCATACACTTTGCCACCATCTGCAATAATCTTCTCGACTCTGTTGTTCATTGCCATATGGCCAGGAAACGCCTCATCGCCTAGCTTGGGAAACCCTCGCTGCACCCCTAGCGTCACCCCTGGGCCATACAGCAGTACAGAAGTATCAAATCCTTTACTAATCAAACGGCTCACTTGCAGTAGGTTCACCAGTCCGATAGAGCCTTCAAAAGCAACTGTATGAAAAGTGACTAGCGCTTTTTCGCCAGGTTCTGCCTTGACATCAGGAAATACCTTCTCTTCGTAATCTACAAAAAAATCGCCGCTCTGATGTGCTGGCTTTGTTACAGCAGGCATATGTTAACTACTCCCGAATATCTGCTCACACGGTAAGAGGTAAAAGCGTCTCTTCTGGTATCTACCGCTACAAATGCGCTACAAACGCAGCAATTCTGATCGTTGAGACAGGAGTAAGTCTCTTTGATGATGCCGAATAGGGCGATCGCACCCGCCAACTATCACCGCCTACCTGCACAAAGAGACAGGTACATAACATGAAGTCCTTATGAAGCGCCAAAGAAAACTATCAAAGAGCAAAGTAGACTTCTGTGTTTCGTAGCGCTTGATACAAGGGTGTCAGAAGGGCTTTTCTATGCTTGTATTAGCATCTAGCATGCAAGTATCTATCGTCTGTAGAACTCTGCTTTCTGCGCACTTAGATTCCACCGTCTGTCTTGACAACGTACGCCTTTCCTATGAGCTCTTCCGTGACTCCACACTATCCGGTTGTTATTGTCGGCGGCGGCCAAGCAGGACTATCTGTCAGCTATTGCCTACAGCAGCGCGGCATTGAGAATATCATTTTCGAGCAGCACAGCATTGCCCATTCCTGGCAGACTAAGCGATGGGATTCTTTTTGCCTAGTCACTCCTAACTGGCAGTGTACGCTGCCCGGATACAACTATCAAGGAGACGATCCGTATGGCTTTATGGAGAAGGACAAGATTGTTCAATATGTACGAGACTACGCTCAATCTTTCAATCCCAGTATTAAAGAAAAGGTCTCCGTAAAGAAAGTTGAAAAAGATAGCTCTGTTTTCGAGGTAACCACCTCGATTGGCCATTACACCGCGAGTCAAGTAGTGGTAGCGACAGGCGGCTATCACACGCCCAAAATTCCACGCATGAGTGAAGCGTTGCCAAGAGATCTCTTGCAGCTTCATTCCTCTGAGTATAAAAGACCGGAAGATTTGCCGAACGGTGCTGTGCTAGTCGTCGGTACTGGGCAGTCGGGGTGCCAGATTGCAGAGGATCTGCACATAGCAGGCCGACAGGTACATCTATGTGTGGGGGGTGCGCCGCGATCGCCTAGAGAATACAGAGGCAAGGATGTGGTTGAATGGCTAGATCAGCTCGGCTACTACAAGATGACCGTAGACGAACATCCTCAAAAAGAAGCTGTTAGAAAGAAGACCAATCACTACGTCACTGGGCGAGGCGGCGGCAGAGAAATCAATCTTAGACAGTTTGCAACAGAAGGAATGCAGCTCTATGGCAAGCTAAAATCTGTTGAAGGGACCCAGCTTTCGCTACAAGACAATTTAAAGGAGAATCTTGATCGGGCAGACGACGTTGCAGAAAGCATCAAAAGAACAATTGATGACTACATAGAAAAGAACAATATAGAAGCGGTCGTCGATCCGCCCTATAGTCCGGTTTGGCAGCCTGACAATCCGCCGACCACGCTCAATTTACGCTCGGCTAATATCAATACGATAATCTGGGCAACTGGCTACCATACAGATTTTAGCTGGATAAAGATTCCAGCATTCGATGGTCAGGGCTATCCTACTCATCAGCGCGGCGTCACCACGGTAGAAGGGCTGTATTTTGTCGGGTTGCCCTGGCTGTACACATGGGGGTCGGGTCGATTCTCTGGCGTAGCCCAAGACGCGGAGCATATTGCTGACTGCATAGCGCTTCGACAGCGGCGGACAAAGCCTGTAGGCTCCAGTCGCTACGATGGAATCAATGAGGTAGCGATTGGCTCGTAGGTACAGGTCTGTGCATGTTGTTGTCAGTGCATGTTGTTGTCAACATCACTACAGCCAGCCTTGCTTTACCGCGTTAAAAACAGCTTGCGTACGGGTTCTGACGCCTAGCTTTTTGAGTAAATTCTTCGTGTGGAATTTGACCGTGCGCTCGCTGATAAATAGCTTCTCTGAGATTTCGCGATCGCGCAACCCCTGAGCTAGTAACGTAATTACCTCCTGCTCCCGAACAGACAGCGGCGACTTATCCTGCGTCAATTCACTCTCTACAGTCTGAACCGATTCATCAGCCAGCTTGTTCTGGTCAGCTCTGCTAGCAACGAAATTAGCTAGTTCAACAGAATACTTACTGTGTAGCTGCTGCGGTATTTGCCACCGAACTTCTGCTACTGTGCTATCAGTATCTAGCTGCACCTGCACCGTCCCACCCAAACGCTTCACCGATTCAGAAAGCGCCCATAGCGACGGACTCAGAAGAGACAGTAGCTGGTCCGATGATTCCTCTGCGTTTAATGCGGTCTCATCTAGTGTAGTCTCGTCCAGTGCAGCCCTATCCAACGCGGCTGTGTCTGCGGATAGGATAGCCTCTAGAACAACATGCTTACCTTCATAGACCAAACGACAATACTGGGTAGCGCACTGGGCTAGCTGCTCTACTACCTGAATCAACACCTGGTCAATTGACGGATCTAGCAAATGTTCTACCCCTAGCAGGCTGAGCTTTCGCGGTCCTAAAATAGCTGCTAGCTGTTCTGATAAATAAATAGATGATGTCTGTTGAGGCTGCGTTTGTAGCTGCGGCGATCGCATAACCTCTTCATGATTGAGCGCACTCGCCAGCGCCCCCGCCACAGAAAGGCTCAATATCTGTAAAACTTCTAGCAGCTCGGGAGCCATCACGCTATGGCTAAAGATAGCCAGTACCCCAATCGCCTGCTTATCCGCGATTAGCGGCAGCCCAGCAAAGCCTCGAATCTTGTTCTCAACCGCCCAGTTTCTATCTTTCACCCAGTCTTCTTCAGACAGCGCGTTGCTCAAAAATGGAATACAGTGCTGAGCGATTTTGCCAACCTTAAAAGCGCCCATCGGCACCTGCGCAAACGAGCCATCTAGCCGGGTATACAGCCCCGCCGATGAGACTAGCCGTAGGGTTTGGCGATCGGCTTCGACCAGCCAGATCCTGGCAAAGGCACAGTCAAAAATTTCAATCAGGCCATCAGTTGTGCACGTGGCGATCGCATCCGCATCCAGCCATCCGGTAAAGCGAGTGACCAGCTCACTGCCCCGCTTCAGGTCGAACAGCAGCCTAGACGCATCCAAATTTTGACGGGATGCTAAATCAGACACAGATACAGAGCCTTCCATTCCTTTCTGTAGAACCTCAGAGCACTCACAACGACTGTAGCTTTCAATACTGTGATTCTCAGCATATCGACTTAACACATCTCTACAGTCGATTAAACGGCAACCAGCACCGTTTCTACCTTGCTCACATAGTATCGCTAGGTATCGATTTTGGTTCTATGTCGGATCTTGCGAGGTGCGATCGCCTAAATCTGGTCAGGATCAAGGCCGAGTTCTCTCAGCTTATCGGCTAGCCGAAGCGCCTTCTGCTCTGCCTGCTCTGCCTTTTGCTCTGCTAGTTCTGCTTTTTGCTCCGCTTGTTCTGTTTTCCGCTCTGCCATTTCGGTCCTTTTCAGAACCTCCTGATAGGTCAGAAAAGGCATATCGTTTGAATAGAATAGCTGCAGTTTATCGGCTGACATATCGAAGCGAATCTTCAGCAGCGGACTAATCCAGCCTGTCTCAATTTCAGCGATAGGCACTAACCCGAATTCGCCACGCACGTACCCACCTAGCTCATTGCTTTCTGTATCGTAGGTATAATACTCTTCGACCCCGTGGCGCGCAAAGAACAGCAGCTTGGCATCCATCTCGCGCCTGGTATTGCTAGGTGAAAGAATTTCAAAAACAACCTGAGGTGGCGTATTGTCTTCTAGCCACTGCTTGTATGACAGCCGCTTCCCTTTCGGGCGACCCATCGCTACCATCACATCAGGCGCTACCGAGATATCCGAGCGCCCCTCAATGGGATACCAAAACAAATCACCCGCAACAAAAGCATCCGAAAGCAGCCAGTCCAAATTCTGCTGGATCATCACAATCCATCGATACTGCTCTGTATTACTCGCCATTGGCTGACCATCATCATCCGGGTAGAAGACTTCCGCCGCCTCGGACTTTTGCAGTTGGGAAACCATAGTCATCGCTTCGTATGTTTCATGCTCTCAAAGTAGCATAGGCTTTGGCTATGAAGCCTAGTATCCGGCTTCTTACGCTCTTAGTAGTCTGTTAATTCGTTGCGATGAGTGATTGGAAGCGGGGATTGTTGCGGAGATTGTCGAAATCTGGTGAGGTTGCGATCGCCTCTACCCCAGTTTCCGGTAACAGCTCCAACAGTTTCTCAATATTCTCTAACGACTGTGAAATCTGATTGAGTAGAGAATAAGAACGAGCTAGGTTGTAGTAGCTTCCAGGATATTCTAGGTTGAATCTCAATAGCGCTATTCAAAGCTGTGATTGGCTGCTCATACTGTTCTATCTAAATTTGCGCAAGACCTTTGTTGTAGAACGCTTCGCGTTTGTTAGGCTTCAATTCCTTCTAGCATTGCGGTTTTTGATTCTTTGCTGAAGCAGCGAAGGCGTTTTAGCGGTCATTTCAGCCACGAAAGCTTCGTCCTCGCGCATCTGCTTCGTATTTCCTCTAAGTGATCGTAGTAATATGCCAAGGCTGCATGAACGTCGGCTAGTGTGATGCTAGGCGCATAGTCCTCGCGCATAGTCCTCAACGATTTCACTGGGCGTCATACCTTGCTGCTCGTATGCGATCGCAATATCCTGTACTCGAATACGACGCCCAGCAATCCGAGGTTTACCACCGCAAACATTGGGGGTAATTTGAATATGCTCCGAAATCACAGCAACCATCAACAACCGCCTCAAGAACCTTGATCTACTCTCAATATACCTGTAAATAAAGAGCTTGCCTTCAAAGCTAAAGGCAAGCTCTTGGTAAAGCCTCTGAGATCAGCGGCTTAAGGCAGCTCGGTTGTCCCCATTAGGTAGCGATCGCACTCCCGCGCCACACCACGCCCTTCATTAATCGCCCACACAATCAAACTCTGCCCCCGGCGACAGTCCCCGGCTGCAAATACACCCGGTTTGTTTGTTGTATATTCCTCATGCTCAGCCTTGATATTGCTGCGCTCAGTCTTCTCTAAACCCAACGCATCCATCAAAGGAGACTCCGGACCCAGAAAGCCCATCGCCAACAGCACCTGCTGCGCCGGAACTCTCTTTTCACTACCCGGTACATGAATCGGCGTAAAGCGACCATTCTCATCGCGTTCCCACTGCACTTCTACCGTATGAACCGCCGCCACGTTACCGTTACCGTCATCTTCAAACTTGGTCGCCGTAGTCACATAGCCCCGTGGATCTTCCCCGAACAGCGCTTTTGCCTCCTCCTGACCGTAGTCTAGGCGATAGATCTTGGGCCACTCTGGCCACGGATTGCTAGAAGCTCTTACCTCCGGCGGCTTTGGCATAATCTCTAGCTGATTGATGCTCTTGCAGCCATGACGAACAGACGTACCTACGCAGTCCGTGCCCGTATCGCCGCCGCCAATAATTACAACATCTTTCCCAGCAACAGAGATGTAGTCATCCCCCGGCTTGCCATCTAATACCGCTTTAGTATTAGCCGTCAAAAACTCCATCGCGAAGTTGATGCCGTTCAGTTCTCTCCCTTCAATCGGTAAATCTCTAGGGCGAGTAGAACCCGTACAAACAATAACAGAATCAAAATCATTCAACAGCTTTTCAGCAGGCAAATCGCTGCCGACTTCTACGCCGCAGGTGAAGGTGATGCCCTCTGCTTCTAGAATGTCTAGACGGCGACGCACGATGTCTTGCTTATCGAGCTTCATGTTCGGAATGCCGTAGGTCAGCAGTCCGCCCGGACGGTCAGCGCGCTCGTACACGGTGACCGTATGACCTGCTTTGTTGAGCTGGTCGGCAGCGGCTAGTCCAGCAGGACCAGAGCCAACAATGGCAACTTTCTTGCCTGTGCGCTTAGCAGGCGGACGCGGCACGATCCAGCCTTCTTTCCAACCTTTCTCAATGATTGAGTATTCAATATTCTTGATCGTAACTGGTGGGCTAGTGATGCCTAGAACGCAAGATCCTTCGCAAGGAGCAGGACAGACGCGGCCAGTAAATTCGGGGAAGTTGTTGGTTTTGTGCAGGCGGTCTAGCGCTTCTCGCCAAAGTCCCCGATAAATTAGATCATTCCACTCGGGGATGAGGTTGTTGATTGGGCAGCCGCTGGCCATGCCGCTGATCATCTCGCCTGTGTGACAGAAGGGAGTGCCGCAGTCCATACAGCGAGAGCCCTGAGTTCGCAGATTCTCTTCGGGCATGGGGAGATGAAACTCGTCCCAGTTGCGAATGCGGTCTTCTGGAGAGACTTCGGAGGGCGCTTCGCGGAGATAGTCGATGAAGCCGGTTGGTTTTCCCATGAGTTTGATTAAGGAAGAGATTGTTTTTAGAAATGGTCGGTGGGTTGTGGCTTCGGCTACGCTCAGCTAGCAAGGGGTGGTCGGGCACCAGGCCCTGAGCGTAGTCGGCAACGAGCCCTGAGCGTAGTCGTTGGCGTAGCCTCCCGTAGGGTTAGGGCGGCATTTAGCTGCCGCTGACTCTAGCCAAATCGCGGGCGTTTTCTTCAAAGGCGGCGGACATGGCTTCGTCGTTACTGAGGCCATCAGCTAGCGCCTTCTGGATGTGTTGCAATACTCGCTTGTAGTCGCGAGGCATTACTTTCACAAACTTAGGTAGCATATTTTCCCAGTCCGCCAGCACTGCTTTGGCCTTGTTGCTGCCCGTGAGGTCTAGATGACGCTGGATGATCTCTTGCAGTTCCTGCTGTTCGCCGACGGTCTCGACTTTCTCTAAACCGACCATTTCGGTATTGCAGCGACTAGCAAAGTCTCCTGCTTCATCTAGCACATAGGCGACGCCACCACTCATACCAGCGGCAAAGTTGCGTCCGGTACGACCCAGAGATGATCGCCTTACCGCCGGTCATGTATTCGCAGCCGTGGTCGCCGACGCCTTCTACGACGGCCTGCGCGCCGGAGTTACGGACGCAGAAGCGTTCTCCGGCTTGACCGTTGATGTAGGCTTCGCCGCGAGTCGCACCGTACAGGGTGACGTTGCCAGTGACGATGTTGTCTTCTGCCACCAGATTAGAGGACTTGTGCGGGTAGAGGATAATCTTGCCGCCGCTGAGTCCTTTGCCGAGGTAGTCGTTGGCGTCGCCTTCTAGCTCTAGGGTCATGCCTGCGGGGGTGAATGCGCCGAAGCTTTGGCCAGCAGTGCCCTGGAAGTGGAGATGAACGGTGTCTTCGGGCAGTCCCTCCCAGTGGTTTTTGGTGATTTCGTTGCCGACGATGGTACCGACGACGCGGTTGATGTTGGTGATGGGGAGGGTGGCTTTGACTTTCTCTCCTTTCTCGATGGCAGGCTTGCAAATTTCCAACAGTTGAGTGATGTCGAGAGATTTGTCGAGGCCGTGATCTTGCGCCTGGGTGCAGTAGCGACCGACTTCGGGGCCGACTTCCGGCTGATGTAGCAAAGGCGAAAGGTCAATGCCTTTGGCTTTCCAGTGGTCGATGGCCTTTTTAGGCGCGAGCATTTCGGTGCGGCCCACCATCTCGTCCATTGTGCGGAAGCCCAGTTCGGCCATGATTTCACGCGTTTCTTTGGCGATGAACTTCATGAAGTTGACGGCGTAGGCCGGATCGCCGCTGAATTTGCTGCGCAGGTCTGGGTTCTGGGTAGCGACGCCGACTGGGCAGGTGTTGAGGTGGCAAACGCGCATCATGATGCACCCCAAGGTGACGAGGGGGGCGGTGCTAAAGCCGAATTCTTCTGCGCCGAGTAGGGCTGCGATCGCCACATCCCGTCCCAGTCTTCATCTGCCCATCCGTCTCAATCACAATCCGGCTGCGCAAATTGTTCAGCACCAGCGTTTGATGCGTTTCAGCCAGTCCCAGCTCCCAAGGCAAGCCCGCATGCTTAATCGAAGTCTGCGGTGACGCGCCCGTTCCACCATCAAAGCCAGAAACTAGAACAACATCCGCGTGAGCTTTGGCCACGCCAGCGGCGATCGTACCGACGCCTACTTCTGAGACCAGCTTGACGCTGACTCTGGCTTCGCGGTTGGCATTCTTCAGGTCGTGAATGAGTTCCGCTAGGTCCTCAATCGAGTAGATATCGTGGTGAGGCGGCGGTGAAATTAGTCCGACTCCAGGCGTCGAGTTGCGCACCTTGGCAATCCAGGGATAGACCTTACGACCGGGAAGCTGTCCGCCTTCACCGGGCTTTGCTCCCTTGTGCCATTTTGATCTGAATCTCTTTAGCCTGCGATAGGTACAGACTGCTGACGCCAAAGCGACCGGAGGCCACCTGCTTGATGGCGCTGTTTTTAGAATCGCCCTGTTCGTTGGTCCAGGTGTAGCGAGCCGGATCTTCGCCGCCTTCGCCTGTGTTGGATCGACCCCCGATTCTATTCATTGCGATCGCCAAAGTCTCATGCGCTTCTTGCGAAATTGAACCGTAGCTCATCGCCCCCGTCTTAAAGCGCTTCATGATCGTCTCAATCGGCTCGACTTCCTCAATCGGAATCGATGCCTGCGGCGTAAACTCCAACAGATCGCGCAGCCGGAAGAACTGCTTACCCTGCTCATTTACCAGCGTCGAATACTTCTTAAACAGCTCATAGCTGCCGTCTCTAGTCGCCTGCTGCAAGAGGTGAATACTTTGCGGGCTAAGCAAATGCGCTTCGCCATCCTTGCGCCATTGGTACTCACCGCCTACGTCCAAAGTAGCGGCATTGTTGCTTGCTGTCGCTAGGCGATCAGGGAAAGCGTGACGATGGCGCTGAATGGCTTCTTCAGCGAGTACGTCTAATCCCACACCCTGAATGCGAGAAGCTGTCCAGGTAAAGTACTTGTCAATCACAGAATCATTCAGGCCAATCGCCTCAAAGATCTGCGCACCGCGATAGCTTTGCAGCGTAGAGATACCAATTTTGGAGGCGACTTTCACCACGCCTTTGGTTGCGGCCTTGATGTAGTTCTTGCAAGCGTCTTTGATTGAGATATCGCGCAACAGATTTTCATCAATCATCTGTTGGAATGTCTCGAAAGCCATGTATGGATTAATCGCGCCACAGCCGTAGCCTAGTAAGACCGCAAAGTGGTGCACTTCGCGTGGTTCGCCTGATTCGAGCACCAGTCCGACGCGAGTGCGAGTGCCCTGACGAATCAGGTGATGGTGCAAGCCTGCTACTGCTAGCAATGCCGGAATCGGCGCTCTGTTCTGAGCAATATCGCGATCGGAGAGAATCAGAATCTCGTTACCTGCCTCAATTTCTTCATCCGCATTCATGCACAGCGCTTCCATCGCGCCGCTCAACCCCGCTTCACCCAGCTCAGGATCGAACAGAATCGGTAGAACAGACGTCTTAAACTGAGTGTTGTGCTTGATTCTAGTCAGCTCAGCGTTGGTAATAAACGGGGTCTTTAGCTGAAGCAGGCGGCAGCTTTGCGCATCCGGCTCCAACAGGTTTCGCTCTGACCCGATAGTTGTTGTTGCAGAGGTAATGATTGCCTCGCGAATAGAATCAATCGGCGGATTGGTCACCTGCGCGAATAGCTGTTGAAAGTAGTTGTACAGCAGCTTTGGGCGGTTCGACAGGACGGGCAGCGGTGTGTCTGTCCCCATTGCACCAATGGCTTCTACGCCATTTTGACCCATCGGTGACAGCAGCATTCGCAGCTCTTCAAAAGTATAGCCAAACGCCATCTGACGCTTGGTGATAGCAGCAGGACTGCTGTCAACTTCAGATTCCGGTGCTTCTGTTGTTTTTAGCTTATCCAAAGAAACTAGATTCTCATCTAGCCAAGCTTGATAGGGTTCGGCTGAAGCAATCTGTTGTTTAATCTCTTCGTCTGAGATAATCTTGCCAGCCTTGGTATCGACCAGGAACATTTTACCGGGCTCTAGGCGACCCTTTTTGATCACATCTTCAGGAGGCACTGGCAGCACGCCCGCTTCTGAAGCCATAATTACCCGGTCGTCTTTGGTGATGTAGTAGCGGCCGGGTCGCAGACCGTTTCTATCTAGGACTGCGCCCATCTGAGTACCGTCGGTAAAGGCAATCGACGCCGGACCGTCCCAGGGCTCTATCAGGCAAGAGTGGTATTCGTAAAAGGCTTTCTTCTTGGCGTCCATATTGTCGTGGCCAGACCAAGGCTCGGGCACCATCATCATCAGCGCGTGCGGCAGCGATCGCCCGCTCAAGGCCAACAGCTCTAGCGTGTTATCAAAAATCGTCGAGTCACTGCCCTGCACGTTGATTAGCGGCCTAGCTTTATCGAGATCTTCACCAAACAGCTTAGACTCGAACATCGATTGGCGGGCGGTCATCCAGTTGATATTGCCGCGCAGGGTGTTGATCTCGCCATTGTGGGCGATGTAGCGATAGGGGTGCGATCGCTCCCAGCTTGGAAACGTATTCGTACTAAAGCGCGAATGCACCAAAGACAGCGCGCTCTCCATATCCGGATCGGCTAGGTCCAGGTAATACTTGCCCACCTGCACAGGCATCAGCATGCCCTTATAAACAATTGTGCGACAAGACAGACTCGCCACATACCAATAGCTATCTAGCCCCGTTTTACGAATCCGATGCGCTCGCTTGCGTACCACATATAGTTTGCGCTCCATCGCCAGCTCATCGGCATCCGCGCCTAGGCTACCTCGACCGATGAACGCCTGCTGCATGAAAGGCTCACTCGCTTGAGCAGTTGGTCCTAGAGAAGAATTGTCGGTTGGTACGTCTCGCCAACCCAGCAGCTCTAAACCTGCTTCGGCAACAATCGCTTCAAAGTCTTTTCTGCTATTTGCGCGGATCTCGCTATCTGGACTGGCGTACACCATTGCCACACCATATTGCCCAGCCGCTGGTAAAGTAATTCCCTCAGCGGCAGCCACCTTTGTCATAAACCGATGCGGCATTTGGAGCAAAATACCCGCCCCGTCGCCTGTGTTCGGTTCCGCACCCACCGCGCCCCGGTGGTCCAAATTCAGCAATATCGTCAGCCCCTGCTGAACAATATCGTGAGAAACTTGTCCTTTCATTTGCACCACAAAGCCCACACCGCAAGCATCATGTTCATTTTGCGGATCGTAAAGACCTTGCTGAGTCGGAACTGATGGGCGATTAATAAAGCGGTTTACAATTTGATCGGAAGGAGCCATCGCAGAAAATCCGAGGGGTAGTGTTATCTAAGGATTGAAATGTCGGAGTCCTTATTATTAAGCAAGGGAATGAAAACTGCGCCGCTGCTTAACAAAAACACTGGAATTGTGTTGCGAAATATTTCCGAAAGTTATGAGATGATTGTTTTAAGGTTAAGAGCAGTGAGGCGGCGTCTGCTGAAACTCTCAACTTTAGCGATAGCAGGCACTACTCGAATGCATGAGATTGTTTTATGACTACGCAACTTCTCTTGACTGAATAGGTCGTAGAGTGAGTGGATCGTTATCTCGATTCACTTCGGAATAATCGGTAGCAAAGGGTGTGCTGCTAGCTGACGGATGGAGTTGAGCAGATGGCGCTGATAGGTCTTGAGCGCATTGACTTTGGTTGCGATCGCCCGCACTAGAATGCCATTACAACCCGGTAGCGGTGACTCACACACCTGCAAAGTGCTCGCTGGAATCTCATGTTGTTGAAGCTCTTCAACTAAATCGTCTAGTGCGATTCCTGGAACAACTGCAACAAAGTTTCCTAGCAGCGGATAATCGGTCACAAACGCGCTGTGCTTAAACCGATTCGCTTGTCCGGTCAGTCTTAGATTGTCTGCAAAGCATAGCTGGCCATCTGGCGATCGCACCCGCAGCCGACTTTCAAACTGTTCAAATCCATAAAACTCTCCTTTAGCGATGCGTCCCGGCACAATGATTTCGCCAGAGATAAACCGTCCAGACGGATGCAGAGTCACTTCTACACGCTGAGTCAGCGCGGCTGAATTAAACAGAATAATAGGCTCTGGAACATATTCGAGATAGGCTCCCTCACCAATTTGCATCTCCAAAGTGACTTTAGCTGGAAGGCCGTCAACGGGCTTGCTATACACTTTGGTTGCCGACTGGTCGGTGAGATAGAGGCAGGCTTGGTCACCGACTTCTACCCTTAGTCGCAAATCATCTCCAGACAAAACGCCTGGAGCCGCGCTCATGATGTAGGCATACACTCGACCTGTATCAGCCGGGTCCAAGCGCAAATTACTAGAGAGTCGAAACGGGTAGCTCGCATACTGGCGCGCAACAAAAGATTGAAGGGTCTGATTTGTGCTTGCAGCTTGAGCGACCCGCATAGACAAGTGTAGAGGTGAGAAATTGCTCTCAGCGCCAGCGACTTCTTGGACATCACCTTTTCGACTCTCTGTTTTCTGTTCGACCTGCGGCAATGTCGTCGGCACCATTGGACTTTCTCTTTTTTGATCGGGTGGCTTTTTGACCTGGTGACCTTTTGACTTAGCGAAAGATGTACAGCCGCCCTAGCGGAACCTGATCGACTGGCTCACAGATAGCGAGTTCGCCGTCTACTCTCACTTGAAAAGTGTCTGGATCCACCTCAATTTCCGGACAGACATCGTTGTGCAGCATGTCAGCTTTAGTGAGTTCTCTGGTATTTTTTACCGGCAGCAGTTCTTTGCTTAGACTGAGGTGGTCGGCCAAACCTCTTTCCAGTGCTAGCTGCGTTACAAAGCAGGCAGACGACGCTGCTGGCGCACTGCCAAAACTGCCCCACTGAGGCCGATACACAATCGGCTCACAGGTCATCAGCGAGGCATTCGATTCGCCCATTGGCGACCAGGCAATAAACCCTTGCTTCATCACCAGCTCTGGCTTGATGCCAAAGAATCCCGGTCGCCACAGGACAATATCCGCCATTTTGCCAGGTTCAATCGAGCCGACGTAATCGGCGATGCCACAGGTCCTGGCCACGTTGATTGTGTATTTTGCTAGATAGCGCAATACCCGATTGTTGTCGTTGCGATCGCTGTCCCCAGGCAGTGTCCCCCGTTGATCCTTCATCTTGGAGGCTAGCTGCCAGGTCCGACAAATCACTTCGCCGATGCGGCCCATTCCCTGACTGTCAGAGCCCAGCATGCTAATCGCGCCCATATCGTGCAAGATATCTTCAGCGGCAATTGTTTCTGCGCGGATGCGAGACTCGGCAAAGGCCACATCCTCTGGCACTCTCGGATTGAGGTGATGGCACACCATTACCATATCGAGATGCTCGTCAAAGGTATTGACCGTGTAGGGATTGGTGGGATTGGTCGAGGAGGTCAGACAGTGGGCGTAGGAAGCGACTTTGATAATATCCGGCGCATGACCGCCGCCTGCGCCTTCGGTGTGATAGGTGTGAATCGTGCGGCCTTTGATTGCGGCCAGCGTATCTTCGACATAGCCCGACTCATTGAGCGTGTCGGTGTGGATTTTTACCTGAAAATCGTACTGATCAGCGACGTTTAGACAGGTGTTGATCGCTGAGGGCATTGCGCCCCAGTCCTCGTGAATCTTTAGCCCCATTGCGCCGTTAGCGACCTGTTCTACCAGGCTTTCGGGCAGGCTAGAGCTGCCTTTTCCCAAGAAGCCAAAGTTGATTGGAAACGCTTCAGAAGCCCGCAGCATCATGCCCAAGTTATGAGCGCCGCTAGAGCAGATGCCTACGGTGACCGGACCTAAGCCGCCGCCGAGCATGGTAGTCAGCCCGCTAGAAAGTGCCTCGTCGCAGAGCCCAGCGCTGTCAAAGTGAACGTGACTATCTAGACCGCCAGGGGTCGCGATCAAGTCCTTCTCCGGCTCGCACGTCAGTATTGGCGCTGATAATCAGATTCGGCGTGACATTGGCCATGATGCCAGGATTACCCGCTTTGCCGATGCCAGCGATTTTGCCGTCTTTGATGCCGATGTCGGTTTTGACAATGCCCTGCACCGGATCGACTAGCAAGACGTTGGTGATTACCATATCGAGCGCACCGTCTGCGGCGGTGACGCCAGCGGCCATGCCTAGCCCGTCTCGCAGGGTTTTGCCGCCGCCAAAGACGCACTCATCGCCGTAGACCGTATCGTCGCGCTCGACTTCAATAATCAGTGAAGTATCGGCTAGGCGGACGCGATCACCCGTTGTCGGTCCAAACAGCTCAGCGTAGCGATCGCGGCTAATTTCCATCTAATCTCTCTTTTTGATAGGCCAGTAATCGGCAAAAACGGCAGACAAAAAACTAGGTCGAGCTGAAGCCCTGCGCCTCCATGCGGGCGATCGCAGCTTCTCGCACCTGCGGGTCATCTAGCGCCCCATTCACCAGATCGTTGAGACCTCTGACGATGCGATCGCCTGCCAAAGCCACCACCGTCACCGTCTTCGTATCCCCAGGCTCAAATCGGACCGCCGTCCCTGCCGGGATATCTAGGCGGAACCCCAGCGACTGCGCTCTATCAAACCGCAGCATGCGGTTCACTTCAAAAAAGTGATAGTGAGAGCCCACCTGAATCGGGCGATCGCCCACGTTGGCCACTTCCAGCGTTTTGGACTCTCGCCCCGCATTAATTTCTAGCGCACCTGGTTCACAGACGATTGCACCCGGCACCAAAAAACCATCTGCATCGGAACCCGCATTTGTTGTTGCCATCAGCTAAGCCTCTAGCGGGCGAATAGGATTATGAACGCTCACTAGCTTGGTGCCATCGTTGAAATGGGCCTCTACTTGAATCAGTGGAATCAGCTCAGGGACCCCTGGCAAGACATCGGCTGTGGATAAAAGCGCTGCGCCTTCAGACATCAGCGCGGCGACAGACTTATCTTCGCGAGCCCCTTCGACAATGTAGTCACTGATATATGCGATCGCCTCGGGCACATTTAGCTTGATTCCTCTCTCTTTTCGCCGACGAGAAATCTCCGCAGCGGTAAACAGGGTCAATCTTTCAGACTCTCTAGGCGTCAAATACATCGCGATTAGCTACTCAACAGAATTAGTCCAACAGAAAAAGGGTATGGAACAGACTTACGATACTGGCTGAGTGACTACGACAGGCTCCGTCTTTTTCACAGCAGGCATTGCAGACGCAGTTGCCGGATTCGGAATGCCTTCAATTGGACATTCCTCGGTCCCTACCGTATCGCGAGTCAGCGCCTCAACTTTCTCCTTTGTCTTCTTAGGATCTAGTACCCACTCTCTGTAGAACTCATAAGGACACTCCGCCATCCCTTCATCGCCATCACCAGAATTGATCATGCCAGTGTAGCCACGGTGCAAGAGCTTAAACATATGATTCTGCGATTGAGAGTGCTTGCGGAAATCTCGAATCGCGAACTTCGAGAGCGCTGCATACTGGATACCGTTCTCTTCTTCACCGCACTCACCGAGCGTACGTCCATCAAAACCAATCACAGCGGAATGGCCGAAGTAGCTGTACACTCCGTCAAATCCAGCAGCATTGGCCACTGCCACATAGGTATTGTTCATCCAGGCCATCGCCTTAGAGACAATCACCTGCTGATCTTTAGAAGGATACATATACCCCTGGCAGCGAATGACTAGCTCAGCGCCTTTCATCACACAGTCGCGCCAAATCTCGGGGTAGTTGCCATCATCACAGATAATCAGGCTAATCTTCAGACCTTTCGGACCTTCAGAGACATAGGTACAGTTGCCTGGATACCATCCCTCAATAGGCGTCCAAGGCATGATTTTTCGATACTTTTGAACAATCTCACCGCGATCGTTCATCAAAATCAAAGTGTTGTAAGGAACCTTGTTTGGGTGCTCTTCGTGGCGTTCTCCAGTCAGAGAAAACACCCCCCAGACCTTATTGCGGACACACGCTTCGGCAAAAATCTCTGTCTCAGGCCCAGGAATGCTGGCGGCATTCTCCATCATCTCATCGGATCGTACATAATCCCATGAGTCGAATACTCTGGAAAAACAACGAGATCCATTCCCGGTAGACCTACCTTCATTCCGTCGATCATGTCCGAGATATTCTTACAATTTGCCATTACCTCATCACGGGTGTGCAACCGAGGCATTTTGTAGTTGACGACAGCAACGCCAACCGAATCGTTGCTAGAAGAAATATCACCGTGAACAGACATGACTGAACTCCTAATTTTTTCTGCGATTATCCCACTTCTATCAGCTTCAAACCTTCTAATAATGTAGCTGTAGATACAAAAACAAAACTAAAGCACTTCTACAGCACTCACTGTCACGTTCGCCAAGTTTTCTCTACTTTTCGTCACAACTGATACAGCGACAGTCAGTCAAATAGTTCTATACGTTGTGCCTAGAGACAATCTTAAGACACAAGCAGAATGATAAGCAAGATTATCTCTTGCGAGGCTAGATGCTACCAAAAGGAACAGCCACTGAAGGAAAATCCATATGATGAGACTTTGGCTGCTGCCCTGAAACCTGTGCTGAGCTCCGATCCTAATTTCCGAGCTATTCCTCTTTTAGCTCTTTTAGTAAGTCGGAAGCTCCTCATGTTTTATCCAGCAAATTACAAGTTTGTCATGTAGATAGTGAACGGCCCTATTTTTGTATCAACCGCGACAAAGTGAGGCAAAGATCCTCTATAGAGTCCGGTTAGCTGTTCAGTGGTTTTGCGTAGTAGTGGAAAGATTGTATCTGCTCTAGCTCTATGCGCTCTCTATGCGCTTCGCTTTAGGCTTTTAGTCAGCGGGCGGTAGGTATTCAAAAGGTAAATCAAAGCTAGGCTACTCAGCGCCCACAGCATCTTTTAGAAATCATCCTAGTTTGTTTGAGGTCAAACAGTTCCTATGTCAGAGTCCCGCGTTTTTAGTAATCTTAGTAGAAGAAAGTTTCTTCAATACAGCTCCCTTGCAGCTGGAACTAGTGTTTTGGCTGCCTGTGGTGGCGGCAGTGGTGGCGGCAGTGGTGGTGAGTCGCAAGCTGACCTGGGCGAGAACCCAATCAAGGTCGGCGTTATGTACTCCACGACAGGTAGTATCGCGATCGTTGAGAAATCTCTTCAGGATGCGACCTTCTTGGCCATTGAGCAGATCAATACAGGCACTGGCCCCTGGGAGGGCAAAGGCGAGGGCATTGCTGGCCGCAAGATTGAAGGAGTCGTCGTCAACCCCAACTCTGACTGGGATCTCTACAACCAGATGTCGAAGCGTTTGATCAACGAGGACGGGGTTGTTTGCGTTCTGGGCTGCTATACGTCGGCTAGTCGCAAGTCCGTATTGCCTGTGTTTGAAGAAGAAGATTCTATCCTCTACTACCCGGTTTATTACGAAGGGAACGAGTGTAGTTCTAATGTCTTCTACACGGGCGCAGCGCCTAACCAGCAGATTACCGACTCTATTCCCTACGCCTACGAGAACTTTGGGCCTAAGGGATTCTTTGTGGGTTCTGACTATATCTATCCGAAAGAGAGTAATCGGATTGCGATCGCAGAGCTAGAAGAAGCAGGTGGTGAAGCCGTTGGCGACGAGTACGCAGCGCTAGGTACCACCGAATTCATCACCATCATCAACAAGATCAAAGCGGCCCAGCCTGACTTTGTCTTGAGCAACCTAGTGGGCGACTCTATTCCCGCCTTCTATCGCCAGTTCAAGGATGCTGGCATTAACGCCGAAGATATTCCCATCATGGCCTACCCCACCACCGAAGAAGAAATTCAGGCAATGGGCCCTGAATATTCAGCTGGCCACTACACTAGCTTCAACTACTTCCAGAGTGTAGAGACACCTGAGAACGAAGCCTTTGTTGCGCAGTTCAAGGAGATGTTTGGTGACGAGCGTGTCACCAATGGTGTAATGGAAGCGGCGTATATCCAGACATTCTTCATGGCTCAGGCGATGCAAGATATTCTAGACGCTGGCGACGAAATCAGCACCGCCACTCTGCGCGAAGCCACCAGAGGCCAGGAATTCAGCGCGCCTCAGGGAGCTGTGAAGATGGACCCTGACAACTATCACGCTTACCTGTATTCCAGGATTGGTAGATGGCAAGAAGACGGTCAGGCTGAGATTGTCTTTGCAACCGATGCCGCTGTCAAGCCGATTCCTTGGAGTCAGGCCCTGTACGAAGGCAGAATGTGCATGCATCCTACACCCGATGACCGCAGCGATCCGACCGTAGAAACTGGTGAAGTCTTAGAGCCTGTGTTCCTCTAAGTACGGTTAGACAAACGGCGTGCTTTCATCGGTACGCCGTCTGTTTTAAAAGCCTTTTATCACGCCCTTTCAATCGACCTGAAGACCATGTTAGATTTCGCACTATCTTCAATGCTGTCATCGCCTATTTACCTGCTAGCGCAAGAAGCCGCCGCAGAAGCCACAGAAGCGACTGGCTCAAGCTTTTCGTACACTAGCCTAGCTAACCAGGCACTCAACGGCATCGGCATCGTTGGCATTTTGCTACTAACGGCTTTGGGCCTCGCTATCACCTTTGGGGTGATGCGCATTATCAATCTTGCCCACGGTGAGTTCATCATGCTGGGTGCCTACATCACCTTTTGGATGCAAGATACCTTCCAAATGGATTTGTTAACGACAATTCCTTTTGCGTTCATTGGCACAGCCCTAGTTGGTGCCCTCGTGGAGCTGACGATTATTCGTCGGCTGTACGGTAGACCACTAGAAACGCTCTTAGCCACCTGGGGACTCAGCATTGTTTTGCAGGGCGTCATCAAGCTGATATTCACCGCCCAGCTCAAGTACGTAAAGGCCCCGGCTTATCTCTCCGGCGGTATCGACTTACTCAGAGATGAGGCTGGTTCAGTCGTTGTGTCTATCTCTTACTATCGGTTCTTCATTGTTGTCGTTGCTCTAGCGCTATTGGCTATCACGATGTTCTTGTTCTACGGCACCTCCTGGGGGCGTCAGGTTCGAGCCGTGACCCAGAATCGCAGCATGGCTCAGTGTTTGGGCGTTAATACCAAGCTGATAGACATGGGTACATTTGCCTATGGCTGCGGACTAGCAGGCATTGCGGGCGCGGTCATCTCAGCGCTGAAGACAGTAGCCCCCCCAATGGGACAAGACTATCTGGTAGATTCCTGGATGGTGGTAGTGACTGGCGGTGTAGACAAGCTGATCGGTATCTTGGCCGGGGCATTCCTGATTGGCGAATCAAAAGCGATCATTGCCTTTTTATTGAATGACCCCACTGCCAGAGTGTTGGTGCTAGGCGCTGTAATCGTCTTGATCCGATATCGCCCAGAAGGGTTGTTCACCGTTCAAAAGCGTACATAGACCAAGGTTTAAGCTGCGTTTATTAGTATCTTTTGTCAATCATCTTTGATCTAAAAAGCCAACATTTAGGCTTGAATTGTCGTTAGGAGCTTGGGCTATGTCAAATGTCGTAATGGGTTACAAGCAGTCAACCTTTCCAAAAAGACTGGCTGCCATTAGCGGTATCGCGCTGCTAATATTTATTGTTCTTCCTTTTGTCATAGGGGAATTTCAGCTTTCCTTACTCTCTAAGCTGCTACTATTCGGCACGCTGGCCGTCACCTTAGACCTAGTCTGGGGCTTTACTGGCATTCTTAGCTTTGCCCACGGCATTTTCTTTACGCTAGGCGGCTACGCATCAGCCTACTACCTCAAGCTAAACCTCTCAGCGGCTAACAATACCTATGGGGGTGAGCTGCCTGACTTTATGGTCTGGAATGGGTTAGAAGTCCTACCGTGGTTTATTGCTCCACTAAAGTACTTCCCGATAGCCTTCCTAGCGGTGATTGGCGTGCCTGCTCTGTTTGCCTACATTACCGGCTCCTTCATTTTTCGCTCGAAGGTGAGTGGGGTCTATATCACCATCATTACCCTGGCGCTTTCTTCAGCGCTGACGACCTTCTTTATCAGTCAGCAAGCCTACACAGGCGGAACTAACGGCATTACAGACGTGAGTAAGCTCAGCGTTTTTGGCACCGACATTCCGCTTATCGGCATCTACTTTTTGATCTTGGCTTACACCGTGTTCGTGCTGGCGCTGAGCTGGTGGCTGACCCAGTCGAACTTTGGGCTAATCCTACGCTCTATCAATGAGAACGAAAATCGGATTGCCTTCTTGGGCTACGACGTTGCTCAGTACAAGATTTTCATCTGGACGCTCTCGGCAGCGCTAGCCGGAATGGCGGGCGGATTGTTTGTTCCACTCAATCGGTTTATTTCACCCGTGTACCTAGCGGTCGCTTTCGGTACGCAAGTGGTGATTTGGGTGGCGATTGGCGGTCGAGGCACTTTGGTTGGGCCGATGGCAGCGGCAATACTGTTGGGGCAGGTGCAGAACTCTGCTGAGAAAGTGACTCAGGACTGGCAGCTGATTGTAGGGATACTGCTTCTGGTGGTCGTGCTCTTTATTCCCAATGGGCTGATGAGTTTGCTGCCCAAGCAGCTGAGGCTCTCTAATCTGTCTAAGCCAAAACCACTCCCAGGGTTGGCTGCGTCAACAGCAGTCCCGCCTTCAGATGTGACTGCAGAAAGAGCGACAGATCCACAGCCCGAAGCCGCACAGCGCAGCTCATAAGATACATAGCTCGCAAGATATATAGCTCACAGGATACATAGCTCACAAGAGACTGCAGTTTCCAAGCTCTCTCATTCTTTGTTCTTCATTACTTTCATAACCGCCTAAAAGGATTAGTGCAATGACAGCGGCACCGATGACAACAGCGTCCTCGACTTCAACAAAATCAGTCTTGTCTGTAAAAGACTTAAACGTTGTTTTCTCAGGATTCAAAGCGCTCAAGGGCGTGAACTTAGAGGTTTACGATGGTGAAATCCTCACCATCATTGGCGCAAATGGAGCTGGGAAAAGTACTTTGCTAGACGCGATTGTCGGTAAGTCTCCGGTTGCCTCTGGGCATGTGTATTACGGCAGTAAAGACATCACCAACAGACAGCCTCACAAGATTGCTCGACTAGGCATTGGCCGAAAGTTTCAAAATCCGAATGTCTACAACGAGCTAACGGTTTTTGATAACATTTTGCTATCGCTCAAGGGCTCTCACGGCATCTTTGAGTCGATCATGGCCAAGCTGACCAAGGCCAGGAAAGGTAAAATCTATGATGTACTAGAGCGGACAGGATTGCTGGATCAGGCGTTTGAAGAAGTGTCATCGCTCTCTCACGGCCAAAAGCAATGGGTAGAGATTGCGATGGTGCTGGCCCAAGATCCTTCGATTGTACTGCTTGATGAGCCGACTGCTGGCATGACTGCCGAGGAGACCTATGCGACAGGCGAAATTATCAAGAGCATCGCCAAAGCCGACTACTCCATTGTAGTAATCGAACATGATATGGAGTTTGTTAAGCAAATTGCTGAGCGTATCGTAGTGCTACACCAGGGTGCGGTGTTAGCAGAAGGCTCTGTAGAAGAAATTCAAAGCAATCCTAAAGTGATAGAGGTATATCTAGGTCGTGAAACAATCAACGCCGCTGCTTGAGAAGGACGGAACCCAGACAGGCGCACAGCCGCTGCTCGAATTGAATAATGTGGTGGCGGGCTACGGGCCAACGCCTGTGCTGTTCGATGTAAACATGTCAGTGAATGAAGGGGATATTGCCTGTTTGCTAGGGCGTAATGGCGTGGGTAAGACTACGCTTTTGCGCAGCGTGATTGGATTGAACCCGCTCGATAGTGGCAGTATTTCCTTTGCGGGCAAAGACATTAGCAAAGCGGCTACTTACCAGCGGGCCCGACAGGGAATTGCCTATATTCCACAGGGCCGGGAGATTATTCCTTATCTTTCTGTGCTCGATAACTTGAAAATGGGTCTAAGCGCCAGTGGAAAAAAGGCTAGGACTAAGGGTGATGGTATTCCTAGTGAGCTCTATGAGTTTTTCCCGATGCTGAAAGAGCACCTGAGCCGTCAGGGTGGATTGCTCAGTGGGGGACAGCAGCAGCAGCTGGCGATCGCACGCGGCCTGATGTGTGAGCCCAAAATCATGCTCCTAGACGAACCGACCGAAGGCATTCAGCCCTCTATCGTGCAGGAAATTGAAGATACCCTGCGCAGAATCAACAAAGAGAAGGGCATTACCATTGTTGTCGTCGAGCAGAAAATCGAATTCGCTCGCAAGCTAGCTCAAAAGTTCTTCATTATGAAAAAAGGCAGCATCGTCGAAAAAGGAACAACCGATCAGCTCTCAGATGCACTGCTACAGAAGTATCTAGCGGTTTAGACTATTCTCTGATAAATAGAAAATAAGACAGCTTGAGTTCAAATTGCCCCTTCAAATTGCCCCTATAGCCGAGCATTCCAGCGTGAATGTTCGGCTTTGTTGCTTTGAAATCGAGCAATCGAGTTTCAAAAGCTGAAAACTGGGACAAACTCAGGACAAAGCTAGGACTAATGAATCAAAAACAGACGTATATAGTTAGAAGCCCCACTTTTGTATTGAGTTTTACATATTCTCTTCCACGATAAAAGCTATGTTCTCCCTAAGTGAATTTGCTGAATGAAAACACTTTTTAATCGATTGAAGGCGTTGCACGGAAAGCTCTTCCCAATTTACTTTTCTCCATCTTTTGCTGCAATGCTTCAACACAGATACTTCAACACAATCTAGTCAACTAGAGGAGTAGTGCCATGCCTGAGACTCTCTTTAAGATAGATCTCACCAAGCCCATGTCAGAGCAAGAGCTGCCCGGCCACAATCGGTGGCACCCCGATATTCCGGCGGTGGTTTCTGTGAATCCAGGAGACGTTTTTCGAATTGAGTGTAAGGATTGGACCGATGGACAAATAAAAGACAATGACAATCCAGACGATGTTCGAGATGTTGATCTCACCAAAGTCCATATGCTCAGCGGCCCGATTTGGGTGAATGGCGCAGAACCGGGCGATATCTTAGTTGTGGACCTCGTTGATATTGGCGCACTCCAAGGAGACGAATGGGGCTTTACCGGTATCTTTGCAAAAGAGAACGGCGGCGGATTCCTCACCGATCACTACCCGAAAGCCGCCAAAGCTATTTGGGACTTCCAAGGGATCTACACCTCGTCTCGGCACATTCCCGGCGTCAAGTTCGCAGGTATCACTCACCCTGGGCTGATCGGCTGTGCGCCTTCTCAAGAGCTGCTGAATAAATGGAACAAGCGTGAAACCGAGCTAGTCAACACCGCGCCCGACTTGCGGACCTATGGGGCTGGGCTCTCGGGTGATGATCCGGTGCTAGCAGCGCTGCCGAATCCGACCAACGCCGTTCTAGGTCAGGTGGCCGATACCGACTTTGATCGGATTGCGGCTGAGGCGGCAAGAACAGTTCCCCCCAGAGAACACGGCGGCAACTGCGATATCAAGAACCTTTCTAGAGGAACGCGGATCTACTTCCCTGTCTATGTAGAGGGCGCGAAACTTTCGATGGGTGATATTCACTTCTCGCAGGGAGATGGTGAAATCTCTTTCTGTGGTGCCATCGAGATGTCTGGCTATATCGATGTGCATGTAGACATCATCAAAGGCGGCGTAGACAAGTACGCTATGGTGAACCCGATCTTCAAGCCAGGTCCGGTAGAGCCCAACTACTCCGAGTATCTAGTGTTTGAAGGTATCTCAGTCGATGAGTTTACTGGCAAGCAGTACTACATGGATACGCATATCGCCTACCGACAAGCTTGTTTGAATGCGATTGAGTATCTGAAGAAGTTTGGCTATACCGGAGAGCAAGCCTATCTGCTGCTGAGCTGTGCGCCGGTAGAAGGGCGCATTAGCGGCATCGTGGATATTCCCAATGCCTGCTGTACGCTGGCGCTGCCGACGGCGATCTTTGACAAACCAATTCTGCCAACTTAAGGAGGCTAGGCAATGCCACTGTATGACTACAACTGCGATCCCTGCGGCCCGTTTGAGGTATGGCACAAGATGGCGGATACTGGCCTACCACGAAACTGCCCTGAGTGCGATGCGATCGCCTCTCGAATTTTCACCGCGCCCAACATCAGCCTTGGCTCAGGCAGCCTGCTCAAAAAAGTTGGCTCGCCCGAACCTCGTCTGGTCAAGCGCCAAGGTGAACCCGCCAAGCCTCGCAACCAGGCGGCTCGACTAGGCAGCCGCCCTTGGATGCTAGGCCACGCAGCTGAGAGGCTGTAAGGCTATAGTCCCAGACAATTCCATAGTCGTTATCGATAGCGCTAGATGAATGAGCCTTTTCATCTAGCGCTATTTCCTTGTGATGTTTTCTTCAGATTGGAATTTTCTGTATCGAAATATACAGATTTTTGGCTTTCGTCGATGTCGCTGTCTAAGATAAGTAAGACAAGCGACCTGAGACAAGTACATTTCAATGATCTACTCCACTAGCCATAGCAACGAAACTGGCTCTACCCACCAGGCAAACCTACTCACGCTCCTCAGCCGCCGCCTAGAATCGGCAAGAGCCCAGCACAATCCATCATTAGTTGCGGCGCTAGAGTATGAGTATCAGCAGCTAACAGTTGCCAGCCAGCCGCCCGCTTCAGTTGGCAGGCAGCTTCAGAATCTGTGGGCCAGCTTTGCTGCAACGCTCAGCGAATGGAACAAGGTTCAAATCGAACAGGTAGTCAACGCGCAGGGTCAGCCTAGCTGGTCTGCCTACAATCCTCAATCCGGTGAGGCCATTTTGACGGCATCCAAAGCCGAAATGAATCTGTGGATTAGAGAAAATTATTGGGGCAGGTAAGAGTGTAGGCACGCTGTAGGTGCGTAGCATGTACGTGTTTAGCGCATACACCGAGACCCACCCCGTCGCTACGCGCCACCCCTCCGTGGAGGGGATTTGTCCCGGCTATGACGATCAAGGTTGTTAGATCGCCTAAACTTCACTGCCTGAAGTAAATCCCCTTTTGGGAGCGGTAGGACCCCGCGTCGCTTTGCGGCGCTAGGGAATGCCTACCAAGACAGGGGTGGCCGGAGCGTAGCGAAGGTCGGGGTGGGTCGGGAACATGCGCTACCCACCGATGTCTCATAGCAGAACGCTAAACACGTACTACAGTTAGAACAGGAAATAACGCTGAGCCATCGGCAGCAGATCGGCAGGTTCGCAGGTTAGCAGCTTGCCGTCCACTCTGACTTCAAAAGTCTCTGGCGTTACTTCGATATTGGGCATTACGCCATTCAGCTTTAGATCTGTTTTCTTTAGCTGCCGCGTGTTAGAGACTGCTCTCAATCGGCTAGTATCTAACCCTATTTGCGCAGCGATATCATCTTCCATCGCCGCACCTGATACAAACGTCAGAGCCGTGCTCGATATGGCTTTGCCATAGCTGCCGAACATGGGCCGCATGTGAACCGGACCAGGAGTAGAGATACTTGCATTCGCATCGCCCATCTGAGCCCAGGCAATGCAGCCACCTTTCACTACGGTCTCTGGTTTAACGCCAAAGAATGCAGGGTTCCAGAGGCACAGATCTGCGAGCTTGCCTTCTTCGACTGAGCCGACGATGTCTGAAATGCCGTGGGCGATCGCAGGATTGATCGTATACTTCGCCACGTATCGCTTGGCCCGGTAATTATCATGCGTTTCGCTCTCATCTTCAGGCGCAGGCAATAGCCCTTTTTGCACCTTCATCTTGTGCGCTGTCTGCCAGGTGCGCGTAATCACCTCACCCACGCGGCCCATTGCCTGCGAGTCCGAGGCCATAATGCTAAACGCGCCCATATCATGCAGCAGATCTTCGGCGGCAATGGTCTCTCGGCGAATGCGAGATTCTGCAAATTTCACGTCTTCTGGAATATTTTTGTCTAGGTGATGACACACCATTAACATGTCTTTGTGCTCATCAAAGGTGTTGATGGTGTAGGGCCGAGTTGGGTTAGTCGAAGCGGGCAGCACGTTGCTAAGTTTGCAAACTGTGAGAATATCAGGAGAGTGTCCGCCGCCCGCGCCTTCGGTATGAAAGGTATGAATCACTCTATCTTTGAAGGCAGCAATTGTTGTTTCTACAAACCCGGACTCGTTGAGAGAGTCTGTGTGAATAGCAACTTGCACATCGTACTCGTCTGCAACAGAAAGGCAGTTGTCAATCGCAGCCGCTGTCGTTCCCCAGTCCTCGTGTAGCTTTAGGCTCATCGCCCCGGCCCGAACTTGTTCGACAAGTGCCTGCGGCTGGCTAGAATTTCCTTTACCCATAAATCCCAAGTTCACTGGAAAGGCTTCAGCGGCTTCTAGCATTCTGTGAATATGCCATGCGCCGGGGGTGCAGGTAGTGGCGAGGGTGCCTGTGGCTGGTCCGGTGCCGCCGCCGAGCATTGTTGTCACACCCGATGCGATCGCCACCTCAATCTGCTGCGGACAAATAAAGTGAATATGCGAATCAATCGCTCCCGCCGTCAGAATCTTGCCCTCTCCGGCAATAATCTCCGTACTTGGGCCGATAATGATATCGATATCATTCTGCGTATAGGGATTACCTGCCTTCCCAATCGTGGCAATCTTCCCGTCCTTAATGCCTACGTCTGCTTTCACCACGCCCCACCAGTCAAGGATCAGCGCATTGGTAATTACAGTATCGACCGCGCCATCTGCTCTCGATATGGGCGACTGGCCCATACCATCACGGATGACTTTACCCCCACCGAATTTCACTTCATCGCCGTAGTAGGTACCCCCGTAGCTGGTTAAATCCTGTTCGACTTCTAGGAATAGCTCTGTGTCGGCTAGGCGGATGCGATCGCCCACTGTCGGCCCAAAGGTATCAGCATAGTCACGGCGGCTAATGTAGTTACTCATCGGTGGATTCTTTTGGATAAACTGATACAAGCATTTGATCAATACGACACTTGTATCAGATTGAGGTCAAAAACGAACGATTTGACCCAGTGAAATATCACCACTGTTCTTTCACACCCGATAGCCTAACCTGTTGCTGCTGCCCTAGACAGTGTCAAAGGTAACCACAATATCATCAAAGTCAGCGTCGCCTAGCTCTGGCAAATCCTCAAAGCCAATAGCGTTGTTGCCAAGAGATTTCACGTGGTCATTACCGCTAGCAGCGCCGTACGAGAAGTAGGTAAACTCTTCATTCATCTCGCTGTTTTGGACGGTAATGAATGTACCGTATAGACCATCTAGACCACTAACAGTGAATGTATCTCTACCGCCGTCGCTAGTCTGCAATGCGACATCATCTACAGCGTTTTCAAGAGCGGCCTGGGCATAGCCTGCTTGGCCAGCGCTAAAGGTCTGACCATTGACAGTAACATCGCCATTGAGGTTGTCGATTCTATATAGGCCCACAACGCTATCAAAGCTAGCTTCTCTGTAGACAGTAAAGCGGATATCAGCGCCACCCGTTCCGCCGAAGTTCAGCGCATCCGCGTCGCCAGAGACATAGTTGTCCTCGTTATCAGTTCCAGACGATAGCGATAGCCTCGTGTCATTGCCAAAGTCTAGATTCGCACCCGCCGCAGTAGCAGTGACAATCGCGCTACGAGTTGTTCCATTGTCTAAAATCTCAAACTCTAGCGTGTCTCCTTCATCGACATCTCCAGGCCGAAGTGTGAACCTGGGCGTAAAGCCGCTAGGTTCACCTGCTTGGATTAAAGAGAAACTGCCAATTTGAGTAGGCGGTCCACCTGCGTTCACCTTGCGAACAGTGACCTGACTAGCTTGACTAACGCCGATGCGATCAAATCCGAATATTAGGCCGTTGTCGCCCAGCGTTGTTAGCTCTAGAGAAAGCCCTTCTGCCCCGGCGGTGAAAGGACTGTCCACGTTACCGCCGTTGCCGCCGCCGTTATTGCCACCGCCGTTATTGCCGCCGCCGTTATTGCCGCCGCTGCTGACGTTGATAGGAATGTTGTCCGCTACGATGCCTGCGGTCTCGTTGATGACAATGATGTCATTGACTTCGATATCCTGGGGGTTCTGTATCTCCTGGACAATACCGCTTGGCCACTCGATTCTGATGCTTTCGATCTGAGTGTTTTGAGCGAGGCCGAAGTGAAGCCGCTGATGGTTTTGCGATCGCTCGTGCACACCGCCAGTCTGATCTCGCCGCTGCGTCTTACCATCTGCCGTAGTCACATAGACCTTGGCACCAATACCATCGCGATTGGTTTGCTCACCTTGCAGATCGATTTGCAGCCAGTTGTTGCCATTCCCCTGATTGCGAAACAGCTGCTGAGGGCCGTTAGTTGCACTGGCCGTTCCATTAGTAATAAATAGATCGACAAACCCGTCGTTATCGTAATCAGCCGAAGTGACGCCGTCGCGAATACCTCTAGCGGCAGGCAAGATTCCACCAGCATTGGCTATCGTGACAAACGTTCCATCGCCCTGATTGTCATACAGAATGTTAGGAACATCGCGTGCCTCTTCAGCACCTCGCAAGACAAAGATATCTATGTCCATATCATTGTCAAAATCAGCCGCGACTGTACTGGCACCGAGATTAGACTCTATGCTGTCATCATCAGCAGTAAGGCCAGTTTCTACTAGTCCATCCGAGGAGTTCAGGAAGTATCGGTTATCTCCTCCTCTAGGAATGTAGATGTCGATTAGCAGATCGTTATTAAAATCAGCAAAGGCAAAGTCAAACGCACCTTTCAGACGAGTTCTATCGATGATCTCCGATGAGATAATTTCAAACGGATTGGTTGATACATCTAGAATCTGCGTTACTTGACCACCGGGAAAGACTAGGTCGTAGCTCTCACCACTGTTAGACAAATCGGCTATACCAGCAGACTTAATCGTTTTTCCCTGTACCGACTCTGGCAAGACCTCTGCACCGACATCTTCAAATGTTCCATCTGACTTCTGACGGAATACAGTGGTTGGGTTTAGGCCGTCCGCTCGCTGAGTAGAGCCGTGGAAAATATCGAGATTGCCATCGTTGTCGTAGTCTAGCCAAACGGCCACTTGCGCTTTGGCACTGTCGTAAGCAACGCCAAATTCTTCGGCTTTGTCTCTAAGGACACCGTCATCGTTGATGTATAGGCGGTTGGGTTCACTATCGGGCGGTAGATTTTCCTCCCCAAGGACGCTGGTATTACCCTCTCCGCCCACAACCTGCAATAGGTCCTGGTCGCCGTCGTTGTCGAAGTCAGCCCAGACAGAACCGTGAAAGTCACCTTGCAGTTCTGAGCGGACAAACACATCAGAGCCGTCGTTCACGACATCGGTGAATGTCCCATCGCCGTTGTTGACGAACATCGTCCGCCCAAAGTTGACCACGTTGCCAGAAAAATCACCGCTACCGAAGTGGTTGTTCACCCAGAGATCGGCCAGACCGTCACCGTTGAAGTCTCCCCATGCGCCCGCGCCATAGCTACGCCCTGAGATAAAGTTGCCAGCGGTATCGGTGACTTCTACAAAGCTAGTTGACGTTAGGTTCTGCTCGACTTCGATAGTGCGATCGCCATTCTCATCACTCACTACAACTGTCGCACTGTCATCTTCTTGCTGAAGGCTCTGTAGCTGTACGTCCGATAGCGTTTCCCCTCGTAGCATCGCGGAAAATATCGCGCCTTCATCGCCCTGGCTATCCGCAGAGCCATTCAGCACAGTATCGATATGGTGACCTAGCTCTTCTGCAATCAGAGCACTTAGGGTAGCAGTATTGTCTTGGTACACCCTGAAGAAATCACTGACAAAGTCAATAGACAGATAGATAGTCGCGGTATCTGCCTCATAAGCTGCCGTTGCTCCCCTCAGCGCCTCGGCAGAGAGAAATTCGATTTCTGGCAGAATGCTGAAGTCCCTTGTCAGCCAAGCATCTGCCAAATCTAGAGCCACTTCAGCACTGAAGCTATCACCAAAAGCCAGCCGCATCTTGTTTAGATATTCATCATCGCTCGCGGCAAAGCCAGTTAGCTGATCTTGCAGCGCTTGCAGCGCGAGTGGCAGAGCCTGCTCAACGATTGAAAGATCAGACTGTTCTGGCTGCAAGGTAGAGCCAGAACTCTGGTCTAGCATCATATCCAAAGAAGGCTTCAGTAGCTGGGCCGCCTCAGATTGAAGGGTCGTTTGAGGGGTGTTTCCACTGAGAAGCGCTGAGTAAGCGCTACAAACATCACACATGTTTTGAATCTACAACTGAAGGGCTATGAGAAGGGTTTAGGCGCTATGCAAAATACTTCGAGTCAACTGCTAAGTCATCTCAATCCGCCGCTGAGAAAAGGATAAGCCGAAGACTCCGCTATCGGAAAAACATAACATTTAGCCTATACGCTGTGGAAAATACACAGATGCGGTTTACAAAACCTACAAAGCGGAGCACTCTATATAAAAAGACGATAAATAGATAGAAAAGCTTGGGGAACTTATGATGAGACTACTTAACAGACATACCGAATAGACATACCGAATAGACAAAAGGAGTAAGTGTAATGCGGTCTTCTGCAATAGTCTCGACTGTTCTAGCACTGGGCTTAGGCCTTTTAACACTCGGGACCAGTACGGCGCTGCTGTATTCCACTTGTATAGGTACGGCTGGGCCGGGTGGTCGGACGCAAATGAGCATGCTTGCAGTGTTCGGGGTGTGTGGACTAGGGTTTGCTACGCTCAGCGGCTACATCGTTGGCTTAGTGGCGCGGCGCGCACCGATTGCTCATGCAACAGCCCTTTCGCTGATTCTGATTACCGCTTGGGTCGCTGCGACGGTTTGGGATGCGACGGTTTTGGGCGGATCTGATCGGGCCTTGGTTGCGGCTTTGAATATTGCGATCGCACTCACTGGCACAATGACAGGCGGCTGGCTTCGCTCTACCCAGATACGGACATAGCGGCCCAAATTCAGGTGCGCAG
Organism: uncultured cyanobacterium; assembly: GCA_963838725.1. Lineage (GTDB taxonomy): Bacteria > Cyanobacteriota > Cyanobacteriia > Phormidesmidales > Phormidesmidaceae > Phormidesmis. Next base: position 53,595 of record CAWISM010000003.1, on the reverse strand, counting down.
CTGGATGCATTCAGACAGTAGCTGTCACCGCTATTACCCAAACACATCAGTAGCCCGCTGAATAATTGTATTCAGCGGGCTACTTACTTGTACTCAGATTCTATCTAGAGCGTTCTACTCACAGAAGATGCGATCAAGAACTTACCTACAGGGAAGGAGCCACTATCTGCTCTACACCTGGCATACTCATCACCTTCGAGAGCGGCGCGGCGTTGGGCACATCTGGCAGCGTGCGATGAATCAAGCTAGAAACTTCTACCGTTTTAACGCTATAGGTCTGAATCACCATCTTGGGATATAGACCGATGCCAATAATCGGTATTAGCAAGCAGATCGCGACGAACATCTCTCGTGGAACAATCTCCCACGACTTATCTCCTGGTAGCTTCACCTCACCCGGCTCGCCATAGAAAATATTTCGCAGCATCGACAGCAGATAGATAGGAGAAAGCACCACGCCAACAGCCGCTAGCAGCACAATCGCTGCTTTGTAAAACACGTTATAGGCATCGCTAGTCGCCATTCCCAAGAACACCGTAATCTCTGCGATAAATCCACTCATCCCTGGCAGCGCCAAAGACGCCATCGCCCCCGTTGTAAAAAGAGAGAAAGCAATCGGCATTGCCTTTGCCAGCCCACCCATCTTATCCATAGAAAGCGTATGCGTCCGTTCGTAAGCCACACCCGACAAGAAAAACAGTACCGCTGCCACTAGACCGTGCGAAATCATCTGGAGCATAGCGCCGCTCATCCCCAAAGAATTGAAGGCGGCTAGCCCCAACAGCACAAAGCCCATGTGGGCAATCGAAGAGTAGGCCATCCGCCGCTTCAGATTGTCCTGAGCAAAAGCAGTCAGCGAAGCATAGACGATGTTGATTACGCCCAGAAACGCTAGCACAGGCGCAAAATACAGGTGCGCGTCGGGCAGCATCTCGATATTCATCCGAATCAGGCCATATCCAGCCATCTTCAGCAAAACGCCTGCCAAGATCATCGAAACAGGCGCAGGCGCTTCACTATGCGCATCAGGCAACCAGGTATGCAGCGGGAAGATCGGCAGCTTGGCCCCAAAGGCAACTAGTAGACCCAGATAACAAATTAGCTGGAACGTCAGCGGATATTCCTTTGCGGCTAGCTCACTGAAGTTAAAGCTGAAGCTACTGCCAAAGAAAGCCAATGCCAGAGCGACAACCAGAATAAATACAGAGCAGGTAGCCGTGTAGATGATAAATTTGGTCGCTGCATACTGCCGACGCTGCCCACCCCAAATAGAGATCAGCAGGTACACAGGCACCAGCTCTAGCTCCCACATGATGAAAAACAGCATCATGTCTTGAGCTAAAAAGACCCCAAGCTGAGCGCTGAACATCAGCAGGATCATCGAATAGTACAGGCGGGGTTTGAGCTTGATATTCCACGAGGCGATAATAGCGAGCGTACTCACGAACCCGCTCAACAGCACCAAGGGGAAAGACAGCCCATCAACGCCTAAAGACCAGCTCAGTCCAAACTGAGTGATCCAGGGATATTCTTCTACCAGTTGGAGACCCGATACGCCCATCTCGTACTGAGTCATAAAAACGTAGACAATCAAGCCAAATTCGGCCAGGCTGGCTCCTAGCGCATACCAGCGGATAGTCTCACCCTCTTTGTCCGGCAGCAAAGAGATGGGGGTTGCTGCCAACAGAGGAAAGATAACTAGGAACGTCAGCCACGGAAACTGTTCACCGAGCATTAAAATTCACGCAATTTCGATAGCGACAAAGACGCAGTCATTCCGAAAAAGCAAAGGCCCAAAGAAAAACAAGTCCAGCGGGAAGCTCAGCTTCTAACACAGGCGCTTTTAGCATAGGCGAAACTATCGGAGTGCAATGATAGGAATAAATACCTACTTGAATGCGCCCAAAGGTTAGTATACAAAACTTAATTAAGCTTTGGTAACAAGTCAGAGACAAGATGCGCTGACAGTCGGCATGAGCCAACCTTATCTTACGCCTCTATCACGTTATTCAACCGTGCGTTATTGAAACCGTATGTTATTCGCACGGTTTTAGCAGCCAGGTTCTGATAGCACAGCGCTTCAGAACTCGTCATTGCCATACGACATAGGCGCTTCGTTGTCTCGCTTAGAGCCTAGCAAGTTTAAGTCGCTAGCTCTGATGATAGGGCTTGTCCGCGTGGCCCCTGTGCTGCGGTCCTGCCAGCTATCCAGCTTCAGTGAGCCCGTAATGCCAATCAGGCTACCCTTGCGGACGTAGTTCGCGGCAACTTCAGCGGGCTTACCCCAGATTTCGACGTTGAACCAGTCTGGCTGGTCGCTGTTACGCGTACGTCTGTTCACCGCTAGGCCAAACTTGGCAAGTACATTACCCGATTCGAAGTAACGCACCTCAGGATCGCGGCCAACCCGGCCAACCAAATTCACTATGTTCACGCTCATAAGTATTCGTTTACGTCTTGATTAGAAAACTGTCGTACTACCACAGTAAGCTACTGTTAACCCGGACAAGGTTGAAGCAGTACGTGCGTTTTAATATGGTAGCTAACCCGCTGCCAAATCTACGGTAAATCGACTAGACGGGCGATATAAAACGTAATAAGATTCATTCTGATCGTCAGAAATACTAGTATTAACCGCTATTACGGACCCTTAGCTTGTGGCATTATTCAACCGTTTCTCCCTCTCCCGCAACATGGGTATCGACCTTGGGACAGCCAACACTCTAGTTTACGTGTCGGGGCGGGGAATCGTTTTGCAAGAACCCTCAGTAGTAGCGATTGACGAGACCAATGGACGCCCGCTCGCGGTAGGTGAAGAGGCTAGGCAAATGCTAGGGCGCACTCCTGGAAATATTAGAGCCATTCGACCTCTAAGAGACGGCGTCATCGCCGATATTGACATTGCCGAGGTCATGCTCAAGCACTTTATTCGTCGGGTGCACGACAACAAAACAATTGTGTCCCCGCAAGTGGTGATTGGTATTCCTAGCGGTGTTACTGGCGTAGAGCGTAGAGCCGTCATGGACGCTGCTCTACAAGCCGGAGCGCGGATGGTCTATCTAATTGACGAGCCGGTGGCGGCAGCAATCGGCGCGGGCCTACCCGTAGATGAACCCACGGGCAATATGATCGTAGATATTGGTGGTGGAACGACAGAGGTTGCTGTTCTGAGTTTGCAGGGCACAGTGCGCAGTGAGTCCGTCCGGGTCGCTGGCGATGAGCTAACTGATGCAATCAAGCTGTATATGAAAAAGGTCAATAATCTTGATATCGGCGATCGCACTGCCGAAGAAATCAAAGTCAAGATCGGCTCCGCCTACCCTGGTCCTGAAGACGATGAAGCCTCGCTAGAAGTGCGCGGCGTGCATATGCTCTCAGGTCTACCGAGAACCGTCACTGTCAAGAGCCCAGAAATCCGTGAGAGCATGGCTGAGCCGCTATCGGTGATTGTAGAAGCCGTCAAGCGAACCCTTGAAGACACACCACCAGAGCTAGCGGCTGACATTATCGATCGGGGTATTATGCTCGCCGGCGGCGGCGCATTGCTAAGAGGATTGGATACACTGATCTCTCACGAGACTGGCATTGTGGTTCATGTGGCTGCTGATCCGCTCAGCTGCGTTGTTCTAGGAACAGGCCGCGTACTTGAAAATATCGACAAGATGGAACGAGTTTTCAGCGCCCGCTCTCGTGATTTGTAGATCTGAGTCTGTAGATCTAGATCTAGCAGTTCGGTTAAGTAACTCGATTAAGTAGAAAGTGGCCTAGATGTTTGCCCTAAGACGATGGTGGGATAAGAACGCGCTTAGAGGGGTCTTGATCTGTTTAGCTGTTGGGACCGCTTGGGGCATTCGCCAGACGAACGGCGCGCTGATTTATGAAGCGTATCAGTACGTCACTAAGCCTTTCCACCTCAGCGCCCCTTCTGAAGCGCAGCTAGAAAATGCCTACGTACTAGATTTACAGCAGCGGGTTGTAGAGCTAGAGAATCAAAATCAAAAGCTCCGTGAGCTGATTGATTATCAAAAAGACAGCGAGCTAGATACCACTACCTCTGCTGCTGTCATTGGGCGCAGCGCTAACCACTGGTGGCAGCAAATGACAATTAACAAAGGCAGTAGCGATAGCATCAAAGTCGGCGATATCGTCACTGGCCCAGGCGGTTTAGTCGGCCGGATCGCTGTGGTCACACCCAACACCTCTAGAGTGGTATTAGTAAGCGACCCAAGTAGCCAGATTGGAGCAAAGGTCAGTCGGAGTCGCTCGACTGGCTACATTCGTGGCGAAGCCGATACTCAAGCAACCATGTTCTTCTTTGAGAAAGTGCCCGATGTCAAAGTTGGCGACGTGATTGTAACCTCATCTTTTAGCCGTCTATTCCCTCAAGGCGTCGCGATTGGGCGCATTGCCTCTCTTGACTTAGGCAATAGCCCAGCGCCAAAAGCCGTCATTCAGCTTTCGGTCCCGGTCAGCAACCTAGAATGGGTTACGATCCATCCCTTTTCACCCAGGCTAGACGTGGACGCCGCGCCTGCTGAGATCATCAACGAGCCTTGATACTGACTTTTAATACAACGAGCCTTAATACCCTATGAGTTCCTACCGCTCTAGACGTGCGACGTCCCGTCGGCAAATCTGGAACTGGCTATTTACAGTCGGCTCGGTGTTGGGATGTCTATTGCTACTCCCAGCCCGATTGCCCGGAATGGATATTCTTGGCGTCGGACCTAACTGGCTGCTGATTTGGGTCGTGGTATGGAGCATTAGCCGCACGCCGTTCAACGGTGCGATCGCCGGTATCACTCTCGGACTCATCCAAGACGGGCTGACTGGAACTTTTCCAACGCACGTTCCAGGGCTAGTCTTAGTCGGCATTCTCACTGCCCAACTGCACCAGCGTCGGGTTTTACAAGAAGACTTAATTTCAGTGGCTCTAATCGTTTTTGGCCTAGCCGTTGTCGTTGAAACTATTATGGCTCTACAGGTCACAGGCCAATACCTTTTAAGCGAGAATGCGCTCTACACCAGCTTTGGCACTATTTGGCAGTACTATCAGCGAGTCACACTCAGCTCAGCTATTCTCAGCAGCCTATGGGCACCAGCGCTCTACTACCCGCTGAAGCGATGGTGGGACTTGTATAAGGTCAAAGAATAGACGGTCACAGACTAAACAGTCACAGACTAGAGGCGACCAGCAACTATGCAGTCTGCACTCTTGCCGTTTCTACTGCCGCCATAGCCGCACTAAGCAGTTCGGTGTAGATTCCAGTCGGCTCTAGCGTTTGTAGATACGCCTGACTACGGACGCCGCAGGTCAGCGCCGCAGTAGACAGCCCTGCGTCTCTAGCCGCGATCACGTCGGCTTCGGTATCGCCTAGCATCCAGCTAGATCGCGTCTGATAGCCCTGTGCCTTTTGCTGTGCGATCGCCCTCGATAGTAGCTCGCGCTTTTGCTCAACTCGGTTCACATAGGCCGCGTTCACATCCGCCACGCCGTACACTTCATCGACTAGATGAGTCAGTCCATGATCTCGAAGGAATGCGCCTACCTGTTCAGGATGTCGCAAGGTTACTAGGACCAAACGCATGTTTTCTTGACGCAGATAGCGCAGCGCAGCTTTTGCAAGCGGTTGTGCCCGGTCCCATCGCAGCAGACTCTGATGGTTTACAATCTTTTCGACTTGCCGGATAAATGGCTCGAACCAGTTAGAAGGAATGCCGGAGCGAATGGCGATTTCAATATCGGCAGTTCGGTTTTGCTTCATCTGCCAAAACTGCTGTTTTGATAGCGGCGCGATCGCTAGTTCTCGATCGGTTTGTTTTTGGTGAGTGATGGCGAGCGATCGCAGTCCCTGCCGATAGGTTTGATAGTATCGCTCCGATACATCCACAATTGGGCCATCGAAATCACAAAAGACGACTGGTCGGGTCATAGGTCACTCAGCTTTTGATGCAGCAGAATAGAAAAACTACTACATCAACTTAATGTTTCTTAACCCTAACAGTGCTACTCCGATCGGGTGGTGGTGAATTCAACTATTCTCGATTGAATTCTACAATGGTAAAGAAAAGCTGAAGCTATGGTTCTGAGCTAGGAATTGCTTCGGACTTTTCAGTCACTTTTCTCTAGCAGCAGCGTCACTAGTCCGTCGTTTTCGATAGCAACCTGCATTGACACACCAAATTTGCCCGTTTCTACTAGCAGGTTCAAACCTCGGCCAATCGAGCCAACGACCTCGCCATCAACGACTACGCGAGACGAACTCACCCGCTGAATTACGACCCGCATAGACAACTTCCGTATGAACTGATCCGTATGAGCTAAGCCCTATAGATTGGCCAGGACGTTATTGACCGAAGCCTTTGCTGCGCTCCACCGACTCAGTACAGAAGCAGTTTTCGATCTGGGCTCGAAGCGTTTCTTCATCTAGATTCTGACCAATTAGAACTAGCTGATTCTTCTTCGGACGGCCATTCCATTCCTCATCTTCTAGCGAAAATCGCTTGCCGCTCAGATGAAAGATGTGGCGCTTAGGACTCTCATCAAACCATAGAATGCCTTTTGCCCGAAAGATAGAGGCTGGTAACTGATTGTCCAGGAAGTACTGAAATTTACGAATAGCTAGCGGCTGATCTCTGTCAAAAGAAACAGAGGTGAAGCCATCAATATCTAGATGAGAGTGAGCGCTGTGGTCGTGATCATGATCGCACTCCGAATGGTCATGATCATCATGCGCATGTGCCTCGTGTCCGGCATGGTCATGGCTAGAATGATCGTGGCTAGAATGATCGTGGCTAGAATGATCGTGGCCAGAATGATCGTGGCCAGAGTGGTCATGCTCGTCGTGGTTGTGGTCGTCTGCTTTGCTCTCCCCGAAGTACTTGTCCGACTCGAATAGCCCTACGCTAAGAATCAGCGGCAGAGGGACGTCCGAATGGTCGGTGCGCAGAATACGGGCATCTTCTTTGATGTCGCGTAGCTTGACTTCTAAGCTATCAGCCTCGGCTTCGTCGACCAAGTCCATTTTGTTGAGCAGGATGATATCACCGTAGGCAATCTGGTTGTATGCCGCCTGCGAGTTAAATAGATCCAGGCTGTAGTTCTCAGCGTCAACGACCGTCACAATCGAATCAAGCCGAGTCAGATCGCGCAGCTCTGTCCCTAGAAAGGTCAGTGCAACCGGGAGGGGATCGGCTAGGCCAGTAGTTTCGACGACTAGATAGTCAATTTTGTCCGAGCGCTCTAGCACCTTATAGACCGCTTCTAGCAAGTCGTTATTAATGGTGCAGCAGATGCAGCCATTGCTAAGCTCCACCATATTGTCGTCTTCACCCATGGTGACCAGCAGGTCGTTATCGATTCCTACTTCGCCAAATTCGTTGACGAGTACTGCTGTCTTCAGTCCTTCTTGGTTCGTCAAGATGTGGTTGAGCAGAGTCGTTTTACCGCTGCCTAAAAAGCCAGTAATGATGGTGACAGGTAAACCGTGTTTAGAAGCATCCATCGGTTTATTAGGCGCGAGCGTTGTGGCAGTCATAGAGAGCTATTGGCTAGGTGAGTGAGCGTTTGAGTGTAGAGATTTGTGGCTTAATTATCACGCATTCGCCAGAAATTGCGGCGCTAAGTTTACGTCAATTAAAGGAAGCGGAAACAAAAAAGAGCACTGTGATGCCAGTTTCCAATCTACTATTGAGTTTACCTACGGAGTTCCTTACGGCGGCTAATTCTGTAGCCAAACCTTGCATAATCCCACCCCACAGTTCTAATGAGCGTAGCTATCTACAACACGCTTTCTCGCCAGAAGGAAGCTTTTGAACCGCTTAGTGCCAGTCAGGTAAAAATGTACTGCTGTGGTGTGACTGTCTATGACTACTGCCATCTGGGTCATGCTCGTTCATACATCGTATGGGATACGGTCCGTCGCTACCTTTCCTGGCGCGGTTATAACGTTCGCTATATCCAAAATTTTACCGATATCGATGACAAAATCCTCAACCGGGCGCGTAAAGAAAATTCTTCGATGGAGGCAGTGGCCAAGGAGTACACGGCGGCTTACTTCGAGGATATGGCACGGCTGAACATTCTCGAAGCGGACGAGTACACCTACGCTACACACACAATCGACGGGATCAAGCGGCTGATCCATGAGCTGGAGCAAAAGGGCTATGCCTACCCGGCCAAAGGCGATGTGTATTACTCGGTTCGCAAGTTTGACGGCTATGGCAAGCTCTCGGGCCGCAAGTTAGAGGATATGGAGGCAGGGCGCAGTGGCCGTGTCGGCACGGAGGACTCGATTAAAAAAGACCCGTTTGACTTTGCGCTGTGGAAAGGAGCAAAACCAGATGAGCCGTCTTGGGAGTCGACCTGGGGGCCGGGGCGTCCGGGCTGGCATATCGAATGTAGTGCGATGGTGCGCGATCGCCTCGGAGACACCATTGATATTCACGTCGGCGGCGCAGACCTCCAGTTTCCCCATCACGAAAACGAAATTGCCCAGTCAGAAGCTGCGACTGGCAAACCGCTGGCAACCTACTGGATGCACAATGGCATGGTGAATGTCGAAGGCACCAAAATGTCCAAGTCTCTAGGCAACTTCACCACGATTCGCAATCTGCTAGATGCTGAAGAGGGGCCGGACCCGATGGCGGTGCGCATGTTCGTGATGCAGTCCCAGTACCGGATGCCGCTGGACTTTACCGAAGATGCGATCGCTGCTGCCAAAAACGGCTGGGCCACCCTAAACGAAGGGCTCAACTTTGGCAATCAGTATGGTGAAAAGCTAGGCTGGTCCGACGTTGAAGCTAGCGATCAGACCAATTTAGACGAGTCAGCAGTGGATCAGTTTCGCACTTCTATGGATGATGACTTTAATACGCCTGGTGCGATCGCCGTCCTATTCGGCATCGCCAAGGAACTTCAGCGCCAAGGCAATCTAATCATCCACGAAGGCAGCGCTAGCGCCGATCCCCAAACTCTCCAGCAGCAGTGGAAAACCCTCGTTACCCTAGCAGGCGTTCTAGGTTTAGAAGCCCAGCCCCTCGAACAATCCACCGCTAGTGCCATCAGCGACGCTGATATTGATGAGCTGGTCACCCAGCGCACCGCCGCCAAACAAGCCAAAAACTACGCCGAATCCGACCGCATCCGAGACGAACTCAGCGAACAAGGCATCACCCTAATTGATAAACCCGGTGGCATCACCACCTGGCACCGATAGCTGACCATCATTCACCCCTTTCAGAAATGCTGGAGAAATGCTGGAATTCATCACCCTCCCGGACGGCAAACTTCCCCCCGTCGCCCCCTACTCCCATGCCGTTCGCGCTGGCGACTTTTTATTCGTCACCGGACAGCTCTCCGAAGATCCTGAATCAGGCGAGGTCGTCAAAGATTCTATCGAAGCGCAGACTGAGCAAGTAATGGAAAATTTGCGGTTGGTGCTAGAGCATGCTGGCACCAGCTTTGAAAACGTAGTAATGTCGCGAATTTTCGTCACGGATTTTCGCTACTACGAAGCCGTCAATCAAATCTATTCCAGCCGATTCACGGCGGGCCGATATCCTGGACGGACGACAGTAGGCGTTACGGGGCTAGCCGGATTCGGTGATGTGGAAATTGATCTAATTGTGTACTGCGGCAAGTGAGATAAGTTGGGTTCATCCCACTTATGCAGATTGCTGCGAGCCCTCATCCCCAGCCCTTCTCCCGAAAGGAGAAGGGAGCTAGATCTGAAGTCCTTCTCCTTTCGGGAGAGGAATTTAGGGTGAGGGCGGCGACTACTTTCAAAAGTGGGATGAGCCCGATAAGTTCCTATCGGCCCAAATCCTCCAAATCTTCCAGGTCTTCTAAATCCTCTACTTCCGAAAGGTCCAGGCACAGCTCCTGAAATGCCTGATTGCGAGTCTTCCTAGACGTGCGCCGGTACTTCTTTGCCTCTAATCTAGGCTCGTGCAAGACCTTACCGTCTTCGAGCATCTTTACTTTCTCAGTCGCTTCGGCTTCCCCTTTTTGCAAAAGCACCTGCTGCTGTTTGGTCATCTCTTCTAAGAGCGCTAAATAGTGCTCGTAGCGCTCCCAGTCACCGCGCACGGCGCAACCAGGTTCGTCACGATGCAGGCAGTTGCTGAACTGACAGTCTTGCTGCACGCGGCGCTGACGAATTTCCGGGAAAAGATCGCCCAACGCTTCCGGTTCTGTGATGATATCTGGCTGATTGAATCCTGGTGTATCGGCTAGAAAGCCACCCCCTGGTAGCTCATACAGCTCTACATGACGCGTTGTATGGCGACCGCGACTCAGCTTACCAGAGACCGCATTCACTCTCAGATTCTGCGCCGGAATCAGTCGATTGGTCAGGCTAGATTTGCCAACGCCAGACGGACCCGCCAGCACCGTAATCTTGCCCTGTAGCTCAGAAGCTAGCTGACTAGATAGCGCCGCGTCGTCACGAATGCTTACCATTAGGGGCGCGTAGCCCCAAGCTACGAGTCTTTCGCGCCACTGAGCAGCCATCTCATCGCTGACCAGATCTCGCTTATTCAAACACAGAGTGATCTCTAGTCCGGTGAGTTCGGCTTTGATCAAGAATCGGCTGAGCTGGTAAGCATCAAGGTTGGGTTCGGCGATCGCGAACACCAGCAGCACCTGATCTACATTCGCAATCGGCGGGCGATCTAGAGACGAGCGTCTTGGGTGAATTTCGGCGATCGCACCTCGCATACCCTGCCAGTCAGGTTCTTCTACGGTAACGCGATCGCCCACCATAATCTGCTGGCCCAGCTTCTTCAGCAGCCCCCGACGAATGCACAGCAAAACCGACATTTCTACAGACAGCGCCGCCACTTCATCTAGCTGCACCGAATAGTAATTTGCCTTGATCGAAATCACTGTTCCTATCAAAGTCAGCGCTGCTGTCGGGTCCACCGTCACAGGTCGACCGGTCGGCGAACCTGCAACGCAAAATAGTCCGCGCGATCATCAATCGATTCCACACCGTAGCCATCCATCCGCAGACTGTCAGGCACCTGTTCTATCGGCTCACCCGGATCTAGCCAGACCTCTAGCAGCGAACCGGGCTTCATTTTCTCTAGCTTCAGCTTTGTCCGTACAAAGTTCAGCGGACAGGGCGTTCCTCGCAAGTCAATCCATTCATCGGCCACAGTCTTGACCTCCTGAGAAGCAACCTAACTCAGCTAGAAGCAAAGAACCATTTAATAAGCAGCTACCCATTAAACAGCCCTCCCAGGAAGCCTTCTTTCTTGTTTTTACCGACTAAGTCGCCACGAATTTCCGCTAGCTGCGTCAGCAGCTCTCTTTCCTCAGACTTCACCCGAGTCGGAATATCTACCTTCACTGTAATCAGATGCTTACCTCGGCTGACCGGATTTCCCAACCTGGGCACCCCGCGTCCGTCCAATGACAAAACGGTACCCGGCTGCGTTCCCGCCGGAACCTGCATCGCCACTTTGCCATCTACCGTTTCAACTTCAAGCTCACAGCCCAGAATGGCTTGCAGATAGCTCACATTCAGATCGGAGTGAATATCTATTCCTTCGCGTCTAAACTTAGACTCTTCATTAACTACCAAGTAGACATACAGATCGCCCGATGGTCCATTGCGCTTACCCGCATCGCCTTCGCCCGACACCCGCAGGCGCGTTCCGTTCTCGACGCCTGCCGGTACGGTAATCTTCAACTTTTTGTTGGTTTGTTTTTGGCCGCTGCCGCCACAGGTTTCACAGCGGTCCTCTACCACTTCGCCGCTGCCATTACAGGTTGGACAGGTCGAAACCTGGTTGAAAATGCCAAAGGGGGTCCTAGTCGCACGCCTGACTTGACCCGCACCGTTACAGGTCGTACAGGTTCTGGGCTGAGTTCCTGGCTTTGCTCCAGATCCTGTGCAGGTTGTGCAGGTCTCTAGGTGACTAATTCTAATTTCCTTTTCACCGCCAAAGACAGCCTCTTTGAAGGCTAGCTTCAGATTCAGCCGCAGGTCGTCACCGCGCATCGGGCCTCGACGTCTCTGCTGTCCCGGTTGTCCAGAAAATCCGTTGAAAAAGCTTTCAAAGATATCAGCGAATCCGCCCATATCCTGAAAATCCTGAAATCCACCCGCACCAGCCGATGCCGCACCGCCAACGCCTGCTTCACCAAAGCGGTCATAACGAGCCCGCACCTCTGGCTCTGAGAGTACCTCATACGCACGGCTAACCTCTTTGAAGGTCTCTTCAGCACCGGGATCTTTGTTAACATCTGGATGGTACTTACGCGCTAGCTTGCGATAGGCACGTTTGATTTCGTCTGGCTCGGCGCTGCGAGAGACACCCAGGGTTTCGTAGTAGTCACGGGCCATAAAACGTCAGTCAAAAGGATGTGCAGTTCTTACTCATATTGAATCATTGTATAGCAAACCTTCTGATGCATAGGGCGGCTTTCACCCATTCAAACCCTACTCTTTTCGCGGTCCTCTAGCGTCCTTTTATCGGTTTACTAGACTACTCAATCGCCTCGTAATTGGCGGCTAGGGTGCTGTCAATATCAAACTCTTCATCTGGACCTACGCTAAAGGCGGTTGCCATCTCGGCGGGATCTTCATGAGTATCTGCAACGACGCCTACCGGTACCGGACTGGAATAGAGATCTTCTTGACTATCAAATTCTCCGCTGACAGGTTTCGGGTTCACCGCAGCATCGGAACTCATGCTGGCCCCTGGCATCTCGTTATTGATGTCCCCTCCACTTGTATTTTCGTGGCCGGCTTGGCGGTAGATTCCAGCACCGATATTAAAGATGGTCTGCTGCAAGGCATCTAGCTTTTGCACAATATCGCTAGGCTGAGCGTTCTTTTCAGCAACTGCCGTTCTCAGCGCGGTTGCTTCTGCTTCTGCCTGGGCTTTTAGCTCTTCTGAGATGACGCCTTCACTGTCGCGCAGCGCTGACTCGTAGCTGTAGAAAAGAGAGTCTGCTCGGTTTTGTAGCTCTGCAACTACTTTACGCTGCTCGTCTTCTCCTGCATATATTTCGGCTTCTTCTTTCATCCGAGCAATTTCCACCGGGCTCAGTCCGCCTCGGTTGGTAATTTTGATACTTTGAGCCCGGTTGGTACCCATATCTTTGGCAGCGACTTGGAGAATGCCATCAGCGTTGATCTCAAAGGAGACTTCAATTTGAGGTACGCCTCTAGGCGCAGCAGGAATGCCGGTCAGCTCGAATCGGCCTAGACTCTTATTGTCTTTAGCCATCGCTCTTTCGCCCTGGAGCGCATGCACTTCTACAGACGTTTGACCGTCTGTGGCTGTTGAGAATATCTGAGTTTTACTAGTCGGAATCGTTGTGTTGCGCTCGATGATCTTGGTAAAAACATCTCCTAGGGTTTCGATACCCAGCGACAGCGGCGTGACATCTAGCAAAAGCAGGTCTTTGACCTCGCCACCTAGAACACCTGCCTGGATAGAAGCGCCTAGCGCCACGGCTTCGTCTGGATTGACCGATCGATCGGGCGTCTGACCACCGAAGAATTCGGTAATCGCAGCCTGTACAGCCGGAATTCTAGTCGAACCACCGACTAGCAAGATGCGATTGATATCTTCAACGCTAAGTTCGGCGTCTTTGAGCGCCTGCTTGACAGGTTCTAGCGTGTTCTGGATTAGGCTTGCGGCTAGCTCTTCGAATAGCGATCGCGATAGAGCCATCTCTAAATGTTTTGGCCCAGTTTCATCAGCGGCAATAAACGGCAGATTAATCGAGGTCTTCGACATCGTCGATAGCTCGACCTTGGCTTTTTCTGCGGCCTCTCGAATCCGCTGCAAAGCCATGCGATCGTTAGTCAGGTCCATACCCTCTTGACTTGAGAAGGCTTCTATCATCCAGTTGACGATGCAGCTATCAAAGTCATCGCCGCCGAGCTGGTTATTGCCAGCAGTGGCTCTGACCTCAAACACGCCATCGCCGAGCTGCAAAATAGACACATCAAACGTTCCACCGCCTAAGTCAAAAACTAAAACGGTCTGGTCCTGGTCTTGCTTGTCCAAGCCATAGGAAAGGGCCGCAGCGGTAGGCTCATTGATGATCCGCAGAACTTCTAAGCCAGCAATCGTGCCAGCGTCCTTAGTAGCCTGCCGCTGCGCGTCGGTAAAGTAAGCCGGAACTGTGATCACCGCTTGAGAAACGTCCTCACCTAGATAGGCTTCTGCATCGCTTTTGAGCTTTTGCAGCGTCATCGCAGAGACTTCTTGCGGAGTAAAGCTCGCATTGCGGATCATCACATCGACGGTATCGTCTTTGCCTTTGGTGCATTTGTAGGGGACGCGCGATCGCTCTGCCTCAGTATCGTGCCAGCGCCTGCCAATGAAGCGCTTAATACTGTAGACCGTATTCTCCGCATTGGTCACCGCCTGACGCTTGGCTAGCTGGCCCACTAGCCGCTCACCGCCTTTAGCAAATCCAACAATGCTCGGCGTCGTCCGTCCCCCTTCAGTGTTGGGAATGACTACAGGCTTACCGCCTTCGAGTACAGCCACACAGCTGTTAGTAGTCCCTAAGTCGATACCGATAACTTTTCCCATAATCCGCTCAAACAGCTCTTGTGAAGGTGAGTTCTACCAAACCCACCGAGCTGGCCTTCCACAAGGCTAGTCGCTAGATTCGGCGGCAGGATCTAGTGGCGTAGCCACCTTGACCATCGCATGACGCAGCACACGTTCTCCTAAAACATACCCACGCACGAACTCCTCAATAACAGTCCCTTCTGGATATTCACTGGTCGGCTCACGCATCACGGCTTCGTGCAGATTCGGGTCAAATTCCTTGCCCTCACACCGCATTGGCGATACGCCCAACTTTTTCAAAGCCTCTACTAGCTGCTTATAGACGCCTTGATAGCTCTTGTGAATCGCCATCTCGCCTTCACCTTGAGGCTTGATTTGAGATCTGGCTCGCTCAAAGTTGTCAACCACCTCTAAAAGACCGCTGATGGTATTGCATTTGACCTTATCTTCAAGCGCCTCACGCTCTTTGATGGTGCGCTTACGGAAGTTGTCAAAATCAGCAGTCAGCCGAGTGAACTGCCCGGTTCGCTCATCTAGCTGAGCCTGCAAAGACTCCATCTGTTGCTGTAGAGCAACTCTTGCGCCTGACTCCGCGCTAAAAGCATCCTCGAAAGAAATATCGTCCGGCCCAGCATTCTGTGTAGAGCTGCTGGCTGAATCACTCGCTGAATCGCTGTCGGAGCCGTCAGAATTGAAAGCCTGATCAAAATCAATATCCGCCGAAGCATCCTCTGCGCGAAGTTCCTCAATATTCTCAGCATTCGCTTCAGCACCTTGCTGATTGTCGTTTGTTTCTGCGTCCATCATTTCGTTATTTATCCCTAGGCTAAAAGAAGTCTACCTGAGCCTGATTTACCCTGTCCATATTAAAAGGCTACGCTCTACTTGGGGAACGGTTTCCCGTATGAGGTTATTACTATCCAAAGAACTAAAGCAAAAGAGTCCCAAATAAAACGCTAAGAATCTAAGTAGTCATACTAACGACGCTATCACTATTTACCTGAGCTTTATGAACGTGTTTGTGGGCACACTCGGTCAGAGATTTTTTCGCATTGCCCATGACCAATTCTTCATCTACTCGGAAGGCGCTTGTCTTACAGAAGAGCTTTTCGCCCTTCAGCAGCAAGCTTATACAGGCGGGCTTTGTAGACGGCCCTCAAATGCAGCAGGCGCTAGTCGAAAGTCGAAAGACGGGTCGCTCACTGACCGAAGTTTTAGAGGCGATCGCAGGCCAGCAGCTATCACCAGAGCTACTGCGTCAGTACAAAAAGCAGCAGCTTTTTGAGCTAAAGATTCTCTACGGCGTAGAGTCTCTAGATCCGGAAGTCGAGGAAATCTCAGAAACTCAGGTCACCCAGCTGATTGACGGCCTTATCCCGATTGATATCTGCCGTCGACATCGGCTAGTGCCTCTCTCAAAAACAGAGGCCGAAGGCAAGCAGTCTGTACTGATTGCAATGGTCGATCCAGAGAATCTAGAAGCGCAAGACGATCTCAACCGCGTTCTTAGGCCGAAGGGCATCAGCCTGCAGCGAATGGTAATCACCATCGAAGACTACCAGCGCCTGATGGCGAAGTTCTTAGATGAGCTAGTTGCCAAAGAGAAAGAGGAGAAGTTACAGGCAAAGACAAAGAAGAAAGTTATCACCCCAGCCGCAGTCAGTACGAATCTAGAAGATCTCGATCTCGATGCTGATAGCCTAGAAGATGATATCGATGAAGGCGACGCTGACTTAGGGGAAGCCCTCCAAGATGCTGGTGCGGCTCCTGTCATTGCCCTAGTTAATAAAATCTTGGTCAAAGCGCTCCAGGAAGAAGTCTCTGATATTCACGTTGAACCTCAAGAAGAGTACCTGCGGATTCGTTTTCGCAAAGATGGTGTGCTCAGGCAGGCTTTCCCACATCTGCCAAAGAAAATCATCCCCGCAGTCACAGCCAGATTCAAGATCATCTCTGAGCTAGATATTGCCGAAAGGAGACTGCCACAGGACGGCAGAATCAGGCGAGTCTTTCAAGATCGCAAGGTAGATTTTAGGGTGAGTACGCTGCCTAGCCGCTATGGCGAGAAAGTCGTACTGCGAATCCTCGACAACTCCTCTACTCAGCTAGGACTAGGAGCACTTATTACTGACGAAGAAACTCTAGAGATTGTCCAAGATATGGCCAAACGGCCATTTGGACTGATTCTAGTCACAGGACCAACCGGTTCGGGTAAAACCACCAGCCTCTATTCTGTTCTTTCCGAACGTAACGACCCCGGCGTCAATATCAGCACAGCAGAAGATCCAATCGAATACGCTTTACCTGGCATCACTCAGGTACAGGTCATTCGCGAAAAAGGCATGAACTTCGCGGCCATCCTTAGATCCTTCTTACGCCAAGACCCTGACGTGATTCTAGTCGGTGAGACGCGCGACCCTGAAACGGCCAAAACAGCGATTGAGGCGGCGCTGACTGGGCACCTCGTACTAACGACCCTACACACAAACGACGCAGCAGGCGCTGTTGCCAGATTGGGAGAAATGGGCGTCGAAGCCTTTCAGGTCGCCAACTCCCTTATCGGTGTTTTGGCTCAAAGACTAGTTCGTCGGGTGTGTTCAGAATGCCGGATCGCCTATCAGCCAACGCCCGAAGAGCTGGCCCGATATGGATTGAGTGCTTCTGAAGATCATGAGATGACCTTTTATAGAGCAAACCAAGTTCATAGCGACGAGATTAGCGTTCTAAAAGAAGCAGGTCAGCTGTGTGGAAAGTGCGGTGGCAGCGGCTACAAAGGCCGAGTCGGCGTCTATGAAGTAATGCGCGTAACCGAAAGGCTACAGCAATACATTACAGAAGGCGCACCCTCCGAACAGATTAAAGAGGTTGCAGTAGAAGAAGGCATGCACACTTTGCTGGCATACAGTTTGAATTTAGTTAGAGAAGGTCACACCACGCTAGAGGAAGTCGAGCGAGTCACCTTCACCGACAAAGGACTTGAAGCCGAACTCAAAGCCAAGCGAAAAAGCGTACTCTCCTGTAGCAACTGCGGTGCTGAGCTACATCACGAGTGGTTAGATTGCCCTTATTGCCTCACCCCTCGATTCAAAGACTAGCCGATATTGGCAATTCGATTAATACACTAGGTGAACTGTTGTATAGCTTCGCCCAATTCAAACAAACATACTCAAACAAGGATGCTGAACAATGGAACTAATGATCGAAGATTTGATGGAAGAAGTTGTTGAGCGCGGTGGCTCTGACTTGCATCTATCGACAGGCTTGCCACCGTATATCAGGATCAGCGGACACCTGACCGCTACCGATCATCCACCGATGACAGCAGATCAGTGCCAGCGGCTGATTTTTAGCATGTTAAACAATTCACAGCGAAAAATTTTAGAACAGACTTGGGAGCTAGATTGTTCCTATGGTGTGCGTGGACTGGCCCGCTTTAGGGTAAATGTCTACAAAGATAGAGGAACCTATGCAGCGTGTCTAAGAGCGCTGAGTTCAAAAATTCCGAGTCTAGATGTATTGGGATTGCCGCCGATTGTAACCGAGCTGTCGGAAAAACCAAGAGGACTAGTGCTAGTCACTGGGCCTACGGGTTCGGGCAAGACAACGACACTTGCCTCCATGATCAACAATATCAACGTGACTAGAGCTGAGCATATTCTGACGGTAGAAGACCCGATTGAATTTGTGTACGAGCCGATCAAGAGCCTGATTCACCAGCGGCAGGTAGGCGAAGATACCAAAAGCTTTTCTAACGCGCTAAAAGGTGCTCTTAGAGAAGACCCCGATGTGATTCTGGTGGGGGAGATGCGAGATTTGGAGACTATCTCTCTGGCTATTTCAGCGGCGGAGACCGGTCACCTAGTATTCGGGACGCTGCATACCAGCTCAGCAGCTCAGACCGTAGATAGAATTGTTGATGTTTTTCCTCCAGCGCAGCATCAGCAAATTAGGGTGCAGCTATCCAACTCTCTAGTCGCCGTTTTGAGCCAGTGTCTAGTTTCAAAGGCTAATCCGAAGCCAGGAGAATTTGGCAGAGTCATGGCGCAGGAGATTATGGTAGTCACGCCGGGTATCTCTAACATGATTCGAGAAGGAAAGACTGCTCAAATCTACGGCGCGATTCAGACAGGCGGACGCTTGTCTATGCAAACGCTAGAGATGGCGCTAGCTGATTTATACAAGAATAAGGTGATTAGTTTTGATGCTGCAATGTCGAAAACTTCTCGCCCCGAGGAAATGCAGCGCTTGATTGGTGGTCCGCCGAGCGCTGCCAAGACACCTGCTAAGGCAGGACGACGTTGATTAGGAGATACGTTTTCGTTTACCTGCTCTGTTTTGGGAAGAGAAAGATATGCCTACCTATGTAGCAACTGGTCGAGATACGGCAGGGAAAGCAACTCGCCGTAAAGTGGAAGCCGATTCACCGTCTGAAGCGCGTACTCTGATTAAAAGTCAGGGAATGCATATCCAAGATATCAAAGAAGAGAAGGGTTTCAGCTTTAGTCTTGGTGATATCCAAACTTCGATGACTAAGGTGACGGTAAAGGACAAAGCTGTCTTTTCTCGTCAGTTTGCCGCGCTAGTCTCTTCGGGTGTGGCGCTAGTTAGAGGAATCGGCATTCTGTCAGATCAATGTCCAAATCCAAAGCTGAAGGTAGCGCTGACGCAGATTAACTCGGACGTGCAGCAGGGAACGAGTCTGTCGGATTCGATGCGAAAGCATCCTGATAGCTTTGACAATCTATATGTGAGTATGGTGCAAGCTGGGGAAGTCGGTGGTGTCCTAGATGAAGTGCTAAACCGGCTAGCCAAGCTGTTAGAAGATTTGAACAGACTGCAAAACCAGATCAAGTCAGCGATGGCTTACCCAGTAACAGTAGGCTTTTTGGCGGTGACTATTTTTGTGGGTCTGACGGTATTTTTGCTGCCGATTTTCGCAGAGATCTTTACTGACTTGGGAGCGGAACTGCCGCTGTTTACGAAAGTTTTAATGGCGATTAGTAAGATGCTGAGAACCTGGTATTTGGTGGTGGGACTGATTGCAATTATCGCGGTACTAACGTTTGCCTACAAGCAATACTACAAAACGCCAATCGGTCGGGTGACGATGGATGGCTTTTTCTTGAAGATGCCGTTGTTTGGTGACTTGTCTCAGAAGTCGGCGACTGCAAGATTTTGTCGGACGTTTGGTTCTCTATCCAGATCGGGGGTACCGATTTTGACAGCGCTAGAAATTGTCCGAGATACCTCGGGCAATCAGGTGATTGCGAATGCTATCAACGCAGCGCAATCAGAGATTCAGGGCGGGGGCATGATTAGCCCGGCGTTAGCAGAGCACGGTGTATTTCCGGTAATGGCCATTCAGATGATTGCAATTGGAGAAGAAACAGGTGAACTAGACCAGATGCTGATGAAGGTAGCGGATTTCTATGAGGATGAGGTAGAGCAGGCGGTGAAGGCGCTGACTAGCATCATGGAGCCGATTATGATTGTGGTTCTTGGTGGTATGGTGGGCTCGATTCTGGTGGCGATGTATCTACCGATGTTCAAGGTGATGGACCACCTCGGCTAATCACTCCAAGACTTCTTTGAGCTTGTGCTGGTTCCAAAGATCTTGATACAGTCCGGATTCGCTGACGAGAGTGTCGTGGGTGCCGGACTGAACGATCTGGCCTTGGTCCATGACTAGAATGCGATCGCACGCCGCTGCCGCAGACATCTGATGTGATACAAAAATCACCGTTTTCTGCCGAGTATCATCAGATAAATTCGACAAAATCTGAGTCGCTGTCTGATTGTCTACGCTAGAGAGCGCATCGTCTAGAACTAGGATCGGCGCGTCTATCAGTAGCGCTCTGCCCAGTGCCGAGCGCTGCCGCTGGCCGCCCGATAGCGTAATGCCGCGCTCTCCGACAACGGTCTTGTACTGCTGTGGAAAGTTGAGAATCTCGCTGTGGAGCTGGGCTTCTTTGGCCGCAATTTCTACTTCGGGCAGTTCTGCCATCGGATCGCCATAGCGAACGTTGTTTTGGATAGTGGTGCTAAATAGGAAGCTGTCTTGCGGGACGAAGGCGATCGCACCGCGCAGATCGCTCAGTGCCAGCCGGGTCACATCGTGACCGTCTAGAAAAAGCTGCTGTGGCTCAATCTCTAAAAGTCTAGGCAAGGCCATTGCCAACGTAGATTTACCCGATCCAATTGGGCCAACCACAGCAACGGTCTGCCCCGACTCGATATCGAAGCTGACATCCTTTAGCGCGGGCACCTTCGAGCCTGGATATGTGAAGGTCAGCCCCTCAGCGCGCAGCCGACCAACCGGGTGCGGCAAAGGAATCGTGTTTGCCGCATCACGAATTCTAGGCTGAGCTTCAAAGATTGCCTCAATTCGATCTAGGCTGACCTCTCCCCTTTGGTAAGCGGTAATGGTAAAACCCAGTAACGCCGTTGGGAAAACGAGCTGTTGAATATAGAGAATAATTGCGACAAAGTCTCCCGGAGAAAGGCGACCCGCCACGATCGACTGAGAGCCAATGGCTAGGGCGATCACCAAACTGAGACTGGCAAAGCCACCCAGCAGCGGAAACAGCGTGTTGCGCGTTTTTGCCAGGGCTAGGTTAGCCTTCAAAAGACCCCGGTTTTGACGGGCAAACGCGCGGCGCTCGTTCTCTTCTTGGGCGTAGATCTTTACTAGAGAAATACCGCCCATATCCTCCTGAATGAGATCGCTCAAGTCAGAGATTTCTTCTTGAACCTCTAGCTGCTGCCTGCGCAGCCGATTGCCAAATATGGCAACTACGCCAAACATCAGCGGGTAGACCGCCAGCGAGAAAAGGGCTACCCCCCCGTCTAGGCTTACCATCGTCGGCACAATCATCACGTAGGCAAACAGCGTGTTCGCCATGCTGAGGATTGCAAAGCCTAGCAGTCGTCGAATATTATCCACATCGCTAGTCGCCCGGTTGATCAGATCGCCAATGGTATTGCGACCGAAGTAAGCGGGCTCAAGCGTGAGCAGATGGTCAAAGATGCGCTGCTTTAGATCAAACTCGACCTGGCGACCCGCGCCGAACAAGCAGATACGCGAGGCCATCCGAATCACCCACATTACGCTAGCTAGCACAAGGACCAAAAGGACGTAGAGAGCCAGCCGATTGAAGGTGAAGGAAACAGCTAGCTCGTCGACGATGTAGCCAATGATCAGCGGAATGGTCACCCCTAGCGCGTTGACAATTAGCAGCGATAGTAGGCCCAGGCTCACAGGCTTCCAGTGCGGTCTAAGATAGCCGACTAGGCGCATGAATCTAGAAGGTTGGCCTGAACGAGCCGAGGATTGAGCTGGGGATGAAACCATAAGTGCGATCGCAATCGAGTCGTAGCAACACGACACAGTAGAATAACCCGACGCTTTGATCAGCGCACAGACCTTCACTATGGTACACAGGTTACCGACAAACGCCTTGCTGCTGACGGCAGGTATATAGCCACCCCCTTCTATAAACTGAATCTACAGCTCGATACTAGAATTCCAACCAAAGTTGAAGTTTGGCAGCCAGCCTCTAGAAAAATAATATAAAGAGGTCAACAGTTCGTTCCAGTACTGAGTCGTGAGCTGAAGTGCATCAACGCTAGGAATCAGGTCTATCAGCGTGTTGGGCACATCGCCTGCATCCACAGGTAGGGTCGTAAAACTAGTCGGTCTGGCAATGGTTTGCAGTCCAAGTCGCTCGAACGTCAGAGCCGCACGCGACATCATCATCGCAGGCGCAACCAGAATCACTCGCGGATCGTCTCGGTTTCCCCCATCTGCTAGCCGCTCGCTCCGATCGGCAATCAGCCCCTGCGCTTGCAAGAAATCCTCAACATTTTCAGCGGTCCCTCGAATATCTAATCCACTACTCTCAATGCGGATATCCTGATTGGCAATGCCATTTCGAGCCATGATCTCGCGAATGATTGCTCTTTGATCAGAATCTTGCTCTCCTGATCCCGCTGTCACAATCACAAAAGGAGCCCCGCCCAGCTGTCTAGATTCAGCATAGAGATCCGCAGCGTAGTTGATTCTAGGGGCTAGCGCTGTATAGGTGGGCGCATCAGCAGTCGCAATATCTGCCGATATAGTGAGGGCTCTATCAATATCGTTACGATCGCCTAAGACGACAATCGCAGCCGCTTCAGCGATGTTTCCTGTGCCTGGAACATCGCCCGCACGGCAGATCTCCCCGCACAGCTCTGCTTGCTGAAGGTATGCCTGACGAATAGATCGTTCAGACTGACCGACCAGTAGCCTAGCAGTCAATGGAATGCTTGAGATCAGCAAGATAGCCAGCGCAAAAGCGGCAGGCTGAGTATTGATTTTTGCGAAGCCGTTGCTTAGCGATAGGCCAATGAGGATGATTGAGGCTCCTAAAGGCGTCAGTGGAAACGATAATAGCTGCCAGATACGCTGAATAACGCCATCACCAGGAATCGAATAAGAGACAATCAGTAGGGCAATTAGCACAACCCCCCCAAACCAAGCCAGCGGTTTTTGACCCAAAACCCTGATCAGGAAGTACCAAATCAGAAGCCCAATTGAAGCGAATAGCAATATTTGGGTCAGCAGTACCAGCAGCATCTTCTGTCTCTCTTGTGCGGACCAGGTCAGTGGCTTTGACTATAGGTCCAATTACAACAGTCGGGTTTTATTTAACCACTTTTGTTGAAAAGTTAAGCATATTCAGCCCATTTCAGCCACAAAAAAGCAGAAGCTGTTAGGCAGCTTCTGCTTTTGGGATTCTACAAGGCTTCGAAGCTAGCGCTATACCAGCTGAAGATTAGGGTATTCAGCAATCAGCTCATCCGCGCTGAGCGTTTCGCCAGAGACCTGCGGGGTCCAGAGCACTTCTACCGCCATCAGCTGGTCACTAGAGATTGCGCCAATAGTATTAATCGCGCGGCGAACATCTTCTGGAGAGGTTGTAGACTTGGGCAAATCGATCTTGCCCTGGCTTGCAACTAGGACAGTTGCCACGATGTACTCACCAGGCGCTTCAGTCGTTGCTAGCTCACCGCTGCTGTTGAGTGCGGCTTTGGGTTTTGCCTGCGAGATCTGAGCGTTGACGTTAGAGAGGGATTCTCTAGTAAATTTGCTGCGCTCTGCGATCGCCAGCTGATTAAAGGCTTGTTCTGCCGACTGCAGACGAGTCTGGTCCGAATCAATATCGGCATAGGCCCAATATTCCGGATGGCGCAGTAAAGAAAGGGTAGTTTCCTGAAGAATCTTAGTCAAACCAGCAGAATCACTCGTATCAGCAGTCTCAGCTAATTGGGTCAGCTCGGACTGTAGATTACGCGCCTCAGCGAGTAAACCAACCTGTAAACGAGCCACAGAAACAGGGGGATTGCTGCTGTAAGTCTCTGCGCCGCCCTCACCACCAAAGCCAGCCTCGCGGAAGCTGCGAACGATGAAATTGACGATTGCAATTGTGACAAAGATGCCGAACAAACCGCCTACGCCACCAAAGCCGACAAACGGCAAGATGAACGGAAAGCCAAAGCCACCACCAGGGTAGTAGCCGCCACCGTAACCGCCTCGATAGCCCCCGCTGTAGCTAGAGGGCCCGCGCGTACGGCTAGGTGTGGAGTAAGAGCGGCTAGGCGCGCGGAAGCTACCGCCACCGATGCGTCCGCCAGAACGAGCGGCAAAGGCACCGTCTGCCTGAGAGAAGACAAGAACGGCGACTAGTCCTATCACAAGCGCGGATTTGAAGAAGATTTTGAGCGATCGCGCCAGAGAAACGTGCGCCCAGGATTTGAGGTTGTCAATCATGGAGCTAATCATGGTTTTTGGGGTTTAAGCGGCTATTGAATAGCTGTGTATTGTTACCTAACTGTAGCGCTTTTCTATAGTCAGAAGGCGAATCTCACCCCGGTCAAAAGGAAGGGATTGCCGTACAGTCGCCCTGCAAGGAGCAACTAATTTCTACAGGTCCAAACTCAACGAAGCAGGCACGATCAGGTCAGCCTGTCGGCCCTGTGCAGAATAGCTCAGCGCCAGCTCAATTGGCTCTGGTGGCAAATGCGTTAGCCGCTCTGCCCACTCAATCGCGACGATGCCTGGTTCTGTCTCAATACCTTCCCAATAGGTCTCTAGATATAGCGCACTTGCCTCTGCCAGAGAAAGTCGATAGAGATCTACGTGATACAGCGGTATCCGCCCCTTTGTGTACTCATTAATCAAGGTGAATGTAGGACTATCGATCTCTGTCACGCCCAAGCCCAAGCCTAGTCCTTGCACTAGCGTTGTTTTGCCGCTGCCTAGATCGCCTTTTAGCAAGAGCACACTGCCAGCCGATAGCTGCTTTCCTAGCGATCGCCCCAGTGCCTGTGTTGCCTCTCTATCTGGCAGCTCAATAACCATTTGTCCGTATCCGACTCCCTGACGCTAGCCCAGTCCTGCTGTATAAATTAGCTATATCAACGCTATATAAACATAGCTTAGGTCGGATCTCACACCTTAGATGATCATCACCGTTGCTAGCTTCAAAGGGGGCGTCGGTAAAACGACGACTGCTATCCACCTTTCGGCCTTTCTACAGGGCCAGAGTGAAACGGTGCTGATTGACGCTGATCCTAACCGTTCGGCGCTGGGCTGGGCGAGTAGAGGTGAACTGCCATTCGAAGTAGTCGACCAGTGGGATGCCGATCAAAAAATTAAACCTGAGAGCAATGTGGTCATAGACACGCCTGCTCGGCCCATTCCAGAAGATCTTTCCGCCCTAGCAAGAACCTGTGACCTGCTCGTATTGCCAACCACGCCGGATGTTCTAGCACTAGACGCTTTGGTGCTAACTGTGGAATATCTCAAGGCGATTGAGACCAGTCACTATCGCATTTTGATCACGTCCATTCCACCCAAGCCCAGTAAAGCAGGGCAGGAAGTCAAAGAACTTTTGCAAGAAGCCCAGCTTCCTATCTTTGAGCAGGGCATTCGCCGGTTCGCCGCCTTTCAAAAAGCAGCGCTACAAGGCGTTCCTGTCTACACTGTCAAAGATCCCAGAGCGGAAGCTGGGTGGCAAGATTATGAGACTGTAGGCAATGAGATTCTAGACATTATGGAAGCGCAAACACCAGCGCTGAACATGCAGCAGACGCCTGATATGAAAGATTTCTTCTGAATGCGCTAGCAGGTGTACTGGAAACAGTAGGTGGCTCTAATCTCTCTCCAATATCTATGAATCGTCTGTGAGTTTCCCGCCTCATGGCACAATTGGTAGAGCCAGAGATATAGAACCGGATGATGAAAGACACGTTTAAGATGCTGAAGCAATTTGCCCTGCTGTTTGTAATTGTGCTCGCCTTGGGCCTACAGAGCTGCTCGCCCGGAGTCAGCCTGCAATCCTACAATGACAGCTACGAAGGCTATGAGTTCAAATACCCGACTGGCTGGGTACCAGCTCAGGTCGAAGGTGGCCCTGACACCGTCTTTCACGACATCATCCGCTCTAGCGAAAACGTCAGCGTCGTGATTAGCCCTGTTTCTGGCGGCAAGACGCTGCCTGATCTGGGCACCCCTACAGAAGTTGGCTACAAGCTATCCAAGAGCATTACTTCTCTAGCACCTGATGATCGCAATGTAGAACTAGTTAACGCTCAGTCCTTTGAAGCTGGCGATAAGCTCTACTACATCCTCGAATACATTGCCAACCTACCCTCCGGTCAGCGTCACGATCTAGCCAGCGTTATCGTCCGACGCGGCCAGCTCTACACCTTCAACGCCTCCCTACCTGAGTCCCGCTGGGAGAAGATGAAGGACACTATGAAGCAAACCGTAGCCTCCTTCTCTGTGTATTAACCTCTCCATTTCCACTTCCTTCCTAGAAAGGCGCACTTCCACAGTCTCTGCCCTGTGAGTGCGCCTTTTGTATTGTTTCTTGCTAGGCTGGTTTTCTACGTTTCGCCCCTAAAACACCTATATGGCTGATATTCAATTCGTACTGGCTTCTGCCTCTGTAGCCCGTCGAAATCTATTGATAGATGCAGGTATTCAGCCGTTTGTGTGCCCGAGCAACTTCGACGAAGATGCGGTTGTCATAAGCGATCCGCGCAAGCTGGTAGAGGTACTCGCATTAGGCAAAGCCGAGACGGTAGCACCACAGTTCAAGAGTGCACTGGTACTGGGATGCGATTCTGTTTTGGCGATTGATGGCGTTGTTTACGGAAAGCCAGAAAGTAAGCAGGAAGCAATCGAACGGTGGCGATCAATGCGGGGGGGTGCAGGGGAGCTACTGACTGGCTACGCGCTGATTGCGCCTGGGAAAGAGCCTCTGGTTCGACACCGGATGACGCGGGTGTTTTTTGCGAATATTTCAGATGCGGAGCTTGAAGCCTATATTGATACGGGCGAGCCGATGCACTGCGCGGGGGCGTTTGCAACCGATGGAAAGGGCAGTATGTTTGTCGAGAAGATAGAGGGCTGCCATACAAATGTGGTAGGGCTGAGCATTCCTATGCTGCGGCATATGATGGCAGAGCTGGGCTACCGAGCAATTGATTTTTGGGGGCAGTAGGCCATGAGTCGGGTGCAAGGTGGCTATATAGATGGGACAGTAGACGAGCGCATCGAATACCCGACGAAACGAAGAAAGCGGCTGCGAACTATTCGCAGAAGCCTGACGGCGGTGGTTGCGCTGCTGGTGCTGGCCTATGTGGCGACGGACTACTGGGCAGAGGGATTGTGGTTTGATGAGCTTGGATTTTTGACCGAGTTTTGGGTGCGATCGCGTACTCAAATCCTCTTAGGCTCGATCATCCTATTCGCCAGCCTCGGCTTCACTTTCTTCAACTTCAGTACTGCCGACAAGCTCCAGTTCAATCGAAACTGCCTGCTACCCAATCAGGCCAATCTCAGCGTCGGTCTAGGGCTAAGAGCGCTGTTGCCGATTCTGTTTTTCTTAGGCGTAGTCATTAGCAGTGGGCTGTTTCACCACGTTCGGATCGCAATTACCGAGCTATCGACAACGCGCACACCACTGCCGACCCCGCTAGGGCTGAATTTCAATGCAAACTGGCAGCTAGCCCAGTCTTTAGTAACGCAGCCAATTTGGTTGGGCTTGATCTGTTTGGGAGCGATCGCGCTGATCACCTCTCCAGCGAGCCTACTGCGCGTTGCCGCTGTTATCCTCAGCATCTGCTTCAGCATCACCGCGACCGAAGAGTGGGCTAGGGTACTGCCAGCACTCAATCCTTCTTCCTTCAATCAGCTCGATCCGGTTTTCAATGAAGAACTCAGCTTTTACATCTTCCGACTGCCGCTGTGGGAGCTAGTAGAATTCTGGCTCTCAGGCATCCTGATGTTTGTGCTGGTGGCGGTGACTCTAGAGTATCTGCTAGCGGGTAATACGTTTAGCCAGGGGCGCTTTGCCGGGTTCTCGTCAGGGCAGCAGCGGCATCTATCGGCGATCGCCTCTGGCCTGTTAGCAGTCACAGCTATGGGCGATTGGATCAGGCGCTACGAACTGCTCTATTCTCCCCAAGGGGTTAGCTATGGTGCCAGCTTTACCGATATCTACGTAGGCTTGCCTGTCAATACTGCGCTCAGCTTTATTGCCCTGGGCCTAGCCGCGACGCTAGCAGGTAGAGCATTTGGTGGAAAGTTCTTGACTAGACGGGTCAGAATCAGCGGTGGCGTATTAGAAGCTAGGCCAGTTGTGGGTGCGATCGCCCTCTACCTACTGCTCACGCTATTGGGCAACACGCTTGCTCCTTGGCTAGTGCAGCGCCTGGTCGTGCAGCCAAACGAACTCCAGCGCGAGATTCCCTACATCGAACGCACCATCGCCTTTACCCGCAACGCCTTCGATCTAGCCAACATCGAAACCAAAGAATTCAATCCTCAAGGCACGCTTACCACTGTCGATCTAGAAGAAAACCGATCCACCATCGACAACATTCGCCTATGGGACACCCGCCCCCTACTAGAATCCAACCGTCAGCTTCAGCAAATCCGGCTCTATTACGAATTCGCCGATGCCGATGTCGATCGCTATAGCTTTGCCGAAACAGATACCGCCCTCAGCCGCCGACAGGTCCTGATCTCCGCCCGCGAGCTGAACTACGAACAGGTTCCCATCGAAGCCCAAACCTGGGTCAACGAGCACCTGATCTACACCCACGGCTACGGCTTCACGATGAGCCCTGTCAACGTAGCCAGCCCTAGCGGCCTCCCAGAATACTTCATCAAAGACATCGCTCACACGCCTAGCTCTACCGCTGTTCGCAGCTCTATCCCCGTTGGCAAGCCCCGCATTTACTATGGCGAACTCACCAATACCTACATCATGCCCGGCTCTCGGGTACCCGAGCTAGACTTTCCCAGCGGCAGCGAAAACGTCTATAACAGCTACGACGGACAAGGCGGCATCAATATCAGTCCATTGTGGAAACGCCTTTTGTTTGCCAAGCATCTAGGCGACTGGAAGATGCTGCTAACTGACGACTTTACCGCCGATACCAAGCTGATGTTTCGCCGCAACATCAAGCAGCGGATCAACAGAATTGCCCCCTTCCTACAGTTTGATGAAGATCCCTACCTGGTGATTGCCGATGCGGGCTCTGACTTTGCCGCACCTGGCGAAGAATCTGGTACTAACTATCTGTACTGGATGGTGGACGCGTATACGACGAGCGATCGCTACCCTTACGCCGATCCTGGCGCTAATCCCTACAACTACATCCGCAACTCTGTCAAAGTCGTAGTCGACGCCTACAACGGCTCCGTTCACTTCTACATCGCCGATGATCGCGATCCAATCATTCGCACCTGGACCCAAACCTTTCCCGGCATGTTTGAACCCCTCTCAGCCATGCCCGAAACGCTAAGGACACACATCCGCTATCCGCAAGACTTCTCCACAGTCCAGTCCAATCAGCTGCTGATCTATCATATGACCGACCCACAGGTGTTTTACAACCGAGAAGACCAGTGGCGCGCCCCCAACGAGATCTATGCCAATGAAGAGCAGGTCGTTAAACCTTATTACCTGATTATGGAGCTACCTGGAGAGGAAGAAGACGAGTTTATCCTTTTGCGGCCTTTTACCCCAGCCCAGAGGAACAACCTGGTGGCATGGCTTGCTGCCCGTTCAGACGGCGAGCAGTATGGCAAGCAGCTACTCTATCAGTTTCCTAAGCAAGAGCTTGTCTTCGGCCCAGAGCAGATCGAAGCTCGCATCAACCAAGAGCCCGATATCTCTCAACGCATTTCGCTTTGGAATACTCAGGGGTCTCGGGCCAACCAGGGAAATCTGTTGGTTATTCCGATTGAACAGTCTCTGTTGTATGTAGAGCCACTTTATCTAGAAGCAGAACAAAACCGACTGCCTATCTTGGCAAGAGTCATTGTTGCTTATAAAAATCGCATCGCTATGGCAGAGACTCTAAACCAGGGATTGCAGGCTATCTTTGGCAGTGAAGAAAGCGTTAGTCCAGCCATCATCAGAGAGCTAGACCAGCCTGATGGGGTTGAAGAGCTGTTGTTTCCTGGTGGAGAAGCTGGTACGCCTTCTGGTACGCCTGCGGATGACGCACCGACGGAAGCCAACTGAGCTAAGAAACAGACATTAGCGTCAGACTAGAACAAAGCCGACCATCTTTTATATCTATAATCGCGTCAGCACAGAGCAATAGAAAGCGAGAATATTCTATCGAAAGACATTCTCGCTTTCAGTCAAGTCTATCTTGTTCGATCAAGCTAGCCGAGGGAGCACAGGGCTATTCTCGGCTCGCTAGCACTTATCCAACTAGATGTGCTTCTAGGAACCACAGGCGCTTGTCGATGGTGCGAGAAATCTCGACGTAGAGATCGTTGGTGTCTTGATCGCCTAGCTCATCAGCTTTGTCGATGCTCTGACGCAAATGCTTGGCGTATGCCGCATAGCGATCGGCTAGGGCCGCAACATGCTCCATACCACCAACAGCATCAAAATCATACTCTGGCAAAATTGACTCGCCAGCGGCAACGCGCACGGTGCCCATAGCAGTACCTGCCAAGGCAGTGACTCTCTCAGCGAGCATATCGCTGTATTCTTCTAGCTCGCCTGCCATCTCATCGAATAGAAGATGTAGCTGATAGAAGTCTTTGCCCTTGACGTTCCAGTGCGCCTGTTTGGTCTGAGTCCGCAAGTCTGTAGTCGCTGCCAGAGTGCCGTTCAGCATGGCAACGACAGCCTGACGCGTGTCTAGGGGCAAATCAATCCGAGTGGGATAGAAAGCAGATTTAGATGTGGTTGCAATCATGGTGTCCTCCAGTGAGTGTAGGAAGTGATGACTCGTCGAGTCTTACTAAGAATATGGGCGGATATTGGTTTTGGTGAATAGCCTTGGATCAATTTAAGACTCAACGTTCATACACTTCATTCGCCTCTTAAGTATACTCATAACGACTTCGTTTTAGCAAGCAGCATTTCTACAAATTATTTTCTCTCTCTAGGTTCTAAAGAATCGAGAGAATGACACAGAGGTCTGTTGATATACTGCTTTCTATGGTGAGTTCGCAGCGACAAAGAGCTATTCCGAAGAAGTATTGGCCCTACGTGGCGCATTGGCAGCAGCGTAAGGTTGAAAGGCGATCGCGCCTAAAGCAACGCCACCAAGACGGTCTAAAGCAAGCCAAAGAACTCGCCGATATCCTCAAAGCTGACTTTGGTGCGACGAAAGTAGTCCTGTTCGGCTCCATGCTGTCAGTCAACGATATCCGCATGAAATCGGACATTGATCTGGCTGTATGGAACATTTCATCCAAAGACTACATCAGTGCACTTGCCGAGTTGATGAGACGTTCTGGGTCGTTTGCAGTCGATCTAGTTTGTATTGAAGACGCTCCGGCTAGTTTGAAATCTTATATTCAAGACAAAGGGCTAGTCTTAGGAGACAGCACCCCTCAAAGCGACGAATTCATTCCAGAAGAGTCTTCGATGGCTAAGTACAATGCGCTGATCAGTAGGATTCGTCAAGCCCTAGCTGACATTGATGGAGAATACGACTACGCTAAAAGCCAAGCTGCGCTGGCAGAGGAGACGAAGCAAGATGTTTACTGGACAGCAGTTGGTTTGAGCTTGCACGGATTCTACACGGGCTTGGAAAAAACTTTTGAGCGAATCGTCGATAAGGTTGATGAAGGTCTAGTGAGTAGTCGGTCAGGGCAGTGGCATCAGGATCTATTGGATCAGATGACTTGGGATGTACCAGGCACCCGTCCACCTGTCATAGATCAGACGACTCGTCAATATCTTGATGCCTATCTATCGTTTCGGCATGTGATTCGCAGCAACTACACACATCGCCTCGATCCAGAAAAAATCGCTGATAACTTCTACAGGCTAGAGGACTGTTACCAGATAGTCACCAAACAATTAGCCGACTTTTGTGACTTCCTAGCATCCGTTGAATAAGCATATTGCAGTATCGGCGCTAAACCCAGACGATAGCGATACAATTGCTCTGTAATTACTAGGCTCTATCGACTCGCCTATCTACACCCGAAGCGTTTATGACTGCTGCTGCACCTGCAAAAACACCTGTAGAAAATAAGTATGAAGCTGTGATCGGTCTAGAGACCCACTGCCAGCTCAGTACGGAGACCAAAATCTTCTCGACTAGCTCGGCGGCTTTTGGCGCAGACCCAAACACCTATATCGATCCGGTCACGATGGGCCTGCCAGGAGTTCTACCGGTATTGAACGAAAAGGTACTGGAGTATGCCGTCAAAGCAGGTCTGGCGCTGAACTGCCAGATTGCGCCCTACAGCAAGTTTGATCGCAAGCAGTACTTCTATCCTGACTTGCCGAAGAACTATCAGATTTCGCAGTTTGACCTGCCGATTGCTGAGCACGGCTGGCTAGAAATTGAACTAATCAAAGATGGTGAACCTGTGCGAAAGCGGATTGGGGTGACTCGTTTGCATATGGAAGAAGATGCAGGCAAGCTGGTTCACGCTGGTAGCGATAGTCTTGCTGGGTCTTCTTATTCCTTGGTGGACTACAACCGGGCGGGTGTGCCGCTAGTAGAGATCGTGTCAGAGCCGGATATTCGATCTGGTGAAGAGGCCGCGGCCTATGCAGAGGAGATTCGGCGGATTATTCGCTACTTAGGCGTAGGCGACGGCAACATGCAAGAAGGATCGCTGCGCTGCGATGTGAATATCTCGGTACGTCCTGTGGGTCAAAAGGAATTTGGCACGAAGGTCGAGATCAAGAATATGAATAGCTTTAGCGCGATCGCCAAAGCTATAGACTACGAAATCGAACGCCAAATTGCCGCCGTAGAAGCAGGCGAACCGATCTATCAAGAGACACGTCTGTGGGAAGAAGGTCCGCAGCGCACCAAGAGCATGCGCCTAAAAGAAGGCTCTAGCGACTACCGCTATTTCCCGGAGCCTGACCTACCACCGATTGAAGTCACTGCCGACCAGCTAAAGACCTGGACTTCGGAGCTGCCCGAGCTACCCGCCCAAAAGCGGAAGCGCTATGAGGAGGAGCTGGGACTGTCGGCTTATGATACTGGGGTAATCGCTGACGATCGCGCAGTGGCAGAGTACTTTGAGCAGGCGATCGCGACGGGAGCCTCTAGCAAACTCGTCGCCAACTGGATCATGAGCGATATTGCAGGCTATCTAAATGCAGAGAAGCTGAGCATTACCGATACCAAGCTATCAGCCGAGGCCCTTGCCGAAATGGTCAAACTGATCGAAGAGGGCACTATCAGCAACAAAATTGGTAAAGATATGCTGCCCGATCTGCTGAAAAATGGCGGATCGCCAAAAGAAATCGTGGAGAGTAAAGGACTCAGCCAGATCTCTGACCCTGCCGAGATCGAAGCGATGATTGATGAAGTCATTGCCGCGCATCCTGATGAACTCGCCAAGTTCAAAGCCGGAAAGACAAAGCTCAAAGGCTTTTTCGTGGGTCAGGTGATGAAGCGTACCGGAGGACGGGCCGATCCAAAGCTGACTAACCAGCTTTTGGGTAAGAAGCTCAGTAGCTAGAAAGATCTATAGATTTAGAAAGATCCATAGATAGTGTTGCGCCAGCAAGATCTTGAGCTAACATGAGGCAACTTTTCCTAGATTTGCCCTAAAAGTCCGATTTTCGGCGCTTCATTTCTACAATACGAACATGAAGATTCTATAATCGGAACAAAAAGGGGGTTACACCCCCCACCCCCCATGCCATAATGTATGCATGTAGATGCACCCTGATGGTAGGGAGAGCCCAAAGCGGCTCTCCTTTTTTTTGTCTTTTTTTAGGTGCGATCGTACGGTCTTTGAGATCGCTTTTCATCGACCAAGCGTCAAAGCCCAGACCGTAGCATCTACTTCTTGTCCTTATATATCTCTCTGCGATGTTTGCACTGTAAAAGTTTGACGATTAGTTCATCGTCGTTAACTTCGTATCGTACGCGATAGCTTCTTACACGAATGCGATATTGGTTCGTGTATCCCTTCAGTTTGCTGACTCCATCAGGTCTAGGTGTGACTGCTAGCGATTGAATCTTGACTATCACACGAGCACGAACTTCTACAGTTAGCTTGTCTATCTGCTTCTGCACAGATTTTGGTACGACAACCGCGTACGTCATGAAGCTTTCTTAGAGCGCTCAGCTATATACTCTTCGAGAGTGGAGTACTCCCCTGCTTCGTATTCTGCCTGTACCGCTTTGATCTCGGCGACGGTTTCACTATCCTCTTGATAAGCAGCCTCTTCCGCTTCGAAGATTCTCTGTTCTAATACTTCAAGCAGCTTTTGCTGATCTTCTAGTGCAAGCGCGTCGATAGCTGATATCAGAGATTCGATTGGGATTTGAAGATTGACTGTGGTAGTCATCGGTATGGCCTATGGTGCATAGAGTCGTATACATAGTATGCGCTACTCACTCATAAAGTCGTAGGACACACTCATCTGTGGCATAAGGCATCTAAAAACCCAAATCGGCGATCGCACTCTCCGCTGCCCGAAACACCATCTCATCGGGCATCTCTCCCCAGTCGGTATCTCCAATCTCTCTATAAAATTGCTCATCATAGGGCCGAGTCCTAACGACTACAGGCATCGGCACCGCATGACCTAGTAGCAGTGCCTGCTGCTTAGAGTCTAGTTTTGCCAGCACAGAACGCAAACTCTGCCCGCCTGAAACGCCAGTAAAGATAGCGTCAATGTCTTTCTCATCGTTTAGCAAAGCTGTAATTCTCGTACCCACTTGAGACATCACCTCGTTATCGATGCCTGAAGGGCGCTGGTCTACAACCAACAAAGTGACAAAATACTTGCGCATTTCTCTAGCAATTACGCCAAAAATGGTCTGTCTTGCCGTTGCCGGGTCCAAGAATCTGTGTGCTTCTTCGATAGTGATGACCAGTGGCTGCGGGCGGTCCATCGGGTTTTTGCTTTGCAAGAAACGGTCAGCTTTACGCACGTAGCTAGCATGAATTCGCCGCGCAATCACGTTAGTGGCCAGCATATAGGAGAGCATATTGCTCTGTGAGCCAAATTCAATCACCACATGCTTTCCAGCATCGATAGTTTCAAGAATCTGATTCACGTAGTTGTAGGGGCAGCTGCTGCGAATGTACTTTAGCTCTGCTAGGCGAGTTAGCTTGCGCTGCAAAGCCATAATCGAAGACTTACTGCCCATCTTCACTTCGCAGAATTCTTGGATCTCTTCGTTACTCAACTGCAACAATCGGTTTATCCAACTGTTGCCGAACTCGTTGCGCAAGATAATCGCATTCTCTAAACTGGCTTCCGACAGATTCAGCTCGCGGCTAATCAGCATCAAATCTTCTACATCAATCTGATCAAAGCTGATGTATAGCTCTTGTGCATCCATCACGCCGCGCCGCTTAGTCGATTCTGGGTCGAGCGTAAATATCTGCACCTGGCCTGGAAATAGCTGCCGCAGTCCTTTGACTGTGCTGAACTGCTTGCCCTCGCTGACCGCCTCCCAGCCGTATTCCGAATGCATGTCAAAGATGAGATTAACTGCCGCCTGCTTGCGAATAATGCCTGAAAGAATTAGGCGCGTCAAAAAAGACTTGCCTGTGCCTGATTTACCAAAGATGCCGTTGCTGCGCTCAACAAACCGATCGAGATCGATACAGATAGGCACATCCATATCAATGGGCTGCCCGATAGCAAAGTTCCGTCGATGCACGTCGTCTTCCCAGCCAAACACCGCCCTAAAGTCTCTTTCTGAGGCGTCATAGACTTGGCTGAAGTGTCCGGGAATTGTTTTAACGGGTAGAAGCTGAAGCGGCGCGCTCGAATCGGTCTCATGCGCCGGATCGGCGTCCGGTGTGAACATCAGCATGGGGGTTAGATCAACTGTGCCGTAGGTGCCTGAGCCCGCTAGAACCTCTTGTAGAAAGATGTTGCTTGGATCGGGCGGACTAGCAACAATTCGCTGGCTGGCCATACCGAGAGCGACGTCAGTGAGCATACAGAAGAAGCGCGATCGCACGCCCTGCACAACTAGAAACTTACCCACCCGCATCTCTTCGACCAGCACATCTGGGTGCAGCCGAACTTCCAACCCTTTACTCAAAGAGCCCTGAATAACAGATCCCAACGGACGCAGCGCCTGCATGTCTTGCAACCTTCTTGAACCCTGTAGCTTTAGATCGGTGATAAATCTAAATAATGGGCCTATGGTAGCGGAAAAGCGTCCATTTAGTACATTGGTTCTTTTAGTCGGTTCTGCTGTGTGGTTCCGTTAGAACTGGATACCGACGCCGCCTTGGACTGCGGTGTTAGTATCGCCGCCAATCGGAATAAGCGCATTGCCGTATAGAACCAGTCGATTATTTGAGAACGTATAGTCCACACCCGGCTGAAGCACAAAGCTAGTGCCATCGCCCATCACAGAGCCATCGCTAGCAAAAGCGACGCCTGCACCGAGGTAGGCTTCTAGATTAAAAGTGATTGGATAGTCATAAGAAACGGTAGGCACAAAAGCAGAGCCTTCTCCGAGAAAGGCAGCGCCTCGAATAGAGATAGGTAGCTCTAGAATGTTGTAGCGACCATTTACAGAAAAACCGATTTCCCCATCGCCAAAGGCTCCACCAATACCGATATAGCTACCGTAAGCAGCTTGGGCCTGTGCAGGCGATTGAGTGGAGGCGATCGCAAGACCACTGACTAGCGCCCCTATTGCCCCTCTAGCTACTGACCCTCTAGTCAGGCGGCTGCAAAATCGAGTGATCATCTAAAAGTCCTCACAGTAATGCTTTATGACAAATCAAACGTGATTGCAAAATGATCATTCATTCCAACAATCCCAATTGATTTATCGCACGTAATAGCCTACTACGGGGACAGCAGTCAAGCAACCTACAGGATTTGAGACAAGAACGCTCTGCTTCTCTCTTCTTCGGGATTGTTGAAGAATTCTTCTGGCGTGTTCTCTTCAACTAGAACGCCACCATCCATCAGCACCACGCGGTCAGCCACTTCTCTAGCAAAGCCAACTTCGTGAGTCACACATACCATCGTCATCCCGTCTTTAGCCAGGTTGCGCATGACATCAAGTACCTCACGGACCATTTCGGGGTCGAGTGCTGATGTCGGCTCATCGAACAGCATCACTTTGGGCTGCATGGCTAGAGAGCGAGCGATCGCAACCCGTTGCTGCTGACCACCCGACATCTGTCCAGGAAACTTGTACGCCTGCTCTGCAATACCGACTCGATCTAGCAGCCGCATCGCGATTTCTTCTGCTTTGGCCTTGGGCCACCTGCGCACCCAGATAGGCGCTAGCGTCACGTTTTGCAATACCGTCAGATGAGGAAATAGATTGAACTGTTGAAATACCATCCCTACCTCGCGACGGACTGCCTCAATATCTTTAAGATCGTTGGCAATGCGAACGCCGTCAATCTCGATACTGCCTTCCTGATAAGGCTCTAGCGCGTTGAACGTGCGAATAAAGGTCGACTTACCCGAACCAGAAGGGCCCATGACTACAACAACTTCACCCTTGTAGACATTCATGCTCACGCCTTTGAGCACATGAAAGCCGTTGTCATACCACTTGTTTACATCCTTGGCGACAATCACCGCCTCAGCGCCAACGTCATTGCGAGGTACGGGAGGCGCTTGAATTTCAGGTTGAGTCATTAGTCGAGGTCCTTTAAGCGAGTGAAAAAATTGAAACTTTATACGCTCTGGCTTTTGTGCGCTGGGGTGTCTACTATTATCGCAGGTCGGTATTGAGCGCTTCTTCTACCCGGCGGCTGCCATAGCTCATACCGTAGCAAAACACCCAGTAAATCGACCCAATGAAGACGTAGGCGGGCGCATAGTCGCCGAGATAATTCGGATCGGCCAGCAGGCTACGAGTCATTCCCAACAGCTCTAACAGGCCCACAATACCTAGCAAGGTCGTATCTTGAAACAGACTGATAAACTGACCGACAATTGCTGGAATCGCTGTTTTTAGCGCCTGCGGCAATACAATCAGGGCCATCGTCAGCGGCTTATTGAGCCCTAGCGACTGAGCGGCCTCGCCCTGCCCTCTGGGAATGGACTGCAAGCCTGCTCGAACGTTTTCAGCTAGATAGGCTGCACTAAAGATAGTCAGACCGATGATGGCTCGAACCACGGGATCTGGCCGCATTCCTTCTGGCAAGAATAGTGGAATCAGCACCTGACCCATAAACAGAATAGAAATCAGCGGTACGCCTCTAACCAGCTCGATATAGGCCACAGAAAATAGGCGAATTAGCGGCAGCTTACTCTGTCGGCCCAGTGCCAGCAGAACTCCCGCTGGAAAGCAAAGCGCAATACCGCTAATTGCCAAAAACAAAGTTAGCGAAAGTCCACCCCAGGAGGTGGTCCGAACTTGCTCTAGCCCAAACTCTAGACCAAGTGACGCAGGTAGCAGTCCCATCAGCACATACACGGCTACAAATCCAATTAGAAACAGTGCGGCCTTTCCCACTCCCTCTAGCGTGTCTGACTCCGAGAATGTTAGCACCATCGCAATGCCAAGCAATATGCCTACTGCCGCCATTAGCACCAAAAAGAACGTATAGCTCAAGCCCAGTCCGCTGACCAAAAACGGAAAGAGTACATTGCCCAGAATGTAGTAGCCCAGCACAAAGCCAACTGCTAATAGCGCCAGCCTGCCTAGCCACTGCGTTAGCACCGGAACGCTTAGGCGAGAAGAAAGCAGCCAGCCAGCCAGTAACCCCAGACCAACCTGAAAGAGAACCGTATAGAGCAAGCTAGCGGTAAAATTATCGCCGCCTAGCAGATAGAGAACAACAAAGTACGAGATAAACCATCCAGCCGAAATTAGCTGGGGCGCTTTTGAAGACTTACGCCCGAACGCTTGACCGGCGATCGCACCCAACCCCAACAAAACCAAACTCCCTAGCGAATAGACTAGATGAGGCCGAGTCATTGGCAAAATAGCTAGCAACAGCGCCGCTATGCCAAAGCCAATCAAGACTGGCTTTGAAAATATCTGCTTCTGGTTACGCGCCAAAATGCCCCAGCTCACTCCCGCTAAGCTCAAGACCAGCGCAAAGATTGCCCAAACTCGCCAGTAGAAGTCAGGGGGATACAGTCCCACCATGTACTGAGCGAAGTTCTCGGTAACCACAGCCCACGGAGCCTGAACAAACGCCCAGCTCAGCAAACTGTAGAGCACGTAGAGAATTAAGCCACCCAAAACAACAGTCAATACGCTGTTGAATGGACTGTTGAATAGGTGCTTCTTGGTCCAAGCAATGGGGCCCGTCTGTCGGACCCTGGGAGCACCGCGTTCTATCGGTCTAGAGCTAATGGTCATCGGTGGTTGGCACTATTTGTTTGACTTGCTTTACTTGTTCGGACTGCTTTACTCGTTTAACTTACTTAAACTTGCTTTGAGTTTGCCGAACTGACGCTAGCGCTCTTTAAACTGCACCGCTTTGTTGAGCTGGTTCATATTCAAAGAGATCAGTAGGTTAAGCGATAGGTAGGTCGCCATCATCATCAAGAACACTTCAATTGGCTTACCCGTCTGGTTGAAGGTCGTGTTGGCCAGGTTGTAGAGTTCTGGATAGCCAACGGCAAAGGCCAGACTGGAGTTCTTGGCAAGGTTGGCAAATTCACTATTGAGCGGTGGAATCAGCACCCGTAAAGACTGTGGAAAGACGACTAGTCGCATCGCCTTGTCATTACTCAGGCCGACTGAGCGAGCCGCTTCCCACTGTCCGCGTGATACTGATTGAATACCCGCTCGGACAATCTCAGCAATGAACGCGCCCGTGTAGAAAGTCAGGGCAGTAACAGAGCCGACATAGCTCATCGACATCTCTAGTCCACCAGTCGCCTGTCCTCTCTCTGAAATTTGAGGCGTGTTCCAGTTGAAGGCAAACAACAGAATAGCCAGCGCGGCTATTGCAATCGCAATCATCACCCCTTGTAAGAGCTTGCCATCGCTACCAGCTTCTACCATAGCCTTGAGCCGCATTCTCCAAATCACGAAGATAGCGACTGCGGCTACTGCTAAGGCAACTATCCAAAGCCCTTCTGGATTAGTGAATAGTGCAATGACTGCCCCCTTAAAGAAAAGCATGTCGTCTGAGGAGTTACTAAATAGCAAGAAATAGTCAGCGACTAGCACCGCGACAATCACCGCCGCTGAGGCTAAACGCTCTAACCATCCGGCAATGCCTGCGGCAAATAAGCCATATCGAAACTTGTTGATTGAGTTCCACAGCAGGCCCAGCAGCAAAAGCGCCAAGCCCAACAGCATCAGCGCCACCCATACCTCTCCGGGCAGCCCTGGCCCTGGCAAGCTTAGATTTCTATTGTTGGCAACTAGCCAAACGGTATTAGCCGAAGGTAGAACAATTTGATTTGCCTCGTTTGGCACCGCTAGAAAAACAGCTAGATACCAGAACAGGAGCTGTAGCAACAGCGGCACGTTACGGACGAGTCCTACATAGACTCGGCTAATTTGGTAGAGCAGCCAGTTGTCTGAAAAGCTAGCCACGCCAGCGGCAATGCCGACAATTGTCGCAGTAATGATACTGACAAAAATCAGTCTAAGCGAGTTGACGATACCGGCTTGAATCACCTTTGCGTATGAATCTTGAAGTTCGTAGCCGAGCATATTTTCGCCGATAGCGAAGCCTGCCGGATTTTGCAAAAAGCCAAAGCTAAATTCTGTGCCCTGACGCCGCAGGTTCGCAGAAAGGTTGCCAAACAGATAGGAGAAAGTGGCAAACACCGCGATCGCCACAATTACCTGAAAAGCGATCTGCCAGAAACGTTCATCTCTTAGCAGCGATCGCACACCAGAAATCGGTTTACCCAAGCGTTGTGCCATAATCCTTAATCCAATCAACAAGTCTTATTCAGTTCAGCGATGCGTAGACATTTAGAAACAGCGACATCTAGAAACAGCCCTACCTTCCCCAACTTAAACGCAACTATGCAATAAAACTGCATCCCATTCCGTCTCACTGTTTACCAAAAACAGATTGCTTCACTCCTAAGTGACGCGCATCTGAACGCTCACATTCAAACGCTTGTATCCAAACGCTTGTATCCAAACGCTTGTATCCAAACGCTCTCTCTTACGCATCTCTAATGCACCCATTGCCCACTTGAAGAGAATTCGTATGGATATCATAAGCCTTTCGTACCAGTAACTTCAGCCCGATACGAAACGTATCATTTCAGCCTAATTTTCCACCACAAATTCTTTTCTACAAACAGACAAGCGCAGGCAACCAAATTTCTTTGGCTACCTGCGCCTATAAAATCAGAGCGATAGTTTAAAACCAGGTTTGAATTTTCGCTCTTGATCAACCAGCTAAAGAATTAGCGGAATGGAGGAGAATAGAGCAGTCCGCCATCAGTCCACAGCGAGTTCTGTCCGCGCTCTAGTGCAAACTGCGACCCCTCGCCCAAGTTACGCTCGTAGATTTCACCGTAGTTGCCTACGTGCTTAATAGCGCGAAGGGCAAAGTCGTTGGGCAGCCCCATATCTGTACCCAATGTACCTTCTGCACCCGCAAATCGTAGGATGTTTGGATCTTCAGTCGATTCAACCGTTGACTCAATATTCTCAGCAGTGAGCCCTAGCTCTTCGCCTTCGATCAGCGCGTAGGTTACCCACTTAACGGTGTCAAACCAGGCAGAATCGTTGTTAATTGTCACTGGGCCTAGCGGCTCTTTAGACATCGTTACGTCTAGCAGCACATGCTCATCAGGGTTGCTAAGCGTACTGCGACGAGCAACTAGCTGAGACTTATCAGAAGTCATTCCTTCACAGCTACCGGCTTCGTACGCTGCGTAGGCCGCGTCCGCGTCTTGGAAAGTCTGAGGATCAAAGGTCACACCCGCCTCACGCATTTGGTCAGCAAGGTTGAGCTCAGTGGTGGTTCCAGCTTCTACGCAGATTGATCTACCTTCAAAATCAGTCAGCTCAGCAATACCCGCAGCCTCGCGCACCATCATGCCCTGACCATCGTAGAAAGTGGTCGGTGCAAACTCCATCCCTACTGAGGTATCTCGACTAACTGTCCAGGTAGTATTACGAGCCAGCATATCGACTTCGCCACCTTTTAGAGCCTCAAAGCGCTCAGTTGAGTCGAGGTTACGATAGACCACAGCTTCTGGATCGTCGAATAGCGCTGCGGCTACGGCTTTACAGGTATCGACATCCAGGCCAGAATACTCTCCGGCTTCTACAAAGCTAAAGCCAGGAATACCTCCGTCTACACCGCAGATCAGCTCACCGCGATCTAAAACGGTTTGTAAACGGCTACCTTCACTGCCTACTGCTGCATCATCACCGGCATCAGCAGCAGCATCAGGATCTGCTCCAGGGGCAGCACAGCTAATTAGTGTCAGTGCGCTCACGCTCGCCGCGAGCATCAAACTCCATTTTTTCATATCAAACCTTACGCACTTCCGAATTAAAGGGAACACAACTGGCTTGATTAGGCTGTAGATAGCAGCACGAGTCTTTTAAAACAGGTCTAGAAACTCTAGGAAAAGACCGTCAGCGCCTTTAGTACAACCTATCAAGCGGTAATTGCGCTCAACAGTATCATCTTTTTCAGAAGGATAATCAGTACTTATAGCTACGGTCCTGTTGTAGAGCAGCGTCGAGGATCGGTAGAACCTAGTGCAAAACAACCGCTGGCGTGAGTTTTCAATCCTAAAGCAGCGTAAATTACAAATGTGTCATTTGAGCGGTCTTGCCCAAAACAGCATAAGAATAGATAGAGGAAGCGAGCCACGTAGGGGAAATAGTTTGAACAGCTATAGCTAAAACTCTATGGCTGTTGGGCTAGGTCGCGAATCAAAGGGATTCTAGTCTGGATATATCGACTCACTATCGGTAGATTACCAGGATCGAAAGTAGGATCATCTTTGAGAATGTCTACGATCCATTTCGAGAGACTAGAGTCATCTAGCGAGGCTAGCCGCTGGTTGGAAGAGGCTTCGAGGATTGACCAAAACTGGCGTAGAAGACGGATGTCCATATACAAAAACCTTTATATTGTCTTTAGGTTTACCGCATATCAAAGAAGGAAAACAGTAGCTCACACTTTAAAACATTGTTCTTAACAGCGGCGTTAGTACTGTTACATCACTTCATTTCTAGCGATAGAAAACTATGTCTTTCTGTCGATACGTTCAGGAAAATTTGTCAAGTTATCTGAGCGTCAAGCAAGTCTATCAGGCAATCTTCCTCTAGGGAATTTAGGGTGGCGATCGCACCATCCGTAGTCTGCCCACTTACGCTAAAGACCATCGATTCTCCGTAGATTCTTTGGGCTGGATGCTCTAGCGAATTGGCCGCGCCGCTAGCGGCAATGACGGCGGCTTGAGTGCAGGTATTCATCAGAGTAATTGCCTGAGCTCTAAGCGCCAGCTTCTGAGGATAGGCGCTATCGGGTAGTGCTGCCACTTGGGGTAGAGTCGACTGTAATCGAGCCAGCTTGAGCTTAAGCTGCGCAGCAATGTCATGGTCAATATTCCGCCGATTTAATGACTGTCCCAACACGTTTATGCCCGCTTGCGCGCAGCCAATGATTAGCCCTAGTGGGCTTAGGGGATTGGTGCGATCGCGCTCCCCAATCCATCCTTTTGGCTTGTAACCTACGACTTGCGCGGTGGGCAAAATCCAGTCCTGCATTTCTACCGTCACCGTATTCATCGACGACATTGCCGCCAGCCGCATCGGCACACTCACCACCACGCCTGAACCACTCACCAACGGCATCAGACCAAACACAGCCGACCCATCGGGCAAAGCAGCCGCGCCGACAAATTCATCAAACAGTCCTGCCCCTGTCACCCACGGCACTAGACCATTCAGCCGATAGCCGCCCGTCACTACTTCCGCTCGCAGAGGCGCAGGCTGACGGCGCAGCTGGGAAAAACCGACCCCGATTCGCCGACTACCAGCAGGCATCTCAGGCAAATAGCGACGCTTGAGCGTTTCATTCTCGCCGCTGATGATCAGACTAGCGGCGCTCTGGTGCTGGGTTTGTAGAAAAGCTAGGGCTCCAGAACAGCGGGCGATCGCACTTTGAAATTCTTGATATTCGCTACTATCTAACCCCAAGCCACCAATCGACAAACCATGCTCGGTGCTCGGTAGCTTTGGCGCTAGCCAGCCCTTTGAGCCTAGAGCTAGAAAGGCTGCAAACAACTGGTCCGGTTCGCGATCTAAGCGCTGCGCAACGGGTACGACCTGACTCTC
This sequence comes from uncultured cyanobacterium, assembly GCA_963838725.1. Lineage (GTDB taxonomy): Bacteria > Cyanobacteriota > Cyanobacteriia > Phormidesmidales > Phormidesmidaceae > Phormidesmis. The sequence goes on along the minus strand of CAWISM010000003.1, from coordinate 9,300 downwards.
TAGATAAGCTTCTAGCTCCGATAGATAAGTCGGGCTGTCAAGAGTAGTGTTGATAGAAGGCATAGACAGAGTTTCGGTAGATCGCTTTGATTATGATAAGTACAAAAGCTAGACCTGCCACGAGCCTTCGTTTATATGAATCTGCTGTGCATCAGCAATGGCCACGGTGAAGACGTCATTGCCGTGCACATTCTCACTGCCATCCGTCAGCAAAATCCGGCGATCAGTCTGCGAGCCCTGCCGATTAGCGGGGCTGGGAGTGCATATCATCGAGCCGATATCCCTACGATTGCTCAGACAAAGACACTTCCATCAGGCGGATTTCTCAACCGCGATCCTCAGCAGCTCGCTAAAGATATAGGCGGAGGGCTGATACCGCTAACCGTCTCTCAGCTTTCTACAATCAGGTCCTGGGCGCAAACCATTCCGGCTAACAGCGCCCATATCCTCGCAGTCGGCGACATTGTCCCGCTAATTTTTGCTTACTACAGCGGCTTGACCTATAGCTTTATCGGTACTGCAAAATCAGAGTACTGGCTACGAGATGAGTCTGGGAAATACCCACCAAACCAGCTATGGAATCGACTTGAAGGCTGGTCTGGCTCAGTGTATTTGCCTTGGGAACGTTGGCTGATGTCTCGGAGCCGCTGCCATAACGTTTTTGTTCGAGATGATTTTACTGCTGCTCATCTGTCTAGTCGAGGCATCCCCGCTCAGTATCTAGGCAATCCTATGATGGATGGCCTTCTGCCTAGCGGTAAGCGCTTAACGGTGCTAGAAACACAAGCATCAGAAGCGTTAACCGTTCTGTTGCTGCCAGGTTCTCGACAGCCCGAAGCTTATGAGAATTGGGCTCGGATAGTGGCGAGTCTGCCAGGGTTGAGCAAGGCATTCCCAGATAGAGCACTGGTTTTGATAGGCGCGATCGCCCCCAACCTCTCCCAGCAAAAGCTAATCTCCGCACTACCACCCGAATGGATACCCACCGATCAAAATAAATCGATCTATAGCTATCAGAACGCTACTCTGACGCTCTCTGACGCATTTAACGATTGCTTACACCAGGCCGAGGTCGCGATCGCCACCGCAGGCACCGCCACCGAGCAGTTCGTTGGCTTAGGTAAACCCGCCGTCACCCTGCCCGGTAACGGTCCTCAGTTCACTAAAGCTTTTGCAACGGTTCAGGCAAAAATGTTAGGCCCGTCTGTTCAGATAGTGGAAGAGACCAGTGCTGTTGGCAGTGCGATCGCCAAGCTCATGAATGATCCAGTCCGCCTTCAGCAGATTTATGAAAACGGCAAACATCGTATGGGCGAAGCAGGTGCGGGCGATCGCATTGCAAAGCAGCTATTAAAGACGATCAGCAACGTCTAGAGGTCCACTCTAAAAGTCCAAACTATCCGGCGTACGCGGAAAGGGAATTACGTCGCGGATATTAGCCATGCCGGTCATAAACTGCACTAGCCGCTCAAAGCCTAGACCAAACCCCGCATGCGGAACCGTTCCATAGCGGCGTAAATCTAGATACCACCAGTAGTCTTCTTTAGGCAGTCCTGCCTCAGCGATTCGGCGCTCTAATACTTCTAGGCGTTCTTCTCTCTGCGCACCACCGATGATTTCACCAATGCGAGGCGCTAACACGTCCATCGCCGCCACCGTCTTACCATCGTCATTTAGACGCATATAAAAGGCTTTGATCTCGGTGGGATAGTCGGTGACGATGACTGGCTTTTTGAACAGCTCTTCGGCTAGATAACGCTCGTGCTCGGACTGTAGATCGATGCCCCATTTGACCGGGAACTCGAATGTTTTATCTTTGTTTGCGATCGCCCGCTCCAGCAGAGAAACCGCCTCTGTATAGCTAATGCGCTCAAAATCGTTGCTGATAATATTCTCAGCCGTTTCGAGGACGGTTTTATCAATGCGCTGATTGAAAAACTCCATATCGTCAGCGCAGTGTTCCATCACGTAGCTAAAAACGTGCTTCAAGAAAGCTTCAGCCAAGTCCATATTGCCTTCTAGATTGCAAAAAGCCATCTCTGGCTCAACCATCCAGAACTCGGCCAGGTGACGAGCGGTATTAGAGTTCTCAGCGCGGAAAGTAGGACCAAAGGTATACACATTGCCAAAGGCCATCGCCATAATCTCGGCTTCGAGCTGACCGCTGACGGTGAGATAGGCAGGCCGCCCAAAGAAGTCCTGAGCGTAGTCAGCTTTACCGGACGCGTCAGTTGGAATGCTGTCGAGATTAAAGCGGGTCACGGTAAACATCTCGCCCGCCCCCTCACAGTCACTAGCGGTCAATATGGGAGTGTGCATCCACAGAAAATCGCGCTGCCAAAAGAACTCATGAATCGCAGTAGCGCAGGCGTTTCGCACCCGGAAAACCGCGCCTAGCGTGTTGGTGCGGCTGCGCAAATGACCGATTGTACGCAGAAACTCAAAAGAGTGACGCTTTTTCTGTAGCGGATAAGTTTCGCCATCCGATTCGCCAAAGACCTCTATCTCACTGGCCTGTAGCTCTACTCTTTGCCCTTTGCCAGGGGACTCGCTCAAGGTGCCAGTGATTTGAACAGAAGCACCTGTACTGATGCGCTCCATATGAGCGTCGTAATCTGGCAGCTCTGCGGATGCAATTACCTGCAAGCCAGTCATAGAAGAACCATCGTTGACTTCTATGAAAGTAAATTTCTTGGCGCTGCGCTTCGTTCTTACCCAGCCCTGAATAGTCAGGGTTTCACCGGGTTGCCCTGAGCTGAGAATATGCTTGACGCGCTGGGAAGTAGTCATAGAAAGGTGAAAGGCTTAAGGTACGGAGCTCTGTTGTTCCTAAATATTCTATGTCTTCAAGCCTGCATAGGTTCTATCTGGCTGATTTCTAGCTGATCCCTAGCTGATTCATAGGAATCTAGCCAATTAAACCACCCAGAAATAGATGCAAAAACCAGCCAATGACGATGCCTAGACCCACGAAGCGGACCACCTGCCAGAAAGGCTCTTGCATTTGCCGCCAAGAAAGTAGATGGCTTTCTAAAGTGACTTTGAGCGCTTCTATACGATCTTGCATTTGCGCTAGCTCTTCAGCGGGTAGATTGCTCAAGTCGGCAGTGGTGAGCTTTTCATACTTGGCTTTGGCACGGCGGATGGCGAAGAAGCGATCGCGCAGCAGCAGAAAATCATCAGCCGTTCGCTTTAGATCTTGCTCAAAGCTGGCAAGATCGTCATCGCTGGGTAAATGAGGCGCTCTAGTAGAAGCCTTTTTAGATAATTTCATATATGCTGCAAAGGATAGATGGCCATTAACGAAACCGTAAAGATGACACTTGCTAGCCACCCTCCTAACCAATCTACTGACAAAGCATCCGCTGACGGGGATCGCGCTGTTCTTCAGTCTTTTGACGCCGAAGTCCTAGCTCAGGCACTAGCAGAGAAGCTTGCCATCTCGAACCATGATTGGCATAAGCTCAGCGCTAACCGCAACATTCGTGCTAGAGAGCAGGCTGCTGCCGCCTTAGTATACATGCTCAAAGGTAAACCCGAAGAAGCGCTACCCCGACTACAGCAAGCCGTCGGCTGGCTAGATAAAACGCTCAAAGCGCCTCCTTGCCCCACCCACAAAGAAAAATCTATGGCGACGGCGAACTCTAGAGCTATAGACTCTACAGCTACAAGCTCTGTGCAGAAGTCATAGACCACCTGCGCCACCACAGCTCTATTTGCTTTAGAAAGAACGCAGGGTTCACTATCACAAGCCACGGAGAAGACGGTTTGATCTGCTTGGCTAGCTGAATCTCTTTGCCGTCTTCGCTCCAGCACACCTGATCAAACACCTGATGCAAAATGTACAGCCCTCGGCCGCACTCGCTAACCATCTGAATATCTTTTTGAGTCTCTAGCAGGTAGCTATCTCCAGCAGGACAAGGGCATGCCTGGGGCCTTTCAAAGCCTTTACCTTGGTCGGAGACAACCCACCAGTAGTAGCCATCCGCTTTGGCATAGCGAACTGAGACAACCTTTTGGGGATCTAGCTGGTTGCCATGTTTGGCAGCGTTCACTAGGGCCTCTTGCAGACCTAGCCTCAGCTCGTCGTGCAGCAGTCCCGGCGTCGGCGCAAGTAGCGCATCTAGGATGGGCCGAAGGTAAAGGGTCGAAGAGAAACTAAGGCTATCCCACCGCTTTATAGCGTTAGGAGCCAAGTTTTGAGCATTCTCAGACCGTTCATTGACGTTTTTACTAGAAGATGGTGCAGTGTAGCGCACTGAAGCAACTCTCCTACAAGCTTAGCAATTGCATTGAGACGGTCAGACTAGCCGAAAATGTCTACTTTTTCTGTACAGTTTCTGCACAACCGTCTTGTATCGATAATGACTGTATTTTTGAATACAATTCATCGAAGTTTTCAGAAGTTTTCTTAAAAGCGAAAATTTTAATTTGATAATTTTTGATATGGTATTAGTCTATCAGAAGAATCAGCTAGATAGCCAGAGCGTAGTAAATATATTGACTCAGTAATACTTGATAACACCGTCTAAGAAAACAGGTTTTTAGCGAATGATATGCCTGTGTTATCCCTTAGTCATAAACAGACTTGGCGTACCAAAACAATCTATTTAAGACCTAAAAATAGTGATGTAAAAATTCTTTTCATCCATTGATATATCGTGGATACAGGCTTTTACAGGTATCGAAGATTCAACAATTAGAGCGAACACAGAGTGAATATAGACCCAGGCGAAGGTCAAAGTAAAACCACTTTCTAGTCAGTGCAAACACTTAACCAAAAATGTTCTTTATCTAAAAATCGAAGCTACGTATGCGTATCCACTTTGACGATTCGTGAACTTGTCCGGATAGTGAAATGTAAGTATACTCACAGATTTTTTGTTGAAGATTCACGCGTGAAGGAACAAACTCAACGAAGAAAAACTTCCGTTCTTTCTGCTTTAAGAATCGCTTACTTGGCGCTCAGATGACTTTTAGCAGTCTCTGATACTAGGTCTGATTTATCGCTCGAAAGTGTCGTTAGCGCCTGCCGGACGTCTGAATTTTGAGAAAAATGACCTAACGCCTGGGCTAGGCGATGACGGAGCTGCCAGTCATCGCTATCGACGTAAGGCAGCAAAAGGGGAATGGCGCGCTCATCTTTCAGCTCACCGAGTGCGCCCATCGCAGATACTGAAACGAGAGAATTTCCTTCACTCAGCGCAGTTTGAAGCAGGTCAAACGCACGGGGATCGCCCATTTCACCCAGACAGGCAACCACGCTCATCTGCACTAGCCATTCTGGCGTGGCCTGGTACAGCGACTCTAAGTCGCTAAACGCTTCGGTGAGTTTGAGCGCGCCGATAGAGTCGGCAGCAGCGGCCTGTACGTCGGGCTCAGGATCGGCCAAAGCGGTTTTGAGCAGGTTAAGGGCAACGCTGAGATCTTGCTTTCCTAGAGTAGAAACTTGGCTGACGGCGGCGTAGCGAACTCGGGTGTTGCTATCTTGACAGAGCGGCTGGATTAGATGAAAGGCGGTAGCCGGATCGATGTTGCGTAGCAGGTTGATACCTTTGATGCGATCGCCAAAGTTCTCTGAGTTGAGCATGGGTTGAATTTGCTCAGGCGTAGGGGCAGAAGACATGGCTGACAAGGTAAATGTATGTTTAGCTACTTCTTTAAGCATAAGGGTGTTTGAGCACAAGGGACTAGCCAGAAATGAAAACAGATGATTTGGAGCTAGTCTTTTGAGCGTCATAATTTCTGCGGTGCTACCGATTGCGATAGTGGCACTCTGCGGAGTTTGGGTAGGCCGGGTCTTCTCTCTCGATATTCGGACACTGACTAGGCTCAATATCTATGTGCTGCTCCCGGCGCTGGTCCTAACGGGTGTATACGGCAGCAGCCTTGAGCTGGGGATCATCATCAAGATTGCGGCGGGCTTTTTGCTGAACTGCGCTGTGCTGTATGGGGTTGCGATCGCCCTGTCCAAACAGCTCCAGCTCCCTGCCGACACCCAAAAGAGCCTAGTAGCCACCACCTTGCTAGCCAACACGGGCAATATCGGGCTTCCCTTCATCCTGTTTGCCCTTGGCGAAGCCGCGCTTGAACGAGCAATCGTCTATCTAATCGCCTCAGCCATCTTCATCGCTAGTGTCGGCCCGATCTTTCTAAAAGGCAAAGGCATCAGAGCGACCAAAATCACCTTCAGTCTGCCAGTTTTCTGGGCCACCCTAGCAGGGATCGCTCTACAGGCTCTAGTCTGGCAAGTCCCTGTAGCCATTGACCGGGCCCTGGTACTGATGGCCGACGCCGCTATTCCGATTGCCCTTCTCACCTGGGAATTCAGCTATCTCGTATCCCCATTCAAATCGGACGCTATGAACTGATAGCAGCCGCCCTTCGTCTGATCGTTTCGCCAATCAGCGCCTGCACCAATCGGCTTGACGCTAGGGCTAAAAGAATTAGATTTGGCTGTGCTGGTCATGCAAGCATCCATGCCTGTCGCCGTCAACACCCTAATCTGGGTGACGGAGTTTGGTGGCGACACCGTACGTGTAGCCAGAACGATTGTCCTATCCACTGTATTGAGCTTCGCGACCCTACCGACGGTGCTGTGGCTAGTCACTCGCTAAGGCGCTATTTGCCGACAATTGCTTGAGCGTCAACGGCTGTACAAGGCGCTGCCAAAATCTGCTCCCCAGTCTGGTAAATATACAGACCGACATCGCCGCTGTAGTCAGTAATGGCGTATTCATAAAACTCATTCCCCTGTGCCTGCGTAAAGCTGTAGCGAATGCCGCGCTCAGGCTCTTGAATAATCAGCGGCACGTTCAAATTGGGGTCCAAATCGTCATAGATAATATCACTAGTCAGCGTCAGACCCTGAGAGCTGTAGACAATCTCATCGGCTGCTGGTCGGCTCAATGTGACTTTGTACAAATCATCACCGCACTGATACTGAGCACTCCAGCCAACTGTCGGCAATTGGCTATAAAACGCTTCACTAGTCGGCGTGTAGCTTTGCACAAAAGGCGGTTCAGGAATATCGCCCGCGCCGCGCACGCACTCATCTGAGATCCCATCGCCATCAAAATCAATCCGAGACTCGCTGTCGATACCATCGCCATCGCAGTCAACCGTCGTCTCAATCAATTCACCCTGTAGCGACTCAGTCTTATTCCGCACTGATGCCTGCTGGGTCGATGCTTTCTGAGCTGATGCTTTAGTAGCTTCAGCCTCTGATGCTCCAACAGTAGGGACTGTCGAAGCGGAAATTACTAGCAACGCTGCCAGGGTGACAAGCGAAAAATAATACTTCAGCCGAACGATTTGCATTGTTTCTATAAAAAGGTGCCAGAAGACAGGTAGAAGCCATTAGTGCAAATACTAACATCGGCGTTTTTTGATATATCCCAAGGGGTGGTCACCTTCCCAACTGTACAGTTCTGAGCTGTCCCTTTTCTCCTGCGGCAAAAATATTCACGCTAACGACGCCTACGCTTGTACAGCCTAGGAGTGGTTCAATGCAGCATTTTTCATTCATAGAATTGTTGCCAGTGAGCTGAATCTTTTTGATTTATACAGATTTGGACCTTATCCTAGAAGGTGTAGCGGTCTCTGGGATCATGCAATATATCTACTACTTCGCAAACACTAGCCTGGCACTTCGACTCTTAACCCACCTTGCTAGGCAGGAATCTATCTGTTTGGAGTCAGCTACGGTAATTTACTTAGTCGATAGATGGATTGTCAGAGTAAGGCTAAAAGAGGCGCTTCGTCCTTGCCAACATCAAGATTTTCTAGCCTTCTTAAACGAAAACGGCACACCTTTTAGTCTTACACCCAGATTGGCTAGCGCCTTAGATAGCCTAGACGCGGGTGCTAGCCCCGCTGAGGTGATGAAGCGCCACCATGTCGTAGTGGTGTCTCATGGCGAACTTAAACCGATTGAACTGACAGAGTTTCGGTCGATGTTTGTTCAGGGGCTGGGCTACTGTCCACCTAGTCTGGTTTAACTACTTGGTGCTGAGATTCGAGATAGAGGACAATTAAATCGGTGATGGCTGACAGCTAGGACAGTAGTAAATCCGGCGACTACTTACCATCTCTTTGACAATGGGTGTTGCACAGATATAGCAGGGCTGGTCGACTCGGCCAAACACCCAGTAGCGATAGTCGCGGTAGCGTAGCCCCTTCGCTTTCAGCTGATTTGCCCGATCAAGATCGTTGGTAACGCCCTTGTACTTATAGGACTGATACGAGATAGAGATAGAAGCAGCCGCCAGGGTGTGCAGCTGCTCATCTGTGCAGTCTATCGGGCGCAGATAGGGATTGAGCCTAGCGACAAATAGGATTTCGCTGCGTAGATAGTTACCAATTCCAGCGAGGAAATGCTGGTCTAGGTAGAGCGTTGAGAAGCGACGACGATGGTGCTTTTTGGAGCGCAGTAGAGCCTGTAGCGCTTCGGGCTGCAATCCTTTGCTGAGTACATCCGGTCCAAGCTTACTAATAAAAGGGTGGTTTTCTATTTCTGATCGGCTACTTAGGATCTGTATATCTGAGGCGCTGTAGAGTAGAGCCGATTTTTTTCATTGTGAATGGCAAATCGAAGCTGACGATTGGTTTCAGGAAAATCGTAGGCTTTGCGTACCATCCATTTGCCGTAGAGCTGATTGTGGGTATAGACGCTAAGGCCATTGTCAAAATGGGTCAGCATTGCTTTGCCACGTGTCTCTACCTCAGTAACCAGACAGCCAGCTAGATCAGACTCGAAAGGCTTGAGATGATCGAAGGCAAAGAAGACTTCGGTGGTGGGACGGGGGCGGATGGCACGCTGAATTTTGTCGGCGGCGATGCGGATTTCTGGGCCTTCGGGCATGGAAGAGAAGTCTAAAGGATGAACGAGGAATGATGAACTGGGAATCTGGCTGGCGATCGCAGCAAAAGGTTACGAAAGGGTGAGGTAGGACCATTGAGATCAGTGTTGCGGTATCGTGATCATAGGTTAATTCACGGTTATATTGCTTCAAGCAACGCTCTTCTATATATGACTTCAGCCAATCTTCCGGCAGCTGATCTTTCTTCTCGGCCACACAGTAAAGCAAGACCTCTTAAGCCCGGCGCGGCTAAACCGGCAAAAGAGCGGTGCAGTGAGTGCGGTGTTGACACGTCCTATATTCACTATGTAAAAGATGCCTGCGCGTTTTTGAACCAGCAGGTGAGCGATCTAGAAGCGCAGAGTCACGGTCGCAGCAGAGATTTAGACAATGCGGATGAGCTGTACTTTGGTGTGCAGCAAAAGATGGTGGCAGCGCG
>CAWISM010000002.1:0-85934 GCA_963838725.1 uncultured cyanobacterium | reverse complement strand
GCGGCGGCGATCTACCTGTTCTAGAAATTGGGCGCAGCAGCGGCGTTGCTAATGATTTTGTCAAGCTCGAATTAGATCCAGGCTGGCAATTTTCTAGCCGGACGCTCAACGGCCAGGACCAAAGCCATATCTACCTGTCGAACTCACAAGATTTAGATACTGTGGTCGCCCAAGCCCAAAATAGAGCGCCGTCGCGCCCCTCTACGCCTGCACCTTCTCCACGCCTGTGCCTTCTACGCCATCTCCTTCCGGTCCGCCCATTTTGAGCGGCGGCTCTCTACCAGCACCTGGTTCGGTAGGTGTTCCTGCTACGCCACGCCCTTCCACGCCAAGCCCAGGTGCTTCTAATTCTATCTACAAGGTGATTGTCCCTAGTGATTCGGCGCTGGTGCGGCTGCGAGTGCGACAAGTTGCGTCCGATGCTTTTGCAACAACTTTAGATGGTGATCGGGTGATTCAGGCGGGCCTGTTTCAAGAGCGATCTAGGGCCGATCAGCTAGTGGCTCAGCTTTCTAGCGCGGGGTTGACTAGCCGAGTCATAGAATCTGAAGGATCAGCCGTACCCGCTGTCTCGACGCCCGCTGCTTCGCCAAGTTCAGCGGTGTTTTATCAGGTGGTGGTGCCAGAGAGCGGATCGAATACGCGTGATCGCGTCAACGAGATCGAATCTGGCGCGTTTCGCACACGGGTTAACGGTGAGTCGGTAATTCAGGCTGGCAGATTTCGAGAACGCGATCGCGCCGAGCAGCTACAGCGCCGTCTATCTGCCGCTCGTCTCCCTGCTCGCATTATCGAAGTATCTGCGCCAGTCGCCAGCGTTCCACCCGCGAGCACAAACCCTTCTAACAATATTCCACGCGCTAGACAAGGCCAGCTCACCGTCGTCATCGATCCGGGCCATGGGGGCCGTGATCCGGGCGCGGTCGGTATTGGCGGACTCAGAGAGAAAGATATCAACATCACAGTCTCTAGGCGCATACAGGCTTCTTTGCAAGCGGCGGGTATCAATGCGGTGATGACCCGTTCAGACGACAGAGAGCTTGACCTTCAGCCTAGAGTGAATATTGCCGAACGCGCCGATGCGGATATCTTTGTCAGCATTCACTCCAATGCCATCAGCATGAGTCGCCCGGATGTGAATGGATTAGAGACTTACTACTATTCCTCTGGTTTTCGCCTAGCGCAGACAATCCAGAACAATATTTTACAGCGGACTGATTTGCGCGATCGCGGTGTTCGCCGTGCCCGCTTCTATGTCCTAGTCAATACCTCTATGCCAGCGGTCCTCGTTGAAACTGGCTTTGTAACCGGTAGCCAGGATGCTGCTCGCTTTAGAAACCCGCAAGCGGTCAACACGATTGCCGATGGTATTACAGCGGGTATCTTGCAGTATCTGAACGTCAGCCAGTGACAGATCAACAGACCTGTTCCCCCAACAGATATCTCTGAGGAAATAGCTGGAAACTGCAAATAGCCCTACAAAACTCGCTAAAGTAAAGGAACGTTAACTTTCTTAATTACAGGCCAGTTTGCTATGCGCGTACTTTTGATGACAGGAAAAGGCGGAGTTGGCAAAACCTCCGTTGCAGCGGCAACCGGCCTACGCTGCGCTGAAGTTGGCTACAAAACTTTAGTGCTCAGCACCGACCCGGCCCATTCCCTAGCAGACAGTTTCGATACTGAACTCAGTCACGATCCCAAAGAGATTCAGCCCAATCTTTGGGGCGCAGAGCTAGACGCACTTAGAGAGCTAGAAGGCAACTGGGGCGCGGTCAAACGCTACATCACTCAGGTATTACAGGCCAGAGGATTAGAAGGTATCGAAGCCGAAGAGCTGGCCATTCTACCGGGGATGGACGAGATCTTTAGCCTGGTGCGAATGAAGCGTCACTATGACGAGAAAGAATTTGACGTATTGATTATTGATTCCGCCCCTACCGGAACTGCTTTGCGGCTGCTGAGTCTGCCGGAAGTAGCAGGCTGGTATATGCGCAAACTCTACAAGCCATTTCAGGCGGTATCTACCGCCTTACGTCCGCTGGTGGAACCCTTTTTTCGTCCGGTTGCTGGCTTCTCATTACCAACCAAAGAGGTAATGGACGCACCCTACGAATTCTACGAGCAGCTAGAGGCGCTAGAAAAGATTTTGGCTGATCCGACAATCACTTCTGTGAGGCTGGTCACCAACCCAGAGAAGATGGTGATCAAAGAGTCGTTGCGAGCCCATGCCTACCTAAGCTTATATAACGTCGGGACAGACATGGTGGTAGCTAACCGCATCATCCCAGAGACCGTCAGCGATCCGTTCTTTCAGCGATGGAAAGACCAGCAGACAAAGTACAAACGCCAAATTCATGACAACTTCCATCCCCTGCCTGTAAAGGAAGTACCACTCTATTCTGAGGAGATGTGCGGGATGGAGGCGCTAAATCGTCTGAAAGAGACCCTGTACGGCGATGAAGACCCAGCGCAGGTCTACTACAAAGAGACTACGTTGAGAGTGGTTCAAGAAGACGCTAACTACAGCCTGGAAGTTTACCTGCCTGGTATTCCAAAGGACCAAGTAGAGCTGAGCAAGACTGCCGATGAACTCAATATCCGCATTGGCAATCACCGTCGCAATTTGGTCTTGCCGCAGGCGCTAGCAGCGCTGAACCCTTCTGGTGCCAAGATGGAAGACGACTACCTAAAGATCCGCTTTGCCGCTAGTGTCTAGGCGTACGTCTGGGGAATTGAGCCAGCAAGGTCAGTAACTAATAGTGAAACTAATTTGATGCGAATGCTGATCTTTATCCCGAAATGCTCTATTTTTGTGAGTTAAGACATCTGCTTCGCTTCTCTCAGATAGAAAGTTCTAGTAGATAGAAAGTTCAAGAAAGCAAGCTGAACCCGACCAGGCAGTCTCTTGCCTATCACTCCAACTTTAATTAAAAGCGAGCATTTCCGTGACTCAATCCCCCTCCCAACCGCCTAACGATCCCAACCGCCCTGAAGGCCCAAACTCGACGCCAACGCCTACAGGGACGTCTCGTCCGCTAGGATTTGATGAAATGGTGGCCGTGCTGATCGCTTTCTTATCTTTGGGCAGCGTCGTGGTGTGGGGCCTGACTCGCGGCAATATGTCAATATTTAGCGACTTGGATTTATCTAGCCCGGTTGCGAGTGCGCCTGAAGCGATAACCCCCCTAGATGAGCTTGAGCCAGACACCGCTGCTGCGAGACTGAGAGCAAATGCTCCGGCGATCGCCCCCCGTGAGCGCTCTACTGATGATGATGATGTAGATTTCGACAATATGACGGCTAGAGAAGAGCTAATCGCTAGAGCTGCGGTTAGAAGAGAGCGGGCTCAGCGGTCGCCCTTGAACGCGGTTGGCGCAGGTGCGGCAGCAGCAGGTGTAGCAGCGACGCCCGATAGTGCAGTCGCGACTGAAGCGGGCGTAGAGCAGCAGGCCTCCGAAGTCATTCCTCCGGTAACGGCTTCAAAAGCAGCTAGCGCAGAGCCTCAAGAAGCAATTGTGTTTAATGATGTCCCCGAAGGCTACTGGGCAGAACCCTACATAGACGCATTGAGTAGCCGAGGATTAATTTCCGGCTACGACGACGGTACCTTCAGACCCGATCAACCAGTTACTCGCGCTCAAACTGCCAATATCGTTTCTCGTACCTTCGATCTGACGGCTGATAAGGAATCGCTGGAGTTTTCTGATGTAGAAGCTGACTACTGGGCGAGAGAGTCAATCGGAGAAGTCGTTAGAGGCGGCTTTATGACCGGTTTCCCAAACGATACCTTCCAGCCTAACTTGCCAGTTACTCGCACCCAGGCGCTGACGACGCTGGTTACCGGACTAGGCATTGAAACGCCTCAAAATATTCAAGCGGCGCTGTCTCGCTACACGGATGCCAACGCTATTCCTCAGTGGGCAAACGAGAAGATGGCGGCAGCGACTGCCGGTAGCCTAGTCGTCAACTACCCAGATCCGGCTCAGCTCAAGCCTTCTGAGCCAACTACGAGAGCTGAACTTTCTGCATTGATCTATCAGGCACTGGTCAGAGAAGGCGTAGTAGAGCCGATAGAGTCAGAGTATGTAATTAAGCCTTAGAAAAGGCTGCTGATCGGCGATAACAAACAGGCAAGTGCTGATAGGTACCTGTTTAGCTCATCACCGAGACCCACCCCAGCCCTTTGGGCACTCCTCTCAAGAGGTAGGGTGAATTTCTCCAAGAGAGAAAATGATAATGAAGCTATCTGTTAGTTGGGAGTAGCTTCTGGTTATGGAAAGCGCTGATATCCTTAACAGTGGGTTAGTTCGACGCCTGCAATCGGTCCGCGATTATCGTTCCAACCGATGTCTTGTAGCAGGCAACACCTATCATTCCATGCAACGCCCATACGGTTTGTCACGTGAATCGGAATAGTCGAACTCGGAGTTGGTATCAGCGCCTACAAAGTCTCGGTGTCGCCCAGATCTTGAGCATCAATTGAGTCTCCAGCTTTGCGCTCGGCGCTGATCTGGTTGAGCACATTGAGCACGTTAGTCGCTAGATCAAAAGAGCGGTCTTCTTTGAAGGTGACTTCTGGCGTCCGGCGCAGTTTCATCCTTTGGCCTAGCTGCCTGCGCACGTAGCCTTCAGCCGCTTTTAGGCCTGCCATCGTCTCGGCTTTGGCTTCGTCTGTGCCGTAAACGCTGACAAAGATCTTGGCATGCTGCAAGTCTCCGGCGACGTCTACGTCGGTAATACTGACCATGCCTGCACCAACGCGGTCATCTTTGATATCGTTTAGCAGCATCTGGCTGACTTCACGTTTGATAGAGGCTGAGACCTTTGCGACTCGTCTACTAGTTGCCATGTTGAATTGAAAATAGCTAAGGGAATTTGGAAGGTAAAGCTAGAAGCTACGTCAGACCTAGCATTGCTCTAAGAGTGAAGCTAAGGCCGATGAAAAAGGCAGTGGCTGCGCTGATTAGAGCGATCGCAGTCGAAGGCCGTTTAAGCAGAGGGACCAGAGGCGCGATCGCATTGTAAAAGATGCCCAGTGATACGCTAATTAGATAGCGAGGGTAGCGCGATATATTATCAATGAACTCTTGCATGGTCGCGAAAGGGTAAGGGGACAGTGGTTACCACTCATCATCCTACCGCAAGTATTATTCCTGCTGTTGCATGACCCTATTGCTCGTATGACGCCTACCGCCGCCCAAGATAGAAACCAAGACACTGACCGCCAGCCGCTTGGACTAGTCGCGGCAGCGCGTCCTTTCTTGAAGTGGGCAGGTGGCAAGTCTAGATTGATAGAACAGTATCAGCCTTTTTTGCCTACAGACTTTCAGCGATATCATGAGCCTTTCTTAGGCGGTGGCGCGCTGTTTTTCTATCTAGCGCCACAGCTACAGGCGCAAGGGAAACGGGCGTATCTCAGCGATCTTAATCCTGAGCTGGTGAATGTTTATCAATGTGTGCGCGATCGCCTCCCCCCTCTCATCGACCGCCTGTCCATTCACCAGCAGCAGCACAGCGAACCCTACTACTACCGGGTCCGTGCCACCTTGGAAACCGAGCCCGTTGCCCGCGCCGCTCGTTTTATCTATCTAAACAAAACTTGCTACAACGGCCTATACCGAGAAAATTCAAAAGGACAGTTCAACGTCCCCATCGGTCGCTACAAGAATCCAAAGATCTGCGCGCCCAGCCTGCTACAGGCCGCTTCCGTCGCGCTACAAATCGCTGATATCTCAGAAAAACCATTTACCACAATTACCCAGCAGGCCAAAAGCGCTCAGGACTTTGTCTACTTCGATCCGCCCTATCATCCGCTCAGCGAAACCAGCAAATTCACTGCCTACAGCCAGTACCGCTTCGCCGCCGAATCACAAACTACACTTCGCAACATCATCAGGCAGCTAGTCAGCCAGAACGTACAGGTCCTGGCTTCAAACTCTGACTGCCCCTTCATTCGAGAGCTTTACGCAGATTTCGATACTCAGACCATCGCCGCTGCTCGCTCAATCAATTCCAAAGCCAGCAAACGCGGCAAAATTACAGAAGTATTAGTCGTAGGATAGAGCCGCCATGAAGGCAACAGTAAATCAGTTGCCACAAGCGAGCAAGAGACCAAGTACCGTCATGAGGCAACGCTACTGATCGTAGCTTCCGCCAATGCTGATTGGCGTATTTACAACTTCCGCATTCAGTAGATCAACGTTGCTCACGTCAGCATTTTCTAGACTTGTATAGATGAGCGTTGAGTTAGAGAGATCAACGTTACTAATCAACGCCTCATCCAACAGAGCATTAGTCAAAAAAGCCCCGCTTAGATCAGTATTAACAAGAGTTGCGCCCGTTAGATCAGCGCCTTCTAGATTGGCACCAGAAAGAACCGCATCAGTTAGATCCGCCTCTCGCAGGTCAGCGCCAATCAGGTGTTCGTTCGCCAGGTTTGCTCCTGTCAAATCACAGCCTTTGCAAATTCCTGTCTCTATTAACTGAGCAACATCGGCGACATTAGCCGCCTCTACACGCCGAGCAGATAGCGTCATCGCCTCTGTCATCACGCCAGCTACGCCCAACATCACAGCCGCAGAGTAGGTTGCTAGCTGTCTGAAACCACGATTTAGCTTGTGACCCTTGTCAGCGCTTTTATCAAAACTTTGGTTGAGCAGTGAACCAATAACTTTTTTCATTCTTTTAGTCTCCTTTTGATGCGTTAAGAGACAGCTATTGCCAGGAAAACGCCAACTCTTATTTTTCTCGCCACTGAAAATATATCGATGAATGTACTTTTTTCTTATGCATTTCAGTATTCGTCGACATCACTAGATTAAACTTTTTCGAGAAGCAAACCATCTATTAAAAGGCAGAATCCTGCTTTATCTACGCAGTCGCTCTTATCAAATAAAGTTCAGAAGCTATTAGGAAAAAGGTGCCGAATAGCTATCTATCTATGTGTTTTGAATACTTTAATCTTAGAACAAACTATTCCTTCAGAGATGGAGTATTAACCACACCTTAACGATCTAGGACATTCAACAAAATACGCTGAAAAAACATTAGCGTTCAACGACCAGATGATAAAAAGGCATCTTCTACAGAGGTCTCTTGTGGGTAGTGGAGCCATTATTAAATCTAAAATTGAGACGCTCTGACAAGAGTTCGGTGTAAGCTTAATGGCAATTTACTGAAGACCTACTGACGTCTTTGGCTGGCAAACTCCTCTGGCAAACTCCTCTGGCAAACTCCTCTGGCAAACTCTTAGTAGGAAACTCTTACAGCTGTTATGGATGCGTTTCTTCTAACCGTATATTTTTTGGTCGTGGTCTATGTCCTGTACCAAATGGCGCTATCTCTAGAAAACAAGCTAGAAGATAAGGTCATTATCAATTTGGACAAGACATTTTTGGTTGAGCAAACCGAAGCACAGCTCTCACTGCAAACGGGCGATCGCCGCCCGAAAGTCAAAGCAGTCGCTGAGGAGGTTGGGATCAAAGACAGCAAGGTCAAGTTTCCGGTGCTGCGTTTACTGCTCGGCGATCCCCCAACGATGTCTAGCATCGATCCAGGCCAGATACTCGCTATGAAAGCACTAAAGATCGATGAAGCCGCAATTCCATACATCCTCCAGCCAAAGATCGATATCTGGGTGAGGCCCACTGGTGAGCAGCCAATTAAGCCGCTGCCATATCTATCTGTTGCGGTTTATAACAACACATCTAATATGCAGGTCTATCTAAACTGGGACCATAGCTCTATAGATATGTTTGGGCAGGGAAATCGAGTGGTTCGGAGCATACCGAATATGCCTAGAGACCTTTCTCAGCCGCAGATTTACAGCGTGGTCAATCCAGGCCAAACAGTCACTTCAAACATCACCGTCGAAAAGAACTATGCCTACAACCCTGAGACTGATCGGATGGAGCTAGGTAAGCCGCTGATCAATTTAGAAGAGCGCTTAGCAATGTCGAAGATGACCGATCCCACCAAAGACAGTAAGAATGTAGAACCGCTGTACAACCTGGACTTGACAGTAGGAATGAAGCGGGTGAACGCCCAGAACAGCGACATGATCAATCTGCTAGTGCCCTTTGGCTTCGAGCTAGAGATCAAACCCGATAAGATTGCACTGCCGCCTTTGCGATGGCTGATGAGGAGGACAGGACAGGACGGCCAGCGTCTGCGTGGCTGGTTTTGGGGTAGGCCGAAAGACTATAAGCGTTAGAGGTTGCTGATAGGATCACTCACAGAATTTTGCTTACAAAGGCTAGGTCAATGGCGATACACTGTACTGTCTAGAGTTGGCTCAGTGGTTGCGGGGTGAGGGGTAGAGTTTACTTTGCGCTTTGCCCTGAGGAAAGTCCGGGCTCCCAAAAAGTCAAACTTGCTGGGTAACGCCCAGTGCGGGTGACCGTGAGGAGAGTGCCACAGAAACATACCGCCGATGGAAAGGTGACTTTCACAGGTAAGGGTGCAAGGGTGCGGTAAGAGCGCACCGGCAGTATCGAGAGGTGCTGGCCAGGTAAACCCCGGTTGGGTGCAAGGCCGAAGGAGCGACGGTTGACTTTTTACCGGCTCCGCTTTGAGTGTGCCGCTAGAGGCGTCTGGTAACAGGCGTCCCAGATAGATAACCACCTCGACAGGGCGGCTTGACTGCCTAGTTCGAGAACAGAACCCGGCTTAGGTCCAGCTCTAGATTCTTTTTTCGATACGTTGATGGCTGAAAACCAAACTGCTGTAGAAGAATTGTTGGCTGCTCTAGGAATAGAGGCATCGGCTGTTCGACCTGACCTGTTGCAGCTAGCTTTTATAGACATCTCTAGCTCGGCGGATAGAAATAACGAGAAGCTAGAGTTTCTGGGGGATGCGGCGCTGCGGCTGGCGGCGGCGGAGTTTTTGATGGAGCGCTATCCGCAGATGGCGGTGGGAGATATGTCGGCGGTGCGATCGCAAATTGTCAGCGATCGCACCCTCGCTACCCTGGCCAAGCACTATCACCTCCAGCGCTACCTAGTCCTATCCAAAAGCGCAGCAGGCGACAAAGCAGGCACCGATTCCCGACTGGCCGACACCTTCGAGGCTATCTTAGGAACCCTGTATCTTAGTGCTGGCAACCTTAGCCTGATTCGCCCGTGGCTAGATCCTCACTTCGAGCAGCTCACCGAGTCCTTGCGCACTGATCCTGCCAAGCAAAACTACAAGGCCGCTCTGCAAGAACTCACCCAGTCTAATCACAAGTCACTACCCACCTATAAAGTAAGCGAGATCAGTCAGGTACATGGGGACGAAGAGCGTTTTCAGGCGGAGGTGTGGTTTCAGGGCAAGCTGTGGGGCACTGGCAAAGGCCGCTCGATGAAGATGGCTGAGCAGGCGGCGGCTAGAATTGCGTTTGACGCGCTCAAGCAGATGATTGATAAAGCTGATTGAGCCGACGCTGATTCAGACAAGGCTGATTGATACATTCAGTCGGGCATCTTGGGCTTAGAAAAGCTAAGCCGAGAGTGAACGGATGATGACGCAGATAGTGACCAGTACAGACCCGGTTGACTTGGT
This sequence comes from uncultured cyanobacterium, assembly GCA_963838725.1. Classification (GTDB taxonomy): domain Bacteria; phylum Cyanobacteriota; class Cyanobacteriia; order Phormidesmidales; family Phormidesmidaceae; genus Phormidesmis. The sequence continues at coordinate 76,394 of CAWISM010000002.1, read as the reverse complement.
GCTATTGGGGGCTGGGCGCTGGGGCAGCCATCTGCTGCGTAATTTTTTGCATCATCCGCAGATTCGGCTGCGGGCGGTGGTGGAGGCTTCTGAGGCTCGGCTAGCGACTCTGGTAGATGAGCTGAGCGGGACTTCGGTAAAGGTGATGAGTGATTGGGAGGCGGCGATCGCGCTAGAAGGGGTGATGGGATGTGCGATCGCCACCCCAGCCGCCACCCACTACAAGCTGATAGAAACCGCTCTCAAACGCAATCTGCACGTCCTCGCCGAAAAGCCCCTTACCTTGGATGTTGCTAGCGCTCAATCGCTCTGTAACCTCACTACTCAGCAAAATCGTCAGCTCGTTATTGACCATACTTACCTCTTCCACAGCGCCGTCACTGCTGGTAAAGCTGCGCTTTCTTCCTTAGGTAAGCCACGCTACGGCTATGCGACTCGCACTCACCCTGGCCCTGTCCGTCGGGATGTTGACGCGCTTTGGGATTTGGCGATTCACGATATTTCGATTTTTAATCACTGGCTAGGGGAGAGTCCGGTGCGAGTGCAAGCACAGGGCGATAGCTGGCTACAGCCGCAGGTGACTACGCAGCTATCGCCGAATGGGCTTGCGGATGTTGTCTGGTGCAAGCTGCTGTATCCCAACGGATTCCAGGCGACGATTCATCTGTGTTGGGCAAATCCTGATAAGCAAAGACGACTCGCGGTCGTCTGTGATCGGGGCACTCTCATTTTCGACGAAATGAATAGAGAGACGCCGCTGGTTCAACAATGCGGTGATTTTGACCAGAAAGACGGCTGGTTTATTCCACAGGGATTGGAGACGAAGTCAGTTGACCTATCGCCTGCCGAACCCCTCAAGAACGTCTGCGATCATTTTGTGAAATGCATTCAAGAGAATCGACCGTCGGAAGTTTCATCAGGTCAAGTTGGAACTAAATTAGTTTCTGTGCTGGTCGCGCTTTCAAAGTCGCTGAACGCAGATGGAAGATGGGTCGCTGTGTCGGGCAGATGATTGCTTTATTTGATGGCTGCTCTGATGGCTAGGCCGAGGATTGCGATCGCCGCACTGATCGAAAGTCCTGCCGACAAACCGCCTACCCACTTAATCACGTCCCAAGTCCGATCTTGCCATTTATCAGTTTGCTCAATCGCCTTGTCCTGCCATTTCTGCCGCTGACCCAGCTCTTCCTTTGTCTGGCTTAACTCACTAGTCAACTGTCCCTTTGTCTGACTTAGCTCACTCCTTGCTTGTGCTATCTCGTGAGTTAGCTCCTCTCTGGTTGATGTAAGGGCCTGTGTCAGTTGGTCTATTCGATCAAGAACATCCGTGATAGTAGGCTCTCGGCTAGATTGCGGACTGCTCATGTCGATTCAGCTCACTTAGTCGTAAAACTATTCTAGTCTGCCCGCTTATCAGTAGCTCAAATGCGCTTGCCTGTTGACAGATTGTCTGCGGCTACGGCAAAAGTGACTTGGCCCGCTCAAGGGCAATTCTGACTTGCTCGAAGCCGGTGCCGCCTGCGCTGTTGCGGGCTGAGACGACTTGGGCTGGGGCGATCGCATCGTAGATATCCGCTTCAAACTTCGGATGCAGCGCCTGCCATTCTTCTAGACTCAAATCTTTCAGCAGCTTTCCTGCGGACAAAGAAGTCTTCACTACCTTGCCAACTAAGTTGTATGCCTCACGGAAAGGCACGCCTTTTGCCGCTAGATAATCCGCTACATCGGTTGCATTTGAAAAGTCTTCTGCTACGGCTTGATTTAATCTATCGGTTCGGAAGGTGATTCCTTCTTGCAATAGAATTGTCATTGCCTGCAAGCAGCCGGATACGGTGGCTACGGTATCGAAGATGGCCTCTTTGTCTTCTTGCAAATCTTTGTTGTAGGCCAGGGGTAATCCTTTCATCATTACCAACAGTCCTTGCAAATGGCCAAAGGTGCGTCCGGTTTTGCCGCGTATCAGTTCAGGGACATCGGGGTTCTTTTTTTGCGGCATGATGCTCGATCCGGTTGAGCAAGTATCGCCTAGCGTGACGAAACGGAATTCTTCGGAGGCCCAGAAGATGATCTCTTCTGACAAGCGAGACAGATGCACCATGATGATACTGGCGGCGCTGGCAAATTCGATAGCAAAATCGCGATCGCTCACCCCGTCCAAACTGTTGTGATAAATATCATCAAATCCCAATAATTCGGCTGAGTAGGCCCGGTCAATTGGGAAAGTCGTCCCAGCCAGCGCTCCGCAGCCCAGCGGTGAAATATTTACTCGCTTGAGCACATCGCCTAGACGCTCCCAGTCGCGCTGAGTCATTTCAAAATACGCCAGCAGATGATGCGCTAGGCTCAGCGGCTGCGCTCTTTGCAGATGCGTGTAGCCGGGAATCAGCGTTTCTACATGCTCACTGGCTAGCTCAAAGATGACCTGCTGAAAGGCTTTAATCTGTTCGCGAATCTGCTCAATCTGACCGCGTAGATACAGTCGCAGGTCAGTCCCGACCTGATCATTTCTGGATCTAGCGGTATGTAGCTTCTTGCCACCATCACCCACTAGCTCAATCAGGCGGTGCTCTACCGCAAAGTGAACGTCTTCTTCGTCAATGCCTGGATTGAACTCGCCTCTACGGTATTCGCCGCGAATAGTCTCTAGACCAGAGACAATCTGTTCGCGCTCGGCTTCTGAAAGGATGCCGACTTTGGCAAGCATTTTGGCATGGGCTACTGACCCAGTCAGATCGCATTCTAAGAGATTGATATCAAAACCGATGCTGGCGTTGAACTGTGCGATCGCCGGATGCAGCGCCGACTCAAATCGCTGACTCCATGTCTGCTGTTTGGCTTGCTGTCCTGCTAGTTGACTACCCACTTGCTGCCCGCACTCCTGCTGAAGATCAATTCACCATACAGTAGCAGTTAACCCTACGCACGCCGCTAAAAAATAGCCGAGGCAATGCTCCTTTCGTAGAACAGTCGGGCTTTGAAGTATTTAGCTAATTAAGCGCAGCCGTAGAGCTGTGGTTTTTTAAAAGAAGCGACTAGCCGTAGGACGAAAAAGACTTAAAGCCATAGCCGATTACCAGCCCAATCAGCAGCGCCCATAGCTGACCCGACTCGTAAAAGCCTTTGAGCATTGCACCCGTATCACCGATGAGGTCTTGGTCAAACTGCTGAGCTATTACTGGCGCAGTTGCGGTAGCAGGCACCTCAAACTGAGCCAAATAAAACGAGGATTCCATGTTTTAGCAGCGGCGATCGCTGAACGTACAGTAGAGACCCTAACGTACCCACCCTAACAATCCATTAACTAGGCTCGATGCTAGTTCAAGTTAGTAGTAGATAGCTGTATAAACTCGGCAGGTTGCGTAATTCTCATCACCACTAGCGTTGTATCATCCTCGGCTTCTCTGTCGGTCCCAACAAAGTGTTGCAGCATCTTGAATAGATATTGCAAAATCTCGTTTGAGTTCGTAAAGTTGCGACAGGCCCAGCGGAAGGAGTCAATTAGCTTTTCTTCGTCAAAGCGCCTGCCATCGCGATTGGCGGCTTCTGTAAAGCCATCGGTGTAGTAGATCACAGTATCCCCGGGCTGAAGCTGCACCTGGTTTTCCTGATAGTGCGTTTCCATGTCTAGTCCTAGCAGCATGCCATCGGCATCTAGGCGCACGACCTGACCAGTAGCTGCCTGCCAAAGCAAAGGCGGATTGTGAGCCGCATTGCCGTAGCACAGCACCTGCGTCAACGGATCGTACTGAGCGCAAAACAGCGTGACAAATCGGTTGGAGCTTTCTAAATCCGTACGCATCACCCAGTTTAGATGCTGTAGCAGGTGAGCGGGCGAATGGCTGTTCAAGACTTCGGCGCGTAGCATCCCTCGCAGCATGGTCATCATCAGCCCTGCTGGCACACCCTTACCCATCACATCGCCAATCGCAAAGTTCCAGGGCTTTTCTTTAGAAGAAGGAGCGTCTGGCTCTCTGAGCTGGTCGTAGGTAGTCGGAATAAAGTCATAGTAGTCGCCGCCTACTTTGTTCGCGGTCTGACAGCGGGCGGATAGATCGACGCCCTCAATGTTTGGACACTGGCGGGGCAGTAGCTGAGCCTGAATTTCTGCGCCTAGCTCTAGTTCTCTATCCAGTCGTTCTTTGTGCCTAAGCTCGTGTGTAAGCTTATTGTTTTCAATGGCGACGGCGGTCTGGTCGGCCACTAGGCGGACGAGCTTCTCTCTGGTTTCGCTCCAGGTATAGTCGCCTTCTTGGCTGAAAACGTACAGTCTACCGCGCTCTACGTTCTGGACGATAATCGCGGTCCCAAAGAGTTGAAAGTCTGCGCCCAGATAGCGGCCTGCGTAGCGGTCCAATGAGAGCATTGCCGCGCTAGTCAGAGCGCTGGAGCTACCCTCAGCGGCATTGAGCGCTGCCACTGGCGCTAGAACTATCTGTCTAGTCGCCATTTCTAAAGCAAGTCGGACGGTGTTGCAGTCATCTGAGCTTGAGCTCGTAGCTGCATCAGTGCTGGAATTGGCGCTAGAACAATGCAGCTGCTCTAGTCGTAGCTGGCCGTCAGGCTGACACATGACCAAAGCTCCGCCCGTGGCATCGGTCACGCGGCTGGCAATCATTGGAATGAGTTCTAGAAACTGGCTGAGGTTGTTGAGGCTGCGCAGCGCAAACCCTAGCGAACCCAGCAGGTCTTGAATCTTGTGCTGCTCTCTTTGTAGCCGAGCAATTAGTTCTTTGAGCGCATAGACCGAGGTGCCGTTGGCTACGCCAGTCATCCCGTTTGTCATTCCACTGGCTATTCCATTTGCCGCACTGCCAGCTATGCTACCGGGTACGGCCCCCATACCGACACTGGCTGGCGAACCCATACCAGAGCGGCGACCACTACCAGGTGTCGGTGAATTAAAGGGCGGAGTCGGCCTCGGGTGCATAGGAAAAGGTAGGTATTCCGGGAAAAGCCAGGTGAAAATGCCAAAAGTAGCCATCACGATAGCACTTATTAAGCAATAGTCAAGGCACCAGCGGATGAGGGGATTGAGGCGGGCTTAGGGTCAGGTTAGTATAGTCTGAGCGTTTCGGAACAGAATTCGACAGCTTCGGATATTAAATTTGTTTGCTTGGGATAGCCCAAACGAGGGCGGTCAATCAGGATTAGCTGTGTGCCTAGTTCGGCTGCGATCGCCCGCTTCACCGTCTCTCCACCTGCCGCGCCAGATGCCTTGGCCACTACGACCGAAATCTGCCACTGCTGCCACAGCGCCTTTTCTAGCGCCATCGAAACGGGCGGTCTAATTGCCATGGTTTCATGAGCAGAGAATCCAGCCGCCTGTACTGCCGATAGTGCGTCTACAGAAGGAAGTATCCGGACAAATAGCTGCGATCGCCCTCGCAAACGACCCAGTAGAGACGCAAACTGTAGTAGCTGTCGGTAGCCCACAGTGAACAATACCCGCTGATGCAGAAGAGAATCACCCGAGAGTAGCTGGTTGAGCGATTCGACGTAGGCGATTTGCGCTTCTGTGGCGGTGTCTTCCGATGCGGTTGGGCTGGAGCTAGCGCTGACTTCGGTGCGTTCGTAGCGGAGATAGGCGATCGCCTTTTGACCACTCACCCGACTAACCGAACGCTGCGCGATCGCCAGCCGAGAAATCTCTTCTGCAAACGGATGCGACGCATCTAAAATGCACCTCACCTGCCAGCGCCTGATAAAAGCCTCTACTGACTGCGGCGATAGCTTACCTACCCACACCTCAGCGGTTTCTGGGTAGAGCTGACGCGCTACCGCCGTAGTCACTGTCACGACGTACGGCACGCCTAGAGCGGAGAGCGATCGCGCAATCTCAGAACTTTCACTCGTCCCGCCAATTAGCCAAACCCGGCCGGCGCATCTTACAGAGGATGATTCTACGGCCAACGCACTTTATATAGATGAAACAGCTCGCCGTCCTGCTGCTTGATGATTTTGGCCTCGACCTGCTTGATTAGCGATTTCCAGTCGCTTGAGTCTTCCAAGAATACCTCAGCACCCAGATACGTCTCTAGAATCGCCCAATTCTCAGCCAGCGGCTGCTCAGCATCCACCACGTCGAACACAAAAAAGCCACCTGGCTTCAACAGCGGGCGGACCGTCTCCATCACCGTCTGCCAGTAGTCCATTGGGTAATAGCAGCTAAAGCCCGTCGCAATCACCAGATCAAAGCTAGCAGGTGGATAGTCGAGCTGATGCGCTGGCCCTTGCCTTACGCCTTGAAACAGCTTGGAATCTAGCTGAGGTCCGCGCTGGTGCAGCGTCTTGATGGCAAACTCACTGACATCTTGACCATAGAACCGGGCCTGCCAAGCCTTCCACTCATAGATCAAAAAGCTAAACCCGCAGCCCAAATCCAAACAGTGCTGATTTTTCTTCGGTTTGGCAATCTGCCAAAACTGAGAAGCGACTCTAGAATTAAGCGATCCAGCTGCCCAATCCCTAAATACTGGCATCGCCTCTACTTCTTCAGGTAGCTCAAAAGACTTCCCTGCGTACTCCGCGTCAAATCGCTTTGCGACCGAGCTGATCATAGGCAACCAAGAAACGCGCCTAGACTGAAGAACATCGCCAAGCGCCGTACCCGTTGAAGCTGCTTGGACCGCATTTTTCCTGGGTTGAGCCATATTTAGGGTTAGCTATAGAGTTCATCTGATTATCTTCTCAGATTGAGACCGCCTAGGACTCCTCAAGAGCCTTTAAGCGCCTTTGAGAAATTCTTTCGATACGACTGATTAGCAATCAAAAGAACAGGCCACATCAAAGTCAAGTAGACCTTTTTGTCGGTGAAGTTAGTGCGGTTGAACCCGCTCCAAAATCGCCAGCCGCCGACCACATAGACCCCTAGCAAAAAGATAGTTAGCAATTCTTCCATCGAATCCTCCGCCGTTGCGAATCACGTTAGCTTGTCGCCTATCATAGCGCTGATGAAATCGAGCTCGTCAAAAAGATCTGCTCTCAATCGTCACCTTTCGAGAGGTCCGCGCTTTCCGGCACTCCTATAGAATGAAACTGTATAGCTTTTAACAAAGAAGTCTTGCTCTTGCGCTTTGGACGTGCTTGCCAGGCATACGATTAGCCCTGGCCGTCTCATACAATCCATCCCACAAGAGCTGAAGACCTGAATTAGAAATAGTTCAGTTTCAATATTTTCTCATCATCAGGAGAGCAATTATGCGTGCAGTACTTATGGCCGGTGGTTCTGGGACAAGGCTCAGACCGCTGACCTGCGATCTACCCAAGCCGATGGTGCCGATTCTCAATCGCCCTATCGCTGAGCACATTGTCAATCTCCTGAAGCGCCACGACATCACAGAAATTATTGCAACGCTGTTCTATCTGCCTGATGTCATGCGCGACTATTTCCAAGATGGCAAGGACTTTGGCGTGCAGATGACCTACGCCGTAGAAGAAGATCAGCCGCTTGGGACCGCAGGCTGCGTCAAGAACGTATCAGAGCTATTAGACGAAACTTTTCTAGTGATCAGCGGGGACAGCATTACTGATTTCGACTTAAAAGAAGCCATCAAGTTCCACAAAAGCAAAGGCTCGAAGGCTACGCTGGTACTGACTCGCGTCCCGAATCCAATCGAGTTTGGCGTCGTCATTACCGACGAAGAAGACAAGATCGTTCGCTTCCTAGAGAAACCGTCTACTAGCGAAATCTTCTCAGATACGGTCAATACAGGCACATACATTCTAGAGCCAGAGGTTTTAGACTACCTACCAGCGAACTGTGAGCAGGATTTCTCTAAAGACTTATTTCCACTCTTGCTGGAAAAAGGCGAACCTATGTACGGCTATGTCGCCGATGGCTATTGGTGCGATGTCGGTCACCTAGAGGCTTACCGAGAGGCTCAATATGACGCTCTAGATGGCAAGGTCTTGATCGACTATGACTATCCGGCAACATCAGACGGCGTGCGCATTGGCAAGAACACGTATGTCGATCCCGACGCTAAAATTCATGGCCCTGTGCTAATTGGGGACAACTGCCGAATTGGGGCTAGGGCGGTGCTAGAGCCGGGTACGGTGGTTGGCGATAATGTGACGATCGGCAGTGACGCAGACTTAAAGCGGCCCATCATCTGGAACGGGGCAGTAGTGGGCGAAGATACCCATTTGCGAGCCTGCGTAATCGCCAGGGGTACCCGCGTTGATAGGCGAGCTCATGTGTTAGAAGGCGCTGTCGTTGGGGCGCTTTCCACAGTAGGTGAAGAAGGGCAAATCAGCCCAGGCGTTCGTGTCTGGCCCAGCAAAATCATTGAGTCTGGGGCGACGCTGAATATCAACTTGATCTGGGGCAATACGGCTCAGCGAAATCTGTTTGGACAGCGCGGTGTCACTGGGCTTGCCAATATAGACATCACGCCAGAATTTGCAGTGAAGCTGGGCGCAGCCTATGGCTCGACGCTAAAGCCGGGGTCTCATGTTACGGTTTCAAGAGACCAGCGCAGCATTTCTAGGATGGCATCTAGATCGCTGATTGCAGGACTGATGTCTGTGGGGATCAATATTCAGAACTTAGAAGCGACTGCTATTCCGGTAGCGCGGTACGTGCTGCCGACGCTGAATGTGGTGGGTGGAATCCATGTCAGGCTGCATCCTGATCGCCCCGATCATCTGCTGATTGAGTTCTTTGACGATAAGGGAATCGATATTCCTAAGAGCAAAGAGAAGAAGATCGAGGGCGCTTACTTTAAAGAGGATTTGAGGCGATCGCAGATCCACGAAATCGGCTCGGTCACCTACCCTAGCCGCGTCATTGATGTCTACACCACCGCCTTCAGCAAGTACCTAAAAGCGGAGTCAATCCGCAACAGTAAGTCAAAGGTTGTGATTGACTACGCCTACGCTGTCTCCGGTGCGGTCCTGCCTCAGCTACTGGGTCAATACGACTGCGATGCGGTGGTCCTTAATGCCAGTCTCAAGCCAAATGCGCCCTCGGTGGCAGAACGGGAAGTGATGCTCGGACAGCTTGGCCAGGTTGTTCAAGCGTTGCAGGCAACCTTCGGCGTACAAATTTCAGCTCATGGTGAGCAGCTAGTGCTTGTAGATGAAGTAGGCTCGCCGATTCGAGGGGAAGCGCTGACTGCGCTAATGGCGCATATGATCTTGACTGCGCATCCTAGAGGCACGGTCGTTATTCCTGTGCAGGCATCCGGCTCGATCGAAGAGATTGCTCGCCGCCATGATGGCAAGGTGATTCGGACCAAGGCCAACCCAACGGCGCTGATGGAAGCGTGCCACACCCAGGAGAACGTTGTCCTCGGCGGCAGTGGCGATATGGGCTTTATCTTCCCGCAGCTACATCCCGGCTTTGATGCGATGTTCTGTGTGGCTAAGTTAATTGAGATGTTGCTAATTCAAGAGCGATCGCTCGGTCAAATTTGGGAGGAGCTGCCGCGAGTATTCCATCGGTCGCAGACGATGCGCTGTCCGTGGACCATCAAGGGCGCGCTCATGCGTTATCTTGTAGAGACCCATCCAGCAGAGAGTTTGGAGCTGGTTGACGGTGTCAAGATCGTTGATACTAGCAAGCAGAACTGGGTGCTGATTTTACCGGATGCCGGAGAGCCGCTGGTCCATATTTTTGCCAACAGTGAAGATCGAGATTGGGTGGACAAGCAGCTGCAAGACTATCGGCAGAAGGTTCAAGACTTTATTCAATCAGAACAGGGAATCAAAGAAAGCGTCATATAAGGAAAGCATCATATGAACAACTGCGTCTTGATGGCAGAAATCGTGCAGGCTCCGCAGCTGCGCTATACCGCTGACAATCAAACGCCGATTGCGGAGTTTGTGGTCAAATTCCCAGGATTGAGGGAGGGCGATGCGCCAGGGCAGATCAAGGTGGTGGGCTGGGGCAACCTGGCTCAGGAAATCCAGGAGCGTTATCGGGAAGGCGATCGCGTTTTGCTAGAAGGTCGCCTCAGCATGAACACGCTAGAGCGGCCCGAAGGCTTCAAAGAAAAGCGCGCTGAGATGACCGCCCAGCGCGTCAGCTTGATCAACGAGCTACAGTCGGTAGCGATCGCCGAACCCACGCCAATGGCAGAGGGGCGATTCGCTAGCAGCAATACGCCTGCCTCGACGCCGTCAGCCGCAGCGGTGCCAGCGGCAGCGCCAATGGGTGCGGCAGCGGCAAGTCCGGCTGAGCCTGCGCCAGACTACGACGATATTCCGTTCTAGGGGCGTAGCATGCTATGCCGCTACTGGATGGCGTGCTGCATTTTATCAATTGACTTAGATTACCGTGAGGCTTCAAACGCTTCGCGGTTTTCGTATATCTCAAACACGCGGTCCATGCTAGTGAGTTCAAACAGCATTTTGACCTGTGGATTGATTGAGCAGACATACATTTCGCAGTCTTGCGATCGCACCGCCTTTAGCACAGAGACCAGCGTTCCTAGCCCGGAGCTATCGACAAAGGTAGTCTCCTTCAAGTCCATCAGCAGCACTTTAGCGCCCGCAGATAGGGCGCTATCTACCTGAGCGCGCATCTCATCCGCTTTGGTCCCGTCTAAAATGCCAGAAGGTGTCAATACTTGAACGGCTGTATCCATGCTCACCATATTCACCTGGGTCTTCTCTATCTAATTAGGGTCAGTTTACACTGATTTTTACAATGGTTTAAGAATGCCCCCGGACGAGGGCGAAGCCAGTCTTTCAACCTTGTGATCTTGGCGAATCGTGATCACCAGATCCGTGTGGGCGCTATGCGCTAAAGGCTCGATAAATAGCCGAGGATGCAAGGCTCGCCAAAAGTAGGTAACAAAGTCAGCGATTTCCGATCCGGATAGACCGCTTTTTCCCTGATTAATCATCTGCTGTTCGGCCTGCTGTCGCCACCGCAGAGACAGTCGATAGTCCTCTGGCTGCAAAACTATCAAGCTGTCTAGGTAATCCCACAGCGGCAGATATGTCCGCAGTCGGTCATTACAGTCTTGGGCGAACAGCCGATCGCTCTGGGTCTGAATCGGTTCGGGCAGCGCTGCGAGATTGGCAAACGCGCCCGTATCCAGTGGCTGAGTACCTACACACCAGCCCTCAAACAAAAGAATTGTTGGTGCTAGGACAAGCGCTGACTGGGTGCGATCGCCCTGCCCTTTGTGCAAAGACTTATCAAACCGAGGCAGCTCCACCATTTCATGTGGCTTGGCACTGCTGATTCGATTAAATGTGCGAATCCCTAGATCGACATCGTGAGTACCCGGTGGTCCCCGCCAGACAAACCTTGGATCTCGGTGCTTCAGTTTGCAGCGTTCGGTATAGCTCAGGTACAGATCGTCAATTGACAGCAGCGCCGTTCGCTGTCCGAGCGCGTTTAGCAACAGCCACAAGATCTTGGTAAGCGTAGTCTTTCCCGTTCCCTGCCCGCCCAAGATTCCTTGAACAAAGAGGCGCGTTTGTGAATGAGAGACCTTTTGCTGCTGAGCCCGGTCAACGCTCAGGGCTAGCGGGAGCCAAAGTGTCCACATCAGCTCAATCCAGTCTGTCCAATCACCTGTTAGGGGCAGCTCAACTTCTCTATCCAACTGCTGAACGATAGATTGTAGCAGTCGAATGCGATGCTCTATCGCCGGTATCACAGAGGTAGCGTTAATCTGCCACACAGCGGCACGAACCGGATCTAGCATCCAGCTCACGATTTGCTCATACTGGGTAGCTGTCGGTGCTTCTCCGCGTCCCCAGGCGATGATAGTCGGCCAGATAGGATTGGCTGCGGTCATGGCTGAAGACGAACGAAGCAGTCAACGACCTGGTCATGGCGAGTAGCAGCCACCGTATCGACATGAGAGAACAGAGGATCAGCGGCGCTCATAATCTGATTGAGGGCAGGAAAACTGCGGCGCAGCGCGGGTGCAATAGTTGGCCAGTCTAGATAGACGTAGCCTTGGCTAGGAGTGGCAAGTGGTTCGATCGCCTGCTGAAACCTAGCTGATTGAGCTAGTGAGGTTAGAGTCGATTCAGCTTCAGTCGATTTGGGTTGGATCAGCACGTCTTGAGCTGATTCCGATTGAACCGATGAGCTTTCTGCGATCGCTAAAACATTGCTCATAGCCGCCAAAGAATTAGTAAAAATCTCGTAGCGGCCTTGTTGTACATGCAACCCTAAGACTTCTGTTTCTAATTCGCTGATTGACTGACGAGCGCTGTTGCGAGCGACTAGCCGGGTCCAGACCGTTGCCGTAGCCTCCCCAATAGTGATGTTTGACTTGCTGTAGCCCGATGCGATCGCCCGCTGATCTAAATCTGCTATGCCGTCCTCATCCCTCTCCACAGCCAAAATCCAGTCTTGCTGCCCGACTCTAGCTAGGGCATAGTTACCCGTAGCCCAATCCCCAGCACTTTTGTCTGGGTCTGGTTGCGAAGTTTGGGCAGTAGAGGGAAGTAAAACAGACTTGAATAGATCAGGTATTGCTGCTACGGGGAGTACTTCTGGAGACGCTTCTGTGAACAGAGCTGTTGTCGTCAGAGCTGAGTTGAGCTGAGGTAAGTTGTGATGGGCGATCGCAACTTCGCTATTCGCAGGCAGAAACTGGAACGGCTCTAGCGACTGTGTCGACCGTCTGATGGGTGTCAGCTTTTCTAGCAGTGTTGATTCTCTCTCGCCCTGCTCAGGCATCAGAGCATTTGCGATTAGTCCGGTTTTCTCTAGCCCAATCGATACTGTAGTGAATGACTTGTCGGAGGGGTTGTTTGAGAGTTCATGTGACTCAGGAGCATTCAGCAGATCAAAATCAAAGTAAGCCAGTCCGATTCGCTGTTTTGGTAAGTCGTCTGCTGCCTGTCTGTAGGCTGAAGTCTGAGCCAAATTTTCTGCGGTTTGAGCAACGCGAATACTCCGCCTGAGCACCCGGACATCGTTTGCCAGCAAAATGAACTGGTCGCCAGCAAGGGCAGTGGCTCTTATGTCCCAGGTGGACTGCGGTCTATCTGATAGCGAACTGGCTGGCGGGATAGATAAAATCCGAACGCCACTGAGAACTTCGCTATCTATCGCGCTTCCAGCCAGCGCCTGCTGCTGCCAGAATAGCCGCAAAAATTCTTTAGCCGCTAGCTGACGATCAAGATCAATTTCAAGGACAGCTAGATAACCTGGCTGCTCACCGTTTGAGGCATCTGCATCTAGGTCAGCGCTGACAGCCGCGAAGGTCGCTTCATCTCCTAGCCAGGGCTGAATCGTTTGCTCGTAGTCAAGTCCCGTTTTTTCTGCGAACTGCTGTTTGACCTGTTCTATTTCTTGAAGCGTTTGCTGACGCTGTTTGGGTTCTTCTAGCGACTGCGCAAAGGCCAGCAGTTTCTCTGGCCGGGTGAGGAGGGAGATCGAAAAAGGAGATTGACTAGGGACAAACAGCGTGGCGGCGGCAATCGGGCGATCGCTTCCCCCGATTAGCGCTAGAGGGCTGCTCGCTCTGATATAGAGAAAGCCACCCACCCCAAGCAAAAAAACTAAGGACGAGAGCGCCAGCATTATTACGCGAAACCGATCTGACCAAAATCCACGGCCAGACCGGTTAGCGCTAGAGCTTTTTGCAGTGGCGACCATACTCGTAACATCGTTAAACGACCTAGAGTATTAGTTTAGAGGATCAACCTAGACCGCGACTACGCCAAACACCAATCAGCTCACCGTCGATGCTGACTTTCTCTGCCGCGTACTTCATCGGCTCAAACCGAGGATTGGCAGGTTTGAGGGTGACCACCCCATCGTCAAAGTGGTAGTACTTCAAAGTCATCTCTGACTCAACCCGAGCAGCCACAATCGTACCGTTGCGAATTCGCTTAGGATCTGGCACCTCGCGCAAAAATACAATATCCCCATCATCAATCAAGGCTTCTATCATCGAATCACCTCTCACTCTTAGCGCGAAGTCAGTGCCTTGAAAGTTAAGAGACGTAGGATCAAATCGCTCTAAACTCCCATCGGCATCTAGAAAAGTGTCAGCAAAAGTTTCGACGATAGAACCGGCTGCGATTACGCCAAAGATAGGCACGCCCTGCTTATCTTTTAAAATCTGAATAGTCCTGGCCTGACCCTCTTGCCAGTCGATGTAGCCCTTGCGCTTGAGGTGGTCGAGCCGACTCTGTACGGGGGCAGGCGATTTTAGCTTCATCTCGCGCATCATCTGCCGAATCGAAGGCGAATGACGATTTTCGCGAATATAGACAACAAGCCAATCGTATAGTTCTTGCTGCGCGTGAGTTAGAGATTCCATCAGAAGTTGCAGACTACCAGCTATCTACTAATAAGAACAACAGTACCAACTTTCGCCAATTTTGTCCATAGCTAGCTTTTACTGAATCGCTACAAACCCAGCTTCATTTAGCAGTCGCTTACCACCGTCTGACTGCAAAATCTGCGCATAGGCCATTCCTGGACTTTCTGAATTTGGATCGCCCTGACGAACCACTACAAACACTGGTCGAGTCAGCGGATAGCTCTGGTCTTGAATGGCGCTCATATTGAGCTGGTTGCGCTGAGCCGGACAGTTCTGCGGCGGGACGTATGGCGATTGATAGGGTGGCACTAGCGCTTTAGCGTCGGTCCCGATTGGTAGCGGGGCTACGGTGCACTGGCCCACTAGCTCAGGCGCAGAGGCGTAGTAGATAGCACCGGGCGTACTGCTGACAAAACGAATAGCGGTGGTTGTGGTTGGCTGTATCTGCACGTTTGGGCTAAGCGCCTGTCCGTTCAAAACTTTTTCTTGGAAATACTGCACCGTCCCGCCCTGATCGGCGCGGCTCGTAGCAACTACCGCCAAATCAGGACCACCTACCTGGCTCCAGTTCGTGACCTCTCCCGTGTAGATATCTGCGAGCTGAGCTAGAGTGAGCCCCGATATAGGTAACTCCGGGTGAGTAGCTACTGCAACAGACTCCATTGCCACCGGAATTTCTTTCAGCGTGATTCCCTGCTGTGTAGCCTGCTGTTTTTCTGCGTCGCTTACTGGCCTAGACGACTGAGCAAACGATAGTTCGCCGTCGATTAGCATCTGAATACCTACGCCTGATCCGGGCGCTTGGTTAGGTGATTCTGTGTAGAGAAGCGAGAAGTCAGGAAAGCTGCTTTGAATAACTGGCGTGGCGATTCCGCGTATAGGAGCCCAAGTGGTACTACCGCCATAGCGAAACTGGCCCGCCGGAACATCGGCCACCCCAGAGAGATCGACAGAGTTCGGTGGGATAGGCTCTGTTTCAGTTTGGTCCTGGTTTTCCGCAGATGGCTCAGAAGCAGTTTGGCCAGACTCTTGCGCTCCACCTAGAATTTCACCTAGCGAAACTTTATCCTTCAAGAACCAATAGCCACCGCCAAGAATAGCGACCATCACTGCTAGCGTGATCACTAGCGCTGGAACTTCGCTTTTAGGTTTAGTCATAGGTCAGACTCAAAGACCACAATTCAAAACTATAAAAAGAGGTTAGCTCAACCTAAGTCAAAACTAACCTCTTTCTTGATGGCTTGAGAGATCCAAACGCTTTACTCTCAAACGCTTGTATCTCACGCTTTTGATTTCGAGCCTCTGACGCTTAGCGGTGAATGGCCGCTAGGACTAGCGGATGTACTCTTTGAGAACGCTGTTGCGGTTAGGATGACGCAGCTTGCGCAGGGCTTTGGCTTCTATCTGACGAATCCGCTCACGAGTCACATTGAAGATTTGGCCGATCTCTTCGAGCGTTTTCATGCGGCCATCGTCTAGTCCGTAGCGCAGGCGCAGTACGTCACGCTCACGAGGGCTCAAAGTGCTCAGGACACTCTCTAGATCCTCACGTAGCAGGCTCTTTGAGACTTCATCTTCAGGGGTTTCACCATCGGACTCGATGAAGTCACCCAGTCTAGAATCTTCTTCTTTACCAATCGGTGTCTCTAGAGAGATAGGCAGCTGCGCTGACTTGGCAATGAAGCGTAGCTTCTCGATGGTCATTTCCATGCTAGTGGCAATTTCTTCTTCGGTCGGCTTGCGCCCTAGCTCTTGAGAAAGGAGCTTGGTAGTCTTCTTTATCCGAGAAATGGTCTCGTACAGGTGAACAGGCAGACGGATGGTGCGCGACTGGTCTGCGATCGCCCGTGTAATTGCCTGGCGAATCCACCAAGTAGCGTAGGTTGAGAACTTGTAGCCCTTCTCGTGGTCAAACTTTTCTGCTGCGCGAATCAGACCCAGGCTGCCTTCTTGAATCAGATCTTGAAAAGAGAGACCTCTATTCATGTACTTCTTGGCAATTGACACAACCAGACGCAGGTTGGACTGCACCATCTTATCTTTTGCTCTGCGGCCCTGATGGAGACGACGGCGAAAGGCT
Organism: uncultured cyanobacterium; assembly: GCA_963838725.1. Taxonomy (GTDB): domain Bacteria; phylum Cyanobacteriota; class Cyanobacteriia; order Phormidesmidales; family Phormidesmidaceae; genus Phormidesmis. Next base: position 60,065 of record CAWISM010000002.1, on the reverse strand, counting down.
TGCAAAGGCATGTCTACAGCGTTTGCCCAGTCTGCGTCAGTAGGCTCATCGTCTAGCTGATCGTCAATATCGTCGCGGATGCGCTCTAGCTCTAGCAAATCAGCAATCTTGCGAGCTAGCTCAATTTCTTCTTCGGCGCGCAGTAGTCTGATTCGACCGATCTCTTGTAGATACAGACGGATAGAATCTTCGGTGTAGTGCTTTTTCTTGGTTTGAGCAGTTCGGCGGCGCGCTTTACCTTTAGCTGCGTCTTTAGTCGCCTTAGCCTTAGCTGCTGTACCTTTTGCTGTTGTCTTAGCGGCCCCTTTTTCGGCTGCTGTACTGACGGCTTCACTTTTCCCGGTCAAGTCGATGGTTACTGATGCTGTTGACTGACTAGTCGCTTTGGCCTTACTAGTAGGCTCTAAAGTTTCAAGTGTGTTGTTAGCCTGGGTCATGCCGCGTTCCTTGTGCTCCTTCTTAGTGAGTAATGTGATTCTCAGGTATGGTCCCTAACAGGTACGTCTCTCAACAGTCGAGTTCCTTTTCACTAACCTGCTAGCGTTTGGCTTTTGCGATCTTCTTTTCAAACACTCTTTTCCTAAACGCGGCTCGAAGCCAAAGGCTCTAGTTAAGCGCGCTTTGAAAATCCTGCCTTAGAGGTCTAGCCTTTGCGTGTGCTTTAGAAATCTATAGCGATGAAGTCTATAGCGGTAAAGACGACAGTGACAAAGCCGATAGCAGTTTGGATACGATTCTTCATGATTGCTTGATATAAAGCTGACACGAACAACCCTATCCTGTAGGAAATACTGAACTTAAACTATTCAATCAGTATAGAGACGACCTTGTGCAGCTTCAAGTGCCTTACATAAGTAAGTCCTTCTCAGGCTGACAAGAGGCTACCCACTAATCAAAAAAAGTTTAACCATCATCGTCAAACCCGAAAGATTGTAGCTTTCAAGACAGAAATTTACCACCTGAGGTTCCATTTACAGAGGCTTAATTAAGACCCTGTATCCCTACAGTGGTAACACGGACTACTAAAAAGTGCATACTTTGAATTGTTTTTTCTTGGATGAAAATCCAGCACGCCTGTCAGTACTTTTGCTTCGAGAAGAGCAATATGAATGGCTGAACGCATAGCTCAAAGGTCTTTTGGCCGTCTATCAAAAGGAGTAGATGAGCGTATAGATAGCATTCACGTCAGCAAATGTGCTTTGTCCCTTCACCGCAGCTTTGATTAAGAATCGCAAACTCAATAAGACAAACCTATGTCTGTCATCAGCTATTCGAAAGCGAGGGCGAATTCTGACAGGCGTTGCGTTAGGGAGAGAGGCGAGCTTTCTTGAGGCGATTGTCTTCGTACCACTGTGCGATCGCAGGTACCCAAGCCTGAAACTGAGGCCAGATCGCCTCGCACAGCTTTTGCGCCTCTAGCTGAGCGTCAGCCTTCCATCGCAGGTCCAGCAGATGCATCAGAGAGCGCGCATTTGCAGAGACCACCCAGTGCTGTCTGACATCAAACGGAATCAGCCCCCGAGCGTGCTCTTCCGAGAACCCTTGGTCGATCCGAGTCTTGTAGCGCTTGCAGCCTTCCATGCACCAGGTAATATCCTGCTGACGGAGCTCATCAGTATACTCGTATCGCTTACCTTGGCGATCGGTATATGCGCCCACAGGCCGGAGGTAGAACACATCTTCCACGTCCGTCTTACCGTCTACAACGTCAATAATTCGCGAGCCTGTGTACCGGAAGGACTGCACATCAAAACTCAATCCCACGCGATGAGTTCGGATCTGCTGCATGGTGGAATGGGGAAAAAAGCCGCAGTTTAGAACAATCTGAGGATGCTCTAGCGGACCAAAGTGGCCACGACCGCCTTTTAGCAAGTTGCGAATGACTAGCTCTCCGGCCTTTTCTTCTGAAGGCCATTCCTGACGCTGGTCCCATACAAATGCTTCAGCATAATCCTGGTGCATCGCAGCATAGATAGTTTGCTGGGGGTTGGGGGTTTTTGAAATGACTTCGACTCTGAAGCGATCCATGAGATAGAAGATAGAAGACTGGCTCTATATCTTCCGTTCTTAACCTCGCTTAGCGACTATTGACCCCACATACCTTAATGTTTTGTCGGTTTCTATGAGCAGGCTTCTACGACTGAGGATGTTCGGATGCCAACCAAGGCGCAAGCGGGCCTAAGCTTCTAAAATAAGAGCCAACACGCAGAGAACTCTCTGCTCAACTACTCAGATAATTTAGGACATAGCAATATGGCATTTTTTGGAATGGGGCTTGGCAAAAAGGACGTGATGCCAAGCGAGAAGGAAGCGCTTCCGGGTCGTGATAAAGCGATGTCAGTTACCAACAAGCACTATGTAAATGGCAACCCAATCCAAGGGGCGTTTCCTGAAGGAATGGAAACGGCTATGTTTGGCCTGGGCTGCTTCTGGGGCGCAGAGCGGAAGTTTTGGCAGGCAGAGGGTGTATACAGCACTGCTGTCGGCTATGCGGCTGGCGTCACGCCGAATCCGACCTACCGAGAAGTCTGTTCTGGCATGACTGGTCACAATGAGGTCGTGCTAGTGGTCTTTGACCCGAAGGTGATTAGCTACGACGCTTTGCTGAAGCTGTTCTGGGAAAGCCACAACCCAACGCAGGGCATGCAGCAGGGTAATGACAAAGGGACACAGTACCGCTCTGGTATCTACACCTATTCTGATGCGCAGATGGAAGCAGCAAAGCAATCCAAGCAAATGTACCAGGAGGCTTTGAAAAAATCTGGATACGGTGAGATCACTACGGAGATTTTGCCTGCACCTGCGTTCTACTACGCTGAGGACTATCACCAGCAGTACCTAGCGAAGAATCCAGGTGGATACTGCGGACTCGGTGGGACGAATGTGTCCTGTCCGATCGGGGTGGCGACTGCTTCCTAGACCAAATCTCGGTTGCTTCTCTCTGAATTGTCGTGGGGGTGTAGCATGTTACGCCCCTACTGTTCATTGACAGCTAGCTGCCGTGGCGTTTTTGGTGCCACTGCCACGCGTGAGTGATGATATTTTCAAGATCGGGATATTGGGGCTGCCAGCCGAGGACTTGTTTGGCGCGATCGCTAGTACCCACCAAACTCGGCGGATCGCCAGGGCGGCGATCGCACGGCACGGCCACAATCTCTTTACCCGTCACCTGCCGCGCCGTCTCGATCACCTCTTTGACGGTGTAGCCATTACCGTTGCCTAGATTAAAGAAAGACGTTTCGCCACCTTCTAGCAAATATTCAACCCCCTTCACATGGGCATCGGCTAGATCAGATACGTGAATGTAGTCGCGGATACAGGTGCCGTCTCTAGTTTCATAGTCGCTACCAAAAATAGAAATCGACTCGCGCTTGCCTAGCGCCGCAAACAGAACCAGCGGAATTAAGTGCGTTTCAGGGTTATGATCTTCGCCTAGACGCCCCTGCGGGTCAGCACCTGCCGCGTTGAAGTATCGAAAGCAAACCGACTGAAGCCCATACGCAGACTGAAAGTCGAGCAGCATTTTCTCGACCATTAGCTTGCTAGTCGCATACGGACTAATGGGATTTTGCGGATGATCTTCTGGAATCGGCACGGTCTTGGGCGGACCATAGATCGCGCAAGTAGAAGAAAATACCAGTCGCTTCACACCAGCGGCAACCATCGCTTCTAGCAGATTGAGCGTACCGTACACGTTGTTCCGGTAGTACTTTGCCGGTTCGCTGACCGATTCTCCCACCGCGATATAGGCAGCAAAATGCATCACCGCCGCCACGTTATAAGTGCTGAAGATATCGTCTAGCAGCGCTCTATCGGCGGTATTGCCGACGATTACTTTTGCCTTGAGATGGCGCTCGGCCAGCTCCTGATGGCCATATTCTAGGCTGTCTAGAATCACCGTTTGATAGCCTGCATTCTCTAAGGCCAGGACAGCGTGAGCGCCGATATAGCCAGCGCCACCTGTGACTAAAACGGTCAGCTTGGAGCGATCAACAGTATCGGATCCGGCAATATCAGGTATAGAGTCAGTAGCCATAAGAATTTCTAAAAAAGGATAGTCACGAACAAAACGCTAGCAAGCACAAAGCAGCCAATCGGCTGAGCATTGGCAAATTAAGCGCTAGCAAATTAAGCATTAGCAAGTTAAGTATTGGCAAAATCACGATCCACTTAGCACTAAGTTGTCTCTATGAATGACTGTCTCAGCGCCCCTGTAACCTAACAGGTCCGCAATATCCGCAGATTGATGACCGCAAATCTTTCTAAGATCTTCATCACTGTAATTGACTAATCCCCTGGCAATTTCCTGCCCGGACGCATCGCAGACAACCACCGCATCTTGAACAGCAAACTCCCCTTCTACTTCGGTCACCCCGGCTGGCAACAGCGACTTACCAGCATTCTGTATAGCTCTAATTGCACCGCCATCTAGATACAGGCGTCCCGCCGGAATAGTATTGCCGTAGATCCAGCGCTTTCTGGCCTTTGCCTTGCCAGGAAGCGCTTCAAAAAAGGTGCCGATGCTCTCACCCTGCAAGATCTTAAGCAAGTTCTCGGGGGTTTGCCCTTGGGTGATAATGGTGTGCGTCCCGGCAGCGGTGGCAATCTTGGCGGCTTCTATTTTGGTGGACATGCCGCCTGTGCCCCAGATGCTGCCCGCTGCGCCGATACTGGCTTCTAGGCGATCGATATGCTGGACGCGGCTAATGGGCTGAGCCGTTGGGTCTTGGCGTGGGTCGGCTGAGTAGAGCTGATCCACGTCGGTCAGCAAAAAGAGATAGTCAGCGCCAACCAGACTAGCTACGAGGGCAGAGAGCGTATCGTTATCGCCAAATTTGAGTTCGTCAGTGGCAACGGTGTCGTTCTCATTGACGATTGGGATAATGTCTAGCTGCATGAGCTGACGAAAGGTGCGGTAGCTATTGACGTAGCGCGATCGCAGCGACAAATCGCTTCGAGTCAGCAGCACCTGCGCGATCGGCTGCTCTAGCGATGTAAAAAAATCATCGTAAACTCGCATCAATCGGCCTTGCCCCACTGCCGCTACCGCCTGCTTTAGCGCTATTGTCTTCGGCCTGGTGGCAATGCCCAAACGCGCACAGCCAACGCCAACCGCCCCCGAAGAGACCAAAATAATTCGATGTCCTTGGCGCTGTAGCTGGCATAGGGTTTCGACTAATCTGCCCAGCGTCGCTAGTGCCAGGCGTCCTGTCTCGGTGCGGGTCAAGCTAGAAGTACCGATCTTGACGACGATGGTTTTGGCAGAAAACGCAGCGGCTGTGACTTCGGGGGGCGTTGGCATTAGCGTTGGCCTTATTAAAGGCGAGCGTCCAGAAAATATAGGCATTAAAAATGGGAACAGGATAGCCACCTGTTCCCAAACTATTTAAAGCGATTTTGTATCTATGTACTATTTATTTCAGCGGTATTAAAAGTAAGGCTTCAAATAATTTTGGCCTTGTTTGCATTTTGTCTCATCTCTTATCCGTCTGTGACTGAGCTTAATCTTTTCTTTATAGACTTTCGCCGTTCGTGGTCTATTACTGTCACACCCGAGCAATCACATCCGAGCAATCACACCCGAGCAGCTGATCATCAGTTTGAACATTACGCGCTGAACGCTGCGTGGTGTCCTTCAAAAGGTACACAGGTGGGTGATGGAAATTAGAGGATCTCTTTGATAGAAAAGGGGCATACCAACCATCTATCTTATCGCATCTACCTAATACGGTTCGTTTTCAAGTGCTTTTTTGTTTTGGAGAACTGTTGTACAAAAGTCTTTCATGCTTCGCTAGAGGTATTCCAGCAGACAAAGAACAACAAACTAATCATCTCTTGACTGTGGAGCTTCAAGCCATATAGATGAGCAGTCAGAGATCGCTGATACGCAAACAGAACGCTTTGGAAAAGTTGTCCTGATGCTAAAAGTCTATCGCGTATAAGGCTTACTAAGGTCTTCTAGATCAGCGCTTCTAAAACAACAGAACGTAGTCACTTGCAGTATCCAACCGAGACCTCAACGTCGCCTGCAAAGGTGCTCACGGTTTTTCTTGAGGTCAATTTCTAAGGGGCCTATTGCCTCATTTGAGAATACTTACAACTTAGGAGATTCCAATGGCTAACTTTAACCTAGACGGCTTTGTCAACGAAGACGTGATTACAAGCGGACTTACCGCGCCAATTGCTTTAGGATTCTTGCCCGACAATCGGATGCTGCTGCTAGAAAAAAGTGGCCAGGTCCTGATTGCCGATCCTAATTCTGGGGCAAAAGCGCTTTATCTAGATATCTCTAATATTGTTAATTCAGGTCAGGAGCGCGGTTTGCTAGAGCTGGCTATTCCCTCAGACTTTGACCCCAGCTCGAACGGACAAAATCTGATCTATCTGTTCTACACTCGCTCAGCGAATACGAATCGCGCTGTGATTAGCAGCTTTGTACACGAAGAAGGCTCTGGCGGTCTATCTAGTACGGCCAATGCCAACAGTGAACAAATTCTTTGGACAGATACAGATGGCTACGTCTCTTGCTGTCACTATGGCGGTGGTTTAGACATTGGGCCAGATGGCAAGCTGTGGCTAACTAGCTCTGACAAGTTCAACACTTCTAACGGCGGTGAAGGTGGCCCAGACGATGACTGGACCGCGAATCTAGAAAATACCAGCGGCAAGATCATTCGCATCAACCGCGACGGCTCGATTCCAGATGGCACCGATGGCTGGCCCGCCAACCCCTATGTTGATGGCATCATTGATGGCCCCTATCCCAGCGTGAACCCCCAGGGTCAGCCGTTTCAGCCACATCCTTCCATCTGGGCGTATGGTCTGCGCAATCCATTCCGGGCTGATTGGGACGAGCAGTACGGCAAATTCTACATCGGTGAGGTCGGCGGTAATCGCAACCAGTCGACGGATGATATTCATATCGCCTCGCTAGACCAGGCTGGTGTCTTCTACGGCTGGAACTTTTATGAAGGCAAAGACAGCGTTGCTGTTTTTAACCCAACTAAGGCCCAGTTCGATCCGGCTGATTTTCCGCAGCCTAGCGCGGGTCCGGCAAACCCTAGCCAAGGAGACTACTTCTCTGCGCCAATCTACGACTTGCCCCATTCTTCTTTAACGGGTGGCTTTGTCTATCGAGGTGACCTATTTCCAGCAGAGTTCGATGGCGTCTACTTCTTTGGCAACTACGAAGATAACTACATCAAGTTTCTCGATCTAAACGCGACTGGCGATGCTGTCGAAGGTATCTACGACTTTAAGCCCAGCGGTAGTATTCCAGGAAATACAACAAATGTAGTCTTTCTCGAAGAAGGCATTGACGGCGCGCTCTACTACATCAACTATGCCGCGAACGGTGGCCAGGTACAGCGCATCACGTTTGGTGAAAACAGCGCCCCTTCAATTGTCTCATTCAGCGTTACTGATGATCAGGGCAACCCATCCGATCAGATGGGAACAGCCGTGCCGCTGACCGTTACCTGTACGGCAACTGTCGAAGACGGAAATACGCCTTTAGAGGACTTGACCTATCAGATTAACTTTGGTGATGGCACGGTGGTCAACGGTACACCTGATCCGACGACAGGTGCGATCGCCCACAACCACGCATACACCACCGAAGGCATTTACAACATAGTCCTCAGCGTCAGCGATGGCAACAAATCCACTCTCTTTGAACCGCTTACCATCACTGTAGGCACTGTTAACAGCGCGCCCTACTTCCAATCAGCCACTGCGGACGTTGCCTTTATTGAGCCAGGCGATTCAGTCACCTTTAGCGCTACGGTTGATGACGCCGACGATCCGGTCTCAGTCGCTGAGCTATACGCTCGATTTTGGCGATGGTGCGCCGCCTGAAACAGGTAGCCCTGATAGTGATGGCAATATTCAAGCTACACACACTTACACAGCTGCTGGCAGCTACAACGCCTTTTTCACTATCTCTGACAGCAAGGCTGATCCCGTGCTTTCCAACACTCTTGAGATTCAGGTGGGTATCTCTAGTCAGCTGCCCGTCACAAACGGCTTGGTCTTTCAGGTAGAAGCTTTCACCAAAGTCGGCCTAAATGGAACAACGGTCACCAAGTGGATAGATCAATCTAGCTTTGGTAACAATCTAAGGGCTGTGGGCGAGCCGCAAATGGTTGAAGCTGCTACACCTTCTGGTCAGCCTGCGATCGCATTCAATGGTAACGGCGACTACCTCTTCCGAGAAGATACCCCAGAGACGCCGCTCCAAGGACTCCCTAGTGGCAACGAACCTAGAACAATGTTCTTTGTTGTAGATTACGAGAATGTCACCAACTCGGAATATGCTGGCCTGGTCTATGGAACAGCCGCTAAGAACAAAGCCTTTGGTCTCACCCTAGAGGGGAACGAAGATGACCTAACTGTTCATGCCTGGGGCAGCAAGCATGATAGACCGACTGATATTAGCGGTGTGATTGATCCTGACAGCAGCCAACAGCGCGGCTTTATCTCTCACGCGGTTGTTTTTGATGGCACCATATGCAAGCACTACTTGAACGGAGTCGAGATCGATGCCGGACCTGAGAGGTACAAGACAGTGGTTGAAAAGCTGGTGATTGGTCAAAACCTAGACGGTGGTGAAACGCCAATGAGCGTCGCGGCAGCGATGATCTACAACAGAGCCTTGAATTCGAATGAATTGGGCGCAGTTGAAGGCTACATTCGCCAAACCTATCTAGAGGCCAGCTGAGACAGTTTTTAGAACACACGTACCGCCCCTACGGCGATTATGGAATGGATTTGAGGGTGACGCCAAGCTGCTGCGAGATCCAAAATTCGGTGCTGCGCAGAAGGTTCTTGGGATCTTTGGAATTGGGTTCTAGGATGGGGGCCACTAGGATGGTGAATAGCCCCACACGATTGCCTGCGAGGATATCTGTGAATAGGCGATCGCCCACCATTGCAATCTGCTCAAAAGGTAAATCCATTGCAGAGGCAGCCGTGCGTAGCTTACGACGGGAGGGTTTAGCTGCGCTGGCGACAAAGGGCACCTGTAAACTGTCGGCAATCTGGCTGATTCGCACCTGACCTGTGTTGTTGCTCACCAGCGATAAAGGCACCGTTTCTTTGATGGCCTGCGCCCAAGCCATCACATCGGCATCGAGTAGCTTCCGGCCAACTGGAACAATCGTTTCGTCTACATCCAAAACCAGTCCTTTGATTCTCTGGCGCTGTAGCAGTTCAGGAGTGATGCCTAGCACAGAGTCTTCTAGGATTAGGTTTGGCTGCAAAAGGTCGATCCAGCTCATAGCATATTTTCTAAGTAATGTTTTCTCAGGGATTTTAATGTGCAGCTCAGTCAGCGCCAATATCGATCTGGTCGCGGATTTGGTCTTGCGCGCGCAGATGATCGTCGAGCGTACGACTAAAGACGTGGGTGCCATCGTAGCGAGCGACAAAATACAAGAAGTCCGTCGGCGCGGGATCAAGTGAGGCTTCTAGACTGGCTGCACCTGGGCTAGCGATTGGGGTGGGGGTTAACCCAGGATTGATGTAGGTATTGTAAGGGTGGGGCGTTTCTACCTGAGCAAAGGTCAGCGGCTGCTCGGGCGTTTGAATGATGTCGAAGGCATATTCTACGGTCGGATCAGAGCCAAAGGGAATGCCTTCTGCTAGTCGGCGCGCAAAGACGCTGGCAATCTGGTCGCGCTCGTCAGAAACAACTGCTTCTTTTTCAACAATGCTAGCAAGTGTCACCCAGTCGAGCAGGCTGTAGTCAGTCGGCTGCGAGTCATAGATTGGTAGTGCCACTGCCTCAAACTGGCTGAGCATGGCGTCTACTAGGCTCTCGGCGGTGATGGTGTCGCTGCCAATCTGGTAGGTATCAGGGTAGAGGAAGCCTTCTAGATGCGGAATCCCGTCTGGTAGCCAGGGATATTTCTCGTAGGGAATATTTTCGGTGGCTGTGATGAATTCATCAGCGGTGGTGAAGCCTCTGGCCTCGAAGCGCTCGGCCATCTGAGTGCGCCGCCAGCCTTCGGGAATAGTGAAGCTCACCTGGATCACGTCACCATCCCAGATGGTGCTGGCAATTTCGTTGAGGGTTTGCGTTGGCGAGATGATGTAGCTGCCTGCCTGAAATCCGCCTGCGTCACCTCGAAATGATTTCCACCGGGCTAGCAGCTTCCAGGCGGTCGTCGATTTGATTAGGCCCGCTGCCTCTAGGTCTCGACCAATCTGGTTAGAGGCCGTTCCAGGCGGAATCTGAACCTGCACGAAGCTATCTTCAGCGGCTTCACCTTCGGCTTCTAGAATAGGAGATTTGGCCCAGCTCCACCAGAGCCAGCTCTGACTGGCCGCGCCAGCGGCTAGGGCAAGCAATACGATTGGAAATAGACGCTTCAGACCACGCATATCAAAATGAGCACACTAGAACAGGCACGTCAGAACAAGCATATTAAAACACTTGCACGGGCCGTCTAGTCTACCTGTCTAGTCTAAAACGTCAAAGAGTTTGTCTTCTAGCTGCGATCGCATCTTCTGAAAATCCTCCGGATCAACCAGCTCAATCGAGCCATCGCTATCTCTTTGGGCGAAGAACAGCAGCGGGTCTAGCGGCGTGCACAGCGTGTACTGAGCCTCCTCATGAAAGAAGGTCGCCAGCATCTGAAAATCTTCAGTGACCGCATGGGTCATCCCCTTCTTCGCTAATGTCTAGAGAAAAGCAGTCGTCTTCATCCGCTTCTGGCAGATCGCCTGCGGCGGTGAGCGTGTGCGCCGAACGCTCTAGAATTAAATCTAGCTCAGCTAGCACCGCCCTAGCCGACGGGAAAAGATCGTCAATCGCTTCGTCTTCAACATCAACTAGAATCTCAGCCGCGTCATCGCCTTCCGCCTCGTCATCTGGCTCCCACACAAAAATTTCAATCGGTAAGTTCACTGGCAGCAGCAGCAAGAACTCTGTGCCATCCACATCAATGCTCTTTTCTACGTAGCAAGAGAGCTGCCGCCCGTCTTCGTCTTTAAGGTTAATCACCGGGTATTCGGCGGGTTCATCTAGCATGTTGGGATCAATTGCCACAGGTTTCTTCTCCTACTCGATGCGCCTGCTTTTGGATTAGAGCGAAATACCTCCTTACTTTAGGCGATTTAGGTCGCGACTCGTCTTTCATCTAGCCACTGTTGCAAGATGATGGCAGCGGCTTTTCGGTCAATCAGCGCTTTGTACTTAGAAAGTGAGCGTCTTTCAGCTACCAGCATCTGCTCAGCCTCAAAAGAAGTTAACCGCTCGTCTACAAACTCAACGGGCAACTCTAGCGCCTCAGACAGTCTGCTGAGCTAGCTTTTGGATTTTTTTGGCCTGAAAGCCAATTTGTCCGTCCATAGTGTACGGCAGTCCGATCACCAACACTTCAACCGAGCGCTCCTGAACTAATGCTTGTAGCGGAATGACAATGCTCTCGAAGCTGGTTTTGTAGAGGGTGGTCAAACCAGTAGCGATTAGGCCGGTGCGATCGCAGCCAGCCACCCCAATTCGCCTTGCTCCTAAATCCAATCCCAGCGCAGAAACCATAGTGTCACCGACGAGTGTTCACTGACAGCTCTCAGCCTGCCCTAGCCTTCTTTTCCAGCGTCCGTGCTATCCGAACTAGAGTCAGATAGTCGCTGATCTGCCGATAGTCGCGACATCTTTTCTAAAGAAAAGCGATCCCACGCTAGCCCATCCCAGCTCAGCCCATCACTAGACGGATCTTCTAGCGCCGGACCCAAGTTCGCCCCTCGCCAAGAGAATCTACCCGGCAAAGGCGATCCCGTCGGCTGCAAGCCTGGCAGCACGTCCGGCATCTTCAGTCCTTCCAGCGCGCTCGTTTTGGCCTCGCGCACCTTGTGCCACACAGAGCGAGACATCATCAACGTGTTGTCTATCTCTAGCGCCCCAATCTGGCGTAGATAGGCTTCTCTTTCTGACTGGTAGTCTAAAGACAGAATCCGCAGCGGTTGGTTAGGGAATTTTTGCACTACGCCTGCCATCTGTGCCATTAGCTCTGGATAGAGCCAGGTGTAGGCCGGATGTACGGTTAGCTTTGCACTATGAGCGCTCATTCCATTCCTGCACAGCTTTAGCTGAAAATAGCCGATTGCCGTCTTTCGCTGTGGCTCAAACACATAGGCAGAGACCGTTTCCCTCTTGTACATCCAGCGCACGAACCGGGTCTTGGCCTTGCTAGTCAGTGTCGTCTTAAAGTCTTGAATCTGATAGTCCAGCACCTGACGCACCAGCGGGGGAATAGAGACAGTCTCTAGCTGATAGATTAGCTGAGCATCCGCGTTGCTAACTGGCAGTAGATTCGGCAGGTCCGGGTCGCGCTCTGACAGGCTAGCGAGCTGCTCAGGCTGAATAGACCAGTAGGTCGCTCTCGCTAGCGGCTGAAATCCATTCTGGCGATACAGCGCTAGACCAAACTGGTCGTTTACATCGGTCTCGCTGATCCAATACTGCGCCTCGCGAATATGCTCAAAGCAGTGCCGCAGCAGCTGTGAACCCACATCCATCGCCAGATGCAGCTTGGGTTCACCATCTGTAGGCTGATCCTTTGCCGCTTTTGCCTTGCTCTTGGCCAAGTTCACTAGCACTCGGTCTACTTTCCAGGTGCTTAGGGTCTGATTGAATGGCGAGACCTGGATCATGCCCTGCGGCAAACCGTTGGCCTCTGCGACAAAGGTGGAAAATAGATGCTTTAAAGGACTCGGCAGCATCGTCAACGCCTTCACCGGGCCATACCAGCGGCGCATCTGCTGAACGTAGTCTTCTATCGGCTGAATGTCCGTGTCGTGAAAGGCTACTTCTGTAGAGCCTTCACTAATGAAGGTGTCTAGATCACGCAGATGCACGGAGCGGATAGAAAGCTCTGTGTTTTGAGAGTTGCTGCGAGTCATAGGAAGGAGGAAGGATAAATGGAGAATTAGGCTTTGGGGCGGATTAGGACAACAGGGGTCTGCTCGTCGGCGTTGCCTGCGGGGTTGTCAATTAATGCCTGGGTGAGTAGCTGCTCGTCCGTATTTTGACTCTTAGCTAATATTTTAACTGCTTTTAAATCGTTCACGTCGACGATGGCGGCTTTGAGTCCGGTTTCCTCGAAAGATTTGGTCGACTAGCTGCTGGGAATTGCTGGGGCCTAGCACGATGAACTGATCGAATGGGGGCAGGGTGCCAGTAACATCGTCAATCAGTCTGGCCTGCTCTCCGGCCAGACGATAGAACATGCCGGGGCTCCCGAAGATTTTGGCGATCGCACCAATCACAAAAGCGCTCCCAACCTGCCACGGCCCAGAGACATCAATCAAAGTCTGCATACCACAGGCCGTCGCCAGACTCGATGTCGGCATAAAGTAATAGCACAGCCTTTTGGCTAGCCAGCCTGGTTTGACCGTAGTGGGATGGCGCAGCCGATTTTGCATGATAGCGACGGGCGTTTCGCCAATAGTGACGATATCGCCGGGTTTAGCGCAGGGCGCAACGTATTTTTTAACAACTTCTACGGTGTCATCGAGGTTAGTGAGAAGGTGAGTTGGAATTGGCAGAATGTGAGCGACGCTATTTTCTCGCCAGTTAGTCGCCGCTTCTGGATTGGGAAATTTTAGCGGAGCAATCAGGTGGCCTGTTTTGGGAATGCGTCCTTCGGGGCCGTAGGTGAGGTAGTTGACTTTGAGCCAGAGTGATTTTAGCTGACTGAGATCGGCGTCGGGATCAGCGCCAGTAATCTCTACTTTGATCTTGGCCTGGGTGGTCTTGCCAACTTTGACGATGTAGGCAAACCAGTAGTTGTCCGGACGAGCAGGAAAGTCTTCGTGAGCAGGGGTAATAGATGTCTTGATGCTGATGCCGTCTAGAGCGCCGCTAGAGAGCAGTTCGTAGTCAATATCAACTTCTAGAATGAAGATTTCAAGCGCAGGGGTGCGGTTGGTAAAGACAGTGTCAAAAGAGAGAACGTAGCGCTCTGGCTCACGCTCTTCAAACCGCCAGTCGCTAGCGCTGAGCACAAGGTCATTACCAGGACGCTGGCGATACTGCCACTCTATGAATAAGTAGCCAACCACGCCGAGCGCTGCTAGCGCCAGCACCAAAGAACCTATCAACCCCATACGACTCCTATCTCTGTTCTAAGCTGAATTCCTTACGACCCAGATTGTAGGGGATTGTCGGGGTCCGTAGGCATCTCATAGCAAATTGAACAACCCGTCATCGAGTTCGTAGCCCAGCATCTGAGTCATAAACTTCAGCCTGGAGCGGCCATCGATACTGTTTTGCTTCAGCCAGCGGTCGAGGACAAATACCTTTGCCATGACGAAGATCTCTAAAGCTTCCGGGTTGTAGCGAATTCCATCAATCGGACTGAACTGGTGAGGGACTAGCATGGCCGTATAGCGGCTGAGTTCGCCAGACTCCCAGTCTAGATACAGCGGTAGCCAGGGGTAGAGAGCATCTAGTCGAATGAACCACAGGCGGATTTCTGGAATTTCAGAGAGCTCACGCGGGTCGCTAGCTTCACGCGGAAAATCGATCTCGAAGCTGAAGCTGGTTTTGGCATCTTTGAGCGTAGGGCTAGTGGCGGTTCCTTCTTGAGGCGGCTTCGCTACCGCATCAATGACTTGCTGGGCCGGGGAGAGATCTAGCGTTTGGAAGTGGGTGGGCGTGAGGGCGATCGCATACTTCATCGGGTCGGCTTCGTTCTGGGAAGGATTCTCTGATGGATTAGCTGGCATCTGGTCGGACATAAGACGAAATCTTTATCAAAGGTTCTAACAGGGCTATTAGATAATGACTACGTTGACGATAGCCGACTACCTACGCCGTCTAAACTATGACAGCAAAAACCGCTCCTTTTCGCATCTGCATCACCCTAGGCACTCGCCCAGAAGCGATCAAACTGGCTCCAGTGATTCAAACCTTTCAAAAGCTGCCGCAGTTTGACACCAAGGTCGTACTCACTGGCCAGCACCGTGAGATGGTTGCCCAAGTAATGTCTCTATTTGATCTAAAGGCCGATCACAACCTAGATATCATGCAGCCTAAGCAGACGCTAGGCGACATCACCTGTCGTAGCTTGCAGGGATTGGAAAAGCTATTCGCCCGGATGCAGCCCGCTATGGTGATCTCTCAGGGCGATACCACCACTGCCTTTGCCGCTGCTCTTGCCGCCTTCTACCAGCAGATTCCCGTTGGCCACGTCGAAGCCGGACTGCGCACCGACAACATCCTCGATCCCTTCCCCGAAGAAGCCAACCGCCGCCTGGTCTCTCAGATTGCCACGCTGCACTTTGCCCCTACTGAAACCTCGGTCGCAAATCTTAAAGCCTCAGGCGTTACCACCGGCATTCATCAGACTGGCAACACCGTGATTGACGCGCTGCTGCGAGTAGCGGACCAGTCTCCTACCTGCGACATTCCAGGGCTAGACTGGTCTCAGTACCGAGTCATCCTTTCGACCGTGCATCGCCGCGAGAACTGGGGCGACCCGCTACAGAGCATTACCCAAAGCTTTTTGCAGATCTTGGACAAATTCCCGGACACGGCCCTGCTGCTGCCACTCCACCGCAATCCAACCGTACGCGACCCGCTCAAAGCGGAATTAGATAGCCATCCTCGGACCTTTCTAGTCGAACCTTTAAACTACGCGCAGCTCGTCGGGGCGATGAAGCGAGCCTACCTGCTACTCACCGATTCGGGTGGACTGCAAGAAGAAGCCCCAGGATTGGGTAAACCCGTTTTGGTATTAAGAAAAACGACAGAACGCCCCGAAGCCGTCACGGCAGGCACTGCCAAACTTGTTGGCACTGAGGTGTCTAGCGTAGTGGCGGCTGCCTCAGAGCTGCTAGCTGACCCGGCAGCGTATGCCGCGATGGCAAAAGCCGTCAACCCCTTTGGCGACGGTCATTCTTCTGAACGGATTGCGCGCATCGTTACAGACTATCTGAGTCGCTAGAGTTGGTCTGGCCTGCGCGGCCTACGAGCCAACTCTGTAGTTCATCAATCTTCGAAAAATCAAGTAATGCTTCGCTCAGTTCCTCCAGCACTACCAGTGTCAGTTCTGGGATCGATACGCGGATCTCTGTCGGCAGTTCACCAAAGCGCTTTCCTAGCAAGCGAAGAATAAGACTAGCAGCTTCTTCCTGTCGTCCTTCCTGTCGTCCTTCCTGTCGTCCTTCTCGAATGGCGTCTTCTCTGACTTCTTGGTAGACTCTGGTTTCTTCAAAAGTGATATCCAGCATCCTTTCTACTTCCTGTCTGGTAATTTGGCCAAAACGGTATGAAATGATGGTTACAACCATGTCTATGATGACACGGCTTTCTGCTGCTGACACAGCCTGGGCCCGACTCAGCAGCGCCTTTGCCTCTTTAGGCGCTTGGGCTTTCTCTACGGTAGTGAGCACCATCAGTCCAACCCATAGCGGTAGCTGCTGAATATCGCCCAACTCATCAAGGTAGATGCGGTGGACTTGCCCGCCGTTTAGAAGGCTGCGATGCGGATACAGTTCGCTTTGTTCGGTGCGACGCGAGGGGTAGATGACAACGACCTGCCAGTCGGTGAATCGCTCTCGGCTACGGTAGAAGTAGAGCGCTGTCTCAGCAAAGATGCGTTCGTAGAGACGCTCATCTTTTTGGAACTGCACTTCTACAAAGAAGACGGCACCGGATTCGCCTTCGGGTGGAAGGAAGACACCGTCTATCTCGAATCTGGGTTCTTTGACCGCTACCGAGTCAAAGCGATAGGCGTCGGCATTCTCGGGTGGGTCGGGAACGAGCTCGAATAAGAGCGCTGGGGCTTGTCGGAACAGATAGTAAAAGATTGAGTCTCTGCGCATACGACAGCCCTTTCATAGTACGCACGATCTTATCGCTAGGAGATCACTCTGTCTAAGTCTGTAATGTTCGTCAAAGCAGGGGAATCTGGCTGTATTGTTTTGCTGTGAATTTGCTAGTTAGTCTTGGTCGTTCAGCAAATTCTTTTTCGAGGCCTTTAGCTCTTTCCACATTTTTTTGATGTCTTCGTAAGCTTCGGCGCTGGTGATTTTACCGCCAGTTTCTAGTCCGCAAATTAGGACGACTCGCTGGGCAAATTCTTGCAAGTTGGCATTGAACGCTAAATTCTGTGGTGTGAACTCCCCGTGGTATTTGCCGCGCGGGGTGATGAAATTATTCAAGTCCTCTCTACCATTTTGCTGTGCTTTATCGTCTTTCTTTTGCATGGGGTGCACTCCTTAATTTAGGCATAAAGTCTAAGCCTGGTTTAGCGAACTCATCTAGGGTCTGGATAGATTGAACTATTTATACTGAAGGGGGTCTGTCAAACTTAACACCGACTAACGGGTGCTGGATGCTCAGTGTGGATCTAGATCCGGCCTAGATAATTGTCATGACCTACTCAGTCAACACCGAAGTGAATGGGTAAGATACTAATATCAAGCCTTCTTTGTGCGTTCTTTTTGTGTCCCTACGCACAGAGATCACCTGCATATTTGTGTCTTGCTGGGTAGATGAAGGCCGTTGTTCTCTCTTGTATTTCATGAGTTTTATTCAACAGATGCGATTACGAGCCGCCTGTTTGGGCCTTGGCTTGGGCTTGATGTCGGTGGTGGCACCGCCCAGCGTAGCCGCGCAGAGAGTGGTCATCAGAGTGGGGCCTTTGACTCAATCTATTGAGCTAGGCGATCTGGAGACGTTTGCTGAAACCGGAGAAGTCCCTGAACGACTGCGGCTGTATCAACGGTTTTTGTCGCCTTCTTTGCAGCGATCGCTGCGACAAGAGCTAGAGCTTGATCCTCGGATGAGCGATCGCATTATCGAAGACGTACTGGCTTCAGCCAACGGCGAGCTGCTGCTCGATACGCTCTCGCAGATTGCCCCTAATGTGACAATTCCGCAGATTCAGGCGGCTATTCGTCTGGCGGCTAGTCAGGCGGATGGCCTCAATATGCTAGATATCTTGCGAGCGATTCCGCAAGAAACTTTAGAAGTAGATATTACGCAGGCGATCGCACTTGTCTCTCAGCTCAATCTGTCTAATCTAGAGAGCCGCTCCCTCAGTAGCGTTTTGGATAAAGAGCTACGAGTAGACAATCCGCTGCCGCTGCCTAGCAATCTCAGACCTGAAGAGAATGGCACTCAGCAGGTTTTTCAGCAGGCGCTGGACTTTGAAGATCGCGATCGCGATCGCACCATCCCCGTCGAGCTGTACTGGACAGGCAAAACCCAAGGGCCGCTAGTTGTACTGTCTCACGGCTTTGGCGCGGATCGATATTTTCTGGACTATATCGGCAAGCATCTGGCCTCTCACGGGCTGACGGTGGTCTCTGTCGAGCATCCTGGCAGCAATCTTAGCGCCCTAGTAGATTTGCCTGTGGACCCAGAACTGGTCGAAAATCCTAGCCGCATTCTCCCGGCTGAAGAATTTCTCAACCGGCCCAGAGATATCACCTTCGTACTCGATCGACTAGAGAAACTGAATCGACGCAGTGTCTTTTACAGCGAACGCTTCAATACCGAAGAAGTTAGCATCATTGGCCATTCGCTAGGCGGATACACAGGGCTAGCGTTAGCAGGCGCTAAGCTGGACTTGCGATCGCTCCAGGACTTCTGTAAAAACATCCAGCCGCTGGGTGTCTCTCCTGCTGACTGGCTACAGTGCGCGGCGGTCGATCTAGAAGAGCAGCAGGCCGACTTAAGCGATCGCCGCATTCAGCAGGTGATCGCGATGAACACGCTGACTGGTCAGCTTTTTGGTGAAGCAGGGCTCTCTGAAGTGAGCGTGCCGACGCTGTTGCTAACCGGAACGAAAGACAGCGTCACGCCGACATTAGATCAGCAGCTCGGCGCGTTTGAGCAGCTCTCGGGGGAGAAATACCTGCTGGCTGTGATTGGCGGGACGCACCTTAGCGTTGGCGATCCGGGTAACGTCAACCCCGCGCTAACTGAGCTGCCATTTATGGCGGAGCTAAAAGTAGAAGAAACGGCTAGATTGCGATCGCTCTTGCAAGGTATTTCCCTCAGCTTTGTCAAACAGCAGACCGCCGAAGCCGCTGAGTACAAGCCCTTTTTGAGCGCGGGCTACGTACAGTCCTTTTCGACCGCCGCGCTACCGTTAAGACTGGTTGAAACGCTACCCGATAGCGTGCGTAGCTGGCTGGAGTTTACCGAGCGCGTCTCAATCAATACCGCGCCAACCTTGACTGGCAGACTGATGGCGCTGAGTTATTTGGGCGTGCTAGCTCGGCGCAAAGAGTGGCAGAGTGCGATCGCCGCTCAGCTACAGGCCAATCAAATTGTGACCATGCTGCCGCTGCCCTTCATTACCGGCTGGTAAATTTCATTTGATTTATTTTGGCGTTTAGAACCGGTTGTTCTGCCAGAATGGAAACCTACGACATATATATGTTTCCACTGGAGAGAAGATCGAATGCCGGATAATCGCAAAAGTCAGGTGGTCACCCAGGGCGTACAGCGGGCTCCTAACCGAGCGATGCTACGAGCTGTCGGCTTTGAAGATGACGACTTTAAAAAGCCCATCGTCGGACTAGCCAACGGCTACAGCACAATCACGCCTTGCAATATGGGCATTAACACCCTAGCAATTCGCGGTGAAGCGGCGCTGCGAGAAGCAGGCGCAATGCCAGCGATGTTTGGCACAATCACCATCAGCGATGGGATCTCGATGGGCACAGAAGGAATGAAGTATTCCCTGGTGTCTCGTGAGGTGATTGCCGACTCGATTGAGACGGCCTGCACCGGGCAAAGTATGGACGCGGTGCTAGCGATTGGCGGCTGTGACAAGAATATGCCGGGTGCGATCATTGCGATCGCCCGCATGAATATCCCCGCTATCTTTGTCTACGGCGGCACGATCAAGCCCGGCCATCTAGACGGCGAAGACCTGACTGTCGTGAGTGCCTTTGAAGCGGTCGGCCAGTACAGCGCTGGGAAAATTAGCAAGGAACGCCTTGACGCGGTAGAGCGCCATTCCTGCCCAGGTGCGGGCTCCTGCGGCGGCATGTTCACTGCCAATACCATGTCTTCTGCGATTGAGGCGATGGGGCTGAGCCTGCCAGGGTCTTCCACAATGGCGGCTGAGGATGAAGAGAAAGCAGAAAGCACAGAGAAGTCTGCCTTTGCGCTAGTCGAAGCGGTGCGTAAGCAGATTTTGCCCAAGGATATTTTGACGCGCAAGGCGTTTGAAAATGCGATCGCGGTGATTATGGCTGTGGGCGGTTCGACGAATTCTGTTTTGCACTTGCTTGCGATCGCCCACACCATCGGCGTCGATCTCTCCATCGACGACTTCGAGACTATCCGCAACAAAGTTCCCGTCTTCTGCGATCTTAAACCCTCAGGCCGCTACGTCGCCACCAATTTGCACAAAGTCGGCGGCATCCCCCAGGTAATGAAAATGCTGCTAAACGAAGGACTTCTCCACGGCGACGCCCTCACCATCAGCGGCCAAACCATCGCCGAAACCCTAGCCGACGTTCCCGATCAGCCCTCGTCAGACCAAGACGTGATTCGTCCTTTTGATCAGCCGATGTACCCGCAAGGACATCTCGGCATCCTCAAAGGCAACCTCGCCCCCGAAGGCGCAGTCGCCAAACTTACTGGCATCAAGAACCGCAGCATCACCGGCCCCGCCCGCGTCTTTGAATCCGAGGAAGACTGCCTCGACGCGATCTTGGCGAACAAAATTAAAGCAGGCGACGTAATCGTTGTTCGCTACGAAGGACCAAAAGGTGGACCGGGAATGCGCGAGATGCTCGCACCCACCTCGGCCATCATCGGCGCTGGACTCGGCGATTCCGTTGGCCTAATCACTGACGGTAGATTCTCCGGCGGCACCTACGGCATGGTCGTCGGACATGTTGCCCCCGAAGCAGCCGTCGGCGGTACGATTGGCCTCGTCAAAGAAGACGACACCATCACCATTGATGCTGACAAGCTACTTCTACAAGTCAATGTCGCCGACGACGAGCTAGCAGAGCGCAAAAAGCAGTGGAGCCCACCACATCCTCGCTACGAGCGCGGTGTGTTGGCTAAATATGCGAAGCTTGTTTCTTCGAGCAGTAAGGGTGCAGTAACCGACAAAGACTTGTTTTAGAGAGATGTCAGGTTCAGGGGAAGTAGAGGATCACTATCTCTCTTCTCTGAACCGTTGTTAAATACGTCACAATAGCGCAAGGTTGCCGGATACATAGAAGACTAAATGGAGTTTGAGTGGGACGAAGCTAAGAATCTCGCTAACATTCGTAAGCATCGAATTGACTTCGCGGACGTTTATACAATGTTCGAGAAACCCATGCTAATCAGAATTGACAGCCGGATAGACTACGAAGAAGAGCGTTTGATTGGCACTGGTTTCCTATTCAACGGGATAGCAGTGGTCGTATGGGTAGAACAGGTAGATAGCAAAATCCGAATTATCTCAGCACGAAAGGCAAATCGTTATGAACAAAAACAATTCGAAGAGTACCTCAAGAACTGACTGGGCTGCGCTGGAAGCTATGACCGATGACGAAATCGACTATTCTGATATTCCGCCACTCACTGAAGAGTTCTTTAAGAACGCAAGTTTACGTATTCCAGCTCACCAGGCTTCTAACCTGGTACAGCTCGAACCAGACATTATTAAGTGGTTCAAAGAACAGGAAATGGATTATCAAGCGCTTATCAATCAGGTGTTGCATCGTCACATAGAGGACAATAGCCAACAGGCTAGCTAGTGCTGGGGCTTTGGAGAAGGTCCCTAAAATAGCATTACTATCCAGCTGACCCAACTAAATTTTATAGGAAACAGATGACCAGGAAGTTCAGTACGCAAGCTTGGTTGGATAAAGCGGACTCAACTTTCGCAACAGCTCACTACTACCTAGAGTTGGAAGGGGAGCCCAACTACGATGCCATTTGCTTGTTCAGTCAGTGGTGCGCAGAGCAGTACTTGAAGGCTCGCCTTCAGAAAGCTGAAATTCCTTTTGGCGACTGTCAACCGCTGCCATCATTGCTAGATTCGGTGCTGACTGTCGAACCAGATTGGGCTTCGATGCGACAAGTAACGGAATCTCTCATGCCGAAAGGCAGCGAGTTTGGATATCCTGGCTCAATTGTGAATAAGGAAATTACAGAGAACGCATTGAAAAAATGCAGTCAGATCCGGAAGGCTGTGCATGAAAGTCTTTCACTCGATACTTAATAGAGATATGACTAGAACTGGCGAGTTTAAAGACGATATTGAGCTGTTGATACAAAACGTATCTCAAATGTTTCTTGATGATGGTGATGCGAAGATTGTTGCGCTTCTTGCTTACTCTGAAGTCTCTGCCAAAGAAACAAACTATGATAACTGGGACGGTGGACAATACGGATATACCGTCTATCTAGAGATAGCACATTTCTTATACACATACATCAAAGATGAGGTGGAAGATGTTGCAGAGACAATTAAGAGAAAACTAGATGTATTCATGCATCCTTATGGGAATTTATGGATAGAAAAAATTGCGATATCTCCGCAACTTGTTAATTCGAAGACTTGGCGAGACGATACAAGAGGCTGGCTTGCTGGTGAGGGAATAAACAATCAGGGACGTGTTCGTTCAGACAATATTGCAGGCCGCGAATGCGATGGATTACTTTTTAGATCTCAACCCGAAATAAACCTCTACAAAGCTCTAAAGAAAGAGGGTGTAACCTTTTCACCTTTAGCTGTTTTCCTCAAGGGTGGTCAAACTTACTCTCGTATTGAGCCCGACTTCATCATCATAAAAGAAGGAATAACTTTGTGTGTTGAGATCGATGGTGACACAGTTCACACTGAGAGTCCTGCTGAAGCAAACGCTAGAACTAGGATACTCAGCGATGAAGGTGTTTTAGTAGAGCGTTACTCCGCCAGTGAATGCAAAACAGAAGGGGATGCTAGAGATTTAGCGAAGAAGATAATTAACACAATCTCTCGACACAAAACAAACCGATCATAAATCGACTGCAACTCAAATAATGTCTATGAGCGGAACTCAATTAGTCGCAATCAGACGAAATCCTACGCAGCTTTGTGTATCGATTAGTTGACGCTTGCGAAAGTGTACTGATAGGGTGATTTCTATGGCTGTTGCGATCGCACCCGCGATTCCAGCCCAAACGCCTCGAAAAATTTAGCCGCTACCGGCATTGGCTGGCACCAATACCGATAGCTCGCCCCTAACACTGTTCTCGCCAGTGAGAGAGGTTGTGGTCATGATCACAGCCCCCCTGACTTTTGGCAAGTTAGGGGGGCTAAGTTTTTCTGGGTTTTCCTACCTGATTCAACAAAGGAAAAACCATGAAAACGACCATGTATATGACCGCTCAGCCTCTGGTAAAGGGCACTGAGCCAAAAATGCTGATTCTGACTCCGACTTCTGCGCTACCGGCTGATCCGAATTTGGATAGTCCGGTACCCGGTGAAACGGTAAAGCATATTCTGATAGGTTCGCCCGGTGCAATCCGGCAGACGATTCATCTACTGCATTCGCTGCACTATGTGGAAACGGTGCTATGGAGTCCAGTACTGCGAGTGGAAGAACCTCTAGTGATTACGCCTAAGCAAGGGGAGGCGATGAGTCTGCTGCGAAAGATGGTGTAGGTATTGCACTGCGCTCAGTGCGGTGTCTATGTCTCATTGTCTGAGCGCACCTATAAACTTCAGTCAATTAACCGTGATACTAGGAGAATATCTAGACTTGTCGCAGTGACCTTCCGTCTTCAGTTCAAGAAGCTTTTGCTCTACTGCGTTTTTGCTTGAGAAATTCAGCGAAGTTTCTAACTTCTTCGAGCGTAGCTTCAGGTAGCTCATCGACTAGTGCTAATAGCTGAGCGCGTACACCTACAGCCTCGCGCGCGGGCGTAACTAGGCGAATCTGTCGGGGTAAAAGTGTCTCGACACCAATGGTTTCCATGAATGAATCTGGGGACTCACGATGGCTAGGTACAAAGTCCCCATCATCCGTATCAGCCACCCAATCACCAAACAGTTCAACCATATAAGCTTCTCCATCCTTGAAGACTTCGACGATAGAACCAAGGCAGCCTTCTGGTGCGATGCCACCTTCTTCTAGCGGAAATGATTCTGTTAGCTTGACAGCATCAAACAATTGGAACTGGGTCATAGTTCTTTCCTCCTTCAGATGAACTTTAGCTTGCGGGAGGCGTAGGCGCACATGCGTAGTAGGACTAGCCCTTCTTTGACGTGGGCGATGTTGGAGCTGCCGTAGGTGCGGGGCTGGTAGCGGATGGGCACTTCGACTAGGTGTAGGTTTAGTTTGGCTGCGCCGAAGAGGAGATCGAAGTCACCGAAGGGGTCGAAGTCGCCGAAGTAGCTGCGTCCGGCGGCGAGACGTTCGTAGTCTTTTCGCCAGAGGACTTTGGTGCCGCAAAGGGTGTCTTTGAGAGATTGTTCTAATAGGAAGGAGAACATTAGGGCGAAGGTTTTGTTGGCGAGCGTGTTCAGCCAGGGCATGGCTTGTTTGCTGCGGGGATAGAGAAGGCGCGAGCCGTTGATAAATTCGCCTTGACCGGATGCGATCGCATCAAAAAAGTGCGGCAAATCCTCCGGTGGCACGGTCAAATCCGCGTCCAAAATCATCAGCACATCCCCGGTCGACTCAGCAAAGCCCAGTCGCACCGCGTCGGCCTTTCCTTTGCCCGTCTGCTGAAAGGCTTTGATAGTAAATGGGCCTCGGTAGTGGCGTTCTACCTGCTGGATGGCTTCCCAAGTTTGGTCAGTGGAGTGACCTTCGACAAAGATGATTTCGGTATGGGAGCCTAGCTGCGGCATGCGGGCGATCGCACTTTCGATATTTCCTGCCTCATTCCGGGCCGGAATCACCACCGAACACGTTGGCCGCTCCACCTTGCTTGCTAGATCGCGGTTCAGCCGCTGGAATACCGCGAAAATCAGGCCGAGCGACCATAAAATTTGTCAGGCACAGGTGCTTTACAATCGGCAGCGGCGCGACATAGCGATTGAGCACATAGGACAGGCCCGGAATGTGCTTTGGCAGCAAAAATCGCCGTCCGCGCTTTAGCGGAATGTAGCCTGTAATCGACAGCAGATTGGCAACATCGTCCATTGACAGCCAGTTTTGCTGCGGCTGGGGGCGGCGTTGGCCAATGGACTCACCAAACTTTAGCAGCGGCTCCCAAAGATAATTATGAAAGGTGACAATCAGCCGAGTTTGAGCTGTGCAAAAAGGCTTCAGTCGACTGAATACGGTCTGCACATCGCTGAAGTAGCTAGCTGAATTGCAGCAAATAATATAGTCGAATGTCTGGGGCTCATCAATGAAGCCTTCTACCGGGCCGTCTATGCTGTAGCCGATCTTTTCGGGGGTTAGCGTCTCCGCATCGGCGCAGTAAAACCGTAAGTTGGGATGGTTTCGCTGCGCTATGTTGACCGTTACTGGCGAGATATCGATGCCGACGCCGACGCTAGGGTCAAGCGCCGCTAGCAAATCGCCTGAGCCACAGCCGACCGCCAACACCCGAGCGCCCGCAGGAATCAAAAAACGATGCAGCCGGATCAAATCTTGATAGTAATAGCGATTGGTTTTATGCCAGTGGTCTAGCTCTGGGGCGATTCGGTTGAAATGCTCTAGAACGATCTGTTTGTGAGCGTTGTAGGGATGGACCTGGGCGGCGAGGGTTTGGGGCACGGGGGAACTGGAGGGGAAGGGCTTCGACTTCGCTCAGCCGCCGGGGGGCTTAGTCATAGAGGCGGCAGGCAGTAGTCAATTCAAGATTCTAACAGCCGAATGAGCCGCCAGCTTTTTAGCTCTAGAACGGTTTTATAACTGGGAGTCTGGTTGGGCGCGGCGGTTAGGGGATCAGACTGAGCGTCGAAGGCTCCAGCTAAATTTTGGTTTAGCTGTTCGCCTCTGTAGATCTTTTCTTCTTCGCTCAGCCATACGTAGGTGCCTGATGGGATAGCTTCTATCGGGCGGTTTAGCTGGCCGATATGAGGCGTGTGGAAGGCTAGGATTATGAGATCTTTGTACAGCGCGGGAGGTTGCTCAGGACTGATAACAAAGTCGACTGGAACGTCTGCGATTAGCGGTGCGACGGGGAGGGTGGTCACGGCGGCTTTCATCTCGGCGCTGTAGTTCCCAAAAAGTCCCATCACGCCTGCTGTGGCAAAGGTCAGCCAGGCGGGGAGGAGCCAGGTGGCTAGCCACCAGCGCGGCTGAGTGATGAAGCGGGGTAGAAAAGCCCAGCCGATGCCTAAAAGTAGACCGACCGGCACGTAGGGCTGAATGTCTGAAAGGAACCTGGCAGGGATTAAGAAGCTGGCGATCGCAACTCCCACCGCAATCACGCCCAAGGCTGAAAAGCTATAGCTGAGCAGACGGCGGGGCCAGCGAATTGGCTGCGTGGCGATTGTGTGGAGGGCGATCGCAGCGAACCAGGCGAGAAAAGGATGAAGCTGTAGCGGGTAATAAGGCGTCTTGGTGGTGAACAACTGTAGCATCCCGGCTAAAAGAAAGGGATAGAGCAGCAGCCACCGATGCGGGTAGGCAGTTTGCATTTTGAACGAGAATAGCCCGGTCCAGAAACCGGGCGATCGCAGCACCATCACCGCACCAATCAGCGAAAACAGCGCCCAGGGAAACATATTGATCGGAATATTCCATAGATAGTAGAGCGGTCCAGCATCTGAGTGATAGGGCTGTTCGCTGAGCTCGCCGATTTTGCCAAACAGCGAATCGAGCACCCAGGGGCCGTATTCAGCCACGCTAAAGCCCAACCACGCAAGAGTGGGAATGAAGCCGACGACCAGGCCAGCGTAGATACCCCAGTTGGTGAGATGGCGGTGGCGACGATGCTCGAAGATCAGGTACGGGAGCAGGGCGATCGCGCTCAAAAGCACCATAAACGTCTTGATCAAAAAGCCAATGCCCAGCATAGCGCCTGCCAGAAAGCCAAACGCCAAGCGTCTTTGCCGACTCTGTAGCGGTTCTTTTTCTTCCTCCGCCTTTAGCAGAGCCCAAATCGCCAGCAGTTCCACACTTACCAGCATGATGTCTTGGGTCGCCATATGGCTAAACTGCATCCACAGCGAGAACACCATAATCAGCAGCCCAGACAGTAGACCAACCTGGCTTGCGGCTTTCGCGTAGGGCCACCGCTGCCGCGCAAAAATCTGCTTACCCAGAGCGTAGGTCAGCGTGACCGATAGCAAACAGGCGATAAACGTAGGTAGCCGAGCCACCCGTACGGCCCAGTCTGGGCTGAGATTTGGCAAATCGAATAGCTGATAGCTCAGCATGATTAGCCAGTTCAGCAGAATGCCGTGGGTAAAGAGCACGTTGCCCCAAATTTGTCGTCCTAGCCACTCGCCAGATTCGAGCATAAAGCGGCTTTCTAGCGCGTAGTTGCCTTCATCGTGGGCCATGAAGCTGGGGTGGATTTGGCTGCTGGCCAGCAGCAAGCCAGTCCAGGCGAGGAGGATAAGCAGGTCTCGTCGGGTAGAGGACATGGGACTTAAACGGGCGGGGTGCGGGTTTGTTTGCGAAAGCCACTGCGGCGGAGGATGCGTTTTTGCCGCTGTCTGGCGAGGGCTTGCAGATCTACGTTGCGGTCGGTTTCGTCGACGATTTCGCCCGTGAGGACTTCGAGGGTGTCTTCTAGAGTGACAACGCCAGAGACGCCGCCGTACTCGTCGACGACGACCATCAGGTGTTCGCGCAGAGACTGAAAAGTCTTGATTAGGCGGTCGGTGCGCTCGGTATCGGGGACGTAGTGGACTTGGCGCATGACGCTTTTGACGGTGGCGTCGCCTTGGCCTTGGACAAGGGCGGCGAGTAGCTCTGCTTTGAGGGCGACGCCGATCACGTGGTCTAAGTCTTCTTCGATTACTAGAATGCGGGTGTGCTGAGATTGAATGATTTCTTCTTGGACTTCTCGCAAAATGGCAATGCCAGGAATATAGGTGATCGCGACTCTAGGGGTCATGATATCTGCGGCCATCAGGTCGTTTAGCCGGAATACGCGGTCGATCATTTCGGCTTCGTCGTCTTCGATCAGCCCTTCTTGATAGCCCAAGATGGTGAGTAGCCTGATTTCTGATTCGTTGGTAATTGGCCGCTTGTTTCCTTTGGTCAGGGGGGCCGTTATCTTCTCCAATAGCCAGATCAGCGGCGTAAAGACGACGGTAATGCCGCGTACTGGAATAGCGACCGTCAGGCCAATACTCTCTGCGTAGCGCTCGCCTAGGGTCTTGGGCAAGATCTCGGCAAATAGAATAATTGCAAAGGTCAGCACGGCTGAAAAGATGCCGATGCCAGCGTTGCTGAAAATAGAGGCGGCAATTCGCCC
Organism: uncultured cyanobacterium; assembly: GCA_963838725.1. Classification (GTDB taxonomy): domain Bacteria; phylum Cyanobacteriota; class Cyanobacteriia; order Phormidesmidales; family Phormidesmidaceae; genus Phormidesmis. Next base: position 31,711 of record CAWISM010000002.1, on the reverse strand, counting down.
TACAACAATGCTGCCAACAATGTTGAAAATGTTGTTGAGGACGACGATGGTGGCAATGGGCCGGGTGACGTGCTGACGAATGCTTAGCAAGGCGATCGCACTCGGACTCGGTTTATTTTGGGCTAGCTGCTTTGCCCGCAGTAGTGGCAGCGAGAGCAAAGCCGCCTCAGTGCCAGAACAGATAGCAGACCCAAAAATAATGACAAAAACAGCCGCAGCAAGTTGAAACATGAACCAGTGGTTGAATGAGCACTGCCCATTCACGAAACAGACAAAACAGCCAGTCGAAGCAGCCAGTCGGAGCAGCCAGCGCAAACTGTGCATCTGCACCAGCTAGCGAAATTCATCATTCCTCACTCATCATTCCTCATTTCCAAGATATGATGCTTGAAAATTGCGATTGAGTTTGATTGAGCCAGTCACAACTGCTGCCGATCGTGACCGATTAGGTACTAAAACTGCATTCCCCCTATGAGTGACACCATCTTAGATGTTCAAGGTCTAACTATTGAATTTGCAATAGCAGAAGAGCAGGGTGGTGGCAGTCTGCGGGCGGTCGATGACGTATCTTTTCAGCTAGAGCGCTCTCAGACGATTGGCATTGTGGGCGAATCGGGTTCTGGCAAATCCGTCACGGCGCTGGCAATTATGGGCCTAGTGCCTAGTCCACCGGGGAAAGTCACCAGCGGCCGAGTGATTTTTCAGCCAGACGATCGGCCCATTGTCGATCTTCAGCAGATTCCCAAACGTCAGCTGCGGCGCTATCGGGGCGGCCAGATCGCTATGATCTTTCAAGAGCCGATGAGCTCGCTCAATCCGGTCTATACCTGCGGCTTTCAGCTGATAGAAGCAATTCGCCAGCATCAGAGAATATCGAAACGGGCGGCGCGCGATCAGGCGATCGCACAGCTAATTGAAGTGCGGCTGCTCCCGCCTGAGGTGCAGCTATACGAACAGATCCGGGAGGAACTTAACACCGACAACAACGCGGTGATTACGCGTGAGGTCAAGCGTCGGCAAATTGCCATGCTAGATCGGTTTCCGCACCAGCTTTCGGGCGGTCAGATTCAGCGGCTGATGATTGCGATGGCGCTCTCGTCAAACCCGTCTTTGCTAATTGCTGATGAACCGACAACAGCGCTAGATGTGACCGTGCAGTCAACGATTCTAGACCTGCTACGCGAGCTGCGCGATCGCCGGGGCATGTCGATGGTCTTTATCACCCACGATCTGGGCATTATCGCTGAAATTGCCGATCGGGTAGCGGTCATGTACCAGGGCAATCTGGTTGAAACCGGCACAGTTCTAGATATCTTCAAAGACCCGCAGCATCCTTATACCAAAGGGCTGCTAGCCTGTCGGCCACAGCCCGGTCAGCGGCTACGACAGTTGCCTACCGTCGCAGACTATATGGAAGAAGTAGTCGGGCCAGAGGGCGATCACATTATTCAAGCCAAGCCACAGGCTGACTATGGGACCGGACTTCCTCCCATCCGCGAAGTCAGCCCGCGTGAGATGCAAATTCGGCTCAGCGAGCTAGAGGAAAAAGGACCGCTGATTACGGTCGAGAATCTAAAAGTCGGCTATCCGGTGCAAGGCGTCTTTGGCCGGATAGAGCGCTACGTAATGGCGGTCAACGACGTATCTTTTGAGGTGCATCAGGGAGAGACTTTTGGCCTGGTCGGCGAATCTGGCTGCGGCAAGACGACATTGGGCCGCGCGCTATTGCAGCTAATCAGACCGATGGATGGGAAGGTGCGATTTGAAGGGCAAGATCTAACGCAGCTACGCGGCGGCCAAATGCGCAAGCGGCGGCGGGAAATGCAGGTGATTTTTCAAGATCCGTACAGCTCACTTAATCCGAGGATGAGTATTGGCAATGCGATCGCCGAACCGCTGAAAATCCACGGCGTCATCCGCCGTCAAAAGAACCTCAGAGAGCGGGTAGAGTATCTGCTAGAGCGAGTGGGGCTAGATCCACACTGTCTCAATCGCTATCCCCACGAGTTTTCTGGCGGACAGCGGCAGCGGGTCTGCATTGCCAGAGCCCTAGCGCTGAGCCCGAAGTTTATTGTCTGTGATGAATCGGTATCGGCCCTAGACGTATCGGTACAGGCCCAGGTGCTGAACCTGCTCAAAGAGCTGCAAGACGAGTTCAAGCTCACCTATATCTTTATTTCGCATGACCTGGGCGTGGTGAAATTTATGAGCGATCGCATCATGGTAATGAACGCCGGACGCATCGAAGAGATCGGCCCCGCCGAAGAAATCTATCAGCGACCGCGCCGAGACTATACCCGACAGCTAATTTCGGCCATCCCAGCAGGCACCCTAGAAAGAATTCAAGATCTGCGCGCCGAACGGGAAAATCAAAAGGCGCTACTGTAGCGACCTGCACGCACTATCGACCCCGATGCTATCTTCCCGTTTACCCAGTCCAGAGACCCTATCGCTCGAAGAACAAGTGGCGCAGATGATGGTGGTGCGCACCACCGGACACCTGTTCGATCACGAGGTGGAATATCCGCAGTGGGAAGCGACCCACGCCCAGATGCAGCGCTACCTAGCGTTAGGAATTGGCGGCGTGATTTTGCTAGGGGGCAGCGCGGCAGAGGTCGGCGTACGCACCCAGGCACTCCAGGCAAAGGCAAAGTATCCGCTATTCATGGCCGCAGATATTGAAGAGGGCGTCGGGCAGCGGTTCAGCGGGGCGACCTGGTTTGCGCCGCCGATGGCCTTGGGAGAGATTGCGCGAACAGATCTGGATCTGGCGCTGCGACTATCAGAGCAGATGGGCGCAGCGATCGCCCAAGAAGCCGTTGCGATTGGACTGAACTGGCTGCTGGGTCCCGTAGTGGATGTGAATAACAATCCCGATAATCCGGTTATCAACGTGCGGGCCTTTGGTGAGACAGCGGACATAGTCGCCCAGCTAACCAGCGCCTTTATCAAAGGAACAAGATCGACAAAAGACAGAGGCTCAGTGCTGACCTCGGCAAAGCACTTTCCAGGGCATGGCGACACGGACACCGATTCGCATCTGAGCTTACCAGTAGTGAATCACGATTTTGAGCGGCTACAGCGCCTAGAGCTAGTGCCATTTGAGCGGGCGATCGCAGCAGGCGTAGACAGCGTCATGACCGCGCATCTACAGCTACCCAAGGTTGATCCGATCTATCCGGCGACGCTATCACGGGTGGCACTGACTGGCCTACTGCGGCAGGACATGGGCTTTGGTGGTCTGATTGTCACCGATGCACTAGTCATGGGCGGCATCACTCAGCAGTATGGCAGCGATGAAGCGGCGGTGCTGGCGGTAGCTGCTGGGGCGGACGTGGTCCTAATGCCAGCAGACGTAGAGGGGGCGATCGCCGCTATCTGCGAGGCGGTCCGTACCGGGCGAATTTCCTCCGAGGCTATCTTTCAATCCGTGGAGCGGATCTGGCGAGCTAAGCACAAAATTGCTGACCTGCTAGTGACTGATGGCATGTCCAGGCACGCATGGCAGCATCGGGCGGTGCCGCCTGTGCAGACCGAGCAGATCGCCACCGAGAAGGTACGACAGATCGCCGCCGAAATTCTACACGCTTCGCAGCAGATGAGCCATTTACCGAGTCAGTCGCTAGCTCAGGTGATCAGTCCGCCGCTGATGCCGGGGCAAAATCTGGTGCTAGTAGACGATCTGCTACACTGCCGCTTTCTAGATCGGACAGCTCCGGCGGTGGCGCTACCGAGTCGCCTGGGCTACGAGCTAAAGCTGATGGACGCTCGCAGCGCGGATATTGCTCACCTGAACACAGACGCGACTACGCTAGTGCAGCTATTTATTCGCGGCAATCCGTTTCGGAGCGGAAGAGGATTGAGCGCGATCGCCCACACCATCATCCAGGCACTGGGCAACAGCGTGCAGGCTGTCGTCATCTACGGCAGTCCATACGTCTATCAAGAGATTCAGCCGCTGCTGCTACCGTTAGGACGCCGTGCGTGTTTACCTACGGACAGATGAAAATGGGACAGGCGATCGCGCTACGGCCACTCTTGCACCCGGATCAGCAGCAGATTAAAGTAGGCGCTATAGATCAGGGCTTTACAGATTAGGCTCGGCCTTTTTTCAATCTCTGCTTTTCATTAAAGGGTATTTACATGACCAATGCGATCGCCAGCCTTACTGCTAGAGACACGCTAACCACCATCCAAGGTGAACCCGCCGTCCCACTCGAACACATGCCCGCTAGCTGGCAGAAAATATCAGCGGGCGATTGGATGAGTGAACCCAGGGTTTACACCGCGATGGCACAGGTATTTCTTGCCAAACACCAGCAGGGCAGCGTATTGTTTTGCGAACGGCCAGAAGCGGCGCACCTAAAGTCGGCCTACTGCGAGGGTAATGGCCTCCTCGCCTACGAGGCTATTGAGCACTACGGCGAAGCCTTCTTACCAGAAAGCTATCCTAATCTTGCAGACATCCGGCAAAAAGCGGCTAAAGCTTTGAATCTAGACGAAAATCAGGCTCAAGAGCGGTTGGCTCTGATCGACACCGTCAGCGACCTCTTCGACGAACTCGGCTACGACGTGCCAGCCACTTTCTACTGGACCTTCCTGCACCCGCTACAGAGATCCGATCTGTTCGAGCTGCGCTCTTTTCGCTTCAGCGAGCAAGACTTAGGCGTGGCCAGATCATTCGACGCTATCTTGCACGGTGGCTATGTGTCTATGCTGCGGCGACTGATCGACAGCATATCAAGTCAGCATGGATATTTCATCGAGCACGGCTGTGGCTGTGAAAACCACCTCGCCAAGCTAAAGCCCTGCGACACCTCGTTTGATTATCAGCTCCCTGCCGCCACCCGCAAGAAGACCCTACGAGCCTTCTTCTGGAGCATTATGGAAGAATACCTCCTCTTCGAGCAGCGCGCAGCGACCCGACTAGTCTATGCCGACAGCACCGATTTTTAAGCTGACAAACACCTACCATCCTAGGCAGGCTGTAGACACCTCTCCAGCTTCAGCGGGCTGACATCGCCCGCATCGTCATACACCTGCCACAGGCTGTCATTGCGATGCAGCACCGAGCCCTGCTCAGTAATGCAAATGGCGACAGAAGCCGTTTCACTAGGACCGCGAAACAGAGTAGCCCTGTGCTGACTGTTGCCCCCAAGATCGTACTGATCGCAAGTCACGCGCAGCTCGCATACAATGAACGTCTTATCGATATCGTTGCAAAAGGTCTGAATATAGCGAAGCCGATCTCGAACAAATTGCTGGCGTTCGGCAATGGGCTGCTTTGGCGCTGCGTTCAAGGTTTCTTGTAATAACCGGCGCAGCGTTTGTTTAATATCTTCCATACTTTCACCTACAGCTACTAAAAACGAGTGTTGGTGATGCCCCTACGTAGTTGGCGCTAGGTAATTAGCCTTAGGCCATTGGTCTTAAGTAATTGAACCTACGCAACCAACAAGTTAAAGCAAGCAGATGGGCTTTGTCACGTGGGGTCAGACACCTCATCCCGTCTCGGCAAAACATTGTATAAAAAGCAACAGAAAACACTTATGAATTTTTCCGGACGGGGTGCTTTTTAGAAGAATGTTTCAGTAAAACCTGTCTGATTGGGTAGAACTATAGCAATCTACTATCAGGAGACTTACTATGGCTGCGGCAACACTCAATCTTAAAGGAATGGCCTGTGCTGCTTGCGCTAATAAGATCGAGACAACGCTACAGAAACTCTCTGGGATGAAAGCGGCCCAGGTGAATTTTGCCTTTGAGCAGGCGGTCATAGAGTACGACGAACGGGGTACGACGCTAGAGCGAATCTTGAGTGCGATCGCCGAGATTGGCTTTGAGGCTAACCAGTCAGAAGACGATATTCTCAGCGAACTAGAAGACCAGCAGATGCAGGCCGAGCGGGCGGCGCAGCAGCAGCAGCTACGCAGAAAGCTGGCCGTCGGCGGATTGGCCAGCGTGGTGCTGGTGATTGGCTCACTGCCCATGATGATAGGAGTTGCCATTCCTAACTGGCCAAAGATTCTGCTGAACCCTTGGTTCCATCTAATCCTGGCAACACCTGTTCTATTTTGGTGCGGTCAAAGCTTCTTTGTCGGTGCTTGGAAATCGCTCAAGCACCGCTCTGCCACCATGAATACGCTAGTCGCACTGGGTACGGGCACAGCTTACGTCTATTCTCTTTTTGTCACGCTTTTCCCCAGCGTATTGACCAGTCAGGGCTTACCAAAGATGGTGTACTACGAGGCAGCGGTCGTCGTGATTACGCTGCTGCTGCTCGGTCGCTACATGGAGAGCAACGCCAGAGGGAAAACCTCGGATGCGATTCGCCAAATGATTGGCTTGCAGGCTAGGACCGCGCGGGTAATTCGCCGTAATAAAGAAGTGGAACTTCCCGTTAGCGCTGTTGTAGTGGGCGATATTGTTGTTGTTCGCCCCGGTGAAAAGATTCCAGTTGATGGAATTGTCGTTGAGGGCAGCTCGGCGGTTGATGAGTCGATGGTCACCGGGGAGTCTGTACCCGTTCACAAGGAAGCGGGCGACGAGGTGATTGGCGCGACTATCAACAAAACCGGACGGTTTCAGTTTGAGGCGGCGCGGATTGGTAAAGAGACGGTGCTAGCCCAAATTGTGCAGCTAGTAAAAGCAGCGCAAGGATCGAAAGCTCCCATTCAGAAACTGGCCGATCAGGTGACCGGGTGGTTTGTCCCGGTCGTGATTGCGATCGCCACAATAACCTTCTTGCTCTGGTTCAACATCACCGGAAATCTCACCCTTTCCCTGATTCCAACAGTGGGCGTACTGATCATTGCCTGCCCCTGCGCGCTAGGCTTAGCGACCCCCACCTCTATCATGGTCGGCACTGGCAAAGGCGCTGAGCACGGCATACTAATCAAAGGAGCCGATAGCCTAGAGCAGGCCCACAAGCTGCAAACAATTGTGCTCGACAAAACCGGCACGCTCACCGAAGGCAGGCCGACCGTAACTAACTATCAAACCGTGCGCGGCACCGCTGAGGGCAACGAGATCGCACTGTTGGCCTTAGCCGCAGCAGTCGAACATGCCTCCGAGCACGCGGTCGCCGAAGCCGTTGTCCGCTACGCCGAAAGCCAAGGACTCGATAGCAGCCAGTTTGCGACGGTAGATCGCTTTGACTCCATCCCCGGCTGCGGCGTTAAAGGCTGGGTCGAGGGCAATCTCGTTCAGGTCGGCACCGAACGATGGATGCACAGTTTGGGAGTAGATATTGACTGGCCTCAGTGTCCGCTAGCAGCCTGGGAAGCAGAAGCAAAGACGACCGCTTGGATCGCGGTAAACGGAAAAGGAGAAGGCGTGTTTGGGATCTCAGATGCAATCAAACCCTCTTCGCCCTACGCGGTTCAGGCGCTGCAAAAGATGGGACTAGAGGTGGTGATGCTGACGGGTGACAATCAGCAGACGGCTAGTGCGATCGCCCACGTAGCAGGCATCACTCGGGTATTTGCCGGAGTCAAACCCGATGAAAAGGCCGCCAAAATTAAGCAGCTCCAGTCTGAAGGGAAATTGGTGGCGATGGTCGGCGATGGCATTAACGATGCCCCAGCGCTCGCTCAGGCGAATGTCGGCATTGCGATCGGCACAGGCACAGATGTGGCGATCGCCGCTAGCGACATCACAATCATCTCCGGCGATCTACAGGGCATCATCACCGCCATTCAGCTCAGCAAAGCAACCATCAGAAACATTCGTCAAAATCTCTTTTTCGCCTTCGTCTACAATGTAGCGAGCATTCCGATTGCCGCTGGTCTGTTCTATCCCCTATTTGGCTGGTTACTCAATCCGATCATAGCGGGCGCTGCTATGTCCTTTAGCTCTGTTTCAGTCGTGACCAACGCGCTTCGCCTACGAAACTTTCAGCCAAAGCGTATCTTAGAGCACCCACTGAGAAAAACTATTTGACTCTAATGATTAAATCCATCGAAGTGATTTTATAAGTAAGAATCTATAGGAGATCAGGTGATGTCTACAGAATGCGAGGATTCGATCAAGGTAGCAAAGCCGACCGTCCCTTTGGTAGGCAGTCTACTCGCAGCCTGCTTTCTGCTCAACATGCCACAGGCTGCACAGGCGCAGATGTCAGGCATGGATAAAAAAGGCTTTCAGAAAATCGAGCAGCCTTTGAGCCTAAAAGCAGGTGTCAGCGCAGCAGGACTAGGCCTAATTGGCTTTGAGCTTTGGTGGTTTTTATTTAGCAAAGGCAAAAAGCCATCAGAACAGTTGGCAGCAGATGCCATTGGAATCCAGCCAGACATCGCCCCTCTAGAACTAGAGCCTGTAGAAGTAGAGGCTGTAGACCTAGAAGCTGTAGAGCTAGAAGCCACAAAGCCAGCGCCCGTGGAAATAGAAGAGTCGCCAAATGAAGCCTCTTCAGAGGCCGCAGCGCCACCGACCGTCTTCCGAAATCCCAGACTACAAAGCGACTACAAGACATTAGTAGACATCAGCATCTCGTACGGCGGTATGCAAATGTCTCACTCTCTGATGATGGTCCAAGACCCAATGCAGCCAAAGTTCTCAGCGGACTAGTAATTCATCTAAGGCCGTATTTTTGCTTTGGACTACGAGGGCTTCGAGGATATCTCATCTTCACTTCACAGCAAGCAGCGCTTCTACTTGGTCGCCGGCTTGGTCGCTGACTTGGTCGCTGACTTGATCGCTTACCTGGTCGCTGGCTTCGATATTTGGTGTGCGATCGCTAACTTTATTTATGCTCTGACTATGTTCGTCACTGTTCTGCTGCGGCCATTGACTGAAAGTTTGAATGCGGTTCTGTTTGCGAAGCTGTGGCGACATCTGTAGAGACTGCGCGTTTAGTCGACCGACTCGCTCTGAGATAGCACTGATGAGATTGACAATTCTAGGCGTAATATCAAACGGCGGCTGATAGGACATCACAGAATATCCTTTCTCTTTTGTTGCCACAGACTGATGCTGAGATACAACAAACTGTGAACACACAGTATCCCCCAATTCAGCATCAGGTTGCCCCAGGTAGCATTATACGTAGACGTACTCTCAAAGATCGAGACGACGCCTTCTACCGGTTCAGGGGCCATCTGATTGACGTTCAATCCAGCGGCATAGGCTCCGATAGACCAGCGGCTAATCATCATCCAGGAGATTACTTTAGCAGTGCCTTCTAGCTCAAATAGAATGCCTGAGAAGATAATTTGAGGAATTAGGATTAGAGGAAGCGTGCTGTTTGCCTGAGTTGAATTGCTGACAAAAGCGGAAATCATTAGGCCCAAGCTCGTACTTGCCAACAGCGTTAGAAAGCTGGTGACTAGCAGGCTGAGGCTCCAGGGAATCAGATCTGGCTGGGGAGATTCAAACGTGAGAATAATCACTAGCACTAGCAGCAGCGTTTGGATAACGGCAAGTCCAGCATGAATAGAGAATTTGGAGCCGAGGTAAGGAATCAAGCGAAGATTGACGAGTCGCTCGCGCAGGTAGATATTAGCTTCTTTGACAATGGTCTGAGCAGTGCCAGAGAGTCCGACCCAGATAGCAGCGCAGGTAAAAACAAATAGCACCTGAAGCGCAAGAGGACCTTGGGCTGGGTCGATAGGCGTAGGCGGTTCGGCAAGAGGGTCTTCGGATTGGAGGGCAAGACGAATCAGGAAGACACCAATCGGCGCGGTGAGGAAAAGGAGCAGCAGACTAAAGCGATCGCGCCTAACCAGCTTCAGATACCGCCGACCTAAGATTAGCCACTGCCGCCAAGAAGACGTTTTTTGCCTTTTGGGTTTCTCAGAGAGGGTCGAATTGCTAGCGCTACTCAGCGCTGAGCGCACATACTGCGTATGATCTGGTGAATGCTGAAACTTCTGAGCCCAGTGCTGAACATTTCTAGCCCGTTCTTCGTCGTTCTCACCTTCATCTAGCTCGATGTAGATATCAGCAAAGTATTTGAGATCGTTGGGCTTTTTAAAGAAAGTCATCGCCGCCTTGGGTGGACCAAAGTAGCAGAGCTGGCCGCCGCTACCCATGAAGATAAGGCGATCGCACACCTCCAGATTAGACGTTGCGTGCGTCACCAGCACAATCGTCCGGCCCTGGTCCGCTAGCTCTCTGAGCAGTTCCATCATCTTTTTATCTAGACCCGGATCGAGTCCTGATGTAGGCTCATCTAGAAAGAACAGCTTTGGATTCGCCAGCAGCTCTACCGCGATACTCACTCGCTTTCTCTGTCCGCCGCTGAGCCGAGAGATGACCGTATGGCGAACGTGACTGAGCTTGACTTGTTCTAACGTGCGAGTCACCGCCGCTGGGATATCTGTATCAGGTGGCAGGCGCAGCTCACACGCATAGGAGAGAACTTCTTCTACCGTGAGATTGTAATGAACAATATCGTCTTGTGGGACATAGCCAATCTCGGCGCGATACAGATCAAAATTTTTGCGCAGGTCATCTCCGTTTAATAGCACCGTGCCAGAGGTCGTTGGTGCAATTCCTAGCAGCGTTTTCATCAGGGTAGATTTTCCCGCACCGCTGCCGCCGACAATCGCCACTAGCTGGCCAGGATCAATCGCCAGAGAGACATCGCTAAGGATCGTCTTCTCCGTCTTGGCGTACTTCACTTTGCGTACCAGATTGAGCGCGTCAATCCGCAGCTGATCGCCCCGGTCGAATATCTCTAGAACTTCGCCGCGAAACAGCAGCGTGAATGGCCCGATCTGAATAATGTCGCCGTCTTGCAAAGCGTAGGGATTCGTCAGGCGATGGCGGTTGACATAGGTGCCGTTAGTGGAGCGATCGCGCAAAACATACCGATCCCCCTCCCGCTGAACAGACGCATGATACCTAGAGACAGAAGGCGCATCCAAAGTCATCGGAACCGTGTCGGTCACCACCGCAGGCTCACGGCCTAGCGCCACCGTAGACTCTAATCCTCGCAAGTTCAGCTTCGTCTGCTTTAGTCGCGCAGTCATTGGCACACTAGGCTGCACAACGTAATCCATCAAGATCATATTCTGGGGATTCTGCCCAATCTGAAACTGAGCATTCTTACGTGACACCATTCCCGGCTGCATCGTCACCCGCGTATGGTTGATAAATAGACCGTTCGTGCTGGGCTTTGATTGACCATCACCGTCTTGAATGCGGTAGCTGTCATCCTCTTTCGTAAAAACGATGTGCCGCCCAGAGACCACGCCCCAGTCTTGTGCGGGCACGACTAAATCCGCCCACGTGTCGTCTCTGCCCAACCGATGAACGGGCCGTGTCAGATGGAATCGCAGTGTCTGCTCACGATTGCTCAACTCAATGTACGGGCTAGTTAATAGAGTGCTAGAAGAAGAGAGATCCATATGTATTTAAAAAAGGGACGGCTAATCACCAATATTCAAGAAATGCCGTCTTCTAACGGCATGGAGGGACTGACTATCATCTTTAATTAGATTTCGTTTTTTGCGACTAAAAAAGCTACTACAATTCATCAAAAGTGGCTCTGATGTCTGCGATCGCCAGCTAGCTGTGTAGCAATCGCCCAACCAAAGGCAGACCACTCAGTGGGCGCACTAATCGGGTGTAAATATTGGCAACAATATACAACTTCAATTTATTTATCTTTTCATAGGAAATACTTCTGATGTCTTCAGAAAGTTTGCCAGAGAACGCTCCTAACGAGCGACTAGGAAACACACCTTTGATTCTGCTCAGCAGTCGGTACCGCGTGCTGAATTTGCTGGGCGACGGCGGGTTTGGCAAGACTTTCCTGGTCGAAGACATGCATATGCCGTCGCTAAAGCGGTGTGTGCTAAAGCAGCTAAAGCCGGTGCAAGATACACCCGAGCTAGCACAGATGGTGAAGGACCGCTTTGAGCGCGAGGCGGCAACGCTAGAGCATTTAGGGGAAGGGCATGACCAGATTCCGCGTCTGTATGCCTACTTTCAAGAGGGCGGCGAGTTCTACCTAGTAGAAGAGTGGGTAGAAGGTGTGACGCTGACGCAGAAGGTGCAGAGCGAAGGGCCACAGCCTGAGCAGGTGGTGCAGGCGGTGGTGGCGAATCTGTTGGGTGCGATCGCCTACGTTCACAGCCAAAAGATTGTCCACAGAGACATCAAGCCCGACAACATCATCCTAAGGGCTAGAGATGGAATGCCAGTGCTGATCGACTTTGGTGCGGTTAAAGAGACGATGAAAACTGTCATCAACAGCGGTGAACAAAGCTCTCACTCTATCGTTGTCGGCACGCCTGGCTATATGCCGAGTGAGCAAGTATCCGGGCGACCGATCTACGCTAGTGATATCTACAGCCTTGGTATGAGCGCGATCTATCTGCTGACGGGCAAAATTCCGCAGGAGCTGACCACCGATCCGCAGACGGGTTCTTTGAGCTGGCGAGAGTATGCGCCTAACGTCAGCAACGGGTTTGCTAACTTTCTAGACTGTGCCACCCATGTCAGTCCACAGAGTCGGTTTGCCACCGTACACGACATGCAGTCTGTGCTAAATACGCTGATGCTCAACCAAATGGGCACTCAGATGGGAACAGGAATGCCTGCCTCTTCGACAGCGGCTCCGATGACGCCAACAACTGCCTCGCAATCAACCCAAACGGTGGTCTCTTCTGCGCCATTTTCACCTGCGCCAGCGACCGGACCCGAGACTGTCGCTGTCTCACCGACGGGCTCGATGAGTTTATCGCCTCAGCCCAATCAGCCGCCGGGCTATCAGCCCAATTCTGCGCCCTATCAAAGTGCGCCGTATCAAAGTGCGCCCTACCAGAGTGCGCCCTATTCAGCCGCGCCTCAAACGCCTGCCCAGTCTTCCTCACAGTCGTCTTCGCAGTGGAAGGGGGCGGTGATCGTCGGGGGCATGGTGGGGTTCAGTATTTTGGTCGGGGCATTGGTGCTCACTCAGCAGATTCCTGGCCTCTCTCCTAGAAACGATGACGATACGGTCGTAGAAAGTATCGAGGAGGCGACCGAGCCCGCGTCTATACCGACGCCCGAGCCGACGCCTGCACCCACTCTTGAGCCGACGCCAGTCGCATCACCACCCCCCGCCCCGATCCCAGTCGCTCCCCCCGCCGCAGCGCCAGACGCTAACGGCTCTGTGGTCGGACAAGGCGACAGTAAAAACGTCCGCTCTGGGGCAGGCACCAACTTTACTGTGGTCGATACCGTGCAGGTAGGCAATCGCATTCGAGTGGTCAATCGAACGAATGACTCAGGCGGCTTTCCCTGGTATCAGATCATGACGCCTAGCGGCGCGCAAGGTTGGATTGCCGGGCAGCTCATTCAAATCGATGGCGATGCTGCGCCGCCTTCTGTTCCGACGCCGCGCCCGACGCCGCGACCCACACCGCGCCCGACGCCGACCCCAGCAGATCGGACAAATGCAACAATTGTCAGTGAAGAGCCAGGCAGTAAAAATATCCGCTCTGGGCCAGGAACGAATTATTCGGTTCAGCATATTGCCTATCCGGGCGATCGCATCATCATCCAGACCAGCTCAGTCGATCCAGGCGGCTACACCTGGTACAAAGTCACCTTTCCAAAATCGGGAGCAGAAGGCTGGATTGCCGCCCAACTAGTCAGGCGCGACTAGAGTAGAAGCAATTTCTGCTCTAGCCCAAAAGCTACTATGTATCTAACGCTCGTCGTCTAGGCTCTTCATGTTCTCCAAATTGTTTGATGCCATCCCTCACCGCTATCGCTATGTGGCGATCGCCACCGTCACAGCGATCAGCATTCCGCTGATCGGGCTAGCAGTCTACTTTACCTTTCCAGACTCAGCCCCCGAATCAGCCGAGCTGCCTAGACTCTCAGCAGGACAAACAGTAGAGCAAAGCGAAAATTCTACGCCAGAATCTTCCAAGCTAATCATTACGCCGCTTCCTAACGGTTCGGCTCCCGATGGTTCCGCGCCAGCCAGTGCCGTTCCCCCCAATCCAGCAGCAATTGCGGGATCGTTAGAAGCTGTGCAAGATCTGCCGCAGCTAGAAGAATACGCAGCGCAGTATGACAGTCTAAACAACACAAAGTTCAACCACTTTCCATACGACGAAGCCTATGGTGGCGACATTGAATCGATCGGACTGTTTACCCGCGAATCCTACGCCCGCGAAGAATACCTGCACTATGAAGCGGCCGACGCCTTCGAGCAGATGAAAGCCGCCGCCGCCGCCGACTTCATCAAGATTCAGGCAATCTCTGGCTTTCGCACAATCGCTCGCCAGGCAGACCTCTTCGAAAACCAAGTTGCTAAGCTTGGCAGTGAAGCAGCCGCTGCCAAGCTCAGCGCTCCGCCAGGGCACAGCGAGCATCACACAGGCTACGCGGTTGATATCGGTGATGTCACCCTACCCGAAACCGACATCACCTACGACTTTGAAAACACACCCGCCTACAGCTGGCTACTCGCTAATGCTGAACGCTTCGGCTTCGAGCAGTCTTTTCCTAGAAACAACGCTCAAGGCGTTAGCTTCGAGCCCTGGCACTGGCGCTACATCGGCTCAGAAGACGCCGCCAAAGTCTTTGCCCAGAGCCGTTCTTTGCTGTAGTTGCGGTAGTTATATCCTACTGGCTCCGTTGGGGCTGGGTTGGAAGGCTCGCACAAAAAAGGAGCTGGCGCTGATGGATGATTTGATTCCGCTGTTGCATAAACTAGCTGATGGGCAGGAGATCTCGGGATTGCGTGCTTATGAGCAGTAAGGCAGATACAACAAAGCTGAAACGAGCAAAGAGCCACACACCGATGCCTGGACTACGTTTCCCTGATTTTCAGGACGTAGGAGCTTGGAACGAAGTAAAGCTGAAGCAGATAGCAGACCGTATCACGACCAAGAACATAGAAGAGAAGGAAACCCGCGTTTTAACTAATTCGGCAGAGTATGGAGTTGTAGACCAGAGAGATTTCTTCAACAAAGACATTGCTAGTAGAGAAAACATAGACCGCTACTCTATTGTTGAGAAAGGCGACTATGTCTACAATCCAAGAATTTCATCAACTGCCGCAGTAGGAGCCCTATCTAGAAATCATGTTGGAACGGGAGTGATGTCTCCTCTCTACATTGTTTTTAGATTCAAAAAACGACTGCCACTCAATCGTTTCAGCCAGTTGCACTAACGGATGCTTCAAGTTCAGCTGACCGGCCAGAGCGGACAGCGGCAAGTCGGTAGTTGAGGCTGATGAGGATGGCTGCATTTTGCAAGCTTTTCGGGGCGTAGGTGACTTATCTGGTAGTTCTATCCTGCTATTTACAACCTGAATCGTACATATAGCTTGGCTTTGTATAGTTTTTCCAGGGACAACTAGCTAGCAATGCTATCAGCAAAGCGCTGCTTTGATATCAACAAGTATTTGTTATTACCCACGTTTGTCTGCCTACCCGGACTCTCGACTGCTATGTTTGCCACCGTCGAAGCAGTCACCCAGCTATTCAATGCGCTAAATGATAACGGCCCTACTTAGGGTCATCTACAGCTCGACCAGCCGCTCAGCAGCGCTAAAGACCAAAGAGTACGGGTTATCGTATTACTAGAAGAGGTCGAAGATAGCATCGAAGAATAAGATTGGCTCAAAGCTGCTGCAACTAATCCATCTTTTGCATTTCTGTACGACGCTGAAGAAGACATCTATACCCTCAACGATGGGCAACTCGTAAGACATGAAGGGTAAAGTTATTCTGATTCAGTTTCCGTTCGACGATCTATCCTCTAGCAAAGTGCGGCCTGCCTATTGCCTCACAAACCTCAACAGATTTCAAATCCACTGATGATAACCTCCTGCTTTCTACATCCAACGAGATTTAGAATCTTGTAGATAGTCCAACCCCAAATCAATGAAAGATTGCGCTTGTAATATCATTTTTTGCGCATCTTCAGAAGACATATCTGGCTGTAAATCATAGTCAGCGCTCGTACGCTGAGCTTGAACGTCGATGAGGTACCTATGAAACTCTTGAGGAACTTTCTGCGATTTTGCAAGCACCCGGCCAAAAGCACTAATAACAGCAGCATGACTAGAGAAAGATAGGCTCTCCTTGTCTAAGAGGGCTTCAGCAACATAAAACATGCTGTAGTAAGCTCTAGACACTGCAAATTCGTAGAAGCCCTGCTGTAAGAGCTGCTCGGCTGCTGCAAGGCTACTGTGCTTTTTCTAGTAAGAATTGCTGTTCAGGCGTCATACTCTGATGCCTTCCTTTCTGATATTGCGTAGCAGCGGCGAATTTTCCGTTTGATAACGAGACTTTGGTAAAAAGAAACGAGAAATAACCAGATCGTGTTCAAGACATAGCTGAGCGATAAATTCGCTTGTCCGCTCAATCTCTGTGCCACTGTCTACCGTGCCTTCTAAAACAACCAAGACATCCACATCTGAGTCAGATGTCGCCTGCTGCCGAGCATAAGAGCCAAACAGCACTGCCTCACTCAGGCGATCATTGTATTGCGTCTGTAAGTACCGCTTCAGCGCATCTAGGACCGGACGCAGTTCATTGATTGATAGAAGTTGCTTCATCTTTCTACTTGTACAGATTCTGACGAAGCGGGCAATGGTGGAGTAGCTTGCCTCGTTGTTGCAGATTGTTCTTCCTAAGCTCTTGTAGTGCGTAGGGGGATGAGACGCTGGCGTGTGGCTAGAGTTGCGCCTTCACGGCCTGACTGACTGCCGCCGCTGCTGTTTCAATATCCTCTAGGCTAGTCTGTCTGCCTAGTCCGAATCGCAGGGTGGCTTTTGCCTGCTCGCGGTTACGACCCAGCGCCCGAATGACGTGGGACGGCGTTGTCTTATCAGCGCTACAGGCTGAACCGGAGGAGAGAGCGATCGCATCTCGAACCGCCAACAGCAGAGCACTGCCTTCTACAGTGTCGAAGCTAACGCTCAAGTTGTTGGGCAGTCGCTGAGTAGGATGGCCGTTGAGGTGAATGCCAGGAAGGGTGGATAGCTGGCTCCAAAGGCGATCGCGTAACCCCGTCAGCCTTTGCCCTTCGGCATCCATTTCTGCTACCGCCAGTTTCACCGCTTCGCCAAAGCCGACAATCTGCGGCGGATACAGTGTGCCCGAGCGAATGCCCTTTTCTTGTCCGCCGCCGTGTAGCTGAGGCGAAACCTGCACGCGAGGATTTTTTCTGCGTACGTACAGAGCGCCAATGCCTTTGGGTCCGTAGAGTTTGTGCGCGGTCATCGAGAGCAGATCGATGTGCATTTCCTCGACGTTCAGCGGAATCTTACCGAGGGCTTGGGCGGCGTCAGTGTGGAAAAGGATGTTGCGATCGCGGCACATCTGCCCAATCTTGCCAATTGGGTGCAAGACTCCAATCTCGTTGTTCGCCGTCATCACTGAGACCAAAATTGTCTCGGAACGAAAGGTATTTTTGAGACTGTCTAAATCAATCAGTCCATCTGAATTGACGGATAGATAGGAGACTTCAAAGCCCAATTTCTCTAGATAGCGGCAGGGTTCTAGCACGGCGCTGTGCTCTGTCTGCACGGTGATAATGTGCCGACCTGCGCTCATGTAGGATTCAGCCACGCCTTTGATCGCCAGGTTATTGGCTTCGGTGGCACCACTCGTGAAAATGATCTCAACCGGGTCGGCGGCGATCGCACCTGCCAAACTTTCCCTAGCCTGCTCCACACCCGCTTCTGCTTCCCAGCCATAGCAATGGTTCAAGCTACCAGGATTACCAAAATACTCTGTGAAAAAAGGCAGCATTGCCGAAAGTACCCGAGGATCGACTGGCGTTGTTGCATTGCAGTCTAGGTAAATTGGTTTGGGTGTGCTCATGTCCCCTCTGGCTCTATCTCCGAACTGTTGGCTTCTTCAGGTTGGAGCACAAACCTATCAAACACGCCGATAGCTCGGTAGTTACCAAAAGGAGTCTGAGTAATGTAGGTACTAAAAAACAGCCGATTCTGATACTCGGTGTTGTTTTTAATCAGGGCTTGGACTTCGGTTTCAGAGAGTGTCTCGCCGCCTGAAAGTAATCCTTGACAGGCCTGACTCAGCGCAGCGCCAACTTTGCCTAGCCAGTTGGTAAAGCTCTCTGGATCGCACAGAGCAACTTTGGCTTCGGTAGACACCCTCTCGGATAGATACGCCGCATAGTCATCCTCATTGGGATTGGTGATGATCAAAGCACCGCCCAAAGCTATTAAGGATAGAAGCGCAAGTGAAGAACCTATTTTCATAGCAAAGACCTCATAGCAGATACCTAATGGCGAACAACAGGTAGGATCGGCTACTTTACTGTAGCGTTTCGATTCAGCAGACTGTTGCTCTCTTTGTGCCTGTCGGCAGGTCTGACCCTATGAACACCCCGGCCCATGCCGTCTTCAATCTTGCCCTGCTCGCTCGCTCGCAAAAGCCGCAGTGGAATCCGCTGATTATTTGGGGAGCACTCATTCCTGATTTGGCGATGTTTGGCTTCTATTTTTGGCTAAAGCTGGTGGTGGATATGCCCGAATCGCAGATCTGGCGGACGGAGTACTACAAGTCTGGTTGGCAGCTACTGTTCGATTTTTTCAACTCCATTCCGCTGGCTTTGCTAGGTCTTGGCGTGATGGTCTATGCCAAACGGACTGGCATTGCGCTGCTGTTTGCCAGTATTGCACTGCACTGCCTAGAAGATCTGCCAGTGCATCACGATGATGCGCACCGTCACTTTTGGCCGCTGAGCAACTTTCGATTTGAGAGCCCGGTGTCATATTGGGATCCCAACCATTACGGCGCTGTTGCCAGCCGCGTAGAGCTGGTGCTGATGCTGGCGGCAAGCGTGTATGTGTTTAACAAGGTGCGATCGCGCCGCACCAAAGCGCTCTTAATCGTCGCAAACCTGCTGCCTTTCGCGGCCTACTTGTACTTCACTAGCTGAGGCGATCGCCCGCTAGCTTTCGAGCAGTGCATAAAAACGAAACGCATCAAGACAAATTCAGCGGATCGACATCAATCGTCAGACTAATGCCCTTCGGTGGGCGCAGACGAGTCAGATTTGGCAGAGCGTCCGCTGCCGATAGCTTAAGCAGAATGTGCCAGCGATAGCGGCGAGCCACCCGGTAGATAGGCGCTGGGACTGGCCCTAACAGTTCGTAATTAGCCGAAGTGTCCGAGCGAATGGCTTCTAGTTTGGCGGCAAGCCTAACCGCTGCGTTCTCCACAGGCTGTGGCTCTAGTCCGCTTAGCCGCAATAGGACTAGACGGCCAAACGGCGGATACTGAAGCTCAGCGCGATCGCCTAATTCCTGCTGCAAAAACTGCCCATACTGCGCCATCGGCTGCATCTTGGCTTCGCCATCTCCGCCTAGCGCCTGAATCGCCTTATGCTCAGGGCTATACGTCTGCACGATCACCCGTCCCGGCTGCTCTCCTCTCCCGGCCCTGCCCGCCACCTGCATCAGCGTCTGAAACGCTCGCTCACTGGCTCGAAAGTCCGGCATAAACAGCAGTCCATCCGCCGCAATCACTCCGACTAGAGTCACCTGCGGCAGGTCGATCCCCTTAGTCAGCATCTGCGTTCCGACCAGTAGATTTGCCTTCCCTTCGGCAAACCGGGTCAGCAAGGCTCTATGCGCTCCCTTGTTGCGAGTCGTGTCGCTATCAAATCGAATGCACTTCGCCTGCGGCAGGTATTTGGCCAGCTCATTTACGACCTTTTGAGTGCCGCTGCCAAACTGTTTGAGATAAGGAGAAAGACACTCAGGACACTTATCTGGGTGAGCCTGCCCGTAGCCGCAGTAGTGGCATCGCAGTCGAGGTGTCGCTTCGGCATGGGTTTGGTGATAAGAGAGCGATACGTCACAGTTGGGACATTCCATCACATGGCCGCAGCTGCGGCAGGAGACAAAGCTGCTGTGCCCACGCCTGTGAATGAACAAAATTCCCTGATTCCCGGTTTCGACCAGTTCTTCTAAAGCCGTTTGGAGCGTGCGACTGAAGATGGTTCGATTACCCTCGTGTAGTTCCTTTCGCATGTCGATCACTTCAATCGGGGGTAGTGGGCGATCGTGGATACGCTTGGGCAGGGGGAGGTAGTGAGAAGTGGGAAGGCAGAATGATGAATGATGAATAAAGGGCTGGTCAGATTCGGCGGGTTTGAATCGGAGCCAGGTTTCTAGCGAGGGAGTAGCCGATCCGAGGATGAGCGGGCAGTTTTCTAGTTCGGCGCGCCATTGGGCGACTTGGCGGGCGTGGTAGCAGGGCATGGGCTGGTCTTGTTTGAAGCTGCTGTCGTGCTCTTCGTCCAAGATGATGATGCCGAGGTTAGGCAAGGGGGCAAAGATGGCGGAGCGGGTGCCGATGATAATTTGGGGCTCTCCGGTGAGCATTTGCCGCCAGGTGTCGTAGCGCTCTCCGGCAGAAAGACCGCTGTGATAGATGTACACTAGCTTGCCAAATCGGGCGCGGAAGCGATCGGTGAGCTGGGGGGTGAGGCCAATCTCGGGAACGAGGACGAGGGCTGATTTTTTGGCATTGATGTAAGGGGCGATCGCCTGCAAATACACCTCGGTTTTTCCCGATCCGGTGACGCCATGCAGCAGCACTTCTGCATATCCGCGCAGCTGCTGAATCTGGCAGAGCGCTGCCGCCTGATCGTTGCTGAGCTGCTTTGGCCGATCGGGCCCAGCTTGGGAATGACTGCTTGAGCGGAGAACTTCTTTGGGGGCGATCGCTAGATACCCCAGCGCCTCTATCTTCTTTAAAGTTTGACTCGTTGTCTTGAGCTGCTGCAACGCATCGCTTAGCCACAGCTCGCCGCCGCTGCGCTCTAGGGCCGCTACCAGTTCTCGCTGGCGATCGCTTAGCTCTGAGGCTGACGAAAGATCTAAGGGTTGGGACAGCACAGATCCCGTCAGTAGAACTGCTTGACGTTTTTGGGGTTGGGGCGATCGCGGCGTCACTAGATAGCTTTCTACCCACCCTAGCCTGAGCAGCTGGCTAAGCGCTGCCGCAGCCGTTCCCGTCTTCTTTGGCGATCTAATCTGCCGCTTTAAATACTGCCAGCTATAGTTTTTCTCTGTTGAATTACGTAGAGCATCTACTAAAAGAGCTGCCGATTCAGAAAGCTGTGACTGTAGGCGAGCAACTCTTAAAGCCTCTTCAGAGACTGAGGTACAAAGTCGAACCCGACGCTGTGATTTAGACAGCAGCCCCGAAGGGAGCGCTGCTTTAACAATTTTAATCAGAGACGTTTGATAGTAGTCTTCGACACGGTTTAATAGCTGCCAATACCCTTTATTAAAAAGAGTATTGCTAAGAATATTTTCAATCGGTTTAATCGAATCGAAAGAGATATCTCTGGGTAATCGTGTGACTGTAGAAATAACAATCCCACCTACCTGCCGAGCCCCAAAAGGAACTGACACAATATCGCCCGAACTGACCTTCAGCTCCGAAGGCACACGGTAGATATAGGTATCAAGGGCCTGATTAGAAGCGCCAGGATAGTCAACTAGAACCTTCGCCCACACAGTTTCTGACTCTTGCCCGGTTTGACCCATGAATTAAAAATCGTCAAATAGATGATTAGAAGATGGTAAAACCAAATACCAAGCATTGAGAATGTAGTTAAGTTCGCTACCTAGAGCGGCACGAGGCAGGCTAGTGAAGAGTATTCAGTGAAGCTACTCAATGAAATTTCTCAGCGCAGATGAGTTAGAAGAATTATGAGAATTGAAAAAAGAAACGTAACAATAAAACAAAATCCCACGGGTAAAGCCTTTTACGGCCTTGCCGAAGATAGGTAGTTACCTAGTACGCAAACGTCTCAATGGCGGATTGCTATAGTAAGCGGTAATTACTCAAAAAGGAATAAGTATACAGACTCAAAAGCTTGATCAAAAAGCTTGATCAAAAAGCCTAGTCAAAAAGCTTAGTCAGACACAGCCAAGACGCTCAGTTCCGAAAGTCGCCTTCTGATGTTCACCTCCTTATATTAAGTATGACAGCTCCAGAATCTTCTAATATCAGCTCCGTCAAGTTTGGTGACTCAACGACCGTCGTTACCCAGGCTCCTGCGCAGAAGGCAGGTCGGCAGGCAAAGCAAACAGGCGATAATCTTGCTTTGGCCAGTGACCTACTGCGAAAAGAAAGCCGTCTGCAAAACTCTAGCGATCGCATCAGTGAAAGAGTACTCCAGAAGATCTGGAATGCTGGTGAAGATAGCCCAGAGGAAAAGGGCTTAGGTAAAGGCGAACTAAAGGGAAACAGTTCAAAGAATCGATACAGCTCAACCGCTCTAGTAGATGCAGACGCTGACACAGACCAAGACATAGAAGATCTCGAGAGCGATGAAGATGATCTAGATGACGACGATGATCTAGAGGAAAACGATCTTGAGGATGACTTGAGTGCCTCCGTGCTGCCAGAAGCAGGCGTTCTAGAGTCCAGCGTAGCAGTAGACGATCCAGAGGCTATTCAGTACTCCGTTCAGTACTCTGATAAGGCCGTCGCCTCTACTCGCTATCGCAAAGCGACTAATGATGATGCGGTAGGAGCCTTCTTCAAGGAAATGGCTCGATATCCGCTCTTGCAGCCGACTGAAGAGATTGAGCTGGCCAGACAGGTCAGAATCATTGTTGAGATTGAAGACTACTCAGAAAAAGTCGCCGAAGAACTCAACCGACGGCCCACACACGCCGAGCTAGCCACCGCCTTTGGCTGTAGTGAAAAGCAGCTCAAGCAAAAGCTCCGTCAGGCCAGAGCAGCCAAACGGCGAATGATTCGCTCTAACCTGCGCCTAGTTGTGTCTATTGCCAAGCGCTACTTAAACAGAGGCGTTCCCTTCCTCGATCTAATTCAAGAAGGCGCATTAGGGCTCAACCGCGCGGCTGAAAAGTTCGATCCTGACAAGGGCTACAAGTTTTCCACCTATGCCTACTGGTGGATTCGCCAGGGTATCACCCGGACAATTGCGAACGACGCGCGCACCATCCGCCTACCTATTCACATTGTCGAAAAGCTCAACAAGCTCAAGAAAGCGCAGCGAGAGCTCCGCAAAGAGCTACAGCGGACGCCAACCGAAGTCGAAGTAGCCGCCGCGTTAGAGATGACGCCTGAACAGCTCCGCACTTTGCAGCAGGTGCAAAGGAAGTCTCTTTCTCTCAACCACCGGGTTGGCAAAGGCGAAGATACAGAGCTGATGGAGCTGCTAGAAGACGGAAATTCTCTTTCGCCCGAATCGCAGATCAGCGAGTCAATGATGCGCCAAGAGATTTCTGATGTGCTGACTGAGGTACTGACAGAAAGAGAAAAGGAAATTATTGCGCTGCGCTATGGGTTGACCACTGGCGAAACGCACACTCTCGAAGAAGTGGGCGGCATCTTTCAACTCTCTAGAGAAAGAGTCAGACAGATTCAGACCAAGGCAATGCGAAAGCTGCGGCGGCCGCAGGTAGCAGCGCGGCTGAAGAACTGGCTGCGGTAGGGGGAATCAGACGATGGACGGTTTGTTCTTCTTCGTTCTAAAGGTCACGTTCACGCCCTCATTAGTCTGCTGAAGCAGCAGTAACGGGGTGGGCTTTGCCTTTTGGTCCCATTTCATGTTGGCAATTCGCCCTTGGAGCGTAGGCTGCCAGAAACCGCTGTCTTCTTTTGGATTCAAGAAATCTTCGATGCACTTAACGATATCTTCTACGGTGCTAGAAGTCGTTTGGGCGGGCAGCTTGGTCATCTGAATTTGGATTCGGAAGAGAACGCGCTTTCTCTTTTGGGGATCGTTGGGCGAGACGTAGTCTACGTCGAAGATTTGGTTAACGCTGCGAGCGCCAGCACTGGCAATGCCGACCATGCCAGTGTTGGCCTGCTGCGGACGGAGGGCTTCGCTAATTCGCTGTTTGACTTTAACCTTTAGCTGATTGACGATCGCAAAGTTGAACTGTTTCTCTTCCATTCGCATCCGTAGGTAGTCGAGATTAAAATCTCGCGAATGGATCAGATCTGGGTTGCGCTCCATTTTGACAATGGTGCTTAGAGCAAGCTTGACTCGCTTTTGCAGCTCTTTGTTTTTGTAGGTTTCAAATTTGAGCTGTTTTTGCAGCTGGCGATTCTGCAAATAAGAATAGACGCCTAGTCCAACTAGCAGCACGAAAAGACCGCCTGTGCTGTATGTCCACATATTTGTCGAATTGCGCGGTAGCGGCGAAGCTGGTGAAGCTGCCGATGTCTGAGCTAGCGTATTAGGCCCAAGTTGTGATAGGTTGCCGATTGACATAGCTACGGTCGATTGATTGTCTTCAGCATGCCCACACAGTAGGCCAATACAGCAGGAGTAGGCGATGGCACTGCAAACACTGGCCTCTACGCGTAGGCAGAGCTTTTGGCGAGATGTTCGCTTAGTAGCGACAGATATGGACGGCACCTTGACCCAGTCGGGAGAATTCACCTCTGGGTTACTAGAAGCATTTGAATCGCTCAGGGGCTGCGGCATTGAGGTGATGATTGTCACAGGCCGCTCAGCCGGGTGGGTGAGCGGCCTGGTGAACTACCTGCCAGTGGTGGGCGCGATCGCAGAAAACGGCGGTCTCTACATAGACAAGCAAACTGGCAAGTCAACTATTTTGTCCGATATTCCTCGGATGAGTCGACATCGCGATCGCCTAGAAACCCTTTTCAACCATCTGCGTCAGCGCTACTCCGATCTATCACCATCGCTCGACAACGCCTACCGGCTCACAGACTGGACTTTTGATATTGACGGGCTCACAGACCAGGACGTTAGCTGGATACAGTCGACCTGCGATGCCAAGCTAATGGGCTTCACCTACAGCACGGTGCAGTGTCATCTCAAAGTAAAAGAGCAGGATAAGGCAGCCGGACTTGGCCAGGTATTACAACAAAACTTTTCTACCGTACCAGCAACAGCGGTTGTCACGGTAGGCGATAGCCCCAATGATGTTAGCTTGTTTAATCCAAGCCACTTTCCTCACTCTGTTGGAGTAGCCAACGTCCGAGACTATCTGCCTGTACTCTCGCATGCACCGGCTTACATCACTGCCGCATCCGAAGTTGAAGGATTTATTGAGCTGGTCAACCAGTTGATAGAAAGTAGAAAGCCGTAGATAGAGAAGCTATAAAAGCAGCTTGAAGAAGAAAACCGCTGCGGTACTCTAGAGGAGCGAGAAGAACACCGCAGCAGTCAGTCACACATTGCTGACAATCCACAGCGGTTGCTATGCATCATCAAACTAGTTCCTATTGTGTGAGCAAACCTGTCATAGAACAGAGCGGTTTCGAAAAATGAAACCGCCCATCCGAGTTGGCAACTCCTCAAGCCGTCTGCATCACTGCCTTTGGTCATGCAAACTTCAGCTACTGAGCGCCTGAGCTGTGCCAGTCATCGAGCAAAGAAGTCAGCCAGCGAATATCGCGCTGGCTGATTGCACCGTCGTGCACACTTAGCTTGTAGCAGTTACAAGGTGCTTGCGTCCGGTTGGAATTCGTGAAGATCTTCATGGCGCTGCCGTCAGGAAGGGCGCTGATACCGTAGATACTTTCTCTTTTGGTATTGACTAGATAGGTGGGCGATCGCAGCAGGTGCTTTTTAGAGATCAGTAGTACATCCGCTTTGATCTCGATTTGAATGCGGCGTAAAAGCGCGAGATCGAGCTGGTGCAACCCAACTTGTAGAAAGCGGAAGCTGTAGGTACAGCCTACTGTCGCTAGGATGGTTGCCATCAGGGTGGCTAGTCCCTTCGTACTAGAAAGCGTGAAAGAAGAAAAATCAATGATATTAATCAGATATAGCGCCAAAACTAGCATCGTCACGCCGAGTGCTAGGGGAGGAACGGCTGTTCGACAGGCTTTAGAGCGCAGTCCCTGGGGACGAATGATTAACTTGAGCGAGCGAGCATCCCGCTGAGATCGAATCTTGGTAAAGAAAGGCTGATAGCGATCGCGTCCGCTGTGTCCGCCGTTGTCCAATGCGATCGGCACAGGCAATGTCTGTGACCTGGTAGGCTGCCATATGCGCCGCTTCAGCATCGCTAGCGGTAGACGGTTAAGTGCGCCTAATGCCTGTTTGGCAGAAGTAGGGCGATCGCATACCTGCGGTTCAATCAGCCAGTTAATCCACTGCTGAAAATCAGCGCTGAGCCGGTCAGTCGAACAGGCAAACTTTACGTGTGTGCTATTGCAGGGCAAATTACCCAGATGAGCGCCCGTAACCAAATAGATCAGCGTCGCCCCCAGACTATAGAGATCTGAGGCAAAAGTCGCCTGCGATCGCACCTGCTCCATCGGCGTGTAGCCATACGTACCCACTAGTGCATCCGGTCGCTGCGCCTGACGATATTGCACGGTGCCGAGGTTCAGCCAAGCCGCTTGCCCTGCCCCCTTGCTATGTATCTTGTCAGTGACTGTGAGGTTGCTAGGTTTGATGTCTCTGTGGATGAGTCCTTTTCTGTGAAGATAGACCAGTCCCTGCAAGAGCTGTTTCGCAATGGTCCGAATCTCGATCTCGCTGTACTGCTTGCCTGAAGCCACCTGCTGCTCTAGCGTCTGTCCACCTGGGTGCGACTGTACTAGCACCAGTCCCTGCCCTTCAGCCGTCTCTAGTCGAAAAGACTCTAGATAGCGAGGAACCGTCGGATGGTTCAAGGACTTCAGTAGATAGATTTCTCTTTCAAAGCAAGCAATATCATCTGTAGAGGTACGCTCTTCTATCTTGATAGATTTGATCACGACAGAGCGCTGTAGCCTGGTGTCATGAGCTAGCATCTGCTGATAGCCAAAAGGTTGACCAATTGGCCGCAGATTGCCATAGCGATGATCCAAACGCTCTGTGACAACTGAATTAGAAGAGAAAGTAGCCATTACTGACGGTTAGATAATACTTAATTTGATAGTTCCCACCCTGTTTGACGGGAACGCTGGATGTTGAACGAGTTTGTCGCAATCTGTCACACAACAGCCGCCCACAAGGGCATACAGCCAGACTCAGCAGAAGCTATGCCTTTGGGTAGCCCGTGTGCTTTCTAGCCTGCTGCTCAAGGCTACCTCTAGTGCATTTTCAGCTGGGTTTGTAGGCTTGTGAATGAGAATTGAATACTCTGCCCAATTTCAAGTCTTACCGTAGCCCTGATCCTCAGCGCATACCCCTAGCGTCTGGAACATCAGATTGGCTTAGGGTCTTTAGCTTGGGTTCTGTCTTGAAGGTGCACATATCAAAACAAATTGGTACGACACCATAATATGCCCATCCGTAAGCCAGGTCTATGAAGCTTCTGTGAGATATCAACCCAATCAAAAGAACGCTAGGCAAATTACTTAGCCCGAACGGGATAGTTTAGCCACAATCCTTTTTATGCTCAACCACGCAATTCGTGAGCGGGTGAGCTGGGGAATATCTGATGAAGCATCTGGCTGACTAGCAGAGACATGATCAAAGAAAGTATTAACCTCTATCAGAATAGTTTCGAGTCTAGAGACCAAGTTCTCATTGCGATAAGGCGCAAAAAAGGAGTCAGGAACAGGTGTAAAGCGCTCCCATTTTTCGATAACTTCGAGAATTCTACGCGTATCGTAGCGAGTAGAATAACCTGCTATCTTATGGCAGTTAAATCCCGGATCGAGATAGTCAGACAGGGCATGGTTTACGCTAGAGAATACCTGAGTCCCACAGGCCAACGCCTCCATCGGGGGTAATCCAAAGCCTTCACTTAGCCTGTATCTACCCCAGTATTCAGCAGAATCGTACAGATAGACCTTGGTTCGATTGAACAGTCCCACCAAATCTTCGACATAGCTATCTAGTACAACAACATTACAGTTCTCTTTTAGCGCAGGTAAAAGCTGTTGTAACAGATATTTAGAAGATTTTCTAGTTTGGACTAGAACGTCAATATCTCTAGGCTCTAGGCGATTCTTAAAAGCGGGTGAGATTTCGTTAGGCAGATGATAGATCAGTGAGCCCAGCGCTTTTTCTCCCCAATAGCCCATAGTATTGTTGCTAACTGCCAAAATCGGGACGCGGGGCGGAATACTAAAGCGATAGCCAGTGCTATGAGCATGGTAGATGGTGGGGCGATCGCCTAGTCGCTTCAGCAGCTTTGGCACATCAAAACCCCAGCTCACCACAAAGATACAGTCAGGGTCTAGCGGCGCTGATAGCAAATCGTCTAAAAAGAGCGTGTTCTCCTCCCGCTGACGGTAGGTGACTACCTCAGCTGAACAAATCTGCTGGGCTAATCTAAGCGTATTCAGCTCAGCAGTCAGTCCACCTGCAAAAAAACGCTGGGTCGTTCCAGGCAGTAAAAACAGTAGTTTTCTCATCAAAAAGTCGTGCCCTACCCGCTGTCTATCTAGCTTCTATGGCTTCTTATCAGCACATGCCTGCTCCGTACTATACTGCGGTATGCCGCTTTGATAGCCGTTATCTAGATGTTTGAAAGTATCTAGAAACGCATAGGTAGCGGGTGTCAATAGCGAATCTTCAAGCCAGCTAATACCTAGCGGACGAGTGATATTAAACGGTAGCGAAGCCACGCGAACCTTATTGGGAACGGGCCTGGTGGCCAGTTCAGGGAGTAGAGTGATGCCAAGGCCTTGACGAGTCATACTGACGGCGGTAGAGTCGTTGGCGATAAAGTAGTCAACCTTGATGGGTGGGCTCACTTGCTGCAAGCGCGCTACAAGGCTTTTGCAGCAGTCGCTAGATGAAGTGATCAGCGGATGCTGACGCAGATCGTCCCAAGAAAGCTGAGAGGAAATATCTGATCGATTGGGTGGTAGCAGCGCAATGATGGGATCTTCCATGATTAGAAAAGTCGCGCAGTCGCCACCTAAGATCAGGTCTGCAAAGACTAGATCGACCTGACCTTCGTGCAGCGAGTCTATCAGCGATCGCTTGTCATCGTATTCGATGATGCTGACTTGGATAGTCGGGTGACGCTCGTGTAGGTGGGCGATCGCACCGGGCAGAATCTCACTGGCCAAGCTGCGAAAGGCACCGATCCGAACGAGTCCTCCCTCAGTGCCGCGAGCGCGGGTGGCTTCTTGAGCCATCTCATCAATTAGAGCGAGTGTGGCTAGTGCCTGCTTGCAGATGCGATCGCCAACCGGCGTCAGCGAAGCGCGCTGCCGTCCCCGATGAATCAGCACCACCCCTAACGCATCTTCTAGCGCCGCGATGCTGTGGCTAACCGTCGATTGACTAACCTCTAGCTGCAAGGCGGCTTCACTAAAGCTTCCGGTCGTCGCCACAACGCTTAGCGTTCTAAGCTGAGAGAGTTTGACTTTATCTTGTAGCGTCTTTGCGGGTTTTCCAGCCATGTTCGCATCCGGTCCGCTTCTAAGGTCCGCTTCTGATTGCTGTGTATGCTAGGCTATCGCGATTTTCCTTCGATAGCACATTGATAGCACATCTATCTTTTGCATAGCTCCTATAGACTGTGTGCTTTGCCGCTCTATGGCAAGTTTCTTAAGCTGTATTCATAAGAAGAGGCAAGCCGACGTCCGTTGTGACTTTCTACAGCAATGGCTTTCTACAAGACTGCGGCATTCTCCTCTACTCAAAGAACAGTTCCCTAAAAAGAACAGCTAAAAAAGAACAATCTTGTTTCGAGGATTTACCATGACTCATTCAACCACGCGCGATCGCCAGCACCTAGAACAGCTATGGCGCAGGCCCCCTACCCCGCACCGCACTGAGCGTACAGCAGCCCCGCTTCTCCGCTGGATAGCATTAGCAGGCAAAAGCCTTATTAGCGTGCTTACTGATACTAGACAAATGCGTATCTGGACTAGAGACACTCGCACAGGCAAGCTCTGGTACGCCTATGACCCAGCCACCGAACAAACCATCTCTCATACCTCCGAAGAAGGCTTGCGCACTTGGCTAGAGCAGCGTCACTACCAGTGAGTTGCCAACAGCAAACCTAGCTAATGTCACATGACAAGGCTACCGAGCGCAATCCCTTGCGCAAACAGGAGATCGGCTGCTTTTGTAAGCTTTAAGCATTGTTGATGATGGTTGATGGCTTTGTCGTAGTGGCCCTGAGTGAGTACACATCTCCTAAGGCGCTGAGTAGTAGCCCTATGCCTGTGGCGTCTCCTGCTGTTTGTGTACATCCTGACCATAGAGACGCAATCTCATCCGTTCTAGAACGCAACGGCTTTCTCACACAAGGAGACCTAGCCGCTCACCTGCTAATTGCCCTCTCCACGGTCAACAACTTCTGTCGAGGTATTCGAGTCTCCGTCGCCAAGTTCGAGCAAATTTCTGAAGCACTCGGCCTTGACCCTCACGAAATTATCTTGCCAAAAGGCGATCGCACCCCTAGCGACAAAGCCTATTCGTCTACTGCCCCTACGCCTCTTTTCTTCGCTTACGGTTCCTTTTGGGTCGGATGCGATTGATAAGGGAGATGTTTTGTACAAAAGCGGAACCTCCTACTGGTTTGTCTATATCCCCTCCACTCAGGGATTACAGGTCTTCCTAGGCCGGACAGCGGTGCCGTTTTCGATTTCGGCCTGGTCGTTGATTGGTGATATTAGCCTGCTAGGCAGGTCGTTGAGAGACAGCCGTGTTGTAGCTGAACAACCTGTAAAACTATTGATGATTCCCAAAGAAATCTACTTGAAGTATTGGTATCAACCCTGCGGAATTAAGAAGTTCACGGCGCACTGTCGCAGTTGGAAGATTCATCAACAACTAGGCATTTAACCTCATGATGTGTCTTATCTTCGAACAAGATTACCTATTACCAGGAGACTCAACCTACTGTGACTGACCCCACCAAAATTATTCTCGATACTGACCCTGGCGGCGACGATATCTTTGCTTTTCTGTGGCTGCTCAGCTTGGTCAAACAGGGCGTCGTAGAGCTAGTTGCCGTGACGGCTGCCGAGGGGAATGTGGCTGCGCGTAAAACATTCACTAACAGTGCCCAGATTCTCGAACTGACCGGATTCTCCAACATTCCGGTAGGGCGTGCAGTCCCCCTTCGTACCAATCCTGGAGAAGATGCTGGTCACATTCATGGGGCAGACGGCATGGGAAATTTATCACAGACCTTGCCGCCTTCAGCACAAAGTATTGACTTAGCACAAAGTGCCGATGATTTGATAATTGAAGCGCTCAATACGACTCCCGACATGATTACCATTCTTGCGATTGGTCCTCTGACTAACTTAGCCGCTGCGGAAGCTAAACAGCCCGGTATTCTCAAAAAAGCTAAAGAGATTGTCGTTATGGGAGGTGCTTTTCACTGTCAAGGCAATGTCACTCCAACAGCGGAGTTTAATATCTGGTTTAATCCAAAGGCTGCTCAAGCTGTTTTTGATAGTCGTGATGACATTGTCTTGCTTCCTCTCGATGTCACCCGAGAGCTTGTGTTCACTCAAACAATGGCAGACGTTATAACTCAGCATAATCCTCACAGCGAATTAGCTCAGTTTATAGTAAAGCTTTGTCAATTCATGGTGGGTACGGCCCTAAAATACCGTGAAACAGCCGGTGTTCCTGGTTTTTTAGTTCATGATGCCGCTACGGTGGGTTATCTTTTCTATGCGGAGACGCTGATGATGCAAAGGGCTAGGATGCAGGTTGAAACTCAGGGTGAATGGACGCTGGGTCAGACCTTAGTCGATGAGCGCCATAAAGCCAAGTCCGGTGCCAATGTCTGGATTGCCTTGCAGGTCGATGCACCTAACTTTCTTAACAGCCTCATCGAAGACTTAAAGTATTTAATTTAAGTAGCTTTTCTGTTAGTCCTGATTGAGTC
>CAWISM010000001.1:0-40620 GCA_963838725.1 uncultured cyanobacterium | reverse complement strand
ACAAGCTGCTGAGGATAGAATGAATGGAAACCCTCCAGACTAAAGCTATGAACAAAACAGCCACCGTCAAAATGGGCAAAATCGTCGTCACGCTAACGCTCACAAACCAAATAGATGCAGAGTTAGCTGAGAGAGGCTTCATTTCAACCGAAGAAGTTCGTTCTTGCACGGTTGATGATGCCTTAGTCGATACGGGTGCTAGTCGCCTGTGTTTGCCAGCAGACGTTATAGAAAAGTTGGGATTGAAGCAGACGGCAACGATCGATGCTAAGACTGCGACAGGAATAGAAACGTTAAAAGTATTTAAGGGACTTCAGCTCATAGTAGAGGGCCGAGAGGGTCGTTATGACTGTGTTGAGTTGCCCGCTGGTCAGACGCCTCTTCTAGGACTCATTCCTCTAGAAGATCTAGGATTGGATCTTGACTTGCAAAATCAGAAGCTCAAGCATTTGCCCGCGAGGGGAAAAGAAACCTACTTGACAGTTCTCTAATAGTTGGCGCAATTGGCAAAGCGTAGGATAATCCGGGATGTTCCGAACCGCAGCGCTACCCTATGAGCCAGCTAGCAGATTCTAGGCCAAACATTCCTGATTGCGCGTGGCAATGGCCAATTGGTAAGCAGTGGGAGACGCCCTATATCGTACGCTATGCGAGTAATCTGGACGATGGGCCAGAGCATGGTGCGCCGCTAGGTGGATTTGGGGCGGGCTGTATTGGGCGATCGCCGAACGGAACGTTCAACCTTTGGCATTTGGACGGCGGTGAGCATGTTTTTGATCGCTTTCCGGGCTGTCAGTTCAGCGTGTTTGAACAGGGCGCGGATGGTGAGACCAAAGCCTACGCGATGAGTACGGATAGGCCAGCAGCAGAACTCTCTAGCTGGCAGTGGTATCCGGTTGATGAAGAGAATACGGGCATTTATCAGGCGCTGTATCCGCGTAGCTGGTATATATATGAGAATGTTTTCGAGGCAGCGCTCACTTGCGAGCAGCTTTCTCCAATCTGGGCGAACAACTATCAGGAAAGCAGCTATCCGGTTGCTGTATTTCTGTGGACGGCGCATAATCCGACTGACCAGCCGCTGACGCTGAGCATTATGCTGAGCTGGGAGAATATGGTGGGCTGGTTTACTAACAGCGAGACTTCACCAGAGATTCAACAAAGAGAAGATGGCAGTCCGTTCTATGACTATGTGCCGCCGCTGAGAGAAAGTGCGGGAAACTACAACAAACTGGTTTGCGAAGACGGCGTTGCCGAAGGGGTGGTGCTAGATGGGAGCTGGAGAGGCGATTCGGCGGAAGGACCGAAAGAAGGGGATGGGCAGTTTGCGATCGCAGCCCACTATCCCGATGCAGACATCTCCTATCAGACCCGGTGGCACCCAGACGGAGACGGCAGTGAGCTATGGGATAACTTTTCGACAACGGGCCGTCTGAGTAACTATGAGAATACAAATCCGAGTGATGGAGAGAGAATTGGGGGTGCGATCGCTCTCAAATTTACCCTTGCACCGGGCGAGACTCAACAGATCCCCTTTGCACTGAGCTGGGATCTGCCTGTGACCGAGTTTGCCGAAGGTAAGCAGGCGTATCGGCGCTATACAGACTTTTTTGATCGGAGTGGTCGGAATGGGTGGGCGATCGCAGCCACTGCCCTCGAAAACTACGCCACCTGGCAACAGAACATCATCAACTGGCAGCAGCCCATACTAGATAGAACAGATCTGCCAGACTGGTTCAAGATGGCCCTATTCAACGAGCTATACGATCTTGCCAGCGGCGGCACGCTGTGGTCAGCCGCTAGTGAAGCCGATCCGGTCGGACAGTTTGGCGTACTAGAATGCATTGACTACCGCTGGTATGAGAGTCTAGACGTGCGGCTATATGGTGGCTATGCGACTCTTCTACTTTGGCCAGCGCTAGAGAAATCCATCCTTCGCGCCTTTGCCAGAGCCATTCCTACCGCTGACGCCAGAGAGCGCATCATCGGCTACTACTACACCATCGGCGAAGAAAACCGCACCGCCCCACGCAAGCGCAAAGGCGCAACCCCTCACGATCTGGGCGCACCAAACGAGAATCCGTGGATCGCCACCAACTACACCAGCTATCAAGACTGCAACCAGTGGAAAGATCTCTCTAGCGACTTTGTTCTACAGGTGTATAGAGCCTTTGAAGCGACTGGCAGCACGGATATAGACTTCTTGGCAAACTGCTGGGATGCGATTGTTGAAACTTTGGCCTATACCAAACTGTTCGATACTGACGGCGACGGTCTAATCGAGAACAGCGGCGCACCCGATCAGACCTTTGATGACTGGCGACTGCAAGGGATCAGCGCCTACTGTGGCGGACTGTGGATTGGAGCGCTGAGCGCGGCGATTAAGATCGGAGAGATTTTGCAAGCGAACGGTAGAGTGAAAGGAACAATTGTGATTCTGCTCGCTCAGTATCGGCGCTGGTGGCAGCATGGTCGCGCTGCGTATCAAAAGCAGCTTTGGAACGGGGATTACTATCGCCTAGATACGGACAGCGGCTCGGATGTGGTGATGGCCGACCAGCTATGCGGACAGTTCTGCACATCGACGATGGGACTGCCAGATGTGGTGGATAGTGAGTTTGTTGGCCCTGCGCTGACGGCAATCTATGAGTCTTGCTTTGTGAAGTTCAATCAGTATGCGGCGCAGCTAGGACCACAGAATCAAAAGTTTGAAGGGGCACAGACGGGATATTTTAGTGCGTCGGCGCTAGGAGAGGTAATTGGCTGCGCGAATGGTGTGCGGCCCGATGGCTCACCGCAGAATCCGGATGATACGCACCAGCTAGAGGTGTGGACAGGAATTAACTTTGGCTTAGCGGCTTTCTTTGCACATGAGGGAAAGAGAGCGGAGGCGATGGAGATTACCGAGGCGGTAGTGCGACAGGTTTATGAGCATGGATTGCAGTTTCGCACGCCAGAGGCGATTACAGCGGTGGGTACGTTTCGGGCCTGCCACTATTTGAGACCGATGGCGATTTGGGCGGTGTATCAGTGCTTAGTTGAGCGATCCCTGCGACAATAAAGACCGAATTCTCTGATGAAGATAGCCTCAATCGGTAAACCATGACCCTAAAAACGCGGCGTAGCTTATTCGGTAAACGGTTTGGCAGCAGATCCCAGCCACTGACTATCTCCGTCATGCTGATGTACATTGGCATTGCGATTACAGCGATTTTTGTTCTAGTCGCTTTATTCGCCCCTTTGCTACAGAGCTGGGGTTGGATACAAGATCCGACCGCTGGCCTCGCTAATCCAATCCATCAGCCTCCGTCCGCAGCCCACTGGTTCGGGACCAGTCGGCAGGGCTACGACGTGTTTTCTCGGACCCTGTTTGGGACTAGGGCAGCTTGGCAGGTGGTGCTATTAGCGACGGCAATGAGCGTCATCGTAGGAGTCCCGCTAGGCATGCTAAGTGGCTATCTAGGCGGCAAGATAGATCGAGCGCTGCTATTCTTCATGGACACGATATATACGCTACCGGGTCTATTGCTGTCTGTGACGTTGGCTTTTGTCGTCGGACGCGGAGTTGTGAACGCAGCGGTAGCCCTGTCGATTGCCTACGTACCCCAGTATTACCGGGTAGTGCGAAACCATACGGTGAGTGTCAAAACGGAGCTGTTCATTGAAGCCGCGCAGTCAATGGGCGCATCTACCTGGGCAGTACTCTCTCGCTATTTGTTTTTGAACGTAGTGCAGAGTGTGCCAGTTCTATTTACGCTGAATGCAGCCGACGCGGTACTAATTCTAGGTGGACTAGGCTTCCTTGGATTGGGACTGCCAGAATCTGTCCCTGAATGGGGCGATTCTTTGCGGCAGGCACTAGACGCATTGCCTACCGGAATCTGGTGGACAGCGCTGTTTCCCGGACTAGCGATTACAACAATGGTGACCGGGCTGTCACTAATCGGCGAAGGGCTTAATGAATTTATCAATCCTTTGTTGCGTCGGGAGAACTGGGATTAGTACGAATACAGCTAGGCAGCTTTTCCTAGTTTAAGCGCTTTCCGCAGTCGCTAGTGCAGCCGACAGTAAGGCCAAAGGACGGATTTTTACCAAGAGGTTGTTGCTTTTTCATCAGATACCACTTCCTAGTAGCAAAGCCGTAACTAGAGAACATTTGCTACCCGTGGGCTAAAAGCATACGGGTGGCCGAGTGTGGGTTGTTTGATACGATCTAGATGCTCTTCGTTTTTTCTCTATCATGCCGATCAGTCGTAAGCTTGTCCGCTTCGTTGAGTATGCGTCTGTTTCTGCCTCGGTTGTGGGGGCGATCGCATCCCTCACGACCCAGCAGCCTGCCTATGCGATCATCCCTTTATCTATCTCAGCGGCGATCAATTTAATCGGCCGTCGTCAGCGATCGCAACAGCTAGAAGACACTCTCCTAAGAGAATCGCAAACCGCATCCGAATTTGCTACACAGCTACAGCCTATCAATCAGCGCCTGAACGAAGTAGAGCAGCAGACGCTCAACTACCAGAAAGATATAACCGCCCTAATTGAAACAGCTGCTGAGCAAAAGTCAACTGAAAGAGAGAACACAGCTTCGGCGCTCCAGTCGATCAAATCACTCCATACGCGTAGTCTTCGGCAAGCTAATCAGCTAGTAGACATTGAAGATAGCCAGACTCAAAATAGTCTAGCGCTCGAAAGTTTGACAGTTGCTTTTAATCAAGTTCGAGCAGAGGAAGCTCAAGCAGAGGAAGCTCAAGCGGAGATAGCTACTGCGCTAGAGGATATACAGAGCACCCTGAGAAAATTTTCAGAGCAAATCGCCCAACTCGAAGCGCAGCAGACTGCTCAAATTGAGATTCAAGGACAAAACAACGCGCGGCAAACAGCAGCGGATGAGAAAGCCGCCCAGCTAAGAAATCAGGCGGAAGCGCGTATCTCCGATCTGTCTGCCGATATTGAGCGGTTCAAAATAGACCTAGAGGCTCTGACACAGCAGCTCTCTAGTCTAGTAGCCGAACCGTTAGAATTTGTAGGAGAAACAGCAACAGAACCAAACCTAGACTTTAGTCATGTTGTGCCGCAGCTACCCACTGATGACAATTATGATTTAGATATCAACCTGGGTATAGATTTTGGCACGGGCTATACCAAAGTCTGCTTGCGAGATCTAGCGCTAGAGCAAGCGGAGGTTGTGACCTTTGCTGGACTAGCAGAGAGTGGCTTGACTCTAGACGAAACGCTAATGCCTACTCGCCTGGCCATCTTGTCAGATGGCACTTTACTCACAGGTTTGACAGTGAAAGAATGGCAGGCGTGCGATCGCCCTATCAAACAAAATATCGACTATATCAAAATGCGCCTAGCCGCAATTGATCTAGGCAAGAACAGTCAGAAAGAGGAATGGCGATTAGAACAGATTGCTGAACTAGACAACGACGAGACAGTCAAAAGTCTGTGTGCTTACTACCTAAGTCAGGTGATTGCGCGATCACAGCAGTGGGCTGTTCAGAACAGACCAGAAATCTTTGCTAACAGGTCAGTACGCTGGAGCGTCAATCTAGGAGTTCCAGTAGAGTACTGCGATTCTAAAGCCTTGAAAACGTTTGAGAAAGTGCTGGCGATCGCATGGCTAATCAAAAGCACCGACGTCGATACCTCTACGCTAACCATCGACAGTCTCAATCAACTGACCCGGCACCTAGAGCAGTGGGCCCAAACAGACGAACAGATTCAACAGCTAGACTGTACAACCACACCAGAAATTGTTGCAGCGATGTGGTCTTTTATCAACTCCCGACAGGCTCAAGAAGGGTTCTACACCTTCTTTGACGTTGGAGACGGCACTCTAGATGGCGCTGCTTTCATCTTCAATCGAGCCGATGGTAGTAGAAAAGTAGACTGCTACATTGGCAAGGTAGAGCCATTAGGCGTCAGTGCCTTTGTCGAAAAAACTGCGAGTGAACTAGACCTTACGCCCGATCACATTCGCCAGTCACTAGTTGATTCGTCTGATCCTCTGCTTAGCAGCCAACTACAGCAGAGCAGTACTCGTAGAAAGATTCAGCAGATGGTCGCTACAGTGGTGATGGAAGGCAACGAAAAACACAGGCAGATTCGGCAGTTTTGCGTCAGCGACGATATCGGTCAAAATCTGAAGGTATTCATCGGTGGCGGTGGCGGCAATACTGACTTCTTTCCTGAGACTATTCAAGCAACTCATGGAGATTTTCAGCAAGGTAACTCGGATATTCCGCCCTACAAACTCCGACAGATTCCGACCCCAGAAGATCTGTCGATTAATGGCTTAGATAAAAAAGACTTTAATCGGTTTGCAATCGCATACGGCCTTTGTATCCCCGATGGCGAAAACCCTGAAATTCGTCTGCCCAGTCAGTTTCAGAACATAGAATCAGCCTCAGAAATCTCTGCCTATGAGCCTGATCCTTATGAAGACGGTCGCGACCTCATGTAGAAAAAAACCAAAACTCCCTGATTCGCCAGATTATTTGCCGAGTAGTCCCTAGATGGTTAATAGTTCCCCCCGTCCGATGAATAGCTGGAATCCTGAACAACCCGGACAAGACGTTCGGATCAAAGCCAACCCAGGCAGGCGCGGTAAAACGACAGGAAAAGTTCGCCGAGCGGGTAGCCGTACGCTAGTCGAAATTCAGTTCGGCCCCGCCGAAAAAACTTTCAAACCTATCAATCTGTTGGAACTTTGCGGCAGCGACGAAAGTATTGAAGGGCTGCTCCGACAGGGGCGATTCGGTGGCCCTGACGATCTTAGAAGAATTCTGACCTTTGAGAAAATAAAAGGAGAGCTTACTAACGTTTTTTATAGTATGGAGTCTAGTCAAACAGACTTCTACGCTCATCAGTTTAAACCAGTTCTAAAATTTTTAGATTCTCCAGTAGGCCGCATCCTGATTGCTGATGAAGTAGGCTTAGGCAAAACTATCGAAGCGATGTATATCTGGAAAGAACTCCAGACCCGCGCAGATGCCAGACGTCTGCTGATTGTCTGTCCGGCTATGCTGCGCCAAAAGTGGAAAGATGATCTAGCCCAAAGGTTCAACATTTTTGCAGAGATCGTCGATGCCAAAGACCTGCTAGGGCGCACTCAGCTTTGCCTAGAGAGTCAGCGAAACTACTCTTTTGCCTGCATCGCCAGTTTAGAAGGGCTTCGTCCTAACAACAATTGGGAAGATGCTAATGTCAAGAGTGCGCGCGCCGAATTTGCCCGATTGCTAGACGCCAATCTAGCTAATGACGATTTTGGCCTTTTTGATTTAGCCATTATTGATGAAGCACACTATCTACGTAACGCGACTACCGCTAGCCATCGCATTGGCCAGCTGATTCGCGATGCTTCTCGCCACCTATTGCTATTGACCGCCACGCCAGTGCAAATAGATAGCTCTAATCTGTTTCAGCTTTTGCGGCTGATTAGCCCAGACGACTTTTTCAACGAAGATATTTTTGGCAACATGCTAGAGGCAAATCAACCCGTCGTAAATGCGCTGAGATATTTATGGGGAAATCCGCCAAATCTCAAAAAGGCAAAAGGATCTGTCGATCAAGCCTTGAAGTCTCATTACTTTAAAGATAGCTATCTATTAAAGCAGGTAAAAGCAGATCTAGAACAAGTTCAGAAGGATTCAAAACTGACAGAATCGCTTCGAGTAGAGATTGGATACAAACTAGAAAAGACTTCTCTTTTGGGTCAATATATTACCCGTAGTCGCAAACGAGACGTCTTACCCAACCGAGTCAAGCGTGACCCTCAGACATTGACGGTGAACTTTTCGCCGCTAGAGCGTAGGTTCTATGATGAAGTGACTGAAGCTATCCGCCAGCAGACAAAAGGTAAGAAAGGAATACCGCTGCTAAGCTTGATTTCTCGTCAGCGCCAAATGGCGAGCTGTATGGTAGCCGCCCTCGAAACTTGGCGAGCGGATAGTAGCTTGAAAAATTTGGTAGAAGAGTCGCTTTGGGAAGATATGGGAATTGCTGCTCGGCTGCATCAAACAGATAAAGTAGAAGAACCTTCAACAGTTTCTCTACCCTTTAAGAGAGTCAGCATTGCTGATTTAGAGGCTGAAGATAGTAAATATAAAGAACTCAGCGGCTTCTTGAGCAGAGAACTGAGAGAAGACGCTACTCAAAAGTTTGTTATTTTTGCTTATTTTAGAGGGACGCTGAAGTACCTAGAGCGGCGGCTGAATGCGGAGGGGATTTCTACTGGGCTGATCATGGGAGATATGGGCGATCGCAAGTGGGAGGTTGTGCAGCAGTTTAGAGCAGACGACGGCCCGTCAGTTTTACTATCGTCCGAGGTAGGCAGCGAAGGGATTGACTTGCAGCACTGCCGATTTTTAGTGAACTACGATTTGCCGTGGAACCCAATGCGCGTAGAGCAGCGGATTGGCAGGCTAGATAGACTCAATCAGAAAGCCGAGCGAATTTCGATTGTCAACTTTAGCCTGAAAGATACTGTTGAAGCAGAGATCTTAGATAGGCTGTATAAGCGGATTCGCATTTTTGAAGAGAGCGTCGGTGATATTGAAGGCATCTTGGGTGAGATGACCGAGCAGCTAATGCTAGAAATGTTTGAAAAGAACTTGACGCCTGAAGAAGAGCGGCTGAGAATTGACCAAACAGCAACCGCTTTAGAAAACAAGCGCGTGCTCCAAGAGGATTTAGAGAAGGAGGCAGTTAATATGCTTGCTTTCTCTGATCATATTCTAGAATCGATTGAAGAGAGCAAAAAGCAGGGGCGCTGGCTACAGCCAGACGAGATGCATGCTTTTGTGCTTGACTGTTTTGCCCGCTACTATCCAGGCACTGTAATCGCGCCTCAGCAAAATGCTGATCTGTTCGATATCTCTCTTTCTGAGAAAGCTAAGGTAGATCTACAGGTGTTTATCTCACAAAGCCGCTGCGCTACCCCTACGCGGCTACATACTTCTAGCGCTCCTGTAAGCTGCTTTTTTGATCCAAAAGTGGCAGGTAGCATGGGCAAGCGGAATGAGCTGTTGGACCCAACACATCCTTTGATTTTGTGGATACGCGATCGCTATGCCAGTGCCGCCCAAAAGCTTCATCCGGTCTCTGCTATCCGTACTACCGCAG
This sequence comes from uncultured cyanobacterium, assembly GCA_963838725.1. Classification (GTDB taxonomy): domain Bacteria; phylum Cyanobacteriota; class Cyanobacteriia; order Phormidesmidales; family Phormidesmidaceae; genus Phormidesmis. The sequence goes on along the minus strand of CAWISM010000001.1, from coordinate 31,494 downwards.
AGCAAAGCGGTCTACCAAATGGTCTCTATGCCTATGCCATTTATCTGTGGACTTTTGCAGGGCTTAGAACAGAAAGCCAACTCGCATACAGGCTGATCAATGTAGACACCAGTGAACTACTCAGTGCGCCAGCTTCTGAATCCGTACTAGCGATGCTAATGCAGACTGGCAAAATCAAACCCAACGCTATCAGCTTCATTGAGGATATTGACAGCGTAGCGAAGGCACAGACACACTGCAAAGAGGAACTAGAAGAAGCGTTTGGAAAAGCTTTAGAAGAGTTCTATAAAGAAAACGATAGCCGTTGCGATATTCAAGAGAAAAGTGCTCGTGCCTTCGCAGCCAGAAAACAGCGCGAACTAACTACTCGGCTAGAAAAATTTAGACAGGCTGGTAAGACCCGGATCATTCCGGCCACTCAAGGACAGCTAAACAAGGTCAATAGAGAACTAGAAGTGAAGCTCATTAGCATTCAGCAGAAAAGAGACGATATTAACCCCGACCAGAAAGAACTAGCAGCAGGCGTCATCTTTGTCGAATAAAATCGCCTACACTTATGGCCGACTATACACTTTTCTCAGTAGATCCTGAATACTCAAAACTTTCGGGCGCAGCTGCCACCCTTTCTGTCGATAATCCCTATGTCTCCTGGACCTCCCTGTAGCAGGCAGTCGTAGTTGCCATTTCCTACAGAATCCTCTAGCGTTTTGAGAATCTTCTCGGCGTTGTCGTAGGGGCCGTTAACGTACATCGGTTTACCGTCTTTCCCGAAGTTTAGAACAGGCAAAGTATCGGTCTCACCGAGTATGGCTTTAGCTGCTTCAAAGTCTTTATGAGGTTCAAATCCTAGCTGCCTAGCATAGTCTACGGCTCCCCATATGATCGCTTGCGCCTGGGCCAGCGATATTTCTTCAACGCTCTCTTCAAACCTTGAGAAAACGACTTCTTTCATCTGAAGGTATTTATTGGCGTTGCTTAGTTTCTTGGTTGATGCCTTTTTGATTCCGAGGCAGTAATAATCAACTAGGAAAGTAGCCGCTGCAAACCCGTTGCGCTGCTGCCGAACAGCCATGACAATCCCTAGACCAGCGCTGCTAGAAAGTTCTGGTGCTTTATTTGTTAATAAAGCCTGTACCGAATGCATTCGGTACAGGCGCGTCACTTGACCCGTTGTAATATAAGGCTTTCATCCTGCAAACTGTACCTCAGTCAAGTGACCAAGGCTATAGAGCGTTGACCATTGAGCGATTGGCAAAGCAAGCTTCGATTGGCGGCAGTTCTCCTTTAGCTATGCTCTCTTGCTGTTGAATAGCAGCCTGTTGCTGAATAGCTAGTTTGACTTCGGCAGGCCGCAGTCCTAGCTTTCTCGCAATTTGTTTGGGCGCGACTTTGCGATCGCGCAGTCTCTGAATTTCCGCAATTTGTTCTGGTGTCATTACAATAGCCTCCCAATTCTGTTGGTCAATCTCGATTGGATAAATCCGAAGCTCTGTTTAAAAACTGCGTGTATTCTGGCTGGAACAATAGTTTAACAGTGCCAGTCGGCCCATTTCGATGTTTCGTCAAGATGATCTCTGCGATGCCGCGATCAGGCGTGTCCGGATCGTAATACTCTTCTCGATAGAGCATCATGATCAAATCTGCATCCTGCTCGATCGCACCACTTTCACGAAGATCGGACATCATTGGGCGCTTGTTTGTACGTGATTCTACGCCTCGACTGAGCTGAGAAAGTGCGATAATTGGCACGTTGAGTTCGCGTGCTAACCCTTTGAGCGACCTGGTCATTTTCGAGAGTTCCTGCACCCGGTTATCACCAGTGCCCTCCATCAGCTGCAAGTAGTCGATCAAAATTAATCCGAGCGCGCCTCCTTGCTCAGCCTGTAATCGTCGCGCTTTGGATCGAATTTCGCTCACTCCAATTCCTGGCGTGTCATCAATGAAAATTGGCAGCTCAGAAAGCGTGTTGATGGCATGACCCATTGGTCCCCACTCATGCTGGCCAATCCGTCCGGTCCTCAACCGACCGCTCTCAATTTTCGCTTCGGAGGACAGCAGTCGATAGATCAGCTGCTGCTTTGACATCTCTAGGCTAAAGATGGCAACTGGCTGCTTGTGCGTATCAGCAATATTGCGAGCAACGTTCAAAACGAAGGACGTGTTGTGAACACAGATATCGTTAGCAACAAAGTTATGAGTCTTTGGAATAGTCAAATCATAAACTTGCTGAAGGCCGATGGATTCGATATAAACGATTTCGTCCCAATACAGATCGCTAGTCGCCATGTCCTGTAGCGGCTGATGGTCTACTGCGGTCGCTAAAGCCGATAGACGAGATCGGCTCAAGGCACGCTTGCCGACGTGAATGTTGCTTGTTCCTGTCAGTCCAGCTCGCTTGGCTAGCCCAACCCAGCTTTCTGTTCCTTTAGCAACATGTAAGTCGTCCCAAATTTCAACAGGAATCAGATCTTTGTTCGTGTGGTACTTCTTAGCTTTTACAGCTTCTACAACCTGATTAACGGCTGCTTCTTTGCTGAAGATGCCAATCTCACTGGCGAAAGTTTTGAGGGCGATCGCATCCGTAATATCTAACTGCCAAGCCGAACGCCGCGTGTTCTCGTACTTAACCTGACGCTGCTTGAGCGTTGAAATAATACCAAAGCGCAACAGCAAGTGCTGAATCTGCCGAGCAAGCTTCTCACAAACTGAAGCGTACCCGATTTGAGCCTGTCCACTGGCTAGAACAGAAGCCCAACCATCAGTTGCAAACAGTCGATTCAAGAATAAAGCTAACTGCGCTTTGGGGAGGGTAAAGATAAGGCTTGGGATGACTTTGTTGTGAGCGCTACAGCCCCACAGACAAAGCTCCTCTAACCAAGCACTAACCGGATTCTTCCCAGTCCATCGAATAGTTTCAAGTCCCTGCGGCGCTAGCTGCTCGGCTGCTACGTTGAGCGCGGCACATAGCAGAGCGAAGGCTGTCTGTTCGGGTGCACATATGCCTTGCCGCCATTGCGTGACTAGAGAAGGACTGACGCCGACTGATTGCGCTAGCTGCCTGCCGGTTATATTAGCAAGCTGCATCAGTTCAACGAGCTTTTGACCAAACGCCTGTCGCTTTAAGCTGAGCTGTTCAGAATCTGTCGCAACCGATAGAGAAGGCGTCCGAGAGCCGTGGCAGGTGTCAATTCTAACTTTGACGGTCGAAAACTGACAGGCCGCTTCGGTAAAATCGGTTTGCATCAGCGGATTGGCATTTGTAAACGTTGGCGAGCTACCTGTAAGCCCACCGTCGCCAATGAAGTAGGCCAGTAGTTTGACCTGATGTTCGGGAATAGGACGATTGCCAAAGATAGGAAGTCGCCGAGGGACAGCAATGCGATCGCCTACCGAAAGCTGATCTAGCGATCGCCAGCCCTTCATCGTTAGATAAGGATGGGACAAGGTCGTTTCAACCTGTCTGCCCAGACGCGTAGTAACTCTAAAAACTGGCTTGATGCCATCGTCAACAAAAGCAGAAGGCTGGCTGATCTCAAAGCGTAGCTGCTGATTGAGCGTTAGTAAATTAGCTTGGCGCTGCTGATAAAGCGTTTTAATCGTCTGAACGGAGCCGTCCACCTGTAAAATTTCGGCACTAGCACTAAGGCACTTTCCCATCGACGGTCTAGCGGCGGCAATGATTAGATCAGAGCGCTGAAAGCCTTGGGTCATGGCATCTAGATCGTAGAAGCCGCAGGCAAGGCCGGGTAGAACCATCCCGAGCGATCGCTGCTCGATATCAGTGAACGTATCCGTCAAAATATCCGACGTTTTGCTTAGCCCCTGCGATGGCCGCTCTTGAGTAATGCCAAACAGGGTTTGCTCAGACTGATCGAGCACGTCTTCTAAGGGCGTTTCGGTTTCGTAGCCTAGCTGCATGATTTCACCCGCCGACTTGATTAGCTGACGGCGGGTGTATTTGTCCATTACTAGCTTGGCGTACTGGTCGATGTTGGTCGCGCTGATCGTGCGGTCTACTAGCTGGGCTAATCGGCTTTGACCACCGACTTTCTCTAGCGTGCCTTTGTCCTTTAGCCAGGAGGCGATGCCCATTAGGTCAGTCGGCAAGCCGCGTGATTGCAGGTCTAACGCCGCCTGATAGATACTGCGATGGGCACCGATGTAGAACGCTTCAGGAACGATGATCTCGGTCACCCGGCCAATCGCCTCAGGGTCGATCAAGATACCGCCGAGAATAGCTTCTTCGGCCTCTATGTTTTGCGGCGGCAGACGATCAGTAGAAGGCTTGAAGCGGGGTTCAAAGGAGACCATAGGGGAAAGTAGATCGTTCATCCTTAATATAAAAGGGTAGAGAACAACTATGGCTCTCTACCCTAATAAATTAACCGAACGTTTGTACTATTGCTAGCTTGTTTTGGACTGGTTGCCTAGTCGGGCGCAACGCGGAGGTTGATGGTTGCAGTGACTTCGCTGTGTAGCTTGATGTCTACTTTGTACTCACCAAGCTTGTTGATGTCCGGCAGGCTGATGTCGCGCTTGTCGATTTCTTTGCCTGCGTTGGCTTGAATGACTTCGGCGACCTCAGCGGTGGTGACGGTACCAAAGATAGCCTCATCTTCACCAGCGGTCTTCTTCACAGTGAATAGGCCGATGGTGTTGAGCGCGACTTTAGTCGCTTCGGCTTCTTGCTTGATGGCTTCTAGGCGGGCACGCTCACGTTCGCGGCGAATTTCTACCTGCTTGAGGACGCCAGGAGTGACACGGTAGGCCAAGCTTCTAGGAAGCAAGTAATTACGGGCATAGCCAGGGGCTACTTCTACTAAATCGCCAGTGTTGCCTAGCTTATCAACGTCTTGGCTGAGGACCAGCTGAGTTCTTTTTTTCGCCATTGCTTTTACTAATTACTTCTCGTCTAATTACTTCTCGTCTAATTGCTTTCCATCGCAGCACAGTTTTCTAGTGTATTCAACTTGGGTCAAAGGTGCAACCGTTAGTCAATAGCTCAGCTATTTATCTAGAAATTGTCCTTGAGCTTGCGGATGTGGGCGAATACGGCAATCGGATCTTGGCTGTTGGCGACTGACTGAAGGGCGGGGCTGTTCCAGCGAAGGAAAGGGTTGGTGGCTTTCTCGGTAGCGAGCAGGGAGGGAACGGTGGGCTGGTTTTGCTGACGGGCGGCTTTGACGGTGGCGAGGCGCGATCGCAATTCCTCATTCTCACCCTCAACGCTGATCGCAAACTTCAGATTACTCAGCGTATATTCATGGCCGCACCATACATTTGTATTATCCGGTAGCTGGCGTAGCTTAGCCAAGGAGGTCGCCATCTGAGTCGGCGTTCCCTCAAACAGTCGCCCGCAGCCGCCTGCAAATAGCGTATCTCCACAGAATAGATCGCCCGGTTCGTCGGCATCAACAGGTGGAAAGTAGTAAGCAATATGGCCTCTGGTGTGACCGGGAACAAAGATGACTTTGCCAACGCGATCGGCAAAAGCGACCTGGTCACCATCGCCTAGAAAATGCCTTTGTCCTGGAATTCTTCCCTGGTCTTGCGCACCACCGTAGACTTCGGCTTCTGGAAAGCGCTCTAGCAGCTCGCGGTTGCCGCCAACGTGATCGTTGTGATGATGCGTATTGAAAATGGTGACGAGGGTTGCGCCGAGTTCTTCTAACTTCTGTAGAACTGGCGGCGCGTCGGCTGGATCAACGACAGCAGCGGTGTTATCAGTTAGGTTGTGTAGAACAAATATGTAGTTATCCGAGCGAGCGGGCAGGCGATAGATTTTCATCTGGGGCGGTGCATTAGTATGAAGAGGCGTCGATCTTAACTGAACTCAATCAATCTTTTAATCCTGCCGAGGTGCAGATCTTTTGTCATGGTACAGTTCAAGCCACCCAAGCTGCTGCGTCCTGATTTACCCACTGAGCACGATCTTCCCTATTCTGATAACAAGCCTGTGGATAATGAGCTACAGCTACTGATACCGATCTTGCTACGGGGTGCGCTAGAGCTGGCTTGGTCTGACCGCGACGACTGGTTCTTGGGTGCCAATATTGGCCTGTATCATGAGCCCAAAACGCCTGCGGTTGCCCCTGATGGCCTATTAGCAATAGGCGTACCTCACTACCGACAAGGCCAAGATCTACGGCTTAGCTACGTGGTTTGGCAAGAGGGCGTGATGCCTCAGTGGGTGCTAGAAATTGTCTCAGACAAGCCTGGAAAAGAATACGGCCAGAAGATGGCACTGTATGCGCGTATCGGTGTGCTGTACTACACCATCTACAATCCGAAGCACTCCAGAGCGAGACAAGCACGACGTCTTTGAGATGTATCGCCTAGTAGACGGAGAATATGTCCGTCAGCAAGGAACGCCCTACTGGATGCCAGAGCTAGGTTTAGGATTAGGAGTCGCTAGAGGTAGAGAGTATCTGCTGCCCACTAGAGACTGGCTGTACTGGTATGACGAAGCCGGGAATCAGTACCCTACTAAGGACTCTATAATCTTTCAGGAGAAGCAGCGTACTAGCCGAGCCGAGCTGACAGCCGAAGCGGAAAGACAGAGGGCTGAGGTAGAAAGGCAAAAGGCCGAGGCAGAAAGGCAAAAGGCTGAAGCGGCGCAGCGGGAGATAGATGAGCTAAGGCAGAAGTTGCGCGATCGCAATATCGATCCAGACACTTTATGATCCCTCCTCTCGCCTACTCAAAAATTCCTAGCTGTTCTTCAGCTTTGTTTGTAGAGATCGGCTGAACCGAAGAAACTGTACTTTCAGGGCAGACAGCTTCTTCTGTTACTTTATGAGATTCTGCTTCTCTATGTTTTGTTGATCTACGAGGTTTAGAAGAAGGCGAAGCGGTTTTCTTTTGCTTTTTGGATATTTCCGCAGTCTCCTTTGATTCTTCAGGATGCTCTCTTAGCCCTACGGCGATTTTACTATGTTGTTCTATCTGGCGCATTACCTGTCTAGCGCGACTAATGACAGTAGCAGGCAGTCCCGCTAGTCGCCCAGCTTCGATGCCGTAGGACTTATCCGCACCGCCGGGGCGAACCTGATGCAAGAAGATGATTTGATCGGGCATCTCTTTCACCATCACCTGATAGTTCTCTACATTCGAGAGAATGGAGGCAAGTTCGTTGAGTTCGTGATAATGCGTAGCGAAAATAGTGCGAGCGTTGATATCAGTTGCGAGATGTTCGGCAACAGCCCAGGCAATAGAAAGACCGTCAAAGGTGGCGGTGCCCCGGCCAATTTCGTCTAATAGAACGAGAGATTTTGCGGTGGCATGATTGAGGATATTGGCGGTTTCGTTCATCTCTACCATGAAGGTGGATTGGCCCGTGGCGAGATCGTCGACTGCGCCCACTCTAGTGAAAATGCGATCGCACACTCCCAGCATTGCCGACTTCGCTGGCACAAAGCTGCCAACTTGAGCCATCAGCTGAATCAATCCCACCTGACGCAGATAGCAGCTTTTTCCACTCGCATTCGGTCCAGTCAAGATAATCAGATCGGGCGTAATCGCCGTTGGTGCATTCTGGGCGCTGCCTATCGCCGTATCGTTGGGCACAAAGAATCCCGCAGGCAAAGATTGTTCAACTACCGGATGGCGACCGTCTTCAATAAAGGCGGGACGGCCTTTGACTATCTCGGGGCGGCAATATCCTTGATAAACTGCAACCTCAGCTAGCGCAGCCAACACATCTGCCGCAGAGACAGCCGCCGCTACCTGACGAATCAGGTTTACATGCTCGGCTACCTGATTGCGCAGGCTAATAAAGAGATCGTATTCTAGCTGATGAATCTGTTCATTTAGATTGTTTAATCTTGCTTCGCAGTCTTTGAGTTCGGTGGTGATATAGCGCTCTTCATTGGTGAGCGTCTGCTTGCGAGTGTAGTTAGTTGGGGCGAGATCTGCCTTGTTACGAGAGATGCTGATGTAGTAGCCAAAGGCTTTGGTATAGCCAACCTTAAGGTTAGAGATACCCGTGCGGGTGCGTTCTGTTGTTTCTAGGTTGGCGATCCACTGCTGGTCGGTAGTGACCTGGGTGCGAAGCTGGTCTAGCTGTGGGTTTACCCCGTCGCGGATCAGGCTGCCTTCGGTTAGGTAGAGCGGCGGGGTTTCTACTAGGTGCGATCGCAATACCGCCCCCAATTCCTCTAGCTCCGGTGGCACAAACTGTAGCTTCACTAAATAAGGAGAAGTCGCCTGCGACATCAATCCAGCTAGATCTGGCAGCTTGGCAAAAGAGTCTGCCATCGCGACCAAATCGCGCCCGTTAGCCGTACCCGATCCCGCTCTACCTGCCAATCTTTCTAGGTCATAAATCTGCTTTAGAAGCTGTTGCAGTTGCTGTCTAAGACTGCCTTTGGTAACCAGCTCTTCGACCGTATCTTGCCTGGACTGAATGCCTTCAATACTCAGCAGTGGTTGCAGCAGCCAGCGCCGCAGCGCCCGTCCGCCCATCGCTGTCACGGTTCGATCGAGTGCCCACAGCAAAGAGCCGTGATAGATACCATCGCGGCAGGTCTGGGTGATTTCTAGATTGCGCCGCGTCTGATGATCGATAATGAGATACTCGCTCAAGGTATAGGTCGAGAGCGTTTGCAGGGGCGCGAGGCTAGATTTTTGCGTGTCTTCTAGATATTCCAGCAGACCGCCAGCGGCCCGAGTAGCTAGCGGCAGGTGATTGCAGCCAATGCCTTCTAGCGATCGCAGCTTCAGACTCTCCAGTAGTCGCTGCTTGGCCTCCGATTTTGTAAACGGGGTCTGAGAGCGAAAGGTATAGCAAAACTGAGCGGGCAGACACTCAGGCAGCTGGCTAGACTTTTCGCCTGGTCGCAGCAGCGCTCCAAGATCGGGCGCGTTGGTGGGCAGCAAAATTTCAGCGGGCTGTAGTCGCATTAGCTCTTGCGCCAGGTGGTCCAAGTCAGCCGACTGCGTAGTGAGAAATTCACCCGTTGAGACATCGGCGTGGGCTAGTCCCCACTGATCGCCAGCGATCACCACCGCCGCCAGAAAGTTGTTGCGGCGCGCACTCAGCATGCCTGCTTCGATCACAGTGCCAGGGGTGATGATGCGGGTGACTTCGCGTTTGACCAGTCCCTTGGCCAGCGCCGGATCTTCTACCTGATCGCAAATAGCGATCGCATATCCCTTGGCCACTAGCTGCTCGCAATAGCGCTCTAGCGCGTGGTGTGGAATGCCAGAAAGCGGCACCCGACCGATTGCCTTACCAGAATCTTTGCTAGTTAGCACAATTTCCAGCTCACGCGCGATCGTGATAGCATCCTGGAAAAACGTCTCAAAAAAGTCGCCCACCCGGTACATCAGCAGCGCGTAGGGATGCTGATCCTTAATCTCAGCGTAATGCCGCATCATCGGCGTCATATCTTCCCGATTGACCTCGCGGTAGTCAGCATAACGAACCGTATGCTTAGCTAGCCTTTCGGGAATACCGTGGTTTTCGACCTGGTCGCGAGGCTGCGCAGTTTTGGAGCTAGGTTTAGAGTTTGCGGTGTTTGAAGCAGTCATAGAAAGTGATTGAGGCACTCGGGTTAGAAAATTGGCTCCTCCAAAACTGGGTACCAGAAACCAATCTAGAGCTGTGGCAGTGCAGGGCCGTTCCTTATTCTAAGGGTTGGCGTAAAAGATCGTCTTAGCTGCGCTCCTTGTCTAAAGCCAGTGCCTCATAACCAATACGATTGATTTTAAGCAGCCAGCCAGCAGGCGAGGGGAAAGATTAGATATTCTACAAAAAAGAGTTTCCAAATGAACTGGTAGAAGGCGGGATAGGAGATATCTTTTTTAACTGGAGAAGGATCGAGATCAACTCGGCGGCTGAGCCACCAAAAAGAGAGAATGCCGATGCTTTGCGCAACCATTAGAAAGAGAGAATTCACGCCTGCTAGGAATGGCGCGGCTACGATGAGCCCGCCGTAGCAGGCGGTGAGTACCCAGCGAGCTAGATTGAAGACTTTTTTCTGACCGAGCTGCAAGGTGTAGGTAGAAATATTGAACTGGCGATCGCCCTCTAGATCGGGAATGTCCTTAAAAATTGCGATCGCAAAGCTAAACACCAGCACAAACAAAGTCAGCGCCCATACCCGAGCCGGTACGGTCACTCCTACGTCCTAGCTGGGTTGCAAAGTACAGATACAGACCCAAATTCACAATCGCGCCGCGCACGACCAGAATGCACATCGAGGCCCAAAAAGGATAGCGCTTTAGCCGTATCGGGCGGTAGCGAGTAGGCAGTTCCAATCACCAGACTTAACCCCACGGTCAGCATCAGATAGAGGTTTTGAGAGATCGCAGAAAGCGCGATCGCACCTACCCCACACAGCCATACCAGCCCCTGCGCATGCCGCTTGGTAAACTCACCAGAGGCAATCGGCAGCTGCGGTTTGTTGATTCGATCAATGGCAATATCTTCTACCTGATTGAGTCCGACGATGTAGACATTGCCGCACAGACAGGCCACCCAGGCGACTAGCCAGCTAATCGCAACAGTCTGCATAGAGAACGGAATAGGAGAAGCTGCGATCGCGATCAACAACAGCGCCAGCGTACTTAAGCTAGTGCCAATCACAGTATGAGGTCGAGAGAACTGCCAAAAAGCCCGTAGCCACGCTGTCGGATTCCTCAACGGGTGCAGCGGTGCCTTCAAACCCGGTGCCTTTAGACCAGATGAAGGCGCAGACTTAGGAGAGTTAGCCATGTTCAAAAAACTGTGGGTATCTAGGGTTTAGCGCGTTCGTATGCGTATGCCATCGAAGCTTTGATACACACTATAAATTCCAAAGCGGTGTGTACCCTAGCAATTTGCTGAGATTTCTGCGCTAAGGTTTCTGTGTCGGGATTTTTATGTCGGGAATTCAATCGCTAGTGTGGCGCTCTAGTGCGGTGGCTGCGGCTGATTTGCCAGCTGAGCAAGACTACCGGGACTAGACCAACCAGTAGAATCGTCAGCGCTGGAGCAGCCGCTTCTGCCAACCGTTCGTCGGAGGCATACTGATAGACTCGGACGGCTAGCGTGTCGAAGTTAAAGGGTCGCATCACCAGGGTCGCAGGTAGCTCTTTCATCACATCGACAAATACCAGCATGACCGCTGTTAGCAAGCTACTGGTCATCAGCGGTGTGTGAATCTTGAGCAGGGTTCTCGTCGGTGAATAGCCTAGGCTGCGAGCGGCATCATCTAGATTGGGTCGAATCTTGTCTAGTCCAGATTCCACTGACCCTAGGGCCACGGCTAGAAAACGCACTAGATAGGCGAAGACTAGCGCCGTAATCGTGCCGCTAATCAGCAGACCCGGCGAGCTGTTGAATACTGACTTTGCCCAGGTAGCGATCGCCTTATCTAGGGTCGTCACTGGAATCAAGATACCGACAGCAATCACAGCGCCTGGAATGCCGTAGCCCATTGCCGCTAGCCTGACGCCCAGGCGGATGGGACGAGTGCCCTCTAGCCTTTGACCGTAGGCCAGTACTAGAGACAGTACGAGCGCGATCGCGGCCGTCATTCCCGACAAGATCAAACTATTTGTCGAGAGTTCAGCAAAGCGGTTTTCTAACGCCCCTTCCCAGTTTTTCTGCACCATCAGCAGTAGCAGTCCGCCGGGGACCAGCAGCCCCAGCCCAATGGGCAGCAAGCAGGCTAGAAACGCAAAAATCTCACGCCCGCCTTTTAGTGGGTACACCGTCGGCACCTGCATACTGTTATTAGCCTGATAGTACTTTGCCTGTCGCCTAGACCATCGCTCTAGCAAAATCAGCGCTAGCACAAATAGCATCAGCATCGCTGAGAGCTGCGCAGCGGCGACCCGTTCGCCCATGCCAAACCAGGTGCGATAGATCCCGGTGGTAAAGGTCGGCACGCTGAAGTATTGCACCGTGCCAAAATCATTGAGCGTCTCCATCAGTGCCAAAGAGAGTCCGGCCATAATGGCAGGCCGCGCCAGTGGGATCGCGATCTTGACAAAGCTGCGCCACGGACCGCAGCCTAGTGAGCGGCTAGCTTCTAGCGTACAGACGGACTGCTCTAAAAAGGCGACGCGTGCCAGCATATAGACGTAGGGGTAGAGCGTTAGGGTGAACATCGCGATCGCACCCCCCATAGAACGCACGTTCGGAAACCAATAGTCGCCCGCTTGCTGCCAGCCAAAGAGCGATCGCAGTCCCGTTTGAATCGGGCCGTAATACTCTAGCCAGTCGGTATAGGTATAGGCCAATAGATAAGCAGGCGCGGCTAAAGGCAACAGCAGCGCCCACTCAAAAACTCGTACGCCCACAAACTGGCACATCGTTACTAGCCACGCCGTACCGACGCCAATTGTCAGCACGCCCAGCGCTACCCCGACCATTAGCAGCAGCGAATTTGTGATGTACTTCGCGAGAACGGTCTCTACTAGATGAGTCCATACCTCGCCTGCATCAGCAAAGACGCTGCCTAGCACGACTAGCACAGGGAGAAAGACTAGCGCGGCGGTTATCCAAGTTGCGATCGCCCATCCGCTTGGCAGACCCATCCGCCGTCTGAAGCGAGGTTTAGAATCTGAGTGAGCATCTGATAATTCGGCGAATGGTTTAGTTTTGATTGATTTGGTTTTGGCAGCGGCCAATGAGGACAGGCGCAAACGAGACATATTCTAAGGATAGGGGCGATAGCTTTGGCCATTTGGCGCTTACTCAGGCGTTTATTCGAGCTTTTGCCTGGATGTATTCGGCAAGCGCTACATCAATAGTCTAGGGCACTCCCATCCACGGTCTCACTACTGACTCTCATGCAGCAGTTAGTTAAGAAAGTGATCGCGCGATCGCGCGGCCGTTGTCACTTTGTCTTCCCTCGAATTCGCAGATAGCGATTTCAAGCGCTCCCGTTGTTCTGCTTTAGAGATTTCGAGCCTAAGACGCTCAGCTACGCGACTGCGCTGCCGCCTGTTTCTGCGCCGCATTTCACCGGGTTGTGTCTTGCGCTGTATCTTTCTGTGCTGCTGACTTTCGATTGACCAGTTCCATCGCCAAGAGAGCCACAGCGCGTAGCTTAGTCCGATCACAGCGCTGATGACAAGCAGCCAGTGGTCCCAACGAGAGGCATCAAATCCTGCTTCATTCATGTCATATCACTCGCACAATCGAGATCTGGTCTCATCAATACTAATACATGAAATTATAGAAATCAAACAGCTATATAGCGATCTTGGCGCAATCTAGTCGTGCGCCCTATGCTAATCAGCGCCATCTAGACAGCTCTATGGCTTCTATAGTTGATACAAGATATTGTTAAGTATCTACTTTCTGCTAGCAGGAATGCATCGACTTTTGTCTCGGCGGGCAAAATCATCTTAGAAATGCCCGAACGTCGCTAAATTCGAAGAATCACCCTCACTACAAAGACTGCTGAAGAGAACTCTACTTAGATATATTTCTCAATAAGATGCACCTGTTGCAAATAGCCGACGGATTCGCTATTATTCTCATTAGTTATACGTTGTTGATTCTCACCAAGGGGATAATCAGGACATGGTCGCATACACGCCAACCGCCCTAAAAGCTGAGCTGCACGAACGTGGGTGGCGTATGACCCCTCAGCGAGAAACCATTCTCAAAACGTTTCAGAACTTGCCAGAGGGCAGGCATCTCAGCGCAGAAGACCTGCGCGACCTGCTAAAAGAGGAAGGTGAACCTATCGGCCTTTCTACGATCTACCGTAATCTAAAGCTGATGTCTCGCATGGGCATTTTGCGCGAATTAGAGCTGGCCGAAGACCAAAAGCGCTACGAGATCAATCGACCTGCGCCTCATCACCATCATCATCTCATCTGCGTACGCTGCAATAAGACAATCGAGTTCAAGAACGACTCTGTACTGAAAGTAGGCGCTAAGACAGCAGAAAAGTCTGGCTATCAGCTTTTAGACTGTCAGCTTTCTATTCACGCGGTATGTCCTGCTTGTCAGCGTTCAATTCTGCCGATTTAGCTTGCCGGCATAGCGATCGCGTCTTTTCCCTTCGACTCCTGACGCCCTACTAACGCCCTACTACAGATGTCTTTTGTAGTAGGGCTTTTGCAATTCGCAGAACTCTATCGTAGCGCTACTACCGATAGAGATTCTTATTTAGGTTTTCAGATAGTTGCTAATCTACCTCGACAGCAAACGGTTTTTGATTCCTATAAAAATCATCGAACGATGATAAGTCAGCTTTAGTCAAGATGTTCAATTTAGCATTCAAAAGCCTGGTTTTGCACGCTTTTGCCTATAAAAAGCACAGCCATAGCACCAAAAAAACAACCCTAACTGTATTGAAAAGGGCCAATCTTCTGCCTGAATGATCCTCAATGACTTGACCTTTTACAGCATCCTAAATAAGAATGATTACTAGTTCATGCGAATAGATCATGCCTTTCTTGTCAGATACCGCTCTAAAGGAAGAACTCAATGCGAGAGGCTATCGTTCGACGCCTCAAAGAAAAAAGGTCTTAAGCATATTCATGGAGCTGACGCAGGGAGAACATCTTAGCGCCGAGGATTTGCACAGCCTCTTAGAAGCAGACGGAGAGCGCATTAGTCTGTCCACTGTCTATCGCACCTTACATTTGATGGTTTATATGGGACTGCTACGCGAACTAGAACTCGCCGAAGGACACAAGCACTACGAACTCAATCGGCCTTTACGAGACCATCACCACATTGTTTGCTTGCACTGCAATCAGACGCTAGAGTTCACTGAAAATTCGGTAGCTCAAATTGGCGAAAAAACGGCTACGGCAGCTGGATATCACGTTCTCGACTGTCAGCTAACGCTGTATGGCATCTGCCAAAAATGTACGGCGATTCAGCAAAAGTCGTAAGCTCAGTGCGTTTGTAAACGGAACAAAGCTGCTGGTTTGTTGATGCTTTAGAGGCGCTTCCTCTATTCTATTGAGATAAATTCTCAATAGGTAGTTTTTAGGATATACTCCTTATAATTGTTTATTGAGTATTACTCTCAACAAGGAGCTTTTCCTATGTATCGGAAGACTGAGGCGCTTTGGCTATCTGTAAGTCCGTCTTTGAAGTGCTTTGACCAGCGACTGCTGAGTCGGCTGGCTAAAGGGCAAACCGTTCGGCGCTGGCAGTACTGCCAAACCATTGATGAGCCTTGTTCAGTAGTGGCCGTCGTAGAAGCGCTGCATGAGTATTTGCGATCGCGCCCTGCTCAGCCGAACGGTCAGCCTGCACCCAAAATTCACCTGATCGGCCACGGGGTTAGCGGCACTATTGCGCTGCTCTATGCGCGTCAGTATCCACAGCAGATTGCCTCAGTGACGCTGCTATCAGTAGGCAGCTTGCCCGCCGTCAACTGGCAGGCACACTACTACGCCCTCAGGCGGCTAATCCCCTGTAGTCGCGAGATAATTCTAGGTCAGATGGTTCGGCTGCTGTTCGGAGAGCAGGCCCCTAGATTTGCAAAGGCATTAACTCACCTACTTGCCAAAGACCTAGATAGCAACCTGACGTTACATTCGCTAACGCGCAGTACTCAAATTGAACCGGGCGGCGTTACTGTCCCCCTCCTGGTCTGCAACGGAGAAGCGGACGAAATTACGGCCCTCAATCAGGCAAAACCGTGGCAAAAGTGGCTTAAATCTGGCGATCTGCTTTGGCACTGTCCCGGTGGTCAATACTTCTTTCACTTTTATCACTATCAGACAGTGGCCAAAACGATTAGCCGCTACTGGTCTGAGCTAGCTAACCTGCCATCTGATCAGACTCTTGAGCCAACAGCCGATCGGGACAACGCTTCAGACACTGGTTCGCAATCTTGCACATCCCATTGCAGAGGACAAGCACTGCTAGCAGCTGAAACAAGCACATAGCAATAGATGCCTGAAAATTAGCACCTAGAACAGTCACTTCATCTAGACAAGTTCAAAAGAGACACCTATGTTCAAAACCGCCTTCAGGCCGCTCCCCAGTCAAAGCAGATCTGCCGTTCATTCTCCCAGGCTCGCCGCAGACTCTCCGTCAACGCCAAAACTAGTCAGGCTCAAACGTCAGAACCAGCTGAGCTTTATCAACCACAGCCTGTGGAAAATTCACAAAGGATACATCCGCGCGCTGACCTATGATTCGCAAGGCGAGCCTGTACCCATCGGATTTTGGTCGATCGGAGACATCGTTGGCTATCCAATCGCCCAAACTTACCCCTATATTGCAGAGTGTTTGTCGACTGTAGAGGTCGAATATCTAGATATCGGCTATAGACTCTCACGCGAGATGCTGCTATCGCAGGTCCGACAGTCTAACGAACTGTTGAAGATCGCCCACTGTCAGCAGGCTGAAGAGCGACTGCTACAGCTAATCTGCTGGTTAGCGGAGCGCTTTGGCCACAAGGCAGGCAATAGCTACCAGATAGATCTGAAGCTGACCCACCAAGAGATCGCCGAATCTATTGGTATCACTAGAGTGACAGTCACTAGACTGATCAAAACTTTGGAGCAAAAAGGCCACATTGTTTGGGGCAGTCGCCAAAGACTACTGTCTGAGGTCACATTTGAGCAGTGCTATGTCGATCGGTATTCATCAGACAGATCATACGAATAGGCCGCAATGACAGTCTGCCAAATCTATATTTTTTGTCATCTTCTTGACACTGGTTATCAATTAGTTATATAACCATATCAATAACAGCCTCTCTCAACCAACGCGGTCTGGTTTGTGGCGCAAGCGACACACTGAGCTAGCGTTCAGAGATTTTACTTAGCTGACCACGTCCTTAGCATGAGTACAAAAAATTCTTTGATACCAGAAGACAAACAGAAAGAATTCAATAGCAAACTTAATAGCAGAATAGATATATGAAAAAAGCAGAAGCCTGCTTAAAGACCTCTGCCCTACTTGCTTTGTTTCTGACTCTCTACAGTCAGATTCTTTACACTGATTCTTTGTCGCGAGCGTTTGTTGAAACGCACCAGGTTGAACTACCTTTGCCAGACATGCCTATGGAAAAACTAGTTTAGAAAGTTGATGAGCGTATCAGGTGCTAGGAAGTGATCCAAGTGATAGGCCCGCTCTTCTGTCTTTAGCAGAATGCCCTCATAGAGATAGCGTGTTGCTCTATCACCCAAACTCTCTGCCTGCGCTGCATTGCGACGCAACACTTTGATAATTTCTTGCTCAGCTTTCAGATCGTTTACAACCATTTGGCGACAGCCAAATATACCATCCGGCTCCTGCTCGAAGCAGCAGATTTCAGCCAGTTTTGCATAGCTAGCAACCGGCACACCGCCCAAACCATCTAGGCGCTCGCCGATATCGTGAACATGCTCTCTAGTCGTAGTGTAGCCTTCCTCAAAGAAGTTATGAAGCTGGAGAAACTCTGCGCCCTCTACAACAAAGTGATGCTTTTGATACTGAATGTACAGACCCTGAATACTAGCTAACGCTACGTTTAGACCTTCGCAGACAGGTTCAGTGACTGATTTTTCCAACAAAATTGGATTGTCGGCGACCTGACCAAATGGGGTAATGACGGCAGATGAAATTGCCATAGTGTTTTTATCCTCTGAAGGTGATTTTGATGAGACGAAAAGATACCGCTGGCATTGGACAGTCACTGCGGCATGCGTCTAGTGATTGAAGTATAACTCATTCTCAATAACCTGAAACCCCCGTCTTTTCTGGAATGTACGCTGCTTGGTTGACACATATTCTCAATAGGGTAATCAGGCAAAATAGCGAATATATCGTCTGTAAATTGTAGTGAGTTGGCGTATCGAACATTTGGCAAATGAGCGATCGTCAATCTACTAATCCTGATTATTGAAAGTATCTTCTAGTTAGATAATTAATTTAAGTCAATCGTAACTACTCAGGCTCTACATCTAGCTTTCAACAAACCTCAAAACGCTACCGGTAGCGATCAGAGATTAATTTTAGAAGAATGAGAATCTATAGATTCCCAATAGAGGGCAGATTAATCAGTCTTATTGAGAATGAAATTTTCGACATATTCGCTGGATCGCTTGTAGGGCGGACTTCAACAGTTTTTTGGCATGGCCTGAGTAGTTACAGTCAATCACTATCAATCATTGAGTAGTCTGACTGTCTATTTCTCGCTTACAGATAGCTTTTATTTAAGAGCTCATTCTCCCGATATTTCTACAAGAGGTTTTTGTTCAGTGTCAATTCATCGTGCTACAGAATCAACTGATTCGTCCGTCAGCCTAGCCACCGAGCGATTAGCTGCTAATCAAGGCGACTCATCGAACTCTAGCCGCATCTCGGTCACCTGTGAGGATCGCTGGCAGGTTTATCATCGCCTGCAAGATTTGAATATCGACTGTTCTTGTGGCGGATTCCAGCCGCTACAGGTAGAAGTCAGCACGCCTACATCGGCACTACAGCTATGGAGCATTGTTAGGCGAGTGTCTAGTTCCCGCTCTGTACTGATAGCATCACTAGAGCGATGCTGGGAAGCGCCTTCAGCCAAGCCTAGCTAGAGCTTTACTAGATGGGTTCTGACGCGATTCAAAAAAGCGACAGAGCAAAGTCTCGACTAGAACTCCAGCCGATACTGGATGCCAAAGCTAGCTGGCGCACCGTAGGTTGCCGTCACTAAAGATCCACCGCTCTAGCATTCACTAGCACAAGCCGTTAGGTCGAGACCGTCAACTGGTCTAGCGCGTAGCTCAAATTCAAGACCATTGATAGTGACATCGGCATTATCAACAAAGCCAAAAAATCCGGTAGCTGGATCTGTTGAAGGTACCTGAAAGTCTCTAATAGGATTCTGAAAAACAGAAAAGGTTGCTGTCAGCCAATCTTGCAAGAAGGACGTGCGAATTCCCGCTTCGTAGTTCCAAGACTCCTTATTAAAAAAGAGCTGTTCTGGCAGTGTAGCCCTGAAGTTTACGCCTTGCGCTCTGTAGCCCCGAGTCGCTGAACCGTAGAGCATCACGTCCGGTGTGACATCATACTCTAGGGCAAAGCGCGGTAAGGTTGAAGAATCGATATCAACGACTTGAGCGAACTGATCGAGGCTAGTACCGTCATGGTGTGTTTGAGCTACGCGAGCGATCGCGTCTTTGGACTGCTTCAGTCTCGAATCTATACCGACCAGGGGAATTTGGCATTAACACCAGTTTTTAGCAGAAGCAACATAATACTAGGAACATAGTTAGGAGAAACACATGGCGAAACCCACTAGATCTTGGCAGTCTAGACCCTAGCAACTCAGAGACTATGTATTTGCTGCTTTTATGACGATTGGGATTGCGATCGCCTCAGTGATTACAGTGCCGCTCACCCTGTCGATTCCACTGCCAGGTATCCGAACGGTGGTGTGGGCACCGTTTGCGGGTATTTTCCTCACGTTAGGAATGGCTCGATCGCAATCGTTGTCCCATTCGCATTGAGTTCGGCCCAGCGCTGATTCAAACGCTTGCCGCGATTCGTAGCCGACCATGCGCCATAGACGTACTGAGTGCGCTCGATAAACAGCCGCCCTAAATCCGACTCCTCTTCCCAAGCCGCCGTTTCGATTAGGGTGCTCAGGCCGTTACCGTACTCTCCGGGCGGTGGGCCAAAAACACGCGCCGCCAGCCGCTAGCCTTCGAGGCTATTTTCTAAAGACGCGACGACGGGGCGAAAGAGAGTCTGTTAGCGTACCAGATCCTGAAACAACCCCTCCTGAAACAACCCCTCCTGAAACAACCCCTCCTGAAACAACCCTTAAAGAGAGATCGTTCAAGATTCTCCAACGCCAGAACCTGAGAGCAACTCCTCGCCCACATCGGAACCAATTACGCCAACGCTAACAGATTCTTTGTCTATAGAGATATCGCCATTCTCTTCAACAGTAACGGTGACTAGCACTTCCGTCTGAGACTGAGCGATTTCAGCTTCTGGCAGGTCTACTGAAAAGCCCTCTGAGCGCGTCAAGAACAGCGTCGAGATAATAAAGAAAGCCAGAATTGCGAAGATCACATCGACCATCGGCAAAATATTGATCGTCAAGGGCTCATCCGCTTCGTTATTGACTACTCGCATAGGTCGCCTCCTTTCCGTTTCCTGACTGATAGTGCCATTCGTGGGAAGTTCTGCCTGAGTAGCACTTTCTAGGGCCAGTCGAAACTGGTTAGGAGAAGCACCTTCTAGCTCCAGCGCTTCTAGAAAAATGCGAGCAATTGGCAAGTCAATATGCTGCTTTAGCTTGGCGAAGACAGCAGATGGATTCGCTCTATAGATCTGCAAGATGTCTTTAGCAAACTCACGCTCTTGTTTTTTGACGCGGAACCAAAACAGGCCACGCTCAATAGTAACGGCGATCGCACCCAGAGAAAACAGCAGCAGTGGCCACATCACCACGCCACCCGCCGAGAAGATTTCAGTTAGAGACATACCTTAGTCAACGCAACCGACGCAATCGTACAAGATCTAATCTACTAGCAAATCTACTGCGAGATAAATCCGACCAACAGCAGCGGCACCAACAGCGCCATCACTAAAATTGCAAACAGCGTCTCTGGTGGTGTCTTGATCAGATTTGGGTCTTCTTTCTGCTTATTGCGATCGCCCATACCCACTCCAAATCTCTACTTTTGGCTTTTCAATTTCAGTTTTTCGCTTGCGGCTATCAAGCAGACTTACAGATAAGAAGTCACCGTCTCGCTAAAGGTCGAATAAGGCTTTACGCCCACTAGCGTATCGACCAGTTCGCCGTTCTTAAAAAACATTACCGCCGGAATACTCTTGATACCAAAACGATTAGCAACCGCTTTGTTTGAATCTAGATCAAGCTTAGAAACGGTCGCCTTTCCGTCATACTCTTCTGCAAGCTGATCCATCAGCGGAGCCACTAGCTTGCAAGGGCCGCACCAGCTAGCGGTGCAGTCAACGACAACCACAGAATCTTCTTTGATCAATGTATCGAATGCAGCTTCGTCAGCTATGTATTCTGCGGCCATGATGCGATCGCTCCAATTTTTCTCAACAAATTTCTTCTCAACATCAGGATCATACACCGCTAGCTAACCACCTCCATCCCCATATCGATGATCTCCAAAGACAAAGCCCTCCGATTTGGACAAACCGAAGGGCTCTAGAATCAAGGTCTGACGATTTCAGCGCAGATCCCTATTCTTCAGTAATTCAGCTTGCCAGCAATCTACTTACCCGCTAGCTTCTTCACTTTCTGCATGATGCTCTCAGGATCAAGTCCCTGGTGATAGAACTGCTCCCAGAGACCGCCGCCGCCTTCTTCATGCGTACCTGCATGTGCGAACTTAGGCGTATAGCCTCGCTCTAGCAGCCAAGTGCCATAGCGAGCCCCTAGACCAGTCTTCTCATTGAAAGATTCGACCACCATCACCAACGGCGAGTTACCGACTTTCTCTAGCATCTGCTCATCAACGACATTGAGCGTAGACTTATTAATTAGGCCAATGCTCAGACCCTCTTCCTTCAGCCGCTCTACCGCATCTAGAGCGCGATATAGACCATCGCCAAAGCTGACAATGTAGCCGTCTGTTCCCTCACGAACAACGTCGTCTTTGCCAGGAACGAAGGTGTAATCACCTTCATACAGAGTCTTGCCGCTGTCGTCTTGCAGCATCGGCACCTTAGCACGAGTGGAAAAGATGAATCGTAAGCCGGGGTCGTGAAAAACTTTCTCAACGCAAGCCTTCATCTGGTGCGCATCGGCTGGGAAGTACAGGCGAGTCTCGTAGCCGTCGTCTAGCCCGTTGTCAGCAAACATGTTGTTGATACCAAAGTGGCAGGTATTATCTGCCATATCATCGATACCAGAGTGAGAAAAGTGACAAAGCAGATTCGCTTTGTTGAGTCTCGCCATCGTGATTTCAGAGATGCACATCTCTAGAAACGCGCTAAAGGTGGCAAAGATGCCTTGCTTACCTTCTACCATACCAAAGCCAGCCGCGGCTGAGAGGTTGCCCCGCTCCATGATGCCGCCGCTAACAAAGATTTCAGGATACGCCTTGTGAATGTGGTTTAGACCGCAGGAGCCTTCTAAATCGCAGTCGACGACTAGCACCTTTTCTTTGCGCTCAGCATCGCTCATCTTGCCCAGGACTTCTACCGCAGCCTGACCAAAGACGTTGCGGTTAGAACCGACTTCATCACTAGAGCCTTTGAATTCGTAGCTGTGCTTTGGCTTCTCAATATTCTTGAGATAGTCAGCCGCTTCCTGGCGACCGTGCTTCTCTAGATACTTGATGGCTAGATCGGTCGGAATGACGTCATGGCCGTGAGTAGTGCCTTCTAGCCCTTCGATGCCGACGGTCATCGGGCGCTTGCAGATGACGGCGATGGGGCCGTCAGTTGCGATCGCCTCGCAGATATTCGCATACAGCGCATCAATATCTTCACCGTCATTCACCAGCGTCTTGATGCCGTGACCCTCTAGCGTCTTCTGCACGCTGTAGCCGCCTAGATACTCAGAAGGATGACCCGCAATTGTCACATCATTATCATCAATGATCAGCTTGACGTTGATGCCTTGAGCCGCTGCCAATCTAGCCGCCTCTGCATCGTCACCTTCCTGCTGCGCACCGTCAGAGCCCAGCAAGAAAGTCGTCTTGCCAGGGTTCGCTAGCGCCACACCGTTCACAAACGGCCACATGTGCCCCAACCGGCCGGAGCTAAACTTCACCCCAGGGGTCAGACCCAGCTCAGGGTGACCCGGTAGCTTCGAGCCCGCAGCGCGGTACTTCACCAGCTCTTCAGCAGGCAGATCGCCATTGAGCGTCGCCATCAGATACTGCGTACCAACCCTGTGACCCGCTTCATCAAAGAAAGTCGGCACGAACTTATCAGGATTGCCCCGAAACAGCGCATCCAAGATCATTACTTCAGGCACGGTGTCATAAGGACCACCCGTATGACCACCCACGCCCCGCGCACCGCCAGTCGCTGTGAAGAAAACGATAGTCTCACGGCAGAGCTGAATATTCGCCTTAAGCGCATCGCGCTGCTCGTCGGTCAGCTTGTTGTTAGAAGGATCGAGTGTGATTCGCTTGTAAGCGCTTAAATCAATGGGAAAACCAGATTTGGGCTTAGCTTGGGTTGCTGTCATGGAGCTATTTCCTAAACACGTCTATCTCTTTCAAGCCTATGGAGCGTTCGATACAGTGAGCATCGTTTTCAGAAAAGGCTTAGAAAAAGTTAATATTTCCATTCTCCCTGATCATGCCGCTGCGGTTAAGGGCAAAGCCAAAATTTGTAGTTCAGGCTACCGAGGATTTAGGAATAAGGCTGGGACGAACAAACGCCCGTCGCAGTTGTTCGGTGTGCGATCGCCACTCACACCCTTCCACATGGTCATTCACCATCCCCATCGCCTGCATAAAAGCATAGGCTGTGATTGGCCCGACAAAAGACCAGCCTCGTTTCTTCAGATCCTTACTCATCGCGGTTGACGCAGACGTTTTGCTCATCGTCATCAGCGTTTCATAGTCGCAGCGGGCGGGCCGATCTGACGGATCAGGTTCGTACTGCCAGAAATAAGCCGCCAGCGAACCAAACTCCTCAGCCAGCTCGCAAGCACACTTGGCGTTGTTGATAGCCGACTCTATCTTTTTACGATGTCGTACGATGCCTTTATCCTGCACCAGGCGTTCTACATCGCCTGGAGTAAACAGAGCAACTCGCTCGTAGTCAAACCCAGCAAAAGCCGCTCGAAAGTTTTCCCTCTTTCTTAAAATAGTCAGCCAGCTCAGGCCAGACTGAAATCCCTCTAAACAGATTTTCTCAAATAGCTGCCAGTCATCTTGAACGGGCACACCCCATTCATCATCGTGATAAGCCACATAGTCTGCTTTGTCCGCACACCACCAGCATCGGCAGCGACCATCTTCTCCTGTTATCAGTCCGTCCATAAATCCCTCGAATAACAGCCTTATCAGAATACCGTCTCCAGCCTTTTCGCTGTTGCCTTAGAAGGGTGAAAGACTTTGATCGAGCTGCACTACGGTCAGCCATAACCGCTAACTGGCACACTGCAAAACAACGAGTTTACGTCCGTAGAGATAGATATTTGCTAGTCCACCCACACAAAGTGTCCATAGCAAAAACGCATTCAATCTTCCCAAGCGATACAACTTAAACATGCGAAACGAGACAACGCTTCTAAATCAAACGCTTCTTTCCTTCGCACTTTCATTACGCAGTTTTAACACTGTTATTTCCACACTTTTTGAGGACCGTTCCATGAAATTCTTCTCACGTTTGTCTGCTACAGTTGCGATCGCAGCCGCCTCTATTCTCGCTGTTCCTTTCACAGCTCAAGCCCAAGTCACCGCTCCTAGCTACAACTACGTAGGTATTGGCGGCAGCGAAGACGGCTTTGTTGTCAATGGTAAAGTCTCTATCATCGATGGTGTCTCCATTCGTCCTTCTGTTGCTACAGACTTCGACTTTGATGACAACGAAGATGTCTCCTACCTAGTTCCTATCACCTACGACTTCTCTGTCGGAACTGGTAGAGCTACATTCAACCCCTTCGTCGGTGCTGGTATTGGCGGTGAGCTAGGTGGCGACGGCGAGGACGATGCTATTGACTTCGCGCTAGTCGCAGGTACTGACTATCGCTTCGCTCGCAGATATGTTGCAAACGGCTCTGTCAACTACAAGCCCTTTGCAGATGATGGTGAAGTTGGCTTCACTGTCGGCGTTGGCTACCAGTTCTAGGTTGCTGATGGATCAAGTACGGTTTCTCTTAGTGCTTGATCAAGCTATCTGAGTCAGTTGCGTATATACTCCTGGACCTATCGCCTTTGAGAGCTATCGCTTTCGAAGGCGATTTTCTATGGGATCTTCTTCTCAAACCAAGCAACATCCCAGTACTTCCCAAATTTTCTACCAACTTCTTTAAACAGTCCCACTTGCTCAAAGCCAAACTTCCGGTGAATTGCAACAGAAACATCATTCGGCATGGTAATCCCTGCATAGGCTCTGTGTATGTCTTCTCTACTCAAGACATCAAAAAGAGCAGCGTACAGCTGAGTACCGACGCCTTTGGTATGAAACGACATATCGAGATAGATACTGGTTTCTACAGAAGTATCGTAGGCAGCTTTCGTACGAAACTGACTGCTGCTGGCATAGCCAATTACTTTCTCATCGCACTCAGCAACTAGTAGGCGATGCCGACCAGAAGACTGATAGTGAGATAGCCAGTGTTCGCGGCGGTGCTCGACGGTATAGGGTTCAATATCGAAAGTGATTGTTGTTTCTTCGATATAGCGATTGTATAGGTGGACTAGAGCCTCGATATCTTCAGCCCGAAAGTTTCTAATGCTAGTGCGCATGGGTCAATAAACAAGCGGCTATGTGAATCGAACTATGCTACCGCTAATCTTCCGTATACGTATCAGAAAACTTGACACACACGGTCTAAATCAAATAGCCTCTAAGAAATCCGTAACATTGTTCTATTCATTACTGGTATCTGGCTGGGCAGCTGAGCGCCGCTGGCTGCTGAAGATGTACGCTCTCATTCCATCTGGTCTGTCTGAGCGATCGACTCGGGCCGCGAAGTAGTCAGCACCCGGCTAAGCGCGTACAGTATAGGTTGACAATCATCACCGACTGACAAACCTAGTGACTTATCCCGACTACCTAGAACGCATTTTGAAGGCGCGCGTATATGACGTGGCACAGGAAACGCCTCTAGAGCGAGCACCTAGGCTCTCAGAGCGGCTGAACAATCAGGTACTGCTCAAGCGGGAAGACACGCAGTCTGTCTTTTCATTCAAGTTGCGCGGTGCCTATAACAAAATGGTGCAGTTGCCTCACGCGTCATTACAGCGTGGGGTGATTGCGGCCTCTGCGGGTAATCATGCGCAAGGGGTTGCCCTTGGCGCTAGAGAACTGGGTACAACAGCGATGATCGTCATGCCGGTCACGACGCCGCAGGTCAAGATCGATGCCGTGAAAGCGAGGGGCGGCATTGTCATATTGCATGGGGACACCTACGACGATGCCTATGCACATGCGCGCCAGCTAGAAGCGGAAAAAGGGCTGACGTTCGTACACCCTTTCGACGATCCAGACGTGATTGCCGGGCAAGGGACCATTGGCATGGAGATTTTACGGCAGTATCAAAAGCCGATTCACGCGATTTTCGTTGCTATTGGCGGAGGCGGACTGATCTCGGGGATTGCGGCCTATGTCAAAAGGTTACGCCCAGAGATCAAGATTATTGGTGTGGAGCCAGTAGACGCCGATGCGATGAGCCAATCGCTAGAGACAGGTGAGCGAGTGCGATTGGAGCAGGTGGGATTGTTTGCCGATGGGGTAGCGGTGCGGCAAGTAGGCGAGGAAACGTTTCGGTTGTGCCAGCAGTATGTTGATGAGGTGTTGCTGGTCAGTACTGACGATACCTGTGCGGCAATTAAGGATGTCTTTGAAGATACTCGCTCTATTCTAGAACCAGCTGGGGCGCTAGCGATCGCAGGGGCAAAAGCCTACGTAGAGCGCGAGGGCATTCAAGAAGAGACTTTGGTTGCGATCGCCTGTGGGGCCAACATGAACTTCGACCGACTGCGCTTCGTTTCAGAGCGCGCCGAACTCGGCGAAAGAAGAGAAGCTGTCTTTGCGGTGACGATTCCAGAACGCCCTGGTAGCCTCAGCAAATTCTGCGATATTCTAGGCAGCCACAGCCTGAGCGAGTTCAACTACAGAATCGCTGATGCGAACCAGGCGCATATCTTTGTGGGTATTCAGATAGAGGATAGAGCAGACGCGCAGGCGATCGCGCACAAGTTTAGAGATAACGGATTCAAAACCCTAGATCTCACAGACGACGAACTAGCGAAGATGCACCTGCGACATATGGTAGGCGGAAAGTCATCGCTTGCTCAAAATGAGCTGCTCTACCGATTTGAATTTCCTGAGCGACCCGGCGCGCTAGCGAATTTCGTCACCCAGATGAGCCCGGATTGGAACATCAGCCTATTTCACTACCGCAATCACGGCGCAGACTACGGCAGAATCGTAGTCGGTATGCAGGTTCCTCCCCAAGAAATGCAGCAATGGCAGTCATTCTTGACGACGCTGGGCTACCGATATTGGAACGAAAGCGATAATCCGGCGTATCGGCTCTTCTTATAGCGGCCCATTGGATTCGGGACTGCTTAGTTCAACATGGGTTGCATACGCTTTGCCTTCCACAAGCTTCACGGTTGCCACAACGGGGGTGCCTCGTTCTATCTTTTTGAAGATGTCGGCGTTGATGTACTTTTGATGGAACAGAATATCTTTTGAGCCATCGGCTGGGGCGATATAGCCGTGATAATTGCCCGGTTTGATGGTGAATAGAAGTTTGACTATGCCAGGCTTGGTCTCTGTCTCTACCGTTTCTGTCTCTACCGTTTCTGTCTCTACAGACTCTCCTAATGCCGTCTCTGCATCCGCCGCTGGAATAGGCCGCGTCGATGCTGTAGCTTTCCTAGAGATAGCGGTTGACCAAGGATTAACAGGTTTAGAAACCTCAGGAGAATCAGCTACCTTCAGGGAATCAGCTAGCTCCAGTGAAGTAGATTCATCTTCGGACTCTGAGATCACGGTATATTCGAAAATATAGACCTTTTCAACAAGAGGTTCGTTGCCGCTCTGCGTTTCGCTATCCAGTTCTTCGGTCGATAACTCTTCGGTAATGAGTTCTTCAGTAACAGAGTCTTCGGCAGCTAGTTCTTCAGTAGTGGGTTCTTCGGTTGATTCTTCTGTAGCTGACTCTTCTCCTGTTGGTTCTTCATCAATTGAATTTGATGAAGTATCTATAGATAAATCTTCTAAATCTTCTGCCTCTAATACCGGCATTGAGTCGCCTTCTGCTACTGCGATCGCAGTAGAGGCACCAGCGGAACTAACGTCCTCACCTTCGCTTACCGCTTCTGATTCCTGTACTATTTCTAGCTCATCGGTATCCTCTACCTTGTCCGTTATTACTAGCTCATTTTCGTAGATATCGAAGCTAAAGATCGTTGCTTGCTCCACGACTTCCTTAGCTATCTCTGCATATGAAGAGTCCGCAGTAGGAGACTCTTCGGCTGCTGGCTCAACTGCTACAGACTCTATGACTTCAGGATCATCAGAAACAGCTATCGTTTCATAGGCAGGTTCCTCCTCTGCGTAGCCCATTTCCTCTTCTATATAGCTTGACGCTTCTGAATGGATCGATTCTTCTGAATGGATTGGTTCTTCTAACTCAATTGCAGGCAGTAAGTCATGTATGGTTGGAAGCTGGTAGTTCCCTTGGGTTTGTGTAGTAGGCGCAGGCAGATCAGCATCAAAGCTAGGTTGAGGAGGCGTATCAGAAGCTATGAGCTTTGATACAGCGGTAGGTATTGTAGGGCGGATAGACTCTTGTCCGGAGATAGCAGCGGCAGTGACATCTAGCCTTTTATGCGTATTGGGCTTTTCTACAACCTCTCGCTCAGAGTTAACAGCATTTGGAGTAGTAGCGCTCGAGATAGCATCTGACTCTGTGGCATTCGGCTCGCTAGTGTCTGTACCAATAGTAGCTGGGTTAGCTGTAGCGTCATACGGTGACGACTCCGAGTCCTGCTGCTGTTCTTTTTTGGGGATTGCAGGTGCAAGCGAGACCCTTTGCGCAATGGGGGCTACAGTATCGATGTTGATATCCGAGCGGGTGAGACTAGGCTGGGCTGTTTCAGATGAGCGATTAGCAGACGTAGGATCTTTAGCAGGGGGGTGCGATCGCGCACTATCACGACCACCATTCAAAAAACCTGCGATTTTCCGAAACTGCTTTTGAATCTGATTGAGTAGCCAAATCATCAACCGTTTTAACATTGCGACTGGCTCCCTTCCTACGACTGCGTCTACTGTGCGGGTTGTACAGGCTTTTCATCTTACCAGGCGCAAGGAGAGCCTAAACTACCGTCGACACAACCCTCAATAGAGAACTATTTATTCGACGGCTTTACAATCTGCCAGACAATAAAAACTGTGAAAGATAGATAGCCTATGGTGACTATCCAATTTTGCCAACTGTCTACGGCTTCCATATAGAAATATCCTCAGCGTTCACGATGGTGGTAAATCCGTGGGCAATCTCACCAAACGCGCCAGTCCTCCCAGTCGAGATTGAAAATGGAAGTGTCTGGAAAGGCGGTCGGGTTGCCGCTGGCGTTGAGTCGGTTTTGAAGTTTTTCTAGCTCGGGTTCGTAGGTGGGGATCTGGTCGGTCAGCTCGTAGGGAAAGACGTTGTTGTCTAGCGCAAAATCAATGGTCGCTCCGGCAGCAACGCCGACAGACCACTCAAAGGAATGGACCCGGTAGGCAGCGGCAGCGATGTTGCTAGTAGCGATGGTTTTACCCGCAATCAATAGATTGTCTATGTTTTGTGGAATCATGGCCCGCAGCGGAATTTGAGCGGGGTAGGCTTGGCCGTGAGCTTTGCGGATGTTGGCGCGTTCGGTGTTGCCGGGTTTCTCGAAGGGATATTCGCTTAGGCAAGGGTGGAAGTCAATGGCATATTGGGCGATGCCAACCGCGTCTGGGTAGATGGTGGAGCGGGTGCGTCTGCTGATTTCGTCAGCGGGGGTATCGTTGGCGATCGCACTGGCCGCATTCAGCCCAGCAATCGTTTGCCACAGCGTCTGATAGCGCCGCTCGCCGAGCGTTTCTTTGTAATAGTCGTCCCGATAGTCCGCTTTAGAAATATCCACTTCACTGACGCTAAAGCCGTCCGGGTAGGTGACCGACGGGCGACCGATAATGCGCCGAGCTTCTCGAATGTAGGGATATTTTGACAGGCCATGAGCGGTTCCCATCGGCGCATCTAGCCCAGAGATGAACTGATGATTGGGCGCTGGCTCTTTCACATCTGGCCCGAGCTGTGAATCGGTGTCACCTTCTACTAGCCAGTAGTAGTAGCTATAGGCGTTTTCTTCGGCCTTGCGCAGGGCGTCTACACGCAGCCCCCCAAGCCACCCACCCGGCTCTAGCTGGCCGCTGGCAGCCAGCTGATCGGCGCTGTAGATAAAGTTGTCTCTAGCGGTGCCGGGGCGATAGTCGTTTCCCCAGGTCCAGTTCTGCATAGAGATATCGCCGGGAGCAACAGCAGAGACGCCGAACTGTCTGGCTTCGGGTCTAGGCTCTGGGGCCCAGATGCGGCGGTAGGTGAAAACGTAGTCGAAGTAGTCGTTCTGGTCGCGCGATCGCTCGTAGCTAAAATACGGCTCATACTGCTCGTAGTATGGCGGCTTGATCTGAACTTTTGGCTCAGCGGTGCGCTCCATTGCAAAGGTGTAGGTAAAGCCCTGAGTGCAGTACGGATCGGCCACTTCAGTAGGAGAAGACGGGTTGAGGTGAGAGCGTGGGTCTAGTCCCAGTCGGTAGGGAACGCCGGAGAGTGCAATGATTTCCCCGGTTTCGGTTGCTTCTACTACGTACCAGTCAGCTTTGGCTGTAGCGGTCTTGTCATCGGATACAAACGGAACAAATTGGATAATGTTTTTAGCAAACCGCTCGGAATCTTCGTACGAATAGCTATCGAGAAACGTCTCGGACAGTGGCGCTGTGTTGAGCGGCTCGGTGCCAGGCTGCGGAGTGTGTTGGATGGCGATCGCACTATCAATCATTCGGCCATCAGCGCTGATCTCTAGCTCCTTTACTACGGTTGAGGGAAACCATTTCAGCTCTCCGCCGCCTTGCCGAGCAGCATCATCTAGCATGTCGCGCAAAATCGCATCTGCATCTACTGGCAAAAAGCAGGTGACGCTGACCCAGCAGCCACCCGGATTTAGCTCGCCGTAGAAGCTTTCAATCCGGCGGCGCAGTTCTTTGTAGCCTTCTGAATAGAACAACAGTGCTCGCTGCTTTCTCGCTTCATCTAGCGCTGACGTTCCTTGAGAAGAGATCTGCCCCCCCACCCAGTCAGTAATCTCGGTCATACAGACCGTACGGCCAGAACGCAGGCTTTCGTAAGCAGTAGCGGTGCCTGACAGTCCGCCGCCGACAATTAGCACCTCACACTCTACGACTTCGTCAATGGTGGGGAGAATCTGTGGATTCGACTGTCGATTCGACTGTGGGGTTGACTGTGCGATCGCCCGCTGCATCAAACCGACTGGTAAAGATACACCCGTTAGTGCCGCGCCGAGAACAACTGCACAACTACGACGAACAAAGAGGGTAAGCATATGGCAAATTTAGGCTGAATGACCTTAAAACTACGCATTCTAAGGGTGTCTTGACAACCCCCTTACAGAGGTTGATTTGTGGTTCAGGTGCAAAAGTGGCGCAAGCTAAGGCCAACCCGGTCGGGGTGTACGATAATATTTCAGCTCGCTTGGAGCTTACGTTCATGCCCTCCCGCCTTCTCTATATCAGCAACGGCCACGGTGAAGACAATCATTCTTCTCATATCATCAGAACCCTGCGTGCCATTCGCCCGGACCTAGAAATTGCGGCGCTGCCCATTGTGGGTGAAGGGAACGCCTACCGCAAAATCGATGTGCCAATCA